>DATKPY010000019.1:0-34909 GCA_035523875.1 Steroidobacteraceae bacterium
CGCGGGATGCGGTCCCTCAGCTCATCGACACCGGCGGCTCGAGCATCCCGAGCACCGCCACGGCGGCGAGCACGAGGAAGGCGAGCGTCGCTTCGCTCGCCACGGAGAGCCGCAGCCGCCGCAGTGCCGCCTCCGGCGAGCTCGCCCGCTCGAACGAGCGGCGCAGCGCCGGGACCAGCCGCGAGCGGTTGAGCGCGGCGAGGAGGAGCATGAGTGCGAAGAAGGCGAGCTTCGCGAGCAGCATCCGTCCGTAGGGGCTCGTGAAGAGCGCCGACCAGCGGCCGGGGCCGATGACGTACCACACATTGACGATCCCGCTCGCGATGAGGAGCCCGACGACGGCCGGGCCGATGCGCGCGAAGCGCTCGAGACTTTGGGCCGCGCACTGGGTATCCGCGGCCGTACGCGCGCCGATCGCCCGCTCGAGGAGACGGGCCAGCGGCACGAGCGCACCGACCCACAGCGCGGCGGCGAGCAAATGCAGGACATCCGCCCCGAGATGCGCGATGCCGGCGAGCCCGTCATCGAGGGCGCCGTGCCCGGTCCACGCGTAGCTTGCGACCACGGCACCGCCCAACACGCTCTCCAGAATCCACAGGGGTCGTCCGCACTCGAGCGTGAGGCTCCCGAGCCCTGCGAGGAGCAGCACGAGGATGCGCGCGGCCGTGAGCGCACCGAACCGGGTGGTCGAGACGACCGCCCAGAGCGAGCTCGCATCGAAGGCATCGCTCACCGCCCCCGTGAGGGAGGCCGTTTCCGCCAAGAGGTAGACGAGGCAGGAGAGGAGCGCGAGTGCGCAGGCGCTGCGCAACAGCCGCCGAGCCCCGTCCGCGGCGGCCGCAGCGGCTCCGATTGCGGGTGCCTCGTAGAGCCAGAAGAGCGCGGAGCCGCAGAGCAGCAGCGTCGCGGCGTACTGCCCGAAGCGCGCCACGATCACGGTCCAGTCGAGCAAGCGCGTCCCGGCTAGCGGACGATGAACCGATACCGTCCCGCCGTGCGGTGCCCATCGTCGCTTGCAACCGCCGTCCACGACACCGTGTACCGGCCTGGGGCGAGCGCGCTCACGGGGCTCGCGGCGAGGGTGCGCGCATCGGCCGGGACCGGCGTGAGATCGATCCGGTGGCCGTGCGAGTCCTCGAGCCGGAAACTCGAGAATCGCTTCGCGACCGCTTCGCTGAACGTTAGGCGTATGCGGGCCGGCGCCGCGACCGTAGCGTTCGCGGCGGGTGCTGCGGCGACGAGCCGCGCGTGCGCGGATGCAGGCCCGGCGGCGAGTGCGGCGCAGAGCGCGAGCGCCGCGCCCGCAAGGGGGCTGATTCGGATGAACATCGATCCTCCGGGATCGACTTTACGCGATTCCCGGGGCGCGCAGGGCGGTTTGCCCCTTACCCCGGGTGGGCGCCGGCCGTTTTGAGCGCGAACTGCACGCGGAAGACGAGCGTGGCGCGGTGCCCGGTGGGATTGCTGTAGGAGATCTCCTGCACGGCGGCGGCCGCGGCCGCGGCACCGAAACCGTGGCCTGCCGGGGCTTCGCTCACCACTCGAGCGTTGAGCGGGCGCCCGGCCGCATCGAGCGTCACGGCGACATCCACCGTGCCCTCGATGCCCTTGCGCTTCGCCCGCTTGGGGTAGAACGCGCCGATCCTGCCGAAGCTCACCACGTGAGGCTGCGTGGGATCGGCGACGTGCACGTACGAGTGCGGCGATGGAGCGCTCGCGCCGGTGAGCGCCGCGAGCTCCACCGGGGCGGCGGCAAGCGCCACCGCCGGAGCGATCAAGACCAGGGCGAGCAAGCGCTGCGAGCGCTTGAGCGCCGCCGCCGGGGCCGCGCCCGAGAGGACGCGCTCGATTCGGCTCGAAAGCCGCGGGCGTGCCATCGCCGCGGCGAGCGGGCTCGCACGGCCCGCACCGAGCGCGAGCAGAATCTCCGCGTAGCCGGCGCGGTCCCCGAGCGCCACGACCGCCGCATCGTCGCTCGTCTGCTCGGCGAGCGCGCTCAGCCGCCGCGTGAGCCACCAGCTGAGCGGATTGAACCAGAAGCAGGCGGCGTTGAGCCGCGCGAGCCACAGCACCCAGCAATCCCGGTTGCGCACGTGAGCCCGCTCGTGTGCGAGCACGGCGTCGCGCTGCGGCTCGCTCCAGCCCGAACTCCCGCTTGGCAGGAGTATCGTGGTCCCGAAGGTGGCCGGGCCGCCGATGCGCGAGCTCACCCGCACGTCGAGGCCGCTCGCCCACGGCTCACGGCAGGCTTGCGCATTGCGGCACGTGCGCCACAGCCGCATCCAGCCGACCCCGTAGCGGCCCAGCAGCCCGAGCGCCGTCGCGAGGTAGGCAAGCTCGATGCCGGAGCGCACCCACGCGTGACCGGGTGGCGCGGCTGCGGCCGCGAGCACCGTGAGTGGCCGGACCGGCGCGTGGATGGCGGGCGTCACGTGGACTGCGAGCAGCGCCGGCATCAGGAGCGACGCTGCGGCGACCGTGGTCCACAGGAGCTTGTGCAGGTGGGGATTGCCCGGGCGCGCGAGTGCGAGCGCGAGTGCGACGAGCGCGATGAGAAGTGTCGAGCGCGCGGCAGCCTCCAGGATCAGGGCGATCATGTCTTTCGTCCTCCTTTGGCTTTGCTGATCCGCTCCGCGAGACGCTCGATCTCCTTGCGGTCGAGGATCTGCGCATCGACCATGCCCACGAGCACCTCCTCGACCGAGCCGCCGCAGAAGCGATCGGCGATGCTCTTCACCGCGCGCGCCGCGGCCGCCGCACGGCTCTCCCGCGCGCGGTAGATGAACGCGCGGGCTTCGACCCCGTGGGTGAGCAGACCCTTCTCCTCCAGGCGCTTGAGCACCGTGCGCACCGTCGACTCCTTCAACGGACGGCGCAGCGCCCGCTGGATCGCATCGGCGGAGGCGGATTCGTGCTTCCAGACGAGCTCGAGCACCTCGCGCTCGAGCTCCCCCAGATCGGTGATTTCGCGACGCATCGTAATGCTACCTTCTGTAATGCTACTAAGCGTAGCACTTAGGGCCGGGCAGTGCAACAGCATAGAATCGAACGATGTCGGCCTCGCTCCTGACGAACGCGCTGCCCCTCGAGGGCTGGGAGAACTTCTACGTCATCGTCGGCTCCTCGGCGGCGGCGCTCATTGGCCTCACCTTCATCGTGATCACGCTCGCCGCCGACAATTCCTCGACCACCGGCATGGGGGCGACCGCGCGGCTGCGGGGCTTGCGCGCATTCATCACCCCGACGGCGGTGTATTTCGGCACGGCGCTGTGGGTGGCGGCGCTCCTCACGGTGCCGGGGCAAACGGCGCTCACGCTCGGGGTGTGCCTGGCGGTGAGCGCCTTGGTAGGACTCGCCTACTGGGCGCGCGTGGTCTATCTGCTCTTCGGGTTCGGAGGCGACTACAAGCCGTTCCTGTCGGACTGGATCTGGAGCGCGATTCTGCCGCTGCTCGCCTACCTCGCCTTGCTCGCGACCGCGGTGCTGCTGTTCAGGCGCGTCCCGGTGTCCCTGTACGCGGTGGCGGGCGCGACGCTGCTGATGGTATTCATCGGCATTCACAACGCCTGGGATGTGGTCGTGTGGATGACCACCGAGCGCCATGCGCGCCGCGAGCGCGAGCGCCATGCGGAGGGGACCCCCGCCGCGCAGCGTGATCGCTGAGTGGGGAGGCGTCTCTTCGCGGGGGTTTCGGGGAGGGACTGATCATGACCGTGACACTGCGCCGAGGCACGCCGGCCGATGCGGGGACCCTCGGTGATATCTGCTACCGCGCGTTCAAGGCCATCGCCGAGGCGCACAACTTCACGCCCGACGTCCCGAGCCCGGGCATCGGCGCGGAGCTCCTCAAGGCTTGCCTGCTGCACGATCGTTTCGTGGTCTTCGTGGCGGAGCTCGAGGGCACGATCGTGGGCAGCAACGTGCTCGATGAGCGCAATCCGATCAGCGGAGTGGGCCCGATCACGGTCGACCCCGCGCAGCAGAACGACGGCGCCGGCCGAGCGCTCATGCAGGCGGTCATGAAGCGCTCGACCGAGCGCGGCTTTCTCGGGATCCGTCTGGTGCAGGCGGGCTACCACAACCGCTCGCTCGGCCTTTATTCCAAGCTCGGCTTCCGGGTGCGCGAGCAGCTCGCGTGCTTCCAGGGGCCGCCCCTCGGCCAAGGCCTGCCCGGTTACCTCGTCCGGCGCGCGAGCCCGCAGGATCTCGCGGTAGCGAACGAGCTGTGCGCGCGGGTGCACGGACATCCGCGCGGCGGTGAGCTCGCGGACGCGATCGCGCAAGGCACCGCGCGCATCGTCGTGCGCTCGGGGCGCGTGACGGGCTACGCGACCTCCGTCGCCTTCTTCGGGCACGCCGTGGGCGAGACGAGCGACGATGTGAAGGCCCTGATCGCTGCCGCGGAGTCGTTCGCCGGTCCAGGCTTTCTCGTTCCCACGCGCAATGCGGAGCTCATGCAGTGGTGTCTGGATGCGGGACTGCGGATCACGCAGACGATGACGCTGATGTCGATCGGGCTCTACAGCGAGCCGGTGGGCGCGTGGCTGCCCTCGGTCACCTACTGATCAGGTTCCGCGCTCGAGCGCATCGATGGTCTTCGGCCAATCGGCCTTGAGCAGCCGCGAGAGCGCGCGGTCTGCGAGCAGACGGCCCCCGGTCTGGCAGCGCGGACAATAGTCGGTCTCGTTCGCGGCGTAACGGATGCGCTGCACGGGGGTGCCACAGACGGGACAGGGAAGCCGGAAGCGACCGTGGACGGCCATCCCGTCGCGAAACGCCGTGACCTTCTCGGGAAACGCGCACCCGGCGCGCTCGCGCAGGCGCTGCGTCCACGCATCGAGCTGCGCGCGGGCGGCCGCGTAGAGTCGCGCGACCTGCGCATCATCGAGCCTGCGGGTGAGCTCGACGGGGCTCAGCCGCGCGGCATGCAGGATCTCATCCGAGTAGGCGTTGCCGATGCCGCTGAAGAGCTTGGGGTCGGTCAGCGCCCGTTTGAGGGTGTGATTCTCGCTCCGCAGGCGCGCGCTGAATTCCTCGAGGCTCGCGTCCAGCACTTCGATTCCGCCCGGATCCTGAGCCGCGAGCGCCTGCGCACCCGCGATGAGATGGAGCGCGGCGCGCCGTTCGCTGCCGGCCTCGGTGAGCGTGAGCGTGCCGCGTGCGAACTCGAGCCGCGCGAGCGCGCGGCCGCTCACCCGCGCACCGCGCGCCGCCCAGTGCAGGCGTCCGGCAATCATCAGGTGGAAGAGGAGCCAAAGATCCCCCTCGAGCCCGATCGCGATGCGCTTTGCGATGCGCCGCACGGCCGTCACGCGCCGTCCTTCGGCGGCCTGGATCGGGGGCGCGACCGTACGGAGCAGAAAAGGCGAGCGGATGAGGATCCGCTGCAACGGCTCCGCCAGGATGCGCGCATCGAGCGCCTCCACGTAGACGGTGAGATCCGGAAGCTCGGGCATGAGGCCTCGCGCACGCTCTGCAGGTGACCGGGTATTGGGCGTGTGCAGGGCGGTCAGTGCGCGCGCAGATCCTCGATCACCCGGCCCATCGCGCGGATCTCGCGCTCGTGCGGCTCATCGCGCTGCGTCTCGGCGAGCCCCTGCGCGTACCACTGCCGCATCGAGGGCCGATCGAGCAGTCCCCGGACATACGCGGCGCAAAGCGCATCGAGGGGCAGTCCGTAGGTCTGAACCCGGAACGCGACCGGCGCGAAGAAGGCGTCGGCCGCGGAAAAGGCCGCCCCTGCCAGGAACGGGCCGCCGAAGCGGCCGAGGCCGTCGTTCCACAGCTCGCCGATCCGCGCGAGGTCGCGCTCGAGCGCCGCCGGATACTCATCGAGGCGCACCCGGATCCCGCAACTCATCGAGCAGCGGCTTCTGAGCTCGGTGAAGCCGGAATGCATCTCCGCAGCGGCGCTGCGTGCCCAGGCTCGCGCCTCGCGACCTGCGGGCCACACCCCCGGATGGCGCTCGGCCAGATACTCGGTGATGGAGAGCGAATCCCACACGGCGAGCGCACCGTCGAGGAGGCACGGGACCTTTCCGGTCGGGGAGAGGCTGCGATAGTGCGTCCAGCTCGGCTCGTCCCCGAAGCTGAGCAGGTGCTCGGTGAAGTCGATCCCGGCCTCGCGCATCAGAACCCAGGCGCGCAGCGACCATGACGAGTAGTTCTTGTTGGCGATGTAGAGCGTGTACATGGGCGTCCTTAATCCATCAGCTGGTCGGTAAGCGGCCGGCGCGCGCCTTGCGCCAGGCGGCGGGCGGCAGCCCGTATTCGCGGCGAAAGGCACGTATGAACGCCGTGTCGGTCCGATATCCCACATCCTCGGCGATCCGCGTGACGGGCGCGTTGCTGCGGCTCAGGTGATTGGCGGCGAGAAGCATCCGCCACTGTGTCAGGTACTGCATTGGAGATGTGCCGACCAGCAGATGAAATCGCTCGGCAAGAACCGAGCGCGATGCGCCGGCGCGCGCTGCGAGCTCCTCCAGCGTCCACGGCTGTGCCGGACGCGCGTGCAGCGCATTGAGCGCAGGCCCTACGATGCGGTCTCCGAGGCCGGCGAGCCAGCCCGTGCGACCGTGGGCCTCCTCGTTCATGTAGAGTCGCAACACCTCGATGAACAGGACCTCGGCCAGCTTGGCGAGCACGCCCGCTCCGCCGGGGCGCGGCGAGCGGGCCTCCGCCAGCGCGTAGCGCACTGAGGATTCCAGCCAGATGCCGGCATTCGATCCGCGCACGTTCACGCGCACGATCGGCGGAAGTCCGCTGAGCAACAGTCGCGCGAGGCGCGTATCGCAGGCGAGGTAGCCGCAGACGAGGCGAGTCGCTGCGCCTCCGCCGCCGTGCACCAGCTGTCGCGGGCGGCGCGCGAGCACCTGCTCGAGCCGCGCGCCGGCTGCCGCGGGCAACCCCGGCCGGGAACTCATGCGATGCGCGTGCCCAAGAGGGAAGAGAACGACATCGCCTGCGGCGAGGCGCAGCGGCGGCTCGCTCCCGAGCTCCGTGAAGCATTCACCCTCGCTGATCAGGTGAAAGATCACCACCCGCTCGGCGCCCGGCTCGAGCAGCGGTGCGGCACGGTCCGCGGGCGGGGACTCGTAGCACCAGGGCGCGGTGAATCGAGCGTTGATGAAGATGGCGCCGACCAGATGCACGACGCGCAATGTCTCGGACAACGCGTCCATTCAGCCGCCGTCGATCTCAACGCGAAGCTCGACTGGCACTGAATCGCGAAGCGCCGCAGACAGCGGCGAGCAGCGATACCCCTGCTCGATGAGCGCATTGAGTCGCTCCGCCGCGATCCCCGGCGCGCCGATGCGCACGCTCAGGCACATCTCGAACGGTCCGGCTCCCACGGGCGCACCGTTCCCGTCGGCCACTGCGAGCAAGCCGCGCACATCCGATCGGCTGCTCGCCCCCACTTCGAGTGCCTCGAGCTCGATGCCTTCAGCGGCTGCGTTGAGCGCGATGCTCGTGGCGAGGCACGACGCGAGCCCCGCGCGCAGAAGCCACCCAGGCTCGATGGCGTCTCCGTCCCCACCGCCGAGCTCGCGGGGCAGGTCGGTGAGGATGCGTGTGCCGTTTGAGTGGCTCGTGCCGACGCGCAGTCCACCGAGCCAGGTAGCCACCGCCGGCGCATCCTCGTGCACGCCCAACCGCGGCCTATGCTCGAGCAGCGCCCGTACGCGCCGCACTGCGGCGGCGATTTCGACGGTTCCCATGCCGTTTCCCCCGACAGGCTATTGCATGGCATTTTGAGCGCCCCGCCGCGCGTTCACCAGCGCCGTCCAACCCA
The DNA here is from genome assembly GCA_035523875.1 of Steroidobacteraceae bacterium. Lineage (GTDB taxonomy): Bacteria > Pseudomonadota > Gammaproteobacteria > Steroidobacterales > Steroidobacteraceae > JASHUC01. The sequence continues at coordinate 7,793 of DATKPY010000019.1, forward strand.
TCGCCAGCATCTCGGACGTCCGGGCAGAAAGTCCGGACGCGCGGTCAGGCACGGGAAATCGCGGATGTGAGGATACGGGGCGCGCCTCTTCACTTCCGACGACACTCATCAAGGGGGATGCAATGCGATTCATCGCCGCGGTCTACGGCCTGGTGTGCTATCTGGTGTTCCTGACCTCGTTCCTCTATGCGATCGGTTTCGTGGGCGACGTCGTGGTGCCGAAGTCCATCGACTCAGGTGCGGCGGGGGCGGTGTCACGGGCGCTCATCCTCAATCTCGCGCTCCTCGGTTTGTTCGCCGTTCAACACAGTGTGATGGCCCGCCGCGGCTTCAAAGCGCTGTGGACGCGGGTGGTGCCGCAGGCAATCGAACGGAGCACGTACGTGCTGTGCGCGAGCGTGCTGCTTGCCCTCATCTGCTGGAAGTGGCAGGCGATGCCGCGGGTCATCTGGGATGTCTCGGCGACGCCGTGGGCGGCCGTGCTCGAGGGACTGTTCTCACTCGGCTGGCTGCTCGTGCTCGCGTCCACGTTTATGATCAGCCATTTCGATCTGTTCGGGCTGGGGCAGGTGCTGAGATTCTGGCGCGGCGTACCCACCGGGGCCGCGGTGTTCAGGACACCGGGCCCCTACAGGCTCGTCCGCCACCCGCTCTACTTGGGCTTTCTGCTCGCGTTCTGGGCCGCCCCCCGCATGACGCAGGGTCACCTCTTGTTCGCCTGCGCAACGACGGGCTACATCTTTATCGGAATTTACTTCGAGGAGCGCGACCTCATCGCGAGCTTCGGTGAGCGCTATCGGCGCTACCGGCAGGCGGTGCCGATGGTCGTTCCGTTCCTTGCGCGCCGTGCGCCGGCGGCGACGCATCAGCAGGTGGACTCCTCTCCGCGCTAGCGCTACGCGCTCGATCGCAGTTCGACCGGTGCAGCCGCTCGGGCGTGCGATGCGCTATGCTCGATGCGTCCGTCGCGCGAGCGGCGACCGCAGAGACGCTCCTATGGTCGACTACCAGGGCAAGGTCGCATTCATCACCGGCGGCGCATCTGGCGCCGGCTTGGGCCAGGCCACCGTGTTCGCCGAAGCCGGCTGCAAGATCGTGATCGCCGATCTGCGTCGTGGCGCGCTCGATGCGGCGGCGGCGAAGCTGCGCGCCCTGGGCGCGCAGGTGCACGCGATCGAGCTCGACGTGACCGACCGCAAGGCGTACGCACGCGCCGCCGATGAAGTCGAGCGAGTGTTCGGCAAGGCCCCGGAGCTCCTGTTCAACACGGCCGGCGTGAACGCCTTCGGCCCGCTCGAGAGCTCGACCTACGACGACTTCGACTGGATCCTGGGCGTTGACCTGGGCGGCGTCGTCAACGGCATGGTGACGTTCGTCCCGCGGATGATCGCGGCCGGTCGTGGCGGGCATGTCGTCACGACCTCCTCGATCGGCGGCTTCCACGGCAGTGCGGCCGCGGCGATCTACTCGGCCGCGAAAGCGGCCGTGATCAACCTGATGGAGAGCTACCGGCTCGCGCTCGCGAAGTACCAGATCCGGGTGTCGGTGCTGTGCCCGGCCAACATCCGCAGCAACATCGCCGAGGCGACGCGGCTGCGCCCTGCGAGCCTCGGCAACAGCGGCTACGTGGTCAATGACGAGGTGATTCGCTCGCTCCACAGCATTCACGCCCACGGGCTCGACCCGGTCGTGCTCGCACGGCGCACCAAGGAGGCGATGGAGGCCGACCAGCTCTACATCATTCCGTATCCCGAGCAGAAGGAGCCGCTCGCAGAGCACTTCAAGCAGATCGTCGATTCCGTGCTGCCGCTCGAAGCCGACCCGGAAGGCGCACGCGAGCGCACCGAGGCGCTCAAGAACTGGATGAAGGATCGGCAGGCCATCATCTCGAAGAGCAAGAGCAACTGAATCAAGAGGGGGGTCTCGCGATGCTCGCAGTCAGGGTCGCCACCATGCGCCGCTTGGGCTCGGCGGCGCTCTTCGCGCTCGCGCTCGCCGCTGCCGCCTCGACGGTCCGTGCGGAGGACCCGCCGGCCACGCTCGCGACGCTCCTCGATCGCGCGCAGATCGAGGACATCCTGGTCGATTACTACACGAACTTGGGCGGCTCCGATCGCGGCTTCGGATCGTATTACCTCCCTGACGGCGTGCTCGATGTGAACGGCATCGTGGCGCAGGGCAAGGCGGCGATCGAGGAGTTGTACCGAAGGACGGCGCAGGGCACGCCGCGGCGGCCCGGAACGTTCCATATGCTGCTCTCGAATCCGCGCATCATCGTCGCGGGCGATACGGCGACTGCCGATGTCGTGTGGACGGGAATCAACTCGGCGAGCCCGAAGGCGACGCCGCGCTTCATCGAGCAGGGCCGCGAGCACGATGAGCTCGTCAAGCGCAACGGCCGCTGGTATTTCAAGCACCGCACGATCACGAGCGACGGCGGCCTGCCGGCGATGTTCGAGAAGACTTACCGGAAGCGATAGGGGGTCGCGGCGCAGCTTCGCGGCCCCCCCGAGCGCTAGTTCTCCGGACGTCCGGGTTCCCCGCGCGGAAATTGCGGGCCGAATGCACGCGGCCCGCGCTCCTTGAGCACGATGGCGCGCGAGATCAGGTAATCGCGCACCGCCACCGCATCGGCGGCGGTGAGGTCGGTCGCGAAGGAGCCCATGCCCTTATCCGTGCGCTCTCCCTGCAACACCACCTCATCGAAGCCCGCCTGCGTCCACAGGAGCGGCGTCACGGTGAGGTTCGGGAAGCTGGTGCGCGCCTGCATCCCATTTGCACCGTGGCAGACCGAGCAATAGCGCGAGTAGAGCTCCCCGCCGTGCGCGACCGTATCGGCCGCGGCCGTCAACGGCGGCGGATTGAGTTGCGGCGGCGTGTAGGGCTCGGGCACGGGCAGCACGGCCTTGCCGCCGAGTGCGAACACCAGCATGCGCGCGTGGGTCGGCGCGAAGTAGCCGCCCTGCGCAGTGCCGCCCACGCTCGCCGCGACGTATTGCACGCCGTCGAGCTCGTAGGAGATCGGCGCGGCGAACACCGCGGTCTGCGCATCGAAGCTCCAGAGCTTCGCGCCGGTCCTCGCGTTGTAGGCGCTCAAGACCTTGCCGCTCCCATCGCCCATGAAGACCAGATTGCCCGCGGTCGCCAGCACCCCGCTCGTCGGCAGCCCCGTGGTGAATGGCGCGGTTTCCCACACGATCTTGCGCGCGACCGGATCCCACGCCTCGAGCCGGCCGCGGACCCCGCGGCGGTCGTACGGCTTCAACTCGCCGGGCTTCAAGCGCACGCCCATGTCGATGCCGAGATTGAATCCGCCGCGCGGCGCCGCGCGCCGGCCGGGCGCGGGGCCCGCCATCGTGAAATAGGCCTCCCACGCGGGGATGTAGATGAGACCGGTGAGGGGGCTGAAGGCATTCGGATGCCAGCTGTGCCCCCCCTGCACGCCGGGGGCGAGATCCCAGGGCTCCTTCTCGTAGCGTGCGGCCGGCACGACGACCGGACGACCGGTCGACATGTCGACGCGAGTCGCCCAATTCACCACGGTGAACGGATCGGCGCTGATGAGCTTGCCGGTTGCGGCCTCGAGCACGTAGAAGAAGCCGTTCTTCGAGGGCTGCAGGATGACGTGGCGCTTCTCACCGCCGATGACCAGATCGGCCGTCATCATGGGACTGACCGCATCGTAGTCCCACGAATCCCCCGGCGTCTCCTGATAATGCCACACGTACTCGCCGGTATCGGGCTTGACCGCGATGATCGAGGCCGAATACAGATCGTCGTCGTGCTTCGGCTCGCGCACGCGCGCGTTCCACGGCGTGGCATTGCCGGTCCCGAAGTAAAGCAGATCGGTCACCGGATCGTAGACGGCTGCATCCCACACGGAGCCGCCGCCGCCATCCTTCCACCACTGCCCGCTCCACGTCTTCGCAGCCTGCGCGAGCACGGCGGTCTCGAAGCCCTTGGCCGGATCCCCCGGCACGGTCCAGAAGCGCCACACTTCCTTGCCCGTCTCGGCATCGTAGGCCGCGATCCACCCGCGCACCCCGAACTCCCCGCCCGAGGCGCCGATGAACACCTTGCCCTTCGCGACGCGCGCGGCCATGGTGATCGTGTAGTGGTTCGCCATCGCACCGAGCCCGAGGCTCTCGGGAACGGTGTCGGTCGACCAGACTTCCTTACCGGTCTTCGCGTCGATCGCGATGAGACGGGCATCGAGAGTGCCGATGAAGATCTTGCCGTGCCAGGCCGCGATGCCGCGGTTGACGAGACCCAGGTTGTAGCGCAGCCGCTCGCCGTGGATGATCGGGTTGAATTTCCACAGCTGCTTGCCGCTCTTGGCATCGAAGGCGTAGACCACATCGCGCGCCGTCGAGACATAGATGACGCCATCGATGTAGAGCGGCGAGCCCTGCTGGTTCTGGTTGGTCTCGTAATCCGCGAACCAGGCGAGACCGAGCTGTCCCACGTTGCTCGCATCGATCTGCCGCAAGCGGCTGAAGCGCTGCTCGGAGTAGGTGCCCCCGTAGGTCATCCACTGGTCGGGCTCGTGGGCGGCGTTGACGAGGCGCGCGCTCGTCACGTCCGCGGCGGGTCGCGGCGGTTGCGACGCTGGAGCGGCAGTTCTCTCACTCACGGCGCAGCCGGCCACGATCGCGGCGGCGAGCAGCAGGCCGATGCCCAGCGGGCGGGTATGCATCGTCACGGGGACCCCCTCGAGTTCACGCTTGTCGTCGTAATCGAAGCGACCGATCTTAGCGGTTCGACGTCCGCGCGGCCTAGATCCGCGATTATTCCGAGATCGATAGATGGATTTAACGAGACGCTACAGCGTGCCTGTATGAAATCACAGCCGCGGAGGCGAACTCGAATCCGTCGCGCGCGAGCGATCACAGGGTGCGCGTTCGGCCCTAGCGCTCATGACGTGCGCCGGAATCAAGCGACGGGTCGAGGGTGAGCGCGCGGTGTTGATCCCTCGCGGCGTCGCTCAACCGCCCCAAACGCGCGGCGGCGATCGAGCGATTGTAGAGCGCTACCGGCTGATTCGGGTCGAGCTTGAGGCTCCCTGAATAGTCGCGGAAGGCGGCGGCAAACTGCCCCAGATCGAGATCGACGTTGCCGCGCTCGAGGAATGCGGTCGCGTTGGTCGGGTCCGCTTCGATGACGCGGGTGTAGTCATCCAAGCTCTGCGTGAGCCAGCCCGCGTCGTGGCGCGCAGCCGCGCGTCCGAGCAGCGCCGGTGCGCTCTTCGGATCGATCTCGAGTGCGGCCGTGAAGTTGGCGATCGCTCTCCCCGGCTGTTTGAGACGCCGATACGCGGCCCCGCGATCGACGTACGCCGCCGCCGTGGGCGCAAGGTCGATGCTGCGGGTGTAGTCATCGATGGCGCTCTCGAGTCGCCCCAGGGTGGCCTTCGCCACCCCCCGGTCGACGTACGCGGTGCTGTCGGAGGCGTCGTTCGCGATGACTTGATCGAGGTCTGAGAGGGCGCGCGCGGGTTGGCCCCGCGACAGATAGAACTGCGCGCGGGCTCTGAGGGCCGGTGACTTCGGGTCGATGCGGATGGCGGCGTTGAGATCGGCCAGCGCCTCCGCGGGATCCTGGTTCGCGAGCAGTCGGCCGAGTGCCGCGGAGGCCGGTGCAAACGCGGGTGCTCGCTGCCGCGCGGCGCGATAGTCGTCCTCCGCCTTCTCGAGCGCTCCGCTCAACTCGTAGGCCGTTCCTCGATCATAGAAGGCCCGGCCGTTCGTCGGGTCGGCACGGATCACTTGCGTGAGATCGGCAATGGCGAGCGCCGGGCGCATCGTGGCCAGATAGGCCGTCGCTCGATTGGAGTAGGCGGAGGTGTCCTGCGAATCGAGCGCGATCGCGCGGCTGAAATCGGCGATCGCTTGCTCGTGGCGTCCGAGCGCCTCGAGCGCCGCTCCGCGGTCGTCGTAGACGACGGGATCCGTGTGCGCGATCGCGAGCGCGCGATCGTAGTTCGCGAGCGCCTGCGCGTAGTCGGAGCGGGCCACGTAGAAGTTGGCAAGGCCGATCCAGGGCAGCTCGCTGCGCGGATCGTCGCTCACGGCGGTGTTCAAGTCCTTCAGTGCCGCCTGCTCATCGCCGTCTTGCTCGAAGGCCTGCGCGCGCGCGAGATAAATCTTCGCGATCTCCGCTTTCGGAAGCGCCGTTCCGTGCAGCGCGGTGGCGATGATCGCTGTGCAACTCGCGATGCGTTGTGCGGGAGGGAGGTTCTCGCTCACGCAGAGCGGCGCATTCTCCTTCAATGAGAGAAAGCCGTTCGCATCACCATACTGCCCTGCGCGTGCGCCGAGCGGAGCTTGCGCGGCGAGCCCGCACAGCAGCGCGAGCGCGCCACGAGTGATTGACGAGCCCGCCCGCGCGCGCACAGCAGTCTCTACTGCGGGTTCGGGAACACCCCGCCCTGGAACAGTGCCGCTTGCGTTCCGACGGCGGCCATGTGCTGGACTTTCTCGATGAAATGTCGGGCGTTGTTCTGTTGGGCCTGCAGCTGCGCCTGGGTGAGGCAGACCGTCCGCGTCTCGATATGCGAGCCCAGGCGAGGCTCGATCCCGCAGAAGAGCACCTTTCCATGCACCACGACCTGCTGGTAGCCGCGGTAGCTGACCGCATCGAGCGGTGGCGCGATCGATGCGCTCTGCGCCGTGCTCGGTGCCGGCCGCGGCTTGGCGAAGGTGATTTGCGGCTTGGCGATCGTGAGCCGCGGCGCCGTGGAGGCGGACTGGGTCGCCGCGGATGCCGCTGACGGGGCAGCCCGCACAGGGGTGTCTGCGCCGCTCGATGGCGTCGGTGCTTGCGCCGCACACACCCCGAGCGCGGCAACGCTCGTGAGCATGACGAAGCTCGTGAACTTTCTCATGTCGTCTCTCCCCCGCTTGGGTTTCGTCGCTCGCGCAACCTCCGAGACCTGCCTGAGAATAGACTCGCCGTCCTGGATGAGTATCATCAATGATTGCGGATGGGAGATCAAACATGTTGAAGCACCGGGGTCGGCTTGGGGTCGCGCTCACGCTGCTCGGCGCTTGCGCCGCGGTCGCGCGCGCCGCCGCACCGATCACGCAGCCGGCCAACTGGCCCGCCTACAATCGCACACTCGCGGGCGATCGCTACTCCCCGCTCGCTCAGATCAACAGCGCGAATGTCGCACGACTGCGCTTGCGATGTGCGTACACGCTTCCAGAGGTCGTGTCCTTCCAGACCGGCCCGCTCGTCATCGACGGGACGATGTACTTCACGACGTTCAAGGGCTCCTACGCCATCGATGCCTCGAGCTGCCGGGAGAAGTGGGCGCGCCACGCGAAGAGCGCCGGTCCCCCCGGCCTCGCAGTCAATCGCGGCTTTGCCTACCTCGATGGCCGGCTCTACCGGGGAACGGCGGATGCGCACGTGATCGCCCTCGATGCCGCCGACGGTCAGGTGCTCTGGGATCGCCCGCTGCCGCTCAAGGGCCCCGGCATCTCGATTCCCATGGCTCCGATCGCGGCCAACGGTCGGGTCTACGTGGGCAACGCCGGAGGAGATCAAGTCGGGGTCACCGGGCACGTCTACGCGCTCGATGCGCGCGACGGGCACCTGCTGTGGAGCTTCGATGTGGTGCCCGCGCACGGGTACGCGCGCACCACCTGGACCAACCGACGACTGCCGATCTCGGGCGGCGCGTTCTGGACGTCCTTCACGCTCGATGAGGCCCACGGCATTCTCTACGTCCCCGCCGGCAATCCGGCGCCCGACTTCGACACGCTCGATCGCACCGGCGCCGATCTCTACGCGGACTCGGTGCTCGCGATCGATGCAGCGACCGGACGGCTCTTGGGCTACCGCCAGCTCGTCAAGCGCGACAGCCATGACTGGGACGTCGACAGCGCCCCGACGCTCGCGACCACCCGTGCCGGGCGCGAGATCATCGCCTCGGCGAACAAGGACGGCCTCCTGTCGATCCTCGACCGCTCCAAGGTCGGCCGCTCGCGGACGCGAGCGCGCGCTCGGGCGCCCATCATTCCGCTGCGCTCGCAAACCCCCACGACCACCCGCGCGAATGCGGATGTGGCGCTCTCGCGCGATCACGCGGTCCATTTCTGTCCGGGGATGGGCGGCGGGACCGAATGGAATGGTGCCGCCTTCAGTCCGCGGACAGACTCGCTCTTCGTGGGCGCGGTCGATCTGTGCGCTCGCGTGCAGATCGTGCGCGCGCTCAAGGTGCCGGCGCTCGGGCAGGTCTGGTTCGGCAGCACCGGCTCGATGGCGGACATGATCGACCCCTCGAGCGGGGCTCGCGGCTGGCTCACCGCGTACGACGCGGAGAACGGACGCATACGCTGGAAGTTCAAAGCGCCGCATCCGATCGTCGCGGGCGTCACGCCCACCGGCGGCGATCTCGTATTCGCGGCCGATCTGGGCGGGGACGTCTTTGCCCTCGATCAGCGCAACGGCCTGGTGCTCTGGCAGACCAGCACCGGGCAGTCGATCGGTGGCGGCCTCATCGTGTACCGGGCCGGCGGGCAGGAGCTCCTCGGCGTCGCCTCCGGCATGAAATCCTTCGCCTGGCCCGGATCGGCCGACCAGAGCCGCATCCTCATCTACGGTCTGCACTGAGGGCGCTGCGCCGTCTCCGCGGCGCCGCGGCGCTAGCTTTTCGCGATCTTCTCGAAGTCGCTCGCGTCGTGCCTTTCCGGCAGCTGCTCATTCGGGGGCCCGAAGGTCCGGTTGACCATCTGGCCCCGCTTCACCGCCGGGCGCTGCGCGATGAGCTCCACCCACCGATTGACGTTGCGGTATTCCTGGACGGATAGGAATTCCTGGGCCGCGTAGGCGCTGCGCATGATCGCCCCGTACCAGGGCCAGATCGCGATGTCGGCGATCGTATATTCGTCGCCCGCCATGTATTCGTGCTGCGCGAGGTGCGTATCGAGCACGTGCAGCTGCCGCTTGGTCTCCATCGCATAACGGTTGATCGCATATTCGATCTTGAAGGGCGCATAAGCGTAGAAGTGGCCGAAACCGCCGCCGACGAACGGCGCCGACCCCATCTGCCACATGAGCCAATTCATCGTCTCGGCGCGCTTGTAATGCTCGGTGGGGAGGAAAGCGCGGAATTTCTCGGCGAGATAGAAGAGCATCGAGCCGCTCTCGAACAGCCGCGTCGGGGGATCGGTCGAGCGGTCGAGCATGGCCGGTATCTTGGAGTTCGGGTTGATCGCGACAAAGCCGCTCGAGAACTGCTCGCCCTCCCCGATCCGGATGAGCCAGGCGTCATATTCCGCTCCCGCATGGCCGCGCGCGAGCAGCTCCTCGAGCAGGATCGTCACCTTCTGGCCGTTCGGTGTGCCGAGCGAATAGAGCTGGAACGGATGCTTGCCGATCGGCAGCACCTTCTGGTGCGTGGCGCCCGATAGCGGGCGGTTGATACGCGCAAACTGGCCCCCATTCTCCTTGTCCCAAACCCACACTTTGGGCGGAACGTAGCCGGCGGGCTGATTCTGATTGGCGTCTGCAGGATCGTTGTTAGCCATGGTGCTCTCCTTCAATGGGATCATACCGAGCGCCCAGCCCCTGCGGTCAGGCTCATCGGCGCGAGCGAACGGACGCGAGGCGCGCCCGATTTGCGGCTCCGATACCGAAGTCGTTGCATGAGGCGGAACCATTAAGAGTATGATTCTGTGCGAGTATTTGTCCCGCTCAAGCTGTGAAATCCGACCGGTGCCGTCGCCGTTAAGAGATCATATTGGCCCAGTCACATCGAGCGGCGGCACAATAGAGGATTGCGGAGCTAAGGCGGAGGAGGGGAAATGCGCACGAGCGGAGCACGGTTCAGATCTGCGCTGATACGCACGGGCGCGTGCACGCCCCTGGTTTGTCTCGCGCTTTCGGTCGGGGTCGCCTCCGGCCAAGAAGCGGCAAGCCCAGCCGCCATGCAGCCCTTCCACACGATGATCAATACCATCTGTGACAAGTGCCATAACACCACTGACTGGGCCGGAGGCTTCGCGTTCGACACCTTGGATCTGAGCCATCCCGGGCAGGATCCCGAGATCTGGGAAAATGCCATCACCAAGCTCACCGGTCGGCTCATGCCCCCCGCTGGACAGAAGGAGCCGAGCCAGGCCGTCGTCGATAGCTTCATCGACTATCTCGAAGGCCGCCTCGACGCCTCGAGCAGCGACCGCGGTGTCGGCCATGTGCCGCTCGAGCGTCTGAGCCGCGACGAATTCGCAGCCTCGGTGAAGGGGCTCCTCGGCGTGACGGTCGATCCCCAGCAGGTGCTGCCCACCGAGATCGAAGTCGACGGCTTCAGCAACATTGCCCGTGCGCTCACCGTCTCACCGACTTTCATGCAGCAATACCTGATTGCGGCGCGCCACATCGCGCAGACCGCCGTCGGCGAGCCGGTGCCGAAATTGGAGAGCTTCTTCTCCGGCGGCGGCGGCGGCGGCGGCGGGCAAGCCGGACTCGGTTCGGCGGCTCAGTACACCCACCGGGACGGATTCCCCTTGGGCACCCGTGGCGGCGTGAGCCTCACGCACGTCTTCCCGGCCGATGGGCTGTATCGCTTCAGCTTCCATGACGGGGACAGCCTCGATGCCGGCCTGTACCCGCGCGGCATGGAGACCCGGGCGACGATGGTCATCCTGGTCGACGACAAGGAAGTGGCCCGCAGGGAGATCGGCGGATCGGCCGATCTGAGCCTGGCCGACCGCGACGGCCCCACCGGCCGCGCCGCCATCACCGCCGAGGTCTCCAACATTCCGGTTGAGATCACGGCCGGCTCGCACACGGTGACCGTGACCTTCATCCAACGCTCCTGGGCGGAGAGCAACGACCCGACCGGCGCCGGCAGGACCTTCGGCATCGGCATGCCGATCATTCGCGACGGGGTCGAGATCAAGGGACCGTACTCGCCCGAGGGCCTTTCCTTGAGCGAAAGTCGCGCCAAGATCTTCGTCTGCGAGCCGAAGGATGCGGCCGAGGAGCGGCCGTGCGCCGAGCGGATTGCGCAGCATCTGGCGGCTCGCGCGTTCCGCCGCCCCGTGACCGAAGCCGATGTGAATTGGCTGATGAAATTCTACGACGCCGGTCGCTCGCAGCCGGGTGGCTTCGATTCCGGGGTGACCGAGCTCATCACCGCGATCCTCGCGAGCCCGGATTTCATGTATCGCGCGCTCACGGCCCCGACGGTTGCGGGGCAGTCGCTCGCGCTCACCGATCTGCAGCTCGCCTCGCGCCTCTCGTTCTTCCTCTGGAATCAGGGCCCCGACCAGCGTCTGCTCATGCTCGCCGAGAGCAAGCAGCTCCACGAGCCGAAGGTGCTCGATGCCCAGGTCGCGCGCATGCTGAACGATCCGCGCGCGCAGTCGCTCATCAGCGACTTCGCCTTCTCGTGGCTCAACTTCGGCACCCTCGATCAGGTCGAGCCACTCGATAAGGCCTACAGCGCCACGATGACGGAGAACTTCTCGACGGAAGCGCGCCTCTTCCTCTCGAGCGTGCTGCTGCAGAACCGCAGCGTGAACGACTTGATCACGGCTGACTGGACGTTCGTCAACGATTCCCTCGCGCGCCAGTACGGCATCCCCGGCGTCCTCGGGCCCCAGTTCCGGCGCGTGACGCTCAAGAATCAGGACCGCTGGGGGCTGCTCGGCAAGGGCGCATTCGAGCTCCGAACCTCGTATGCCGATCGGACCTCGCCCGTGCTGCGCGGCGAATACATCCTCGATCGGCTCATGGGGACTCCGCCCCACCCGCCGCCGCCCGGCGTCAAGATGGATCTGTCCTTCCACGAGGGCCAGCCGCCGACCACGGTGCGCGAGCGCCTCGAGGCGCATCGCAGGAACCCCACGTGCAACGCCTGCCATGGGCTGATGGATCCGTTGGGTCTCGTCCTCGAGAATTTCGACGTGACCGGGCGCTGGCGCATGGTCGATCCTGAAACGAAGGTGCCCATCGATCCCGTCACGCAGCTCGCGACCGGACTGGTGCTGCGCACGCCTTCGGACCTGCGGCACTATCTGACGCGCGAGCCGGACCGGTTCCCGACGGTCGTGACCAAGCGCCTGATGATGTACGCGCTCAATCGCGAGCTCGAGTACTACGACATGCCGGAGGTGCGGAAGATCGTGCGCGACGCCGCCGCGAGCAACTACACCTTCGCGGCGCTCATCACCGGCGTGGTGGAGAGCGATGAGTTCCGACGCCAGGGAGCCGAAACTCACCCGAGCAAGCAACCCCAGGCGCACCCCATCAAGACGGCCTCTACCGCTGTCGGCGGCGAAGACCCACAGCTGCAGCGACAGGAGTAATCGGCCATGGCGACGTTCCTCACCAAAAAGCATTTGTCCCGGCGGACGTTCCTGCGCGGCGGCAGCGTGGCACTCGGGCTGCCGTTCCTGGATGCGATGGTTCCGGCCGGCACCGCGTTCGCCAAGACCGATGCGGCCGCCAAGCTTCGAGCGGGGTTCTTCTACATCCCGCACGGGGCGATCATGAACAACACGGTCTACGGCAAGTCGGTCGATTTCTGGAGTTCCACCGGCAAGGGCGCGGACTTCAAGCTCGGCAAGACGCTCGCATCGCTCGAGCCGTACAAGAACTACGTGACGACGTTCGACAATCTCGAGAACCTGGCCGCGCTCGGATCCGTGCACACCTACAATCCGGCGACCTGGCTCTCCTGCGTGCATCCGGACACGCAGGCGAAGGGTGCGAGCATGTCGATCACGCTCGACCAGATCGTGGCACAGCACATCGGACAGAAAACCGCGCTGCCTTCGCTCGAGGTGTGCTCGGAGACGACCATTCAGGTCGCCGCCTGCGGCGGTGCGGGTTGCTACTACGCCTCGACCACCTCCTATGCCGGCCCGCATTCACCGCTGCCGATGGAATACAACCCGCGCAAGGTCTACGTCGAGCTCATGGGCGAGGGCGATACCGCCGCCGAACGGGCCGCGTTGCTGCATGAGAATATGAGTCTCCTCGACATGGTGAGCGAGCGCGCCAAGGCGCTCGACAAGACGCTCGGCCCGGGCGACCGGGCGCGGATGTCGGACTATCTCGACACCGTTCGCGAGCTCGAGCGGCGGGTGACGCTCGCTGAGACGAGGAAGTTGACCGGCATCGACGTCCCGAACGCACCGGAAGGTGAGCTCGAGAATTTCGACAAGCAGGTGCGGCTCATGTTCGACCTGATCGCGCTCGCCTATCAGGCCGATCTCACCCGCGTCGTCTCGTACGTGATGGTCTCCGAAGGCACCAACCGCACCTACAACTTCGTGGGCGTGCCGGATGCCTTCCACCCCGTCAGCCACCACTCCAACGACCCCGTGCGCATTCGCAAGCTCCAGGTGATCGAGCGCTATCACATGGAGCGGTTCGCGGACTTCTTGAAGAAGCTGGCCGATACCAAGGAGGGCGACGGCAGCATCCTCGATCACTCGCTGTTCCTCTACGGCTCGAACATGAGCAACAGCAACCAGCACGATAACTACCCGTTGCCGGAGATCCTGGTGGGCGGGGCGAACGGTGCGCACGTCGGGGGCAAGAACGTGACGCCGCCGCCGCACACACCGCTCGCGAATCTGCACCTGACGATCCTCGAGAAGTTCGGGATCGAGCAGAAGAGTTTCGGCAGCGGCAGCGCCGCGAGCACCGGCATCATCAGCGAGGTGTGAGCGTGTTCGCCGCGCAAGCGGCCCCGGGCGCGCTTCGGATTGAGAGAACATGACGACCATTGACCGCAGAGGCTTCCTGCAGGCGTCCTTGACCGGGATCGCCGGGCTCGCATCCGTGCCGCTCCTCACCGGCCTCGAGGGGTGCCAGCAACTTCCGACCGGGCACGCCCCGAGTGCGCCGACCGCGGCGCTCGCGGGCGAGAAGCTGACCGAGCGGATTACCGTGATTGACGGGGCGCCGGGGAATGTGGTCGCGCTTTCATCGAGCGAGGGTGTCCTGCTGGTCGACAGCGGCTCCGCGGCGCTCGCCTCGGCCGTGCAAGCAAGCTTGGGTGGCGCGCGGGTGCGCACGCTCATCAACACCCATTACCACGCCGACCAGACCGGCGGGAACGCGCTCTTTGGCGCGGCCGGCGCCTCCATCCACGCCCATGAGATCACCCGTGAATGGCTGGCGACGGACTACTACGTGCCCGCGGAAGACCGTTGGGTGAAGGCGCTCCCGAAAGTGGCCCAGCCCACCGTGACGTTCCGCGACAAGAGCGCGCTGAAGGCGGGTGCGGAGCGCATCGAGTGCGGCTACCTGCTCGAAGCGCACACGCGCGGGGACATCTACGTGTTCTTCCGCGACTCCAATGTCCTCGCCGTCGGCTGTGTCGCCTCGCCCTTACGCGATCCGGCGCTCGACTGGTATGCGGGCGGGTGGATCGGCGGGCGCGCCGATGCGATGGATGACCTGGTCAAGTTGGCCAATGACGAGACGAAGATCGTGCCCGCTTACGGGCCGGTGATGACACGCGCCCAGCTCGCCTCCGAGCGCGACATGATGCGCTATCTGTACACGCGAACGACCGAGCTCACCGATCACGGACGGAGCGCGCGCGACATGCTCGATGAGGGCCTCATGAACGAGGTGAGCGAGAAGTTCCATCGGCAGTTCCAGGACCCCTACCGCTTCCTCTACGACGTGAGCAAGGGCCTGTGGGCCCACTACACGAATTTCGGAGGCAACATTGTTTAAGTCCACCCTGCGTGCCGGCGGCTCGACCGCCGCATTGGGCTTGCTGTTGCTCGGCGCCGCGGCCTTCTCCTACGCCGACTCCGGCCCCCAGTCGCTCGTCGACCTGGTCCGCTCCGGTGAGCGCGAGGCCGTGCTCGCCGCGATCACCTCGCCCGCGGTCGACGTGAACCTGCCGGCCCCCGACGGATCCACGGCGTTGATGTGGGCGACCTACAACGTCGATCATGAGCTGGTGCGCGCGCTGCTGAAAGACGGCGCGAAGGTCAATCTCACCAACCGCTACGGTGACTCCGCGCTCGCCGAGGCGGTCAAGCTGGGCGATGTCGAGCTCGTGCGGATGCTGCTCGATGCCGGCGCGAACCCCGATTCACCCAATCAGGACGGCGAGACGGCGCTCATGCTGGCCTCCAGCATCGGGTCGCTCCCGATCGCCGAGCTGCTGATCAAGCGGGGCGCCACGGTCAACGCCGTGGAGATCTTCCGCGGACAGACTGCGCTCATGTGGGCCGCGGCGGAGAACCATCCGGAGGTGGTCGATCTGCTGCTCAAGCACGGCGCGGACGTGAAGGTGCGCGCCAAGTACGACGACTGGCCGCGCGAGATGACCTCCGAACCGCGCGCCCAGTTCCGTCAGACGGGCGGCCTCACCGCGCTCCTCTATGCCACCCGCTCCGGCTGCTACCGCTGCGCGGTCGCCATCGTCAACGCAGGCGCGGACGTGAATCAGCCGAATCCCGACGGGATCACCCCGCTCATCAATGCAATCGACAACCGCGCCTACGACATTGCGATGTTTCTGCTCGACAAGGGTGCGAACCCATCGGCGTGGGACATGAGCGGCCGCACTCCGCTCTATGTCGCGGTCGATATGCACTCCTACGTCGGCCGCAGCGGCTTCGGCAACGGTAACTTCGCCGGTTTCGGCGAGCCGCTCGCAGAGCGCCTGCCGAACAAAGCCACCGCCATGGATCTCGTCAACCGCCTGCTTGCCATGGGCGTCGATCCCAATCATGAGCTCACGCGCATGCGCCCCAATGGCAACGGCCGAGGGCGGTTTGCGGACTACATGATGCGTGGCGGCACCACGCCGCTGATGATCGCGACGCTGAGCTATGACGATGTGGCGATCCGGGCGCTGCTCGCGCACGGCGCCGCGGTGAATATCCCGAACGTGTTCGAGATTACTCCGCTCATGGCCGCGGCCGGCATGAGCGGCTCGGCCCGCGGTGGCGTGGGCAGCGCCATCGGCGGCGGCGGTTCGCGCAAGCCCGAGGATGTCCAGGCGCTCGTGCTCAAGACCGTCGATCTGCTGCTCGCCGCCGGCGCGAACGTCAATGCGCGTGTCACCGACAGCCACACCCACACCGCCAAATTGGTCGCCTACGTCCAGGGCCGTGATCACGAGGGCCAAACCGCGCTCTTCGCGGCCGCCGAGGAGGGCTGGGATCGAGTGGTCAAGGATCTGCTCGACCGCGGCGCCGACCCGAACGTGCACGATGACCGCGGCAAGATCGCCCTGGACTACGCCCGCCACCCCCCGCCGCTCTTTCGCGGACCGGCCGCAGCGGCCCGGCGCAGCCGGTCGGAGGAAGCGAGTCGCGCCGCGACGGTGGCACTGCTCGAAGCGCTGGTGCCCAAGTCCGGGGCCGGTGCAACGGCGGATCTGACGGAATAGCCCAACCGCTTGCGGGGAGCGTTCGCGCACGGCCGCGGGTGGACGTGCACGGGTCTTTCGTGGCCGACCTCAGCGGCGCGACTCAATCATCTTCCACCCATTCCCGGACGGATCGCGGAAGCTCGCGTCCACGGCGCCGTAGCGGTCGACGGGCTCCTGCGTGAACTCCACCCCGCGAGCGCGCAGGCGCTCGTGCGCGGCGCGGCAGTCGTCCACGGCCAGTACCAGCGGCGGCATCGCGCCTTTGGCAACGACCTCGCGCAGCGTTTGCGCCGTCGCCGCGTCGAGCACCGGCGGCCCGGGAGCAAACAGACCGAGCTGGAACGAGGGCTGGTCGGGGTGCTGCACCGTGAGCCAGCGGTAGTCGCCGTTGCGCACGTCGGTGTGGACGCGGAACTCGAGCTTCTCGACGTAGAACGCGAGTGCTTCGTCCTGATCGCGCACGTACAGCCCGACCATATTGACACCCTGGCTCATCGGACCTCCTCAAGGCTCGCACCCGCTTATACCCTCCGCCCGACGGCGTCGCTTCTCCGAAACTGCGGTTCTGAGGTCGGGCCGGCGCGCGGCACTGAGAAAGCAGGCCGGCACGCGACCGGGGTCGCCCACCGGGGCCCGCCCGCGCGCGCGAGCCGCCGGACCGGCCATGCCTCGTGCGAGGCGGCGTCCATTCGGTCCTTTGCGCGCAACAGGCGGCGCAGGAGCTCGGGGTCCTGATGTGTCGGGTCGCCACTCATCGCAGAGAGCCTAGCGCATGAAACGCGGTCGTTCAGGTCGCTGGGCTGAGCGCACAATGCGACGGCGGGTGCAATCGCCCGATCGGGGAGTTCCATGCAAGAGAAGGTCTGCCTCATCACCGGTGGAACGGATGGAATCGGCAAGGAGGCCGCCTATGGAATCGCGGTTCAAGGAGCGCGGCTGCTCATTCACGGCCGCGATCCGGAGAAAGGGGCGCGGGCCGTCGCGGAGCTCAAGGCACGCAGCGGCAATCCCGCGATCGAATTCTTGCGCGCGGATTTTGGCTCGCTCGCCGAGGTCCGGGAGCTTGCGCGTGCGGTGAGCGCGCAAACCCCGCGAGTCGACGTGCTCGTCAACAACGCCGGTGGCCTCTTCGCCCGGCGAATCCTCTCGAAGGACGGGTATGAGATGACCTTCGCCGTCAATCACCTCGCGCCCTTCCTGCTCACGCACCTCCTCCTCGGCACGTTGCAGAGCGCGAGCCCGGCGCGCATCGTCACGACGGCATCCCATGCGCATCGCGGCGCGAAGATCCCCTTCGATGACTTGCAGGCTGCGCGCAAATACTCCGCGATGGGCGCCTACGGCACCTCCAAGCTCGCGAACATCCTGTTCACGCGCGCCCTGGCGAAGCGTCTGCGAGGCACCCCGGTCACCGCGACGTGCCTGCATCCGGGGTTCGTCCGAACGAGTTTCGGGCGCGACATGCCGCCTGTGTTCAAGCGCATCTTCGGGTTGGCGTCGCGTTTCGCCCGCTCGCCCGCGAAAGGCGCGGAGACCGTGGTCTATCTCGCGACCTCCCCGCAGGTTCAAGGCGAATCCGGCGGCTACTACTTCGACTGCAAACCGACGCGGCCCTCGTTGGCCGCTCAGGACGACAACGCGGCGGAACAGCTGTGGCGGGTGAGCGAGCAGCTCGTCGGCCTCGCGTGACTACCGCAGCCGATCATCCGCGCCAGGGCCCGCTTTCATTCACGGTCCGGGGGCCTTCGGTGTGTAGGTGAGCTCGCTGCGAGCGCTCCAGCGGTACAGATCCTCATCCCCGCAATGAGGGCACTTGATGGCGGTCAAGGGGTCGTCGGACTCGGCCGCGGCGGGCTTGCTTCCCGGCTGTGCGAGCGCAATCGCAATGACGAGCCCGCACGACTTGTTCTTACACAGCCAGCCCGGGTACAGCTCCCCGGCAACCATCTGACGCTGCGCTCTCACCTCGACATGGCGCACGGTGGATGAGGCCACCGGCTTGCGTAGGGGCGTTCCCCGGCTCTTGGATGAACGTTTAATCGCCATGGGCGCCTCTTTCGCATGAGCACGGCTCAGCGAGCGTAGCGCGGCGGCCGCAACTGCGCCAGCACCGAATTGAGCGGATTCACCGGTACACTTGAACGCGGAGCGAGCTAGACGTGGAGCGGAGACCGTGATGCAGAGATTGTCCTTATGGTAGCGATCGCGAGCGCGCGCCCGAATCTTCTGATCATCATGGCCGATCAGTTGACCGCGCACGCGCTGCGCGTCTACGGCGGCTCGGTCGCCCGCACCCCCCACATCGATGCGCTCGCGGAGCGGGGTGTGGTGTTCGATGCGTTCTACTGCAACAGCCCGCTGTGCGCGCCCTCGCGGTTCTCCTTCATGACCGGACAGTTGCCCTCGAAGATCGGTGCCTACGACAATGCGGCCGAGCTCTCCGCCGACACGCCGACCTTCGCTCACTACCTGCGCCGCGCCGGGTATCAGACGATTCTGAGCGGCAAGATGCACTTCTGCGGACCCGACCAGCTGCATGGGTTCGAGGAGCGCTTGACCACCGACATCTACCCGGCGGATTTCGGCTGGACACCGGATTGGACGCATCCGCAGGAGCGCCCGAGCTGGTACCACTCGATGGATTCGGTCACCCAGGCCGGACCCTGCATACGCACCAACCAGATCGACTTCGACGACGAAGTCGTCGCCGCCGCACGCCAGAAGCTCTTCGACCTCGCCCGCAGCGCGGATCGGCGCCCCTTCTGCCTGGTCGTCTCCATGACGCACCCCCACGACCCCTACGTGGTGCCCGAGCAGTACTGGAGCCGCTACCGGAACGAGGAGATCGAGCCGCCGCGCGTCCCCGACCTCGGCGGCCGGGAAGATCCGCATTCGCGGCGCCTGCGGCACGTCATCGGCCTCGACCTCGCCCCGCCCACTGACGCACAGGTGCGTGCCGCGCGGCGCGCCTACTACGGTGCCCTCTCCTACATCGACGATCAGATCGGCGCGCTGCTCACCGCGCTCGCCCAGGCGCGCTTCGACCCCAACACCGTGGTCGTGCTGCTGGCCGATCACGGCGACATGCTGGGCGAGCGGGGTCTGTGGTACAAGATGAGCTTCTTCGACCCGGCATGCCGCATCCCGCTCATCGTGCATGCACCGCAGCGCTTCGCGCCGCGGCGCGTGCCGGAGGTGGCCTCGCTGGTCGACCTCATGCCGACATTCGTGGCGCTCGCGAACGAGGGTGCGGCACCGGCCTACGCAGCCCCGATCGACGGCTCGAGCCTGCTGAGCGCGCTCGAGGGCGGCAGCGCACCGGGCGAAGCCCGCGGCGAGTATCTCGCCGAAGGCGCGATCGCGCCGCTCGTGATGATCCGGCGCTCGCGCCACAAATTCGTGCATTGTCCCGCCGACCCGGACCAGCTCTACGATCTGGTCGCGGACCCGGACGAGCGGGTGAATCTGCTCGCGCAGGCGGAGCACGCGGATCGGGTCGCTCAGTTTCGCGAGGAGGTGTCGCGTCGCTGGAACCTGCAGGCTCTGCATCAAGGGGTGCTCGCGAGTCAGGCGCGGCGCCATCTGGTGTACGCGGCGCTGCGGCAGGGCCGCTATCGAGCGTGGGATTTTCAGCCGCTGCGCGATGCCAGCCGAAGCTACATCCGCAATGACCAGGAGCTCAACGATCTCGAACGCATGGCGCGCTTTCCGCCGCTGCCCTGAGGCGCTCGTCGCGCTCTTGAGCCTCGCGGGCGTTGGCCACGCCGCGACGCACGCAGGGGCATCGCTCGAGCCCGCCACGTGCCGCAGCGTGCGGCTCGCCGACGCCGGCTGGACGGACGTGACCGTGACGACCGCCCTGCTCAACGAAGTGCTGCGCGAGCTCGGCTACGAGCCGACCACGACGCTGCTCTCGGTTCCGGTCACGTTTGCTTCGATGAGAGCCGGCAACATTGACGTATTTCTCGGCAACTGGATGCCGGCTCAGGCCCGCGACCGTCAGCCGTATATCGACGACGGCTCAGTGGAGGTGGTGCGCGCGAACCTCACCGGCGCCAAATACACCCTCGCCGTCCCCGGCTACACCTACGCCGCGGGCTTGCGCAGCTTTGCCGACATCGCACGCTTCGGGCCGCAGCTCGGCTATGCGATCTATGGCATCGAGCCCGGCAACGATGGCAACAATCACATCCTCACGCTGATCGGGCACGATGCTTACGGACTCGCGGCGTTTCACCTGGTCGCCTCGAGCGAGCAGGGCATGCTCGCGCAGGTCGAGCGCGCGATCCGAGCGCATGCGCCGATCGTGTTTCTCGCCTGGGATCCTCACCCCATGAACCTCGAGTTCGATCTGCGCTATCTGAGGGGAGGGGAATCCGTCTTCGGCCCCGACTTCGGTGGCGCCTCCATCTACACCCTCGCCCGCGCCGGTCTCCTCACCCGCTGCCCGAACCTCGGGCAGCTGCTCAGGAATCTCAAGTTCAGTCTCGAGGGCGAGAGCGAGGTGATGGGTGCGATTCTCGACCGCCACCAAACACCGCCGCTTGCGGCCGCGGCCTGGCTGAAAGCTCACCCCCAGGTGGTCGCGAGCTGGCTCAGAGGTGTCTCGACCTTCGACGGCCGCCCCGCGCTCGCTGCGGTGGCCGCGAGCGACACGGCTCGCCGTGCCTCGAGCTTCGAGAGCTGGATGAGCGGGCACAAGATCCCCGTGGGCGATGCCGTGGCGGTCCTCGTGGAGCGTCTCAAGACCCATGGGAGCGGGCTGTTCGATGGGATCTCGGCCATCGCGCGCGGCAGCGTCAATGGACTGACCGCGCTGTTGCGCGCGATTCCCTCGCCCATTGTGATCTTCGGCACGGCCGCACTCGCCTGGATTCTGCGGCGTTCGGCGGTGCTCGTCGTTTTCGTGACCGCGGCGCTGCTCTTCATCATGAATCAGGGCTACTGGGTGCCGACGCTCGAGACGCTGTCGCTCGTCATCGTGGCGACGTTGATATGCATCGTGATCGGCGTACCGGTGGGAATCACGGCGGCCCACAGACCGGGATTCTCGAGCGCGCTCCGTCCGATTCTCGATCTGATGCAAACCCTGCCCACGTTCGTGTATCTCATTCCCACACTCGTGCTGTTCGGGCTCGGCGTGGTCCCGGGCCTGATCTCGACGGTGGTCTTTGCCTTGCCCGCGCCGATCCGCATGACTGAACTCGGCATCCGCTCGGTGCCGAAGCCCCTGCTCGAGGCCGGCGAGGCCTTCGGCGCGACGCGACTGCAGCGGCTGTGGAAGGTCGAGCTGCCGAGTGCGGCACCGAGCATGGCGGCCGGCATCACTCAATGCATCATGCTGAGCCTCTCCATGGTGGTGATCGCCGCGCTGGTGGGCGCAGGCGGCCTCGGCGTGCCCGTCGTCCGCGCGCTCAATACGGTGCAGCTGGCAATGGGCTTCGAGGCCGGTTTCGTCATCGTCCTGCTCGCCATCATCCTCGATCGCTTGAGTCGCCCGCGGGAGCGCGATCCTCGGGCGCCCCGGATGCGAAGGGGGGGTCGGGAGTAGGGTGCCCAAGCTCCCGATCGCCGTAAAATCGTCTAGTGTCTGGAAGACGTAGGCTTATGAGAACGCGGGATCCGACGAGCGCGCGCAAGCGTCGCAAGCCGGCAAGGATCGTTTTGAGCATCAAATACATGCCGATTGAGTAAAGGGCTTGTCTCCCTTACCGCTCCTCGGCTTCATGAGTTTGATGAAGATGACCTGATCTCCCTGATTCGATCGGCGATAAACGCTCGCCGACCTGACGACTTCACCAGTTCCGTATATTCTTTCAGGCGCCGCCATTGAAAGCGGCGCGGAATCGTGAGTTCGGGAAGCTTCGAGAACACGCGCGATCTTCCCGGTGCGAGATAGATCAGATCGAAAAGCGCCTTCTCTGGAGTCGCGATCTTGGCATCGGACGCGGAGGATAATTCGAAGCCCTTGAACAGTTCAGGTGGCATACGGTGGAAGGAGATCGTACCCATCGGCGTGCGAATGCGCCGGGGTCGCCCGGGCGTGACGGCATAGAGGATCGAGGGAATCTGCTCAACCAGGCCATGATGGAACAACGCCGACTGCAGGGAGACGTAAGCCGGGTCGGGTGCCGAAATCAGCTCAGGCAAAGCGAGACGGTCGATCTCTTGGTTCACCAACCATCGACCGCGACTGAGGTGAGTGATCATCTCTTCGGCAGCGAGGCGTCTGAGTATCGTGGTCGCGTTGCTCGCGGAGACTTGCAATAGCGCGGCAACGTCGCGCGACTCAACGGCGGGCGTCGCCAGTGTCCGTAGACGCTGCAGGGCTTCAATCTGGTTCATCGCCTCAGGGCCTCCAGACCATTGACGACTTGCTCTTGTAGCTCGTTCCAGGCCTGCTCGTTGCCGTAGTGGTCCTGATACTCGGGCGCCAGATATGCGAGAACCTGGCCAGCGAACGCGTCGTAGTCCACCGCCAGTACATTCGCGATAGCGGCAGTCAGGTTAGCGGTGGCTGTCGCAGTGAGCGGCCGCGCGGCTCCTCCGGCGTCCATCAATAACTTCAGATCGAACACATCCCGGGATTGGACCTGTTCGCGCAAGGCTAGTGCCGAAACCTTCTGGGCCAATGCGGCATGCACTGTGTAGTGCTGCACGATCACTGGATAGAGTCGGTACGTCCGGATGATTTCTGCATCGACGGATTCCACTGCCCTCTCATCGTCCAGACCGCGGCGCGAGAATTCGATCTTCGTAGGCACCTCGGCGCCAGATTCCGTGTTACGCAGGGTCAGTTTCCAGCGCTGCGTTGTCTCGGTCTGTTTGGGTCGAGCGGTTTTGACCATTTCGATGCCCTGTGCTCGCAGCCCGCGCATGAAAGCGGGCTCCGCCAGCAGACGATTTACGTTGTTCTGAAGGGTGCCAACGGCCACCGTTTGGATGTCCAGGTCCATGTCTTCGGAGTAGCGGAGGCTCTTCAGAAAGAACCGCAGATTGCAGCCGCCCTTGAGGGCAAAGAGAGCTTTGTCCACGCGCGCGCCGAATGCCCGTAGGAACAGCAGATGGAAGATCTCGATGGCTTGGCGTTCGCTCCACATGAAGTCCACATTACGCCCAATCGACACATATGTCGACTACGCGTAATATGAAATCAGACCGCATCGCGATTCATCACGAGGCTTGGCTGGCCAATCCGCACGGATAAGCACGGCCAACCCAGCGGTGGGCCAAGACGTCGCGCAGCGCGCAGCACCACACCGAGCTGCCACCTAGAGATCGTTTCGAATGTATCGCTGTACCAGCCGCTGAGCTCGCACAATGTCACCGTACCGGACTGCTTTCGTATAGCGGATCGTGCGGTTTGCTTGCCTACGCGCTTTGATAGTTGCCATGATGAGTTTGAGGGGACAAGCCGACCTTGTCGCCTTCATGTCCCCTCGGCAAACGACAAACGCCCCGCAATGCCCACAAATCCCGCAGCAACGACCGACTCGGAAAAGCCCGTGAAAGTAGGCATTTCAGAGGATTCGTCCCGGGAGCAACTCGATCGACGCGTGTCAGTCGCTGCGATGATGGACTGGACCGACAGATCGAAAATCATTCTGATTTTCCGGCACTTGCAGGCATGTTGAAGCGCCTGTCTCCTCTATGTCTCCTGAGCGCTACCGCGTCTCAGTCTCGGCGAGCCCGCTCGGATAAAAGAGCCGCCAGCGCTCGTCGTACACAGGATCTTTGAGGCCGTGCGCGACATAGAACTTGAATTCGGTAATGCGTGGTCGGAGTAACTCGAGCTGTTCCGTACGGTAGCCGGCACGCTGCATGAGGAAGCCGATCGCCTGAGCGTAAGGGTATGCGTGATTGAGACGGTCCAGAATCGACAGTATCCTCTCGGCCGACACTCGCTCGCGTGCTGCACGGAACGACTCCAGAACTTGGGGGACGCCACCGGCGTACACTGGCCTGACCGTAATGTCGATCAGCGTTCTCTCGAGGTTCGTTGCATGAACTTCCGAGCCTTTCGGGACTGTCATGGGTTCGACACCGGCTCGGCCGCTGTTTTTCCCTGCGAGGATTGTGACCGTATAGTTATTGTTATTGAAGGATAGGTTCGACTGCCGTTGCTTGCCCGCAAACGCTTTGTCGAGCCCGGTTTGTGATAACGAACCCTGGCCGACTGGTTTCGCACTCTGTTCCACATTGAGATAGATCGTGTCGGGAAGCTGCGGGAGGAGCTTGTGCAGATAAGCGGCGGTACCGTGGCTGAGATACCCGTTCTTTCGGAGTGAAGCGGCCAACGCGAAGGGGGAAGGCGGGCCCACGCAGTAACGTGTCACCTCCTTTTCGTACTGCTCGGATTTCAGGGTGATTGAGATCAGGTGCCGACGGGACACCAGGAAGTCGATGAACTGATCGAGTTGTGTGTGCTTCGCGAGGACTTCGCTGCGGCGCAGCTTGGTAAACGACTTGGCAAGTTCGGCGCGCGTGTAGATTCGCCCTGAAGGGACACATACTTCGGAGGTGATTTGCCCTTCCGCTTTGACGAGCTTGGTTCGAAAAACCATATGCACCTCTGCATTTCGTGACGGGTATACATACCCGTCACGAAATGCAGAGGTGCACTCGTTTTGGGCTTCCGACCAAGTAACCGTAGGTATGTATACCGACGGTGACTTGGTCGGAGCCTGGATCTGCCGCATACGATT
This sequence comes from Steroidobacteraceae bacterium, assembly GCA_035523875.1. GTDB lineage: Bacteria > Pseudomonadota > Gammaproteobacteria > Steroidobacterales > Steroidobacteraceae > JASHUC01. Next base: position 32,861 of record DATKPY010000019.1, read on the forward strand.
CCTGTGTCTCCACAAGAATGTAATCTTCATGTTACACTAAGTCGCGTTTAAGGAAACTGAAGATTACACAATGCCTACTCCGCACCGTCCGCCCGCTGCTGTAAGGCGAAGCCTGCATAAGCTCGGGGGGGATCTCCGTGACGCCAGGAAACGCCGCGGCTTGCCAGCCGCCGTGGTGGCCGAACGTGCGTTCACGAGCCGCCCCTCCCTACAGAGGGTCGAAGCGGGTGACCCTGCGGTCAGCATTGGCATCTATGCCGCGGTCCTCCAAGCCCTAGGACTGCTTGACGGCTTAAACCAATTGGCCGATCCCACTCGAGACCAAGTCGGGCTTGCTCTCTCCACGGAGAAGTTACCCCAACGTGTCCGGCTGCGTCGGCCTCCTGAGAACGGCCGTGCCTGATATCGAGGTGCACATCGACTTCGCCTCGGGACACAAGCGGGTCGGTACTCTCTACCGGCATGCTCGTCGCGGCGGAGAAGCGATCAGCTTCGAATACCATCCCTCTTGGCTGGAAGACGCGGCCCGCTTCTCACTCGAACCCGCGCTATCGCTCGGTCGCGGTGCCTTCGTTCCTGCCGACGGGCCGCCTATTTTCGGGTCGATTGGCGACTCAGCCCCCGATACCTGGGGGAGGCGTCTCATGCAACGCGCCGAGCGAAGGCGCGCTCAACGCGAAGGCGGTGCCCCACGAACTCTGCAAGAGCTCGATTACCTGTTGGGCGTGTCGGATGTGTCGCGGCTGGGAGCGCTGCGCTTCCGCAACGTTGGAGGCGAACTATTTCAATCTCCGAGCTCCGCCGGTGTCCCCGGTGTGGTGGATCTAGGCCGCTTGCTTCAGGTCACCGAACGCATCCTGCGAGATGAAGAAACGGACGAGGATCTTCAGCTGATATTTGCACCGGGATCTTCGCTCGGCGGGGCGCGTCCCAAGGCATCGGTCATCGACCAACACGGCCGACTCTCTATCGCTAAATTTCCGAAGGAAGCCGACGACTACGGCGTTGAGATATGGGAATCTGTCGCTCTTACACTAGCGAAGCGCGCGGCGATTCGGACGCCGGAGTCTGAGCTGATCCGGGTTGCCGGCCGTCCGGTCCTGCTGTCGCGGCGCTTCGATCGCAGCGACGGGACCCGGGTTCCTTTTCTTTCCGCGCTCTCGATGCTCGGCCTGAAAGATGGAGAGCACGGGAGCTACCCCGAACTAGTGGACGCGCTTGCCGAGCACGGCGCACAAGCCAGCCGCGACGCGCAGGAACTTTATCGGCGCCTGTTGCTCAACGTCCTAATTTCCAATGTCGATGACCATTTACGGAACCATGGTTTCTTATGGGCGGGGAAGCAGGGTTGGACCCTCTCGCCGGTCTACGACCTGAATCCAATCCCGACGGACGTGCGCCCCCGAATTCTAACAACCAACATCAGCCTGGATGAGGCGACTTGTGACCTGGACCTGGTGCTTTCTACAGCCGAGTTCTATGGACTGGGCCCCGCCCACGCCCGGGAAATAGCGAAGGAAGTAGCAAGGGTGACCGCAACATGGCGAGAGACTGCTGCGGCAGCGGGTGCAAATCAAAGCGAAATCCGTCGCATGGCGAGCGCATTCGAACATAAGGACCTGACTCGCGCTTTGGCGCTCTAGGGAAGCTCTGCACAGGCCCTGAGGCGAGCGGGTAAATTGAATAAGAACTGGTCCATGATCAGTCAGCGATCCGAAAAGCAGGCGAAATCGAGCAATTTGGGCTCGATTTCGGTCTGTTCTCGGCAGATCCTCCTCCGCAAACGGTAAACTCCACCAAATGCGCAGAAATCCTGCAGAATCGCCTGAGTCGCGAGAGCCTATGAAAATAGGCATTTCGAACGATTCTTCCCTGGAGCAACTGGATCGCCGCCTCTCCGTCGCTCCGATGATGGACTGAGCGAAATTGCCTATATGAATCAAGCTCTTGGTGGTCCCCGTGTGCACGGTGTGTGCAGTCTCGTGAAGCTTATACGCTGCAACGCTATACAGTTTGCTGCCCCTGTCGGGCGATTCCCTGAACGCGCAT
>DATKPY010000020.1:0-32301 GCA_035523875.1 Steroidobacteraceae bacterium
CGTGCCGCGGATGCCGCGCTCGCCGAGGAGCTCGAGGAGCCGCTCGGTGTTGCGCTCGACGCGCGGCTCGCGTTGCGGCCAGGACTCGCGCGAGATGGCGGGCGCGAGCGCGGCGACCTGGAAGTAGTCTTCCACGTCGACCGAGAAGGCATTGAGTGGCGCGTTGGCTCGCACGGGTGGGACTTTAGGCTGCAGCGCGCGCGGCGGCTAGGAGGCCCAAGCCCACGCTGTCGACTCATTTTACGAAGCTCGATGGCTCGCGGATGGCTCGGTCCGTAACTGCTTACAGCGCAAGCATTTTATGACGCTGGCATCGGGCTTGCTTCATGAAACGTGAAGGGTAGGTATGGGTGGCTACGAGAGGGATACGTAATATGACAGCGCGTCATTGGTTGATGGTCGCGGCACTGTGTGCTGCGCCTGCATTGGCCTCCGCCACCGGGATCACGAGGGACGTCGACACATCCGTGATCACTCAGCACTTCGGCATCGAGAGCCGCGATTTCACGGTCAGCGTACCCGATGTCGTCACGACGGGCGGCGGTGGCTCGACGGCCGTTCCGGAGCCGGGCACGCTCGTGCTGGCGCTCGGTGGATTTGCGGGCCTGTTGCTTCGCCGTCGGCGGTCGTAAGCGCTCGGTCCGATCACTCGCTCACTTTACAGGTCACGCGGTCCGGAGCGTACGCGCACCGGTTCGCGTGAGCCTATTCCGGCTTGGGTGAGCGGCTCAGGAGCTCGTAGAGCGTCTGGCGCGCAACCCCGAGCATCTCCGCCGCCTTCGAGATATTCCCCCCGGTGAGTGCCAGGGCGTGGTGGATCGCGTGCAGCTCCGCGCGGTGCCGCACCTCACGCAGGCTTGCCGGAGCCCGCTCGGCGGCGGCCGGCGCGCTCAGGCCCAGGTCCTCGGCCGTGATGACCGGGCCCTCGGCCATGATGATCGCGCGATTGACCCGGTTTTCCAGCTCGCGGACGTTTCCGGGCCACGGATGGGCGTCGATCGCTGCGATCGCCTCGGCCGAGAAGGACGTGGCCCGGGGGCTGCTCGGTCGCTCTGCCCGTTGCAGGAAGTGCGTTGCGAGCTGGATCGCGTCGGATTCGCGCTCGCGCAACGGCGGAATCGTGACCGCGACCTCGTTCACCCGGTAGTACAGATCCAGACGAAAGCTGCCGCGCGCGACGGCCGCGTCGAGCTGCTGATTGGTCGCGGCAATGACGCGCACGTCGACGGGGATCGCTTTGTGGCCGCCCACCCGCTCGATGAGCCGCTCCTGCAGAAAGCGCAACAGCTTCGCCTGCAGGGCCGCCGGCATGTCCCCGATCTCATCGAGAAAGAGCGTGCCGCCGTTCGCCGTCTCGATACGGCCGATCTTCTGTCCCACCGCACCGGTGAATGCGCCGCGCTCGTGGCCGAAGAGCTCGCTCTCCAGGAGCGACTCGGGGATCGCCGCGCAGTTGATGGCGACGAATGATTTTTGTGCGCGCGCACTGAGCGCGTGCAGCGCCCGCGCGAGCCGTTCCTTGCCGGTGCCGCTCTCCCCGAGCAGCAGCACGGTGAGCTGCGTCGGGGCGAGCTTCTGGATGAGGCTGCAGACCTTCCGCATCGCCGCGCTCGCCCCGATGATGCCGTCGAGCGCCACTGGGGGCTCCGCGGGGCCCGCGCGCTCGATCGCGCTCTCCAGATCGAACAGGCGCGCGGCGCGGTCGAGAATGGTCGCGACCAGCTGCGCATCGACCGGCTTCTCGCAGAAGTCGTGCGCACCGAGCCGGATCGCCCGCACCGCATGCTCCCGTCCCCGTTGGCCGGTGAGCACCACGATCTTCGCCTTGCGATCGCGCTCGTGGATTTCCGCGATCGTCGCGAAACCCTCCTCGACGCCGTTCTCATCCGGCGGAAGCCCCAGATCTTGGAGGATGAGCGAAGGCGCATGGCCCGCGAGCGCTGCGAGCGCTTCGCGGCGGGTGCCGGCGCAGCGGATCTCGAAATCCTGCAGGGCCCACTTCAGCTGACGCTGCAGGCCTGGATCGTCCTCGACAATGAGCAGGCGATGACGCTTGGCGCCCACGTCGAATTCACCCCCTTGCCGTGATCACGCGCAGTGTCCCCTCCAGAAAAAGCGGATCTTGCGGTGAAATCGGCTCACCGCGGCGGGCTCGAGCGGGGGTGCGAAAGGGCGAATGCGCCGGCGGCTTAAGGCCGAGCGCAACGCGGCGGGTCGGTGCGACTTTTAGCCCGATCGTGACTGCACGGACGACCGGCGTCGGCGCGCGAGCGCGGATAGGGCGGCGAGTCCGAGGGCGAAGAGCGTGAGCGTGGCCGATTCCGGGACGCTGGAGGAGGCGCTCCCGCCGCTGCTCGCGGCTTGCCGGGTGAGGTGTCAGGTGTTCTGGACACATGAAATCGGCCCCCGAAGGGGCCGTTCCATAGCGACGCCGCGAGCGGGCGTTCTTGTTGTCCCCTAGCGTCAATCTTTCCGTTTACGTTTGCGACGCAGCGCCAAGGCGCAGCCGAGCAGGCCCACGCCGAAGAGCGCGAAGGTGGCAGGCTCGGGCACCGCCACCACCGCGGCCGCGAGGCTCGCAGGGATCGAGCCGGTCGCGTTCGCGGGGCCGGCCGCGAGGGCCAGTGCGAGCGCGCAGACCGGGGCCAGCGCGGCAAGGCCGATCGCACCCAGTCCTGCTTTTGACATCTTACGGAACATCCCGTGCGCGCTGAGAGGAGATCCGATCTCCCGTGTGCTGCTCAATCGAAGCAAACGCGGTGCCACCGGTTCTTTCCCGTTTAGCTTCAGCGTGTTGAGCTGATTCACCATGGCGTGGAGCGAGACGCTGTAAACGGTGTCGACGCTCTGCGTGTCCAATCTCGCGCCAACTCCATTACGATCCGCGCGTGATCGGGTATTTCGCCTCCGCCGTCGCCTATGTGCTCCTCCTCGGCGCCTGCCTCACGGTCTGGCGGCGACGGCTCGCGGGCTCGGGGATCGCGCTCGCCTGCGGCGCGCAGCTCGGGTGGTCGCTCTTGCTCACCGCGCAGGGCGCAGGCGTGCCCGTGGGCGCGCTCGCCACCGCCGCGGCCGAGTACTTGCGCGATCTCGCGTGGGCGCTGGTGCTCGTGCGCTCCTTGAGCGGCTCGGGCGATCAGCCCGCCGTGCGCTGGACGCAGCGCTTGGTCCCGGCGCTCGCGCTCAGCGTCGTCGTGGTGGCCGCGCTCATCCTGCTCTCCGGGGGACAACGGGCGTCGGCTCACTTCATCGAGCGCTACTGGTTCTGGGGCGGATTCGTTCTGTGCATCGGCGGTCTCGTGCTCGTCGAGCAGGTCGCCCGCAACACCCGCGCGGCGCACCGCTGGAGCTTGAAGCACATCTGGCTCGCGGTGGGCGCGCTCTACGCGTGGGACCTGTGCCTGTACTCGGTGGCGATGCTGCACGGGCAGGCCGCGGCGCAATTCTGGGCGGTGCGCGGCTTCGTGAATGCGGCGCTCGGCGCGCTCCTTGCGGTGGGGCTGCGCCGCGTGAGCGGGTGGCAGTCCGCCGCTTTTCTCTCTCCGCGCGTGCTCTTCTTCAATGCGACGCTCCTGGGCGCCTCCCTCTACGTGCTCGCGATGGCCGCTGCCAGTTACTTCGTGCGCGAGTACGGCGGCTCCTGGGGGGAGGCCGGACAGCTGTTGTTTCTCGCGGCCGGCGCGCTCGTGCTCGCGGTCGCCGTGCTCTCGGATCAGTTTCGCGCCTGGGCGCGAGTGACGTTCGCCAAGTACCTCTTTCCGTACCGCTACGACTACCGCACCGAGTGGCAGAAGCTCACCCGAGCGCTCTCGGTGGGCAGTGAGAAGCCGGTCTACGAGCGCATCGTGGGCGTGATGGCGGGGTTCGTGAGCTGCGCAGCCGGCGGGCTGTGGTTGCGCGATGCGGACGGTCACTACGCCGCGGCCGGTGGCGAGCTCGCCCCGCCCGATGCGCCGCGCGAGCGCGAGGGGGCGGAGTTCTTCGCTCACCTGCTCGAGCGGGAGTGGATCTGCGATCTCGATGCGGCGCGCAATCCCGTGCGCGGGCAGAGCGCCCCGCCGCCGCCGCCGGCGTGGATGTTGCGCAACGTCCGCCTGTGGCTCGTGGTGCCGCTCATCTGCGAGGGCTCGCTCATCGGCTTCGTGGTGCTCGGGCAGCCGCTCGCGGCGATGCGCCTCACCTGGGAGGAGATCGACCTCTTGCGTGCCGCCGGGCGACAGGTCGCGAGCTTCCTCGCCTTCGAGCAGGCCGCCAAGCGCTTGGCCGAGGCCCACCAGTTCGAGGCGATGAACCGGCTCTCGGCGGTGCTGATGCACGATCTGCGCCACCTCATCGCGCAGCTCGCGCTCGTCGTGCAGAATGCCGCCCGCCATCGCGGCAACCCCGAGTTCATCGACGATGCGATCCTCACGATCGAGAACTCGGTGAAGCGCATGACCCGCCTGATGGAGGAGCTGCGCCGCGGGGTGCTCACCGAGCAGGCGCATCGGGTGGAGCTCGCGGAGCTGTGCGCGGAGGCGCTGCGGCGCTGCGCCGGTCGCACCCCGGTGCCGCTGCTCGAGGTGCGCGATCGGGGCGTCGAGGTCATGCTCGAGCGCGAGCGGTTGCTCCAGGTCCTCGAGCACGTCATTCGCAACGCCCAGGAGGCGACCCCGAGCGAGGGCTCGGTCAGCGTGCGGGTCCGCGCCGAGGTCGACCGTGCGATCATCGAGGTGATCGACACCGGAGCGGGGATGGACGCGGAATTCGTGCGCACGCGGCTTTTCAAACCCTTCGAGACGACGAAGGAGGGGCGCGGCTTCGGCATCGGCGCCTACGACGCCCGCGAGTTCGTCCGCAAGTGCGGCGGCGCCGTGGAGGTCGAGAGTACCCCCGGCAAGGGAACGCGCTTCGTGATCAGTTTGCCTGCGGCGCCCGCACTCGCGCCGGCGGAGACGGAGGGCAGGGCGCACCGTGAGCTCCAAGCGCACTAGATTGCTCATCGTCGAGGACGACCCCGGGCTGCAGCGGCAGCTGAAATGGGCGCTCGATGGCTTCGAGGTCGACTGTGCCGCGACGCGCGAGGAGGCCGTTGCGGCGCTGCGTCGCCACGCGCCTTCGATCGTGCTGCAGGATCTCGGGTTGCCGCCCGACCCGGACGGTGTCGAGGAGGGATTCGCGACGATCGAGGAGGTGCTCAAGCTCGCCCCGGCCGCGAAGGTCATCGTCGTCACCGGCCGCGAGGGCCGCGAGCATGCCCTGCGGGCGATCGCACTCGGGGCGTACGACTTCTGCCAGAAGCCGCTCGACATCGAGTTCCTGTCGCTCATCGTCGAGCGTGCGCAGCGCATCCACGAGCTCGAAGCGGAGAATCGGCAGCTGCAGGAGAAGCGCGCCTCGGGCGCGCTCGAAGGCGTCATCGCGGCGAGCGAGCCCATGCTCAAAGTCTGCCGCATGATCCAGAAGCTCGCACCGACGCAGGCCACGGTGCTGTTGCTCGGGGAAAGCGGCACCGGCAAGGAGCGCCTCGCCCGCGCGCTGCATTCCTTGAGCGCGCGCGCGGCGAAGCCCTTGATCGCGATCAATTGCGCGGCGATCCCCGAGACGCTGCTCGAGAGCGAGCTCTTTGGCTACGAGCGCGGCGCCTTCACCGGCGCCGTCAAGCAAACGATCGGTAAGATCGAGACCGCCGACGGCGGCACGCTCTTTCTCGATGAGATCGGGGACATGCCGCTCGCTCTGCAGGCGAAGCTCCTGCGGTTTCTGCAGGAGCGGCTGATCGAGCGGATCGGAGGTCGCGAGCTCATCGCAGTCGACGTGCGCATCATCGCCGCGACCAACCGCGACCTGCAGGCGGCGATCGCCGAGAAGTCCTTCCGCGAGGATCTCTACTATCGGGTGAGCGAGGTCGCGGTCGCGATCCCGCCGCTGCGCGAGCGCGGCTCGGACTCCGTGCTGATCGCGCAGCTGCTGCTGAGCCAAGCCTGCCGGCGCCACGGCCGCCCGGTGCCGAAATTCACGCCCGAGGCGACCGCGGCGATCGAGCGCTATCCGTGGCCCGGAAACGTGCGCGAGCTCGAGAATCGCGTGAATACCGCGGCGATCATGAGCGAGGGCAAGTACGTGACGCCGGAGGATCTGTCGCTCGCGAGCGTGCCGGAAGGCGAGGTGCCGCCGCTGCCGCTGCGCGAGGTGCGCCAGCGCGCGGAAGCCCAAGCGGTGCGCCGTGCGCTCGCCATCTCCGGCGGGAATATGTCGCGCGCGGCGGAGCTCTTGGGCGTCACGCGCCCGACGCTCTACGATCTGCTCGAGCGCATCGGGGCCGCACCGACAGCCGATTGACGCGTGTCAGTGCGCGTCACCGCTGTCAGCGCATCGCGACAGCCCGTCAATCATTTCCCTTTCAGCGAGTTAGCGCGGATTCGCGCGCCGCGCGCAGTGCGCGGCGTCGGTGCACACCGACACGAGCGTCGCGGTCGCGGCTCGATGCACGCGCGCGCCTAGACTTAAGCATTTGACCCTCAAGACTTTGCTGAATTCGGCACGCCCGTTGCTCTGTTAGCAGCCCATGTGCCCGGGCTTCCTCGCTTGCTGCCCGGCGCGTTCATCGGCATGGCCCGCATCGGCGGGCTGCAAGGAGTGGGGGTCTTGAGATCGCCGCGGTTGATCGGCGTCGCGTGCGCACTCGCGCTCGCCGTGGTTGCGCTCGCCGGCTGCAATGAGGATGGCAGCACGGCCGCGCAGCCCGCCGCCGCTGCGAGCAGCGCGACGCTCGCGAGCACTGCGCTCTCGATTGAGGGCGCGCCGCCGACCGTCGCGAGCGTGGGACAGCCCTACCGCTTCACGCCGCAGGTGAGCGGTGCGCAGGTCGACACCCTCTCATTCGGGATCGAGAATCTCCCGGCGTGGGCGAGCTTCGATTCTGCGACCGGCACCCTCTCCGGCACGCCGAACCCTGAGGATGCGGGCACCTTCTCAAACATCGCGATTTCCGTGAGGGCGGACGGCTCGAGCGCCGCGCTCCTTCCGTTCAGCATCACCGTGAACCAGGCCGGTGCCTCGAGCGGCACGGCCGAGGTCTCCTGGGAGCCGCCGACGACCAACACCGACGGCACGGTGCTCACCGACCTGGCCGGCTATCGCATCTACTTCGGAACCAACCAAAACGCGCTCACTCAAACGGTCGACATCGCCAACGTGGGGGTGACAACATATCTCGTCGCGGACCTCGCGCCGGGCACGTGGTACTTCGCGGTTACCGCGTACACCACGACGGGTGTCGAGAGCGGACTCTCGAGCATCGCCAGCAAGACCATCGGTTAAGGCAAATCGCCGCCGCCCGGTTTGCGAGTGCGCGAGCCGGCGGGCACACTACGTGCTGAGGGGAAAAGCACGCGGTCTCGCGTGCGCGCCCCGTTTGGGAATTTGGCAACAACAACCAGGATGGCTCCCGCCCGGTGGCGCACGCCTCGCTGCACGACCCGGCACCCGTACACATGTCCGAAACGAGCACCCGAACTGAGTGGCGCGAACGCCCGCCGGCGGCGCAGCGCCGCGGCGGAAGTCTGCGGAGCGCACTCCGCTCCGGGCGTCTGCCTGCGCTCGGGCTCATCCTCCTCGCCGTGGCGCTCGTCTACTGGCCGAGCTCGGCCGCGCTCGGGGGGTATTGGACCGACACCGCGGATCGCACCTACACGCACGGCTACCTGATTCTGCTGACGGCGCTGTGGCTCATCGTGCGCGATCGGGAAGCGCTCGAGGCCGCGCCGATTCGCCCCGTTCCGCTTGCGCTCGCCGCCGTGCTCGGCCTGAGCGCCGCGTGGCTCCTCTTCTGGCACGCGGCGGTGCAGGATCTGCATCTGCTGCTGCTGCCGCTCATCGCCTTCGCGGCGATCCTGGCGGCGCTCGGCCGCTCGATCGCACGGATCGTGCTCTTTCCGTTGGCCTTCCTCTATTTTGCGATGCCGGTGTGGAGCGACCTGGTGGGCGTCCTGCAGCAGATGAGCATCGGCGCGAACGCCGTGCTCATCCGCTTGACGGGTCTCCCGGCGTTCCTCCAAGGAGACCTGGTGCATCTGCCGGCCGGGACGCTCGAGATCGCCGAGGGCTGCAGCGGGCTGCACTTCCTGATCGTGGGCTTGGCGCTCGCGGCGCTCTACGGGGAGCTCTCGCGCGATTCGCTCCTGCGCCGCATCGAATGGCTCGCGCTCATGGGCGCACTTGCGCTGGTGGCGAACTGGCTGCGCATCTTCGTCATCGTGGTCGCGGGCTACGCCACTGATATGCGGACCTTTCTCATCACGGTCGATCATTACTGGTTCGGCTGGGGTGTCTTTGCGGTCGCCTTCGCGGCCTTCCTGTGGCTCGCCGGCCGGCTCTCGGGACCGCCTGCCGCAGCGGGCGCCGGCCCACCGCCGACAGCGCCCGCGGCCGGCGCCCCGGGCCGGGTGAGTCTCGCGCGCTGCCTCATCGCCGTGGGCGCGCTCGCGGCGCTCCCGCTCCTCGCCGCCTCCGCGGAGCTGGCGCGCGCGGCGCCGCGCGGCGCGGTGACGCTCGACTGGCCGATCGCGCATGGCGCCTGGAGCGGTCCGCAGCCGCCGTCCGCCGCGGCCACCCTCTGGAGTCCGTTGTTCGAGAACGCCTCGACCACCTCGCTCGAGGACTACGTCGCTCAAAGCGGACGGACGGTGGAGATCTACGCGGCGGTGTACCGCACGCAGCGCCAGGGCGCGAAGCTCGTGGCCTACGGCAACTCGCTCTTGGGCGGAGCCCATGCGCCGCTCGCGCCGGTCGCTCACCAGATTATCCGGGGAGCCTCGGGCCCGTGGCGCGAGCTCGAGCTCGCGGGACCGGGCGGCGGGCGCTCGCTCCTGTGGGCGCAGTACCGGATCGGGGAGCGCCGCTTCGCATCCGGACGGCGCTCGCAGCTGTGGTACGGGCTCGCGAGCTTCGCGAGCGAGCCGGTCTCCGCGCTCATCGCGCTGCGCACGGAGTGCGAGTCCGATTGCGCGCTCGCGCGGGCGCGTCTGGCCGCGGCGGCGGTGAACCTCGTGCCCGCCGTGCAGATCGAGCGCGCGCAAGCCGCGGAGGCGCCGCCGTGAGCATCCGGCGCGCCGGTGCGGCGTGTCTGCTCCTCGCGGTGCTCGCTGCGGCCGGCTGCGATGCATTCCGCTCGCCCGAGCAGCGCATCGCCAAGGCGCGCGCCGAGATCGCGGCCGGTGACTTTGCGAGCGCCGCGGTAGAGCTGCGCCGAGCGGTGCAGGCCGAGCCGCGCAACGGGCAGGCCTGGCTCCTGCTCGCGCAGCTTGCGCTCGATGCGGGCGATCCCCGCGATGCGCAGGATGCGATCGCCCGCGCCGTGCAGGCCCGAGTCCCCAATGAGTCGCTCGATCCGCTGCGGGCGCGCCTGTGGCTCGCGACCGGTCGACCCCAAGCCCTGCTCGATGCGCAAGCGAAGGGTGCGCTCGCGCTGCCGCAGCCCGACCGAAGCCTCGCGATCGCGCGTGCGTACAACGAGCTCGATCAGCCGGCGCGCGCGCTCACGGTCCTGGCGCCGCTGCTGGCCGCGAACCCGCGGCTGACCGAGGCGCGCCTGATCGAGGCGCAGTCGCTCGTGCGCGCAGGCAAATCCGATCGAGCGTTGAGCGAGCTCGAGCAGGCCCTCGCGAGCGATCAGAGCTCCTTCGCGCTGCCGCTCCTTCAGGGCCAGATCCTGGACGAGCGGGGCGAGTTCGCGCAGGCGGAGGGCGCCCTTGCGCTCGCGCTGGCGCGCATGACGAGTGCCACGCCCACCGCGGAGCGCATGAGCGCGCTCGGCGCGCTCACCGAGGCGCGGCTCGCCCAGGGCAAGGTCGATCAGGCCGCCGACACCGAGACGCTGCTCGCGACACTCGTTCCGGACGCCCCGATCACGCTCTACTGGAGCGCGCGCATCAAGCTCGCGCACCGCGACTACGCGGGCGGCGTCGCAGACCTCGAGCGGCTCCTCGAGCATGCGCCCAACATGGTCAACGCGCGCATGCTCCTCGGGGCGGTGCAGCTCGCGCGCGGCAATCTCGAGCAGGCCCAGGGCGAGCTCACGCAGGTGGTTGCGCAGACGCCCGACAACGTGCGCGCGCGCGAGCTGCTCGCGAGCGTGCGTTTGAAGCTCGACGAGCCCGAGGCGGCGCTGCGCGTGCTCACGCCCGCACTCGGCGAGCAGGCGGTCGACCCGCAGCTCTACGGACTGCTCGGCGCCGCGGAGAGCCGCGTCGGTCGCACCAACGGGGTGCTGCATGCGCTCGAGCAGGCCGAGCGGGCGCATCCCACGAACCGCTCGCTGCGGCTCAATCTCGCGGACGCCTACTTGCGCGCCGATCGCGCGAAGGAGGCGCTCACGCTCCTCGAGCAGACCCCCGATGTGGCCGGTGACCTGCGGCGCGACCGCCTGCTCATCGCCGCGGTGGGTGCGGTGCGCGGTCCGGTCGCGGCCGCCGCGCAGGTGGACTCGCTCTTGGGCGCGCACGCATCCGATCGCGGGGTGCTCGATCTCGCTGCCGAGTACTTCACCGAGCAGCGTCAGTTCGACCGCGCGCGGATCCTGCTGCGCGAGGCACTGAGCGCCAACCCCGGCGATGTGCCGACGCTGCTGGCCCTCGCCGAGGTCGAGGCGAGCGCCGGTGATGGGGCCGCCGCGGAGCGGGATCTGCGCACGGCGCTCGCGACCGATTCGCGCGCCATCGCCCCGCGGCTCGCGCTCGCCGATCTGCTCGCGCGCGAGCGCGCGTTCGATTCTGCCCAGCAGCTCCTTCAGGGCGCGAGCGACGCCGCCAAGAATCCACAGATCCAGCTCGCGCTCGCGCGGCTCGCACTCGCGCGCGGGCACCTTCCGGCCGCCACCGCAGCGCTCGACCGGGCGGTCGCGCTCGATCCCGGACGTGCGGCGATCGTGAACGATGCGGGGGCGCTGCTCATGCAGGCGAACCAGTTCGATGCGGCGCTTGCGCGCTTTCGCCGCGCGACCGACCTCGCGCCCGACAACCCCGAGTACTGGCAGAACGCCGGTCAGGCACAGCTCGCGCTCGATCAGCCGACGGGCGCGCGCGAGTCGCTCGAGAAGGCGCAGCAGCTCGCGCCGCAGTGGCTCGCGCCCGTGAGCGCGCTCACGCTGATCGATCTGCGCGCAAAGAACTATCAGAGCGCGCTCGATCGGGTGAGCGAGTTTCTCGCGAGCCACCCCGGCGACCCGCAGGGGCTCACGCTGCGCGGCGACGTCGAGCTCGCGAGCGGTCATCCCGATGATGCGGCGGTTGCCTATGGACAGGCGCAGTCGAGCCGCCCCACCGCCGCCGTTGCACTGAAGCTCTTTCGCGCCAATCTCGCCGCCGGGGGCCACGCGAAGCCGGAGCTTCCCCTGATGCAGTGGCTCGCGCTCGAGCCGCACGACTACGCGGTGCGCCGCGTGCTCGGGGAGTATTTCTTACTCGAGCACAACCCGCGCGCCGCGGCCGTGGAGTTCGCGCAGGTGGTCGAGGAGGCGCCTGAGGATCTGGTCGGGCTCAATAACCTCGCCTGGATCTACGCCGAGCTCGACGATCCGCGCGCCGAGTCGCTCGCCGAGAGGGCCTACCGGCTCGCGCCGAACCAGCCGACCGTCCGCGACACGCTCGGCTGGATCCTCGCGCGCAAGCATTCCACCGCGCGCGCCCTCCTGCTGCTGCGCGGAGCGGCGACGGCGGACGCGAACAATCCGGATATGCAATACCACTACGCCTACGTGCTCGTGCAGGCCGGTGAGCGCGCCGAGGCGCGGCGCATCCTCTCCAAGGTCCTGGCTGACAAAGGAAAATTTGACTCCCGCCAGGATGCGGAGAAGCTGCTTGCCGAGCTCAAAGCTTGACGCGTGCTCGGGAAACCCTCAGAACTCATCTGGTAGCCTCTCCTCATGATGCGTCACACTCTCAGTCCTCTCCTCGCGACCCTCGCTTCAGCGATCGCACTCCTGTCGGCGCCGCTCGCCGCGCGGGCTGCGAATGCAGCCACCCCGGGCGCAGCGACGCATGCCCAGGTCCTGCCGCCGCAGGACGAGACGAGCCAGTACATCATCGGACCGGGTGATGTGCTCGAGGTGTTCGTCTGGCGCAACCCCGACCTTTCCCAGACGGTGCCGGTGCGCCCCGACGGCCGGATCTCGACGCCGCTCGTCGAGAACATGGTGGCCGTCGGCAAGACTCCCTCGCAGCTCGCGCGCGACATGGAGAAGGTCTTGAGCGAGTACGTGCGCTCGCCCAAGGTCAACATCATCGTCACCCAGCCCCTGGGCGAGCTCACGCAGGTGAAGGTCGTGGGCCAGGTGGTGCATCCGGAAGCGATTCCGTACCACGCGGGGATGAAGGTCCTCGATGTGATCCTGGAGGTCGGCGGACTCACTCCGTACGCCGCGGGCAATCGCGCCCGCATCGTGCGCACGGTGGACGGCCGCAGCGAAGAGATCCACGTCAAGCTCGAGCGGCTGATGCAGAAGGGTGACATGTCGCAGAACTTTGCGTTGATGCCCGGCGACGTGCTCGTCGTGCCGCAGTCGCTTTTCTAGCAGGGACTTTCGCATCGCCCATGGCCGCACCGCCCGTTCACGCCGTCGTTCAGGACTTCCTCGATCAGCTGCGGGGCGCGTGGCGTTTCCGCTCCTCGGCGCTCGTCGTGACCTGGTGCGCCGCGCTCCTGCTCTGGGTGGGCGTATTCCTGATCCCCGATACCTACGAAGCCACGGCGCGCGTGTTCGTCGACACGCGAACGACCTTGAGCGAGGCGACCCAGGGCTTGGGCCTCGGGGATAACGTCGACAGCCAGATCCAGCGCGTGCGCGAGGCCCTCGTCGGCGCACCGGCGCTCGAGAAGGTCGCCGAGGAGACGAACCTCCTGGTGGGCGACTTCTCCGCGGAGTCCAAGCAGGCCGTGATCGACCAGCTGCAGAAGGACATCGACATCACCGGCGGCCTCTCGCGCGAGACCCCGACGGCCGCGGTGTTCACCATCACCTACAAGAATCACAGCCGTGCGAAGAGCCTCCAGGTGGTCGATCGGCTGGTGAATACGTTCGTCGAGGGAACCCTCGGCGGCAAGCGCCAGGGCTCCGAGCAGGCCCAGCAGTTCTTGACCGCCCAGATCGCCGACTACGAGCGGCGGCTCTCGGCGGCGGAGCAGCGGCTGGCCGACTTCAAGCGGCGCAATGCCGGGGTGATGCCGGGGGAGCAGGGCGATTTCTTCACGCGGCTGCAGACCGAGCAGGATGCGCTCGAGAAAGCGAAGGAAGATCTGGGGCTCGCCGAGCGCAAGCGCGATGCGCTCGCGCGGCAGCTGCGCGGTGAGGACCCGTTCCTCACCACCGGTGCGGGTGCGAGCGCGAGAGCGGGCGCCGCGACCGATGCGGCCGCCGCGCCCGGCATCACCGTCGCGACGACGAGCGATACCGCGACCCAGATCCGCGTGGCGCAGGCGCGCCTCGATGAGCTCCTGCTGCGCTTCACCGACCACTACCCGGACGTGATCGCGCTCAAGCAGACCCTGAAGGAGTTGAAGGCGCGCGAGCAGGCCGAGATCGCCGCCGCCCGCCGCGGCGATCCGGGCGCAGCCGCCCGCCTGGGGCTGCCGGCGAATCCCGTGTATCAGAGCGTCGAGGTGGCATACAACCAGGCGCAGGTCGACATCGCAACCATCGAGCAGGAGATCACCGATCGCGAGCACAACATCGCCGATCTGCGCACCCGGATCAATTCGGCGCCCGAGGTGGAAGCCGAGTTCGCACGCTTGAACCGCGACTATGACGTGACGCGCGGGCAGTACAAGGAGCTGCTCGAGCGGCTCGACCGCGCGCGGCTCGGCGAGGATGCCGAGGCGACGGGCATCGTCAAATTCGAGGTGATCGATCCGCCCACGGCGCAGTTCCAGCCGGTGGAGCCCAATCGGCCGCTGCTCATCGCCGGAGCGCTCGTGCTCGCCATCGCCATCGGCTTGGGCGCGGGCTACCTCTTGCATCTGCTGCGGCCCGTGTTCGTGAGCCCGCGGCAGCTCGGCGCCGTCACGGGGCTCCAGGTGATCGGCTCGGTCGGGATGGCCTGGCTCGAGCGCTACCGCGCCCGGCGGCGCCGCTCGAGCGTGCTCTACGTCGGGTGGGCGCTCTCCCTGGTGATCGTGGCCACGGTCGTTCTGCTGCTTCAGGATCACATCACGAGCATCGTCCGGGAGCTCCTCGCATGAGTTTGGTCGAGAAGGCGCTGCGCAAGCTCCAGCAGAGCGCGGCGCACGCGGGCGCACTCCCGAGCGCCGTTACGCGGGGGAGCGCAGTCCCCGCGCGGCCGCTCGAGGTCGCGCAGCCGGCGAGCCCGCACGGGGACGCCGCGATCGTGGTGGATTTCGCGCTGTTGCGCGCTGCGGGGCTCCTGCCGCCCGAGGGGGAGGAGCCGCGCCTCGCCCAGCAGTACCGGCGCATCAAGCGCCCGCTCATCGCCGCCGCGATGGGCCGCGGCGGCGCGCGGCTGCCGAACGGGCACCTGATCCTGGTCGCGAGCGCGATGCCCGGGGAAGGCAAGACCTTCACGGCGCTCAATCTCGCGCTCAGCATGTCGCTCGAGAAGGACGTGCACGTGCTGCTCGTCGATGCGGACGTGGCCAAGCCCCAGATCAGCCGCCTGCTGGGCCTCGACCGATCGCCCGGGCTCCTCGATGTGCTGCGCGATCCTTCACTCGGCATCGAGCAGGTGATCCAGCTCACCGACGTGCCGAATCTCTCGGTCCTGCCGGCGGGCGCCCCCGGAGCCGATGCGACCGAGCTCCTCGCGAGCGCGCGCATGGAGCAGGTGGCGCGGACGCTCGGCGAGCATGACCGCTACCGCATCGTCCTCTTCGACTCCCCGCCGCTTCTGCACACGACCGAATCCCACATTCTCGCGCAGGTCGCCGGTCAGGTGGTCGTCGTGGTGCGTGCGGAGTTCACGCCGCAGCCGGTGCTCCTCGATGCGTTGAAGCTCCTCGAGGGACGACCGGGTGTCTCGCTGGTGCTCAACCAGAGCATCCAGTCTGCGACCACGGCGTACTACTACTACGGCTACACCGAGCGCCCGAGCGCGGCGGACGGAAAAACTTAAGCACAACTCTTGGGGAATGGCGCGCTGCGCTCGATGCGCGCCGGCATCGTATGAGGCATCCACTGACAGCGCTCGCGGCGGCAACCCTGGTGCTCACGGCATCCGGGATCGCGCTCGCGCAGAGCGATCAATCGCCCGACCAATCACCGGCGGCACCCGCGACCGCAACGCAGCCGCCGGCGGCCGCACCCACCAATGGCGCGAGCGGCTACAGCACCTCCGCGGTCGATCTTTCGGGCTTGAGCTCCCCCGGCCTCGGCGCCTCGGCGCTCGCGCTCCCCGGCTTCCCGGCGGGGCCCGGTTATCTCGACTTGCAGGCCGGTGCCATCTATACCGACAACGCGCTTCTCACCGCGACCGACCGTCAGAGCACCGGCATCGGCATGGCGGGCGTGGACGTGGACTACAACCGCGCGGGGAGCGAGCTCACCGTCGATGCCATCGGCAACGTCGACTGGCTCGATTATTTCGATCACGCCGTCCCGAGCGCGGCGTACGGCAATTTCAACGGGACGGCGATCTGGGGCCATACGACCGACTTGTTTCAGTGGATGCTGCGCGACACCTACACGGAAGGCGAGGCTGATCCGCTCGCGGCGCCCACGCTCGCGGAGCTCGAGGAGGTCAACTACTTCACCACCGGCCCTTATCTCAATTTCAACTTCGGCCCGACGCAGCGGCTGACGGCCTACGGTCTTTATTCCAATACCTCCTTCCAGTCCTCGCCGTTCGGCTCCGAGACCTACAACGGCGGGGCGATCTTCACCCACGCGCTCTCGACCGTCTCGAACGTGGCGCTGCAGCTCGACGACGCGCACACCGATTTCACCCAGTCCGGTCCGGGGGTCGCCTCGAGCGGCTACGACATGCGCACGGCCCAGCTCATCTACAGCGGCGCGCTCGCGCGCACGGAGGTCTCGGCCGCGGCCGGGTACTCGACCGAGAACTACGGGGGTCCCACCCGCGGCTCGCCCGTGCTGAGCTTGAGCCTCACGCATAGCCTCTCGCCCAGCTCTTCCATTTTCGTGCGCGGGCAGGACGGCTACACGACCTTTGGAAATGCCGCACGCTTGAATCTGAGCGCGCCCTTGAGCCTCCCCGGCCTCTTCGGCGGCGCCGCGGCCACGACGACCGCCGCGCCGTTCAAAGACGAGATGGCGAGCGCCGGCTGGACTTACACGCGCGCGCGGACGACGTTCGCGCTCGTGGGGACCTTCGAGCGGCAGCTCTACGTCGACGATGCGACCTTCAACAGCAACAACAAGACGGTTTCGGCGACCCTCATCCGGCGGCTGCGGCCGACGCTCACCTTACGGCTCTCGGGCTTCCAGACCTACGGACGCTATTCCAACGTGAGCGGGAAGCTCACCTCGACGACGGGAAATCTCTCCGTCGTCAAACAATTCCGCCGGCTCAACGTGACGCTCTACGTCCAGCGCACCCACCAGGATGCGAGCGCCAACAGCGCGAGCCTGCCGTTGGGCTACGGTGTCGGCAATTACAACGAGGACCGCATCGGCCTTTCCTTCGCGTACGATCTGATCGGGCATCGCTATCCCGCACTGCAGTAGGAACGCGCCCGCGTGAATGCGCCGGCATCGAACGGGCGTCACGATGCGCTCGGCAGCATACGGACCGAGGCGCGCGTCACCGCTCCGGAGGGCTGGGATGCGTATATCGAGCGGCATCCGCGCGCGAGCGCGTACCACCGCGCGGCCGCCGTCGGGATCGGCGCGCGCGCATTCGGGCTCCGAACGACGTTTGTTTCCGCCCGCAACGCGCGTGCGGAGCTCGTGGGCGTCCTGCCGCTGGTGGAGCAGTCGAGCGCGCTGTTCGGGCGCTTCCTGGTCTCGCTCCCGTTCGTCACCTACGGGGGGATTCTCGCCGACGACGCCGCGGTGGCCTCAGCGCTGGGGACGCTCGCGGTGGAGCTCGCCCGCGAGCGGCGCGCCGATCACCTGGAGCTGCGGCACACCGAGCCCTGGGAGGCGAGCGGGCTTGCCGAGCGGCTCGACAAGGTGTCGATGGTGCTCGCCCTGCCGGATTCCCCGGAGACGCTCTCCCAGGCGCTCGGAGCGAAGCTGCGCTCCCAGATCCGGCGTGCGGAGCGCGAGTCGCTCGAGATCGTCTGGGACGAGGCGCACGGGCCGGAGGCGCTCGCGGCGTTCTATCGCGTGTTCGCACCAGCCATGCGCGATCTCGGCACCCCGGTGTATCCGCGCCGCTTCTTCCGCATCGCCTGCGAGGCACTCCACGGACTGTCCTCGGTGCTCGTGGTTCGATCGGGCGGCGTGCCGCAGGCGGCGGCGATCGTCGTGCGCCACGGCCGCACGATCGAGGTGCCTTGGGCGGCGGCGACCGTCCAGGCCAAGCGCACCGCCGTCAACATGCGGATGTACTGGGAGCTGCTCAGCTACGCGATCCGCTCGGGCGCGCACGCGTTCGACTTCGGCCGCTCGACGGTCGACAGCGGCACCTACCGCTTCAAAGCGCAGTGGGGGGCCGAGCCGAAGCAGCTTCACTGGCACTACTGGCTCGCCGCGGATGCGCCGCTCCCGAAGCTCAACCCATCGAATCCGAAGTACGCGCGCGCGGCGGCGCTGTGGCGCCGCCTGCCGCTCTGGTGCGCGAATCTCCTGGGGCCGCACATTGTGCGGCATCTGCCCTGATGCGCGAGGGCGTGACGAATCCGCGCCGCATTCTCGTCGCGAGCCTCGACTGGCCGCAGACGGCCTATCTGGTCGCCGCGCTCCACGATGCGGGCCACCAGGTCACGCTCGTCACCACGGGGCGACACGATGCGCTCGGTCTCGCCCGTTACTGCGAGCAGGTGCGAAGCCCCGCTCCCGAGGCGCCGCACTACGGGGAGTTTCTGCGCGCCGCGATCTTAAGGTGCGGCGCCGAGCTCGTCCTGCCGGTGAGCGAGCCGGTGATGGAGCGGCTGTGGGAGATGGATCCCCCCTGTGCGGTTGCGATCTATCCCGACCTCGCGCCGCACCAGCGGGCGCTCATGCGCGATCGGCGGCGACTCTACGAGCGCGCCGTCACAATCGGTGTACCGGTTGCACCCTGGGTGCCACTCGCGAACGCCGCGGCATTGGACGGCGCGATCGCCGCGCTCGGTCTGCCGCTCGTGTTGCGGGGCACGCAGGGACGTGGCGGCACGCAGGTGCGGATCGTCGCGACCCGGGCGGAGGCCGCTCGGGCGCTCGAGTTCCTGTTCAGGCACTCCCCGGGTGAGCCCTTTGCGCAGCGGTTCATCGACGGGGACTGCTGCCTCATCGGCGGGGTCCTCGAGCGCGGCGAGATGCTCCGGTATTTCGCCCACGAGCTCATCGAGGCGCACCCGCCTCTCACGGGCCCCTCCATCCGGATCCGGTCGCTGCGCGATGAGACGCTGACGGCGTGCGCGCGGAGCCTGTTCCGCGATCTCGCAAGCGAGGGCATCGCCTGCGCCGAATTCATGCGCGACCGGCGCGGCGCGTACACGCTGATCGAGGTGAATCCCCGTCCGTGGGGCTCGATCGAGGCCGCCCGGCGCTGCGGGGTCGATCTGTGCAAGGTCTTCGCCGAGCGCCTCGCAGGCGCACCGCTCACCGGCCCGGCGGATTACGAGCCGGGCGTGGAGTGCGTACTGTTTCCCCGCTTCCTCGTCGCGCGCTGGGCGAGCGGCGCGCACCTCACGCTGCGCGATTTGCGCCACGCCGGGCGGTCGGTCGGATCGGTTCCCTGGCGCCATCCGGGACTCGCCCTGCATCTGCTGCGCCGCGCGTACCGTGAGCTCACCGGTGAGCGGCCGCTCGGCTAGCGCGTGAACATCCTCTACCTCACGACCGATATCGCCTGGCCGCTCGGCTTCGGCGGTGAGATCCGCAAGTGGAACGTCCTTCAGGGTCTGTTGCGCGCCGGCCGGACCGACGCCGTCGTCTGCCGTCGCTCGAGCGAGCCGCTCGCGCAGGCGGCTTTCGCGGGCTGTGGCCGCATCCTGGAGCTCCCCGCCCGTGACTTTCTGCGCAGCCCGCGAGTGACGCGGCTCCATCGATCGACGCTCGGACGCGGCTGGCTCACGCTCTCGAGCCCTTTCCCGTATGAATATCGCAGCGCGGGCCTCGCGGCACTGCGCACGCAGCTCAAGCGCGCGATCGACCCCGAGGACTACGACCTCATCTGGTTCGCAACGCCGCGCGCCGCATTGTTCTTCACCGGCCGCCGCCGGGTGGCCTCGGTGCTCGATGGGGACGACTTCAGCTACGTCCGCAACCTCGGCCTGCTTCGCAGCGCCCCGTGGTACGGCGCGAAGCTCCTCGACTATCTCGACGTGGCGAAGATGTGGGCCTGGGAGCGCACCGATCCGCGTCGTTTCTCGTTCATCGTGCGCTGCTCGGCGGAGGATCGCGCGCGGATTCCGGCCGCGAACATCGTGGTGATCCCGAACGGCGCCGAGGTGCCCCGAGAGGTCAAGCGGGCGCCGCGGCCGCGCATCCTGTTCGTGGGCTACCTGGGCTACGCGCCGAATCGGCAGGGCATGGAGTGGTTCCTGCGCGCGGTGTGGCCGATCGTGCGTCGCGGCGTCCCGCGCGCCGAGCTCGACATCGTCGGGCTCGAGCCCTCCGCCGCCCTTCTCGCCGCACACGGCACCGAGGGCGTGAGCGTGCACGGGTTCATCGAGGATCTCACGCCGCTCTACGAGCGCGCCGCGCTCAGCATCGTGCCGCTCCTTGCGGGCAGCGGCACGCGGCTCAAGATTCTCGAGGCGCTCGGTCGGGCCGTTCCGGTCGTCTCCACGACGCTCGGGGCTTACGGGATCGACGCAGGCCGCGCGCAGGGCCTCGAGCGCGCCGATGCGGCCGAGTCCTTCGCCGCGGCGTGCGTGGCGCATCTGGAGGAGTGCGCAGGCGAGGCCTTGCGGCGCGCCGAGCGCGGACGCGAGCGCGTGCTCGAGCGCTACGACTGGACTGCGATCCGCGTGCAGGTGGGCGAGCTTGCGCGGCGCGCCGTGGCCGCTCACTCGAGCCAGTCGGGAAGGCTCACGAGCGCGCGGAAATAACGCGCGGTGGTGCCGAGACCCACGCCATGGCGGCGCAGCTCGTAGCGCTCGAGACTCATCTGGCGGTTCGCACCGGGAATATACGAAACGCCGAGCCGGAATCCGGCGCGCTCGGCCGCCGAGATCACGCGCGCGTCGAATGCCGAGCGCGTGCCGATCGGGTAGGCGAGGGCGGTCACTGCCCCGTTGAGCCGCGTCTCGAGTACGCGCTTGGACTCCGCGAGCTCCCATTCGAGCTCGGTGTCGCTCAAGCGCGTGAGGTTCGGATGCGTCACGGTATGCGAGCCGAACTCGATCCCCGCAGCGGCCATCTCCGCAACCTGCGACCAGGAGATCGGCCGGCTGTGCGCGATCGCGCCGTGCTCGATCTGCGCTTGAAACTGGCGCGCCCACTGCCCGACGACAGCGGTGCGGCGCGCATTCGGCAGGTTCTTGAGGAGCTCCTGGATGTCGTGGAGGCTCCTGCGGCGCTCGGCGGCCGATGTTCCGAGCGGGAAGGCGGCCTCGCTCCCCTCCACGCGCAGCGATCGCGGCGGCACGCGCAGCGCGAGGTAAGCGGCGAGCTCGAACCAGAACGGCTCGCCGGAGTCGACGTATCCGGTGGTCACGAAGATCGTGGCCGGGATCGCAAAGCGCTTGAGAACGGGGAATGCGTAGCGATAGGTATCGCTGAAGCCGTCGTCGAACGTCACCGCAACGGCGGCAGGCGGAAGCCTTTGCGCGCCCTCGAGATGCGCCTGCACCTGCTTGAGCGAGACGAGGTTGCGATGGCGCCGCAGGTACTCCATCTGCCACTCGAACTGATCGGGCGTGGCGCTGATGAGCTCCGGGTCGAACGGATAGGCCGCGAGCGCATCGACCGGCATCACGCGGTGGTAGGCGAGCACCGTGAGCGTCGCACGCAGGCGATCGTGGAACGGCTCGAGCGCGCGCACGAGCCCGAAGCGCTCGGCGACCTCGATCAGTCGCTGAACGCGCCCGCGGCGTGCGATTCTCTGCGGTGTGCGCGCGGGAATCGTATCGTTGTGAAGTTCGACGCTCGGCAACTGCACCGTTCGGCCCCCGTTGACCATTATGCCGCGACCGGGGCCGGGAGGGGTTCCAATGCGGTGAGAATGCGCATCGGGCGGCGCCGCGGGTTGTGCGGTGAGTCAAACTTCAGCGTGGGCGGCTCGAGCAGGTCGTGAGCACGCAGGTGCAGGAGAAGCTCCTCGCCGGGCTGCGCTCGTACGCTGCCCTGCGCCTGCTGTCCCAGATCATCTCCTGGGCAGGGACGATTTATGTCGTACGCCACCTCGACAGCCGCGCGTTCGGCCAGTACGGGATCGCGCTCGTCGTCTTCAACTATCTCTCGATGACCTACGACGGCTCGCTCGTCGAGGCGCTCATTCAGCGCCCTCCGGCGGACCGCGCCGAAGGCCGCGCGGTGTTCACGGTGCTCGTCGCGATCGGACTTGCGCTCGCAGGCGCGACGGGGGCGCTCGCGGCGCCGATCGGGCGGCTCGAGGGCGATCCCGCCGTCGGTCCGCTCATCATGGGGGTCGCGATCGCGCTCGCCCTCACTTCGTTTTCCGTGCTGCCGCAATCAGTGCTGGCGCGCCAGATGGCATTCGCCCGCCTGGCCGGGCTCGGCGCGGTCCAGGCGCTCACGGTCACGGCCGCGACGGTGTGGCTCGCCTCGAGGGGGGCGGGGGCCTGGGCCCTGTTGGCCGGACAGATCCTCGGGGCTGCGGTACGCGCGGTGCTGCTCAATTCGATGCACTTCGCGCTCATGCTGCCGACGGTCCACGTCAAGCGCGCGCTCGGCTACCTCAAGACCGGTGCGCTGCTGTTCGCGGACAACCTGCTGTGGCGCTGGTACACATCGCTCGACACCTTTCTCCTCGGGCGCTGGAGCGGCACGGCTGCGCTCGGCTTCTACAGCTTCGCGCAGCAGCTCGCAGAGCTCCCGCTCGAGAAGATCTCGACGGTGACGAACGACGTGTCCCTTCCCGCCTATGCGGAGCTGCGCAGCGACCGCAACGCCGTAAAAGCGCTCCTGCTCGAAACCCTCCGCACCCATGCGACCGTAGGCTTTCCCGTGTTCTGGGGGCTCGCGAGTGTCGCGGGCGCGCTCGTGCCGGCCGTCTTCGGTGCCCGCTGGCAGCCCGCCGTCTTTCCGCTCGCCGCACTCGCTGCAGTCGCACCGCTCCGTCTGCTGGGAAGTATCGAGACGCCGGCCATGACCGGCCTCGGGCGTCCCGGGGTGCTCCTGAAGACCAAGCTCATCATCGTCCCCGGCATGACGGTCGCTTTGTGGATCGGGTGCCGCCTCGCGGGCATCAATGGGGCCGCGCTCGCCTGGGTGGGAGCCTTCCCGATCTGCTATACGCTCGCGTTTCGCTTCGTGCTCGCCGCGGCCGAGGTGTCATTCGGTGAGCTCGTCGCGGTCGTGCGCGGACCGGCCACGGCTTCGGCGCTCATGGTGGGCGTGGTCGTGGTGGGGTCGGTCGCGATCGCGCCCTGGCACCCCCCCGCGATGGTGAGACTGATCGCGATGGTTGCGCTCGGGGCCGCGGCCTACGGCGTGAGCCTGCGCCGCCTCGATCCGGGCGCATTCGAGCTCGCGCGTCGGCGCATCGGACGACTGATCGGGTTGAGGCTCACCTCATGAGTCTCGAGCTGCGCTGCTGGAGCGAGGAGGAATTCGCTCACTCCAAAGACCCCTGGGACCGCCTGCTCGCCGGTTCGGATGCCGATCCGCTCTTCATGTCGTGGGATTGGCAGTGGCGGTGGTGGCGTCATCACGGCGCTGCGCTCGATGCGGCGCTCCATCTCCTCGCCCTCTACGCCGGCGAGCGCTTAGTCGCGCTCGCGCCATTCTATTCGCGCCGCGTCCTCGCGCGCGGTCTGCTACGCGGGCGCCGAGTGGAGATCCTGGGCATCGCCTGGCGCGATCCGCACACCGTCTTCTCCGATTATCTCGACCTCATCGTCGCGCGCGAGCACGGCGCGGCCGCGATCGCCCGAATCGCGGCCTGGCTCGAGGCCGAGCGCTTCTGGGACGAGCTCGTGCTCGCCTGCACGCCCCGCGACGGACTCGCCTGCGCGCTCGTGCGTGGGCACCTCGCGGGCCGGGCGCTCATCCGCGAGGTCGATCCCGCGAGCGCCTGGTGCGCGTGCCTGCCCGCGACCTTCGAGGAGTACGTCGCGAGCCTCCGCTCGGACGCGCGGCGGAAGCTCCTCAACCACCGCACCCGACTCGTGTCCCCGGAACTGCGGGCGGCTGCGGCGGCGGATGTGGCGGGCGATCTCGAGCTTCTGTGGCGGTTCTCGCGAGCGCGCTGGGGCGAGCTTGGGCTTTCTGCCGCGGCGCGGGAGTTCTACCTCGATCTCGCCCTCGGCGCCGTGCAGCGGGGCGACTTGCGGCTCACCCGGCTCACCTCCGCCGGACGGCCGCTGTCGGTCATGTACAACCTGCGCCGCGGTGCGACGGTCTATTATCTGCAGTCCGGGTTCGATCCGAGCGGGGCGCGGGGACTTTCGCCCGGATACCTCCATTTCGGGTTCGCCATCGAGGCGGCCTGCCGGGAAGGCGCGACGCGGTTCGATCTGCTTGCCGGCCGTGGGCGGCACCGGGACTACAAGCAGGACCTCCTCGCCAAGGAGGTTCCGGTGGTGACATATCACGTCGTGCGCGCCCGCCTCGCTCGGGCGCTCTACGGCGCTTACGAATCCGTGAGAGGGCTGTGGCGTCGCTAGTGTCCAGTGGGTTTACGTGGCCGAGTGGGCGCTTCGCGGCCTGGATCACATTCACTGCAGCGGGGACTGCAGGGCGCGCGGACTTGCGGCACCGTAGACGCTCGTTGCGGCCCGGCGCTACCCGCTAGAGGACCCGGACAGGATCCACGATGGAGTCTCGGGAATTGCGATCGCCGGAACGCGTGCGGCTCGCTCAGGCGGAGGCGCCGGGGTTGGCTGCGCCTGCCCGATCGAGCCACCCCGCCGCACGCGCGACGAGCGAGCATGGCGCGGCGCGCGGCGGTCTCGGCGAGGCGTGGGAGTTTCGCGAGCTCCTCTTCTTCCTTGCCTGGCGCGATGTGAAGGTGCGTTACAAGCAGACGCTCCTCGGGGTGCTTTGGGCGGTGATCCAGCCGCTCTTTACGATGGCGATCTTCACCGTACTCTTTGGCCGGCTCGCGAACGTCCCGAGCGAGGGCGTGCCGCGTCCGATCTTCTACTTCAGCGCACTCCTCCCGTGGCTGTATATCGCGAACACCGTCAGCAACGCTTCGATGAGCCTCGTGAGCAATGCGAACCTCTTGACGAAGATCTACTTTCCGCGGTTCATGCTGCCGGCCGCGGTCACGTTGAGCGGTCTCGTCGACTTTTTCGTGGGCTCGCTGCTGCTCATCGGCTTCATCGCCTATTACCACATCTCGATCGGCTGGATCGCGCTTCTGTGGCCGGCGCTCGTCGTGCTGATGGTGTTGCTCGCGCTCGCGATCAGCTTGTTCCTCGCGGCGCTCAACGTGAAGTACCGCGACGTGAAGTACGCGGTCCCGTTCGCCGTGCAGCTGTGGATGTTCGCGACGCCCGTCATCTATCCGACGAGTCTCGTGCCGGCGCGCTTCCAGCCGTACCTCGCGCTCAATCCGGCGACCGGTCTCATCGAGGCCTTCCGCCACATTCTCGCTCCGAGCACGCCGATGCGCTGGGACCTCCTCGGCATCTCCGCCGCCGCGACGCTCGTCGCAATCCTGGCGGGGTTCGCGTTCTTCCAGCGCACCGAGCGCTCCTTCGCCGATCTGATCTGAGGTCTCGTGATTCCCGTGAACAGCATCGAGATCCGCTCGCTCTCAAAGCGCTACCGGCTCGGCGCACAAGAGCGAACCGGGCAGCTGCGCGAGCAGCTCGCTCAGTGGCTCACGCGCAGCGCCGCGCGCCGCAGGACGCCGGAGTTCGTCTGGGCGCTGCGCGACATCTCGTTCACCGTGCCCGAGGGCGAGGTGGTCGGCATCCTCGGCCGCAACGGCGCCGGCAAGAGCACGCTCCTCAAGATCCTCTCGCGGATCACGCATCCGACCTCCGGGAGCATCCGGGTACGCGGCCGCGTCGCCTCGCTCCTCGAGGTCGGCACCGGGTTTCACGAGGAGTTGACGGGGCGCGAGAACATCTATCTCAACGGCTCGATTCTCGGCATGCGCCGCCGCGAGATCGATCGGCACTTCGATGCCATCGTCGAGTTCTCCGGCCTCTCCCAGTTCCTCGATACGCCGATCAAGCGGTTCTCCTCCGGCATGCGCCTGCGGCTCGGATTCGCCGTGGCCGCCCATCTGGAGCCCGACGTGCTCATCGTCGATGAGGTCTTGGCGGTAGGCGATGCGGGATTCCAGAAGAAATGCATCAGCGCCATGGAGGACTTGCGCAGCGGCGGTCGCACCGTGCTCTTCGTCTCGCACAACATGGCGGCGATCGAGAACCTCTGCTCGCGCGGGCTGTGGATCGAGAAGGGGAGCCTGTGCATGGACGGGGAGGCGAAGGAGGTGATTCGCGCCTACCTCGCAAGCTACGCGGGCGAGACCGCGCAGGGACAGGAGTTGCAGATCGAGGGGCGAACCGGCACGGGCGAGGCGCGCTTCACGCGCATCGAGCTGCTCACGCCTCAGGGGGAGGCCACACCGATCGTGCAAAGCGGCGATGGCTTGATCATCCGCATGCACTATTTTGCGCAGCGCCGCGCCGAGCACCCGTACTTCACCGTCAGGCTCTACACCTCGATGGGGACGCTCGTCACGGAGACCGGCACCTGGCTGCAGAATGTTGCGATCGGAGCCATCGGGCCGGGTGACGGACACGTCGACCTCGAGCTCGCGGCGCTCAATCTCGTTCCCGACCGGTACTCACTCGTGTTCACGCTCGATGGTGGGGCCGAGGGTCGGGTCTGGGACGGCGATGTTCGGGTGTTTCTCGACGTCGAACCTTCAGGTGCCTACGGGACCGCGCGGCGCTTGAGCAGCCGCTTCGGCGTCGTCTACTTCCCGCAGCGCTGGCACGTCCCGGGCGATTGCGCGGCGCTCGAGGAAGCCCCCCGCAATCCCATCCCGAAGATCGCGCCCTGAGGCTCGCGCCGTGGCGGGTAAGCCGAGCGTCAGTGTGATCATTCCGTCGTACAACTGTGCGAGGTACGTCTGTGAGGCCGTGGACAGCGTCCTCGCGCAGACCTCCCCGGCCGATGAGATCATCGTCGTGGACGACGGCTCGACCGACGACACCCGCGCGCGACTCGAGGCGTACCGCGATCGCACGGTGTATATCGAGCAGCCCCACAGCGGCGTCGCGCGCGCGCGCAATCGCGGCATCGAGGACTCGAGCGGCACGCTGATCGCATTCCTCGATGCCGATGACCGCTGGCTCCCGGAGAAGCTCGAGCGGCAACTGGAACATTTGGCGAGCCATGCGCGGGCGGATTTGATCCACACCAACTTTCTGCACTGGAACGATCGTACCGGAGAGCTCACGCGCAGCGCCCGCAATCCGCAGCGCGCGAGCGGACGATGCTACCTGGAGTTCTTCTGGTACACGCGCGTGATGACCTCCAGCATCCTCCTCACGCGCCGCTGCCTCGATCGAGTGGGCGGGTTCGATGAGCACATTCCCGGCCGCTACGCGGAGGATATCGATCTGTGTCTGCGCATCGCGCGCGCCCACGAGCTCGCCTACCTTCCGGAGCCGCTCGTGCTCTACCGCCGACATGAGGGCAACACGACGGCGCCCGGCTACGACGCAGCCATGGCGGAGTGCATTCTTTACGTCTTCGAGAAGGCGCTCGCCGACGATCCTGCCGTGAGGAGCCTCCTCGGGGAGCAGCAGATCGCCGAGGCGCTGCGCGCGTTCGCATTCTATGCGGGCTACCAACGCGCAAACGCCGGGGAGCTCGCGGCAGCGCGGCGCGACTTCCGCGCGGCGCTGCGCTACGCCCCACGATCGCTCTACGCTTGGAGCATGTGGGGCTCGACGTTCCTCCCGGCACCGCTGCGCTTCCTCCTGCGCGCCGCCAAGCAACACCTCGTCGCCCGGGCGCAGCGTGGGATCCGCGAGTCGGTATGAGGATCCTGTTCCTCGCCCACCGGCTGCCCTTCCCGCCGCACAAGGGAGAGAAGATCCGCGCGCTCAACATCATCAAGCGTCTCCTTAAGCACCACGAGATCTTCGTGGGCTGCCTCATCGATGAGCGCGCCGATGTCGCGGCGGTACCGGCGCTCAAGCGCCTGGTCGCAGACGTGCGCTTCCGCCGGATCCACCGCAGGCTCAAGCGAATGTGCGCGCCGGTCTCGATGTTGCGCGGGCGTGCGATCACGGTCGATTACTTCTACTCGGGCGCTCTGCAGCGCGAGCTCGATGCGCTCATCGAGCGCGAGCGGATCGAGGCCGTGCTCTGCTCCTCCTCGCCGATGGCCGAGTATGTCTTCCGCTCGCGCCAGCGGGCGCAGCTTGCCGCGCTGCCCAAGGTCATGGACCTGATCGATGTGGACTCGGTCAAGTGGGCTCAGTACGCCGCGCGCTCGGCGCCGTGGGCGCGCACGGTGTTCCGCCGCGAGGCCGCGCGGTTGGGCGCGTTCGAGCAGCGCATCGCGCGCGAGTTCGAGCGCGTGCTCGTCGTGAGCGAGAGCGAAGCGCGGTGCTTTCCGGGGCGCGCGCGGCCCGCAAATCTCGCGGTCATGGGCAACGGGGTCGACCTCGATTACTTCAGGCCGGGACGCTCGGGGCGAGCGATCACACGGGCGCCGGCGGTGGTCTTCACGGGCGTGATGGACTACCGCCCCAACGTGGATGGCATCGGCTGGTTCATCGAGCGCGCCTGGCCGCAGATCGCACGCGCGATCCCCGGCGCGCAACTCTACGTGGTTGGCAGCCGACCGGACTCCACGGTGCGAGCCCTTGCGAGGCGCCCCGGAGTCACCGTCACGGGCTTCGTCGAGGACGTCCGCGATTACCTCAGCGGTGCGAGCGTGTGCATTGCGCCGCTCAGGATCGCCCGCGGAGTGCAGAACAAGGTGCTCGAGGCCATGGCGATGGGGAAGCCCGTGGTACTCACTCCGCAGGCGTTCGAAGGGATCGAGGCCAAGCCCCCCGACGACCTCATCGTCGCCGATGAGCCACGCTTCGCGCCCGAGGTCATCGCGCTGCTGCGCGATCCCCAACGCGGTGAGCGCATCGGGCGCAACGCGCGCGCCGTGGTGGAATCGCACTATGCGTGGTCGGCGCGGCTCGAGCTCCTCGATCGGCTGTTCCCGCCTGCGAGCTTGCCGCAATGACAGGTCACTGGCGGATCCCGCTCCTGATCGAAGAGCAGGCCGGGCTCGAGCGGCCTGCCGAGTCGATCCGCATCGGCGTCCCGCTGCCCGCGCAGAGCCTTCGGGTGGCCGGACAGGCCGTGGTGATGGACGCCGCCGGGGAGCTGCTCCCGAGCCAGGCGCGGGCGCTCGCACTCTGGCCGGACGGCAGCATCAAGTGGCTCAGCGTGGATGCGCTCGCGCCCATCGCTGCCGGGAGCCGCACCCAGCTCTTCGTGGAACCGGAAAGCACCGCCCGCGCGTCGCGCTCGCCCGGCGGCGCGCGCGCCGGGGCGAGCCCGCTCAGCATCGCGGAGCGCGGCGGAGAGTTCCTCGTCACGACCGGCGCCGCGGAGTTTGTGGTGGCCGGCGCGCGACCGCGCGGTGCGGCGCGCGCCCGCAACGGGCTCGTGATCGCAAGGGCGAGCGTCGGAGGTGCGAATCTGCTCGCCGAGGCGGGGGTGCGCTTACGCCTTCTCGGGTGCAGCGGCCGGGAGTATTTCTCCGAGATCGAACGCGCCTACATCGAGGGGGCGGGTGCTGTGCGCGGGGCTGTCGTGACCGAGGGGGTGCTCAAGGCCGAGTCGCACGCATCACCACTTCGGTTCAAGAACCGCCTGACGTTCACCGCCGGGAGCGCGACGGTGCGCATCGAGGTCGAGCTGTGGAACCCGCAAGCCGCGCGCCATCCGGGCGGACTGTGGGATCTGCAGGATCGCGGAACGGTCCTGTTCGAGGATCTGACGCTCTCGGCTGCGCCGCGCGGCCTGGCGACGCGGCTCAGCTGGTACGCGGAGCGCCCGGAGTCGATGCGAACCGAGGCGCCCGTCGGCTGGTGCCTGTACCAGGACTCGAGCGGTGGGGAGAATTGGGACTCGGAGAATCATCTCGATGCGCGCGGGCGTCTCGCCGTCACGTTTCGCGGCTACCGGGTCACCTGGGGCGAAGGCGACCGCGCCACGCTCATCGCCGAAGGCGATCGCGCGAGCCCGTGCCTCGCGGTGCAGACCGAATGCGGGTGCATCGCCGCGACCACGCTCGATTTCTGGCAGAACTTTCCGAAGGCGCTTCGCTGGCGGGGCGGTGAGCTGAGCATCGCGCTCTTTCCCGCGGAATCGCGCGGTCCGCACGCGCTGCAGGGCGGAGAGCGCAAGCGCCACACGGTGCTCCTCGAGTTCTCCCTCACCGATCATCCGCGTGAGATTCCCGCCCTGCAGGCGCCGGTCGCCGTCGCGCTCGACCCCGAGTGGGTGGAGCGCAGCGGGGCGATGGGGCGTTTCGTCGCCGCCCGCCGCGATCCCAATCGGGGCTATCTGCGCTACGTGAGCGCGATCCTCGAGGGCCCGCATTCCTTCGCGAGCAAGCGCGAGATCATCGATGAGTACGGGTGGCGGAACTTCGGCGATCTGTACGCCGACCACGAGGCCGTGCGTCACCGCGGCCCGCGCGCGCTCGTCTCGCACTTCAACAATCAGTACGACTTCATCCTGGGCGCACTCACGCATTATCTGCGCACCGGTGATGCCCGCTGGCGCCGACTCGCCGAGGATGCGGCCAGGCACACCCTCGACATCGACCTCTATCACACCGACCAGGACAAGGCCGCCTTCAATCACGGCCTTTTCTGGCACACCGACCACTACAAGCCGGCGGCGACTTGCACGCACCGCACCTACAGCCGGCGCAACGGCCGCAGCCCCCATTACGGCGGTGGCCCGAGCAACGAGCACAACTACACGAGCGGTCTGCTGCTCTACCACTACGTGAGCGGAGATCCGGAAGCGGCGCGTGCGGTCGAGGAGCTCGCCCAATGGGTGATCGCGATGGACGATGGGTCGCGCAGCCCGCTCGGCCTCCTCGATTCGACGCCGACGGGGCTTGCGAGCAAGACGGTCGATCTCTCCTATCACAAGCCCGGGCGCGGGGCGGGCAATTCCATCAACGCGCTCATCGATGGCTTCGAGCTCACAGGCGAGCGACGCTACCTCGAGAAGGCGGAGGAGCTCATCCACCGCTGCATTCACCCCCGCGACGACATCGACGCCTTGGGCCTCGCGGAGCCGGAGGAGCGCTGGTCTTACCTCGTCTTCCTGCAGGTGCTCGGCCGCTATCTCGAGCTCAAGGTCGCCTGGAACGAGACCGATCGCACGTTCCAGTATGCGCGCGCGAGTCTCAGGCACTATGCGCGCTGGATGCTCGCGCACGAGGTGCCTTACAAGGATGTGCTCGACAAGGTGCAGCTGCCGACGGAGACCTGGCCGGCACACGACGTGCGCAAGTCTCACGTGCTGCATCTCGCGGCCGAATTCGCGCCCAGGCCCGAGCGTGCGGCCCTGCACGAGCGCGCCGCGTTCTTCTTCAATCGGGGGCTCGAGGATCTGTTGAGTTTCGAGACGGCGTACCTCACCCGACCGCTCGTCATCCTGTGCGTGTTCGGCCACATTCACGCGTACTATCAGACGCATCCCGAGGAGGGGTTCGAAGGGACGGAAACCGCGGTCGCCTTCGGCTCCCCGGAGACGTTCGTTCCGCAGCGGCGGCGCTGGCGGACGGTCTGGCCGAAGGGCGTCGGGGTGCTCGCGAAGCTCCTGCTGCGCGCGGCGGCCGAGCGGCTCGATCTGCTCGGCCGCTACTCGACCCCGTTGCGGCTGTGAGGCTGCAGGCCGTGCGTCCCGGACTCGCTTACGTGGTCAATGCCTTGAATCCGGGCGGGACGGAGCGGCTCGTCATCGAGATGAGCCTCGCCTTCGCCCAAGAGTACCGGGTGTCGGTGTTCTGTCTCGATGAGCCCGGCCTGTGGGCACCGGAGCTGCGCGAGCGGGGCATTGCGGTCGAGTGCCTGTGGCGCCAGCCGGGCCTCGACCTCACGATGCCGGGCAAGCTCGCGCAAGCGTTCCGTGCGCACGGCACCGAGATCATCCACGCGCATCAATGCACCCCCTGGTTCTACGCGGCGCTGTCGCGGCTCCGGCATTCGCATCCGCGCCTGCTCCTGGAGGAGCACGGTCGCTTCTACCCGGAGGCGGATCGCCGCGCGCGTCGGATCGTCAATCGCCTGCTCATTGCGCCCTTGACGCAACGCTTCGTTGCCGTCTCGGCGGACATTCGCGCGCGGCTCGTGCGCTATGAGGGGCTCGATGCCGCGCGGATCGAGGTGATCTACAACGGCGTGCGCGTCGAGGCGCCGCTCGCTGCGGCTGCGCGCCAAGCGCTGCGGAGTGAGCTCGGGCTCGCGCCTGAGCGCTTCGTGGTCGGGACCGTCGGGCGCTTCGATGCGATCAAGAACCTGCCGCTCCTCGCGCGCAGCATCGCGGCGGCCCGCGAGGTCGCCCCTCAGGTCTGCGGCTTGCTCGTCGGGGACGGGCCCGAGCTCGAGCGCATCCGGGCGCTCGCGCAGGAGCTGGGGCTCGCGGAGCACATCGTGCTTCCGGGCTATCGCGCGGATGCGCGGCGGCTCCTCCAGTGCCTCGATCTCTTCGCGCTCGCCAGCTGGAGCGAGGGGACCTCGCTGGCCTTGCTCGAGTCGATGGCGGCGCGCGTTCCGGTTGCCGTCACCGCCGTCGGCGGCAATCCCGAGATCGTCGAGGCCGGCCGCACCGGCTGGGTCGTGCCCTCCGGCGATGGCGCTGCGCTCACTGCGGCGATTCTCGCGGCGGTGCGCGACACGCCGATGCGCGAGCGGCTCGCGGCGGCCGGTCGGCGCCGCTACGAGGAGCAGTTCACGCTCGCGCGGATGATCGAGGCGTATCGCGGGCTCTACCGCGCGCTCCTCCCCACACCGGCCGCGGCGGAGCAGCGCACATGAGCCGCGCGCAGACTTCCGCCTCGGGACGCGGAC
>DATKPY010000021.1:0-64364 GCA_035523875.1 Steroidobacteraceae bacterium
AGGTCTCGACCGAAACGGCCCACTCCGTTGCGCGAGAGCGGCCGGTCGCGTGGACACCGTGATAGGTACGCTCACCGAGGCGGGAAGGCACGTGCTGTCCCCGACGGCCTGATCGCTGGTCCTCTCGAGATGCGGATCTGCCCCGTGTCAGCAACGCCAAGGGCAGCGACGCCCAGAAGCCGCCTCCCGTCGCTCCTGTGCGCTCCCGCCCCCCGGAATAGATCGAAGTAGACCGTGCCCAGCTTCAGACCGACGTCGAGGTGCGTAACATATTGATCTAATGGCGCTCCCTACGGGATTCGAACCCGTGTTACAGCCTTGAGAGGGCTATGTCCTAGGCCTCTAGACGAAGGGAGCGCGGCTTTGAAGCCCGGGCCGAAGAGCGCGGTATTATAGGCAGCCCGCTCCGATGCTCAAGCAGAAAGCCGCCGAATTGAACTCCCCCGCCGCGCGCGTTCCGGCGCCCGTCACACCCCGGATCATCCCGCGATCCGAGCACAGCATTTCCCGTTCCGCGATTTCGCCCAACGCACTTCGGGTTCTCTATCGATTGCGCGACGGCGGTTTCCAGGCTTTTCTCGTCGGTGGCTGCGTGCGCGACCTGCTCCTCGGGATCGACCCGAAGGACTTCGACGTCGCAACCGATGCACTCCCGGAGCAAGTGCGCAAGCTCTTCCGCAACTGTCGCCTGGTCGGCCGGCGGTTCCGGCTCGCGCACGTGTTCTTCGGCCGCGAGACGATCGAGGTCGCGACGTTCCGCGCGGCGACGGCGCCGTCGCAGGGCGAGGAGCCGATACCGGATGCGGATCCGGAGGAGGGCGAGGCACCCGAGCTCGACGAGCCGCTCGAGCTCGAGATTGCGGCAGCCGACGAGGCGGCGCGCGAGGTGGACGAGACGGGGCGGATTCTGCGCGACAACGTCTACGGATCGATCGATGCCGATGTGTGGCGGCGCGACTTCACGGCGAACGCCCTCTATTACAACATCGCCGACTTCTCGCTCTGGGATTACATGGGCGGTGCCGAGGACATCGCGGCGCGCACGCTGCGGCTCATCGGCGACCCGGAGACACGCTATCGCGAGGATCCGGTGCGGATGCTGCGCGGCGCGCGCTTCGAGGCGAAGCTCGGCTTTCGCCTCGACCCCGGCACCGCAGCTCCGATCGGCGAGCTGCGCCATCTGCTCGCTGGGGTGCCCTCCGCGCGCCTGTTCGATGAGACGCTCAAGCTCTTCCTCTCGGGCCATGGCGCGCGCAGCCTCGAGGTGCTGCGGCAAAGGGGGCTGCTCGCGGCGCTGCTGCCGAGCGTGGAGGCCTATCTCGGCTCGCACCCGGGGAGTCTGGTCGAGAAGCTCCTCGTCGCGGGGCTCGTGAATACCGACGCACGGGCGCTCGCGGGCAAGCCGGTCACACCGACCTTTCTGTTCGCGCTGCTGCTGTACGGCCCGATCGCGCAGGTGATCGAGGCGACCCCGCCCGAGCGCTGGCACGAGCTCTCGACGATCCTCGACGCCTGTGACCGCGCGGTGCGGGAAGCGCAGGCGCACGTCGCGATCCCGCGGCGCTTCGCGCTCGGCGTGCGCGAGATGTTCTCCATGCAGCCGCGGCTCGAGCACCCGCGCGGACGGCGCGCGCTCAAGCTCCTCGAGCACCCGAGGTTCCGGGCCGCCTTCGATCTGTTGGTGCTGCGAGCCGAGCATGGCCTCGCGCCGCTCGCGATGGCGGAGTGGTGGGCCCGCATCCAGAGCGTTCCTCCTGTCGAGCAGGCGGTGCTCGCCGACTCGCTCGCAGCCTCGAGCGAGCGCCGCGAGGGAGCGCGCCGCGGCCCGCGGCGCCGCCGCCGCCGTAGCCGCCCGGCGAGCTCCGCGTAAGACGGCCGCGCGCGAGCAACCGGCTCATGGGGGGGGTCTGGCAGCCAGCCTACATCGGTCTCGGGAGCAATCTCGAGGATCCGCGCGCCCAGGTGTCGCGCGCCCTCGAGCGGCTCGGCACGCTGGAGGGCGTGTATCTCGCGCTCTGTTCGCCGCTCTACGGCTCGCGGCCGCTCGGGCGCGCCGACCAACCGGACTTCGTGAACGCGGTGGCCGGAGTGCTCACCGAGCTCGAGCCGCTCGCCTTGCTCCACACTCTGCGCGAGCTCGAGCGCTCCTTCGGCCGGCCCGCCGCGCGCGAACGCTGGGGGCCTCGCATCCTCGATCTGGACCTTCTTGTCCACGGACGCGAGCGACGCGCAGATGCCGAGCTCACGCTGCCCCATCCCGGACTCGCGCAACGCAGCTTCGTGCTTTATCCGCTCGCCGAGATTGCCCCCGACCTCGACGTGCCGGGCCTCGGGCGGGTGAGCGCACTCAAGGCCCGCGTGGCCGCAGAGGCGGTCTGGCGCCTCGATGACAGGCGTGCCGCATGACGACTGCGCAGCCCCCGTTTCGGTTCATGGCGGTGGAAGGTCCGATCGGAGTGGGCAAGACGAGCCTCACGCGCAAGCTCTGCGAGAGTCTCTCCGCGCAGCCCGTGCTCGAGCAGGCCGCCGAGAATCCGTTCCTCGAGCGCTTCTATCTCAATCCCCGCGCCGGGGCATTTCCGGCGCAGCTCTATTTTCTCTTTCAGCGCACCCAACAGCTCGCGGCGCTTCAGCAGCAGGACATGTTCGCTTCCGTGCGGATCGCGGACTATCTCCTCGAGAAGGATCGGCTCTTTGCGCGCATCACGCTCGATGAGGCCGAATACGGGCTCTATGAGCAGGTGCACGCGAAACTCGGCGTGGCCGTGCCGCAGCCCGACCTCGTGATCTATCTTCAGGCGCCCGTCGATGTGCTCCTCGAGCGGATTGCGCGGCGCGGGGTGCGGTACGAGCAGCGCATCGACCGGCGCTACCTCGAGCGATTGAACGAGGCGTATGCGCGGTTCTTTCACGAATACGAGGCTGCGCCGCTCCTCATCGTCAACGCCGCTTCGATCGATCCCATCAGTAACTCATCGGACTACGAGGAGCTCCTCGCGGCGATCGCGCGCATGCGGCGCGGGCGACTCTACTACAACCCGATGCGCAGCCGTACCCTCTGAGAGCGCGCACTATGGAGACTGTCACGACGATCGGCGGGGTCCGCGAGCGCGTGGGCCTCTGGCGCAGTGCCGGAGCGCGCATCGCCTTCGTGCCCACCATGGGTAACCTGCATGCCGGCCACTTGAGTCTCATCGAGGCGGCCCGAGCGCACGGGGACCGCTTCGTCGCGAGCATCTTCGTGAATCCCATGCAGTTCGGTCCGAACGAGGACTTCGCGCATTACCCGCGCACACCGCTACAGGACGAGCGGCTGCTCGCCGGGGCGGGCTGCGACCTCATGTTCATGCCCGATGCGCGCGAGATCTATCCGCACGGACTCGAGGGCTCGACGCGCGTCATCGTCCCGCGTCTGTCCGAGATCCTCTGCGGCCCCATCCGTCCGGGCCACTTCGAGGGAGTCTCGACGGTGGTGGCGAAGCTCTTCGCGATCGTGCAGCCGGACGTGGCGGTCTTCGGCGAGAAGGATTATCAGCAGCTCACGATCATCCGCCGCATGGTCGAGGATCTGTGCATCCCGGTCACGATCCTCGGCGCACCGACCGTGCGCGAGAGCGACGGGCTCGCGCTGAGCTCGCGCAACCAGTACCTCACTGCGGCGGAGCGCGGTGTGGCACCGCAGATCTTTGCGGAGCTCGGGCGGGCGGCGGCGCGGCTCAGCGGCGGGGATTGCGACTACGCGGCCATCGAGGCGGCGGGGCTCACCGCGCTCGCGCGGGTGGGCTTCAGGCCCGAGTACTTCTCCGTGCGCGCGCGCGACCTCACCGCACCGGCGCCGGATGAGCGCGAGCTGGTGGTGCTCGCTGCGGCGCGCATCGGCCGCGCACGGCTGATCGACAACGTGCAGGTCACGCGCTGAGCGGCCGGCGCGGGAGGCGCTAAGCGGTACGCGCGCCGTGCTGCCCGAGCGCCCAGGCGACGTGCTCGCGCACCAGGGGGGAGGCGTCCTCGCGCCGCGCCGCGAGCGCTTCCAGGACCTCCGCGCAAGTGGGCGCGTTGCCGAGCGCGACGGCGATATTGCGCGACCAGCGCTCATAGCCAATCCGGTAGATCGCCGAGCCGCGCATGCGCGCATCGAACTGCGCCGCGCTCCAGGCGAATAGGGTTGCGAGCCGCGGCGCATCGAGCTCCTGGCGCACCTTGAAGTCCGGATGGCTCGCAGCGCGCGCGTACCGGTTCCACGGGCAGACGAGCTGGCAGTCGTCGCAGCCGTAGATGCGGTTGCCGATCGCCGCCCGATACTCACTCGGGATCGACTCCTTGCTCTCGATCGTGAGGTAGGAGATGCAGCGGCGCGCATCGAGCCGGAACGGCGCAACGATCGCACGAGTGGGGCAGGCGCTGATGCACGCCTCACACGTGCCGCAGTGACCGCTGCCGGTCGCATCCGCGGGCAGCGGCAGATCCGTCAGGATCTCGCCCAAGAAGAACCACGAGCCCGCATCGCGGGCGAGCAGGTTCGTGTGCTTGCCGATCCAGCCGAGACCCGCGGCGCGAGCGAGCGCCCGCTCGAGCACCGGCGCGCTATCCACGCACACGCGGTAGCCGAAGGGACCGATCTCATCACGGAGCTGCGCGGCGAGGTGCGCGAGTGCGCGGCGCATGACCTTGTGGTAATCGCGTCCGAGCGCATAGCGGGAGACGTACCCGAGTGCGCCGTCCGCGAGCACGGCAGGGGCGCTCGCCGCCTCCTGCGGCCAGTAATTCATGCGCACGCAAATGGCGCGGAGGGCCCCAGGCGCAAGCTCGGCGGGGCGGCTGCGCATGAGGCCGTGCCGCTCCATATAGCCCATCTGCCCGTGGTAGCCCGCGGCGAGCCACGCCTTCAGATGCTGCTCGTCCGCGGACAGGTCGAACTCGGCCACGCCGATTCGGTCGAACCCGAGCGCGCGCGCGCGCGCGGCGAGCGTCTGCTTGATCGCCGCGAGATCGAGCGCGGCGAAGTCCCGGGGGGCAGCCATGCGGCCCAGTATAATCAGCCGATGGCGTTGCCCCTATCGCTGTACTCGGCCGCGCAGGTGCGCGCGCTCGATGCCTATGCAATCGGGCAGCTCGGGATCCCCGGCTACACGCTGATGAAGCGCGCGGGCGAGGCGGCGCTGCGCTTCCTGCGCACGCGGTGGCCGACGTGCCATCGCCTCGTCATCGTCTGCGGCGGCGGCAACAACGGCGGCGACGGTTACGTGCTCGCGCGCTTTGCGCAGGCCGCGGGGCTCCGAGTGCAGGTGCTCGCCGCCGTGCCTGGCACGGAGCTCGCGGGTGATGCGCGCCAGGCGTACGCGGATTTCCTCGCAAGCGGCGGGCAGGTGCAGCCATTCCTCGCGGAGCGCTTGAGCGAAGGCGAGGTGATCGTCGATGCACTCCTCGGCACCGGGCTCCACAGCCCGGTGCGCGCCGCCGCGGCCGCGGCGATCCAGGCCGTCAATGCCGCTCAGCGTCCCATCTTCTCCGTCGATGTCCCCTCTGGGCTCGACAGCGACACGGGCGAGCCCCTCGGGGTTGCGGTGCGCGCCGAATGCACGGTGACGTTCGTGGGACTCAAGACGGGGCTCTTCATCGGTAGCGGGCCCGAGCACGCGGGTGCCGTGTTCTTCGACGATCTGGAGGTTCCCGTCCCGGCGACCCCGCAGTTCTCGCCGCGGCTCGAAC
Source organism: Steroidobacteraceae bacterium (assembly GCA_035523875.1). Taxonomy (GTDB): domain Bacteria; phylum Pseudomonadota; class Gammaproteobacteria; order Steroidobacterales; family Steroidobacteraceae; genus JASHUC01. Next base: position 5,710 of record DATKPY010000021.1, read on the forward strand.
GCATCGTGGAGGCGGAGGTGACAGCAGCGCTGCCGCGGCGGGCGCGCGCCGCGCACAAGGGCGATTTCGGACGCGCGCTGATCGTAGGGGGCGGCCTCGGGATGCCGGGCGCGGTGCGGCTCGCGGGTGAAGCGGCACTGCGCGTCGGTGCAGGATTGGTCACCGTCGCGACGGCGCCGGAGAACATGGTGGCGGTCGTGGCCGGCCGTCCCGAGCTCATCTGCCTGCCGCTCGCCGATCCGAGTGTGCTCACCGAGGCGCTGGAGCGTGCCGATGTGGTTGCGATCGGGCCCGGCTTGGGGCGCAGCGACTGGGCCGTACGCGCCCTCGCAGCCGTGCTGGCGTGCCCGAAACCGCTCGTCGTCGATGCCGATGCGCTCAACCTCATCGCCGAGCAGCCGCCGCGGCGGCGCGAAAACTGGATCCTCACTCCGCACCCGGGCGAGGCGGCCCGGTTGCTCGGCGTTTCGACTCGGGAGGTGCAGCGCGATCGCTTGAGCGCGCTCGGCCGACTCACCGAGCGCTACGGCGGCACGGTGGTGCTCAAGGGCGCCGGGACGCTGGTCGGGGCCGAGGGTCGCGTCCCGGGCCTCTGCGACCGCGGCAATCCCGGGATGGCGAGCGCGGGGATGGGAGACGTGCTCACCGGTGCGACGCTCGGCCTGCTCGCGCAGTGCGCGGATCCGTGGACCGCCGCGCGCGTGGCGGTGCTCGTGCACGCGATCAGCGGCGATGCGGTCGCTCGCGCGGGCGAGCGCGGATTGCTGGCCGGCGATGTCGCCCGGGAGCTGCAGGCGGCGGTGAATCTCTGAGCGCACGGAGGCGCATCGGTGGCTGAATGGCGCGGCATTGCGCACTGCGCCGAGCAGACCGAGTCGATCGGTGCTGCACTCGCCGCGACGCTGCCCGCGATCACCGCCGCGCCCGCGGCGGTCTACCTGCAGGGAGAGCTCGGCGCCGGCAAGACCACGCTCGCGCGCGGGTTTCTGCGCCGCCTCGGCGTCACCGCTCCCGTGCGCAGCCCCACCTACACGCTGCTCGAATGCTACGAGCTCGCCGATCGGGTGGTGGTACACCTCGATCTGTATCGGCTGCGGGACGCATCGGAGCTGGAAATGCTGGGAGTACGCGAGCTCGCGCGTGCCCAGCATCTGTGGCTCATCGAATGGCCCGAGCGGGCTCACGCGCGACTGCCCGCCGCCGATCTCAGCGTGCGCCTCGAGGTCGGCGCCGCCGGCCACGCGGTCGCGCTGACAGGCCAATCGCAGCTCGGGTCCGCGTGGCTCGCGCGCACAGTTGAAATCCTGCCACGTTCGTCATAGATTATCCTCAAAGAGACACGGAGAAGATCCTGAAAACTCAGGATTTTTGATGCCAAGCCTCTGGGTGTGTACTACCCGGTCCCCGAGCAGCGCGCGGCCGCGGTCGCACCGCTGCAGCTGGCTTGCGGCACTCGCCGGCGCGGCCGCCGTGTGCGCGAGCATGGCGGCGAGCGCGGGCACGCAGCTGCGCGGGCTCGTGCTCGATGCCTCCGAGCAGGGCGCGAGCCTCACGCTCGATCTCTCGCGCGCGACGCGCTACCGGCTGTTCACGCTCGCGAACCCGTACCGCATCGTGCTCGATCTCAGGGACATCCGCCTCGCACCGCATGCGCAGCTCCCCCACGCGTCCGGCGTGGTGAGCTCGGTGCGCGCCGGTCCGCGCGCCCACGGCGGACTGCGCCTCGTCCTGCAACTCGCTGCCGCGTACCCGGCAAGCGCACGCTGGCGCTTCACGGGATCCTCGGCCGCAGCCGAGCTCATCGTGTCGATCGGTGCGCATCCGCTCGCGCGCAGCGCGTCGCCGCCCGAGGTCGTCCGCGCGGCGCACGCACCGCTCGATTCGGATCGCGACGTGATCATCGCCGTCGATCCCGGTCACGGCGGTCAGGACCCGGGAGCCACCGGCCCGGACGGCATCGAGGAGAAGAATGTCGTGCTCGCGATCGCTCGGGCGCTCGCGGGGCGGATCGACGCCGAGCCCGGGATGCGCGCGGTGCTCACGCGCGACCGGGACGAATTTCTGCCGCTGCGGGAGCGGATTCGCCGTGCGCGCGCCGCGCACGCGGACCTGTTCGTCTCGATTCACGCCGATTCGGTTCGCGACCGCGACGTGGCGGGATCCTCGGTCTACGTGCTCTCGGAGCGCGGCGCCACGGACGAGGCGGCACGCTGGCTCGCCGAGCGCGAGAACGCCGCCGACCGCCTGGGCGGGGTCTCGCTCACGGACAAGGATTCGACGCTCGCCTCGGTGCTGCTCGATGTCGCGCAATCGGCGAACATCAGCGCGAGCATGACCGCCGCGCAGCGCGTGCTCGCGGCGCTCGAGCAAGTCGAGGACGTGCGCAAGCCGCTCGTGCAGCAGGCGGCCTTCGTCGTGCTCAAGTCGCCCGACATCCCCTCGATGCTCATCGAGACGGCCTACATCTCGAACCGCTCGGACGAGCGGCGGCTGCGCAGTCGAGCGCAGCAGCAACGGCTCGCCGATGCGATCTTCACCGGTCTCAGGAGCTACTTCGAGCAGCATCCGCCGCCCGGCACGCGCTTCGCGCACACTTACGGGGCGCCGGGCAGCGCCGTTCTCGCGGGCTCCTCGCTCGGACCGACCGCGGCCGCGACTCCCTAGGCGTTTCGATTCCGTCCGCTCGTGGTTTGACGCTGCGGGCCGCCCCGGCATACTCGCGCTGTCATGGCCATTCGCGTGCTCCCTGAAGCGCTCATCGATCAGATCGCCGCCGGCGAGGTGATCGAGCGCCCGGCCTCGGTCGTGAAGGAGCTCGTGGAGAACAGTCTCGATGCGGGTGCGCACCGGATCGAGATCGACATCGAACGCGGCGGGGTGGGTCTCGTGCGCGTTCGCGACGACGGGAGCGGCGTGGCCGCGGAGGAACTGTCGCTCGCGCTCGCGCGGCACGCGACCAGCAAGATCGGCTCGCTCGAGGATCTGCAAACGGTGCTGACGCTCGGCTTTCGCGGCGAGGCCTTGCCCTCGATCGCATCGGTCTCGCGATTCCGGCTCGCCTCGCGCACGAGCGCGGCCGAGCATGGCATGGAGGTGCTCGCCGAGGGCGGGGCGCTCGCGCCTCTGCGCCCCACCTCACAACCGAAGGGCACCACGGTCGAGGTGCGCGACCTGTTCTTCAACGTTCCCGCCCGGCGCAAGTTCGTGCGCAGTGATCCGACCGAGGTGGGCCACATCGTGCGCCTCGCCGAACGGCTCGCGCTCTCCCATGCCGAGGTCGCTTTCCGGCTGCGGAGCGGGGAGCGGGTGCTGCTCGATGTGTCGGCCGCCGCTGCGCCCCGAGGTGCGCAGGAGCGGGTGCGCGCGGTGCTCGGCGAGGACTTTCTCGACCACGCGATCCCCATCGAGCACGCTGCCGGTCCCGTGCACCTGGGCGGCTGGATCGGCTTGCCGACCGCCTCGCGCGCACAGCCGGATCGGCAGTTCTGGTTCGTCAACGGGCGCGCCGTTCGCGATCGGCTGCTCACGAACGCGGTGCGGCTTGCCTACCGCGACGTGCTCTACCACGGACGTCATCCCACCTACGTGCTGCATCTGACGCTCGATCCGCAGGCGGTCGACGTGAACGCGCACCCCTCGAAGCTCGAGGTGCGCTTTCGCGACGCGCGGCAGATTCACGATTTCGTGCTGCGCGCGGTCGAGCGTGCGCTCGCGGCGACGAGACCGGCGGCGCTGCCCGCGGCCGCGCTTCCCGCGATGCCGCCCGGCAATTCTGCCGCGGGCGGGGCCGGGCTCTTCGGCTCGCCGCCGCCGCTTGCCGGAGGTAGCGCGTGGGAGGTTGCGGCGGTGGTGCGCGAGCGCGAGCTTCGCGACGGCCCACACGGCCCGGCGGTCAACGACGAGCGGCCGCTCGGCAGCGCGCTCGCGCAGCTCCATGGCACCTACATTCTTGCCGAGAGTGCGCAGGGGCTGATACTGGTCGACATGCATGCCGCCCACGAGCGCGTGCTGTACGAACAGCTCAAGGCCGAGGCCGCGCGGGCGAATGTGCCCTCGCAGCATCTGCTCGAGCCGATCAGTCTCGAGCTGCGCACACATGAGCTCGACTCTGTGCTCGAGCGGCGCGGCGACTGGGAGCGGGCGGGTTTCGAGCTCGATGCGCTCGGGCCGACGCAGCTCCTCATCCGCCGGGTGCCGGCGCTGCTCGGCGCGGGCCGCGTGGCGGACGTGGTGCGCGGGATGCTGGCGGACGCCGAGCTCGGCGTCGCAGCCCATCACCTCGAGGATACGGCCGATCGCTTTCTCGCCGCGCTCGCCTGCCGCTCCGCCGTCCGTGCTCACCGGCATCTCACGCTTGCGGAGATGGATGCGCTCTTGCGGCAGATGGAGCGCACCGACCGGACAAACCAGTGCAACCACGGGCGCCCCACGTGGGCGCGCCTCACGCTCGCGCAGCTCGATCACCTCTTTCTCCGTGGACGCTGACGGTCGCGGTGGCCCCTCACCTGGCGGCGTTGCCGGCGCGATCGTGCTCACGGGCCCGACCGGGGCCGGCAAGAGCGAGTGGGCGGAGCGGCTTGCCGAGGAGCTGCCGCTCGAGGTCGTGAGCGTTGATTCCGCGCTCGTCTACCGCGGACTCGACATCGGGACGGCGAAGCCGACCGTGGCGGTGCGCGCACGCATTCCTCACCACCTCATCGACATTCTCGAGCCCACCGAGACGTACTCGGCGGGACGGTTCGTCGCCGACTGCCTGCCGCTCATCGCCGCGATCCGCGCCCGCGGGCGCATTCCGCTGCTGGTCGGCGGGACGATGTTGTATCTGCGCACGCTCGTCTGCGGCATCGCGGACCTCCCGCGCGGGCCGGAGGAGCTGCGCCGCGCGCTCGACGAGCGCGGCAAGCGCGAAGGCTGGCCGGCGCTGCACGCCGAGCTCGCGCGACTCGATCCGGCGGCGGCCGCGCGGATCCATCGTAACGACCCGCAGCGTATTCAACGCGCGCTCGAAGTCTGCTATGTGAGCGGCCGCCCGCTTTCGGTTCTGCAGCGCGACACCCGCAGCGCGCTCAGCGGACCGCTGCCGCGTTGGGCGCTCGTGCCGGCGGACCGCGGCGAGCTGCACCGGCGCATCGCGGAGCGACTCGACCGGATGATGGAGCGGGGGTTCCTCGAGGAGGTCGCGGGGCTCATGGCACGCGCTCACCTCACCGCGCGTCATCCGGCACTGCGCACCGTCGGTTACCGGCAGCTCTGGGCTCACCTCGAGGGGGCCTACGGGCTCGGGGAGGCACGCGAGCGGACGCTCGCCGCGACCCGCCAGCTCGCGAAGCGGCAGATCACCTGGTTGCGCAGCGACCGCGCAATGCGCTTGATCGATCCCACGGCAACGGGCGCCTTCGAGCGCTGGAAATGCGAACTGCGTCGCGAGCTTGTCGGCCCTTAGCGACGGAACGGGCGCTCATGGTAGACTTCAATATGTGGTGCTGCCCCGCGCGGTGGGGCACAGAGCTTGCTGAATCGCAGTCCATCGGAAGGGCGCTTGCGATCGTCCGGATCCCAACAACTAAAATCCCCGAGAACAAGGAGAACCCGATGGCCAAAGGCCAATCGCTCCAGGACCCCTTTTTGAATGCCCTGCGCAAAGAGCGCGTGCCGGTATCGATCTACTTGGTGAACGGCATCAAGCTGCAGGGCCAAATCGACTCGTTCGACCAGTTCGTCGTGCTGCTCAAGAACAGCGTGAGCCAGATGGTTTACAAACACGCGATCTCCACCGTCGTACCCGCGCGCAACGTGCGGCTGCAGACCGAAGAGGGCGCGACGCCGACGGCGGCGGAGTCAGCCGCGGAATGACCCGTTGGGGAGCGTGATTGTTCGAGCGCCCGCGTAGCGGCGAGCGTGCCGTGCTGGTGCGCCTGGGCCTGGGCGCACACGTCGATCCTGCGGACCTCGAGGAGCTCACGCAGCTCGCGGTCTCAGCCGGCGCCCGGCCTGTCGCCACCGTCACGGGGCGGCGCGCGCGGCCGGACCCGCGCTTCTTTGTCGGCAGCGGCAAGGCCGAGGAGATGCGCACCGTCGCCGAGGCGCACGATGCGGACGTGATCCTCGTCGATCACGCGCTCTCCCCGAGCCAGGAGCGCAATCTCGAGCAGCACATCGGTCGTCGCGTCCTCGACCGCAACGAGCTGATTCTCGACATCTTCGCGCAGCGCGCGCGCAGCTTCGAGGGCAAGCTCGAAGTCGAGCTCGCGCAGCTCAAGCATCTGGCCACTCGCCTGGTGCGCGGCTGGACGCACCTCGAGCGGCAGAAGGGCGGCATCGGCTTGCGCGGCCCGGGCGAGACGCAGCTCGAGACCGACCGGCGGCTGCTCGGGGAGCGCGTGCGCGTGCTCACCCGCCGGCTCGCGCGCATCAAACAGCAGCGCGAGACCGGCCGGCGAGCGCGGGCCGAGATTCCCGTGCCGACGGTCGCGCTCGTCGGGTACACGAACGCGGGCAAATCGACGCTGTTCCGCGCGCTGAGCGGCGCCGACGCCTATGTGGCCGATCAGCTGTTCGCCACGCTCGATCCGACCGTGCGACGCATTCGGCTGCCGGGCGCGAGCGCGGCGGTGATCGCCGACACCGTGGGTTTCATTCGCGAGCTGCCCCACGAGCTGGTCGCGGCTTTCCAATCGACGCTCACGGAGGCGCGCGAGGCAAGTCTGCTGCTGCACGTGGTGGATGCGAGCGATCCGCGTCGCGATGCGCACCGGGCGCAGGTGAATGCGGTGCTTGCCGAGATCGGTGCGGAGCGCACTCCGCAGATACTCGTGTACAACAAGATCGACCGCATGAGCGCCCCGGCGCGCATCGAGCGCGATGCGGACGAGCGCATCGTCGCCGTGTGGATCTCCGCGGCCGAGCGCCGCGGGCTCGAGCTCTTGAGCGCGGCGACCGCCGAGCGCCTGGCCCGTGCGGCACACACGGCGCGGATCTCGCTCCCGCCTGCGGCCGGTGCGTTGCGCTCGCAGCTGTACGCCCGCGGCGCGGTGCGCGCGGAAGTGGCGCGCGAGGACGGCTCCATCGAGCTCGCGGTCGAGCTCGCGGACGCGGAGCTGCTCGCGCTCACGCGCCATCCGGGCGTGCGCGTGCTCGAGACGCAGCAGGCGACCCCGCCTTGTACCGTCGCCGAGCCGTACCTACAATCGGCCGTTTCCGCTGGCGCGGCGAAGCTCTCCTGATCCCACCCCCCAGCGAACGGCGAACCGGAGCGCAGCGCGCGCGAACAGCGTATGGCATGGAATCAACCGGGCGGTGGCAAGAGTCCTTGGGGCCGGCGTCCGGGTCAAGGGGGGACCGCGCTCGATGAGAAGGTGCGAGCGTGGCAGCGCAAGCTCGAGTCGCTTTGGCGTCCCGGAGCGGCCGGCGTGCAGAGCGGCAAGTCGCTTGCGGCGCTCGTCGGGCTGGTCGGACTCGCGCTGTGGCTTGCGAGCGGCTTCTTCGAGGTGGGTGCGGCCGAGCGCGGGGTGATCCTGCGCTTTGGCCGCTTGGTCGCGGTGCGCGAACAGGGTCCGGGCTGGCGCTGGCCCTGGCCGATCGAGACGATCACGAAAGTGAACGTCATGAACGTCGCGAGCAAGGAGTACAACCCGAGCGTGCTCACCGCCGACGTGAGCCTGGTGGAGCTGCGCCTCTCGGTGCAATACCGCCGCGCCGACCCGGTGAAGTGGCTCTTCCGGGTGCGCGATCCGGATACGACGCTGCAGGAAGTCAGTGAGAGCGCGATCCGCGAAGTGATCGGTCGCAGTACGCTCGAGGACGTGCTCGCCGGAGCGACGCGCCCGCAGATCACCGAGCGGGCCAAGGATCTCATCCAGCGCACGCTCGATGCGTACGGCACCGGTATCGAGGTGACGACCGTCAACCTGACGGATGTGCAGGTTCCCGATCCGGTCGTACCCTCGCAGCGCGATGCGAACAAGGCGCTCGCCGACCAGGATCGCGTGATCAAGGAGGCGCAGGCCTATGCGAGCGGCGTGGTGCCCTCGGCGCAGGGCGATGCGGCGAAGATCCTCCAGGACGCTGCCGCCTACCAGGCGCGCGTCGAGGCGCTCGCCCAGGGGAAGGCCGCGCTGTTCACGCAGGTCGAGGCGGCCTACGCGCGCGCACCGCAGGTCACCCGTGAGCGGCTCTACCTCGAGACGATGGAGGACATCTACAGCCGCGCGACCAAGGTATTCGTCGACACCAAGCCCGGCGCCGGCGGAAACGTCTTCTACCTGCCCCTCGATAAGCTGATCGGACACGGCGCGGACACGGGCTCGGGCGGGGAAACGCAGCCTGCCAACGCCTCCGCGGCGCCCCCGCAGGACGACAACGAGACCGAGACGGTGACCGTCGACGGCCGCAGCCGGGGTGAGCGCTGATGACCTCGCGAGTGGTTCCCGTCGTCATCGTCGCCGCCGTCGCGCTCTACCTCTTGCTCACTTCTGCCTTCACGGTGAGCGAGAACGACCTGGCGATCCGCACCGAATTCGGGGCGATCGTGAATGCCCGGTATGCGCCGGGGCTGCACTGGAAATTCCCGTGGGATCAGGTGGTGAAGTTCGACCGCCGCATTCTCACCGTGCCGCATCCGATGGAGACGTTCCTCACCAACGACAATCGCGCGCTCATCGTCGACTTCTACATCAAGTGGCGGGTGCGCAATCCGACGCTCTATTTCGAGTCCACGGGCGGGAGCGAGGCGAGCGCCGACGATCGGGTCTCCGACATCGTCAAGGACGGAATCAAAAGCGTGGTTGCGCAGCGCTCGCTCGAGCAGATCGTCACCGCGGAGCGCGCCGCGGTGACCGGGCAGATGTTCGGTGCGGCGAGCCGTGCCGTCGCAGCGCTCGGCATCGAGCTGGTCGACGTGCGCGTGCAGCGCATCGATCTGCCGGACGAGGTCGCCGAGCGAGTCTATGAGCAGATGAAGCAGAATTTCGCGAAGATCGCGAACCGGCTGCGCGCCGAAGGGGCGAGCACGGCCATGAGCATCCGTGCGACCGCCGACCGGCAGCGCACCGAGATCGTCTCCGATGCGCAGCGCGATGCGCTGCGCATCAAGGGTGCGGCTGATGCGGCGGCCGCGGACACCTATGCGCGGGCGTACTCGACGAATCCCGAGTTCTACGCTTTCTACCGCAGCCTCCAAGCCTATGAGCGCTCGCTCGGCAAGAGCAACGACGTGCTGGTGCTCTCGCCGGACAGCGAGTTCTTCAAGTACATGAAAGATCCCGGACACGCTCAGCACTGAGCGGCTGCGGATCCCCCGTCTCCATCCCCTCGGGACCACATCGCTTGCAATTTCATTTCACCGACTTGGCCGCCGCGTTCGCGTTGCTCTTCGTGATCGACGGGATCATGCCGTTCGTGAATCCCGCGGGCTTGAAGAAGGCGCTCGCGCAGCTCATCGCGATGGGCGATCGGGAGCTGCGCATCGCGGGGCTGGGCAGCATGCTCGTGGGACTGCTCATTCTCTTCCTCGTTCGTTGAGCGGGCGAGATTGCGCCATGGGCAAGTTCGTCATCGTGATCGGTACGCAGTGGGGCGACGAGGGCAAGGGCAAGGTGGTCGATCTGCTCGCCGAGCGGGCGGGCGGTGTCGCACGCTTCCAGGGCGGCCACAACGCCGGTCACACGCTCGTCATCGGCGGCCGCAAGACCGTGCTCTCCCTGATCCCCTCGGGGATCCTGCGCGAGCATGTCCGCTGCTTCATCGGTAACGGCGTCGTGCTGTCGCTCGAGGCCCTGATGGGCGAGACCGACATGCTGATCGAGCGGGGTGTGCCCGTGCTCGAGCGGTTGCGCATCTCGCCCGCCTGTCCGCTCATTCTGCCCTCGCACGTCGCGCTCGACCGCGCGCGCGAGGCATCCCGGGGCGCGAACGCCATCGGCACGACGGGCCGCGGCATCGGACCGGCCTACGAGGACAAGGTCGCGCGTCGCGCCGTGCGCGTTGCCGATCTCTTTGACCGCGACCGCTTCGCCTCAAAGTTGGGCGAGCTGCTCGACTTTCATAACTTCGTCCTGGAGCGGTACTTCCGCGAGCCGCCGGTCGATTATCAAATGACGCTCGAGCAGCAGCTCGCACTCGCCGAGCGCGTGCGGCCGCTCGCCGAGGACGTGAGCCGGGCGCTCGAGGCACTGCGGATCGCGGGAGCGAACGTGCTCTTCGAGGGCGCGCAGGCCGCGATGCTCGACGTCGATCTCGGCACCTATCCGTTCGTCACCTCCTCGAACACCACGGCCGGCTACGCCGGGACCGGGACCGGAGTCGGTCCGCGTGCATTCGACGAGGTGCTCGGCATCGTGAAGGCCTACACGACGCGGGTGGGCGCGGGCCCCTTTCCGACCGAGCTTTTCGACGGCGACGGTGAGCACCTCGCGCGCGTCGGTCACGAGTTCGGCTCGGTGACTGGGCGCAAGCGGCGCTGCGGTTGGTTCGACTCCGTGGTGCTGCGCCGCTGCATCGTGCAATCGAGCGTCTCGGGACTCGTCATCACCAAGCTCGACGTGCTCGATGCACTCGAGACGATCCGTCTCTGCGTCGGCTATCGGATCGGCCGTGAGACCGTGTTCGACCCACCCGCGTTCACCGCGGGCTACGAGGAAGTCGAGCCGATCTACGAGGAACTGCCGGGCTGGCAGGCATCGACGGTCGGGATGCGCGAATACGCGCAGCTTCCGCCCAATGCGCGCAGCTACCTCGAGCGCATCGAGGCGCTCGCGGGCGTTCCGATCGACATGATCTCGACCGGTCCGGACCGCGACCAGACGATCATCCTGCGGCAGCCGTTCGACTGAGCGGCGGGACGAGCGCCGCGTTCCGCTACTCGAGCTTCACTCTGAGGTATCATCGCGCCGAGGGTGTGTGATCGCGCGATGAGGGTTGATCACATAATGCAACTCGGCGCGGTCGTTGCGAAGCCGAGCCACCCGAACGATCCGCCGGTCGGCACGGCTCGTGCTGACGATCAAAGCAACTGAGGTCGGAACCATGCGATTTCGGCTAATTGTGGTGACGCTCGCGCTTGGGCTTCTCGGGCAAGCCGCAGCGCCGCTTGCGCTCGCGGCGCTCGGGGCCGATGTGTCCTCCGTGACGGCGGATGGGGTGCGGATGAAGGCGCAGACGCGACCCGGGGCCGCGGCCGCCGGTTACTCCGTCCAGGAGCTCGTGCTGCCCTCGGGCACCGTCGTGCGCGAATACATCTCGCCCGCCGACCGCGTCTTTGCCGTGAGCTGGAGCGGCCCGACCAAGCCGAATCTCGCGCAGCTCTTCGGCACGTACTTCCAGTCGTACCAGTCGGGCTCGAAGGCCCAGGTGCACAACAGCGCAACGCGGCGCCATTTCGCGGTCCGGCAGTCCGATCTGGTGGTTGAATCCAATGGGCGAATGCGCGCGTTCTACGGCCGCGCGTACGTGCCCTCGCTCCTGCCCGCCAACGTGTCGGCGGGTGACATTCAATAAGGCTGCGATCGCGCGGCGACCCCCCAACTCACGATGGAATAATCGTATGCATCGAACCATCAGGGAGACGCTCCCGCGCCAACTCAGCATCGCGGCGCTCGGGATTGTGCTTGCGAGCCTTGCCGCCTGCGGCGGAGGGGGCGGTGGCGGTCTTGGTGGCGGCGGCGGTAGCAGCAGCTCCAGCACCAGCTCCAGCAGCTCGAGCTCGAGCAGCTCCAGCAGCTCGAGCTCCAGCAGCTCCAGCAGCTCGAGCTCCAGCAGCTCGAGCAGTGCTCCGAGCGGACCCAATGTCGTGGGCGTGACCGTCGACTGCGGACCGGCAACGGTGTGCTCGAGCAATGAGCCCGACGTGAACACGCTCTTTGTCACCGTGACGATCTGCCAGCCCGGCACCAGTACCTGCGCGACGATCGACCACGTCCAGGTGGACACCGGGTCCTATGGGCTGCGCGTGCTTTCCCAGGCACTGCCGAGCGGCTTCACGCTTCCGTACGAGACGGCCACGACGAGCGGGCCGGTCATCGCCGAGTGCACCACGTTTGCCGACGGCTACAGCTGGGGCCCGATGGCCCTTGCGGACGTTCAGATTTCCGACGAGACGGCCGCGAGCGTGCCCGTGCAAGTCATCGGTGACCCGAACTACAACACGACCGTCCCCACCTCCTGTAGCAACGGAGGCGGGACGCAGGAGGATACCGTGCTCAGCTTCGGCGCGAACGGGATCCTCGGGATCGGGCCGTTCCCGCAGGACTGCGGAAGCCTGTGCGCGACGGAGCTCGTGGGCCCGGCTTATTACACGTGCGCAACGCCGGCCACGTGCACCGAGGCTGAGGTCCAGGTCAGCCAGCAGACGACCGAGCCGAACGTGCTCTTTCTCGCCGACAACAACGGCACGATCGTCGAGCTGCCCTCGATCCCGCAGGCGGGACAGGCGACGGTGAACGGATATCTCATCTTCGGCATCGGAACGGAGACGAACAACACTTTCACGGCGCAATCGATTCTGTGGGGCGACCCGGACGCAAGCGTCGACACCGCGGGCGACATCACCACGAACTTCAATGGCGAGCAGCTGCCCGCGAGCTATATCGACAGCGGCTCGAACGGCTATTTCTTCGCCGATTCGAGCATCACGCCATGCACGGAGAACACGGGGTTCTACTGTCCGACGAGCCCGCTTGCGCTGACCGCCACGCTCCAGGGAGCTTCGGACAATCCGAACACAACGAGCACGACTTACACGGTTGACTTCACCCTCACCGACGTCGACACGCTCAGTACCTCCTTCTTCGCATTCCCGGACGTGGGCGGTGGCTTGAGTCCGGCGCAAACACAGATGGGCGGGATCTTTGATTGGGGTCTGACCTTCTTCTTTGGGCGCAATGTTTACATTGCGATACAGTGCAGCCCCACCACGACCCCGATGTGCGCCACGAATCCCGAGGGCGAAGGCCCGTACTTCGCCTACTAACGCAGGCCGGAGCGACGCTCCGGCCTGCGCGCGCATCGCCCGCCCGGCGCGTGTTCTCCGCGTCAACCCAGGCGGCACTCGCGCGCTTTACCCCACGTTGGCGTTGCGAACAGCGGCGTCACGCAGCGGTCGAAATTTTGTTTGATGTGATGCATGATCCGCTGCGCTCCTGCGGGAGCGGCATTAACAGTTCGTCACAGAGCGCAACAGTGTTCGATCAATCATTGACTCAAACACCGAAGTCAGTCACCAAGGAAACTGGACCATGAAATTCTCGAGCAATTATGCGGTACTCGCCGTCGCACTCGCGGCGATCGGCACCGGCGGCATCGTCGCCTCGGCGAGTGCGCAGCAGAGTGACTCCGCGAGCTCCAGCACCTCTGCCGCGAGCACGGCGAACAATCCCGGACATCACTGGCACCGCTGGCATCGCCGCCCGATGATGGTGGGGCTCCTGCTGCGTGCCGCGCACAACGCCGGCATCACCGTCAACCGCGGCACGCTCCGCAGCTGCTTCGCGCAGCTCCGCGGCCAGGGCCATGCCGGCTCGCCTCCGGCCACCACACCATTCACCGTGCTCGGTGATCTTGCCGCGGGCAACACCACCGCGTACTCGACCGACGTGGGGAGCCTCGCAAGCGAGGCGTCTTCGCGGGCGCAGTCGCAGATCGAGCGGCAGAGCGAGCTCACGCAGTGCGTCTACACCGCGATGGCGCTCAATCCCACCCAGGCGAGTGCGCTCGCGAGCGAGCTGCAGCAGATGCAAACGAAGCTGCAGCAGCGGCGCGCAGCCCGCGCGAGCCACTCCTCCGGTTGAGCTTGGGCACGGTGCGGTTCCCTCTGCGCCTCGTTGCGCTCGGTCTCGGCTTGCTGGGGCAGGCGGCCGCGCCGCTTGCCCTGGCGGCGCTCGGGGGCGATGTGTCCTCGGTCGGCGCCGACGGGGCGCGGCTCAGGGCGCAGGTGCGGCCGGGGACCTCCACCGCGGCCGGCTACTCGGTCGATGAGCTCGTGCTCGCCTCCGGCACGGTCGTGAACGAATACATCTCGCCGGCGGGGCGAGTGTTTGCCGTGAGCTGGCACGGGCCGATGAAGCCTAACCTCGCACAGCTTTTTGGCACCTACTTTCAGTCGTATCAGGCCGGCGCGAAGGCCGAGGCGCACAACAGCGCAACGCGGCGGCGTTTTACGGTGAGGCAGACCGATCTCGTGGTCGAATCGTTCGGGCGGATGCGGGCGTTCTACGGGCGGGCCTACGTGCCGTCGCTCGTGCCTGCGGACGTTTCGGTCGACGACATTCACTAACGCTCCGATCGCATCGCGACCGGCCTACATCGCCTTTCAATCACGGGACGGATGGAACCATGAGGGATGTGCTCGCGCGGGTGCTGGGCGTGGCGATACTCGGGCTCGCGATCACGAGTCTGGCATCGTGCGGGGGAAGTGGGAGCGATCTCACCGCGACGGGAAGCTCGGCGAGCAGCAGCTCCAGCCAGGTGATCGCCGCTCCCGGCGCGAACGCGGCGGCAGTCGTGGTCGATTGCGGTCCGGCGGCGATCTGCAACACCGATTACTCCGCCGTCAATACGCTCTACGTGACCGTGACGGTCTGCCAGCCCGGAACGAGCACCTGCGCCACCATAGATCACGTGCAGGTCGACACCGGCTCGTACGGGCTGCGGCTGCTCTCCCAAGCACTCCCGAGTGGGTTCTCGCTGCCGGCCGAGTACAGCTCCACCAACAATGAGGCGCTCGCCGAGTGCACCGAGTTCGCCGATGGTTACAGCTGGGGCCCGCTCGTGCTGGCGGATGTCGAGGTCGCGAGTGAGACCGCGAGCAGCGTCCCCATGCAAGTCATCGGGGATCCGAATTACACCTCCGTACCGAGCGACTGCTCGAGCACCGGCGGCTCGCAGGAGGACACGGTGATGACCTTCGGCGCGAACGGCATTCTCGGGGTCGGCCCCTTTGCGCAGGACTGCGGCGCCACCTGCGCGCAGGAGGTGGTCGGCTCGGGCTACTACCAGTGCTTGAATGCGACCACCTGCGCGAGCGCACAGGTGACGCTCGCGCAGCAGGTCACCAATCCGGTGGTGCTGTTCTCATCGGGCGATGCCAACGGTGTCATCGTCGAGCTTCCCTCCATTCCGGCGGGAGGGGCGGTGAGCGTGACCGGTACCCTCGTGTTCGGCATCAGCACCGAGAACAACAACGAGATCACGACGCAGACGATCCTGCCCGCCGATCCGGGGAGCGGGGACATCACGACCACCTACAACGGCACGGCGCTCACGGGGAGCTACATCGACAGCGGCTCGAACGGATACTTCTTCGCCGACTCGAGCATTCCGGGTTGCACGGTGAATACCTATTTCTTCTGTCCGTCCTCCACCCTCGATCTGTCGGCGACCGTCACCGGCTCGGACAACAATCCCTCGACCACCGGGGCGACTTACACGGTCGACTTCAGCATCGCGAACGCCGACAGTCTGAACGGCTCGTACACGGCGTTCGACGATCTCGGCGGTTCGCTCACCTCGCAGCAGTCCGCGCAGAGCGGGGGAGTCTTTGACTGGGGTCTGCCGTTTTTCTTCGGTCGTAACGTATACACCGCGATCGATGGCGAGGCGACACCGGTCGGTGAAGGGCCGTATTTCGCCTATTAGCGCGCACCGCTTGCGCGCGCCGCGCGCCGGCCCGGTTGCGGCTGCCGCGGGGGCGTGCCCGGTCCCGGGTGTACAATCACCGTTTTCGGGGGACTCTGCCAATTCGCGGGCGCATTTCGACTGCGCGGGATCGGACGCCCCCGGCGCAGTCCACCACCGATCGTCTCGCGGCGAAGACCCCGGGCCCGCCCGCACCGACGCTGCGCGGTGCGCTGCGCGCGCTGCGCGCAAACACGCGCTACCGCCTCGGTAAGGCGCTCACCCGCGTGCTTGCGGCACGCTCATACTCCGCGCGTCTCGAGCCGCGCGACATCCGCAGCGTGCTCATCGTCAGGATCAACGCACGCATGGGCAATACCGTCTTCCTGACCCCGCTTCTCGGGCGCCTCCAGGAGCTCATGCCATTTGCGACGATCGATCTCGCGTGCGCCTACCCGCACGCGAGCGGTCTCATCGGTCCGCTCCCGGGCGTGCGGCGCGTCGTCACCTTTCCGTACAAAGGGGCGCAGCTCCCGTGGCGTTACTGGGTTGCGCTCAGGCGCTTGCGCGCGCAGCGCTACGATCTCGTGATCGATCCGACGCCGAACTCGACCGGCGCGCGTTTGGTGCTGATGCTCGCTCACGCGCGTTTCCGGCTCGGCTATGCCTCCGACAACCAGTGGGCGCCGCTCACGCACGCAGTACCGCTGCCGCAGCAGCCGCTGCATCAGGCGATGCAGCCCGTGTACCTGCTGAGCGAAGCGGTGGGTGCGCCCGTCGATCCGGGGACGATCCGGCTTGCCCTTGCGCTCACGCCGCACGAGCTCGCGAGCGGACGCGCGGCGATCGCGGCGGCGCTGCGCGAGCGCGCGGGGCTCGCCGTCGGCTTCTTCGGCCACGCGACCGGAGCGAAGCGCATCCCTCCGGGGTATTGGCGCGCGTTCTGGGATGCATTCCTAGCGCTCGAGCCGCAGGCCGTGCCAGTCGAGTTCCTGCCGTCACCGGCAAGCCCACCGGTCGAGGCGCGCAGCGTCGCGCTGCACTTTCCAGCCCCGCGCGAGCTCGCCGCGGCGATCGCGGCGACGAGCCTGTTCATCTCGGCGGATGCCGGCCCGATGCACCTCGCCGGCTCGACGCCGGTTGCGACGGTCGCGCTCTTTCGAGCCTCCGATCCGCTGCTCTACGGCCCGCTCAAGGGCTGCGATCTGGCGCTCGATGCCACGCAGCTCTCCCCGCACGCGGTTGCGGAGCGCTGCAGTAGGCTCTGGCGTGCCGCATTGCGGGCTTGAAAGCCTCGGCGCCAGAATAGCCGTACCGATGTCGCGCGCCGCGCGCCGGGGAGACAGACATGACCGCGGAGTCCCAAGCACATTCCGGGGGCGCACGGCACGGCCGTGAGGTGCTCGCGCGCCTGCGCGAGCGTCCGCCCGCGCTGTGGTACCGAGGCGAGCAGGTGCGCGACGTGACGCATCATCCCGCGTTCCGCGGTGGCGTTCATACGCTCGCCGAGCTCTACGACATCCAGTGGCAGCACGCGGCGCGGCGGCTCTACGACTCACCCACGACCGGTAACAAGGTCTCGCGCGCGTTCATGATGCCGCGGACCTCCGAGGAGCTCGCGAGCGTGAGCGGCGCGATGAAGGTGTGGGCCGATTTCACCCGCGGCATGATGGGGCGCGTGCCGGATTACCTGAGTCGCGCCATGACGGGCTACGCCGCGGGAAGCGGCTTCCTCGGCGAGACCGACCAGCGCTTCGGCGCCAACGCGCGCGCCTACTACGAGTACCTGCGCGAGGGCGATCTCAACCTCACGCACACCCTCATCGCTCCGCAGGCGAACCGCGCCCGCAGTCTCGCCCAGCAGGCGGATCCATTTCTTGCCGCGCGCGTGAAGGAGGAAACCGACGCGGGGATCGTCGTGCGCGGCTGCCGCATGCTCGCCACGCTGCCGATCTCCGATGAGATCATGGTGTTCCCCTCGACGCTCCTGCGCAGTCCGGTGGAGGATGCGCCCTATGCGTTCGGCTTCGCGATCGCGAACGACACGCCGGGCCTGCGGTTCATCTGCCGCGAGAGCGTCGACTACGGACGCACGCATTTCGATCACCCGCTCGGCTCGCGCTACGAGGAGATGGACGCGGTGGTCGTGTTCGACGATGTGTTCGTACCCTGGGAGCGCATCTTTCTCTACCGCGACGTCGAGCGCTGCAATCAGGCCTATGCGCGCACCGGCGCCATCGTGCACATGACGCATCAGGTGGTGGTGAAGAATATCGCCAAGTGCGAGTTTCTCTTGGGGCTCGCGCATCTGCTCGTCAGTGCGATCGGCGCCGAGGTGTTCCAGCACATCCAGGAGAAGCTCGCGGAGCTGTGGGTCAACCTCACCACGATGCAGGCGTTCCTGCGTACCGCGGAGGCCGACGCGGCGCTCGATGAATGGGGCGTCATGCGCCCGGCGTGGGATCCGCTCGATGCGGCGCGCAATCTCTTTCCGCGGCTCTATCCGCGCATGGTCGAGATCATCCAGCAGATCGGCGCAAGCGGTCTGGTCGCGATGCCGACGGAGCAGGACCTCACGGGTCCGCTCGTCGAGGACGTGAAGAGGTACTACCAGGCCGCCCGCGCGGAGGCCTTCGACCGCATCCCGCTCTTTCGCCTCGCGTGGGACGCCTCGCTGTCGGCTTTCGGTGGACGGCAAGTGCTCTACGAGCGGTTCTTCTTCGGCGATCCGGTGAGAATGGCCGGTGCGCTCGTCACCGGTCACCACTCCCAGATCCAGGCGTGCGCCGAGAAGGTGCGCGAGTTCGTGCGGCAGGGCCGCGACGAGGCGTTCGCCGCGCAGAGCGGCGCCGCGCCGAGCCCGTGAGTCCCGCCGCCGATCCACGGACGCTGCGGCAGACCGCGGGACTCTTTCCGACGGGCGTCGTGATCGCGACCGTGGAAGCGCAGGGCGAGGTGCATGCGATGACGGCGAACGCGGTCGCCTCGCTCTCACTCGATCCGATGCTGATGCTGTTCTGCCCGGCGAAGAAGAGCCGCCTCGCGCAGTATCTCTCCGCCGTCAGGCATTTCACGCTCAATGTTCTGCGCGAGGACCAGCAAGCGCTGTCGAGCTATTTCGCCGGAGCGTGGCAGGACTCACCGGCACCGCCGTTTCGCTTCGTGCCGACGACGGCGGGCCCGCGCCTCGAGGGCTGCCTCGCCGCGATCGGCTGCGAGCTCGAGGAGGTGCGCGAGGGCGGCGACCATTGGATCGTCACCGGGCGGGTGGTGGCGCTTCACCGCGGAGTCGAGCCGCATCGACCGCTCCTGTTCTTCGGCGGCCAGTACCGCGCGGTCGATTTCGCCGCCGGGTCCGCGGCGCCCGATCTGACGCGTGTCGAGGACGAGCCCGCGCACGTCTTCTACCCGCATTGACAGGTTTGCAGCACGGCGAGCGTGCCGCGGCCGGCGCGGGGAATTCGCGCGCCACGTCGTACTTTTGCTCCGCGCGCTGGTCAGATGGTGAGGACGCCCGTATGATGGGTCGCGTCCGATGCAATGGAGTCCGCGTGCCGTCCAGGCCTGCCGCATCGCACTCTCCTTACGCCCGCCTGCGCTGCGCCGCCGTCGCGCTATCGGCGTGCCTCGCCTCGCAAGCCGGGACTGTGCAGGCGAACACCGAGCCCGCCTCCGCTCCGCCCACCCCCGCAGCCCCGATTCAGGAAGTGCCGGTCAAGGCCCCGGAGCCGCGATATGTCGCCCCGACGCTGCGGGATTCGATCGGCCGCATCTGGGCGCCGGTGATGATCGATGGCAAGGGACCCTTTCGGCTGGTGCTCGACACCGGTGCGAGTCAGTCGGCCGTGACCGCTGCAGTCGCCCAGGCCCTTGGGATACCGCTCGACATGAGCGCAATGATGGAGTTGCGCGGGGTCACCGGGTCGGCCGCCGTACCGTCCATCCGGGTCAATAGCCTCCTCGTCGGCGATCTTCTCATCAACTCCACGCAGCTGCCGATCGTCCCCGATGCGCTCGGCGGCGCCCAAGGCGTCCTCGGCACGCAAGGCCTGCTCGACAAGCGCATCTTCATCGACTTCCGTCACGATCGCATCACGATCACACGCTCGCATCTGCGTCGCGCGGGCTACGGATTCATCACGATTCCGCTGCGGATCACCCCGCAGCGCCTGATCACGACGACGGCCTACGTCGGCTCCGTGCGCGTCGTCGCGATCATCGATACCGGCGCGCAGGTGACGATCGCCAATCCCGCGCTGCGCGACGCGCTCGCACGGTGGCGCGCGCACGCCAAGCTCGAGGATGAGCAGATCATCGACACGACCGACGCGGTGGCGAAGGGCGTGGCGCAACCGGTACCCCCGATCGAGCTCGGCGATGGCATCATCATCCGCGGCGCCCGCATCACGATCGGCGACCTCAAGATCTTTCAATCCTGGAACCTCGCCGACAAGCCCGCGGTACTGATCGGCATGGATACGCTCGGGCTGGTGGACACGCTGATCATCGATTATCGCGCCCGCGTCATGCAGATCCGCATGCCGGACAGCTGATCATTGCGACGGATCGATCACGGTGAGCGGACTGCCGAGCGGTGCGGCGACCCCGCAGTGGGCCACTGCGCGCGGCGGCCCAAATAAAAACAGCGCGTGACCGGTTTGCGGCAGAGGAACGTGCATGACGGTGATTCACGTGGTCGTGCTCGCGATCATTCAGGGCCTGGCGGAGCTGCTGCCGGTGTCGAGCTCCGCTCACGTGGTGGTGGCGGAAAAGCTGATGGGGCTCGATCCCTCGCGGCCGGAGCTCACGCTGCTGCTCGTGCTGCTGCACACCGGAACGATGTGCGCCGTGATCGTGTATTTCTGGAAGGACTGGAGCCGGCATTACTTCGGCTCCGCGGCTGCGCTCACGCGCTTCGCGCTGCTGATCGTCGTTGCGAGCGCACTCACCGGCGCGATCGCGCTGCTGGTCGCGCGGGCGGTCGAGAGGGCGATTTTCGGGACGGGACCGCACGCACAGGTCGAGGACCTCTTCGGTCACCTGGAGCTCATTGGGCCCGCGCTCTCGGCCGTCGGCGTGCTGATCGTCGTCGCTTATCTGCGCGAACGGCGTATCGCGAAGCGCTCCGAGGTCACCCTCGCGCAGTCGGCGGTCATCGGCGCGGTGCAGGGGCTGTGCCTGCCATTCAGGGGTTTCTCGCGCTCGGGCGCGACGATCTCCGTCGGCATGATGATCGGCGTGGAGAAGCGCGTCGCGGAAGCGTTCAGCTTCGCGCTCGCGGTGGTGCTCACCCCGCCGGTCGTGGCGCGGGAAGCGCTGCGCCTGAAGTCGGCGGGCAACACCCTGAGCGCGGCGCAGATGCATTCGGCCGTGGGCCTGAGCATTCTGGGCGGTGCCCTCGCCTTCGTTGCGGGGCTGCTCGCGCTCAAGTGGTTGAGCGCGTGGCTCGAGCGGGGGCGCTGGTACCTGTTCGGCGGCTACTGCATCGTCGCAGGTATTGCGGTCGCGGTCCTTCATTTCCGCGGCTTCTGAGCGCCCACTGCGCGCTCGCACGCGCAACCGCCATGACGCCGCCCACGCATCCGCGCTAGAGTGTCGCTTCCCCCTCTCGTGCGGAGACCGTCCGTGGCCGCTCGCCGCTCATGGCTCTTGATCACCGCGCTCTGCGCAGTGACCTGCGTGCACGCTCAGGTCGATCCCGCCTGGTACCAGGGTCTCGGCTGGCGGCTCATCGGACCGTTCCGCGGCGGGCGCGTGCTGGCGGTGAGCGGCATTGCCGGTGACGATCGCCACTTCTACTTCGGGGCCGTCGACGGCGGGGTTTGGGCTACCGCGGATGCCGGGCGCACCTGGAAGCCGATCTTCGATTCCCAGACGGTCGGCTCGATCGGCGCACTCGCCGTGGCGCCCTCCGATCCGCGCATTCTCTACGTCGGCAGCGGCGAGGCGGACATGCGTTCCGACATCGCGCACGGCAACGGAATGTACCGCAGCGCAGATTCCGGTGGGCACTGGAGCCGCATCGGACTCGAGGACTCGCGCCAGATCGGGCGCATCCTGGTCGATCCGAGCGATCCGGAGCGGGTTTTCGTCGCCGCGCTCGGTCACGCCTACGGCCCGAATGCGCAGCGTGGAGTCTTCCGCAGCCTCGACGGCGGGCGGCACTGGCGCAAGGTCCTCTACGAGAATGCCGATACCGGGGCCATCGATCTTGCCTTCAAGCCCGGTGATCCGCAGACGATCTACGCGGCGCTCTGGCAGACGCGCCGGCCACCCTGGAGCGTCTATCCTCCCTCGAGCGGACCGGGGAGCGGGCTTTTCATCTCCCACGACGGCGGCGAACACTGGAGCCGGGTGACGGGCGGCGGATTTGCCGTGCATCCGGGGCGCATCGGGATCGCGGTCGCCCCGAGCGCACCGGATCGAGTGTTTGCGCTCGTCGATTCGACGGCCGAGGAGGGTGGACTCTATCGCTCCGAGGACGGCGGTGCCCACTGGCGGCACGTCTCGAGCGACCGGCGGATCTACGAGCGGGGCTGGTACTTCTGCGAGCTCACGGTCGACCCGCGCAATGCGGACCGCGTATACGTGATGGACACGATCGTGCTGCGCTCGGACGACGGCGGCAGCCACTTCATCGCACTCAAAGGCGACCCGACGGGCGATGATTTCCATCAGATGTGGATCGATCCGACCGATCCGGACAGGCAGATTCTCGGCGTCGATCAGGGGACGCTCATCACGCTCGACGGCGGGAAGACCTGGAGCAGCTGGTACAACCAGCCGACCGCGCAAATCTATCACGTGAGCACCGACAATCGCTTTCCCTACTGGGTCTACGGCGCGCAGCAGGACTCCGGCGCCGTCGCGCTCCCGAGCCGCACCGACGGCGGCGATGGCATCACGCTCGAGCAGTTTCGCGAGATCACCGCGGGCGGGGAGAGCGACATGATCGCCCCGGACCCGGATGATCCGGGGATTATCTACGGCGGGCGCGTGGACAAGCTCGATACGCGCACCCATCAGACCCGCGACATCGATCCGACGCTCGCCTACCCGGCGTTGCACTACCGCGCGGCCTGGACGCTGCCGCTCGCGTTCTCCCAGCGCGGCAAGAGCGTGCTTTACTTCGCCAACCAGATGCTCTTTCGCACCACCGACGGAGGCAATCACTGGAGCCCTGCGAGCCCGGACCTGACGCGCGCCGATGCGGGCGTACCGGGGAATCTCGATGCGCCGACTGCGGCCGACGACGATCACCTGAGTAAGCGGCGGGGCGTCATCTACACGATCGCGCCCTCGCCGCTCGATGCAGGCACGCTCTGGGTGGGCACCGATGACGGACTCGTTTGGCACACCCACGACGGCGGTGCGCACTGGCAGCAGGTCACTCCCCGTGCGCTCACGCCGTGGTCGAAGGTCGGCGGAATCGAGCTCTCGCATTTCGTGCCCGCCATCGCCTACCTCGCAGTCGATCGGCACCGCTTGGATGACGACACGCCCTACATCTATCGCACCGTCGACGACGGGGCGAGCTGGACGCGGATCGACGCCGGCATCCCGCGCGATGCCTTCGTCAACGTCGTGCGCGAGGATCCGGCGCGGCGCGGCCTGCTGTACGCGGGCACCGAGAAGGGGATGTACGTATCCTTCGACGACGGGACGCATTGGCAATCGCTCGAGCTCAATCTGCCGGCGACATCCGTGCGCGACATCGACGTGCACGGCGACGATGTGGTGATCGCCACGCACGGCCGCGGCTTCTGGATCATGGACGACGTGACGGCGCTGCGGCAGATGAGCACGGTGCGCGCGGCCGGGGTCACGCTGTTCACGCCGGCCGTGACGTACCGAGTGCGGCTGCAGGAGTTCACCGGCACGCCCTTCCCGAAGGATGAGCCCATGGCGCAAAATCCTCCGGCCGGCGCGCTCGTCGACTACGTTCTTCCAGAGCACGTCGCTCCGCCCGTCACGCTCACCGTGCTCGATGTCGAGGGCCGCGAGATCAGAAGCTTCAGCAGCACCGATCGCTCGCCGCCGCCGGACCCGGCGAAGCTCGCGTTCGCCCCGGAGTGGGTGAGACAGTCGCCCGCGCTGTCGAGCGCACCGGGCATGCACCGATTCGTGTGGGATCTTCACTATGCGCCCGCGCACGCCGCTCACGCGCGGGTAGCCCCGCGCGATGCGGGTGTATGGGCTCCCCCCGGACGCTACACGCTCGTGCTCACCGTTGGCGGTCGGCACTACCGCACGCCGCTTGTGATCGCACCCGATCCGCGGGTGGAGGTTCCCACGGCGGCGCTCGGACGCGAGTTCGCGCTCGCGCGGGAGGTCGAGCTCGCGTGGTCGCAAGCATCCTCTGCAGATGCGGACGCCGAGAAGCTGCTCGATGCGCTCGGCAAGCGGCACGCATCGAGCCGCGCCGTGGACGAGGAACTCGAGCGGGTACGCGCCGCGCTCTCCGCCCTCAGCGGGGCTCCGCTGCAGGCGCCGGCGCCGAATGCGCCCGAGCCGACACCGCAGCGCAGCGATAGCTTGCGCGCCCTGAGCTCCGATCTCGCCAATCTCGAGAGTGCGGTCGACGGGGCGGACGCCGATCCGAGCCCCGATGCCCTGGCGGGCTACGGGAGGCTCTCGCGGATGCTGACCGCGGCGCTCGGCGAGTGGCGGGATTTGCAGGCGCATGATGTCGCGGCGCTCGAGCACCGCTTGGACGCGCTCGCTCCGAAGTCCCGCGCCCCCTAGCGGCGCCGGACGACGGCCACCGGGCGGCCACCGCTTGGAGGGCACACGCGCGCAGCGCTAACATCGCTCCCAATCAGGGGAGGATCCCATGCCGCTCCGCCGTTTCGGATTGCACGCGGCGCTCGCCGCGCTCGTTGCTGCCGCCGCGGCGTGCAGCCGCCAGAGCGCGCCCCCCGCGCCCCCCGCGCCGCATCCGCTTGCGGCAGCGCAACCCAGCTGGCCCGATTTCACCACGCGGTTCATCGAGGACTACTTCAAGCTCGAACCGTTCGCCGCGGTCCAGGCGGGCCGGCACGAGTACGACGGCCAGATGCCCGATCTGAGCGCCACCGGTATTGCGCACGAGGTCGAGTGGCTCAAGAAGGAGCGCGCCGAGACGAGCGCGTTCCCCGCTGCGGCGCTCGCGGAGCCCCAGCGCTTCGAGCGCGATTATCTTCTCAACGTCATCGACACCGAGCTGTTCTGGCTCGATCGGGCGCGCTCGCCCTTCACCAACCCCGCTTGGTACATCGATGCGCTCGACCCACAGGTCTACGTCGGTCGCAAGTACGCACCGCTCGCCGTGCGCATGAAGGGCTACATCGGCTATGCACGCTCGATCCCCCGGATCGCGGCCGACATTCGCGCGAACCTGAGCGCGCCGCTCGCGCGCAGTCTCCTCGAGCGCGGGATCTCGGGCTTCGGCGGCTACGCCGATTTCTACCGGCACGACGTAACGGCGGTGTTCGCCGCGGTCACCGATCCTGAGGCGCAGAAGGCGCTCGCGGACGCCGATGAGGCCGCCGCGCGCGCGATGGACGGTCTGAGATCGTGGCTCGTCTCCGAGCGCACGCACGCGACCGGCCGCTTCGCGCTCGGCGCGCCGCTCTTCGCGCAGATGCTCAAGGACACCGACGATGTGGAGATCCCGGTCGAGCAGATCCTCGCGATCGGCCGCGGGGATCTGGAGCGCAACACGCGCGCGCTTAAGGCGGCGTGCGCCGCCTATCTGCCCGGGCGCAGCCTCACCCGTTGCGTCGATCGGATGCGAGCCGACAAGCCGCAGGGCGGGCCGGTGCGCGCGGCCACCGAGCAGCTGAAGATGCTGAAGGCGTTCATCATCGCGAAGAAGATCGTCACCATTCCGAGCGACAATGAGGTGGTGGTCGTGGAGGCCCCACCGTACAACCGCGCGAATTCCGCCTACATCGAGGTGCCCGGACCCTACGACAAGGCACTCGCCTCGGAGTACAACATCGCACCGCCCGATCCCGCCTGGAGCGCGAAGGAGCGCGAGGAGTACATCCCGGGCGTGGCCGACCTCCTGTACACGAGCGCGCACGAGGTGTGGCCGGGGCATTTTCTGCAGTTCTCGTACTCGAACCGCAACCCCTCGAAGGTCGCGGCGCTGTGGGTGACGTATGCCTATGCGGAGGGTTGGGCGCACTACTGCGAGCAGATGATGTGGGATGAGGGCCTCGGGAACGGCGATCCCGAGCAGCATGTGGGCCAGCTCGAAAACGCGCTGCTGCGCGACGTGCGGCTGATCTCCGCGATCGGACTGCACACCGGGGGAATGACCGTCGCCGAATCCGAGCGACTGTTCCGCGAGCGCGCGTTTCAGGATCCGGGCGATGCCGAGCAGCAGGCCGAGCGCGGCACGTACGATCCCGCGTACCTCAACTACACCTTGGGCAAGCTCATGATCATGAAGCTTCGCGACGACTGGGTTGCGATGCAGATGCGGGCGGCAGGCGGCTCGGATCCGAAGGCGTACTGGCCTGCGTTCCACGATCGGTTCCTCTCGTACGGGGGTCCGCCGATTCCGCTGGTCAGGCGCGCGATGCTCGGCGGGGAGGGCGCGCTCCTGTGACCGCGAACACATCGAGGACCACTTAAGGGGGAGGGGCGATGGGCCTCGTGTCGCTGCTCGATCGCGAGCGGACGGTCGCGCCTGCGGGCTTCAACCGCTGGATGGTGCCGCCGGCGGCGCTCTGCATTCACTTGTGCATCGGCCAGGTTTACGCATTCAGCGTGTTCAACCTGCCGATGACGAAGCTCCTCGGGGTGACCCATTCCGCCCCCGCAGACTGGAGGCTCACCGATCTTGGCTGGATCTTCACGCTCGCGATCTTTTTCCTCGGCCTCTCCGCCGCCGTGCTCGGTCGGTGGGTCGAGGAGGGGGGTCCGCGCCGCGCGATGTTCACCGCCGCGGTGTGCTTCGCGGGCGGCTTCTTCCTCTCCGCCCTCGGCGTCCATGCCCACGAGATCTGGATCATCTACCTGGGCTATGGCCTGCTCGGCGGCATCGGACTCGGACTCGGCTACATCTCACCCGTTTCGACCCTGATCAAATGGTTTCCGGACCGCCCTGGCATGGCGACGGGCATGGCGATCATGGGCTTTGGCGGCGGCGCGCTCATCGCCTCGCCGCTATCGGTGCGGCTGATGGCCCATTTCTCGACGCCGGTGCACATCGGCGTGGCGGAGACGTTCATCTGCCTCGGCGTCATTTATCTTTGCTACATGCTCGCCGGCGCGGCCATCGTGCGCGTGCCCGCGCCGGGATGGCGTCCCGCGGGCTGGGAGCCGCCGCTCAAGCCGAAGAAGCTGGTCACCACGGCCCACGTCTACGTGTATCGGGCCCTGCGTACACCGCAGTTCTGGCTCGTTTGGTGGGTGCTGTGCCTCAACGTGACCGCAGGCATCGGCGTGATCGGCCAGGCCTCCGCAATGAGCCAGGAGATGTTTCCCGGCAAGGTCACGGCGATTGCGGCCGCCGGCTTCGTCGGGCTGATGAGCCTGTTCAACATGGCGGGGCGGTTCATCTGGGCGTCGTTCTCGGATCTGATCGGGCGCAAGTCGACTTACTTCTGCTTCTTCGTGATCGGCACGGTGCTCTATGCGCTCGTCCCGACAACCGGCGCCATCGGGAGCGTCGCGATGTTCGTTCTCTGCTTTCTCGTCATCATCAGCATGTACGGGGGCGGGTTTGCGACCGTTCCGGCCTATCTCAAGGACCTGTTTGGAACGCGTTACGTCGGGGCGATCCACGGCTGGCTGATCACCGCCTGGTCGGCGGCCGGGGTGTTCGGGCCGGTCCTCGTGAACTACATCCGCCAGTACGAGATCGACCATGGCGTGCCGAAGGCGCAGGCGTACGATCTCACCATGTACATCATGGCGGCGCTGCTCGTCGTGGGCTTCTTCTGTAATCTGCTCATCACGCCGGTGCATGCGCGCCATCACATGCCGCAGGCGCTGGGGCAGACCGCGGCGCTCGCCGAGTGAGGGGAACGACCGTGTCGAGAGCCGGCGATCGCCGCACGCCCGCGAGCCACCTTCTCCTCGCCTGGGGACTCGCCGGCATTCCGCTCCTCTGGGGCGTGCTCACCACGCTGAGCAACGCCCTCAAGCTCTTCGCCTGAGGCCTTCGGACCGGGGTGTGCCGCCGATCATGGAAGCGCTCGGTGCGGGCGGCTATCCTCTGCTGCAAGGGCTCGCCGCCGCGTTGCGCGGCGATGCGTTCGCTCGAGGAGGTTGGGCAAGGTGCGAAAGATTCCCCCGGGAGTCGGGCCGCGGTGCGCGCAGGTTCTGGTGCTGGTGGGCGCGACCGGCGATCTTGCGCGGCGGAAGCTCCTTCCCGGTCTGTTTCACCTCGCGAGCGCCGGCTTCATACCAGGCTGCCGAATCATCGGCATGTCGCTCGATGAGCTCGACGCGGAGGGCTTTCGCAAGCTCGCGCGCGGCGCGCTCGATGAGTTCTCCACGCGCAGCGTGAGCGAGTCGGACTGGACTGTCTTCGCCGCGAACCTCGACTATCTGCCGCTCGCGGCCGGAAGCGCCGCGTTGCGCGAGAAGGTGCTCGCGGCCGAGCGCGCGCTCGGCGGGGACAGCGAGCGGCTCCATTACCTGAGCGTTCCGCCGGGCGCGGCGCTGCCGGTGGTGAGGCTGCTCGGGGATGCAGGCCTCGTCGAGCACTCCCGGATCGTGATGGAAAAGCCCTTCGGGGTCGATCTGGAAAGCGCGGTGTCGCTCAACGAGCAGCTGCACAAGGTGTTCGCCGAGAGTCAGATCTTTCGCATCGACCACTTTCTCGGCAAGGAGCCGGCTCAGAACATCCTTGCGTTCCGTTTCGCGAACGGATTGTTCGAGCCGATCTGGAACCGCAACTTCATCGATCACGTGCAGATCGACGTTCCCGAGACGCTCAGTCTCGGCGGCCGTGTCGGTTTCTATGAGACGATCGGGGCTTTCCGCGACATGGTCGTCACGCACCTGTTCCAGATCCTGGCGTTCGTCGCGATGGAGCCGCCGACCGCACTCGAGCCGGCGCCGATCAGCGAGGAGAAGAACAAGGTCTTTCGCAGCATCCTGCCGATCCAGCCGACCGATGTCGTGCGCGGGCAGTACACCGGCTATCGCACCGAGCCGGGCGTCGATCCGGAGTCGGACACCGAGACCTTCATCGCACTGCGCTGCGCGATCGACAACTGGCGCTGGGCCGGCGTGCCGTTCTACCTGCGCACCGGCAAGCGTCTCGCCGAGGGGCAGCGCATCATCTCGATCGCTTTCCGCGAGCCGCCGCGCAGCATGTTCCCCGTCGGCTCAGGCGTGGGCGCGCAGGGACCCGATCACCTGACCTTCGATCTCGCCGATGCCTCGAAGATGTCACTGTCGTTCTACGGCAAGCGTCCCGGCCCCGGGATGCGTCTCGACAAGTTGAGCCTGCAGTTCGCCATGCACGACACCGGCCATGTGGGCGACGTGTTCGAGGCGTACGAGCGGCTCATCCTGGATGCCATGCGCGGCGATCACACGCTGTTCACGACCGCCGAGGGCATCGAGAGGTTGTGGGAGGTGTCGAAGCCCCTGCTCGAGTCGCCGCCTCCAGTGCGGCTCTATGCGCCGGGGTCCTGGGGACCGAACGCGATTCATCAACTGATCGCGCCGCGGACTTGGCGGCTGCCCTTCGAGCGAGTCTGGCGCGATCCCAATCGGCTCGGCGCCTGATCGCGGCTCACTGCGGGGCTTGGAAGTTGCGCTGCAGTACTCGGGCGAGCAGCGGGTGCGCGTCGGCGCGCGCGGCGATTGCGCGCAAGCGCGGACAGGCTTGCGCGAACCAGTCTCGCCGCGGGCGCCAGTGAGTCATCACGGCAACGTAGACATCGAGCGCCGAGAAGCACTCGCCGAGTGTCCAGGTGCCCTCCGCGAGCGTCGCTTCGAGCTCGCGCCACAGCCGCTCGCGGTACGCCTCGATCGAGGCCTTGAGGCGTGCGGTCTCCGTCGTCACCCAACGCTCCGGGTAATCACCGTACGTAAAGGTCGGGTAGACATTCGCGACGAGCCAGATCAGGCGCCGCAGGAACGGCGCACGCGCGGCATCCCCTGGCGCGGGCGCGAGGGAGGCGTGGGGGAACTGCTCGGCGAGGTACAGGGTGATCGCCGCACTCTCCGTCATGACGGCTCCGTCGCGGAGGATGAGCGTCGGGATCTGGGCGAGCGGATTGACCGCGAGGAGTCGCTCGCGCGCAGCACCGGGCTGATCGAAGCCGGTCACGTCCTCGATGCGCGGCGTGAGTCCGCAGAGCGCGAGCAGCGCCTCCGCGATGGCCGAGCCCCAGCCGGGTACCGCGTAGAGCGTGTAGCCCTCAGGGATTGGCGTCTCCCTGCTTCACCGTCACGTCACCCGGATTCTCGAGCACGACCATCACCACGCGGCGGTTCTGGGCACGGCCCTCCGCAGTCTTGTTGGTGGCGATCGGTCGAGTCTTGCCATACCCCTTGGCGATGAGCTCATCGGGTGGCACGCCCTTGTTGACCAGGTAGTTTCGGACCGACTCCGCGCGCGCTTGCGACAGACGCATGTTGTACGGCCCGGAGCCGATCGCGTCCGTGTGTCCCTGCAGCTCCACGCGCAGGCGCGGATGCGCCGCCAGCTCCTCGGCCAGCGGGTCGAGGACCTCGGAGGATTCCGGCGTGAGCTCCGCCGAGGCGGTCTTGAAGTGCACACCGATCAGGGTGATAGAGCCGTGCAGACGCGAGGGGGCCGCAGTCGGCGCGGGAGGCGGAGCGGCCGGCGGCGGCGGGGGTGCGGGCGGTGGAGGTGGCGGTGGCGGTGGCGGGGGTGGCGGCGGTGCAGCGTGCGGGGCGCCAAAGTCCAGCCCGAACTTCACGCCCGCCAGAAAGTCCACCGGCCGATGAACGTACGAGTACGAGTCCCACCGCAGCTTCATCTCCGGCCGGATCCAGAAGTTCGTAGCCCCCGATGAGTCTCCCCAGAGGTGCATAAAGGCACCGATCCCGCCCTGGAGGAGGACGTTGTCGCGCTCGCCGCCCACGTTGGGAACATCCTGGATGATTCCCCCGCCCAGCGTGACGTACGGCGAGACGACGGAGTCGCGATCGAACACCCGCAGGAGATCCGCCGAGAACGCGTTCAGGCGCAGGTGTGAGGGCACGGAAGAGCCGTTGTCCGTGCCGGTGAGGATATTGAACTCCCCGCTCCAGTCCTGGCTCAGGTTCATTCCGAGCGCGATGCCCCAGAACAGGCCGTCGTTCAGATGCCGAGAGTTGTCGGGGACCGTCACGCCGATCTGCGGCGCGATGTACCCGTGCCCGACGGCGTCGTTTCCGGCGGTGTCCTGGGCGTAGACCGGTACCGACAGCAGGCCGATGGCGAGCACGGCACTCGAAAGCAGTGAGGCCAAGAATTTCATGGCATTTCTCCCCATTTAAGCTCGCCTGCGGGAACCTGATCACGCAGGCCACGGGCGCAGATTGGTTGTTGCGTTACTGCTGCGCCGCGCGCGGCTCACGATCGCGGGACGTGGCCGTGCCAATCACCAACGGGCGCAATATTAGCGCGAACTGCGGCTGCACGCTCGCGCCCGCGGGCCCCGACCCGCGTGTGCCGCGCTTGCCACGGTCGCGCGGGATGCGGCTGTGGTCTACTTGCGGATCCGCTTGGAGTCTGCTGTGGAGTCCTTCCTGATCTCGGTCTCGACCGTGGCGGTCGCGGAGATGGGCGATCGTACCCAGCTCCTCTCGCTCATGCTCGCAGCGCGCTATCGCCGGCCCTGGCCGATACTGGCCGGGGTGCTGTGTGCGACGCTCGCCAACCATGCGGCGGCGGGGTTCCTCGGCGTGCGCCTCGGTCGGGTGCTCACGCCGACGCTGCTCGATGCCACGGTGGGCATCAGCATGGTCGGCATGGCGCTGTGGGCCCTCAAGTCCGATACGCTCGCGGAGCGCCCCGCGACGGCGCGCCGCACGAGCGCTTTCACCGCGACGCTCGTGGCATTCCTCATTGCGGAGATCGGGGATAAGACGCAGATCGCGACCCTCGCGCTCGCCGCGGGGTATGCGAATCTGGTTGCGGTCGTCGCGGGCACCACGACCGGCATGCTGCTCGCGAATCTGCCCGTGGTGTTTCTCGGCAAGGCGTTCTCGGATCGCTTACCCCTCAAGGCGATCCACTACGTCGCGAGCGCGCTGTTCCTGGCGCTCGGTGTGGTGTTCATCTTGCGCGCGCTGCGGCGCGGCGGCTGAGCGGGGGCGCGCCGCCCTCAGTCGACCGCCGTGAGCCGCTCCACGAGCTCGAGCAGCACTGTACGGGTGAAGGGCTTCGTCAGCACTTCGCAGGCACCCATGTGTCGCGCCGTGCGCAGCAGATCGAGTGCGCCATCGTAGGCGCCGCCGCTCATCGCGATGATCTTCGCCGCACTGAATTGACGGTGCAGCTCCCGGATCGCCTCGAGCCCGTCCTTGCCGGGCATGAACAGGTCGCAGAGGATGAGGTCCGCAGGCTCCGCCCGATAGGCCCGCACCAGCTCATCGCCATCCCTCGCCAGGGTGACTTCGTAACCGGCGTCGACCAGGACCGCCCGCGTCGCGTCCCGAATGCGCTCGTCGTCGTCGGCTACGAGAATGCGCGTAGGTCGTTCCATCCCACCCTCACGCTGCCTGGGGCGATTTGGCGGTGACCGCGGCCAGGGCGGCGCGGATCTCGACCATCTTCGGGGGTTTGCTCAGCACGATGCGCACGTGGGGAGGCACCTCGTCGTCGCTCAACAGCCGCTTGCCCCAGCCGGTGAGCAGTATGACAGGGGTGGTGGGCGATGCGGCCGCGATCGACGCGGCCACCTTGCGACCGTCCACATAGGGCATCCCGAGGTCGGTGATCACCACGTCGAACGGGGCGCCGCGCTCGAGCGCCGCCGCGAATGCCGCGATGCCGCTCTGGCCGCCGTCGGCCGCCGTCACCAGGTGACCGTCACTCTCCAGGGCATCGCGCAGCGACTTGATGAGCAGGGGATCGTCATCGACCATGAGAATCGACAGGCGACGGTCGGGCACTCGCAGCGCCGGCGCCTCGCCCTGACCGGCGATGGAGACCTCGGTGACCGGGAAGACGATGCGCATGGTCGTTCCGCGGCCAACCGCGCTTTCGATCTCGAGCTCGGCGCTATGACGCTGCACCATGCCGTAGACCATGGCGAGACCGAGTCCCGTGCCGCGCTCCCCCTTGGTGGTGTAGAAGGGCTCGAGGCAGCGCCGCCGGGTCTCCTCCGTCATCCCGACGCCGGTGTCGGATATCTCGATCGACACGTGACGCTGCGAGTCGTCGCTCCGCGGGTCGATTCCACCGGTCGCGAAGGTGCGCACGCTGAGCGTGCCCCCCTCGGGCATCGCATCGACTGCGTTGAAGATGAGGTTCGTCAGGGCGTCGCGGATCTCCGCTTCGGCTCCCATGATCTCGGGCAGATCCGGCGCGAGATCGGTCTTGAGGGTGATCACGATGCCGCGTTCCTGCGGCAAATCGCTCCAGCGCGCGCGGGTGAGATCGGCGACCTGCTGGATCATCCGATTGACCGCGACGCGCGCGAGGGCGAGCTGCGGCTGGCGCGGCCGGTAGAACTCGCGCATGCGCGCCACCGTCTCGCCAACGTCCTCGATCGCCCCCCGGATCGTCGTGAGAAAGCCGCGCGCCCGCTCGCTCAGCTGCGGCTCGCGCTCGAGCAGGATATCCGTGTAGAGCGACACCGGCGAGACGGCGTTATTGATGTCGTGCGCGATCCCGCTTGCCATCTCTCCCAGGGCGCGCAACCGCTCCTGCTGCATGACGGTCTGCTGTGACTGACGCAGGTCGTCGTAGGCCTGCTGCAGCGCTTCGTGCAGCTGCGCCTGGTGCGACGCGAGCGCGACATGCTCGCTCAGCTGCAACAGGAATTCGCAGTCCGTGCTCGTGAAGGCGCCTGCCGCAATGCGCGCCGCGACCAGCACGCCGAACACGCGCCGCTCGACGAGCAGGGGAGCGATGACGAGGGAGCGGAGCCCCGCGGATGCGAAGCGCGCGGGAAACGGAAACCCGAGGGCGCGTGTATCCGGCTCGTAGACGAGCTCTCCCTCGAGGCAGCGCGAAAGGCCGTTCTCGTCCACCGGAACGATCTGGCCCGCCGCGAGCGAGAGCGCGCCGGCGTACGGCTCGCTGCGCGATCCGATTGCGAGGAGCCTCACGATCGGCGCATCGCCCTCGGTGAGGCATGCGCAGCAGAAATCGATCGGCATGTCCTCCTCGAGCGTGCGCAGTGCCACCTGAAAGATGCTCGGCAGATCCTGTCGCTCGGCGATCGCCCGGGTGATCCGGTGCAGCAGATCGAGCCGCGCGAGCTGGCTGTGGAGCTTGGTCTGACCTTCCTCGATCCGGGTGAGCATGTGATTGAAGGCATCGGTGAGGGTGCCGAGCTCGCCGCTCGCGCTCAGCGCTGCGCGCGCGGAATAGTCGCGATTGTCGGAGACCCTGCGCGCCGTTTCGGCGAGGCTCAGGATCGGAATGGAGATCTGGCGCTGCAGGCGCGCGGCGATGAGGTAGGCGATGAGCGTGCCGAGACCCATGGTCATCGCGGCGATGAGTGCGTAGAGGCGAAAGCGCTGGTAAATCGAGCCGAGATTCGACTCCAGATACAGAGTCCCCATGCGGCGATCGGCCTGCATCACCGGTAGCACGCCGATGAGCGAGCGGCCGGCAAAGCGGTAGCCCGCGCCCGGGGGCTTCTGCGGCAGGCTCGTGCTGCGGATCGCGCGCGGATAGGTCGCGAAGAGCCGACCATCCGGGGTGTAGAGGCCGGCGGCGACGACGTGCGGATCGGCCTTGAGCGCCGAGAGCGTCTCGAGCGCGTCGGCCGGATCGTCAAAGGCGAGGGCGGCCGTGCTGTTCGAGGCGATCGCGTTGCCGAGCGTCGTGAGGCTCGCGAGCGTCTGCCGCCGCGAGACGACGAACTCGTAGCCGCTGAAGGCCACGGTCGTGACCGAGACCACCGCACCGCTCGTGAGCAGGAGCATCGTCATGAGCGTGCGCTGGATGTGCGAGGGGCGCTGCGGCATCGTTCAATCCCCGCTCGTGCTCACAATTTGCGCCGGGCGCAGCAGCTTGGCGCTCAATCCGAGTCCGCTTGCGCGCGCCGCCTCGATGTTCACGAGCAGACGAATGTGATCGTCGTTCCTGACCAGATCGATCATGACGCCGCTCGCGGCGGCCCCCTCGATGTCGCTCACCGTGAGTATCGCCCGGCCGCGCAGCGCATCGAGGACGTGATGGAGCTCGGGGGATTGCGAGCGATCGATGAACAGGATCTGGCAGTTGCCGACCTGCGATACGTCCTGATAGCGCTGCACCACGAGTGCGTGCGAGCCCACGTGCTCGCCGCGCACGACGGCGTCGAGCTCGCCACCGAACGGGTCGTGTCCGAGCACTCCGATCACGAGCGGCGTGTCGAGCTGTGGGAACGCCCGCGGCGGCCAGGAGACGAACTCGGAGAAATTGAACAGGAAGACCGCCTTCAGCTGATATTCGGATACGCCGCTGCAGCGCCCCGAGAGCGGGGCGCACATCGCGAGCAAGGTGAGGAGCCCTGCGATGGCTCTGATCATCGCTCTACAGCCTGAGCGTTACGCTCAACAGGACGCTGCGGACCACGAGATCGCTCGGCGGCTCGGTAAACTCCTCGTGATGCGGGTGCAGCAGATTGAACCCCGATAGGGCGAGCTGCCAATGCGAGGAGATTCGCCAGCCGATGCGGGCATTGAGATCGGTGTAGGCCGGCACCAAGGGATCCGGTAGCGAGCCCACGTAGCGCAGGTCCGCATCGAGCGTGAGATCGGGTGTGAGATTGAGGAGCGAGCGGAGCGAGGCCTGGTGGCTCGGGTCGTCTCCCTCTTGCGAAACACCGAGCAACCCGCTGCTGCCCGGTACGAACCGTAGACTCTCGTGCTCCTGGTCGAATCCGAACGCGAGCCGCCAGTCCTCGGTAACCTGGTAGTTCCCCCAGAGCTCGACGCCGTAAGTATCGCCTTCGACGCCGTTGCCCCAGTGCAACGGTAGCAGCGCGCCGTTGCCGGCGAACTCGATGCTGCGCAGATCGTCGTAGTCGTTGTAATACGTCGAGACGGAGTACGAGAGGCGCGAGCCCGCCTGCCCGCGAAACCCGATCTCGTACGCCGTCAGCTTCTCGGGCGCGAAGTCCGCGCCGCCGACGAGGAACAGCGTGCCGCCGAGATACTCCGCTACGTCGCGATCGAAGGGGGTCGGGGAGCGGATCGCGCGCGAGACGGCCGACCAGATGAGCGCATCGGTGGCGAGCTTCCAGGAGATTCGCACGTCGGGAAGAGGCGTCATGCCGGAGTAGGGATCATCCTCGAGCTTGAGGCCGAGTATCAGCTTGAGATTGCGTGCGAGCGCCAGGGTGTCCTGCGCGAAGGCGTCGGCCAGATTGAGGCTACTGTCATCGGGCAGGAACAGCAGGCTCGCGGTGTTGGTGATGTCGTAGCGGCTCACGCGCTCGCCTGCGCCCCAGACGATGTTGTTCCAGCTGAAGAGCTCGAGGCTTTGCTGGAACTCGACGTCGTAGGTATTGAGCACGAACGCTCCGCCGCCGATCGTGAAGCGCTGCGTCTGGTCGTAGTACGCAAGGAGCTGCACGGCGGAGTCCTCCGAGACGCTGTGCTGCCAGTGCGTGAGAACGTTTGATCCGGCAATGGCGACATCCGCCCCGCCCGGCTCGGTTTCGTTGGCGCGGTAGAAGTCTCCTTGCACGGTGAGCGAGTTGCTCGCCGGGCCGAAGTCGCTGCGGAATCCCGCCTGCGTCTTGTACCAGGGGTCCCCCGAGCTGCTGCCGCTCGGGGTCTGCAGGGCGCTCTGTGTCGAGCCCTGGGCGTAGAGCCGGTAGCTCGCATCGCCGTCGAGGTGCGCACCGGCCTGAACGACCGCATCCTTGGCGAGGTTGCCGCCGTCGACGCTCACGAGCTCTCCCTGGGTGTCGGAGGATTTGCGCGTGATGATGTTGATGACGCCGTTCACGGCGTTGGCGCCCCAGAGCGTCGCGCCCGGACCGCTGATCACCTCGATGCGCTCGATGTCATCGATGGGCACGGTCTGCGCATCCCAGTACACCCCGGAATAAAGCGGGGTATATACGCTGCGCCCGTCGATCAGCACGAGGAGCTTGTCGGAGAAGCTTTGCGCCGCGGAGTTTCCGCTGAATCCGCGCGCGGTGATGATGTAGTCGGTCGGGCTCACCTGGAAGACCTCCAGATTGGGCGCGAGCCGCAGGATCTCCGGAATGCTGGTTGCACCGCAGCGGACGATATCGTCGTGACTGATCACGAAGATCGCGGCGGCGGCATCGCTCAAGGGCTCGGCCGTCTTCGACACCGAGGTGACATCGACGCTCATCAGCTGCTCGACGCTCAGCTTCTTCAGCGCCTCGACCGAGGAGTTGTCCCCGCCCGCATCGGCGTGGACCGGCCCGGCGAGCGCGAGACATGTGAAGCAGGTCGCAGTGACGGCTGCCCGGTGCGCATTGCGAGCGTGGCCGATTGAGAGACACTTTGAGTGCATCGTCGCAGCCGCGGTCTGTCCTACAGGCCCGCGAGAATGCGCCGCGGCCACGATAAGTGAAAAGGGACGGATGTGGGAAATGTGAGTGGATTCGCATCGCTGAGCAGTGGCGATGCGGATCGGCGCTCCCGTCCGCGCGAGCGCGCGGCCTCGACCCGTTTCGGGCCGCCGGCGCCGCGTTAGAGGATGTCCTGGCGTTGCGCGAGCAGCACGAGCTCGATATCGCTCGACAGATGCAGCTTCTGCTTGATCGAGGTGTGATAGTTCGCGACCGTCTTGCCGCTCAGATTGAGGAGTTTCGCGATTGCGCCAGCGGCGTGGCCGCGGGCGAGCAGCCGCAGGACCTCGAATTCGCGCGGACTCAGTTGCCCGAGCGGATCCTCGCGCCCGGCGAGCTTGAGAATCGCGATCGACTTGGCGATGTCGGGGCTGAGAGCGAGCTTGCCGGCCGCGACATCGAGCACTGCGGCCGCGAGCACCTCCGGCGGGCTGCTCTTCGTCACGTAACCCCGGGCTCCGAGCTGAATCGCGCGCTCGGCGAGGGAGGCATCCTCGTGCATGCTGAAGACGAGGACTCGCGCAGCGGGTCGTCGGCCGGTCATTCTGCGGATGGCATCGAGTCCGCTCACTCC
Source organism: Steroidobacteraceae bacterium (assembly GCA_035523875.1). GTDB lineage: Bacteria > Pseudomonadota > Gammaproteobacteria > Steroidobacterales > Steroidobacteraceae > JASHUC01. The sequence goes on from DATKPY010000021.1 coordinate 43,570, forward strand.
GGGCATCGATACGTCCATGATGATCACGTCCGGCACGTGCTCGTTGAACAGAGCGTACGCACGGTCGGCATCCGCGGCCTCGGCGACGATGCGAAACTCCGGTTGCTGCTCGAGCAGGCGCCGGAATCCCGCGCGTACGATCGCATGATCGTCCACCAGCATGATGCGGATCGCAGCCGCGTTCACGCGAGTGCCTCGAGCTCCGCGGTGAGCGGCACCTCGACCGAGATGCGTGTGCCGCGGCCCGGATGGCTGTCGATGCTGTACGTTCCCCCGAGGGCGACCACCCGCTCGCGGATGCCGGTGAGTCCGAGCCCGCGCCCGATCGCCGGTGCGGCAAATCCCACGCCATCGTCGGCGATCGTCGCGCGGATTCGCCGGGTGGGGGGCGCGGTGCGCTCGGGCTCGCTCTCGCATCCGCCCGCCGCACCGAGCTGCGTCACCTCGATCGCGGTGTGTCGCGCGTGCGCGTGACGCGCGACGTTGGTCAGGCATTCCTGCACCACGCGATAAAGGGCCACTCCGATCTCCCCCTGCACGCTCGCCACGTCGCTGCTGCTCTTCAGAGAGCAGCTCACATGGGGATGGCGCTGCGCGAATGCCGCGACGAGGTCGCCAAGCGCGGAGGTGAGCCCGAGCCCCGCGAGCGCCGGGGGCCGCAGCTTCTGCAGCATGCTGCGGACGATCTCCTTGATCCGGGCGGCGACCTCGACGATCGCCTGGGCGCTCTCGCGCACGGTCTCGCCGCCGCGATTGCGGATTGCGACGGCATCCGCGTGGATCGCGCTCACGCATTGACCGATCTCATCGTGGAGCTCGCGGGCGAGACTGGTGCGCTCGTTTTCCTGGATCTCGAGGAGACGCCGGGTGAGACTGCGATTCTCGGCGACGCTGCGCTCCAATGTCTCGGCCAGATGATTGAAGCCGGTGCCGATGCGCGCCATCTCCGATGCGCCGAATCGCGGCAGGCGCGCTGCGAGATTCCCGCCACGCAGCTCCTCCAGGGCCGAGAGAATCTGCTCGACCGGCTCCATCGCACGCGACACCGCCCACCACACGAACGCGTTCACGAGCGCGAAGAACGCCATCAGCAGCGCGAGCAATCCGCGCGAGGTCGTCCACATCTCCTCGGTCTCGTAGCTCGGGTCCGGGGCGATGACCAGCCGTCCCACCGTCGTGCCGTCGAAGGAGATGGTGCGGGTTTCGGTTTGCCTCCCCGGCGAGCCGATGCCGACGAGCAATGCAAACCAACGCGGCGCGACCTCGGAGTGCTGCCCGCCCAAGTCGTTGCTGTCGAGCAATCGACCCTGTGCGTCGTAGAACCTCACCGTCAGGTGGCGAATTTCCCCGAGGTCGTGCAGATGAAGGAGGGGCGCCGAATAGCCACCGGAGGTCCAGCGGTCGCGCAGCACCGCGATCTGTGCGTCGAGAAAGTGGCCGGCGAGCGTGAGCGTCGATTTCACCTCCGCCTGCGTGTCGCTGCGCGCCTTGTGCACGACATAGATGCCCCCGGCGAGCGTCACGAGCGCGAGCAGCGCCGTGATCAGCAGACTCAGACGCACACGCAAGGTCATGCCGGAATCGCGTGTCTTGCCGAGCAGGGCTCGCCCTGGATTCGATTGCACGTTCGGCTCCTCTGCGACCCCTCAGGGGATCGCGGAATGCCGCGGGAATGTACCACGGGACGCCGCGATGGGAAGGCGCGCCGCCGCAGCGCGAGCCGTCTGCCGCGAGAGCCCCTGCGCCTCAGAGGTAGAGACGAAAACCGCCGTGCACGGCAAATGGCTCGGCGGGACTCTGAAACCGGTTGTCGACCCCGGGACCGTTGGTGACCGCACCCGTGGGGATTCCCGGTGCGCCGATTCCCGTCGGATCGCTCAGGATCCCGTATGTCGAGTATCTGGAGTCGAACAGATTGTCGATGGTGGCAAAGAGCTGCAGGTGCCCGTTGACGGTGTACGCCGTGTGCAGATCGATCACACGGTAGCCGGGCATGGGTGCGAGCTCGTTCGACTCGTCGCCGAAGTAGTACTGGTCGCTCACGACCATCAGCGATGCGCCAACCGACCATCGCGGCAGAATCCTGCGGTCAAAGCCCGTCTTGACGCGATGGAGCGGGATGCCCGGCAGACGGTCGCCCGGCTCGACCTGGATGTCCCCTTGCGCGTCCTGGAACGGGTTGGAGGGTGACGGCACGAGCAGCGCGGAGCGGAACGAGGCGTCGACGTAGCTGTAGCTCAGATAGGTGGACCACTCTGCCGCGGTGTACTTGAGTCCTGCCTCCATTCCCTCCCGGCGCGTGGATCCGATGTTGGCGAAGTAGCCGTTGCTCAAGGAGGTGGCGATGCCGTAGATGTCATCATAAAGGGTGGTACGAAAGACGCTGAAATTCCATGAGAGCGCGCCGCGCCCCGCTGGCGCGCCGGGGAGCGACCCGCGCAGCCCCGCCTCGTAGGTATGCGCGATCACCTGATGAAGGTTGGGCGGGTCGCCCGCCAGGTTCGAGGGCAGCAGACACGGCTCGAGGGGATTCGAGCACTCGATCTCGCTCGCATCGGGCGTACGGTTATTTTCCGAAAAGCCCGCATAGGCCGTGAGCGTGCGCAACACCTTGAAAGTCGCGCCGAGCGCCGGATTGAAGTGGTCGAAGCGGTTGTTACCGGTCAGATTCCTGCCGCGCTCGTCCTCGAGGTCGATGTGGGCGAGGTTGTAGCGGCCGCTCGCCGTCACGGCGAGCGCGGAGGTGAGATCGAGCGTATCGGTGGCATACGCTCCGTAGTACTTGTCGAACGCATCGAGCAGTACCGGAGTCGCGCCGAACGGCGAGCTCTCGGGCGTATCGACGATGAGATCGGAGGGAAGCACCAGAAGCTCGGGATCGATCACTCCGATCTGCGCACCGGAGAGAAAGCCGAGCTTTGCGTAGTCGAGTGTCGTTCCCGCCGAGAAATGGTTGCTGAGGCCGGCGAGGCTCTGGGCGTCGGTGGCCTGCAGGGAAGCGCCGCGCCCGTAGGCGTGGATCGTTTCGTAATCGTTCTCGCCGATCGCAACGGTGCCGCCCTCGGAGATGTCCGGCAGGTCCGCGCCGGAAGCATTGGTGAGGGGCGTGAGCCCGTTCGGCTGGCACAGGTCACCGGAATAGGTTGCGCTCGTGCAGGAGGTGTAGTCCGTCGTGTTCCCGTTCGCGACGCTCTGCGCGTACTGGCGGTAATAGAGAACGCTCTGCACGGAGAGCGCGTCGCTCACCTCGAGCGAGCCGTTCAATGTGACAAAATCGAGTCCGTCCACGTTGTTCTGCGGTCCGGTAAACGTGAGCGAGCGGCTGATCGCAAGCTCCTGAAGGGGCGCCGCGCCCTGCCCCTGAAGCAGATTGTTCGCTCGGGTGTAGGTCAGGTCGAGTGAGGCCGTGTCGGTTCGCGCACTGAGCGCGGTATAGAACTGGCGCAGGCGGGAATCCGAGAACATCCGCCAGCCGCTCTCATCGAGCCCGCGGGCCGCGACGTAGATCCCGAACGGACCGGAGTTGGCCCCGTACTCAACCGCAACGTTGCGCTCGCCAAAGGAGCCGCCCGAGAGCTCGGCGTCGCCGCCCTGATAATTGAATCCATTCTTCATCGAGATGGAGATTCCGGCACCGAGCGCATTGAGGCCGTAGACCGGGTTCGAGCTCACGATCTCCACCTGATTGATCGCGAAGTCCGGAAACAGGTCCCAATTCACCGTGTCGCCGAAGGCCTCGTTGATGCGTACGCCGTTTTGATACACGGCGAGGCCCTGGGGCGTTCCGAGCACCGGGGAGGCCTCGAACCCGCGGTAGAGGATGTCCGGCTGGAACGGATCATCGAGATTGTCATTGACGTTGACGCTCGCGAGCTGCGTGTCGAGCGCCTGTGCGAGGTTGGGCGAGCCGTCGCGCGCTAGGTCCGCGGCGGAGAGGGTCTGAACGTTGCCGGGAACCTCATCGAGGCGGACTGTGGAGCCGGGTATGGCGGTCGCCTGCACCACCACGGTCTGCGGGGCGCTCGCGGGCTTGGCCACCGGCGCCGGCGGGTTGGGGTCCGCCGCATCGTCCGCACGGGCCTGGGTGGACGGCGAGAGGGCGAGCAGGTAGCACAGCCACACGCCGCAGGCCCAGCACGGTTGCCTCATCGAACATCCCATTTCCGGCTCGCAGTGATTTCAGTGTCCGCGAGGTGATCGCACGGGCGCCAGGGAACGGATCCCGAACATGCGAGGAATGATTCCTGCGGGGCATCGACGCCGTGATAGCCTGAGCGGGCGGCTTCCCTGCTCGCAGAGCCCGCAGAGGCCGGCCTGATGGATCCCTGAGGAGCGAACCATGGACAAGATCCAGCCACTCTATACCGCAACCGCGACGGCCGTCGGCGGACGCAACGGTCATTCCGAATCGAGCGATGGTGTGGTCAAGGTCGATCTGTCGGTCCCCAAGGCGATGGGTGGGCCAGGCAGACCGGGGACGGCAACCCCTGAGCATCTGTTCGCCGCAGGATATGCGGCGTGTTTCGGAGGGGCTCTCGACTACGTCGCCAAACAGCATAAAAAGAATGCGACGGCCGCCCGGGTCACCGCGGCAGTCTCGATCGGCCCACGGGAAGGGGGCGGTTTCGGCCTTGCCGTGAGACTCGAGATCGAGGACGAGAGCCTCCCGCAGACTGAGCTCGCGGCGCTCGCGATTGAGGCTCACGAGCAGATCTGCCCGTACTCGCACGCGACCCGCGGCAACGTGAATGTGGAACTGGTGGTGAGCGGCGCCCAATGAGTGCACGAGCCCTCGCGGCCTTGCTGCCGGGGCTGCTGGCGGCTTCGAGCCTGATCCTGCCGCTGCGCGTCGACTCGGCACAGGCACAGGCGGCCGCGCCGGGCGCTGCCATTGCTCCGGGAAGGACTTGCAGCGCGCTCCGCGACCTCACCCTCAATGGGACGAACCTGACGGTCACGCGCGCCGATCCCGTGCCGGCGGCGCCTGCCGGAACGGTGCCGCTCGGCCCCGGACCCAATCGAATGACCGTCCCACTGCCCGCCTACTGCCGCTTCGAAGGCGTGATCGACGCGCACGTCGGAGCGGACGGCAAGCACTACGGCCTCACGATCGCGGTCGCGCTGCCGGATGCCTGGAACGGACGCTTTCTCGTCCAAGGCGGCGGAGGGCTCAACGGCACGCTCAATCCTCCGCTCGGCGCTCAGGCTGCAGGCGAGCGGCCCGCGCTCGCGCGCGGCTTCGCCGTGGTGTCGACCGACGGTGGCCACCGCGGCGCCGGTTTTGACGCCTCGTTCGAGCAGGATCAGCAGGCCGCACTCGATTTCGCCTTCAACGCCGTACCGACGGTCACGAGCATCGCGAAGCGAGTGGTCGCTGCCTACTACGGTCGCCCACCGGTGCACTCCTACTTCGCCGGATGCTCGACCGGCGGGCGCGAAGGCATGGAAGCGGTCGAGCGCTATCCGGCGATGTTCGATGGCGTGATCACCGGTGCACCGGCCATGCGCACCGGATATTCCAACCTCGCGCTCAAGTGGGCCGCGGTGGCGTTCAACCAGATCGCCCCCAAGGACCCGGCGACGGGGAAGCCGATCCCCGGTGGCGCCTTCACGGCGACGGATCGGGAGCTGATCGTCCACGGCCTGCTGAAAGCGTGCGATGCGCTCGACGGCCTGAAGGACGGGATGATCTTCAACGTGAAAGCCTGTCGCTTCGATCCCAGGGTGCTCGAGTGCCGGGGCGCCAAGACTCCCGGCTGTTTGAGCTCGGCGCAGGTCGAGGCATTGCATGAGGCATTCAACGGGCCCGTGACCGGGAGCGGCTGGCGCATCTATGCGCCGCACCCCTACGACACCGGAATCGCCATGGAGCCGCGCGCGCGGTTCGGGATTCCGGGCTTTCTGTTCAACTCGACAGCCGGTCCGGTTGGAGGGGGAGCGCTGCCGGTGAGCATGGATCTCGAGCGGGACGTGGCAGAGGTCGTTCGCGATCCCGAGCAGCAGCTGATCGACACCGCGGAGTGGACGAACCTGAGCACTTTCGCCGCGCACGGCGGCAAACAGCTCTTCTATCACGGCATGAGCGATCCGTGGTTCTCGGCCTACGACACGATCGCTTACTACGAGCGCCTCGCGCGGGCCAACGGCGGCCTGCAGAAGACGCGCGGGTTCGCGCGGCTGTTCCTCGTTCCCGGCATGGGCCACTGCCAGGGCGGACCCGCAACGCTCGATCGGTTCGACCTGCTCACGCCACTCGTCCACTGGGTGGAGCAGGGCAGCTCACCGGAGGCCGTCGTCGCAACCGGGGACGACTTCCCCGGCCGCAGCCGGCCGCTCTGCGCCTGGCCGCAGCACGCGCAGTACCGGGGCCACGGCAATCCGAACGAGGCCGCGAGCTTCGAGTGCCGCGACTGATCGATCCTCGAAGGGTCCGAGGAGAAGCGGTTGGACAAGCCCGTTGGCATCAAGTGGCTGAAAGCGCCGGAGGATCAAGACTATCCCGCGGCGCAGTCGTATCTCAGCCTGCTGTTCGATGAGGCGACGGTTGCCCGGTATGTCCAGCAGCTCAAGTCGGCCACCGCCTGCTCGTTCAAGGCCAAGGATATCTTCCGGGCATCCGGGCTGTCGCTGCTCGGAATCAGCAACGCGCACGTCGAGAAGGATCGCAGCAGGATCTGCGCAGGCCAGGCGCTCTCGCCATTGCTGCTGGTCCGCGACGCGACCGGTCATCGTCTCATCATCGCCGACGGCTACCATCGCCTCTGCGCGGTGTACTCATACGACGAAGACGCGCTGATCCCCTGCAAAATCGTCTAAGCGGCGGCAATGGCCGCTCTACGTTGGCGCCCGTCACCGGCTCGTGCCAACATGGCGGCCGTCCGGACTGCGAAGGGCCGCACCGATGGCGCGCGCGCGTCGATTTTCCTCGCGGGCCGCCCTGCTGGCGGGGCTCATGTGCGCAGGCACCTGGGTGGGACCCGCACATGCGTCCGCCCCGCCCACCGACGGCTCCTTCACCGGCAAAGCGTCCCAAGAGGTGACCGTCACCGCCCGGCGCGCCAAGCTCGCGCCAAGGGTACGCGCGTTCGTGAGCAAAATCGCGGCGCTCGAGCAGGATGCCGGTCTCGCCCGATGGCACGCGCCGGTGTGTCCCTCGGTGACCGGCTTCACGCGTCGGGGTGGGGAGTTCGTCCTCGAGCGCATCTCGGATATTGCGCGCGCGGCCGCAGTGCCGCTCGCCGCCGAGCATTGCCGAGCGAATCTCTACATCTTCGTCACCAGCGATCCGCGCCGGCTCTTGCGGGCCATGGAGAAGCGCAATCGCGCAGTGACGTTCGGCAATTTCACGCCACCGCTTGCAGTCGATGAGTTCATCGCCTCCAGCGTGCCGGTGAGGGTCTGGTACAACTCCAACAGCGTGACTCCGGATTACCTGCCCGCGACTCGCGGGATGCCCCCATTCGTCCAACTGATCAACTCACCCGTGGGGTCTGCGCCGATCACCAGCGATTGGGAACGGGCGAGTCACGTCACATCCACCCAGGTATGGACGTTTTCATACGTCTACGTCATCGTCGACAGGACGCGATTGCAGCAGGTGACCTTGGGACAGCTCGCCGACTACGTGGGAATGGTCGGTCTCGCGCGGCTCAAGGCGACCGAGGGCTTGGGCGATGTCCCGACCATTCTCAAGCTCTTCGACGGCACACCGCAGGCCGCTCCAGCGGGCCTGAGCGCTTGGGATCTGGCCTTTCTCAAGTCCCTCTATGCCACGGAACAGAGATCGAAGGTGCAGCGTGCCCTCATCGCGCAGCAGATGGTCCGCTCGATCGTGCCCCGTTGAGGGAGCGTCGGCCTGGGCCGGATAGCGCGTGCTATTTCACCGGCTTCAGATGATTCTGCGCGAGCAGTGCGTTGACTTCTGCGAGCGTGAGCCGGTGCACCGCCACGATGGGCACACGATGAGGCGGGGTTGGACCCGGGACGATCAGGTTATCGAGGTCGTCGTTGCAGATCAGGTCTTTCTGCGTGGTGCTCTGAAAGCCGATGCGCAGATTGAAGGGTAGCTCGGGGAGCGGCTCGAACAGCTTCACCAGATAGGCGTTGCGGGGATTGGGCGCGTACACGATGAGCTCGGTCGGATTGAGCACGGTCCACGAGCCAGCATTGTGGGTGATGTCGACCAGATAGAAACAACCCGGCTTTCCCGGCAAGCGCACGGTCTTTGCGGCGCCGCTCGCAGGACCGTCCGAGGGGATCGTTGCGCAGCTGACGAGGGCAGCAGCCCAGGCTGCGGCGGCGGCCAATCGCAGAAGATGGCTCATGGCGACACCTCCACGCTCCTTGATGCTTCAACTGACCTGCCGCGGGGATCGATGTTCCCGGTCTCCGAGGCTTACCGGTGCGGCCGAACGGCGCGGCCGAGCGGCGCCGCTGCTCACGTCGCGCGCAGCGCGAGGGTGACCGGCAGCCGCGCGGCACGAACTGCCGGCAGCAACCCGCCGAGGAGCCCCATGCAGAGCGCCCAGCCGATGCCGAGCAGCGCCAGAGAGGACGTGACCGCCAGGTGAAACTGAAATCCAAAGGGACTCGCCGCTGTGCCGTTGAAGAACAGCCAGGCGAGCGCCGCACCGATCAATGCGCCCGGCAACGCGAGCAGAACGGCCTCCGCTAACGTGGATACAACCACCGGCAGAGCGTTGAAGCCCACCGCGCGCAGCGTAGCGAGCTCCCGGCGGCGACTGTCGACCAGGGCGTAGAGCGAATTGGCGGCGCCGATCGTGGCCGCAAGAGCGAGGATGGCGCCGACGAAATAGCTCACGAAATTGAGGATGCCGTTCACCTGCTGCATGCTCGCCTCGGCCAGTTGCGCTTCGTGCTTGGCTTCGATGTGCAGCAGCGGATTCGCGTTGATTGCAGCGACGAGCTTGCGAAACGCCGCGGGCGACTGCAGCACCACGTTGACCTCGTTGAAGCTATCGCGGCCGAAGGCGGAGAGTACGGTGTCGGCATCGGCGTACACGATGCAGGTCCCGTCGGTGCGCCCGAGATCGAAGTTACCGACGACGGTCCATTCGCCCCCTTGTATCACCCTCTTTTCGCCCACGGCGAAATGCTGGTACTCGCGTGCGCAGTAATTGCTCGCGATGAGCTCGCGCAACCCCGGTCGAAACATTCGCCCCGAGGTCAATTGAAGCTCCGGGGCATAGTCGGTAAGCCCGGCTCCGGAGCCGATCAGGGTGAAGCCGACCAGGATGCCGGATCCTCTCTTTCGGGCCTGCATGAACACCAATGCCTGCGGCACGGCGATCGGCGCGCCCCGGCTGTCGGCCCGTATGCCGGGAAGATCGCGAATCAGCACCACCAGATTGCGGGCGATGCTGCTTTGCGCGGGCCCGAGCGCTCCCGAGCTGAGCAGGCTCACGCGGTCAGGGCGGACATTTCCCATCGCTTCCCGCCGCGCTCCGACGCCCATGGCGAGCATCGAGACGAGCACGCCGACCGCGCACGTGATGCCGATGACCGTGGTACACACCAGTCCTAAGCGCTGCGGCACGCCGAGCAGGTTCATGCGCAGCAGCATTCCCACTTGCGTCAAGAAGTTCACGGTCGGACCTACCGCCCAGCGAGCGCATCGACGATTCTGAGCCTGGCCGCTCGCAGACCCGGCACGCTCACACTCAAGAGTGCCACCACCACGGCCCCGAGGACTCCGGCTTCCACGACGATGATCGGCATGGAAAGTCCGGGCACATACTTGGCCGCGAGTGGGAAGGCGATCCACGCAAGGGCGAGGCCCGTCAACGAGGCGGCGACGCATATCAGCAGCGACTCGGCGGCCACGAGGACGAACACCGTCCGATCGCCGAAGCCGAGGGTCTTGAGCACGGCCAGTTCGGGAGTGCGCTCGCGCACCGTCTGCATCATCATGGTCGCGGTGGAGAACACCAGCGCGACCAGCACGGCGCTCACGATCGCGCGGATTGCGAAGTTCAGATCGCCGATCGACTGCAACTGCTGCTCCGCGTTTTCCCGGAACGACGCGGTGCGCGTTCCGCTCGCGGAGTTGGCGAACGTGCGGTCGATGGTCTCGCCCACGGCCGCCGCCTGTCGGGGATCGGACACGACGGCGTAGAAGTTGCGGACCGTTCCCTTGTTGAGGGCCCGCGCTTCATTCAGGTAGTCATAGTTGGCGACGATGAACCCCGACTCGCCGAGCTCGTGGTCCGTGAACGTGCCGACGATGTCGAATGCCCAGGTCCCCGATCCGTTGCTCTGCAGGGTGCTCGAGCTGAGCGGGATCCGATCGCCGACGTGCCAGCCGTATTTTTTGCCGATATCCGCGCTGATCAGCGCGCCGGTCCGGGTCTTCCGCAGCGCATCGAGGTCCTTCGGCTCGACCTTGAAGATCTCCGGCGCGAGCGTGAGCCAAACGTTGCTCGGCTCGATGGCAAGCACGAATACCGGCTGGGTCGGCTTCCGGTAGGTCCCGAGGAAGCCGTCGGCGAAAGTGACGGTCTTGACGCCGCGGATCCTGCGCAGCCGCTCGCGGTATGCCAGGGGGAGCGGCGTTCCTCCCTGGGCACTCGGCGCGACGAACAGCACGTCTGCGCGGGACTTCGCGACGGCCACATCCATGCCGGTCTTCATGCCCTGCAGGAGCCCGAACAGCGCAAAGGCCACGCTCACCTGCAGAAAGATCAGCGCCGTCCGAACCGGTCGGCGCCACAGGCCGGACCAGAGGAGCGGGAGAAATCTCATGCGCCCGTCCCGAGCGGGCGAACGGGATGACTCGTGTCGATTGCGCCGGACGTTGCGGCCGGCGGTCGCCGCGCGCGCTCCGCGGGCGGGGAGAGCGGAAGCTCGAGCACGGCTATCTGTCCATTCAACGAGGGCCGCGGTTGCCTCGGAAGTTGACCTGCAGCAGATGGGTCAACGTGTGCACATAGCGCAGCTTGCCGTTTTCCACCCGGAACAGATGACTGTCGGCTGCACCGCTGCCGCCGTGCAGGCCTGCCGCGCCGAACGTGCAGAAGACCTGCACCGTGCCGAGCACCTCGTCCACGATGAATCTGCGGTTGACGATGTTGACTCCAGCCGGGACGCCCACTTCGCAGCTGTCCGCGGGTGAGCCTCGGCCGGTATAGGCACCGCCCTCGAGTCGCTCGCAGGGGAAGCCCCACGGCACCAGGTCGATTCTCTTCTCCAGGAAGGCATCGAGATAGGCGTTGGCCGCAGCCACCAGCGTGTCACGGGAGGCGCGCGCTTCAGCCGGGATCGGTCCCCAATCCTCCGCGGAGGAGTGCTTGAGGTAGGAGTCGGCGTTGAACAGCCAGTAACCCTTCGTGGTCCAGAGGATTTCGATCTCGACGATCTTGTCGTGGTTGACGCGCAGACGGGTACCGAACACGTAAGGGGCGGACGGGTCGGTCACGATGACCTCCGTGAACGACTGGCACGTGGCGGTATCGAAGATACTGCGCTGGTGGTCGATCTTGAGCGGCTTGTCGATGAATCCCTTCTGGATGTCCGCGGGGGCCGCGTTCTCCCAGTAGCCGATCCCCTTGGCGAGCGGCAGACCGGAGGTGTCGCCCTTGGTCTGTGCGGTGAGGTAGAGGTCGACGGCCTCCTTCAGTCCCCCGCGCGTGCAGGACACCTCCGCGTGGCTCAGGGCGGGAGTGAGCGAGGCGCTGAGGCCGAGGCAGAAAGAGATGAGAGTGAGACGTTTCATCGGATGCTCCCCCAGTTGAGCGCGGTCGCTGCGGATTCTGACATAGCCGCGAATGCTCTCATGAATCCACGGGCGAGACGCGGCCATTTGCGCGGTCGCAGGCGGCTTGGCGAACGCCGCACGCGCGCCTAGACTTCCGGCACGGATCGACCATGAAGTACGTCTTTCTCATCTGGTCGGGGCTGTGGCGCAAGCGCATGCGCGCCGCGCTCATCCTGCTTCAGGTCACCCTCGCCTTCACGCTGTTCGGGGTCCTGCAGGGCCTCGACACCGGCATCAAGCAGGCGATCGCCAAGGCGCACGCGGACCGCATGTATGTGCTGAGCCGCGTGAGCAGCGGCGATTCCCTGCCGCTCGGCCTGCTCGCGCAGATTCAACAGGTGCCGGGGGTAACGGCCGTGAGCTACACGACCGGGATCGGTGGCACCTATCAGAGACCGGACCAGCAGGTGGCAGCCGACGGGGTCGATGCGGCGAGCTTCGCGCACATCTTTCGCGAGATCGTGATTCCTCCGCAGGCGCTCCAGTCGCTCGTGCGCACCCGCACGGGAGCGATCGTCGGACAGCGGCTCGCGGATCGCTACGGGTGGAAGATCGGTCAGCGGATCCCATTGCAATCGCCCATCGTGCAGCGCAACGGCTCGCCCGACTGGAGCTTCGATATCGTCGGCATGTTCACCGAACCCGACGCGCCCGACAACGCGAACTTTCTCATCGCCAACTACGCCTACCTCAACGAGGCCCGTCAGGCCAATCGTGACACGGTCAATGAATTCGTGGTGCAAATCGACGATCCCAAACGCTCGGCGCTCATCGGCCACGAGATCGATGCGCTCTTTGCCAATTCGCCGCACGAGACCCGCACGCAGTCCGAATCGGATCTCGCCGCCGCGCAGGTCGAGCGCATCGGCGACATCGACTTTCTCGCGCATGCGGTCACCGCGGCGGCGTTCTTCGCGCTGCTGTTCGCAACCGGGGCGCTCATGATGCAGACCGTTCGCGAGCGCACATCGGAGCTCGCGGTGCTGAAGACCGTGGGCTTCGCGGACCGCCGCGTGATGACCCTGATCCTGACCGAGGCGCTCGTCTCCTGCCTCCTTGGCGCGGCCATCGGACTCGGGATTGCGGCGCTGCTGCTGCCGCGCGCGCGCCAGCTCATCGGCGGGGTGGGAGCGATTCCCGGGGTGGTCGTCGGCGCAGGCTTTGCGTGCGCCGTCCTGCTTGCGCTCGCAAGCGGAGCGATTCCCGCGTGGCGTGGACTCAAGCTCGAAGTCGCGGCGGCATTGGCGCGGCACTGAGGGCTCGCATGCGATCGCTCAGGCAGTTGGTTGCGCTCACGAGCTTCGGGCTGCGGAGCATTCCGGCGCGCCTCGGCGCCTCGCTCGTCACGGTCATCGGCATCATGACGGTCGTGGCCGTGCTGGTGTCGCTCCTGTCGATGGGCGAGGGGGCACAGTTCTGGGAGACCGGGCAGTCCCGAGCGGATCGGGCGGTGGTGCTGAGTCGCGCTGAGTTCAGTGCCTTCTCCAGCCGGATCACCCGCGATGAGATCGCGGTCCTCTCGCACGAGCCCGGCGTCAAGAAGGACGCGGACGGCAATCCCCTCGTCACCGCGGGCAGCATGGTCGGGGTCGACGTGGTCACGAAGGCGAATGAGCGCGGCACGCTCTACCTGGTCGGCATCACCAACCACCACGTCTACCCGGAGATCCACGTCCTCGCCGGCCACTGGCCGCGAGCGGGGCTGCACGAGCTCGCGGTGAGCAAGGTGGCGCAAAGGCTCGACCGGGGAGTCGAGATCGGCGATCGCATCGCCCTGCGCGGCTCCGAGTGGACGATCGTGGGGGTGTTCGAGGACGCGAAGGGCGTGTTCGAGCAGGTCCTGTTCGGCGACGGCGAGACGGTACTCTCCGCATTCGGCCGTGATGCCTATCAGCAGTTGACCGTCATGCTCGACACGCCGGCTGCGTTCCCACGGTTCAAGCAGGCGGTCCTCGCCGATCCATCGCTCAAGGTCGATGTCTACACGGAGGCCGCCAATCGCGAGAAGACCTTCACGGGACTGCGCGGGCTGCTCGACTTCGTGAGCTACTTCATCGGCACGCTGATGGCGATGGGGGCGATCTGCGCTGCACTTTCGAGCCTTTACGCCTCGGTCGATGCGCGCGGACGGGAGATCGCCACGCTGCGCGCGCTCGGGTTCTCAGCCGTTCCGGTGCTTGCCTCGGTCCTCATCGAGGGGATGCTGCTCGCACTCGGCTCGGCCGTGGCGGGGGCGCTCATCGCCTGGCTCGTCTTCAACGGCAAGATCATCAGCACGGAAGGGCTCACCTTCCCGCTCGCCGTGAGTCCGCACATCGTGCTCGTCAGCATCATCTGGGCGCTCGCGATCGGGCTCGGTGGCGCCCTGTTGCCCGCGATCCGCGCCGCGCGAGTTCCGGTCGCCTTCGCCATGCGCGAGACGTAGCTCCCGAGACCGCCGTGGCGATTGCGCGCCGTGACGTCCTGAAAGGCACCCTGGCGACCGTCGCGAGTCGGGCGCTCGGTGCGCCCGCGCGGCGCGTGCTCGGTCTGATCGCGCCGGTCGATGTTGCGGTGCCGCCGGAAGCCGGCCTCCTGTACCCGGGCGTGCGATTCGAGGGACGTGGCCTCGGACTGAGGACCATGACGCCGGAAGGCTACGATCAGGTGCTCGAGCGCATCTCCCCGGCGGCCGTCGCGCTCGCTGCCGCCGGCGCCGAGGCGCTCGTGCTGATGGGCACCTCGCTCAGCTTCTATCGCGGTGCCGGCTTCAACCGCGAGCTCACGCGGCGCATGCGGGCGGCGGCCGGGCGACCTGCGGTGACCATGAGCACGGCCGTGTGTGATGCGTTGCGCAGCGTCGGCGCGCGACGCTTGGCCGTCGCAACCGCCTACGATGCGGAGGTGAATCGTCGGCTACAGCGCTTTCTGTACGCAGAGGGCTTCTCGGTGCGCGCGATCCGCGGCCTCGACATCGAGCGGGTCGAGGACATCACGAGCGTGACGCAAGCGGGACTTCTGCGCTTCAGCGCAGCCGTCTACCGGTCTGCCCGTGCGGCGGACGCGTTGCTCATCTCCTGCGGCGGACTGCACACGCTCGATCTGCTCGCGCCGCTCGAATCGCGCTGCGGTGTGCCGGTCGTGTCGAGTCTGCCGCACGCGCTGTGGGCCGGAGTTCGCCTGCTCGGGTTGAGCGGACGCGTGCCGGGCTACGGGCGCGTGTTGGCGCAGGCTTAAGATCGGCCCCCGCCGCTCGCTCGTTCCTGCGGCCGGCTCCGGCCGCTACAGGTTCGCCATGCCGCCATCGACGTTGAGCTCGACTCCGGTGATGTAGGAGGCCTCGCTGGAGGCGAGGAACGCCACCGCATTCGCAATCTCCTCGGGACTGCCCATCCGTTTCATCGGGACGCGATCGGCGACCCCGGCCTTGAAGCTCTCGATCTGCTCCTGCGTCATCCCGCTGCGGCCGAAGATCGGGGTGGCGATCGGCCCCGGTGCAACCGCGTTCACGCGGATGTTGCGCGCGAGCAGCTCCGTGGCGGCGGTGCGGGCGAAGGAGCGTACGGCCGCTTTGGTTGCGGCATAGATTCCCATGTTGGGCGGGCCCTTGCTCGCGGCGACGCTGGTGTTGAGGATCACGGACGCCCCGTCGTTGAGATGCGGCAGCGCTTTCTGGATGGTGAAGTAGAGCCCCTTCACGTTGATCGCGAACAGCTCATCGAAGAGCGCTTCCGGCGCTGCGCTGTAGGGGGCGAATTTCCCGATGCCGGCGTTCGCGAACAGCACATCGATCCTGCCGAGCTTGTCGGCGACGAACGCGTAGAGACGATCGATGTCCGCAAGCCTCGCGACATCGCTCTGGAACGCCAGGCTCCGGGTGCCGATGGCGCTCACGGCGGCATCGAGGCTGCGCGCATCCCGGCCGGTGATGACCACGCGCGCGCCCTCTGCGTGCAAGCGCCGCGCGCTCGCCAAACCGATGCCGCTATTGCCGCCGGTCACGACCGCTACTTTGCCTTCGAACCTTTCCACGGGGATCTCCTGCTGCTCGTTGCGTTGATACAGTATTATTGAACTATGGAACCGAGACCAAGATCGTTTTAGAATGACGATATGACCCAATTCGTGCATCCCGGGAAGGAGGACATCACCCTCGCCGGGGTACTGGGCGCTCTCGGCGATCCGGTGCGCCTCGAGATCCTGCGGAAGCTGCTCGACGAGCGGCGCGGCGGGCTGTCGTGCTCGGCGGCGGCTCCCTGCGCGGAGATGGCGAAGTCGACGCTGTCACATCATTTCCGCGTCCTGCGCGATGCAGGCTTGATCCGCACGACCAAGCAGGGCGTGGAGAATATGAACAGCGTGCGCTCGGAGGATTTGAACGAGCGGTTTCCCGGGTTGCTCGCGACGATCATGAAGTTGCACCGCGCAACCGGTTGATTGCGCTCGCGTGCCGGCGCTTGCCAGGGCCGCTGCCAAAAAAAGAGGGCCGCCACACGGGCGGCCCCGTCAGGGAGTGAACCGGCTGTGCGCCTAGTGGGCGCCGGGCGGAGCCGGGAAGTCGAAGAAGTCGAACAGATCATCGAGTGCGGGGGAGTTGAGCGGCGCATAGGACCCCGGCGGCTGCACGGGGTCCGGAAAGTTATCGCGGCTGCGATGCGTCACGGGTGGCAGGCGCCAGTTGCGCTCGATGAACTTGAGGATCGACACGTGATCCGCGTACTTGTGGGAGATGTATCCCGCGGCGCGCAGCGGCAGGTAGCTCGGATCCGCGACGACGATCAGCGGGATGCGCGTGCCGTCGCCGAAGAAGTCGAGGGGCTGCACATAGCCGGAGTCGTAGTAGCCGCCGCCCTCGTCCTCGGTGATGAAGATGACGGTGTTCCTGGCGTAGGTCGGTGAGGCCTCGACCTGGTCGACGATCTTCTTCACGAACCCCTCGAACAGGTCGAGCTTCGAGGAGGACGGATGGCCGTCCACATAGCCGCTCGGCTTGACGAAGGAAACCGCAGGCAGCGTGCCGTTTGCGATGTCCGAGTACAGGTTCACGGTGTCCTGGATGTGCGCCGCGACCTGTGCCGGGTTCGACATGATGGAGGTGTCGTACTGGAACGGGTTGCAGATGTTGCAGTACTCGTCCGCGTTACTGCCGTTCGCGCCCCAGTTCAACTGATAGGGGTCATTGACGTAGTTGTTCCACTGGTCGCCATAGTATTTCCACGAAATCCCGTTGGCATTCATGTCATCGCCGATGCTCGGCGTCGATGACGGCGGGACGGTGAACGGCGTGTTGGACGGATTGTGGTCGGTGTAGGCGTCGTTGCCGTTGCCGAACCAGCCCGGATTGTAGTTGTTGAGCAGGTAGTAGTGGCCGGGCGCGCAGCGCGGATCGATGTGCAGCTTGGCGAGATAGGCGAGGATCGGTCCGACGCCGGGCTGGCTGGGATCGGAGCAGTTGCTGTAGGAGCCGCCGCCGAAGGCTGCGCCGCCCTGATCGGCGGGGGTGTAGGGCGGCGGATAGCCGGAGTTGTAGCTCTCGCCGTAGCCGTCCTCGATGTACCAATTGTTGGTGCCGGGGGCGGGGTTGGGGTTCTCGATCTCATTCACCGTGCCCTGATCGGGAGTGCCGGTGAACGCCTGGACACCGTTGGGCGGTGTTTCCGGATGGCCGTTGCCGTCACTGAACCAGATCATGTCGCCGTGACCCAGCATGATGTGGTTGACGCCGGTGCCGCCGTTGACGGACTGGTGGAAGTTGTCGCTCATCGCATAGGTGTCCACCAGGCTCTTGAAGTACGGCACGTCGCCCTGGGCCATGTTGTAGAAACCGAGCGCGCTCGAGCCCTCACCGGTGGTCGCCGGGACCGAGTCGTAGAGCGCATAGTCGTTGGCAGTCCATTGCGCGGCCGTCGGCGGATCCGTGGCCGAGTACCCGGTCGGGTACACGAACAGCTCGCTGAAGGAATCGCTGTAGTAACTGTTGGCGTACTGGGTCTGGGTGAGGCCATTGTTACCCGCGCCGATGGTGACCTCCACCCACGAGAACAGATTGCCATTGCAGCCGGAGGGGTTCTGCCAGGAGGCGTGCTCGAGGCTGCAGTTCAACTGCTGCCACATCTGGTAGAAGCGGTGGACCGGGCTTGCGCTGTAGTCCGTATACGCGAAGCGGTAGCCCGGCGTCGCCGAATTGGTGCCGTTGGTGAGCTGGAACGGGCCGGCCGGCAGGCTGTCGAAGTTCGCGATGCGCAGGTCCGGCGTGTAGCTGTACTGGTTGGTGCCGCCCGCCACCAGAGACTGGTAATAGGTGAGTCCATTGGCGTCTTGGGCGTCGGGAAGGCCCGTCTCCGTTTGCTGCGCGAGCGCCACCGCATTGGTGACGCATGCGGCTTCAGCGGATCCCGTCGCGTATCTGCACGCTTTGGTCGTGAAATAGCCCTGCGCGTACTCCGGGCCGCCGACCTCCGGCGCCGGGAGCTGGTTGCCGGGAAACTCCTGCTTCGGCGGGCTCAGCAGGAAGCTGTCCTGGCCGCCGAGATCCGAGGCGGAGAGCTGCTGGGCCTTGCGGAAGTTCGGTCCCGGGATCGCGTTGCGGTTGGCATCCAGCTGGATGATGCCCTCGCTCAGCAGGTTATAGACCGTCTGACCGGGCCTCGGTATGTACGTCGCGAACACGTGGTCGAAGCTGCGGTTCTCACCGATGATCACGATCACGTGCTTGACCGGCGTGACGGTGTCGTCGTCGGCCGAGCGCAGCGGAGCGCTCGCCACGGCGGGTCCGATCGACATCTGCAGCAGCGCGAGTGAGCCGATTGCAGCGCGCAGGCTCGCGAGCACGGGCGATACAGTTCTATGGCAACTCATGCGTGTCTCCCTGAGGCTGAGTTGGTTCGCGAGTGCTCTTTCTAGTCAGTGAACATTGCCGTGATGTGATGGACAGATGACCGGGCAGAAACACGCTCGTGTGACAACGAGGGCTTGGCCGTTCGTTGGCGGTGAGGCACGCGCCGCTCGCGGCCGTGCCGTTCTGTTGCGGGCCGTCGGTGGGGAGCGACACCGCGGGCGTTAGCGTCCTCTTGCGGGCTCCGCCACCGCGGCCGCGGCAGCTCGCGGCTCCACGCGAATGGTGCCCATCATTCCGCCGTCCTCGTGCTCGAGCAGATGGCAGTGATAGACGAACGTGCCGATGGTATTGGGATCGCGAAAATCCATCCGCAGTCGCACGCTCGGATACGCGAGCATTCTGCCGTTGTAGTACGGCACGTTCACCGTGTCGCGAAGAAACGGCTCGTGAACCGGGATGCCGTTCCACTCGAGGAGCTCGAAGTGCAGCTGATGGATGTGAAACGCGTGCAGCTCGGTCGAGCGGTTCTCGATGATCCAGTCCTCGACGTCGCCCTGGTGCGCAATGATGTTCGGGACGCTCGCGCGGGGATCGAACGGACGCGGAGTCTGTCCGTCCACCGTGATGTAGAAGGTCGTGGCGCTGTTCGGATCGTTCGGGTTCGCGAGCCTCTCGGAGAAGTAGAGCTTCCGCACCCGAACCGGCGCGACGTTGCCGAGCCACGGGAGAGCGGGGCGCGCGAGCGGCTTCGGATCGAGCGGCAGCGCCGAGTGCGGCTCCGGCGCATCGCGTGCCGCGCTGATCGAGGCGAGCGCGCGGTTGGGATCGTTCTCCCCGCCCTGTCCGGTATCGACGGTTCGCGTGACGAGGAGACCGTGAACGCCGAGCGGCGGGCCCGCAGCGACGAACTCGACGCGCGCGCCGGGCGGTACGCCTATGTGATCCACCCAGACGATCGGCGGGGCAGGACTGCCGCCATAGCGTAGCGGCACGCCGTCGATTGCCACGACGCCGAGCGGCTGCGGGACCCGCCGATAAAGCACCGCCAGGTTCAGATAGGTGATCGCCGAGGCATTGAGCACGCGCCACAGCTCTCGCTCGCCCGGCTTCATCGTGAGCCGCGCCGGCGGGTAGTCCGGATAAGGCACCGGCACGAAGTTGATGGACAGATCCTTCGCGGGCCTGCCGAATCCGGTCCCGTTGTTGGCCGAGTCACCGTCGCGGTCGATGAAGAGTCTCGGGACCACGGGCTCCGACTTCGAGGGCGACGCGTTTGGATTGAGAAGGTCCTGATCGCGGATGACGAGCACGCGCTCGGGTAGACCTGCCAGCGCGGGGTTCGCCCGCTCGATGCCCTCGACGATGAGCGCGCCGGATGCACCGCCCAGCACCTCCACCTTGGTGAATCCGTGGATGTGGGGGTGGTACCAGTACAGTCCCGGGGGCTCGTTGAGGGGAATACGAAAGCGGTACTCGAACGGGGGGTCCGTGGGTTGGATCGAAGTTCTCAACACGTCGTCCTGATGGCACACGGGCGGCACGGTCAGGCCGTGAAAGTGGAGGTTGGTCGACAAGGGTGTCATCGCGCCGCTCGCGCACGGGTCGGCATTCGGCGCCACGGGCGTCCCGCAGATGGGAAGATTGTTCAGGTCTAGGGGTTTACGATGCGCGGCTGCGTCGAATGCGCGCACCAGGCGCGATGCGACCTGAGGATGCAACCCGAGCTCACGGCCTGATGTCGGCGCATCACGGTCGGTCAGATCGTTCTTCAGGTGCAGGATCAGCAGGTCACCCGGATGCAGACGCAGCGTCGGTGACTCGCTGCCGTCAGCGAGAAGGTAGCAATAGCGCACGGAGCCATCCGGCTCACGGTAGTTGTGAATGCTGAGATCGACCCGCAGAACTCCGTGCTCGCTATTGAGGTCGCGCGGCTCCGGTACGGTGGCGCCCGGTGCGGGTCGGGTGCATGGATCGTGCTCGGGACTTTGTGCGTGTGTGAGCTGCGCCAAGGCACATGACGCGAGCGCGATGATGCCAATGCGCCGGAGATTCAACGAGATCGGGCCTAGTGGACTGTAACGAATGAAACAGGAGTATGATTGTGCTCATGAGCAGCACGATCAAACTGTCCGAGGTGGAGCGGGTGGAGCTGAAGGAGCGAGCGATGAGTCAGGCAGGACGAGCAGATGATGCTCGCCGAGCGCG
>DATKPY010000022.1:0-44885 GCA_035523875.1 Steroidobacteraceae bacterium
GCGGATGGCGTGCTCACCGTCCACGTCCCGAAGAAAACCCTCGAGAAGCGCAAGCCGATCGAGATCAAGGTTCAATAAGGCGCCCGGGAGTCGCAGATGTACCAGAGAATTCTCGTACCGACTGACGGGAGCGACACCGCACAGCGCGGTGTCGATGAGGCGATCGCGCTCGCGAAGACGCTCGGCGCGAGGATTCGTCTCGTGCATGTCGTCAACGAGAGGTCGCTCGTCTCACCCGAGGTGACCGGTGCGGCCTTCGACCGTTATGCCGAGCAGCTGCACGAGTTCGGAGCCTCCGTCCTCAAGGCGACGGAGCGCCATGTGCGCGATGCGGGCGTTGGCGTGGATGCGAAGCTCATCGAGACCGTGACCGCGCCGGCCGCCGAGTACATCCTGCACGAGGCTCGCGATTGGCCGGCGGATCTCATCGTGTGCGGCACCCATGGACGGCGCGGCATCCGCCGCATCGTGCTCGGGAGCGACGCGGAGTACATCGTGCGCCAGAGTCCGGTGCCGGTGCTGCTGGTGCGGGCGCGCGACGGCGCGGGCTGATCAGCTTCTTGAGCGATCGGTGGCGCGCAGCAAGCGCCGCAGCTCGGCGAGGGGACGCGTGTTGAGTACGTCCTGCCGGCGTGCCCAGCCGCGCCGCGCCTGACGGATGCCGCCATCGAGCGCGCCCAACTGCTCGACCGAATGCGCATCCGAGGCAATCGAGAGCAGGACTCCGCGATCGATCGCCGCCTTGATGTGCACATCATCGAGGTCGAGCCGCAGCGGTTGGGCATTCACCTCGAGGTAGCAGGGCCGTGCGTGTGCGGCGGCGAGCACCCGATCGAGGTCGAGCGCGTAGGGCTCCCGTTTGGCGAGGAGCCTGCCGGTTGGGTGCGCCAGAATCGAGACGTGGGGCCGCTCGAGCGCGCGCAGCACCCGGGCGGTCTGCCTCGCCTCCGAGAGATCGAAGTGACTGTGGATCGCGATCACCACCAGGTCGAGCCGCGCGAGCACCTCATCCGGCAACGCGAGGCTGCCATTCTCCAGGATGTCCACTTCGGCGCCCTTCAGCACGGTCAAGTCGCGCAGCTTCGCGTTGAGCGCATCGATCGCATCGATCTGGCGGGCGATCCGAGCGGCGTCGAGCCCATGAACGATCCCAAGGTGGCTCGCGTGGTCGGTGATCGCGACGTAGGCGAGTCCCTTCGCGCGCGCTGCAGCGACCATGGACTCGAGTGCGTCGTGCCCGTCGGATGCGTCCGTGTGCGTATGTAGATCGCCCTTGAGGTCGCGCCGCTCGATGAGGCTCGGCAGTGCGTGGCGCTCCGCCGCTTCGATCTCGCCCCGATCCTCGCGCAGCTCCGGGGGAATGAAGGCAAGCCCGAGCGCATCGTACACCTCCTCCTCGGTCTTTCCGGCTACGCGCCGCTCACCGCGAAACAGCCCGTATTCGCTCAACTTGAGGCCCCGCTCCTGTGCCCGGCGCCGCAGACGAATGCTGTGGTCGCGGCTGCCGGTCAAATACTGCAGCGCTGCCCCGTAGCTCGGTGCTGCGACCACCCGCACGTCGAGCTGCAGGCCGTTGCGCAACACGCCAGCGGCCTTGGTCGCCCCGGAAGCGTTGAGCGCGCGCACGTCCGGATAGCTCGCGAGCGCGGCGATCGGATCGGCGCCGGCTCTCGCGCACACGAGCGCGTCGAGATCGCCGACCGTGTCGCGCCCGCGACGGAAGCTCCCTGCGATCTGCGCCCGCACGACCCCCGGGAGACTCTTCAGGTACGCCTCGAGCGGCTGCGCATACTCCGCTGCGACCGACCAGGGGAGCCTCCCTTGCGCGGGCCGAGCGGCCGCTTGCTCGAGCGCCGCGCGCAGCCTCGCGGCGAGCGCCGGCCCGAAGCCGCGGAGCCCGCTGACGCGACCGCGCTCGAGCGCCCGCATGAGGTCCTCTTTACCGCGAATGCGCAGCGCCTTCGTGAGCGCCTGCACGCGCGCCGGCCCGAGCCCGGGCAGCGACAGGAGCTCGCGCAACCCGGGCGGCGTGTCGCGCCGCAGCTTCTCGAGTGCCTCGAGGCGACCCGTGCGCACGAGCTCCGCGATTTTCGCGGCGAGGTCGGCACCGATTCCGGGGAGCGTGCCGTACTCCCGCTCCCCGCGCATGCGCGCAAGCTCGTGCGGGGAGCTGCGCACGGCCTGCGCCCCACGCCGGTACGCCCGGATACGAAACGGGTTTGCGCCCTGGATCGCGAGGATGTCCGCGATCTCGTCGAAAGCGGCGGCGATATCCTCGTTGTGGATGGCGGCGGGGTGCATGTCATGACTGCCCGCGCCGGGCGTGCTGCGGCCGCGGACCCCTCGAGTGCGCGATTGTACCGGGCTCTACGCACAACTCCCGATTCGCCGTTGGCGCACCGCACGCTAGCGTGAGCGCCGTCATGCCCACCTCTACATCCCCATCCGAAGGATTCCCCACGATGAACTGCGCCTGCACGCCTGCGTTCCGGTCGGCTGCTGCGAATCCCCATCGCTTCGGCTCCGCGTTGCTCGCGGCCTACGCACTCGCGGCCTACGCGCTCGCCGGCGTGCCGGCCTGCGCCGCCGAGCCGGGCCACGACGCGCTCACTGCACGGGGCGAGGAGATTGCCCGCGAGGTCTGCGCGGCCTGCCACGTGGTTGCCCGCGATCAGGAGTTTCCGCCGATCCTGATCAAGCCTGCACCGAGCTTCCTCGAGATCGCGAACCGCCCGGGTATCGATGCCCGCACGATAGAGCGCTTCG
This sequence comes from Steroidobacteraceae bacterium, assembly GCA_035523875.1. GTDB lineage: Bacteria > Pseudomonadota > Gammaproteobacteria > Steroidobacterales > Steroidobacteraceae > JASHUC01. The sequence goes on from DATKPY010000022.1 coordinate 2,767, forward strand.
TCGGCACGACGCACTGGGACCTGGAGACCATCCCCATGCGCATGCCGAGCCCGATGCTCTCGAAGTCCGAGACGCGCGCGGTGGCCCGCTACATAATGACCCTGCGCACTCGCTAAAGCGCCGCGGCTGCACGGCGGCCGAACCTTGCGCGGCGGGGCGTCCTCGGTAGGAGCCACGTCACGCATGACAAACGAATCGACCCGATCGGCGGCCGCCGCCCGCGCGGTCGCGGCAGAGCGCGCTCAGGCGGCACTCCCGCAGCAGCTGCGCGCGATGTTCCGCGCGCTGCTCGCCTCTCCCGTTCGCGACACGCTCTTTCTCATCGGCGCGGCGGTGTTCGTCGTCGTGGCGGCGACGGTGTTCGGACAGCTCCGACTCAACCGCTGGAGCCGCTCGTTCTACGACGCGCTCGCGCACCGCGATGGCCACGCATTTCTGGTCCAGCTCGGGGTATTTGCGATCATCGCCGGCTCGCTCCTCGCGCTCAACGTCGCACAGCGCTGGCTCGCCGAAATGATGAAGCTCAAACTCCGCGAGGGTCTGGTGCACGATCTGCTCACGCACTGGCTCGCGCCGCGGCGCGCGCTGCGCTTGGAGCATGCCGGTGCGATCGGAGTCAATCCCGACCAGCGCATGCACGAGGATGCGCGCCATCTCACCGAGCTCTCCGCCGATCTGGGCATCGGTCTGCTGCAGGCCTCGATGCTGCTCGGGAGCTTCGCCGGGGTGCTGTGGAGCCTGTCGGCGTCCTTCACCGCCGTCATTGACGGGCGCGAGGTGCCGATCCCCGGATACCTCGTGTGGGCGGCCGTCGCCTATGCCGGCTCGGCCTCGATCCTGAGCTACCGGGTCGGCCGCGGTCTCATCCGCGACAATGCGGAGCGCTACGCGCGCGAGGCGGACCTGCGCTACTCCCTCGTGCGCGTGAACGAGCACCTCGACACGATCGCCCTTGCGGGGGGCGAGGCCGACGAGGAGCGGCGCCTCGAGCTCGCCCTCACGAGCGTGTTGCGCGCCATGCGCCGCCTCGTGAGGGACCTCACGCAGCTCACCTGGGTCACGGCCGGCTACGGGTGGTGCACGATCGTTGCACCGATTCTCTCCGCGGTGCCGCTTTATCTCTCGGGCCGGCTGTCCTTCGGCGGACTCATGATGGCGGCCGGCGCATTCGAGCAGGCGCAGTCCTCGCTCCGCTGGTTCATCGACAACTTCAGCTCGATCGCCGATTGGCGCGCAACGCTGATGCGCGTGGGAAGCTTTCGCAGCGCGGTCGCCGCGGATGAGGAGCCGCTGCGATTTCCCGGTCGCATTGCGCTCCTCGATGGGCCGCAGGGACAGATCGGGCTCGACGAGCTACGGATCGATTTCCCGAGTGGCTCCACGCGGCTCGTGGAGGGCAGCGCGGTGCTGCGCTCGGGAGAGCGCATCCTCGTCCTCGGCCCCCACGGGACGGGCAAAACTCTACTCTTTCGTGCGCTCGCGGGCTTATGGCCCTGGGGCGCCGGGCGCATCGTGCGCCCGAAGGGCGAGGAGATGCTCTATATGCCGCGAACGCCCTACATGCCTCCGGGGACGCTGTGCGAAGTGCTCGCCTATCCGCTCGAGCCGACCCGCTATCAGCCGGACGCCTTCGCCGGCGCGCTGCGGCGCGTTGGGCTGGAGCGGCTCGTGCCGCTGCTCGAGACATCGCGGCGTTGGGACCACGAGCTCACCGACGGCGAGCAGCAGGCGCTCGCCTTCGCACGCGCGGCCCTCCACAAGCCGGGTTGGCTCCTGATCGACGATGTGCTCGGCTCGCTCGACGAGGAGACGCTCGCGAAGATCATCGATCTGATCGGCACCGACTTAGCCCGCGCGGGAATCGTGCACATTGGCAGCACGCGCACCCGCGATGCATTCTTTCCGCGCGCGCTGCACCTGGCGCGCGGCCCGCTCGCGGTGCCGCTCGAAGCCGAGGACGGACCGCAGGGCGCGCTGCCGGAGCCGGGCTGAGGGCAGCGCCGGCGCTCAGAGCACGCCGTTCGCGTGCAGGAGCGCTTCGGGAATCGCCTGCGCCACGTCCCAGTGCTCGGCCACCTTCCCAGCGGAGATACGGAAGATGTCGACGACGGCGTTGCCGCGGTCACCGGGCCGGATGACGACATGCACGTGAGCGACGACGTAATCGCCGTCGACGAACAGACGCTTCACCTCGTGCGTTGCCGCAGGCGAATTCGCCTTCGCCCAGTCGAGGAAAGCCTTGAGGCCCGCGGCACCCGTCGCGGCGAGGGGGCTGTGCTGCACGTAGTCGGAGGCGAAGAATTCATCGACGCGCGAGGAATCCAACGGCTTCAGCACCTGCTCGTACACCTCGAGGATCAGGCGCCGGTGATGCTCCTCTTCGGGCGTGTAGCGCGGGAAGGCCGCCACCTGATCTAAGTCCAGCTGTCTCCGCCGCCGGACCCGAAATCGCCGCCCCCAAGGTCCGCGCCACCCCCACCGCCCCCACCACCGTCGTCCCAGGAGCTGCCGTCGGAGACGCCGAAGTCCGCACCGCCCATGTCGCTGTTCGCGGGCGGCGGCTCGACGAACTCACCGGCGTTCGCCGCGGGAATCTCGCCCCCGCCCGCGCCGCCGCCGAGCAGGCGATTGGTCAGTGCTTCGCCCGCCGCGACGCCCGCGCCGACCGCGAGGCCTGTGGCGATTCCGCCCATGAGCCCCGAGCCGGTGCCGCCGCCATAGCCGTACGGATAGCCACCGGGACCGACCGGTCCCATTCCGGGCGGTGGCATCCCGGACATCGGCACCCCACCCGGGTACCGCCCGTACCCGGCCATCGCCTGCGCGCGGCGGCGCACGAGCGTGAAGACGATCACGAGGGCGACGAGGATCAAAAGAATCAGCCCCCACGGAACCGCGGAGCGCGGGTGGCCGTAGACCGGCATCCCATAGGCCGGGACGCGGCGCTGGAGGCCGTTGCCGGAAAGCTCCGCCCGCAACTCGGCGACCGATCGAGGATCGGCGAACGGTAGACCCGGCTCGAGCGACTCGGCGGTGGCAAGCTCGCGCCGCGCCGTGCCGCTGTCGCGAGCGCGGGCGTACACCTCCGCGGCGATGAAGTGCGCCTTGCCGCTGCGCGGATGAGCCGCCAGCACCTCGCTCACCATCTGCTCGGCTTGCGCGAGCTGGCCGGCCTGGGTGGCGAGATAGATCTGGTGAGGCGTGGGCTCGCCGGCTGCGGCGATCGCCGGCACCGCGCCGGCAGCGGCAATCGCGAGCGTGAGAGTGAATGGCACGATGAGCTTGCGCAGCATGATGTTTCCGTTCCAGTCCTTCAGTTGACGAAGTCGCCCTCGTATCCGCATTGGGCAGCAAGCGCTGCGGTTCGGTTCCGTTGCGCTACGGATTGCGTCACAGACGTTGGCTATTATGCGTTGCCTCTCATGAGCTTGTAATCGATAACGAATGTAACACATTTACTTCGCGGGACCGCCACGCGAGCGCCGTCCCGAGATCTCGGGGCCCGCATGCGGATTGGCTCGGGCGGTGCCGCAGAAGTGTGACATAGCACCCGCGGCGGGCGGCGCGCGTATCGTCAAATGCACCGGTGAAGCGCATTCTCTTCGTCGATGACGACGCGCAGTTGCACGAGGCGGTGCGGTCGCGGCTGCGATCGCGTGCCTCCGAATGGGATCTGAGCTTCGTTGCGAGCGCCGAGCGCGCGCTCGATGAGCTCGAGCGCGTCCCGAGCGACGTGATCGTGAGCGACGTGCGGCTGCCGGGGATGGACGGGGCGCAGTTCCTGCGCCGGGTGAACGAGCGCTGGCCCGGTGCGGTGCGCATCGCCCTGTCGGCGCCCGCGGACCTCGCGGGCGCCATGCGCCTGTTGCCGCTCGCGCATCAGTATCTGAGCAAGCCCTGTCCGTCGCAGCATCTCGAGCACGTGATCGAGCGGTGCCTCAAGCTGCAGGATCTGCTCTCCCGGCCGGCTTTGCGCGCACTCATCGGCCGCGTTCGCCAGCTGCCCGCGCAGCCGCGAATCTTCGCCCGGCTGCAGGTGGTGATGGCGAACGAGAACGTCACGCCGCGCGAGATCGGCCGCATCATCTCGGCCGACGCCGTGATCACGGCGAAGGTGCTGCAGATTGCGAACTCGGCTTTCTTCCGGCGCGCGCGCCGTGTGACCAACGTCGAGCAGGCCGTGCTCTATCTCGGCTTCGCCAGCGTGCGCAATCTCGCGATGTGCGCCGAGGTCTTCGCACGCTGGCCGGGCAAGCTCGCCCACGGTGCGCTCGATCTCGACCTCCTGCAGCAGCACGCGCAGCGTGTCGCCGCGGTCGCGCAGGCGCTCACGGCGCGCACCGTGTGGAGCGACGACTCCGTGCTGGCCGCCCTGCTCCACGACATCGGCTACTGGGTGCTGATTCAGGAGTGCCCGCGCGAGCTCGATCGGGCGATCGAGATGGCCATCAAGGAGGGCATCGCGGTCGAGGACGCCGAGCAGCGCGTGATGGGAGCCTCGCACGCCGAGGTCGGCGCATATCTGCTCGGCCTGTGGGGTTTGCCGTATCCCGTCATCGAGGCCGTCGCGCATCACCACCTGCCCGAGCGCGCCGGGGCGCAGCGCTTCGACGTGGTCGCGGCGCTCGCCGTCGCGGTCGCGCTCTCCGGTACCGACGATACCGACGCGTTCCACAGCGCACCCCCGCGCAGCGCCCTCGTCGGCCCGGACTTCCTCGTGCGCCTCAAGGCGCCCTTCGGCTGGAGTCAGGCCGAGGAGCGCGCAGTCGACTGTCTCGCCGCGCTCGAGCGTGCCGCATCCTGACCCGCCGCCGGCGGCAGAGCGAATTCCACCAGGAAGCGCTCCTCGAGCTCCTGCGCAGAGACCGGCCGCGACAGCAGGTACCCCTGGACCTCGTCGCAGCCGCGTGAGCGCAGCCACTCGTACTGCCCCGGACGTTCGACCCCCTCGGCAGTCACGGTGAGTCCCAGGCTCGCGCCGAGCGACAGCACCGCATTCGCGATCGCCGCGTCGCTTGCAGAGCGGTCCACTTCCCGCACGAACGCCTTGTCGATCTTGATCCGATCCGGCGGGAAGCGCGTGATGTACGCAAGCGAGGAGTACCCGGTTCCGAAATCGTCGAGCGCGATGCGACACCCGAGTCTGCGGAAACGCTCGAGCGCGCTGCGCACGGCCGCGGAGTCCTTCACCAATACCGACTCGGTCATCTCGATCTCGATCAAGTTGGTCGGCACACCGGCCGCGGCGGCCTCCTTCTCCACCTGCTCCGCGGGATCCCCGTGCAGCAGCTCCAGTCCCGAGAGGTTGATGGCGACCGGAACTGCGATGCGCCGGTCAATCCAGGTGCGCAGCTGCCGGCACACGGCGCGTACCAGCCACGCACCGAGCTCCAGGATCAATCCGCTCTCCTCGGCGATCTCGATGAACCGCTGCGGCGCGACCTCGCCGTGCTCGGCATCCCGCCAGCGCAGCAGTGCCTCGACTCCGGCGAGCCGCCCGTCGCACAGCCGGAACTTCGGTTGGAACGCGAGCGCGAGCCGGTCCTCCTGCACGGCGCGGCGCAAGCGCGCCTCCAGGTCGAGCCAGTCGCGCAGCCGGTTGCTCATGGCCTCGGCGTAGACCGTGACGGCCGCGATACCGTCGGCCTTCGCGTGGTACATCGCGGTGTCGGCGTGCTTGAGCACGGTCGCAACGTCCGCACCGTGCTCGGGAAACAGCGCAACACCCACGCTCGGTGCGCAGTAGAGCTCGAGCCCGTCGTAGACGACCGGGCGGGCGAACGCCGCACAGCACTCCTCGGCGAGGCGCACGGCAAGCGCGCGCGCGCGCGCGTCCTGGACGAGCACCAGGAACTCATCCCCGCCGAAGCGGCCGACGGAGACGTGACGGGCCTCGGGCGCAAAGCGGCCAAGAACCGCGGAGAGCTTATCCGCGACGATCCGCAGCACGGAGTCGCCGACCGAATGCCCGAAGGTGTCATTGATGCGCTTGAAGCTGTTGAGATCGAGGTAGACGATCGCGACGGATTCGTCGGCGTCGCGCGCAGCGCTCATCAGACGCTCTGCGGTCTCGAGGCAGCGGCGGCGATTGGGCAGCCCCGTGAGCGGATCGTAGTAAGCGAGCCGCTCGATGCGCTCGGCGGCGCTCGCGTTGCGCAGCATGTAGTCGAGCCGCCGCGGCAGCAGCGCCCAGTTGACCGGCTTCGCGACGAAGTCGGTCGCCCCGGCCTCGAATGCGAGATCGATCGCCTCGGAGTCGTCCTGGCCCGTCACCATGACGATCGGCACGGTCGTGAAGCGTGGGTCGGCGCGCAATCTGCGGCACACCGCGTAACCGTCGAGTCCCGGCATGTTCACATCGAGCAGCACCAGCGCGACATCCTGGGACAGGGCCGCCTCGAGCGCCGCCGCACCGTTGTCGAAGGCGCACGGCTCGAGCCCGCTTGCCGCGGCCGCCTCCGCGAGCAGCGTCCGTCCGAGATCCTCGTCATCGGCGATGATTGCGACCGGGGCCGAATTGCGTGCAGCGCTCATGCGCTCTCCTTGAGGCGGATGCTCATGAGCTTGTCGATGAGCGTTGGATGAGCGCCTTGGAGCCGCTCGTTGAGCGTCGCTGCCCGGGCGCGCTCTCCCGCGGCGCAGAGCCGCTCGAGCTCGCGCACATCGCGCGCGAATGCGAGCGCGCCGACATTGGCGGCGCTCGAGGCGAGCTTGTGACACAGCGCCGCCGCGGCGGACAGATCCCCGCAGGCGAGCGCGGCGCGCAGCGCGGCGAGCGTTTGCACGGAGCCGCGGCGGAAGAGCTCGACGAGCTCGCCGTACAGGTCACCCGCGCCGCCGCGCGCGCGCAACGCACGCAGCTGCGCGACCGCACGGGAATCGATGCTCGCGAGCGCCTCCTCCGCGGCGACGCGCGGCGCCTCCACTGGCGCTGCGCTCGCGCGCACCACCCAGCGCCGCAGCAGCCCCATGCAGGTCTCGAGCGTATACGGCTTGCTCACGACATCGTCCATGCCGGCGCGCAGGCACGCCTCGCGATAGCCGTTGGGGTCGTGCGCGGTGAGCGCTACGATCGGCACACGCCCGCGCGCGCCGCTGCGCTGCCGAATGAGCGCCGCGGTCGCAAAGCCGTCCATGCCCGGCATGCTCAAGTCCATCAGAATGAGATCGAACCGCTCGGAGGCATGACGGGCGACGGCGGCGGCGCCGTCCTCGACCCACACGCACGTGCAACCGAGCGCCGCAAGATAGCCCTGCGCGACGGCCGCATTGACCGCCTCGTCCTCGACGAGCAGCACGTGCGCGGCGATCGCGGAGTGCGTGTTTGCGGGCTCGAAGGGCGTTCGGGTCGTGGGCTCGGGCACACCCAGCGCCGCGGCCAGCGCGGCGTGCAGGCCCGCGCGATGCACGGGTTTCAGGACCAGTGCGCCGCGCGCTGCGAGCGCCGCGAGCGCGGGCTCCGCGGCCTCCGCGGCGGTCGCCACCGCCACCATCGGCGGCGGTGACGGTCCCCCGCCCGTCGCCGCATCGAGTGCGTCGCGGCGCGTGGCGACATCGACGATGAGCAATTGCGCGGCCCCGTTGGGCTCGGCTGCCGTGGGTGCCTCCTCTTCTACAACTGTGAGCCCGAGCAGTCGCGCGTAGCGCGCGAGCGATTCCGCGAGCGCGGAGCGCCGCGTGAGAATGCGCACGCGATGGGCGGCAAGCGGCGCTGCGCGCTCCTCCCGCGCCTCGCTCCCGCGGCGGAGGGTGAGGTGGACACGAAAGCTCGATCCGACGCCCGGTACGCTCTCCACATCGATGCGCCCGCCCATGAGCTCCGTGAGCTCGCGACAGATTGCAAGGCCGAGACCGCTGCCTCCGAAGCGCCGCGTGGTCGACTCATCGGCCTGCGTGAAGGGCTCGAAGATCTTCGCGATGGTTGCCGCATCCATGCCGATCCCGGTATCCGAGACGACGATCTCGAGCCCGACCCCCGCGGCATCGAGCGTGGTTGTGTCAGCCCTCACCACCACCTCGCCATGGGCGGTGAATTTCACCGCGTTGCCGATCAGATTCATCAGAATCTGCCGGATGCGCAGCGGATCCCCGGAGAGCGGCCCCGGATCGCCCGCCGGCGGGCAGGCGGAGAGCTCGATCCCCTTCGCGGCGGCCGCGCCCGCAAAGAGGCTCGTGCACTCCTCGAGAATCTCCACCAGGTCGACCGGCAGCGCCTCGAGCTCGACCTTGCCGGCTTGGATCTTCGACAGGTCGAGCAGGTCGTTCACGATTCTCAAGAGCACCTGCGCCGAGGAGCGGATCGTCTGCGCGAGACGCGCCTGGGTTGTCGACAGCTCCGTGCGCGCGAGGAGCTCGGACATGCCGACGACGCCGTTCATCGGCGTGCGCAGCTCGTGACTCATGCGGTCGAGGAAGTCGCTCTTCGCCCGCGCGGCTTCCTCGAGCCGGCGGTTGCTCTCCATGAGCTCGTGCGTTCGCACCGCCACCTCGGACTCGAGCCGGCGCTGGTCCGCGACGATCCGCGCGAAGCGTCGGCGCTGCGCGCGCAGTCGCGTCGCGATGAGCGCAAGCGCGATCAGCAAGTAGACGGCGTACGCCCAGGGCGAGCGCCAGGGCGGCGCATCGCGATGGATCGTGAGGCGCAACGGCTCCGGGCTCCAGACCGAGTCCGCGTTGGCGCCGCGCACCTCGAGCACGTGATCGCCCGGCTCGAGATTGGTGAGCGTGATCCGCTGCTGCGTGCCGAGATCGATCCAACGGTCCGTGAGCCCCGCCATGCGATAGGCGATGCGGTTGTGTCGCGGCGAGGTGAAGTCGAGCACGCCCACGTCGAGCGAGACCACGCTCGCGCGGTAGTCGAGTCTGATGCGCTGTCGCAGCCAGTAAGGGACCGCGCCGGATGCGGGCACCCCGAGCACCTCGACGCCCGTCAACGCAAGACGCGGTGCCGGGCTCTCGGTCTCGAGACGCGCAGGGTCGAACAGATTGAATCCGCCGGGCCCGCCGAAGCACACCCGCCCGTCGCGCAGGCGGAAATAAGCCCCGCCGTCGAACTCCTCCCCCTGCAGTCCATCCTCCCGATGAAAGGTCTTGACGGTGCCGCTACCGGGATCGAGCCGCTCGAGCCCGGCGTTGCCGCTCAACCAGACGCGCCCCGCCGCGTCGGCGACCACACCGTAGACCGTATCGCTCGAGAGCCCCTGCTCGCGCGTGTAGGTCTCGAAGCGGATCGACGCGGGCGTATCCGGCGAGCCGACCGCGCGCGCCAGTCCGCCGCCGTCGGTGCCGATCCACACCCGGTCCTGCGCATCGATCGCGAGCGCGTACACGGTGTTGACCGGGAGGCTGCGCGGATCGGCGGGATCGTGGCGGTAGACTCCGACCACCGTGCCATCCGCATGCGCGAGATCGAGCCCGCCACCGTCGGTACCGATCCAGACGTTGCCGCGCGAGTCCTCGGCGAGGGCCACCACCTTGGCGCCACTCACGGCGCCGGGGACGGACGCACCGACCGGGAGTTGACGCACGAGGCCGCTCGCCGGATCGATCACGTCGACCCCACCGCCGTATGTGCCCACCCACAGCCCGCCGCGCCGCGACTCGAGAATCGTCGTGACGCCCGCCGCGCTCAGCGCGTGCGCGTTGCCCGGCTCGACGGGTATCACCGACAGACGCCCGTGCGTGTCGAGTTTCGCAAGCCCCTCGCCCATGGTCCCGATCCAGAGCGCCCCGCTGCGGTCGAGCCGCAGGGCCGTCACGCGGCCCCCGTCGAGCTCGACGCGCCGCCCATGGAGCGCCTTGAGAGTCGTTGCCTGCCCCGTCTGCGGATCGAACTCGGCGAGTCCGCCTCCGAGTGAGGCGATCCAAACCTTGCCGCCGGGCGCATCCGCGAAAGCCGTCACCGGCCGGCCCGCGAGCCACGCCGGACGGTAACCCCCGAGGTCCCAGCTGCGCGGATTCCAGCGGCTGACGCCGCCCTCGTAGGTGCCGATCCAAATGAGTCCGCTCTGATCCTGATAGAGCGATTTGATGAACGAATCGCGGAGCGACGTGGTATCGCTCGGATCGTGCCGGTAGTGGCTGAATGCACCGCTCGTCGGATCGAGCAGATCCAGTCCGTCCTCGGTACCGACCCAGAGGTGGCCCTCGCGATCCTCGAGCAGCGCACGCACATCGTTGCTGCTGAGCGAGCTCGGGAGCCGCGGGTCGTGCTGGAAGGCCTGTTGCAGCCGTCCGTCGGCGTCCAGCCGATCGAGGCCGCCGTCGTAGGTGCCCACCCAGAATGTCCCGGTCGGATCCTCGAGCACCTGGGAGACCTCGTGGCCGGTGAGTCCGTGCGGATCCTCGGGCTGCGGGCGCACGTGCACGAAGGAGCGCTCCGCGCGCGCGAGGCGGTCGAGACCCGACTCCGTCCCCACCCATACGCGCCCGGCGCGATCGAGGGCGAGGGTGTAGACCTCATCGCTCGCGAGCGAGCCGGGGCGCGCCGCGTCGTGGCGAAAGTGCTGAAACCGGCCGGTGGCAGGATCGAGCCGGTCGAGCCCCGCATCGCTCGTGCCGACCCAGATGCCGCCGCGAGGTCCGACCAGAACCGCACGCACCGAGTCGCTCGCGAGCGAGGTCGGATCGCGCGCCGTGTGACGGTAGACGCTGAAGCGGTCCGTGGCGTGATTCCAGCGCACCAGTCCCGCGTCCTTGACCGCGAGCCACAGGTCGTGGTGTTCGTCCTCGACGATCTGCCAGATGAAATTCCCGGGCAGGCCGTTCGGTGCATTCGGCGAGAACGCATAGCGATGCAGCTCGCGGCCGTCGTAGCGCACGAGGCCATCCTGCGTCCCGATCCAGATGAAGCCCTGCGAGTCCTGCAGGGTCGACATCACGGTCCCCTGCGGCAGACCGTCCGAGGTGGTGAGGTGCTCGAGCACCAGCGGTGGGGTTTCCGCGCCCGCCCGGCCCGCGAGCCCGCAGAGCGCGCTCAGGCCGAGGAGCACTGCGGCCGCAGGGCCGCCCGCCGTGCGCCCCCGCGCGACTACTGGTTCGGGACCCACGGCAGGATGGACGCCGGAGTCGCCGGGCTCGTCGAGTCAGGTTGGGAGCTCGTCCACCAGGGCGCGGACTTTGCCCACAGATATCCCTCGCTCCAGGCGACGCTCTTCGCCCACAGATAGCCCTTCGCCCAGAGGTAGCCCTGACTCCAGGCGTAGCCGTCGGCCCATGCGTAGCCCGTGTTCCACGAGTAGCCCTGGTCCCACGGATAGCCCTCATCCCAGCTCAATCCATCGCCCGAGAGCGGCGTGCCCCAGACCGAGCTTTGCATGTTCATGATGTAGTAATTGCCGGCCGCGTCCTCGTTCGCCGGACCGCCGAAATGCTCGGTCCCCGCGAGATCGGCCGCGACGTTGAGACCGACGTTGGCGCAGCCGCTCGCGGTGCTCGCAACCGCCGCCACCGCATTGATGAGCCCGGCGCCTTGCTGGAAGACGCTGTAGGCGAGCGTGCCCGCGGCGGTCACCGCGGGGTCGGCCGAGGAGAGCAGACGGCACTTCACCGCATCGGGCGTGAGCTGCGGATCCGCCTGCAGCATGAGCGCAACCACGCCCGAGGTGACGGCGGCGGCCTGGGAGGTACCGGACATCGTGAACAATTGCTCGCCGGGCATCATCGAGTTCGGATCGATGTTGGCGAGATAGCTGCTGCTCGACATGGAGCCGACCATGTGTCCGCCGGGGGCGATCAGCTCGGGCTTCACGAAGCCCTCGTAGGTCGGGCCGGTCGAGGAGAACGAGGCGAGCCGATCGTCCGTGAGAATCGACGGGGTGTAGTTATCCGTGAGCGCGCCCACGGTGATCACGTAGGGCACGTTACCCGGCACGTCGATCGTCATCGGCGTCGGACCTTCATTGCCCGCAGCCGCGACGACGACGACACCGGCTTGCCAGAGCGCCATCACCGCCTGATCGAGCGGGTCGTCCCAGTAGAATGACTGCGGGGAAGCGCCGAAGGAGAGGTTGAGCACGCGGATGCTGTATTTCTGCCGGTTCGCGAGAATCCAGTTGAGACCTGCGATCACATCCGAATAGTGCGCGGAGCCCGTCCCGTCGAACGCCTGGACGATGACCAGGTTCGCCTGCGGTGCGATTGCGAGGTAACCCCCGGCCAGGTTCTGCGCGCCGCCCGCCGCGATCGAGGTCACGTGCGTGCCGTGGCCGTACGGATCGCCCGTCACTGCACCGGAGCCGCCGTCGAGCACGTCGATCGTCGCGAGAATGCGCGAGCAGTAGTTCTGGTTGAGGTCCTGCCACAGGCCCGAGTCGAGCACCGCGATCGTGACGCCCGCTCCGGTGATCCCTTGTTGCTGGAGCTGGTCGGCGCCGACGCGCGCGGGGTAGTTCGTCTGGAAGAGCGCGCTCGGCGTTGCGACCCCACTCCCATCCTGTACCGTGGTGTTGCTGGTGGCGCTCGTGACGATCGGCGTTGTGACCGCGCTCACGAGCGGAGTCGTGACGAGGGCCGAGGTGACCGGTGCCACAACGCCGCTCGTGACCGCGCACACCGGGGAGGCGGCAAGCAGCTGATCGGTGGAGCTCGTGACCGAGTTGACCGTCGAGACGACCGGTGTGGTCACGCTGGTGAGCGTCGAGGTGAGCCCACTCGTGAGCGAGCCCAGAAGCGAGCTCGATTGACGCGTGAGGACGGTCCGGTCCGCGTAGAGACGCAGACCCGGCAGGCTGCGCAGTTGCGCCGCCTGAGACCCATCGAGCGTTGCGACGACGGCGTGGATGATCGCGAGCGGCTTTGTGACCTGCGCTCCCGCCTGCTCGACCCGCGCACGCGCTTCGGCGAGTGTTCCGGCCTCGACGATGTAGCGCGCCGGGGGGACGGTGCTCCGAGGCGCACCGGCTTCAAGTCGCGGGGCTGTGATCGAGACCGCGCCGCAAAGCGGTGCGAGCGCAAGCAGGCCCAAGATGGCGGAGCGGACAACGGCGGCGTTCTTCATGAACGAGGTCCCCGGTGCGATGGGAGGGAACGGCGATTCCGTGAGAGCCATTCTCGAGTCGGTGTGACGCAGTTCGCAGTCGAGCCGGACGCATGAGCCGGCCCTGCGCGCGTGACGCAGTTCGCATAACGGCCGGTGAAATGGCGTGCGGATCCACGGCGCGGATGCCACCGATTGCCGCATGGGCTCGAGCGCGGGCGCCTTCAGAGCGCGCCGAGCGTGCCGGTCGCCTCCGGTCCTCCGATTATGTCCGCGGCGCTGCCGAAGAGATCGCCCGAGCCCTGCAGGCATCCGAGGCGCAGCAGCGCATCGCGTTGGCGCGCCTCATCCACGCCGGTTGCAATCGGGGTGAGCCCGAGCGCGCTCGCAACGCCGAGACCCGCACGACAGACGCGGCCGGCGATCTCATCGGTGCAGAGCGCCGTCACCCACGCGCGATCGAGTTGCATTCCGGAGAGCGGCGCGCGCGCGAGACGATCGAGGGAGGCCATCTCCCGGCCGACCTCATCGACCACCAGCTCGACGCCCAATGCCCGCAACGCCCGCAGCCGGGCCGGCTCGCACGCGAGGAACGTCTTCTCGCCGATCCGCAGCTCGAGCGCCGCGGCTGGCAGTCCGCCCTCGTTCAGCAGCTGCTCGATGTCGCGCGCGAAGTGCTCGTGCAGAACGTGGTGCCGCAGCGCGCCGAACGACACCCGCAACGGCTCCGCGCCGCGCGCGCGCGCAGCCGTGAAGTCCTCGTGCAACGCCGCGAGCACCGCGCGCGACAGATCGGTCGCGAGGCCCGTCGCCTCGGCAACCCGCAGAAACTCCGCCGGGCGAATGGCGCCTTTGAGCGGATGCATCCAGCGCACGTATCCGATCCAGGCGACCTGTCGCCCGGTTGCGAGCTCGTAGCGGCCGATGTAGCGCAGGCGGATGTGGCGGTGAGTGATCGCCTCCTTGAGCTCGCGCGCCACGTCGAGCCGTGCCAGGGAACGCAAACGCAGCGTGTCGCTGAAGAAGCGCGGATGCGTGGTACCGCTGCGCCGCGCCTCGGCGGCAGCGGCCCGGGCGTGATCGAGGAGGCTGCGGGGAGAGGAGGCGTCCTGGCCTAGGCGGGCGATTCCGGCGAACGGCGTGAGATGAAACTCGGCATCGCCGAGGCGGATGGGCTGACCCAGGCTCGCGCAGACCTCGATGACGCAGCCCTCGATCGCATCCCGGTCGGGGCTCTCCATGACGAGTGCGAGCACGGCCTCGCCGAGCTCGCCGAGATACCACCACCCCTCCTCCCCCGGAGCTGCGATGCGCAGCACCGCGGCGCTCAGCACCTGCTCGGAGGCCGTGCGGGTCATTACCTCGCGGATGTCGGTGAGTCCGTCGAGCTCGATCACGGCAATCGCGATCGCCGTCTCGCGCAGCGCGGCAAGCGCGAGCGATTCGCGGAAGCGCCTGAGGAAATCGCGGCGGTCGAGCTGCGGGGCCCGGGCATCCGGCGCGCGCGCCTCCTCCGAGGGAGTCTCTGCCAGCGCCGGGCGAATGACGCAGAGCGCACGCTCGGGTCCCCGGGGACCGACCCGCGCCTCGTAGCGCCGCTGGCCCATGGCGAAGCGCGCCTCCACATCGCTTCGCAATTTGATCGCCTTGCGGATGAGCGCTCGCAAGAGCTCCGCAGCGGAGTCCTGGAAGAGCGTCTCGAGGGGCTTGCCGATCGCATTCGGGAGCATCTCGAGCCCGGGCAGTCCGCGGCCTCCGCCTTGATCGAGCACGGTGCCATCGCGCCGGACGAGCAGCACGAGATCGGGCAATGCATCGAGGAGGGTGTCGGCGGACATGGGGAGCACCGGTCGCGAGCGCCGCCCATCGTACGCACGGCACCACCCTCGATTCCTAGACCTGCATCGCGTTGGCGCGCAGCGGCAGCGCCCGAGGGTCGGCCAGGTGCCGGGCAACGCTTGACGAAGCGGTGCTCAGGCCCTACCGTCGCACGTGTCGTACTTTCACTACGCTCGCGAGGACTGGAACCGTGAACTGGGAAACACCCGAATTCGTCGAGATCAAGATGGATGCCGAGATCAACTCCTACCAGGACGATTTCGGGGGCGATTTCCACTAAGCCCGCCTGCTCAAGCTTCCGGCCCCTGAGGGCCGGAGTGCATCGCGCCTCCCCGCGGCAGTGAGAATCCGAGTCCTCGGGTCCTCCGCGGGCGGTGGCTTTCCGCAGTGGAATTGCGGCTGCCCCAACTGCTTGGGCGTGCGCCGGGGTACGCTCGTCGCGCGGGCCCGCACGCAGGAGTCGGTCGCGATCAGCGCCGACGGCGAGGCGTGGTTCCTCCTCAACGCTTCCCCCGAGATCCGCAGCCAGATCGAGAGCTTTCCGAGCCTGCAGCCGCGCGCCGCGCGTCACTCACCGATCGCCGGGATTCTGATCACGAACGGTGACTTGGATCATTGTCTCGGCCTGTTGTCGCTGCGCGAATCGCAGCGCCTCGCGATCTACGCGACCGAGCGGATCCACACCGGCTTCACGCGCAACAACGCGCTGTACGCGACCCTCGAGCGCTTCCCCGGCCAGGTCACCTGGCGGAAGCTCGAGCTTGGCAAGACCATCGAGCTCGCTCTGCCGGATGGGCGCTCGAGCGGCCTCGAGGTCGAGGCCGTGGCGGTACCCGGGCAGCCTCCCCTGCACCTGCGCGCAGCGCTCGAGCCCGCCCCGGAAGACAACGTCGGATTCAGGATCCATGATCGGCGCTCGGGCGGTGTGCTCGCCTACTTCTCGGGAGTTGCCGCCTCGTGTGCCGCGCTGCGTACCGCGCTCGCCGCCGCGCAATGCGTGTTCTTTGACGGAACATTCTGGGCGAGCGACGAGCTGATCGCGCTTGGGCTCGGGGAGCGGCGGGCCGAAGACATGGCGCACTGGCCGATCGGTGGTGCCGCAGGTAGCCTCGCCGCGCTCGACGGGCTCGGCCGCGGCCGGCGCTTTTTCATTCACGTGAACAACACCAACCCGATCCTGCGCGAGGACTCCCCGGAGCGCGAGCGCGTGCGGGCGGCGGGGTGGGACGTGGCCCACGATGGGCTGGAGCTCGAGATCTGATGAACGGGATCGCGCTCGCGCGTGAGGAATTCATCGAGCGGCTGCGTACCGAGGGCGCGCGGCGTTACCACGATCATCACCGCTACCACGTGCTCATGCACGCGGGAACGCTCACCCGGCCGCAGCTGCAGCAGTGGGTGCTCAACCGCTACTACTACCAGACGCGCATCCCGATCAAGGATGCCCTCATTCTCGCCAAGTCCGACGATCCGGCGTTCCGCCGCGTGTGGATCCACCGCATCCACGACCATGACGGGACCGCCGAGAGCGAAGGCGGCCTCGAGATGTGGCTCAAGCTCGCGGAGGGCGTTGGACTCGCGCGCGAGGAGGTCGCGAGCTGCCGCTCGGTGCTGCCGGGGGTGCGCTTTGCGTGCGACGCTTACGTGCAGCTGGTGCGCGAAGCGAGCCTCCTCGAGGCCGTCGCCTCCTCGCTCACGGAGTTCTTCGCACCCGATCTCATGTCGCGGCGGATCGAAGCGTGGGAGCGGCATTACCCGTGGGTGGACTCGCGGATGCTCGCCTACTTCCGTGCGCGCGTGACGCGCGCCCGGGGGGATTCGCAGGAGGCGATCGCTTACGTGACCGCCCATGCCGTCACCCGGGAGCTGCAAGAGCGCTGCATCGCCGCGCTCATCCGCAAGACGGAGATCCTCTGGCACCTGCTCGACTGCGTGTACGCCGCCTATATCGATCCGGCCTGGGGTCGCGAGGGACCGCGCGCGTGATGCCCCCGGATGCACGACCGCGGCTCGCCCCGAAGGTGCGCGTGCGGCTCGACCGACAAACCAACCGGCACATGCTGCTTTACCCGGAGAAGGGGATGCAGCTCAATGCGACAGCGGCGGCCATCGTTCAACTGTGCACCGGCGAGCACACGGTCGATGAGATCATCACGCTCCTCGCCGAGAAGTACGCACCGCAGCCGCGCGCGACGATCGAGCGCGAAGTACAGAGCTTCTTGGGCGCGCTCGCCGATCGCGCGCTCCTCAGGACCGAGCCGTGAATGCCGCACCCGAAGGCGGCGTGCGGAGCGCCATGTACCGCCCATACACGCTGGTCGCCGAGCTCACCTACCTCTGTCCGCTGCGTTGCGCGTACTGCTCCAATCCGCTCGATTACGCGCGGCACGCAAGCACGCTCGACACCACCACCTGGATCGAGGTGCTGCGCGCGGCCGAGACGCTCGGTGTCGTGCAGCTCAATCTGACGGGCGGGGAGCCGCTGCTGCGCAAGGATCTCGAGGCGCTGGTCGCCGAGGCGGAGCGGCTCGCGCTCTACACGAATCTCATCACGAGCGGAATCCCGCTCTCGCGTGAGCGCCTGCGCGAGCTGCGCGATCTCGGGCTCGACAACGTTCAGCTGTCGATTCAGGACGTGACCGCGGCGGCGGCGGACCGGATCGCCGGGCGGCGCACGTTCCAGCGCAAGCTCCACGTGGCGCGCTGGGTGAAGGAGCTCGGACTCCCGCTCACGCTCAACATCGTCCTGCATCGCGAGAATCTCGATCACCTCGAGGAGATGATCGCACTCGCCGTGGAGCTCGATGCCGATCGGCTCGAGCTTGCGAATACCCAGTATCTCGGATGGGCGCTCCTCAACCGCGAGCACCTGCTCCCCACGCGCGAACAGCTCGCCCGCGCACGCGCACTCGCCGCCGCTGCCCGCGAGCGCCTCAAGGGGCGGATGGAGCTCCTGTTCGTGACGCCCGATTACTACGTCGAGACGCCGAAGGCATGCATGGACGGCTGGGGCCGGCGCTTCATCGTCGTGAGTCCCGATGGCCTCGTGCTGCCGTGCCACCTCGCGCACACCCTTCCCGGCCTCACGTTCGAAAGCGTGCGCGACCGTCCGCTCGGGGAGATCTGGCGCGACTCGAGCGGCCTTCAAGCCTTCCGCGGCGAGGAATGGATGAGCGAGCCGTGCCGCAGCTGCGATCGACGGGCGGTCGACTTCGGCGGTTGCCGCTGTCAGGCGTATCACTTGACCGGCCGGCTCACGGTCACCGATCCGGCGTGCAGCCTGTCGGCGGATCACGGCCTCATCGAGGCAGCGCGCGCAGCCGTCCCGGCCGTGCCCGCCGACCCACCGCCCGCCCTCACCTACCGCAGCGCGCGGCTCAGCGCACCTCGATCGTGAAGTTTCGACCTGCCCATGCCGCATCCGCCTCGCGCTGGAAGGTGAGCTCGAGCCGCGTGCCCGGCGCGAGCTGGGCGGTCGGCACGTCCGCCACGTAGAGGCCGAGACCCGCAGGGCGCGCCTCCTGCGCGGCGCTCGCGGACCAGCCGTCGGTGCTCCAGAGGAATCGCCCTGGCTCGCACAGGCAAGCGCTGAGCGGCACGCCCGCGGGGATCGAGGAGATGGGGCATGCGGGCGTCCACAGCGCGCGCGCGAGGCGCGGCTTGCGTCCCTGGTAACGCTCCCAGACTGCCGCGGGCCGATCGAACGGCCGTTTGAGCTCGTGGGAGACGGCGAGCTTGACGAATTCCGCGTGCGCCCAGGCGAGCGGCATCGCTGATCCGCTCGGCCGGCCCGTCTCCAGTCCGAGCCGCGCAATGCTCGGGGCATCCCACACCTGTTCCGGGATCATGCCGCCCTGGGAAGCCATGGCCGCCATCGCCGCGAGGAATGGCAGCGGGTCGCGCCCGGCGACGAGCTCATAGTGACCGCGTTCCCCGGTCAAGAGCGGCCACGCTCGACCGCGGCCGCTCCCGTCGAATCCGCTGCCGTCCTCGTGCTCGCCATAGCCGTCGTTCGTGTAGCGGTACCAGCTCGCTCCGGTCGGCAGATCCACCTTGAGGAGCGCATCGGCGAGCTTGATGGTCGCGAGGATGAGCGGGTCCTGCGGATCGCGCAGCCCGAAGCGCACGAGCTGCAGAAAATCGACGCTCACTTGCTGCCACGCCCGCATCTCGGGATCCGAGCGCCAGTTCTTCACCGGCAGGACCCGCTCCATGCTCGCTGGATCGCAGAGGATGTCCGTGGGCGCCACGCGCACGTAGTAGCCGTCGACGCCGTGGGCGCGCGCAAGTGGCGTGCCGCGGGCCGTGGTCCAGTCCTCGAGCTGCGCATTCCAGAAATCCGCAAGCTCATAGGCGAGCTGGCGCGAGGCCGGATCGAGGTACGGAGCGCCGCAGACGAGCGCGCTCACGCACACGCACAGCGTGAACGGATTGACGCCCGCGTCCTCCTCCCAGCGGTCCTGCTCGGTCGCAGGCCCGGTACGCGCGATGCGCCCGAGAGCCCGCCCGATCATCTCGTCGATCTCGATGCCGTGAAGTGCGCCACGCTCGGCCAAGCTCACCGCGAGCAGCACCGGGAAGGCGGTCTCATCGAGCTGCAGGCCGGTCCAGTAGCTCGTGCCGCCCAGCCACTGGTTCTGATTCCAGTGCCCGTCGAGCTGCTGCGTGGCGATGAGATAACGCAGGATATTGCGCGCCTCGCCGACCGCCCCGAGCGCAAGCAGCGCCGCGGCGCACTCCACCAGATCGCGCGGCCACACGAGGTGGTAGCCGCCGATCTCATCGCGAGTGTTTCCCCACGGCACGCTCAAGCTTGCGACCATCGTGCCGGGATAGGTCTTGTCCTGGTGCGCTCGTAGCACCATCGCGGAGACCGTGAGCTCGCGAGCGAGCGCGGCGGGCAGCTGCGGCCAGTGCGCGGCACGCTTGCGACAGCGCGCATGCCAGTCCGTCCACTCCTCCACCTGCAGCGTCCAGTTGCGATCGAAGGGCTCGAGCAACGCGGTGGTCGCGACCGTCGCGGCGGCCTCGCGGCCGGCCGCGAACGCGAGTGCGAGTGTGGCGCTCTGCGGCAGCTCGCCCAGGAGCGCGACGTTGCCGGGTCCGGCGCTCGTGTACTCCCAGCTCATCCGGCCGTTGTGCGCGAAGTCCTGCCAGCCGTCGCTGACGCCGACATAGCCGCAGCTCGCCTTCGCGAACGCGTCCCGCTGGCGCTCGTCGACGGCGAGCAGGGCGAGCGCGAACGGACCCTGCTCGGCCGAGAGCACGCACCGGCCGCGCAGCCGCTCGACCACCGCGCAGTTGTTGTGGCCGCTGCCGCCGAGATGCGGCGCGAGCAGCACGTAGGGCCGCAGGCCCGCAGCGCCGACCAGGCACAGCTGGACGAGGAGCGCATCGCGACTGCTCGAGGGTGCGATGCGCAGCGTGAGCTCGAATTGCGGGTGACGGTGCACGATGGTCACCGCCGGTGCGCCGTCGGCGGCGGCGGTCACGACGGCGTCGCCGAGCCGCTTCACTTCGACCCAAAATCCGTTGCCGTCTGCGACCAGAAATCCGAGATCGCGGATCTGCGGAATGTCGACGCGCGGGTAGTACACCTCGTTCACGATCCCGCCGCCGATCGTGAACCACACGCGCGATGGACCGAGCGCGCAGCCGACCATCTGTTTCGCGCTGCTCGACCAGGTCGGGGCGATACCGGGCTCGCCCGGCGCAGCCGCAGGCGCAGGCAGCGGCTTCTCGACTGCGCTCACGCTCCCGACCCGCGCGCGCGGCGACGGATGCGGCCTCGCCGCCCCTCCTGGGCGGTGTACCAACCCGCTTCGAGCCACAGCCGGAAGGCGCCCGTGAATGCATCCGCGTTGGAGCCCAAGCGCGTGCGCGGCGGAAGGCGCTTGAGCCTGTGTGCGTTGCCACCGCCGATCACGACGTAGTCGACCTCGAATGCGGCGCTCAGCCGCTCGGTCACATCGTGCACGGCGCGCTCCCATTTGCCGCGCCCGAGGCGCTTGAGGCCGTGCTTGCCGAGAAAGTCCTCATAGGTGCGTCCCTTCTTGTACGGCAGATGCGCAAGCTCGGTCGCCTCGACCACGTGGTCGAGGATGAGTGCCGTGCCAAGTCCGGTGCCGAGACCGAGGAAGAGCATGCGCCCACCCTCGTAGCCGCCGATCGCCTGCATGGCCGCGTCGTTGACGATGCGCACCGGTCGGCCGAACGCACGCGCGAAATCGAAGCCTACCCAACCGGGGCCGAGATTGTGCGGCTCGGCGACCGGGCGCCCATGAACGACGACGCCCGGATAACCGATCGAGATGACATCGTACGGCCAGTCGCGGGCGAGCTCGCGGACGGCCATCACCATTTTGCGCGCGGTCATCTCCAGTCCCGAGGCCACCTCGCGCGCGGTGGACTGCCCGCGCGCCAGCACCTTCACGTGCGTCCCGCCTACATCAATCGCCAGGATGCGTCGCGAACGGTGGAGTGCGGCTCGAGCCATCTATCTGCCTGCGCCGAGCGCTGCGTAGCTCTGCTGGGCGCGCGCGACCAGATAGGCGCGAACGGCCGCCTGGCCCGCTTGATCGAGCTCGGAGCCGAATCCGACCATGCCGTGCGATTCGAGCGCACCGTCATTGACGACGGCCTTCCAGAGCGCGGCATTGGAGAGCGCCGCACTGAAGCGCAAATCGGGCACCAGACCCCCCGAGACCGCCGCATCGCCGTGGCAGCTGCTACAGCGCCGTGCGTACTCCTGTGCGCCGGCAGCCGCGAGCCCCGCATCGACGTGCTCGGTAGGCGGGGGCGGAAAGCTCGTCACCGGCACGCTCCCAGGAGGCAAGCGCGCCGAGCCGCCGAGCGCAAAGGTGAGCACGCGGCTGCGGTTGGGCAGATGTCCCGACTTGAAGGCGAGCGCGCCTGCCACGAGCGGGAAGACCCCGCCCCACCCGGCAAGCACGGTCACGTACTGCTTGCCGGCCACGGCGAATGTCATGGGCGCGGCGATTACGCCGGTCTCCACCGGATAGGACCAGAGCTTGCGTCCATCGCTCGCTCGGTACGCGATGAATTCTCCGGCCGCAGTGCCCTGGAACACGAGGCCGCCGGCGCTCGAGAGCACCCCGCCGTCCCAGGGTCCCGGATGCGCTGCGCGCCAGGCCGCGCGCTGCCGCACCGGATCCCATGCAAGCAGATACCCCTTGAGCCCGGCGAGCGCCTGCGCCCTCACCTTCGGGTCCTGCGGCAGGCTCGTCGCCGCCTGGTCGAGTCCCATGTTCGTTCCAAGGCGCTCGGGCTTGAACTTGAGGTCCGCGAGGTACGGGAACGGCATCTCCTGTGCGGGAATGTAGACGAGGCCCGTGAGCGGGCTGAAGCTCATCGGCTGCCAGTTGTGCCCGCCCGAGGCGCCGGGCTCACCGACCCACACCCGTCCGGTGCGCGGATAGAGCGCCTCGGGATTTACGACCGGCCGACCGGTTTCCCGGTCGACGCCGCGCGCCCAGTTGACCGGCACGAAGTTCGCCGCCGATAGAAGCTCGCCCGTTGCCCGATCGAGCACGTAGAAATAGCCGTTCTTGTCGGCCTGCATGATGACCTTGCGGGACCGGCCGCCGATCGTGAGCGTCGCGAGCGCGAGCCCCTGCGTCGAGTCGTAATCCCACATGTCCCCGGGCGTCGTTTGATAGTGCCACGCGTAACGCCCGGTCGCCGCGTGGACCGCGACGATCGAGGCGCAGAGGAGCGCATCCGTGTCCGCGGCGCGTGCCCAGGGCTGCACATTGCTCGTGCCGAAATAAAGAAGGTCGAGCTTGGGATCGTAGGAGAAGGAGTTCCAGACCGTCCCGCCGCCGCCGCTGCGCCACCAGCTCCCGGTCCAGCTCTTGGCGGCACGCGCCATCTCGGCGGTTTCCCCGCCCTGCGCGGGAGCGCCAGGCACGGTGTAGAACCGCCAGATGAGCCGCCCCGTCGCGGCGTCGTAGGCACTCACATACCCGCGCACGCCGTACTCCGCGCCCGCGTTGCCGATGATGATGCGTCCGGCGACGGCGAGCGGTGCACCCGTGATCGTGTAGGCCTGCCGAGGATCGGTGGTGCGCACCGACCACACGGGCCGTCCGCTGCTCGCATCGAGCGCGATCAGGCGGCCGTCGAGCGTGCCCAGGTATACGCGGCCGCGCCACACCGCGACGCCGCGATTGACCACGTCGCAGCACGCATGGATCGCGGTGCGCCCGGGCACCTTCGGATCGAACTGCCACAGGAGTCGTCCGCTCGCGGCGTCGAAGGCCTGCACCTTGCTCCAGGCACTCGTCGAGTACATGACGCCGTCGATGACTACCGGCGTCGCCTCCTGCCCGCGATGCGTATCGAGATCGTGGTACCAGACGAGCCCGAGCCGCCCCACGTTGGCCGCGTCGATGAGCGCGAGCGCGCTGAAGCGCGTGTCGCCGTAGTCGTGCCCGGTCGTGAGCCAGTTCTGCGGCTCCGCCGCTGGATCCGCGAGACGCGCCGGTGTCACCCACGCGCGTGCTCCACTGTGCGGTTGTGCCGCCGGTACCGCGGCAATGGACGCTGCGCCGAGCGCCGCGAGCGCGCGGATCTTGAGCGAACCCTTCACGCGCTTCCCCTCCACCCGAGCTGCGGGCCTGAACGCGGAGGCCTATCCTAGCAGTCGCCGCGCGCCCGCTGCACCCACCGGTGGAGCGCTCAAACCGCTGCTAGCGCCGCCGCGCTCCGCGCCGCATGCAGAGGCGAGCTTGCAGGCAGCCGCACGGTGAAGCGCGATCCCTGTCCCTCGCGGCTTTCGACCCCGATCGTGCCGTGGTGGAGCTCCACGACCGTGCGCGCAAAGAACAGTCCCACACCCGTGCCGACGATACCGGCGGCGTTGCCGCCACGATGGTAGCGATCGAAGATGCGCCCGAGATCCTCCGCAGGAATGCCGATGCCGTGATCCGCGACGGTGAGCGCAACCGCGGAGCTCTCCGCCGCGATTGCCACCTCGATCGCCCCACCGGTCGGGGAGTACTTGATCGCATTGCCGATCAGGTTGCTGAAAACCTGGAACAGCAGGTTGCGGTCTCCCCAGGTGGTGACCGGTAGCGCCGGCGCGAAGCGCTCGACGATCTCGGCGAACGGGGCTATCTCGCGCTGCAGCCGGCACACCTCGCGCAGGAGCTGCGCTAGATCCAGGCTCGCGGGATGGAAGTAGAGGGCGACCTCCCCGTCGATCACGCGCGAGGAATCGATGAGATTCTGGATGAGGTGCGTCATGCGCACCACCGCGCCGCGAATCTTGCGCGCCCGCTCCGCGAGCGACTCCGGGGCGAGGCGATCGCGCATCGCGATGAGGCGCTGCGCGTGCGCATCGACGAGCGTGAGCGGCGTGCGGAACTCGTGCGAAGCCATGGAGACGAAGTTGCGCTGCAGGAGGGTGAGACGCTGCTCCTCGGCGAGCTTCTCCTTGAGCATCGTGGCCTGCTGCTCGAGACCGCGGCGGTTTGCCATGAGCTCGACGGCGTTATTGCGAAACACGACGACCGCGCGCGCCATCTCCCCGATCTCGTCGTTGCGCTCGGTGCCCTCGATCGCAATGCGGGTTTCGTTGGCGGCGAGGCGATGCATGCGGCCCGCGAGCGCGCGCAGCGGCGCAGAGATCGAGCGGCTCACGTAGCTCGTTGCCGCCGCCACCGCGAGCGCGGCGAGCGCGATCGTGATCACGATGATCCAGCGCGCCTGACCGTAGGCCGTGTCGGCACGCACGCTCGCTTCCTGCGCGCTCGCGACGTTGCGGTCGGTGAGCGCGCCGAGTGTGTCGCTCGCGGCGTCGTAAGCCTTCTTGGATGCGGTGTTGTAGAGTGCGACCGCCTGCGCGCGCGCGCCGCTGCGGAAGAGCGAGCGCACCTGCTCGACGAGACCGCGGTAGCGGCGCCACTCCGCGGCGAACCCCGCGTAGAGCGAGCGCTCGGCCTCATCGTGCCGGATCGCCGTGTACTCGTTCTCGGCGTTTGCGATCTGCCGATCGAGCTCGGCCATCTCCGACTCGCGCGCCGCGTGCTCATCGGGCCCCGCGGCGAGCAACGCGGCCGCCTCCGCCGCGCGGAAGTCCGAGGTGTAATTGTTGAGGTCGCCGAGCGCGCGCGTGCTCGGGAGCCAGCGCTGCTCCACCTGTGAGGAGACGCCGTTGAAGTAGGTGAGGCTCCCCAGGCTGAACGCTCCGAGGAGCATCACGAGCAGCAGGAGCGACACAAACACGAGCGACAATCGGGCGGTGATCGAGCGAATCGGTCTCATGGAGGCGTGTATACTCGGCGCTCCGTTGAGTGTCCAGAGCGCGTCGCCGCCGCGCGGCGCGCGCCGTGACGGGGACGGTCATGAAGAGGATTCTCTGTGTCGAGGATGACCGTGAGACCGCGGCGCTGATCGCCGAGGAGCTCACCGACCGTGGCTACGGGGTACGTGTCGTTCACGACGGTCGCGCGGGTCTGCACGCGATCATGCAATCCCCGCCGGACCTGGTGCTCGCGGACGTGAGCATGCCGGTGATGTCGGGGTTCGAGCTGCTCGAGCGCCTGACCGAGCACGGACCGCGCTTCGCGGAGATGCCGTTCGTGTTCCTGACGGCGCTCGCCGACCGGGACAACGAGCTCAAGGGCTGGCGGCTCGGCGCCGACGACTACGTCGCCAAGCCCGTCGATTTCGAGATCCTGGTCGCGATCATCGCGGCGCGGCTCACCCGCGTCGCGCGCACCGAGCTGCCGCCGCGCTCCGTCGGACTGCGCGTTCGCGAGCTCGAAGCACTCACGTGGGCGGCCCGCGGCAAGACCTCCGCCGAGATCGCGCAGATCCTCGGGATCGCCAAACGGACGGTGGACTTTCACATCGAGAACGCGCGCAGCAAGCTCGGGGTCGCCACGCGCGCGCAGGCCGTCGTCACCGCGACGACCGAGCGGCTGATCCAGCCTTAAGACCATTCGCTGCCCCGCTCAGAGGCGCCCGCGAAGCCCAGTGCCCGCGACCGCGGCGCTGCGCGCGCGGCCCATCGCAATGGGGCCACCGAGCGCAGCACCCGCCCGCACCGCAGGTCCGCCGAGCGCATTGCGGGGCCCAGAGGCGGCGTGCAAGCGCGGTGACAACCGCCGCGGGCTCGCACGCGCACCCTGCGGTGTCGCGCCGTTTGCGCGCGCAGTCCCAAGACTCCGATGCGTCGCGCGCAAGGCGACGGGTGCGCCCGCGCGCGGCGCCGGAGGGGCTGCGTGGGCGAATCCCTGCGTACCCGCGAGGAGCACGCTCGCCCCGATGATCGCCGCCAGAGCACTCCGCCTCGAGAGCCTCATCACTGCGGCGGTGACTCCCGGGCGAGCACATCGCGCCGCCCCATGACCGCAAGTCGCAGCGCAGGCACCACGATCAGCAGCATCACCGGTCCGAGCAGCATCCCGCCCACCACGACGATCGCGAGCGGGCGCTGCACCTCGCTTCCGATGCCATGCGAGAGCGCGGCCGGAAGCAGGCCGATGCAGGCCGCGAGCGCCGTCATCAGCAGTGGGCGCATGCGCCGCTCCGCCGCCTGCGTCATCGCCGCGACCGGCGCAAGGCCCTGCATCCTGAGCTCGTTGTAATACGTGAACATGAGAATGCCGTGCATGACGGACACTCCGAATAGAGAGATGAACCCGATCGCGGCCGAGACGCTGAGCGGTTGGCCGGAAACCCCGAGCGCCACCACGCCGCCTGCGACGGCGAAGGGAATGCCTGCAAGGGCGAACAGGCTGTCGGTGAGGTTGCTGAACAGGGTATAGAGGAGCACGAGAATGATCGTGAGCGCGACCGGTATCGCGAGCAGCAACCGCTGCTCGGCAAGCTTTAGGTCCTCGAATTCCCCGGACCAGAGGATACGGTAGCCGCGGGGCAGCTCGACGTTGCGCGCGATGCGCGCCTGCGCCTCCGCCACCGTGCTGCCGAGGTCGCGTCCGCGCACGCTGAACTTGATCGGGATGTAGCGCTGCGTCGCCTCGTGGTAGATATAGGAGGCGCCGGTGTCGAGAGAGATGGTCGCGAGTGCGTAGAGCGGCACGTAGGCGTTCGTGCCCGAGCTCGTCGTGTAGGCGACTGGAATGTTGCGAATTGCGGCGATCGAGGAGCGGTACCGCGGCGCGAGCCGCACCACGAGATTGAACTGCCGATCGCCCTCGAGCACCGTGGTCGCGACCGCACCCCCGATCGCAGCCTGCACCACGGCGTTCACGTCGCCCGCGTTGAGCCCATAACGAGCCGCCCGCACCCGATCGACCCTGATGTCGAGGTTCGGCTGTCCGAGGACCGAGAACACCCCCAAGTCGACGATGCCCCGGACCTGCGCCATCTGATCGCGCACCGCCCCGGCGATGCGCTCGAGCTCGAGCAGATTCGGTCCGAGGATCTTCACCGAATTCTCGCCCTTCACTCCGGAGAGCGCCTCCTCGACGTTGTCCTGGATGTACTGAGAGAAATTGAAATCGATGCCGGGCAACGCGGCCCGCAGCTCGGAATCGAGCTCCGCGGTGAGCTTCTGCTTGGTGAGCCCGCGCGGCCACTCGTCGAACGGCTCGAGCGGCGCGAACAGCTCGACGTTGGAGAACGCCGAGGCGTCGCTCCCGTTGTCGGGTCTGCCGTGCTGGGAGACGACCGTCAGCACCTCCGGATGGCGCAGCAGAATCTCGCGCATGCGGCGCGTGGCGGCCGTACCGGCCTCGAGCGACATCGTCTGGGGCATCGAGGCGCGGATCCAGAAGTTGCCCTCCTCCAGGTGCGGGAGGAACTCGCTCCCGAGGTACATCGACAGGACTCCCGCGAGCGCGAGAAACGCGGCTCCGAGGCCGATCAGCGCGGCGCGGCGCTCGACCGCAAAGTGCAGCACCGGGGAGTAAGCGGCGCGCAACCAGCGCACCAGGTGCGTCTCGGCCTCCTCGAGGTGCTCGGGGAGGAGCACCGCTCCGAGGGCGGGCACGACCGTGAAGGTGGCGAGTAACGCTCCGGCGAGCGCGTAGCCGTAGGTGCGCGCCATGGGTCCGAAGATCTGCCCTTCGACGCCCTGCATGGTGAACAGCGGCAGGAAGGCCGCGACCGTGATCGCGGTGGAGAAGAACACGGCCCGAT
This sequence comes from Steroidobacteraceae bacterium, assembly GCA_035523875.1. Taxonomy (GTDB): domain Bacteria; phylum Pseudomonadota; class Gammaproteobacteria; order Steroidobacterales; family Steroidobacteraceae; genus JASHUC01. The sequence goes on from DATKPY010000022.1 coordinate 30,713, forward strand.
CGACCTGCACGACGCTGCCGAGAAACAGACGCAGACGGTCCGTCCAGCCGGGAGCGGAGGTGCCGCCGCTGCGCGTCGGATCGGCGCCAAAATGCCCGGCCGCAAGCTCCTGGAGAAGCGAGCGCCTCACGGTCTCGCCCGCCTGGAGATTCCGAAAGATGTTCTCGACGACGATCACCGCCGCCTCGATGATGATGCCGAAGTCCACGGCGCCGACCGACAGCAGGTTGGCGTCCTCACCGCGCACCACCATCAGAATGACCGCGAAGAACAGTGCGAAGGGGATCGTCACCCCGACGATCACGGCACTGCGCAGATTCCCGAGGAACAGCCACTGGATCAGGAACACGAGCAAACACCCGAACACGAGATTGTGCAGCACCGTGTGCGTGGTGACGCGCATGAGCGAGCCGCGGTCGTAGAACGGAACGATGCGCACGCCGGCCGGGAGCGAGCCGTCGCGGTTCATGCTCTGCACCTCGGCCTCGATGCGCGGCAATACCTCGTTGGTATGGTAAGTCCGACCCATCACGACGATTGCCGCGACCACATCGTCCTCGTGGTCGCGGCCCGCGATCCCGAGCCGCGGCATGTAACCCACGGTGCAGCGTGCGACGTCCTTCACGAGCACGGGCGTTCCGTTCGACTGCGCGAGCACGACGTTCTCGATATCGCTCACGTTCACGCCCTTGGTGAGATCGTCCGCGCCGCCGTCGTCGATGAGACCGATGCCGCGGATGTTGACCGACTGCTGTCCCACATCGATCTCGCGGCCACCGACGTTGACATTGGCATTGCCCAGGGCGGCGATGAGCTGCGGGATCGTGACGTTGTAGGCCTGAAGCTTCTCGAGGTCGGCGTCGACATCGAACTCCTTGGTCGTGCCTCCCCAGCTGTTGATCTGCACCACACCCGGGATCGTCGCGAGCCGCCGCGCGACGATCCAATCCTGAACGGTGCGCAGATTGGTGAGTCCGAAATGCTTCGGCCCGACGATCTGGTAACGGTAGATCTCGCCTACGAGGCTCGATTGCTGAATGGTCGGCACCTGGTTGCCCGGGAGGGTCACGTTCTGCTGCAGGCTGAGCGCCGCCTGGGTGTAGGCGAAGTGATAGTCGACGCCGTATTTGAACGTGACGCGCACGAACGACAGACCGTAGAAGGAAGTCGAACGGATGTTGGCGATCCCCGGCGTCGGATACAGACCGATCTCGATCGGGATCGTGTAGTAGCGCTCCATCTCCTCGGCCGAGAGGCCCGGCGCCTGCGCGGTGACCTCGAGGATCACCGGCGCCGGATCCGGATAGGCCTCGATGTTGAGCTTGGCGAAGGCGACCAGGCCCGCCACGGTGAAGGCTGCGAGCGCGAGCAGCACGATCGCGCGCCGCGACAGCGCGAAGGCGACGAGGCTCTTCAGCACGCGCTCAGCCCCTCAGCTCAAGCCACCCGTGAGGATGTTGTCGAGAAACACCGCGCCGCGCGTGACGACGAGCTCGCCCGCGGCGAGTCCCTCGAGAATCTGGTCATAGCCGTCCTGCTCGAGGCCCACCCGCACCACACGCTTGGTGAAGCGCCGCCGGTCGGTGGTGGTCCAGACGGTCATCGTGCCGTCGCCCTCGCGCACCACGCCATCGAGGGGCAACGCCACGGCGGTCACCGGGGCTCCCGTTTCGATCGAGAGCGAGACGAACATGCCCGGCAGGAGCTCGCGGCGGGGATCCTCGAGCGTTGCGCGGACGGTGCCCCGGTGCGTCTGCGGATCGACGGTTGCGCCCACAGTCGAGATCACTCCGCGAAACATGCGCCCCGGGTAGGCGAGCAGATGCGCCTCGATCGGCTCGCCGACGCGAATCGCGGGCATGTCCGCCTCGGCGACGTTCGCCACCATCCACACGTGCGATACGTCGGCCACCGCAAACGGGGCGGGCTGCGCACCGGGCGCAACGAAATCGCCCGGGCTCGCGCTGCGTGCGGTGACCCGACCGCGCAACGGGCTGCGCACGATCAGGAGCGGGTCGACCTTTCGCGTGCGCACCATCCGGTCGATCTCCTCGGCGGATTTTCCGAACACCGCCACCGCGTTGCGTGCGGCCTCGAGGGAGGCCTCCGCGGTCTGCTGGTCCGAGGCCGCCTGCTGCAGATCCTTCTGCGCAATCCCCTGCACGCGATAGAGCTCGCGCGCACGCGCGAGCGCTCGATCGGTCAGATCGAGCACGCCCGCCGCGGCGATCAGTGTCGACTCGGCCTGGATCAGATCCGGGCTCTCGATCGTGAAGAGCGTACGACCCCTGGTCACGCGATCGCCGATGCGGGCGTAGAGTCCGACGATGCGTCCCGGGTAGGGTGGGAAGACCTGCGTGGCGAGGTCCTCGTCGAAATCGATACTGCCGACGGCGGACTTTTCGATCGGGAAGGCTCGCACCTCCGCCGGCGCAACGCTGATCTCGGTGAGCTGCGAGGCGCCGAGCTCGACGCTGTCGGCATCGACTGCGCGCGCTGCACCGGTGACCGCGCGTTCGGGCTCAGCGCTCGCGTGCGCACTGTGGTGCAGGCCAGCGACCGCGGTCAACGCTGCGAGCGTTGCGGCCGCGCCGGCGAGCGGCAGCCGATGCGACCAGAACCACCGATGAACGAGGGACACCACCGCACGCCCCATTGACCGCCTCCCACGTCGAGCGAGGCGACGATGCGCGCGGAGTGGCGGAGCGGCTACTGTCATTTGTGACAGTTCCCTGCCGAGTGCACGCTCGGGAGAATTCTCCCGTGAATGATCGAACCCCGGGCGGGAGGCGCTTATCCCGAACGCTGGTGGCTGCGTGCGTCGCGCTCGCCGCGGCGAGCGGCTGCGCGGTGGGGCCGCGCTGGCATCCGCCGAGTGCGCCGGCAGCCGCGGGGTATGCCCCGCAGGCGCTGCCCCAGCTGAGCGCGGCGGCGCCGGTTCACGGCGGGGAGGCGCAGCACTTTGCGCTCGGACGCGATGTGCCTGCTGCATGGTGGCGCCTGTTCGGCTCGCCCGCGCTCGATGCGCTCATCGCGCAGGCGTTCAATGCGAATCCCTCGATCGCCTCGGCCCAGGCGGCACTGCGCCAGGCGCAGGAGCTGGTGGCCGCGCAGCGCGGCTACTTCTTCCCGACGCTCGATGCGAGCTACCAGTTCGAGCGCCAGCAGCTTCCGGGCAACCTGGTGGGAACCAGCGCTCCGGGATTCCAGGGCAACGGCACGAACCTGTCTGCCGTACAGTCGCCGCTCCCGCCCTACAACGAGCCGCTCATCTATGGTTTTCACACGGCGCAGATCACCGTGGGCTACGTGCCGGATGTCTTCGGCGCCAATCGCCGCCAAGTCGAATCGCTCAGCGCGCAGGCCGAAGTCGCGCGCTACGAGCTCGAGGCGACTTATCTCACGCTCGCCGCGAACGTGGTCGCCGCCGCGATCCAGGAGGCGGAGGTGCGCGCAGAGATCAGCGCCGTCGAGCGCATCGTCGCCGATGAGGAGCAGTCGCTGCGCATCCTTCGCAATCAGTTTCGGCTGGGCTACGCGATGCGGCTCGACGTGGCCGCCCAGGAGACAAGCCTCGCGCAGGCGCGCGCGTGGCTGCCGCCGCTTCGCAAGCAGCTCGGGCAGACGCGCGATTTGCTGCGCGCTCTCGCCGGGCGCCTCCCGAACGAGCCGTTGCCTGCGACCTTCGCGCTCGATGCGCTTACCTTGCCGAGCGAGATTCCGCTCAGCGTTCCCGCGCGGCTCGTCAGACAGCGTCCCGACATCCGCGCCGCCGAGGCGCAGCTGCACGCTGCGAACGCGCAGGTGGGCGTCGCCCTCGCCGCGATGCTGCCGCAGTTCTCGATCAGCGCCGCCGACGGCGGCGCCGCAAGCGCCTTTGACTGGATGTTCCGGCACGGTGGCCCCTTCTGGGATCTGATCGGCAGCGTATCGCAGCCCGTATTTCACGGCGGAACGCTGCTCCACCAGAAGCGCGCGGCCGAGCGCGCGCTCCAGGAGGCGGCCGCGCAGTACCGCACGACCGTGATCGCCGCGTATCAGAATGTGGCCGACTCGCTGCACGCCGCGCTCGCCGATGCCGATGCCCTCGCGGCGGACGTGCAAGCGGAAAAAGCGGCCAAGGTCACCCTCGATCTCACACGCAAGCAGATGGAGGTGGGCTACGTGAGCGATCTCACACTGCTCGGCGCGGAGGCCGCTTACAGCGAGGCCGTGCTCACCCGCGTTCAAGCCGAGGCCACACGCTACGGGGACACCGTCGCCCTCTTCCAGGCGCTCGGGGGAGGCGGGTGGAACGGCGCGACGCGCCTCGATCACCCCGAGGGCGCCGGCGCCACGCACTGAGGCGGGCTGTGCCCTCGCGCTCGCGCGGATCCCGGCGCGCTTCTTGCTTCCCGAGGCGAGAGGCCGGGGGACGTACCGAGGGAATGAGCGATGAGCGCGGGTACCCACGAGGACGCTTGCGAGGGATCATCCGGCGGCGACCCGCTCGAGCGTGCCTGCGCCGAGCGCGACGAGGTCCGCCGCGCGCTCGAGACGGCCATGGCCGAGCGGGATGCGGCTCGCGCCGAGCTCGAGGAAGCGGATCAACGTCGGGACGAGTTCCTGGCGACGCTCGCTCACGAGCTGCGCAATCCCCTCGCACCCATTCGCAGCGCCATCGAGATCATGCGTATCGCCGAGGGGGATTACGCGACCGCAGCGGCGGCCCGCGCGATCATCGAGCGACAGCTCAAGCATCTCGTGCACCTCATCGACGATGTGGTGGACGTGACGCGCGTCACGCGCGGAAAGCTCGAGCTGCGGTGCGAGCCGGTCGAGCTCGCGCGGATTCTCGAGCTCGCAATCGAGACCAATCGGCCGCTGCTCGAGAGCAAGCAGCAGCACGTGACGCTGGAGCTCGCCTCGAGCGGGCTCGTCGTGCAGGCGGATTCGAGGCGGCTCGCTCAGGTGTTCTCGAACCTCCTCAATAACGCGGCCAAGTACAGCAGTCCCCACGCCGAGATCCGGATCCGCACCGTGCGCGAGGGGCCCGAGGCGGTCGTGACAGTTGCCGACAGCGGGATCGGCATCGAAGGGGCCCTGCTCGGTCGGATCTTCCACCTCTTCGCCGCGCACCAGTGGCCGCAGGCCTCGCCGCACAACGGTCTCGGCGTCGGTCTCACCCTCGTCAGGCGCCTCGTCGAGCTGCACGGGGGCACGGTCTGTGCGGCGAGCGCCGGACCGGGCAAAGGCAGCTGCTTCACGGTGCGGCTCGCTCTGCGTCAGAGCGGGCTCAGCCAGCACGCCTCCGAGGCCGCCTCGGCGCCGCGCCCGAGGCGCACGCCGCGGGCCCGAATCCTCGTCGCCGACGACAACTACGACGCCGCACAAAGCCTCGCGCTCATGCTGGGAATGGACGGACACGATGTGCGCACCGCGAGCGATGGCGTCGAGGCGCTCGAGGTCGCCGAGGAATTCAAGCCGCAGGTGGTGATCCTCGACATCGGCATGCCCCGGCTCGACGGCTACGAGACCGCGCGCCGGCTGCGCGAGCAGTCCTGGGCACATACCGCGCTCGTGTTCGCGCTGACCGGCCGGGGACAGGAGGACGACAGGGAGCGAACGCGCCGCGCGGGCTTCGACCGGCATCTCGTCAAGCCGATCGATCCCGAGGTGCTGACTCAGATGCTGAGCCAAGTGCTAACCAACGGCAACGCCCACGGTTAGGCTCGGCCTGAAACTTCTGCAATGGCAGGGAAACCTTGCACTCCGGCTCGTCCCGGAGTCCATTGGCCCGGCCTCCGCGGCGGCGCGCAGCGGCTGCCGCGCCGAGCGCCGCGAAGCCCAGGCGCTGGTGGATCAGTGCTCGGTGCCGCCGGAAGCGCGCTCCTCGGAGGCGCCGTCGGCGCTCACACCGCCACCGCCGTGGCTCGCCTGCCCGCCCTTGCGGCCGGCCTCCGCGGCGAGTCCCGGATTCTGCGAGAAGCTGCGTTTCTCATCCGGGACGCTTTGACCGCCCTTGCGGCCGGCCTGCGCCGCGAGCGCGCGGTTCTGCGAGAAGCTGCGCTTCTCGCCCGGAACACTCTGGCCGCCCTTGCGGCCGGCCTGCGCTGCGAGCTCGCGATTCTGCGAGAAGCTGCGTTTGGAGTCGGGCACCGCCTTACCGCCCATGCTGGCGATCTGGCGCTGACGCTCCGAGTCCATTGACGCAAATCCGCGATTCGAAGTGCGGCCTTCCTGAGTCCTTCCTTGTGCCATTACCACTTTCCTCCGTAGTCGATTGAGTCTCGCGGCAAACCAGCAAGACGCATGCCGTCCGTGACCGCCGTGCGCACGCGCGAGACCAGTGCAGTCGATTGGACTCGCGAAGGGGCCCGATCGTTCAACGCGCTGCGCAAATCGGTGCGCCAACGCGCATCGGGCGCTGCGGGCGTCCGGTCCGCCGAGCGCGCCTCAAGGCGTGAGGCGGTCGATCACCACATCGACCACGCCGGCCTGCCCTACACGATAACCCGCCTCACCGAACGGATCACCCTTTTGCGCAACCGCGCTCCCGGAGCGCGCAATGCGCGCCACCACCTGTACGTCCTCGCCCGTAACGATGCCGTGACCGGCGATCATGGAATCCGCCGCGGTGAGCTCAACGGTCTGTGGGAAGCGCGTTTCGAGGCGCTTGACAGCGAGCGGGGGACCGGGCTCTTTGGGGTCGCGCACGAAAACGAAGAGCGGCGCGCCCGCGGTCGCTGCACCCCGTAGCCTCGGAGACAAGGCAACCTTGACGCGCACGGCAGCGAGCGGCGTGGCGGCTGCAGATGCCCTCGATCCCGCAGGGGTCTGCCCCGTCGCCGCGCTCGTTCCAGCCGCGCCTGCGAGCTCGTGGTCGATCGCGCTGATCTGCTGTTCGATGAGCGGCCGCACGTTTTCCGGGGGATTGAGCGCGAGAAGCGCCGCGAATCGCTGGCGCGCGAGCGGTAGGTCGCTCCGGTGCAGCGCCGCCGCGGCACCGAGGAACAGCGCTTTGGGGGAATGCGGCGCGAGGACGAGGGCCTGCTCGATGAGACGGCCCGCCCGGCCCGAGAGCTCCGACTCGTCATCGACGGAGAGCGCCTCGGCGAGCCCGAGAAGGGCCTCCGCGCTCTTGCCGCCCGCGAGCCGGTCGGCACGCTGGAAGGCGAGCGTCGCGAGCTCGGTCTGCTCGAGCGCCATGTAGGACCGCCCGAGCATCAACCATCCTTCGAGGTCGGATGGATCGTGCTGTAGCCGGCGCGCGAGATTCGCGACCATCGCCTGAGGCGAGTCCTCCGCCGCGGCGGCCTTCGACCACGACCAGTTGCTGAGCGTCAGATAGAGCGAGGTCGCACCCACGGCGAGCAGCGCTGCAACGCCAAGGGCGGTACCGAGCGCGCGGCCGCTACCGGCATCGCGACGCAGCAGCGGGAAGGTGATCGCCGCGCAGACCGCCAGGGTGAGCGCCGCGGCGAGGATGATGAACGTGATCATGCGTGGCGCGCGCTCTCGCGTCCCGATGCCTGCGGAGCTCCACCGGCGGCCTGCTCCGGAGGCGGCACCGCCGCGAGCTCATCCTCGAGCGGCTCGTCGTCGCCCGCGACGAGCGCGGCGCGCGCGCGGATGACGCGCAGCGCGACGATGACGCCGATGCCGAGGAGCACCAGCGGGGAGAGCCACAGCCACGCATTGCGCGCGGAGTATTCGGGCTTGAAAAGGATGAACTCGGTGTAGCGCGAGACCAGGTAGTCGCGGATCTGATCGTCGGTCTTGCCCGCGAGCAGCATGCCGCGGATCTCCGCGCGCAGCTCACCGGCCACCTCCACCTCGGAGTCGGCGAGCGTCTCGTTCTGACACTGCACGCAGCGCAGTTGGTGGATGAGCGTCTGGTAACGGGCCTCGAGCTTCGGGTCGGCGAGCTGGTTGGGATCGACCGCGTGGGCGATGCGGGTACCCGAGAGCAGCGCCAGGGCGAGCGCGAGTGCGCACAGGCTGAGCAGGCGCGCGCGGGTCACGAGGTGCGCTCCGCGAGCGCGCGCGGCAAGCGCGAGAGGAACTCCTTCCGCCAGACTTGGTCGGTCATCTCGCCGATCTGCTTGTACACGACGACCCCGTCCGGATTCACGAGAAACGTCTCGGGCGCCCCGTAGACGCCCCAATCGATCGCGACGCGGCCGTCGTGATCGGTGGTGACCGTGCGGTAGGGGTTGCCGAGCTGGGAGAGATACGCGTCCGCCTGCGCGTCGTCGTCGCGCCAATCGATGCCGATGATCGGTACCGCACTGCGCTGCCCGATGGCGAGAAGCTCGCGATGCTCGAGGCGGCAGGTATCGCACCAGGTGCCCCACACGTTGAGCACGTACCAGTGGCCCCGCAGATCTTTCGAGCCGAACGTGCGGTGCGTATCGAGCTCGGGAAGCTCCCAGGACGGCGCCGGCTTTCCGATGAGCGGGGAGTGAATGACGCCCACATCCGGGGAATGCTTGACCCCGATCGCAAGCACCACCGCGATCAACACGAAGGTCGCGAGCGGGATGACGAACTTGGTGGGATGGGGGAGCGAGCTCACGCCGTGCGCTCCTTCGGGCCCGCTTGCGCGGCCTCGGACTCGAGCGCCCCGGCCGCGCCGTACACGAGGCGGTAGCGCCGATCCGATACCGCGCAGAATCCCCCGAGAGCCATGATCATCGGTCCGAGCCACAGGAGCAGCACCATCGGGCGAATCTGCGCGCGCATGCTCCAGCGGCCCGCGCCGAGATCATCGCCGAGCGCGACGAACACGTCCGTTCCGTACTCGTTCTTGATGCCCGCCACGGTGCCCACCTGGCGCCGCACCCAGTAATCGCGCTTCTCGGGATGCAGCACCGTCACGAGTCGACCGTTGCGCGATACGGTGACCTCCGCGCGCACCGCGCTGTAGTTCGGTCCGTCGAGCGAGCGGGTGCCAACGAGCCGGAAGTCGTAGGCTCCGACCCGTGCGCTCTCGCCATTGCCGAGTGCGATGTCGCGCTCGACGGTGTAGGACTCGACGAGCGTGAGCGCGATGACGATCACACCGAGCCCGACGTGCGCGATCGTCATGCCGAGGACGCTGCGCGAGAGCGTGAGCCGGCGCCGCCAGCGATCGATTGGATCTGCGAGCGAGGAGAGAATGATCCACGCTCCGAGGCCGACCCCGACCACGGCGAGGATGTGCTTCCCGGAGAACGCGCCGATCACCACCGCGAGCGCTATGGCGCACGCGATGAGCAGCGTCGCGAGAATCGTGCGGCGACTCTGGGAGAGCTGCCCGCGCTTCCAGTGCGCGTGGATTCCGATCGCGAGCAGCGAGAGCAGCGGCAGGATCGGCAGCAGGAACGTCGGACGGAAGTACGGCGCACCGACCGAGAGCGCGCCCTGTCCGAGCGCCCCGGCGATGAGGGGCGCGATCGTGCCGCCAAATACCGTGGCCGCGGCGATCACGAGCAGCACGTTGTTGAACAGCAGGAACGATTCGCGCGCGGTGAGCTCGAACCCGGCGTTCGACTTGAGCAGGGGCGCACGCCACGCATACAGCGTGAGCGCGCTGCCGATCGCGATCGCCAGAAAGATGAGAATGGCCGTGCCGCGCGTGGGATCGGCGGCGAAGGAATGCACCGAGACGGTCACCCCGGAGCGCACCAGGAAGGTGCCGATGAGGCTCAGCGAGAAACCGAGAATGGCGAGCAGCAGCGTCCAGCTCTTGAACAGTCCCCGCTTGTCGGTGACCGCGAGGGAGTGGATGAGCGCGGTGCCGACCAGCCACGGCATGAAGGATGCGTTCTCCACCGGGTCCCAGGCCCAATATCCGCCCCAGCCGAGCGTGTAGTACGACCACCAGGCACCGAGCGTGATGCCGCAGGTGAGAAAGGCCCAGGCCGCGGTCGCCCAGGGACGCGCCCAGCGGGCCCAGCTCTGGTCGGTCCGCCCTTCCAGCATCGCGGCGCACGCGAAAGCGAACGCGACGGCGAGGCCGACGTATCCCGTGTAGAGCACCGGTGGGTGCGTTGCCAGACCCGGATCCTGCAACAGCGGATTGAGATCGATGCCGTCAGGCGCCGGCGGCTCGAGCCGCAGGAAGGGATTGGAGGTGACGAGCGTGAACAGGAGAAAGCCGAAGCTGATCGCCCCGAGCACCCCGAGCACGCGCGCCGTGAAGCGCGGGGGAAGCCGCGCGGTGCCCACGGTCACCGCGGCGGTCCAGGCGGCGAGCAGGAAGATCCACAGCAGGAGCGATCCCTCATGGGCGCCCCACATGCCGGCGATCCGATAGAAGAGCGGCAGCGCCGTGTTCGAGTTCTCCGCGACGTAGCGCACCGAGAAGTCGAAATTGACGAACGACATCATGAGACAGCCTACGGCCGTCGCGACCATGACGAGCTGACCGGCGACCGCCGGGACGGTCGCCGCGACCCACCGATCACGCCCGAGCGCAGGTCCTGCGATGCCGAAAAACGCCTGCAGCAGCGCAAGCAGCATCGCGAGGATCAGCGCGAATTGACCGAGCTCGGGAAGCATCAGAATCCTCCTTAAGAGCGCGTCGAGGCTTGCGGCGGCTCCGGTACGGTCCGCGGCGCGGCCGGGGATGACGGCAGCACCGGCGCGCGATCGGCTGCGGGTGCGGAGGCTCCCGCACCGGGTTCCCGTCCAAGCGCCTTCGCGACCGCCGGGGGCATGTACTTCTCGTCGTGCTTGGCGAGCACTTCGTCGGCGACGAAGACGCCGTTCTCATTCAGGTGACCGTGCGCGACGACGCCCTGACCCTCGCGAAAGAGGTCGGGCAGGACGCCCGTGTAGGTGACCGGCACCTCGTGCTTGAAATCGGTGACGGTGAAGCGCACCTCCATGCTCCCCGGCTGTCGGTGCACGCTGCCCTTCTCGACCATGCCGCCAAGGCGGAAATGCTCTCCAATCGGCACTGCTCGCGCCGCCACTTGCGACGGGACGAAAAAGAACGTCACGTTCTGCCTGAACGCGGTCAAAGCGAGCGCGCCGGAGATGCTCACCCCGATGAGGATTCCGAAGACGAGGAGCATGCGGCGCCGACGGGGCGTCATGAGCTTTCTCCGTGGACCGCGAGGCGGCGCAGCGCCTCGGTGCGCGCCCGTGCGATCAGCCGTCGCGCCCACACGATGTTGAGGATGACCACCGCAAACGTAATCCCGTACGCGGGCCAGAGGAACCGAGCATAGCCCCCCATGCGCAGAAATGACGACAGCGTCACGAGGTCACCGCCTGCTCGATCCAGCTCGCGGTGCGCTCCCGCCGCAGGATCTCGCCGCGGAGACGGGTCAGGAGCAGCGCCGCAAACAGGAGCGTAAATCCCAGAAACATCATGAGCAACGGGATGAGCATGGAAATGAAGATCGTGGGCTTGCCGAACCTCAACAGGGATGCAGGTTGATGCAAGGAGTTCCACCACACAACCGAATAATGAATGATCGGCACGTCCACGGCACCAACGACCGCCAGGACGGCACTAGCGCGGTCGGCGCGCTGCACATCGTCGAAGGCCGAGCGCAGCCCCATATAGCCAAGGTAGATAAAGAAGAGTAGCAATTCCGAGGTGAGCCGCGGGTCCCACTCCCAGTAGGTACCCCACATGGGGCGCCCCCAGAGCATCCCGGTGAGAAGCGCCGTTGCGGTGAACGACGCCCCGACCGGCGCGCAGCTCGCGGCCACCGCGTGCGCCACCTTCATGCGCCAGATGAGCCCGACTGCGGCAGCCGTCGCCATCGTCATGTACACGAGCACCGACATGTACGCGCTCGGAGCGTGTACGTAGAGGATGCGGAATCCGTCGCCCTGTTGATAGTCGGGCGGCGCGAGCACCAGTCCGTCGTACAGCGCCGCAAGAATGAGTATGCCCGCGGGCCACGCGAACCACGGCGTGAGCTTCTGCGCCAGACGGTAGACGTGCGGCGGCGAGGCCAAGCGATGAAACCAGGTCCAAGTCATGAGGCGAAGACTACTCCAGGCTGATGCGCACCGCCGCCGCGGCTGCGAGCGGCGCGAGCGTCAGGCCGAGAACGGCAATGGCCGCGAGGAGCTCGACCGGCGCCGCGTAGCTCTCGCCCTTGAGCGCGAGCTCCGTCGCACGTGCGCCGAAGATGACAATCGGCACGGAAAGCGGCAGCGTGAGGAGCGACAGCAGCGCACCGCTCCGCTTGACGCCGAGCGTGAGCGCCGCCCCGATGGCTCCGATGAGACTCAGCGCGACGGTGCCGATCGCGATCGACACCACGATTCCGGGCGCCGCGCTGATCGGTGCGCCAAGCGCTGCGGCGGCGAGCGGAGCGACGAGCGCGAGAGGTACACCGGTGAGCGCCCAGTGGGCAGCGGTCTTCGCAAACAGCAGCCACGTGAGCGAGCGGCCCGAGAGCGCGTACTGCTCGAGGGTGCCGTCGTGCGAATCGTCGCGGAACAGGAACTCGAGCGCGAGGAGCGCGGACAGGAGCGCCGCCACCCACAGCACTCCGGCCGCAATCGGCCGGAGGCCGGAGAGTTCCGGCGTAATCGCAAGCGGAAAGAGCGTGGTCACGATCGCGAAGAACGCGAGCGGCTGGATGAGCTGTTCGCGCTTGCGGTAGGCGAGCGTGAGGTCGCGCGCGAGCGCAAGCCGCGCCACCGTGAAGGCGGAAGGTGCATCCTCGTGCCCAGCAACCGTGATTGCGGTGACGCTCATGCGCGCGCGAGCTCGAGTCGGCGCAGGCGCTGCGGACTCACTGCGAGCTCGTGGTGGACCGCGGCGACGGTGAGGCCACCGCCGCCCGTGTGCTCCTCGATCAGCCGGCCGACCAGACGCTGGCCCTCCGAATCGAGATTCGTCGTCGGCTCGTCGAGCAGCCATAGCGGAACGGCGAGCAGAACCAGCCCGGCGAGGGCGACGCGGCGCTTCTGACCCGCGGAGAGCGTGCGCACCAGGCGTTCGGCAAGCCCTGGAATGCCCACGGACTCGAGGGCGCTCGCGATCCGCGTCACCGTAATCCGCCGCCGCAGCCCGACCCAGTACTTGAGGTTCTCGCACGCCGTGAGATCCGCCTTCAATGGTGGCTCGTGACCCAGATAGATCAAGGCGCCGTGAAAGGTCGCCAGGTCGTCCCGCACATCCCGGCCGCCCCAGACCACACGCCCCTCCTCGGGATGCATGAGGCCGCAAAGCGCGCGCAGCAAGGTCGTCTTTCCGGCGCCGTTGGTGCCTGTCACCTGCAGCACCTCTCCGCCGGTGACCTCGAGCGCGACGCCCCGCAGCACGTGCCGTTCGCCGCGCCACAGATGTAGATTCTCGGCCCGCAAGGATAGTTCGGACATGGACTCCGGCGTTTTCTGCGCCCGTGGATTCGGGCTGCGGAGCACACCATGCCCCGGTCCCGGAAAACAAGTTATTCTCTCCAATTCAGTGGCTTAGCGCCATAAGCACTGCTCCTTATGTCACACCCGTCCCACCTCGACTTCTGTAGAATCCGCAGGCGCACCCATTTGCCCGGGTGGCGAAATCGGTAGACGCAAGGGACTTGAGCCATTGAGCACCCAGGTCGGGAAACCCCTGGCGTGAATGGGGTCAAAGTCGGTGGAACAGAAGCGCAATTGCGCCTGCAATACCGAGCTAAGCCTTGACGCCGTCGCGTCGCGGAAAGTGTAGAGACTTGACGGCCCCTGCCTAAACTGCGACCGGTCGGTCGCCGCACGGCAAAGGTAAAGTCCAGACCCCAAATGTCTCGGAATGAGCGGGCCGCAGGGCTCGATCCCTTCGGGACAGCAGCGAAAGCTGTAGCGGGTAAGAAAATCCCTTGGGGGAGACCCCGTGCCGGTTCGAGTCCGGCCCCGGGCATCGTAGGAACACGGAACGAGGGGGTTGATGAGGCGGTCGCGAATCATCCGAGCCAAGCGGCAACGGTGAGTGCTGGACACGCCGCACGTCGCGTGCACGTCGCGTGCCCAAGGCGCCCCTGCTCGCCTCCCGTGGAAAGCAGCGTTAAAGTGGCCGCATTCGAGCGCGCGCTCGCCATTCCGCCCGTGACATTCGCCGACTGTGCACTGATTCGTGGCGCGATACCGGTTGAAAGGACTGCTCGGCTTCGTCTCGATGTACCTGATCGTCGCGGTACTCGCCGCTTCCGCCTTGCTCATCGATACCTGGCCCCTCTATCCCCGCTCGGTGCTCGAA
>DATKPY010000023.1:0-14170 GCA_035523875.1 Steroidobacteraceae bacterium
CGGTCGCAATCCGCCTTTCGGCCCTCGGGAAGTGCGGGTCATCGCGCCCCGGATGCCACCCGTAACAAAGCTCGTGCGCACCGTCGCCGTCGCGTTCACGATCCGGCGATGCGCGATGCGGGGGAAAAGACCACCGATCTGCTCGACTACGAGATTTTTGCGCGCGTGATCAAGGCAGGGAGCCTCTCTGCCGCCGCCCGCGAGATGCACTCCTCTCCCGCCATGATCTCCAAACGCGTGACGCGCCTGGAAGATCGGCTCGGCGTGCGCCTCCTCCAGCGGACCACTCGCCGCGTCACACCGACCGATATCGGCCAGAGCTTCTACGAGCGCGTGCTCAACGTGCTTGCGGCCGTCGAGGATGCGGAGAACTTCGCCGCCGTCGACTCCGAGCGGCCGCGCGGCCTGCTCAAGGTATCGCTGCCCACGGCATTCGGCCGCTTGCACGTCGCGCCGCGTCTGAAGTCCTTCATCGACCTGTACCCGGAGCTGCGGCTGCTCGTGGACTTGAACGACGAGTACGTCGACCTGGTCGCCGGGAGCTTCGATCTGGCGGTGCGCATCGGGACGCTCCCGGATTCGAGCCTCGTCGCGCGGCGCCTCGCAGCGAACCGGCGCGTGCTGTGCGCCGCCCCGGAATACCTGGCCCAGCACGGTGAGCCGCACGATCTCGCCGAGCTGCAGCACCACCGCCTGCTCTCCGCCGGGCCCCAGATCACCTGGCGTCTGGAAGGCCCGGAGGGTCCGATCAGCTTCAAGCCTCAGAGCGTGCTGCAGACCAACTCGAGCGAAGTGGTGCGCGAGGCCGTGGTGAGCGGGCTCGGGATCGGCTTTCGCTCCACGTGGGATGTGAGCTCGGAGCTCAAGCGTGGAATCCTGAAGCGTGTCATGCCCGCCTACGGCGGTGCATCCGATGTCGCGATTTACGCCGTTTATTCGGGCCGCAGGCTGGTCCCCGTCAAGGTGCGTGCCTTCGTCGACTACTTGGCGAGCATGTTCGGTCCCGAGACCCCGTACTGGGACCGCGAGATTCTCACGCCACCGCACGTCGTCACGCATCTGAACGGCCAGGCGCGCGCCGTCTGACGGGCGCCCGCGGCCTTGAACCGCGCGCAGCGCGCAGCGGCTCTGCTACACTTGCAGCACTTTGCCCAAGCTCACAGGGGGATCAAGAAGATGAACCGGGTTTGCAAGTTCGGGTTGGCGGCGGTGATCTGCTCGGTCGCGGTGGTCTCCGTCGGTATTGCACAGAACGGGCCGCCGACTGCGGAACAGCGCGCCGAGAACGCCGTGAAGGTCCGGAGGGGCCTGTTCGACGTGCAGGCATTTGCGTTCGGACCCGTCGGCGCGATGCTGCGGGGCGCCCCATTCGATGCCGCCGCAGCGGCGCTTGCCGCGCAGCGCGTGCAGTTCACCGCATCGATGATCCCGGACGTGTTCAAGTTCGACACGAGCAAGTTCAACGTGCAGACGAAGGCGCGTGCGGGCATCTGGACGAACATGGCGGACTTCCAGCAGAAGGCGATGGACCTGCACGAGGCTGCCGTCAATCTCGAGGCGGCGGCGAAGACGGGCGACAAGGGTGCGACCCTGCGCGCCGCGGGAGCGGTCGGCAAGGCATGCGGCGCATGCCATGACGAGTTCCGCGAGAAATAGCCTTAAGCCCTGATCGATCGCAGCGGGGCGCGCTCTGCCGGTCAAGGCGAAGCGCGCCCCGTGCGCATTGGGCATCCACTCAGAAGTTGTAGGGGTCCGCGGTCACCGGCACGTGCGGTGCGGCGGCAAGCACCGCGTAGACGACACCGCCCGCCACGGCGATCACGATCGCCGCCTTCCACAGCTCGGAGCTCGTGATCGCCTCACCGTGCGGTACCGCCTCGGCCGGCTTCCGACCGGTCAGCATCGCCGGCACGAGATGCTGCTTCTTGATGAACGTGTAATAGGCAATCGCGGCGACGTGCAGCGCGATCGCGGCCCAGATGAGATTGAAGTTCTTGTGATGGAGGCTCGTGAGGAGCTTCGCGGTGGCACTGCTCACGGCCGAGTTGTATGGGCCGGTCCACGCGATCTCGTCGGTAGCGAACAGGCCCGTTGAGACCTGGAATGCGACGAGCAGCAGCATCACGACGACCATGAGGCCACCGAGCGGATTGTGACCGACGCTGTGCACCGCCTCCTCGAGGCCAGCAAGCCCGCGGGCATAGCGCCACGTCCGCTTCGGTCCTGCCAGGAAGCTCGCGAAGCGCGCGTGGCGCGGCCCGACGAATCCCCACAGAATGCGGAAGACGAGCAGGCCCATCATCCAGTAGCCCAAGCGGATGTGCCACTGCATCCAGTTGAAGCCGGCTTCCGCCGTTGCCCACGAGGCGAGGATGCTTGCCGCGAACAGCCAGTGAAAGGCGCGCAGCGGTAAATCCCACACCAGTCGCCGTTCATCGGCAGCACGCGCCGCGGCGAATGCGGAGGCGCTCGCGCCCGCGCTGCTCCCTCCCCCGATCGGCGGGGTCGCCGTCTGCGATTCACTCTCCATGGATCAGGGGTTACGGTTTGCCAAGGCCGGGGCGCGATTCCCAAGCGGAAGGTTCTGCGCCATCAGCTGCTTCAACAAGCTCGCGGTGTCCTCGTGCACGGCGGGTGTCCCGCGCCCGTGAATGATAGCCCGGCCGAGCGCCGCATCGACAGCGGTCTTGCCGCGCGCGTCCTTCCAGTTGAGATCGGCGTGATGCGCGACGAGATCGCGCACCACGTCGTTCCAGCCCCAGGATGCCGCGCCCAGGAGCGCGGTGTCGCCTCTGATATCGGGCGCATTCACATCGGCGCCCGCCCCGAGCAGCAGATCGATCGAGGCCACGGCCTCGGCCTGAGTCTTGTACTTGCCGCGGGTATCGACGTCCGTGGCGCCGATTCCGGCGGCGGCCATGAGCGGGGTGGCGCCGAAGCGGTTCGGCAGCGTCACGTTCGCCCCGTGCGCGAGCAGCAGCCGGATGGCTCCCGTGTCGCCCGCCCGCGCTGCACGCAGCAGCGGCGTCGCACCGGTCGTGAGCATGCCATCCCCGCCGCGGTCCGCACCGAGCGAGCGGTAGGGCGGGAACAGCTTGAGCTGCACATTCGGGTTGGCGCCGGCATCGAGGAGCAGACGGATCATGTCGAGGCTCGTCGTGCCGTCGAGCGAGATGTGGTCCGCGCGCCCGCCGTACGGGAGCGTATTCAAGTCCACCGCGGCCCACAGCGGCGTGCGGCCCCACCAGTCCCACTGGTTCGGGTTTGCGCCCTTCTTGAGCAGGTATGCGGCGAGATCGAAGTGGAAGTTCTGAGTCGCCATGAGAAGCGGTGTCTCGCCGTCCGGATCGGTCATGTCGATCCGCGCGCCGCCCTCGACGAGCGCCTTGGCGCATTCGAGGCAGCCTTGGCGCGCCGCGTAGATGAGCGGCGTGAAGCCGCCCGTCGGGCGCGCCTGCACGCGCGGCTCGGCCGTCACCTGACGCTGGTCGGTGTCGTACTCCGAGCGCACGTTCGGATCGGCGTGGTAGCGCAGCAGCAGCCGCACCATCGCGGGCTCACTGCGGGCGGCCGCCCACATGAGCGCCGTCTGTCCGCGCCAGCGCTCGCGGGCATTCACGTCCGCGCCGTGCCGGATGAGGAGCCGGGCCGCATCGGTGTTGCTCGTGCGCGCAAGCACCATCAGCGCCGTTTGCCCATCGGCATTCGGAGAATCGACGTTGGCGCCCGCCGCAAGCAGCTGCTTGATCACGGCGGTGTCGGCGATCAGCGCGGCCTGCGACATCGGGCTCGCGCCAAACTCATTCGCGATGCGCACATCCGCGTGCGCCCGGAGGAGCCGGTCGATGAGGGCGGTCTCATCGTAGTAGACCGCCCACAGGAGCGCGGTGCTGCCATCCGGCGCGCGCGCGTTCACCGGAGCGCCCTGCGCGATGAGCTTGAGCGCCTCTGCGATCTGCTCGCTCTCGGCCGCGCGCACGAGCGCGGGCGTCGCATCGAGCCGCACGACCGGAATCGGTCCGCTCGCGACACTCACTGCGCCGCCGTGTGCCGTCCCGTCCGCATGCGCGACTGCGCAGGCCGCAAGCGCGAGCGCGGCGAAGCGGAACCGACGGCTGTGCGCGAACATCTCTATCAGATCTCCGTCAGCATGGCGTTGCTGTCCCCGACCTTCTCGACCGGAACGCCGGCGCGGTCGAGGAGCGTGAGCCAGACGTTCGCGATCGGGGTGTGCTCGGCGTACTGGAGGTGCTGTCCGCCCTTCAGCTTGCCGCAAGCCCCGCCCAGGATCGCGGTCGGCAGCGGGTACTGATTGTGCGCATTGCTGTTGCTCATGTTGCTGCCGTAGACGACGATCGCGTGATCCAGGATCGAGCCGTCACCGTCGGGCGTGCTCGCGAGGCGCTTGAGGAACTCCGCGAGCTTGCGCGAGTGATACGTCTGGATCTTCACGAGCTTGCCGATCTTCACCGGATCGCCCTGGTGGTGCGAGACGGGGTGGAACGCGTCCGGAACTCCGATGAACGGATAGGTCATGTTGCTCACCTCCGCCGCCATCATCATCGTCGCAATGCGGGTGAGGTTCGCCTGGAACGAGAGCGCGATCATGTCGAAGATCAGGCCCTGCTCCTCCGGAAAGCGATCGGGAATGCCGATCGGCACCGGCGGGAGCTTGAGCTTCGAGAAGTCCTGCTTTTCCATCTTCTGCGTGCGCCGCTCGATCTCGCGCACGCTCTCCATGTAATCGCTCAGCACCGTGCGATCCGCCGGCCCGAGCTCGGCGCGCAGCGTTGCGGCATCGTCCGAGACCATGTCGAGAATGCTGTCGTACTGGGTCTGCAGCGCCTTGCGCTCCTCGGGCGTGTCGCCGCGGCCGAAGAGCCGCTGGAAGAGCGTGCGTGGGTTGTATTCCATCGGCAGCGGCATCGTCGGTGTGCGGAACGCGATCGTGCCCGAATAGCTGCAGCCGTAGGCGCGGTCGCAGGAGCCGCCGCCGCCGGAGCCTTCGGTCTTCACCTCGAGCGAGGGGAGCGGGGTGTCCTGGCCGATGTGCTGAGCCGCAATCTGATCGATCGTGACGCCGCCGTACGGATCCTGGCTCTCGCGCGGGTGCACGCAGGAGAGCCAGGTGCCCGGAACGATGGCATGGACCGCGGCGCTCTCGGCCGGCTTGTTACCGAGGTTGCTGATGACGATCAGATTCTTCTTGTAGGCCTCGAGCGGCTTCAAGATCGGGGAGAGCTCGAACTCGCGGCCGAGGCCGTTCGGCGTCCACTGATCGTTCCCCGGCAGCATGATCGCCCCGTGCGGAAAGTAGATGAACGCGAGTTTCATCTTCGGCGCCGCGGCGGTCTTGGCAAGCGCGGTGCCCGCCGGAATCATCGCATCGAGAAGCGGGAGGCCGACCGAGGCACCCACCCCACGCAGCACCGTCCGGCGCGAAAGATACTTCTTCGTGATGAACATCGCGGCGCTCCTTAAACTCTCTCGCGCACGAGCCTCAGTGCAGATTCGTGGCCTGAGTGGTCATCAGGCCCGGCTCGCCCTGGCCGGTGCCGCCGGGAATGTGCTTCTCCTCGAACTGCGGGCTCTCGACGATGCCGAGGACGAACGCGGAGAAGCGGTCGTCGTCCTGCGCGGCGCTGTGCACGATCTCGCGCACCGTCGGGTAGTCGTGGTAGTCGAGACGGCGGCCGAGCGCGTACGTCATGAGCTTCTCGGTGATCGTTTCGAGAAAGCGGTCGGGATTGCGCATGAGCGCCCGGCGCAGATCGTCCGGGCCGTCGACTTTGGTGCCGTCGGCCATGTTGCCAGACGCATCGATCGGCAGACCCGCATCGCGATCCTTCATCTGCCAGCCGCCCATGGCATCGAAGTTCTCGAGCGACAGGCCGATCGGATCCATAATGCCGTGGCAAGCGTTACAGGACGGCTGCTGCCGGTGCATGACCATGCGCTCGCGGATCGTGAGCTGCCGCGCGCCGGGAACGTTTTCCTTGAGCGCGGGAACGGCGGGCGGCGGGGCATGCGGCGGCGTCCCGGTGACGACATCGAGCACCCATGCGCCACGCAGCACCGGCGCCGTGCGGTTGGCGTAGGAGGTGCCCATCAGGATCGCGCCCTTGCCAAGCAGGCCCCAGCGACGCGAGTCGCTGAGTGCCACGCGCCGGAACTGCGCGCCGCGGACGTTCGGGATACCGTACTCGAGCGCGAGGCGCTCGTTCACATACGTCCAATCGGCCGTCATGAGCTTGCGCACGTCGAGGTCCTTGAGGAGGACGCTCCCCAGGAACAGTCGCATCTCCTCGCGGTAGGCGGAGCGCAGGTCCTCGTCGAACGAGGGATACTCGAACGGATCCGCCTCGATCTTGTCCATGCTGTCGACTTCGAGCCACTGGAAGGCGAAGTTCGTGACGAGCGACTCGGCGCGCGGGTCCGCGAGCATGCGCCGCACCTCGCGCTCGAGCACCGCGCGGTCGTGGAGCTCGTTGTGCGCGGCGAGTGTGATGAGCTCGTCATCCGGACCCTCGCTCCAGAGAAAGAACGACAGCCGCGAGGCGAGATCGAGATCGCTCACGCGGTAGATGCCGCCCGCCTTGAGGAGCGGCGAGTCGAACTCCGAGCGGAAGAGGAATTTCGGGCTGCACAGGATCGCGACGATCGCGTTCTCGATGCCCGCATCGAAGGTCTTGCCCTCGCGCCCGACCGCAAAGAAGCGCAGCGGCGCGGCCAGATCGGCGTCCGTCACGGGGCGGCGGTAGGCCTCGCGCGCAAGCTTCGCCACGATGCGCCGCGCGCACGGCAGCTCCTCGCTCGCGGTCGAGGGATAGCAGATGAAGATCTTCTGCCGGCTCGCCGTCTCCCCGATGCCGCTTGGGTTGTAGGGCCCCGTGATCTGCAGGCCGCCGATGCGCGGGATGCGGTCCTCGCCGCCGCGCACGTCGAAGGGGAAGAGGTCCTCGTCGGATTCCGCGTAGGTGCGCGCCACGAACGTCGCCGCGATCGTGTGCACGCCTGCGGGAACGTGGACGCGGATGTGCTGAAAGCGCGATCGCAGATCCTTGGTCGACTCGATGGGCTGCTGATCGGCCTCCTTGAGGTCCTTCGCGCCGCCCACCGAGCGCTCGAAGACTTTTTGATCGTCGATGGTGAGCACGACGCGGTGCGGCTGATCGAGACCGACGATGTAGCCCACGCCCGTGAAGACGTTGATGTCGAAGTCGTACTCGCCGTCAGCGGGAAAGTCGTGCTCGACCACCATGCCGCCGCGCGTACCGAGCGGCAGCCCCTCGATGTGGAAGGCCTGGTCCTGCTTGCCCGCGCGGTAGATGGCGATGGCCTTCCCCGCGTGCGGATTGCCGACGGCGAGATCGGCCACGGTGCGCGCCGCCGAGATGTACTGATCGAGGAAAGTCGGGGAGACCTTGAGCACATCGGCGATGTTGTCGAAATCGTCGCTCTTGGTCTCCTTGGGCAGGAGCGTCGAGACATCCACGTCCACCCCGAGCAGCTCGTGCACCGAGCGTGCGTACTCGGTGCGATTGAGCCGGTGCAGCGTGACGTAGCCCGGGTCCGGGTGCGCCGCCGCCGCCGCATCGAGGTGACCCTCCATCCACGAGACGAATGCATCGATGGTCGCCTGCGGCGGCTGTTTCTGTCCGGGCGGCGGCATCATGCGCCCGCCCAGCTTGCGCACGGCTTCCTCCCAAACCTTGGCGTCGCTCGGGATGTCTTCGGGGTGCATGGTCTCGAAGGCGACCCCGCCCATCCAGTCGGTCACGTTGTGGCATTTCTCGCAGTAGTGCCCGAGCATGCCCCAGTACTTCTTGGCGCCGGCATCGGTTGCGGCACCGGCCGGCAGCGGCTGGACGACCGCTGGGCTCGGCACGGAGGAGCCCGCCCCGCTGGAGACGCCCGCGCGAGCCGCGGAGCTGCCCGTGCCAAAGGCGAGAAGCGCGGCGGCGAGGATCAGGACCGGATGGCGAGTCACTAAACGACCCCCCGCATCTCGCGGACGTGGGCGTAAAGGCCGCGGTACACGCTCTGCACGAACTGCGTCGGATCGCCCCACTGCGGATCGAACGTGCGCGTCGCGCCGGCCGCGAGCATGTCGTCGGCACCGTAGCCCTTGCGCATGAGCTGCCAGAGATCGTCCTTGAGTGTTGCGAGCATCGCCTGCTCGGCGGCCACGTCGCTGCGCGTCTGGACCGGCCCCAGGCCGGGCACGATGCGCGTCTTCTCATCGCTCATCGCGACCAGCTTCTCGGTCGCATCCGCCATGCCGCCGATCCATCCACCGGTGCAGTAGTCGAGGACCGGATAGCGGCCGACGGAGACGATGCAGCCGGCGGCGAGCACGTTCTGGCGGCGGAAGTACACGTACAGGTCACCGTCGGTGTGCGCCTGCGGAAGGTACCCGTACTCGATCGGCTCACCCCCGAAGGTCATCGTGCCGGAGGTGTAGAACGTCTGGGTGGGCCAAGCCTCGCGCGGACGGGGCGGGTAGGTGCGGTTCTGCCACTCCTCCCAGATCGTCTCCCCGAGCCACAGGCGCGTGTTCTCGTGCGCGATCACGGTCGCGCCCGCCCTGCGCACGAGCTCGTTGCCGCCCGTGTGATCCCAGTGCCAATGGGTGTTGAAGACCGTGTGGAGCGGACCTGCGCCGGGGAGCGCGGCCACCGTGCGCAGTAGCGCGCGCGTGCGCGGCTGCGATCCGCTGTCGACCAAGAGCACGCCACCGGGTGCGGTGAGCGCGACCACGTTGCCGCCGGCGCCGCGGATCACGAACAGGTTGTCGCTCAGGCGCTCGACGCCAAGCGCAGGCGGTGACGGCCGGGCGCGCGCCTCGCCCGCAAGCAGATACGGCACCACCGCGCCCGCGGCTCCGCCAACGAGAGTCTTCAGGAAGTGCCTGCGGCCCGACATCGCCCCTCTTGCCCGCCTGAGCCGATAACGGCTCACTTTTCAGGCGGTTCGATGGTCACGGGTAGCATATGCGCTCCACCCGGTCAACGCGGCCGTTGTGAGTGGCCAAGCTTGCACTCTCAAGTGCATTCCCGGCGCCACGGCGATCGTGCCGCCTCGCGGCGCGGCATATGTCATGGGACACTCGCTCCCGTCGCGGCGGGGCTCCCTCGCGCGGCGTCTTCCGCTAACATGCGCCGCTCGCTTCGACAGCGGCGCGCATCGAGCGCACAGGGGATCGAACGGATGACGGGCCAGCCAACCGCCGGGAGCGGCACGGGCATCGCGCGCTCGCAATGGCGCGTCATCGTGCTCTCGAGCTTGGGCGGGGCGCTCGAATTCTACGATTTCGTCATCTACAGCACCTTTGCGCAGTACATCGGCGATGCGTTCTTCGCGCCGGCCAAGAGTCCCCTCATCGGCCTGATGCTGTCGTATTCGGTATTCGCGCTCGGTTACGTGCCGCGGCTCGTGGGCGGTGTCATTTTCAGCCATTTCGGCGACAAGTACGGACGGCGCCGGGTTTTCATCTTCTCGATCCTGATCATGTCCTCGGCCACGCTTGCGCTCGGACTGCTCCCCGGTTACGCGCAATGGGGGAGCGCGGCCACCGCGGCCGTCGTGGCCCTGAGGCTCATCCAGGGATTCTCGCTCGGCGGGGAGCTTCCCGGGGCGATCACCTACGTCGTCGAGACCGCGCCTCAGCGGGCGGGGTTCTCCGCGGGCTTCATTTTCTTCTGCGTGAACACCGGCGTCGCATTAGCCTCGGCCGTCGGCTTCGCTGTGGTGAAGCTGCTCGAGCCTGCGCAGGTCGCCCACTGGGGATGGCGCATCGGCTTCATCCTGGGCGGCCTCCTCGGCCTCATGAGCTTCTGGCTGCGGCTGTCGCTCTCGGAGACGGAGGAGTTCAAGCGCCTGCGCCACACGACCTCGAAGCACCCCTTTCTGGAGCTCGCGCGAACGGCGCCTGCGGCAACCGTGTTCGCGGTCGGCGCGATGGTCGCGACCGCGGGCTTCAATGGGCTGCTGTTTGCGATGCCGACGTTCATGCAGCGCGTGATGCATCACAGCTACCTCGAGGGCATCGAGGCGCAGAACATCGGGCTCCTCGTGCTGTCCTTCGGGCTCCTCGGCTGCGCGTGGCTGAGCGATCGGATCCCCCGACGCTGGATCCTCGGCACCGGATCGCTGCTGCTCGCGGTCCTCTGCATCCCTTTTTTCGATGCCGCAGCGGCTCACACCGTGCGGCTCATTCCGCTGTTCATCGGCGCGGGCCTCGCCGCCTCGCTCTGCAATGGGCCCATGGCGGGCATCGTGGCCGACCTCTTTCCCACGCGGATTCGCTTCACCGGCGTCGCCGTCTCCTTCAATCTCGCATTTTCCTTATTCAGCGGCACGGCGCCCCTCATCGCGACCGTGCTGGTCGCGGCAACCGGATCCGCCGCCGGACCGGCCTACTTCATGCTCGGCTGCGCCCTCGTGACGCTCATCGCCATGCTGTTCATCAAGCGGCATGAAGGTCGCATTCTCGAGCGAGCCGCCGCCCCGGATTCACTCGAGCAGGCATCTTTTCCAGCGCACTGAAGATGCTGTGTCTTCATACAGCTGTCCGTTTGTGACGTTGCAAGGCATAGTTCATGTGGATTATTGATGGATCGGAAATGGAGGGAGCTCATGTCCACCGTTCCAGCCGGTAACTTGACACCACCGCACATCCCCGCCGGAGTGGCGCTGCGCTACCCGCTCGGTCCGCGCCACGAGGAGATTCTCACTCCCGCGGCGCTCGAGTTCGTGGCCGCCCTGCATCGGCGCTTCGAGCCACGGCGCTCGCAGCTGCTGCACGCGCGCAGCGCGCGCCAGGCACGCTACGACGCCGGCGAGTTGCCCGACTTCCTGCGCGAGACGCGCGAGGTGCGCGCGGGAGATTGGCGTATCGGCAGCATCCCGGCGGATCTGCTCGATCGGCGCGTGGAGATCACCGGTCCCGTCGACCGCAAGATGATCATCAATGCGCTCAATTCGGGCGCCAAGGTCTTCATGGCGGACTTCGAGGATGCGAACTCGCCCACCTGGGCCAACAACCTCGAAGGCCAGGTGAATCTCCTCGACCGCTGGCACGCGACGCTCGAGTACCGCGACCCCGGAAGCGGCAAGCCGTATGCGCTCGGTCCGAAGCCCGCGGTGCTGCTGGTGCGCCCGCGGGGCTGGCATCTGCCGGAGCCCGGCGTGACGGTCGACGGTGCGCCGCTTTCGGGAAGCCTGTTCGATTTCGGGCTCTATTTCTTCCACAACGTGCGCGCCCAGCTCGCGCGCGGCACCGGCCCGTATTTTTATCTGCCGAAGCTCGAGAGTCACCAGGAAGCGCGGCTGTGGGAGAGCGTGTTTCGCTTCAGCGAGGAGCGGCTCGGGCTCCCCGCCGGCACGATCAAGGCCACCGTGCTGATCGAGACCCTTCCGGCCGCCTTCGAGATGGACGAGATCCTCTACGAGCTGCGCGAGCACATCGTCGGGCTCAACTGTGGGCGCTGGGACTACATGTTCTCGTTCATCAAGAAGCTGCGCGCGAATCCGGCGTACGTGCTGCCCGATCGTTCCCAGGTCGTGATGGGCAAGGCGTTCCTGCGCGCGTACTCGCTGCTCCTGATCAAGACCTGCCATCGCCGTGGCGCCTTCGCGATGGGCGGCATGGCCGCGCAGATTCCCAATCGGCGCGACCCGCAGGCGAATGCCGCGGCGCTCGAGCGGGTGCGGGCCGACAAGGAGCGCGAGGCGACCGACGGACACGACGGCACCTGGGTCGCGCATCCGGACCTGGTTCCCGTCGCCCAAGAGGTCTTCGACCGGCTGATGCCTCAAGCCAATCAGCTCGCGCGGCTACGCGAGGATGTGAGCGTCGGCCAGCACGAGCTGCTCGAGGTGCACGCCGGAACGCGCACCGAGGACGGACTGCGCCTCAACATCCGCGTCGGCATCCAGTACATCGAGGCGTGGCTGCGCGGCAAGGGCGCGGTGCCCCTCTACAATCTGATGGAGGATGCCGCCACGGCCGAGATCAGCCGCGCGCAGGTATGGCAGTGGGTGCATTACGGCATCGCGCTCGCCGACGGCACCCGCGCAACCCCTGCCCTGCTCGAGCGGCTGATCGGCGAGGAGATGGCCCGCGTGCGCGGCGAGGTCGGCGCGGAGGCGTACGACCGCGGCCGGTTTGCCGAGGCGGTGCAGTTGTTCCAGCGGCTGTCCACGGCGGCGGACTTCGAGGAGTTTCTGACCGTGCCCGCATTCAAGGAGCTGCGCGCAGAGGAGTTCAACGACGGTGCCGCAGTGCCCGGGAGCAAGCGAAATTGAAGACCGATGCCGCCATTGCGGAGATCCTCCGTCGCGAGGGCGTTCACGTCCTGTTCGGCTACCCGCGCAACCGCCTGCTCGAGGCGGCCGCGATCGCGGACATCCGCCCCGTCATCGTGCGCCAGGAGCGCACCGGGCTGCACATGGCCGATGCCGTCTCGCGCCTCACCCGCGGCCGGCGCATGGGCGTGTTTTGCATGCAGCACGGACCGGGCGCCGAGAACGCCTACGGCGGGGTCGCACAGGCGTACGGAGAGTCGGTGCCGGTGCTGGTGCTGCCGCAGGGCTACGCGCGGCGGCTCGCGTACGTGCCGCACAATTTCAATTCGACCGTGCAGATGGCCGGGGTCGCCAAGCACGTCGAGCCGGTGACGATCGGCGCGGAGGTGCCGAACATCTTCCGGCGCGCCTTCACGCAGCTGCGTAACGGCCGGCCGCAGCCGGTGGTGGTCGAGATTCCGCACGATGCCTTCGCGGACGAGGTTCCCGAGCCGCTCGAGTACACCCCGGTCATGACGACACGCTCCGGACCCGATCCGGAGGATGTCGCGAAGGTGGCCGACCTCTTGATCGCGGCCGAGCGGCCGATCATCTACGCGGGCCAGGGCGTGCACTGGGCGGAGGCGTATGGGGAGCTCGCCGAGCTTGCCGAGCACCTCGCGATCCCGGTCTGCACGAGCCTTCCCGGCAAGAGCAGCTTCGATGAGACCCATCCTCTCGCGCTCGGCTCCGGTGGCGCCGCGTACCCGCGCACCGTCACGCATTTCCTCGAGCGGGCGGACGTGATCTTCGGGATCGGCTGCAGCTTCTCCGAGACCGCCTTCGGCGTGCCCATTCCGCGCGGCAAGACGATCATCCACGCCACGCTCGATCCTCTCGACCTGAATAAATGCGTCATTGCCCGACACGCACTGATCGGGGATGCCCGCCTGACGCTGCGCGCGCTCCTCGAGGCATGCCGGCGCAAAGTCGCGGCGCGCCGCGACAGCACGCAAGTCGCCGCGGAAATCGCGACGGTGCGCGGTGCGTGGTTGCGCGAGTGGATGCCGCTCCTCACCTCGGATGAGAGGCCGCTCACCCCTTATCGCGTCCTGTGGGACCTGCAGCACACGGTGAACGTCGCCGAGACGATCATCACGCACGATGCCGGCAGTCCCCGCGATCAGCTCTCCCCGTTCTGGCGCACGACGCACCCGCTCACCTATATCGGCTGGGGCAAGACCACGCAGTTGGGCTACGGGCTCGGGCTCGCGATGGGTGCGAAGCTCGTGCACCCGCAGAAGCTCTGCGTCAATGTCTGGGGCGACGCCGCGATCGGCTTCACCGGCATGGACTTCGAGACCGCGGTGCGCGAGCGCATCCCGATCCTCTCGATCCTGTTCAACAACTTCTCGATGGCGATCGAGATCCCGATCATGCCGGTGAGCCAGGCCAAGTACGGGTCCACCGACATCTCGGGAAACTACGCCGACATGGCCAAGGCCTTCGGCGGCTACGGCGAACGCGTCACCGAGCCGGGTGAGATCGTCGCGGCCTTGAAGCGCGGCATCGCCGCCACCGAACGCGGCCAGCCGGCGCTGCTCGAGTTCATCACCGCCAAGGAGATCACGATCTCGAACGAGTAGAGGGCCTTGAACTGACCCACCCGCTCCTCTCAATTGTCATCCCGGCCGCAGCGTAGCGGAGAGCCGGGATCTCCCCAGCGCCGCCAGCAACAAGGAGATCCCGGATGAGTCCGCGTAGCCTGTCCTCGGGCCGACCTTCGGTCGGTCCCGGGGGCGGCTCTCCGGGATGACATGGAATATGGGCGCCTCCTACGCCAATCCGACCGCGCTCAGCGCCTCGGCCTGCCGGATAGCCA
>DATKPY010000024.1:0-29892 GCA_035523875.1 Steroidobacteraceae bacterium
TCACCGGGCGCGGCGCCGCGCCCGGTGACCGGCGTTGCGCGCCTCAGGTGCTCATCAGTACAGTGGTATCGAAGCTCTCGAAGCCCTGGATCGCGCGGCGGTAGGCATTCATGACCAGCCGCTCGGCGGTCTTGTCGGCGCGCGGGGAAAGCAGCATGCGCAGCAGCACATCGTCGGCCGGACGCGCCGCATCCTCGGCCATCAGCTGCTCGATCACGCGTGTGAGTCTGTGCACGAGCTCGTTCGTGAAGCGCAGGTGTCCCGCATCGTGCACCTGCTCGTTGCCCGGACCGTACGTGCCGCGCGCCTCCTCGGCGAGCTCGTGCAGGAACAGATTGAGCAGGCGCGCCTTGTCGATGAGCCTGAGCTCGGTGAAATAGTCGATCTCCGACTGCAGGTTCATGGCGCGCCTCGTCAGGCGGGGAAGAAATCGATCGGTTTGGTGGTGGTGATCGGCGCCACGTCCTTCGGCTCGAAGCGGAACAGCCGCACGCGCGAGATGATCTTCTCCTCGAGCTCCGGATCGTTGAGATCGCTCGAGACCACGCGGCACATGGTCACGTCTCCCGATGGAGCGATCGTGAACTCGAGGACGAGTTTCCCCTGCAGCTCGGGCCGCTCGCGCAGCGCGCGGCTGTAGAGGGCGTAGATCGCACCCTTGTTGCGGTCGAATACGAGCTCGATTTCCTCGCGACTGCGTGCGGCCTTGCCGCCGGGTCCGCTGCGCGCGGCGGGGCGACTGTCGAGACCCGAGCGGGCAATCATCGAGCTCACCGTCGTGGTCTCGTGGCCCTCGAGCGCTCCGGCCCCCGTGCCGAATCCGCGGCTCATGTTCGCCGAAGTGATCCCGCCGCTCCCCGCACCGATCTTCGCCGTGATGAGCGAGCGCTCGGCGTGCGAGTCCGCGCCGACCGTCCCCGTGAGATTGCGGGTCTGGCCCTCATCGAGATTCGTCGCTTCGCGCAGGTCGGCGAGCTCGTCCTGAAATTTGAGCAGCCCGGATTTCTCCGCCTTGCGCCGCGCCTGAGCGGTGCGGTTGAACTGCGGAATGGGGATCGCCTTCGGAATGGGACGCGGCTTCTCCTGCACCTTCGGCACCGGCGGTGGCGGCGGCTTCACCTTCTGCTGCTCGATCATCACGCGCGCGAGCCGCTCGGGCACCTGGACCTCGTTGCGTTTCACCTGCGGAGTCGGCACCAGCATGAACAGGAGCGTAAGCAGGGCGAGCGCAATGAGTCCCACCCGCAGGATCCCGCGGAAGCGGTTCTGCTCCTCGGGATCGACCTCCCAGGGCAGCTCGAAGTCACGGTAGTACGGCGCGAGCATGGCGGTGAGGGCTAGGCGGCGTGGAACCGGCCCGGGGGCACGGGCAGGTCCTTCTGCATCACGGCGAGGGAAATCCGCCCGTAGTCGGCGTCGGTGCAGGTGGTCATCACCTTCTTCAGCACTTCGTACGGCAGCGACTTGTCGGCCATGATCGTGATCTCGCGATCGGCGAGATCCTGCTCGCTCACCTCCCGGCCGACGAGCAGCGGGCGCTTCAACGCATCGCGCAGCGGGGCGATGATCGCGCCCGGCTCGCCGCGCAGCTCGCTCACCGATGCGATCCGCTCGCCCTGCACGAAGAGGTCGGTCTTCGTGATCATGATCACCACGGAGCGGTGCGGCGCGGTCTCGGAGATCGACTGCGGAATCTCGATCCCCTTGCTGTTCTGGATGATCTCCACCTCACTCGAGTAGACGAGCAGAAACGAGACCATCACCGAGAGAATGTCGATGAGCGGAATCAGGTTGAGCTCGGCGTTCGCCTTGTGCCGCATATGGTGCTCGGCCATGCGGCGCGCGCGACTCGACATCATGTCGGAGCATCTCCGATCGAGATGTCGGGGAAGAGCTCGGCCTGACTCGTGCCGAACCCGGTGGGCACTTCGAACACCCGCACGTGATCCATGACCTGCACCAGCGTGTCGTAGGAGATATTCGGCTCGAGCAGCACGGTCGCGTCCGTCTTGTCGGGAAACTTGGCCTTCACGCGCTTCAGGTACGCGGTCAGCGCGTCGAAGTCGTAGCCCTGCGCCGTGTTCGGCATGGTCGCGAGCGGACCGCTGTTGCGGTCGGCCACCTGGATCAGGTCCTTGCGGACCACCACCTCGAGCTGCAGCCCCGGAGGCGGCTCGCGGAACTGCGTTTCGCTCGCCGGGAGATTGAGCTGCAGCACGACCGTGCGCGAGAACACCGCCGTCATGAGGAGGAACGTGACGAGCACGGTGAAGATGTCGATCATCGGCACGAGCAGCAGCTCCGCCGGCCGCCGTCGACGGCGCGCGAGCTTCTTTATTTCGTACGAGCGGCGCATCGCTCAGCCTTCGGCAGCGGGGAACTTCAGGCCGCTGCCGGAGCCGGCGCCTGCGGCCGCCGCTCGGTGATCGCGTTCAGAAACTTCACGGAGGCCATCTCCAGGCTATCGATGAGCTCGGTCGTCTTTGTCTGCAGCCAGGCGTGGGTGAACAGAATCGGCACCGCGGTCATCAGGCCGAAGGCGGTGCAGTTCATCGCGACCGAGATGCTCGCCGAGAGCAGGTTCGCCTTCTCGGCCGGATTGACCGTGGCGACGGCGGCGAATGCGTTGATGAGTCCGATGACGGTGCCGAGAAGCCCGAGGAGCGTCGCGAGATTCGCAAACGTCGCGAGATAGTGGGTGCGCTTCTCGAGCCGCGGGACCACCTCCATCAGGCTCTCCTCCATCGCCTTCTCGATGTCGTCGCGGCGCTGCGCGCCTTGGATGCGCGCGAGCCCGTAGTTGAGGATGTGCCCGATCGCCGAGGGCGACTTCGAGGTGACCTGCACGACCTGGCGAAAGTTGCCCTGCGAGAGCATCGGAACGATCTCGTTCCAGAGCTTGCGATTGCGCACGGCGACCAGCTGCAGATACAGGTAGCGCTCGATCGCGATGCACAGCCCCAGCACGAACACGATGGCGATCGGAAACATCATGATTCCGCCGCCCTGGAAGAACCTGACGATCATGTGCCAGAAATTCATCGACCACTCTCCTCACATGGCCCGAGGCCACTTTCGATGGCTCGCAGCCGCATACCGCCGCAGCCTCTGCGCGGCCCCGTTCCAACCGATACCCAAGATTGCGACCCGACGAGGAAAACTGAATGACATATGGCCAAAAAGCCAGGATCTATCTCTCATCCCGAGCGGCGGGAGCCTGGCCGCCGCCGGCGCCGTGCGCGCTGCTGTGCGCCGCAGCGGAGGGCGCCGCGGTGGGCGGCGCGCCGTCTGCGCCCGCCACGGCGCCGTAGTAACGGTTTTCGCGCTTGAATACGTCGCGGTCGACCGGTTGGAGCGCTTCATCGACCAGGCTGTTGAGCGGCTTGCCCGTGAGATCGCCCAGGTCGGAATGCTTCCAGGGCACGATGTACATGACCTTGGGCAGCTCGCGGTTGCCCGTGATATCCGTCGTGTCGAGCTCGATCGTATCGCTCGGCTTGCCCCCCTTGGCCTGCGGATGCGCTCCAGCTCTCGGTGGCGCGGTCGCCTCATCGTGCGCCGCCGGCGCGGGGGGCGTGGCGGATGCGGGCGCCGCCGCGGCCGAGGGCGCCGCCGTAGCTGAGAGCGCCACCGCGGGCGGCGCGGCCCCGGTGGGGGGGACGGGCGCTGCGGTCTCCTGCGCCGCAAGCGCGCACGAAAGGCCGAGCGAGGCAGCGAGGAGCCCCGCAGAAACGATCGCCGTGTTCATACTGCGCATGATCAGCCTCCCCGCGCGGCTTCCGGCGCCGCGGCCTTTGCCGCGCGGTGGCGCAGCTCCGCAATCCAGCCGCTCACCGGGCGATCCTCGCCCGAGAGCTGTTTGTAGCGCTCGAGTGCCGCGAGCGCATCCGGAGCGTCTCCGAGATAGAGATCGAGCAGCACACCCAGGTTGCGGTACGCCGCGGCAAAGTTTGCATCCGCGGCAATCGCCTTGCGGTATGCATCGGCCGAGTCGTGAAATCGTCCTTGCATCCGCAGCGTCACTCCGAGCTCGTTCCATGCGACGGCACTTGCGGCATTGCGCTGCACCGCATCCCGGAGGGCCTTCTCCGCCAGATCGAGCTGTCCGCTCTTGCGGTAGAGGATCCCGAGGTTGATGTCCGGGCCCGCGAACCGCGGATACTCGAGCGCGAGCTGCTGAAACTCGAGCTCCGCTTCGCTCTCGTTGCCACCGCGCATCACGGCGACGGCGCGACCAAAGTCGGCGACCGCCTGCGGAGGTGGCGGAGGCGGCGGAGTCGGGGAAGCCGCCGGGACGCCGGCGCCCTGCGATGGTGCAGCGGGGCTCGCGGCCGCGGCGACCGGCGCGGCTTGCTCTGGCGGATGGCTCGGACGGTGCGGCGTGCTCGCGCAGGCCGCGAGCAGCAGCACTGCGAGCGCGAGCGAACCTCGCCCTTGCGGCGCCACCGGGCTAGTTGAGCGTCGTGACCACATCGAGCGTCTGCTCCGTTTTGCCGTAGCGCCCGGGATTGAGCTCGGCGAGCGCCGCGTAGCTCTTCTTCACCCAATCGTCGTACAGCCCATCTCGGGCACGGGCTGCATTCTCCTGATGCAGGGCGATCGCCTCCTCCTCGAACGGATACGCCTGATCCTCGAGCAGGGTCTCGTACTGCTCGAGCTCATCCTTGGAGAGCCCCTTGGGTCGCTCGGAGGCGAGCACGTCCTTGCCGAGCGTTCGATAGAGCTCGGCCATCTGATACGTCGCCGCCGTCGTCACGTTGGCCACGTGGTAGGCGAGCGCGGCCTTGTAGGCGGCGAGCGCGGCCTCGAGCGCCTTTTTCTTCGCACTCAGGCTGCGCTTGAGCGGACGAACGAGCTTGATACTGCGGAACGTTGCATCCGCCGGCGCTGCGAGCGCGAGCTCGGCATTCGCGGCGAGAAAGCGCGTGCGATCGGTCCGCGCCGGGCCCGCCTGCGCATCCGCCCTGACGATCTCGCGGAACCAGCGCAGAGCCGCACTCTCGTCGTGATCGCGCTCGGCTGCGGTGGCGAGGCGCTCGCGCGCCTCCATCGCATCCCCAAGCGGATCGGGATACGCGGTCACGTAGCGCTCGAGTGCGGCGGTCATCTTACCCGGCTCGCTCGCCTTGCCATACAGATTCGCCGCCTGCAGGAGCGCCTCGCGGCGCACCTCGCGGAGCTCGGTCTCGGTTGCGGCAATGCGCTCGAACTCGACCGCCGCGGCGGCCGGATGATCGGCCTCCGAGTAGGCGACGGCGAGCTTGCGCGTTACCTCCGCCGAGCGCGCATCGTGCGGAAAGTCGCGCCGATAGCCCTCGAGAACGGCGATCGCGCGGTCCCACTGCTTGAGCGTGATGAGCTGCGCGGCGGCGTCGTACTGCGCCGTCGCGCGGATATCGGAGTCGGGCGCGACTTTCGCCACGCGCAGGAAGTCATCGACCGCTCCGCTCGAGTCGCCGGATTTCTCCTTCGCCTCGCCTTGCTTGTACACGGCAGCGGCAATGCGGTTGGTGAGGTCGGTGCGCATCTTCGGATCCACCGCCGTGGCGCGCGCCGCCGTGTACGCCTGCTCCGCGTCCGTATAGTCGCCGCGATCGAAGCTCGCCTGCCCGATGATCGTCCAGGCGATACGCGCCTTCGGGGTATCGACGGGCGGGCGGTGCGCGAGCACCAGCCGCGCGACCTGCGCCGCGCGGGGCAGATCGTGCGCGGCAAAGATGTCCTCGGCCGCCCGGGTGAGCACGCCGCCGCTGTCGGGATGCTCGGGGAAGGTCTGCGCGAAGCGCACGCCCGAATCGATCGCGCGCGCGTGCAGCGCCGTCTTGGCCGCTCCGGAGAGCCCGCTCTCGGCTTTCTGATACGCAACCAGCGCGGCGTAGCCCGCCGTGGCGGACCGGGCGCTGCGCGGGTAGCCGTAGGCGGCGTGCTCGTACTCGCTCGCCGCGGCCGCGTAGTCGTGGCTCTCGAAGAGCGTATCGGCGAGCAGGTAGTCGGTCGCCGCAGCGTCGGGATCGTCGGGGAAGGACTCGAGGTACAGCCGATACCAGTGCGCGGCCTGCTGATCGTCCTCGATGTGCTTGGAGCTTTGCGCGGTCGCGTGGTAGTAGGTCGCGAGATCCTTCAGATTCGTCTTGAGCTCCGTGACGACCGTGGGATAGTCGGCGCGGCTGCGCCCGTTCCAGAACGCGGTGCCGAAGCTGTAGCGCTCCACGTACTCGCGCTTGCCCTGCAGCACGAGATCGGTGAAGCCACCCTTGCGGTACGCCTCGATCGCCTGCATCGCGAGGTTCGGCGCATGATCGCTCGCCGGATCGCGCACGACGAACGCGCGGTAGGCGGCCGCGGCGTCCTGGTAGCGCTGCTTATCGACGTACAGATCCCCGAGCCGCGAGTAAAGGAGATAGGCGTATGCGCGCTCGCCGTCGCTCTTCAGGAACGCATCGACCGTGGCGGCCCCGTCGAGGTAGGAGAAGGTAATGCTCATCGCCCGCAGCGTGTCCTCCACGAGCTCGCGATTGGCGCGCGTGAGCGAATCGAGCCGCTTCACGGGAGCGCTCGCCTGGCCGCCGAGCAGCACGAGGTCGAGCACCCCGGCGAACGGCGTGAGGCTCTCCTCGCCCTGCGACTGCTTGAAGAGCGACCAGCCTTCCTTGTAGAGACTCTGCTGATAGAACGCGGAGCGCGGGCCGTCGCGCACCACCCGGGCATAGGCGGCCTGCGCTTCGGCGTAGCGCCTGGCCGAGAACAAGAGCTCGCCGCGACGAAACTCCACCTCGTGGATCGTGCTCGTCGCCGGGTAACGCGCCGCGAGCTCATCGAGCGTCGCCAGTGCCTGGTCGGGCTGGCCCGTTGTCTCGTAGGCGCGGGCAAGCTGGTAGAGCACCTGGTCGTTGCGCGGGTAATCGGGGTAGACCTTGAGGAGCGTCTGATAGAGCTTGATCGCCTCGGCGCCCTGCAGATCGATCTGGCCGAGCTCATCGGCCATGCGGGCGAGTTGGCCGGACTCGAGGTTGAGGTCACCAAGCCGGCGCATCGCCTCGGCGCGCAGCCGCGGGTCCGTGTTTTGCAGCTCGAGGAACGCGCGGTAGTTCTGCATCGCCTTCGCGGCGCTCGCATCGGCCGGGGTGTCCGGATGCACCTCGATCGGCTGGGACATGAGGTCCTTGATCGTGGGCGCCTGCTGCGCCCCGCCGTGGCGCGCGGCTGCCCCGTGCGCGCACGCGAGGGCGCCGAGCAACGCGCCGGTCTGCATCGCGAGGCGAGGTGCGCGGCGCGACACCCGCCTCACGGGTGAGGCTCCGGTTGCGCGGCGCCACCCGCAGCGGGTGCAGGCGAGGGGGGTGCCGCGGCCCCGCTCGGGCGCGCTGGCGCATTGTCCGCCTGGTCGGCCGCCCGGTCGTACATCGATGCGAGCTCGAAGCGCGCCTGCACCTCGTAGGCGGCGAGGCGGTCGCGCTCGGCGGCGAGAGTGGAAACGGCGATGCGCGCCAGGTACTGGCGCTGCGCGAGGCGATTGGCGGCGAGGCGCGTGCGCAAGTCCGTGATGCGCTCCCGCAGGGCCTCCACGCGCTTCGCGAAATCGCCGGTGTTCGTGGGCACGCTGTTGCGCGCGCGCTCGACACGGATCCAGCGCTCCTGAGCCTCGTTGAGCGCGAGATCGAGATCCTTGATCGTGCGGCGCTGCTCCCACACGCGCGCCCGGAACGCCTCGTCCATCTCGAAGTACAGCACTCCCTTGACGAGCCTCAGCCGCTCACGCATCGCGGCGGTCGTCGCATCGGGCGGCAGGGCAGCGAGCGTCGACTCGATGCGCCGGATCTGGGCCCAGTGCGCGCGCTCGTCGGGCGAGCCGAGCGCGGCCACGTCGTGCTGACGCTCGATCGCATCGAGACGTGCCGCGAGCGCATCGCGCCGCTTCTGCATCCGGTCGGTGATGCCCGAGTGAAGGAGCGCATCCACCCGCGGCAGGCGCTCGGCGTACGCGCGCTCGCGCGTGTCGATCATGTTCGCGAACGCATCCATGCTCTGCGCCCAGCGCGCGAGCCCGCGGTCCATGTAACCGAGATCGCGGTAGTTCTTCAGGCCTTCCTGAAAGTCGTGGCCGGCGAACACCGCGTAGAGATAACGCGACTCCGGGGCCTTCGGCAGATTCTCGAGCTGCCAGAACCACCCCTGCTCACCCTTCTCGTCGTTCGCGAGCAGGGTATCGATCATCCTGCCGCTTTCAATGCGCTCGATCGCACGCCTGATGGCCTGATTCTCGGCTGCATAGGAGCTGAGCGCGCTCTCGTAGCTCTCCGTCGCCTGGCCGTTCGCGCTCAGCTTGCCGTACGCGTAGGGCACGGCGAGATAGGATTCCTGCACGGCCGAGTCCGCAAGGCTTCGCTGCCGCAGCGCGAGCCACGGGACGAGCGCGCTGCGGTAGTTGCCGAGTGAGGCCTCGGCCCAGCCGACGCCGAGCAAGGCCTTGTCGGAGTAGGGACCGTCCAAGCGTACGCGCTCGAGCCCCGTCAGCGCCTTCGCGGGATCGTTCGCCTGCAGGTACGCGTAGCCGAGCGCGAGATTGGCCCGGTCGCGCAGCGCCACCAGCTCCGGGTTGGCGCTGCGCAGCGTGCCGACCGCGGTGAGGTAGGGATCGGCGTCTGCGACACGGTGCTCGCGCACGAGCGCGATGCCGAGGTTGAGCCGCGCGTAGGCGCGCCAATCGGGCGGACCGCGCAGTCCTTCGAGCAGATGAACAGCCGCGTCGTAGTGTCCCTCGCGGATGAGAATATTGCTCGACATCTGCTCCCGCTCGGCTTCGAGCTCGACGGGCAGCACGCCCTGCACCCGCTCGAGCGCCTGCTCGGCCTTGTCGAGATAGCCGCGCGCGTACCAGACCTGTGCGAGGTAGTACCAGGCGCGATTACGCACGCCCACGGGAATGTTCGGCGTCAGGAGCTTGGCGAAGCGCGCTCCGGCCTCGTTGTGCAGTCCGAGGGAAAGATAGAGCCCGCCGGCGAGCAGCTGCGCGTCGAGCTCATGGTGCGGCATCCGGTCCCAGTGCTCGTAGGCGCCGAGGCGTGTCAGGGCCTCGAGGTCCTGATCGGGGCCCTGAAAGTAATAGAAGAGGACATCGCCGTAGTGCAGATCGCGGATGCGGGTCGCGGGGAGCTTCTGCGGATCGTGCCGC
Organism: Steroidobacteraceae bacterium; assembly: GCA_035523875.1. Classification (GTDB taxonomy): domain Bacteria; phylum Pseudomonadota; class Gammaproteobacteria; order Steroidobacterales; family Steroidobacteraceae; genus JASHUC01. The sequence continues at coordinate 9,173 of DATKPY010000024.1, forward strand.
GCCGCGGCCGGTCCCGCCGCGGCCAGCATGGCGATCAGAACGAGGAACGCTCGCGCGTGCCGCATGGCGCTGCGCTACTCCCAGTCCTTGATCTCGAACTCGGGCTGCAGGCGCCTCTGACGATCGTTGATCTTCAGCTCCAGGTACTTCGCGCCGATTCCTTTGTCGAACCGGATCGAGGCGCCGCGCTTGTAGTCGCGGTCGTTCGGCCCCTTGCCGGTGAAGAAGGCGACGAGCTCGTGGGAGCCGACCTTGAGATTTCCGACGTAGAGCCGCTGCACACCGCCCTTCATGAGCGCCTCGACCTCGCGCGGCGTATACAAGTAATTTGCGACTTCCTTCTGGTCGATCTTGAGCTCGACCGAGTCGAGCGCGAAGAACGTTCCCACGTCCATGGAGACGAACACGGCGACCTGGGTGTTCGCCGGATAGAGCAGCTCCTCCTCCAGCACGAACAGATCGCGGTTGAGATCGACGACTTGCTTCTTCAAGTCCTGCGTCTGCTCATCGAGCGCGCGGGTGTCGGCCGCCGAGGGCGCGTTCTCCGCCGCTCCGCCGGGCGCAGCGGGCGCCGGTGCGCTCGTCGGAGCCTGCGCGGTGGCAGCCGCCGCCGTCGGCGGCGTGGGCGTCGCGGGATTCGCGGGTGCCTGCGCGCGCACCGTGCCCGACTGCGTGAGGAGCGCCGCGACCACCACGAGTGCTGCGCTCGCGAGCCGTCTCGGCCCACGCGGACTGCGGCTTTGAGTGTGCTGAAATGGCATAGAAATTCCGATCATTGGTCGAGAAGACGCTTGAGCTCGCGCAGGTAGGGCACGCGGCTCGCCGAGTCGAAGTCCTCGCGCGCCGCGCGCACGATCCCGCTGCGATCGATCATCACGACCATCGGAAGCCTGTCGACCTGGTATAACCGGCCCACTTCCTTCTGAGGGTCATCCAGCATCTGAAAGCCCACACGATACGAGGCGACGAAGTCGCTCGCATGACGCTCATCATCGTCCACGCTGATCCCGTACATCTGCAGTCCCGCCGAATGGTACGTCGCATAGCTGCGATTGAGCGCCTCGAGCTGCGCGCCGCAGGTATGGCAGCGGCTGCTCCAGAACACCAGCACAACGACCTCGCCGCGATGCTCCGACAGCCGCACGTTGTCGCCGGCGAACGCCCGCAGCGCGAAGTCGGGAGCCGCACGGGACATGAGCGGATAGTCTGCGCCGCGCGCGGTGACGCCCGCGACGAGGAGTGTGAGCGCGAGCACACTCGGCACGAACTTGTTGACTGCGCGCACCGCTCCGACTCCGACACTCCCGCAGACCGACGCCGACGGTCGCTGATGCGCGGAACCCTCGCACACCCAACTTGACAGTGTCAACGAACGAGTCGGCAAAGCGGGCAGTTCTCTCGCGACCTGGCGCACACTGACCGCGCGCGAGCGCGCGAGCGACCGGTGGCGTGCGCAGGCGAGTGAGGATGCGCTCGCGCGCCTGTCGGATATGCGCGACAGATCTGGCCGGTAGCGCGCGTGCGACGGCGAGCCCCGCCCCTCCCCCAGGGGAAGTGCGGGCGCTCGCAGTGAGCCGGATCGCCGCGGGAGCGACTAGCTGATGACGTGATTGACGATCGGCGAGAACGCGATGAGCGGGTCGAGCTGCGAGGCGCTGGTCCCGAGGCCGTTGGCCGCCCCGAAGATGTTCACGTAGTTGCCCTGGTCGTTGTGCAGAGCCATGTAGTTGAGAATGACCGTCTGCACGAGCAGGTTGACCGCATTCGATGCCGGACTCGAGGAGGTGTTCACCGAGCCGTCGCTGTTGTATGAGCCGATCTGGTTGCCGCTTCCTCCGGAGAGGAGCTGCGCACGCCCGCCAGGGTTGTAAACGAGGAAGAGCGTCGAGGCGGTCGTCTGGCTGTCGCCCTGCCAGCCGTACTTGCCGCGGCCGGCCGCGGAGTTGTCGACCATGCCGGTGGAGGTGAGCGAGCCGTCGCTGAAGACGTAGATCATGACCGGCTTGCCGCTGCGCATGGCGTATTCGAGGCAAGCTCCGATACACACGCCGGCGTGAAAGTTCTTCGTCTCTCCAGTGGCCCGCGTGCTGTCGTGGTAGTCGTAGCCGCCGAGCGTGATGGTGCCCGCGCCCGCAAAGCCACTGATCACCATCTTCATGACCGCCGCGGTCGCGATGATGTCCGGGTCCTGATAGTCGGTCGCGGTGAAGATGCTGTTCGCGGCGCCGACGATGTTCGTATCGAGGTCCGGGTTGAGCGAGGCCGGATTGCCGAAGGTGTTGACGAGATCGGCCGATTTCACGTTGCCGCAAAGCATCGCCGTCTTGAGCGCCGTATCCTGGGCCGCATTTCCCGGGAACACCTGTGCGGCGCCGAGCTTGCCGCCAAAGCTCGAGAGGCTCGTCCCACCGGTCAGGCGCGCGGTCGACTCGAGCACCTGAACGGAGGCGTTCGGATCGCCCGGGAACATGGTGCCGAGCTGGCCCGTATTGACGAGCCCGGTACAGTCGCTCGCCTGCGTGATGACCGAAGGCGCGACCGAGAGATTGATGAGGTTCGCGGGCGCCATGGAATTGCCGCCCGAGACCGACGGCTCCGTGCCGATGAGCGTGAGCAGCTGTCCGTTCGCTCCGGCCATCCAGATGCCGTACATCGGGTTGTGCGGATTGTCCTGCGTGTCGGTCTGCGAGACCGCCGCGATCGCCGCGCCGTTGGTGCCGGCCTGCGTCGCCGCAGAGGCCTTGGAGTGGATGCCGCGCAGGATCGCCCCGTCCGAGTGCCATGCGAGCCCGAGCGAGGTGTCGATGAAGTTGTTCGTCGCGCTCGCCGGATTCGGCGAGTTCGGCAGCATGTCGCCGGGAAGTCCGAGCTTGTCGTAGCCCGCGGTCGAAAGGAAGTCGAGCTGGCCGCCCGCACCGCCGATGAGCGCCTCGGAGCCGTTCAAGTTCGCGCCGCCCGCGAGGTCGAAGCAAATGAAGGGGATCTTGCCTGCGCCGTTCGAGATCCCGCAGGCGCTCACCAGGCTCTGGATGTCCTGAGCGAGCTGCGCGCGCGCGTCGCGCGGCTTGCCGAGGAGGCCCACGAGGGCGGAAGGTACCAGCACGTACGCCTGACTGCCGAGGAGCCCGGCCGCGAGCATCTGCCGCCGCGTGACGGGTTTCGGGTGGTCCGGATGCAGCAGAGGCTCGTGGAGCTTGCGAGCGCGCGGCAGCTTCTTGCGGATGATCATGGCTGTCTCCGAGGATTCCGTTTCTGTCCTAGTTCACGATCGTCGAGGCGCTCGCGAGCACCGCGGCGCACGCCGCGGTCGCGATGACGCCGGCCCCGCCGCTCTGGCTTCCGACAGAACCCGAGGCGAGAGAGTTGATGAGGCTCGTGAGCTCGGTCTGAACCTCCGCGAGCGACGGCTGGTTCGTGAGCTGCACGCCGTTCGGTCCCGTGCCGACGAGGTTGTTGTAGATCGAGGTGATGAGGGGCCCGCTGTTGCTCGCGAGCTGCGATCCGGTCTGCGAACCGTTGAAGCCCGCCCCGAAGAACGTCGTGGAGAGCGTCGGGTCGTTCACCATCGCACTGCAGTACGCTGCCGCGAGCTGCGCGACGCCCATCTGGTTCGAATACGAATACGCCGTGAAGTCCGGGATCGACGGCAGCGACTGCTCCACCGAGGCGTACGTCGTGGCGACCGTCGAGTTGAGCGGCGAGACACCGGTCAGCTTCGCCATCGTCTGATTGACCCGCTCGTATGTGCGCACGCCCAAGTTGGCGACTGCCGCGCCGGGGGTCGGCGCGGGTGCCGTCACGGTCGGATCGACGTACGTGTGGGTATTGGAGCCGATCTGCGCGAAGGTGAGGAAGAACTGATCCGTCGCCGGACCGTTCTCGATCGGCACCACCGCGCCCACATCCGAGAGCAGCTCGCCGGTCGTGCTGTTGTATCCGCTCGCGGTGACCGTGGTGCTGAGCGGGATATAGGTCTGGCCGACCGGCACTTCGGCGCCGTTGATGCCGATGCGAATCCCCTGGATCGGGATGTTGTTCGGCGTCTGGGTCGAGTCGAGGCTGATGAATGTCGGATTGGTGAACAGGTACGAGTACGTGTCGTTGATGCTCGTCGTCATCATGATGTAGCTCTGCGGAACGTTCGTGAGGTTCGACACGTCGAAGAGCAGGAAGTACTTCTCGCCCACCCCGGCGTTGAAGTTCTGCTGGATCTGCGCGGGCGTGAGTGCCCGATCATGAATCGCCACCATCGAGAGCGTGCCTGTCCACTGGTTGCTGCCGGAGGTCTCGCTCCCGAGCACGAGCGCGAAGGTGTTGTCCCAGTTCGCGATCGAGCCGCCGCCCTGAGTGTCCACGTCACCGGTGTACACGCCGTTCACGTAGAGCTTGCGGCCGTTGATCGGGTCGTACGTGAGCACGATGTGCTGGAGCGCGGCCTGCGCGAGCTGGTTGTTGGGATTGGTGGCGAGCGCCGGCATGCCGTTGGTGTCGGTCACGCTGCTGCGCACCATGGCCTCGTATTGAAAGGCGTTCTGCGCGAGCGTCATGTTGCGAGCGGTCGGACCGCCCGAGTAGCTCACCATGTAGGCGTTCGCCTGCGTCTGGTTGGCCGGGTCGGCCCACACCTCGATCGAGAACTCTCCGGTCGAGCCGATCAGGTTGTAGAACTTGGCGCTCGCGGTGGTCGTCGCCTGTGCCTTACCGCCCGTGTTGATGGCGAGGCCCCAGGTATTCGCGAGCAGGTTGGCGTTACCGGAGATCGTGAGATCGGCCTCCGGCTCCACGCCGCTCGTGTCGTAGGCGATGTTGCCGGTCTCGGTCTTGAACTCGTAGAGCGCGATCTGATCGTCGGTGTAGCGACCCTGCCCGGAGGCGACCGTGCCCTGATAGAGGCTCAACTCCTTGGAGACCACGAGCGAGGGATCGACCGGCGTGAGCGGAATCTGACCCGCCATCGCGACGATTGCGTTCAGCATCGTCTGACCGTTGCTCGCGCAATCGCTCCAGCAGTTGTGGTTGTCCTGCACGAGCCGCTGCACGAACCGCGACAGACACGTCGTGCTGGCCGGAGTCGTGCCCACGGCTGCCGTGATCGTGCACGGTACGGGCGGGCTCGAGTTGGCCGGATTGGCGTCCGTCAGCACGATCTTGGGTTGCGCGGCGGTGTAGGCAATGTTGATGTCGCTGCTCGCGAAGAAGGGCTGCTGCGGTGAGGCCGCAGTGTCGGAGTGGCAGCGCGAGCACCACTGCGTGACGATCGGGTAAACCGTCGTCTGATACAGGGTCGGGCTCGCGGGGAAGCTCTTGCTCGCGCCCACCGTCTGGTCCGGCGGAGCGACGAGCTGGATCTGCGCCGACCCGGTCGCGGTGGCACCCGCCCAGTTCGTGATCCACTGCGTGAGAGTGTCGGCACAGGCCCCGGGCGAGGCGAGCCAGCAGTTGTGGCCGCCGCCCACCTTCTGCACCATCATCGATTGGCTCGGCTGCTGCAAGTTGACGACCGTGTTCGCAGCCTGATATGCCAAGTTCACATCATCGGTGCGCGCGAACTCGGGCGACTGACCGCCCGTCTGGCTGTGGCAGGCGCCGCAGCGATTCTGGGTGTTGATGTTCTCCCAGAGATTCACCTCGAACGACTGCACATCGGCGTTCGCCGGCGCAGGCCCGGTATAGGTCTGCGCGGTGGGTGTCGAGAGGTTCGGGTTCTGCTGCGTGGGCGCTCCACCGCCGCAGGCGGCGAGTGCACCGGCGAGCGCGAGCAGCGCGCTCACGCGCAACTTTCGCGTGCCGCAGCGGATGAGCTCTTGGCGGTTCATGGCGCTGTCTCCCTCACTGTCCCGAGCTGCAGTAGACCGCAGCCTCTTGGAACATCTGCTTCAACTTGTAGCCGCCGGAGCTGAAGTCGCTCTGCATCTGCGCGGCCTCGGTCAGGTCCGCACTCGTGGTCGGCGGGCGGTAGCACACCGCCTGGAAGACCTTCTGCACCTGACACGCGGCGAACTGGGTGCTCGATTCGAGCTCCTGGCCGAGCGACTTGGCGCCGTTGCCGCTGCCGGGCAGGCTCGACGACCACCCGAGAATCTGGTTCGGGCCCTGGCGCCAGCGGTTCGACCAGCTGTCGTCCGTCGTGTAGAAGCCCTGCGGGAAATTGGTCGCGTTGATGTGGTACTTCGGCTGTACCTGTCCGGGGGTGTACTGGAGAGCCCCGGTATTGAGGCCGTCGCCCACCACCGTGCCCACGAAGTTGTAGTAGGCGAACGCTTGTGCCATCGGATCCATGCCACTGTGGCAGCCGATGCAGGTGTCGAGGAACACGCGGCTGTCGCCGCCCGGCGAGCGGCTCACGTCCTGGCGGATCCGATCCGGCGGGCGGGTGATGTCCTCCACCTGCGGCAGGTCGTCGCAGAGGTGCGCCATCAGCGTGAAGCGGAACATCGCGCGGTTCGTGCCGTTGATGAAGAACGAGGACGCCGAGGCGCGCGTGGTGATGAGACCCGCTGTCGCCGCGCTCGGAATTCCGTACGTCCCCGACTGGGTGGTCTGCACGAGCGTCGAGGAGAGATCGACGCCCGTGGCCTCGGCTTGTGCATAGTGATTGTTGTTCGCGGGCGACGGCGCCGGGAGTCCCGGCGCGTTGCTGATGTAGAGGATGTCAGCCGAGAGCGCGGTGTTGAACGGTACGTCGTCGCGCACCATTCCGATCACGGTCGCGACATAGTCGTTGAGCGGTGCAAACGAGGTGAGGTCGCGGTTGGTCCACGGCATCGCCCAGTTCTTGAGCGCCGTGTTGTAGAAGGCCGGCGATGAGGTCGCCACGGCCGCCGCGGCCATCGGGTCGCCGTTTTGGATGTCGGTCGCCATCTGCGCGAGCTCGCTCGCCGAGGGAGGTACGCCGGCAATGCGGTCGTAGATGAACTTCGCCTGCTCGTTCGGCCCGGCGAGCGATGCGGAGACGATCATCACGGATGCGAGCGCGCCGAGTGCGGCGGCCGCTGCGGCCCGCGTGCGCCGAGCGCGCGCGCTCGCCGCGGCGAGACCCCGCGAGATCCGAGTTCGGCTGGACTCTTTCGTGCACATGACAGTCGCTCCCTCCCATCGAACGCGCCGCTAGGCGTGGCGCACTATAGGCACGCGAAAAGGCTCGCTCGTTTGTCTCAGTCGGCACACGTCGCCTATTGCCGACATCCCTGCCTGAGACCCGCCCCGCTATCCTGATTCCGGATCCAATTGCGAGATGGATCACGGCCGTCACGCAGCCGAGCGACTATCTGAGGCATCCTTGAAAGCGCAGCGGCCCGGGCATGCTCGCCGACCGCGGATCGTGGGAGGGCGACGGACGCCGCGGTCCGGGCGAGCAACGTCGTGACGGGATCGACAGAACCGCAGCCGCCCGTTGCACGAGGATGTATTACGTTAGATACGTGTATCCCGGCGTCACGCGGCGGATTCGGGCGTAGGGCGGTGCACGAACTGGGAGCGTCGGATATGGCGGTGCAGCGTGAAGAGCGGATCGGGCTCGCGGGGATGCGGCGTGCGTTCGCCGCACTCGGATGCGCCGCGGCGCTCTACCTTGCCGCCTGCAGTAGCGGCAATGGCGTGGTGCAAACGGCAGGCGGCCAGGCCGCAGACCCGCAGCAGGTCGACTTCCCGATCTTCTACATCAAGCGCTACTCGGTCCCGGCCAAGCAGGACGATCTGCGTCTGCTCGACACCGCCGTTCCGTCGGCCGATGTGTTCATGCGCACGCGCGCGGCGCCGAGCGGCACCGAGGTGAACATCACCCAACCGATCACCCTCACCGGCACGGCGCAGGCGGCCAACTACGACATCAAGGACTTGAGCGTCTCGGCCGACGGCACCACGATTCTGTTCGCGATGCGCGGCCCGCTCGCGCAGAACCAGCAGGTGAGCAAGCCGCCCTACTGGCGCATCTGGCAGTACGTGATCGCGAGCAACGCGTTGAGCCAGGTGGTGAACCCGACGATCGATCCGGATGCGGGGCTTCCCGAGGTAAACGACGCGGGGCCGCAATTCCTGCCCGACGGGCGGATCCTGTTCACCTCCACGCGGCAGACCGAGTCGCAGGCCGAGCTGCTCAATGCGAACGTGCAGCAGTACATCGCCGAGAACGAGGCCGGGAACGAGCCCGCGTTCGTGCTGCACGTCATGAACGGCGACGGCACCAACATCCATCAGATCTCGTTCAATGCAAGCCACGACCGCGATCCGACGGTCCTCTCCGATGGGCGCGTGATGTGGACGCGCTGGGACGACACGCCGGGCAAGGACGGCATGCAGCTCTACACGATGAACCCGGACGGCACGGACATGCAGCTGCTCTACGGGGCGAACAGCCACGACACCGGGCCCAACGGAACCGCAACGCCCGATGCGCCGATCGAGTTCGTGAAGACTCACGAGATGCAGGACGGGCGGATTCTCGCGCTCATCCGTCCCTACACGGGCACCGAGAGCGCAACCGCCCCCCTCGGCACCGACTTTGGCGGCGACCTCGTCATCATCGACACCAACGACTATGTCGAGAACACGCAGGCGGCGCAGGCGGGCTCGGGCCTCACCGGGCCCGCGCAGACAGCCGCGACCACCTACGATGTGCTCACGATTCCCGGTCCCTCACCGGGTGGTCGCTTCTACGACGGCTTCCCGCTCTGGGACGGCACCGGCCGCATCATCGTGAGCTGGACGCAGTGCCGCCTGCTCGACACCGCGGTCACGCCCAACACCACCGAGCCGTGCACGGCGAGCACGCTCGCAAGCCCCACGGCAACCGACGGAGCGCCCGTCTACAGCGTGTGGATGTTCGATCCGCAGACCAATACGCTGCAGCCCATCATGCAGCCAACGGACGGCATCATGATCACGGATGTCGTCGCCGCTCAGCCCCGGCCGCTGCCGGCCGTGATCGCCGATGGGGTGCCGGGACTCAATCTCGATCAAAACTTCTACGACGCGGATGTGGGAGTCATCGACATTCGCAGCGTCTACGACTTCGACGGCGTCGACACCGCACAGCCGAACATCCAGACCCTCGCCAACCCCGCGCTCACGCCGGCGGCGAATCGCCCGGCGCGCTTCATCCGCCTGACGATGCCCTTCGCACAGCCCGATCCGAAGTTCCTGAAGCTCAACGTGCCGAACGCCGCGTTCGGCGCGAGCAACTTCATGCGCCAAATCTTGGGCTATGCGCCGGTTGAGCCCGACGGCTCGGTGCGCATCGAGGTGCCTGCGAACGTCGCCTTCCAGATCGATATCCTCGATCAGTACGGTCAGCGCATCTTCCCGGTCCACAACGCGTGGCTGCAGGTGCGCCCGGGCGAGGAAATCAAGTGCAACGGCTGTCACACCCCGGCCGCGCAGCAGAATCCGGCGCCCGGGCAGACGGCGGAGTCGCACGGGCGCGCCGGGGTATTTGCCTCCGTGTACGCCGGCGCGGCCGAGACCGGCGTGCCGTTCCCGAACACCGTCCCGATCTACTCCCCGAATGCGGGCGACACGATGGCCGAGACGCGCACGCGCATCGACTGCAACAACGACGTGGCGTCGTGCGCGACGCTGCAGCTCAGCGTCAACATGCTCTACACGGACGTGTGGACCAACACGAGCGGCACCGGCCTCACGTTGAACCCGCAGATCACCGACAGCTACACGTACGCCGCACAGCCGCCGCAGCCGTCTTACTGGAGCGTGACCACCCCGGCGCCGACCACGAACAACTGTCTCGCCGGCTGGGCGGCCAACTGCCGCATCATCATCGACTATCCCGATCACATCCAGCCGCTCTGGTCGAAGCTGCGCCAGGTGACGGACGTGAACGGAAACGTGATCGCCGATCACACCTGCACGCTCTGCCACAGCTCGACCGACGCGCAGGGCAACCCGCAGGCGCCCGCCGCGTCCCTCGATCTCACGAACACCGCGGACGAGCAGCAGCCCATGCAGTTCGTCTCCTACGTCGACCTCACGAGCGCGCGCGAGGAGCTCGAGCTCGTGAACGGCGTGCTGACACCCGTCACGCAGCCGGGGCCGATCGACCCCACCACTGGCCAGCCGACGCAGGTGCCCGTCGAGCTCGCAGCACCGACCGTCCCCGGCAATGCGCACGGCTCCAGCGCGTTTTTCTCTATCTTTGCGCAGAACTCCGGCGATAATATCCACGCGGGCATCATGAGCCCCGCGGAGCTGCGCATCGTTTCCGAGTGGCTGGACATAGGGGCGCAATATTTCAACAGTCCGTTTGACGCGGTCGCTCAGCTCAACAACAACTAGGAGCGGACATCTGCGCCTCCGGTTCGCCCCACTCCCACTATGGTTTCTGCTGTTGCTCGTCGCCCCGCTCGCGCGGGCCGCTCCGCAGTACCTGCAGGTGTTCGTCGCCGCTCCGTACCTCGAGTTGCATACGGGGCCCGGTCGCGGTTACCCCGTGTTCTACGTCGTCGAGCGCAACGAGAGCGTCGATGTGCTCAAGCGCCGTACCGAGTGGTTCAAGGTCCGCACCGAGCGCGGCGTCGAGGGCTGGGTGGCGCAGCGCGACATGTTGCAGACCGTGCTCGCGGACGGCACGCCCTTCAGGTTCAACTTCGGCGATCGCGCAGGGTTCGCCTCGCATCGCCTCGAGGTAGGGGTTTTCCCTTACGCCGACTACGGAGGCGCCTCGGAGATCTCCGCCTACGCCTCCTACTCCCTCGTTCCCGATCTCGCAGTGGAGGTCTCCGTCGGGGAGTTCTTGGGCACGGTCACGAACGGCACGCTGGGCGACATCGGACTCGCGTACATCTTCCTGCCGGAGAAGCGCTTCTCGCCCTTTGTGACGCTCGGCACGGGCGTCGTCTACAGCCAGCCGAAGGCGACCCTGGTGGTGCCCTCGGACCTCACCAATCAATCCGCCTACGCCGGTGCCGGTTTCCGCTTCTATCTGACGCGGCGGCTGTTCGTGCGGGGGGAGTACCGGAACCACATCGTGTTGACCAAGCGCAACGAGAATGAGCAGGTAGACGAATGGAAATTCGGAATCGCGTTCTTCCTCTGATTCTCCTCGCCTGCCTCTCGGGCTGCGCGACGATTCAGCACCTCTTCCACAGGGGGCAGCCGGCGCAGGCGCAGACGGCAAGCGCGGGCGGGCCCCAGGGCGAAGCCACCGACCAAGGGCTCGGAACGGGCGACCAGAACGCCCCGCGGGTGATCGAGCCCGAGGTCGAGCGCCGCAAGGTGACGGTGCCGAAGATCCGTTCGCAGAACTTCGAGGTGGGCGGCTACTTCGGCACGCTCAACATCGAGGATTTCGGCGCTCACCCGGTGTACGGCGTGCAGGCCGCCTATCACGTGAGCGAGGATTTCTTCCTGCAGGCGGAAGCCGGCCGCTCCAAGGGAGGGCTCACCAGCTTCGAAACCCTGAGCAACATTCAGTTGCTTACCGACAGTGAGAGGTGGTTCAAGTACTACGACGTGTCCGTCGGCTACAACGTGCTGCCGGGCGAGGTGTATCTCGGTCGCAACCTCGCCCTGATCAGCGCGTTCTATGTGCTGGGCGGCGTCGGTAGCACCGAATTCGGCGGCGATCAGAAGTTCACCGTCAATTTCGGCGCGGGCTACAAGATCCTGCCCGCGGACTGGATCGCTGTGCACGTCGCCGTCGAGGACCGCGTGTTCAACTCGGATCTGCTCGGAGTGAGCAAGCTCGCGAGCAACCTCGAGGCGCACATCGGTGCGACCGTTTTCTTCTGAGAGCGCGAAAGGAGTCACACATGTTGCATCGAATCGCCCGAATCGCCGCGCGCGGCCTGGCCGCGCTCGTACTTGCGGTGCCGGCGCTCGCGAACGTGACCGGCGGCCCGGCGCCCGACTTCACCCTGCCCGCGCGGGCCGGGGGCACCGTGAGCCTCGACCAGTTCAAGGGCCAGGTCGTCATGATCAACTTCTGGGCGAGCTGGTGCGAGCCGTGCCGCAAGGAGATGCCGCTTCTGAATGACATCTACCGCCAGTACGGACCCATGGGCTTCACGCTGATCGGAGTGAACGTCGAGCCCGAGCGCAGCTCCGCGCTCGCATGGCTCAAGCAGACACCGGTCAGCTTCCCGGTGCTGTTCGACGCGACGAGCAAGGTGAGTCAGCTGTACGGCGTTCCGGGAATGCCGACCACGGTCTTCATCGACCGCAAGGGCAACGTGCGCATGCTGCACCAGGGATACAATCCGGGCGATGAGAATGCGTACCTCGATGAGATCCGCGAGCTCATCCGGGAGTAGTGCCGTGCGCGCACGGCTCCCGCTCGCTGCCCTCGGCCTCGCGCTGCTTGCAGGGACGCTCGCGGCATGCTCGCCGCTACAGCCGTGGGTGAAGCCCTACGAGCGCGAGCATCTGGCCGACCCGATCATGGCGTTCGACCGCAATGCGACTGCCAATGCCTACCTCGACCACGTCTACAGCGTGCGCGAGGCCGCGCGCGGTGGGGACGGAGCCGTGGGCGGGGGCTGCGGATGCAACTGAGCCGGCGGTCGCGCGCTGCGCTCGCGATCCTGTGGCTCGGTACGCTCTACAGCGCACCGAGCCTGACCGGCGTGCTGCCCGACGACGAGGCCGAGGTCCTGTACGATCATTACGCGGGTGACGATCAGGTCATCCACGGCACGACCTGGCTCATCCGCAAGAAGATCGGCGACAGCTTCTCGGTGCAGTACAGTCGCGTGACCGACATCGTCTCGGGAGCCTCGGTCGACGTGCGCGAGACGGGCGCGAGCCCCTACGTCGAGGAGCGCGATGAGAACAATGTTGCGCTCACCTATCTCTCCGGCAAGACGACCTTCGCGATGAACTACATCGGCAGCACCGAGCCGGACTACATCTCGAACACCGCCAACTTCTCGATCAGCCGCGACATGTTCGGGGACCTCACGACCGTCTCGATGAACTACTCGCGCGAGTGGGACGATATCTTCAAGATGGAGAAAATCCAGGATGCCCAGGGGGGCTACATCAAGATCCACGACCCCTCCTTCGGCGAGAAGCACATGGACGAGCGCACCTACGGCGTCGGACTCACGCAGGTGCTCACACGCAACATGATCCTCGCGCTCAACTACCAGGCGATCACGGACCAGGGCTTCATCAGTAATCCGTACCGCGAGGCGCGCTATCTCGATCCGACCTCGGGCCGCGGCTGGAGCCTCGAGCAGGAGGTGTACCCGGGAACGCGCACGAGCAACGCGATCGGCTCGGACCTCAAGTACTACCTGCCGTACCGCGCGGCGCTCGATCTGCAGTACCGCTATTACTTCGATACGTTCGGGATCCGGGCACAGACCGTGCAGCTCGGCTACACCCAGCCCTGGCGCAACTGGACATTTGACGGCACGGCGCGGTACTACCTGCAGAGCCAGGCGAGCTTCTACAGCGATCTCTACCCCTACCTCGACTCGCAGAACTTCGTTTCCGGCAATCAGGACATCTCTGCCTACCACAGCTATTCGCTCGGCGCCCAGGCTTCCTATCAGTTCACGATCCCGCACGCCTCGTGGATCCAGAAGACGACCGCGAATGTGCGCTACGACCGCCTGGTCACGAATTACGAGAATTTCCACGAGTGGAATCTGACCAACCCGAGCGGCGGGATCGAGCCCGGCGACGAGCCGCTGTTCACGCTGCACGCGGACATCTACGAGATCTTCCTCTCGCTGTGGTTCTAATGAGCCTGCGCGGCAGGGGGCGGCGGCTCGAGACCCTTCGAGTACCAGAGGTGCATATCGGGCGTGATCGCGATCGCGTCCACGTCGGACAGCGTGTTGATGAAAGCGATGCCCGCGCGCGCGCCCATCACGAAGACACTCTTCGTGAGGGCATCGGTGCGTGTCGCGGTCGGTCCGATGATCGTGACGCTGCGGACCTTGTGGGGCGACTTGCCGGTGCGCGGATCGAGAATGTGATGGTAGCGCACGCCGTTCTGAATGAAGTAGCGCTCGTAGTCCCCTGAGGTCGACACCGCGGTGTCGGCGAGCGGGATCTTCACGAGCACCTTGCTCTTGTCGTCCGGGTCGCGAATGCCGATGATCCACGGCTTGCCAAAGCGGTCGCCGACGATGCGCGAATCGCCGCCCGCGTTCACCAGGAAATGGCTGAACCCGCGGGCTTTCAGAATCGCGGCGCCGCGGTCTACGACGTAACCCTTGAGCCCGCCGAAATCGATGTGGACGCCGGGGCGATCGAAGCTCACGGTGTGCGCCTTGGGGTCGAGATGCACGTGGCGGTAGCCGATCGCCGGCAGATCCTTCGCGATCGTCGCGTCGCTCGGGCGGATGTGCTTGTGATAATCGTACAGGTACCCGACGCTCGCGTAAGTGATGTCGAAGGTCCCGTGGGTGATCTTCGAGTACTCGAGCGCGATCGAGATGAGTTCGTAGAGCTCCGGGGAGATCTTCACGGGGTGCTCGGCGGCGTGGTCGTTGACGTAGGAGACCTCGCTGTCGGAGCGGAAAGTGCTCATCTGCGCATCGAAGCGGCGGAACTCGTCGAACACGCTCTCGATCGCGGCGTCCCCCTTGAGCACGTCGTCCGTCCACAGCTCGACGTCGCAGCGGGTGCCCATGATGCCCGCCTCGCGATAGATCCACTCCGCCCGCGCGGGCGTTGCGCTCGATGCGAGCGCCAGCCCGAGCGCGCATCCCGCAAACAGCTGCCGCGCGCGCGGTGTGGTGAGCCTGCGGATCCGCTGAACCCTGCCGCCGTCTCTCATACCCGCACTTCCCCTAAAGTGTGCCCAACCTCACGCAGCTAGAGTAAGCTTGCGTGAGCCATCCTGCGGTCGGCGCTCGCTGCGTCGGCCTTTGGAGACAGTTCATTTGAGGAGGACCGCCTGATGCGCAAACGCATTCACCTCGCGAGTTTGCTTCCGTTCGCGCTGCTCATGGCCACCGCGGTAGCGCATGCCCAGGGGCGCGAGGAGGCTCGGCTTCTCACGGCGAGCCAAGTGCTCGAGGAGCTGCGCGCCACGCCCGATCAGTTCGTTCCCACTCGTCTGCTGCAGAGAGCATACGGCATCGCGGTGGTTCCGGACGTGACCAAGGCCGCCTTCTTCTTCGGCGGCGCTCGCGGCAACGGCGTGCTCGTGGTCCGTCAGAGCAACGGTCACTTCAGCGACCCGATCTTCGTCAATCTCACCGGGGGAAGCTTCGGCTTCCAGTGGGGCATCCAGTCGACCGATGTGGTGCTCGTTTTCACCAGCCAGCGCAGCATCGACAAGATCACGAGCGGCAAGCTCACGCTCGGGGCGGATGCCTCCGTCGCCGCCGGACCGGTCGGCCGCCAGGCCTCCGCTGCCACCGATCCCACCATCTCCTCCGAGGTGTACTCCTACTCGCGCAGCCGCGGACTGTTCCTCGGCATCGCGCTCGCCGGCAGCGCCATCACCATCGACAACGGAGCCGACGCCCGCTTCTACGACCGCGGCGTCGCGCCGGCGAGCGAGATCGCAAGCGGTGCGATACGGTCGAATGACGACATTGCGCGCCGCTTCCTCACCGCAATCGACGTGGCGACTGGAATGACCGTGCCGCGATCGGCATCGGCGGCGCCCGTCGGTGCGCCGCCCACCACGCCCGAGGCGCCTGCGGCCGCGCCCGCTCAGGGTGCGACGACCTTCCCGATGGCCGATCCGCACCCGGGAGCCGCGCCGAGCGCGCACTGACGAGGCCCTCCGTGGCCCTCATCGTGACGGGCGCTTCCGGGCAGTTCGGTCGGAAGGTGACGGAGCTGCTGCTCGCGACGGTGCCCGCGGGTGAGCTCACGCTCGTGACCCGCAATCCCGCGAGTCTGGAGAGCCTCGCCGCGCGCGGGGTGCGCGTGCGCTTCGGGGATTTCGACCACCCGGATTCGCTCCCCGAGGCATTCTCCGGCGGCGAGCGGCTGCTGCTCATCAGTACACTCGCCGTAGGGTCGCGGCGGCGGCGCCAGCACCGCAGCGCCGTGGAGGCCGCCAGCGCAGCCGGCATCCGCCACGTCGTCTACACTTCGAGCCTTGGGATCCACCCGCGCTCGCCGTCACTTGCCGTGCAGGACCACGTCTTCACCGAGGGTGTGCTCCGCGGCTCCGGGCTCGCATTCACGTTTCTGCGCGATGCGCAGTACGCCGAGGTCCTCGCGACGATGATTGCCCCGGTCGCGATCGCGACGGGGAAATGGTTCATGAGCACGGGACGCGGCTCGATGCCATTCGTCGCCAAGCAGGATTGCATCGCCGCGGCGGCGGCAGTGCTCACCACCACGGGCCACGAAGGTGCCGTCTATGAGATCACCGGCCCCGAGCTCTACACGTTCGCCGATGCCGCTGCGCTCGCCTCCGAGCTGAGCGGCCGCCCCGTCGAGTACCTCGATGTGAGCCGGGAGGAGCGCCTGGCGCAGTTCGATGCGATGGGCTTCCCGCGCGAATACGTCGAGGGCATGGTGAACGCCGACCAGACCGGAGTGTGGGGAAGCGAGGAGATGGTCTCCTACGAGCGCGCCATCCGCGAGGGCTACTTCGCCATCTGCTCGCGCCACGTGGAGTTTCTCACGGGGAAGCCCGCGCTCACGCTGCGCGAGGTATTCCTCGCCCACCGCGACGCGCTCCGCGGCGCGACCGGCGGCTGAGCGGGGACTCAGGCGCCGTCGGCGAACAGCGGCAGGGTCTGCGCAGCATCTGCCGCGCGGTCGAACTGGCGCGCTTGCCCGGAGCTCGCCTCCACCGGGAAGTAAGTCTGCGCGATGCTGTCGTGCACGCCGTTCAAGTGCAGCTGCAAGTGGTCGATGAGCTCGTGCACGCCCTGGGGCTCGAGGGCCTCGAGCGGAGCGTCGCCCAAGAAGCGGCACACCCCGGCAAGCGCATCGAGGGCGCCGCTCGAGCGCGGGAGCGAGCGCAGGCACGCCTCGATCTGCGTGAGGCAGTACAAGCAGGCGCGCGGGAAATGGGCGTCGCGGAGCACGAATTCGAGCGCGTCGCGACGATTCACCCGCGTGCGCCGGCTCAGGCGGTACCCCTGATAGCCGGACAACGAGCGCAGCACGCTCATCCACTGGATCGCATCGAACGGACCGAGCTCCGGTGCGCTCTGCGGCAGGAGCTGCGCGGCGCGCACATCGACGATGCGGCTCGTCATGTCCGCCCGCTCGAGATTGCGCCCCAGCATCACGAAGGTGTACGCGTCGTTGCGGCTCATCGTGCCCTCGAGCACGCCGGTGAGCGTCTGCGAGGCGAGCACGATGCGCTTGAGGAAATTGAAGCGCGCGCGGCGCGTGAGCGCGGTCGGCAGCTCCTCGTTGAACTCGAGACAGAACTGATTGAGCGCCTCCCACGCCTCGGTGGGGAGGATGTCCCGCAGCGTGCGCGCATTCTCGCGCGCCAGGGTGAGCGAAGCGGCGATCGAGCCGGAATTCTCGGGATCCCCGGCCAGGAACTGCACCACCTCGCGCTCTCCGGCCTGCTTGTGACGCGCGTCGAACGCCGTGCGGCTGCCCGTGATGTCGATGAGCGGCTGCCATCCGAGCGCGTACCCCTGAGGCAGATCGAGCAGGAGATTCGCGTTGACGCTGATGAGGCGCGCCGTGTTCTCGGCGCGCTCGAGGTAGCGAGCGAGCCAGTAGACGTTCTCGACGACGCGCGACAGCATGGTGAGCTCAGGGTCCTGTATCGACGATCCAGGTGTCCTTGCTCCCTCCGCCCTGCGAGGAGTTGACGACCAGCGTCCCCTTGCGCAGCGCCACGCGCGTGAGCCCCCCGGTGGTCACGTAGGTGGTGGGGCCGCTCAGGATGAAGGGGCGCAGATCGACGTGACGCGGCTCGAGCCGATCACCGACGAAGGTTGGCACGGTCGAGAGCATGATCACCGGCTGCGCGATGTACGCGCGCGGGTTTGCCTTCAGGGCGGCGGCGAACTGCGAGCGCTCGCGCTGCGAGGACATCGGTCCCATGAGCATCCCGTAGCCCCCGGAGCCGTCCACCGGCTTGACGACGAGCGAGTCGATGTGCGCGAGGACGTGTTCGAGCTCGCAGGGCTCGCGGCAGCGCCACGACGGCACGTTCGGCAGGATCGGATCCTCATCGAGGTAGTAGTGGATGATCTCCGGCACGTAGGTGTAGACGAGCTTGTCATCGGCTACTCCGGCGCCGGGCGCGTTCGCGAGCGCGACGTTGCCGCTCGCCCAGGCGCGCATCAGCCCGGGCACCCCGAGCATCGAGTCGGAGCGGAACACCTCCGGATCGAGAAAGTCATCGTCGATGCGCCGGTAGATCACATCGACGCGCGTCCAGCCGCGGATGGTGCGCATGTAGACGCAGTCGTCGGCGTGCACGGCGAGATCGCGGCCCTCGACGAGCTCGCAGCCCATCTGGCGCGCGAGATAGGCGTGCTCGAAGTACGCGGAGTTATAGATCCCCGGCGTGAGCACCACCACCTCGGGTCGGGCTTCACGCCGCGGGGAGAGCGCGACCAGCATGTCGTGGAGCTGCGAGGGATAGTCGTCGACGGGAAGGATCGCGGCGCTGTCGAAGAGCTCCGGAAAGACGCGCTTGACGACCTGGCGGTTCTCGATCATGTAGGAGACGCCCGAGGGCACGCGCAGATTGTCCTCGAGCACGTAGACCGTGCCGTCCTTGTCCCGCACCAGGTCGCTGCCGCAGATGTGCGCCCAGCACTTCAGGGGCGGATTGACCCCGATGCAGCAGGGCCGGAAGTTCTTCGACGAGGCGATGAGATCGAGTGGCACGACGCCGTCTGCGACGATGCGCTGCTCGTGATAGATGTCGTCGATGAAGCGGTTGAGCGCGTGAGCGCGCTGCTTCAGTCCCTTCTCGATCCTGAGCCATTCCTTGCGCGAGATGGTCCGCGGGATGATGTCGAGCGGCCAGGCGCGATCGATCGAGCCGCCCTGCTCGTGATAAACCGTGAACGTGATGCCCATCGCTTTGATCGCGAGCTCGGCGGCCTGCTGGCGCACGCCGATCTCCTCCCCGCCGAGCTCGGCGAGATAGCGTGTGAGCGCGCGCCCCGCCGCACGCGATCCGCCTCCGGGCCCGATCAGCTCATCGTGCAGGCCCGGCGCAGAATAGGCGCTCCAGTCGATAATCATGGGCGCGCTCGCACCCTCGTGATGCACCGGATTGGTTCCAGCGAACATACCAGCGCGCCGCCGCGCGTATCAAACGTCTCGGAAATTTGCCCTGTTCGAGTGCGCGAACGCCCAAAATGGTGCGCGTTCCCACCGCAGGGGACCTTGCGTGTCAGGGGTGGCCTGCCCCGCGCCCGTATAATGACGCGAACTTCGCGAGGAACGTCTCGGTGGCGCTGCACGTCGCGCTTCGACATCTCACCCGATACCGCTACGACCGACTCGTCAGCTTGAGCCCGCAGACCGTGCGCCTGCGGCCGGCGCCGCATTGCCGCACGCGTATCCTCTCCTATTCGCTCAGCGTCGAGCCGGCGAAGCACTTCGTGAACTGGCAGCAGGACCCGCACGGAAACTATCTCGCGCGGTGTGCCTTTCCCGACAAGACCCGCGAGCTCAGCATCGACGTCGATCTCGTGGCCGAGATGGCCGTCGTCAATCCGTTCGACTTCTTCCTCGAGCCCTACGCCGATCGCTACCCCTTCGACTACGACCCGGCCGAGCGTCACGCACTCGAGCCGTACCTTGCGCGCCTGCCGGCTGCGGCCCGGTTGAGCGAGTACCTGCATTCGCTGCCGCGCGCCGCGGCGAGCACCGTCGAGTTCCTGGTCGAGCTCAACCGCCGCGTCGCGCGCGACGTGCGCTACCTGATCCGCATGGAGCACGGAGTGCAGTCGCCCGAGAGCACGCTCGAGCGTGCCTCGGGCTCGTGCCGGGATTCGAGCTGGCTGCTCGTGCAGCTCCTCAGACACCTCGGGCTCGCAGCGCGCTTCGCTTCCGGCTATCTGATCCAGCTCGCCCCGGACGAGCCGCCCCTCGAGGGACCACCCGGGCCGTCGCGCGATTTCACCGACCTGCACGCCTGGTGCGAGGTGTACCTCCCGGGAGCAGGCTGGATCGGACTCGATCCGACCTCGGGGCTGCTCGCCGGCGAAGGTCACATCCCGCTCGCATGCACGCCGGAGCCCTCCTCGGCCGCGCCCGTAAGCGGGCGGGTCGATGACTGCGAGGTCGTGTTCGAGCACTCGATGGGGATCGAGCGCATCGCCGAGTCCCCGCGCGTCACCAAGCCCTACACCGAGGCGCAGTGGGCGCGGATCGAGCAGGCCGGTTACGCGATCGACGCCGAGCTCGCTGCGCTCGATGTTCGCCTCACGCTCGGGGGCGAGCCGACCTTCGTCTCGATCGACGATCCCGACGGACCGGAATGGAACACGACCGCCTTGGGGGAGCACAAGCGGCGGCTCGCCGCCGGACTCTTTCGGCGCCTGCAGGCCCATTACGCGCCACAGGGCCTGCGGCATTTCGGCCAGGGCAAGTGGTATCCCGGCGAGCCGCTGCCGCGCTGGGCATTTTCGCTGTATTGGCGCCGCGACGGCGTGCCGATCTGGCGCGACGAGAATCTGATCGCGCGCGAGGCTGTGGATCACAAGCCGACTGCCGACGATTCACAGCGTCTCGCCGAAGGGATTGCCGCGCGCGTTGGAATCACGGCGGACTACGTTCAACCCGCCTACGAGGACCCGGCCGACCGGATGCTCAAGCAAGGCCTGATCCCGGAGAACATCGATCCG
>DATKPY010000025.1:0-8644 GCA_035523875.1 Steroidobacteraceae bacterium
GGCGCCCGATGCCCGCGAAGCCGAGCCCGACAATCCGCAGCGCGAGCGGCAGCTCGATGCCCAAGGCAAGGCCCATGCCGTCGCGCTCGGTGAGGCACTCCGTGCGCTGCGCGTGTCGATCGGGCCGATCTACTCGAGCCCTGCGTACCGCGCGCGCGAGACCGTTCGCTTGAGCGGGCTCGGAACCCCCATCCTCCTCGATGCGCTTGCTGAAGGCGCTCAGGGCATGGCGAGCGGCGCGGAAGCCGCGCGCACGCGCTGGCTCGAGCGCGCCGTCGATCGCTCACCCGCACGCGGCCGCAACACGCTCATCGTTACGCATGCGCCCAACATCGCCGGCGCCTTTGGAGTCGCGGCCGCGCACATTGCACCCGCGGAGATGCTGGTCTTCAAGCCCGCGCGCCGCGGCCGCGCGCATCTCTTAGGACGCCTGACGGTCGCCGACTGGAAGGCGCTCGCCGGCGAGCGCTAGCGCCGAGGCACGCAATCAGCGGCGGATCAGGTCCGCCGGATCGAGGAACATGAGCCGCAGGGATCCGTGCACGATCGGCGGCCGGCGAAAGCGCGGGACGCTCGCCCCGGCAGGCGGTGGCGGCGGGAGCGGCCCGATCTCGGCCCCGGCGAGATAGATCCGGCCCGTGGCCGGGTCGAGCGCCATGGTGCGCGCCGAGACCATCGTCCTGATACTGCCGAGGGAGACGAAGGTGTCCGCGTTCTCCTCCTTGATCACCGAGATCGTTCCCGAGCGTCCGTTGGAGCTGAAAACGAGCCGGCGGATGGGATCGAACGCCGCGGCATCGGTGCCGCTGCCGATCGGCAGGCTCGTCACCGTGGCACCGGTCTCGGCGTTGACGACGGTGAGCAGATCGTTGACACAGCTCACGAACAGGCGATGTGTGCGGGTATCGATCGCGAGTCCGTGCGGCCGCGTGCACTGGGGTATCGGCCAGCGCGCATCGACCACGTTGGTGGCGGTATCGATGCGCACCAGCTCCTTCTTCTCCGCTCCATTGACATAGAGCTTGCCGTTGCGGCCCGAGACCACATACTCGAGATCTCCGCCCACCGCGATCGTCGCGATGTCCGTGTTCGTCTTGGGATCGATGACGGAGAGGTTGCCCGAGTCGCCGTTCACCACGAAGACATGGCCGCTCACCGGATCGAAGGCCATCGCATCCGAGCCCGGCTGCGCGCGGATGTGCTTCTCCACGCGCAGCGTCGCGAGGCTGAATGCCACGGCCTCCCCCGCGCGTCCATCGTCGGTGTAGCCGCGGAAGGCATCCGGGGCGATCGCAATCCCGTGAGTGCCGCCGGGCATGCCCGTCACCTCGCCCACGATCGCACCCGTGTACCCATCGACGACCGTGACTCGGTCGCCGTGCGCGACGTAGACGCGGTGCGCGTTCGGCTCGAAGACCACGTAGTCCCAGAAATCCGGGGGGCCGAGCGGAACGGAGTTCTGAATGTGATAGACCGGCGTCGTCTGCGCCGCGGCGAGCCCGGGAAGCGCGAGTGCTGCAGCCAGAATCCAGGTCGCGAGCACACCGGTCAGCGATTTCATGCGGGAGCCCTCGGGCGAAGCGCCGCGGCGGGCGCACGGCGCGATTCTAGGCCCGGGCGGTGTCCATTTCACGCGCGCGGGACGCCGTTGCCTGCGCCCGGGCGCCACCCCCTTGAGCGCAGGCTCGTGATCGAGCGCGCGTACAATGGCCGCTCGAGCGAAGCACGGAGCAAGGCGGAGCGGCACATGGCGACCGGCTGGGCAGGCGATGGGGCAGTCAACGATCAGATCGAGGCCACCGTGAAGGACGGCATCGCCCGCGCGCGGAGTCGCATTCCGCAAGGCGCCGCCGCGAGCCACTGCGTGGAGTGCGGTGAGCCCATTGCGCAGCCGCGCCGGGAGGCCATCCCCGGCGTGCGCCTGTGCTTGCCCTGCCAGGAAGCCGCGGATCGCCGCGCCGGACCCTCAAGCGGCTACAACCGCCGCGGCAGCAAGGACAGTCAGCTGCGCTGACCGGCCTCTTTCAAGCGTCGATGAGCACCGACAGGCGGTGAGCGCCTGCGCGAGCGGGTGTCGCTCGCGGTTGTGCGGCCGTTCGCTATATACTCACAAATATAACGTCACAAGCAGCACAGAAGTCGGGGAGGGTTGCTCATGCGGTCGATCAGGTCCGGAATCGGTGGCGCGGTCGTGGGGCTGCTTCTCGCTCCGCCGCTCCTCGCACAGACGCCCCCGCCAGGGGCGAGCGCGGCGAGCGCGAACACAGACTTGAGCGAGGTCATCGTCACCGGTTCGCGCGAGCCCGGCGTGAAGGCCGCCGAGAGCACCTCGCCGATTGAGATCCTGAGCGCCGATGCGCTGCGCACCGCCGCGGGAAGTCCGGATCTCATGACGGCGCTCGCGCAGATCGTGCCCTCGCTCACGCTGCAGGCCTTCGGCAACGACATGGCCGGACAGACCCTGCAGTTCAAGCTCCGCGGCTTGAGCTGCAACGATGTGCTCGTGCTCGTCAACGGCAAGCGCCGCCACACCACCGCGAACATCGAGGTCGACAGCGGGCCGTATCAGGGCTGCGCGGGTGTCGATGCCAACTTCATTCCGCTCGATGCGATCGATCACATCGAGGTGCTCACCGACGGCGCCGCCGCGCAGTACGGGAGCGATGCGATCGCGGGCGTGATCAATATCATCCTCAAGAAAAACTATTCGGGCGCGACGCTCGATGGCACGTACGGCGGCTACCCGGACGGCGGCGGGGACACCGGGGATGTCTCGGGCAGCGCCGGATTCCAGCCCGATGCGCAGAGCTACTTCGATGTCACGGGCGAGTATCACCAGCACGGCGCCTCGAACCGCAGCGCGATCGACGAGCGGGTGGTGAACCCCGCGAATCTCGCCACCTACCCGAACTCGAACATGGTGGATGTGACGGGCTATCCGTTCCTCGGCGCCGAGGAGGGCGACGGGCGCTTCGACCTGAAGATCTTCTCGGTCAACGCCGGATACGACTTCGATCAGGGACCTGAGCTTTATTTCTTCGGCACCTACGGGGAGAAGGACGCGGCTTCGTTCCAGAAGTACCGCCTGCCGAGCAAGCTCGCCTACACCGATCCCACGACCGGGGTGACCACCTATCCCTTCCCCTACGGATTCGATCCCTTGGAGGCGAGCGCCGAGAAGGATTACTCCGCGACCTTGGGCCTGAAGGGAACCCTCGCGCTGTGGAGCTGGGACTTGAGCAGCACCTACGGGAGCGACCTGTTCGATGCGTACACCGACAATTCCGCGAATGCCGGGATCTTCAATAGCACCGGCGACCCGACCCCGCTCGACTATTACGACGGGTATCTGCAGACGACCCAGTGGACCTCGAACCTCGATGTGAATCGCAACTTCGACATCGGGCTTGCCGGGCCGCTCAATGCCGCCTGGGGCTATGAGTACCGCCGCGAGACCTACGGGATCGGCGCCGGCTCACCGCTTTCCTACCTCGATGGCGGCGCGCAGTCCTACCCGGGGTTCACGCCCACCGATGCCGGCACGCATAGCCGCAACGTCGATGCCGTGTACCTCGACTTCGCGACTCAGCCGAGCACGGCGCTGCGGGTGGACGTGGCGGGCCGCTACGAGCACTACAGCGACTTCGGCAGCGCGCAGGTCGGTCAGTTGAAGGCGCGCTACGACTTCACGCCCGAGTTCGCGCTGCGCGCCACGGCGAACTCCGGCTTTCGCGCACCCACGCTGGCGGAGGAGTACTACTCCTCGACCAACGTGACCCCGACGAGCGCCTTCGTGCAGCTCCCCCCCGACTCCGCGGGCGGTAAGCTCTTGGGGCTCGGCACGGGGCTTCAACCCGAGCATTCGGTCAATTTCAGCGTGGGCGGGGTCTGGCGGCCGACGCCCGCCATCGTGGGCACGCTCGATCTCTACCACATCACCCTCACCCATCGCATCTGGGACACGGGCGATCTGTATGGAACGATCAACGGGGTGGCCCAGCCCTCGGCCTCGGCGATCAACGCCGCGATCGCGGCGAACGGCAACGAGCTCGATCCCGCGGTGCTCGCGACCGGCACCACGGGCGTGGTGCTGTTCGCAAACGGCATCGACACCAGCACCAACGGCGCCGATCTCAGCTTCGACTTCCCGGTCGACTACGCCGTGGGCCACGTCGACTGGTCGGTGGGGGCGACGTACAACCACACCGAGGTGACCAAGGTCCCCTCGACGCCCGCCGAGCTGGCCGGGCTCACGCTCTACGATGCCACGGCGCTCTCGGACATCAGCAGCGCGAACCCCCTCTACGTCATCAATCTCGGGGCGCTGTGGAGCGTGGGGAAGCTCTCGGTGAACCTGCTCGAGAAGATCTACGGCCCCTCATCGGAGTACGAGAACGACGATGGGGACAATCCCGCGAACGTGCCGATCTACTACCAGTCGACGATCGCGGTGACCCCGATCACGAACCTCGATATCGGCTTTCATCTCAATGACCACATCCTCTTGCGGGTGGGCGCGCTCAATCTCCTCGATCGCTACCCGAGCCGCTACAACGGCACGCTGCTCGCGCACTATGACGCATTCCAGTACGGCGACACGCTCGGGGTGTTCCAGTACCCGATGTTCTCGCCGTTCGGCATCGACGGCGCGTTCTACTACGTGAAGGCGGTGCTCACGCTCTAAGCGACCGGGGCCGCAGGCCGCCGCGGCCGCCTCAGTCCTGCCCGTGCGCCCGCGCCGCAGCGCGGCGCCAGGCGAAGTACGCATCGAGCGCCTCGAGCTGCTTCAGGTTCGGCATGCGGTGCGCGCCGCTCTGCGCATCCAGATACATCGCGCGCTGCGCGCCCGAGCGAAACGCCGGCCAGGTGGGGAGTCCGGGTCCGTTCGGATCGCCGGTGCGCGCGAAGTTCACCCAGTAGCGCTGCATGAGAGCCGAGAGCGCGAGATCCTCCGGGCGGGGCGGGCCGGTGAGCCCCGCCGGCCCGCCGCCCGGGCCGCCCAACGTTGCGAACACGTAGCCCAACTCCGCCGCATGACTCGGGCCGTTCGGGAATTGCGGCGTGCGATGATCGAAGTAATACACGTACGCCGAACCGCGGCCGTGCTGCGACTGCAGGCGCGCCCACGCCCAGGTCCCCCAGGCGAAGGTCGTGTCGCGCATCAGATCCCTCGCGGACTGCTCGGCCTGCGGCGCGCTCGCGTGCGGATAGACCGCGAGGATCGCTTGGGCGTGGCTGCCGTAGCCCGCGCGGACCTGCGCCGCGAACGTCTCGGGCGTCACGCCCGGGCCGACGAACAGGCTCCCCTCATCGGAGTTGGTCCCGACGAGCACCGGGGTGTCATTGAAGCGGCCCCGCTGGTAGAGCGTGTAGGCATCGCCGGGGAGCACAAAGCCATCGAGCACCGGCCAGAATCCGCCCTGCAGGCCCGCACCGAGCGCCTTCTGCAGCACCTGGGCGTCGAGGGCGCGTGCGGCGGCGATGTCGCGCGCACCGAGCTTGGCGAGGAAGCGCTCACCCGCGCGCTCGG
The DNA here is from genome assembly GCA_035523875.1 of Steroidobacteraceae bacterium. GTDB lineage: Bacteria > Pseudomonadota > Gammaproteobacteria > Steroidobacterales > Steroidobacteraceae > JASHUC01. The sequence continues at coordinate 5,531 of DATKPY010000025.1, forward strand.
CCAACGCGAGCGGCCGCACGTTCTCCCCCGCCACCGCCGGGTCGTAACGCGGCGGCGCGAGACTTCCGCCGCTTTCGGAGATGGCGCGGGCGAAGAGGCCCTTGGCGGGCGGGGAGACCGCGAGCATGCTTACCGCGATGCCCCCGGCAGACTCGCCGAACACCGTCACCCGGCTCGGGTCGCCGCCGAACTTCGCGATGTTGGCCCGAACCCACTTCAGGCCCGCGATCATATCCTCGAGACCGTAGTTGCCGGAGCCGTGACCGCTCTCGCGACTCAACTGCGGGTCGGCGAGGAAGCCGAAGACGCCGAGCCGGTAGGCAATGCTCACGAGCACGACGCCCTGCTGCGCAAAATGCGTCCCGTCGTAGACCGGAACACTGGTCATGCCGCCGACGAATCCGCCGCCGTAGATCCACACCATCACGGGCAAGCGCGCGCGCGGGGACTTGGCCGGCGTCCACAGGTTGAGGTACAGGCAATCCTCACTCAGTGCGGGCGGCGCACCCATGATCCGCGCAAACATGGGGTCCTGCATGCAGCTCGCACCGAAGCGATCCGCGCTGCGGGTGCCGCGCCACGGCACGATGGGCTGCGGTGACCGCCAGCGCAGCGCGCCCACCGGAGGCGCTGCGAACGGAATGCCTTTGAAGGCGACGATGCCGTGGGCAAGGGTGCCCTCGACGAGCCCGCCGGTGACGTGTGCCGTTTGAATCTGTGCCTGCGCGGGCAGCACAGCCGATGACGCCGCGGCGAGCAGTGCCGCGCCGAGTAGACCTCTCATCATTCCCCCCCTCCCGGGCGCCGCGCGAGCGACCGCGCGCGAAAGCATGGCACACCGCTCGGCTGCGAATCCACAACTGCGGACTCTACGTACGCAGAAGCCCCGATTCTCGCCGCGGTGCTGCGCTTGCTAGCGTCGGCGGCGCTCGCAGCTCGGCGCCGTCGCGCCGGCGGCTGCGTGCAAAGGGAGTGACATCGTGCAATCGACAACGCCCGCGGGTCCGCGCCTCCGACCGATCTTTGGCGCCGCCCTGCTCGCCTTCGGGCTCGTCTCCATCGCCTCCCCGGCGTGGGCCGTGCCGAGCTTCGCCCGTCAGACGGGCATGGCCTGCGCCGCCTGTCATACCGTGATTCCCGAGCTCACGCCCTTCGGGCGCGAGTTCAAGTTGAACGGCTACGTGATCGACAATCTGCGCCAGATCCACGGTGAGACGCTGCAGGGCCGCCAGACCCTCGCGCTCAACTCGACTCCGCCGATCTCCGCGATGCTGCAGGTCTCCTACGCGCGCACCAACACGGCGATGCCCGACAGCGTCGTGAGCGGGGCGCTCGCCAAGGACGGCGATGTGCTCTTTCCCGATCAGGTGAGCCTCTTCTACGCGGGCAAGATCGCGAACAACCTGGGCGCCTTCATGCAGATCACCTACGATGGGGCCGCCGACCACTTCGGGCTCGACAACACCGATGTGCGCTACGCGCGTTACATCGGCACGGCCGAGCCCACCGACGGCTCGCAGGCGCAGCCCGGATTCCTGGCGCGTCACGATGTGCTCGTGGGTCTCACGCTCAACAACAATCCGACGGTTCAGGACGCGTGGAATTCGACTCCCGCGTGGGGTTACCCGTACGCCTCGAGCAGTGTTGCACCGAGCGGCATCACCTCGGCAAAGATCGACAGCGGCGCGGGCGGCATCGGCCAGAACGCGGCCGGGCTCGGCGCCTACGCCTGGATCGACCACGCCCTCTACGCGGAGGTGAGCGCCTATACGGCCGCGAAGACCGGCGGCGGCCAACCGCTCGACAGCACCCAGGCCGAGGTGATCCGCGGCATCGCGCCGTACTGGCGCGTGGGCTACGAGTACGACTGGGCGCGCAACTCGCTGTTCGTCGGGACCTACGGTCTGCAGACGAGCGTGCTGCCCGGCAACGGCACCCCCTTGAGCGGCCCGGCCGATCAGTACACCGATGTGGCGCTCGACACGCAGTACCAGTTCATCGGGGACGATCATCTGGTGACGGTGCTCGCGACTTATATCCACGAGAGCCAACACCTGCATGCGAGCGTGCCGCTCGGCATCGCGGCGAACGGCAGCGACAGCCTCGATACGTTGAAGGCGACGGTGGAATACAACTACCGCCGCGAGATCGGCGGCTCGCTCGGATTCTTCTCGACGAACGGCAGCACCGATACCCTGCTCTATCCGAACGACGGCAGCGTCAACGGCAGTCTCGTCGGCTCGCCCGACACGCGCGGCTACATCGCTGAGGTCGACTACCTCCCGTTCCTCAACACGAAGCTGTCGCTGCAGTACGTCGATTACACGCGCTTCGACGGCGGCGCCGCGAACTACAACGGCGAAGGCCGCAGCGCCTCCGATAACAACACGCTCTATCTGCTGGTGTGGCTCAACTTCTGAGTCGCGCGCATGCCGAGCGCGATCGACAGCGAGGACGGATCATGAAACGAGCCTTGAGCGTACTCATCCCCCTGGCCCTCCTCGCGAGCGCCGTGGCGCGCGCGCAGGCGACCCCTGAGCTCGCGCACGCCGCCGATCACCTGGCCGCGACCACCTGCAGCGCCTGCCACGGCACCGCCGGCCGCAGCACCTCGCCCACTTTTCCCAATCTCGCCGCCCAGACCGCGCCCTATCTGGAGGAGCAGCTGAAGGCGTTCCGCGATCAGACGCGCGCCGATCCGGACGCCCAGGCGTACATGTGGGGCATGGCCTCGCAGCTCTCGGATGAGATGATTGCCGCGATCGCCGCGCACTACGCCGCGCAGGCGCATGCGCCGGGCAGCCGCGGGGCGCCCAAGCTCATCGCAAGCGGCCAGCGCATCTTCCAGCAGGGGATCCCCGAGAAAGGCATCCCCGCCTGCGCCACCTGCCATGGTGATCACGCGCAGGGCAACGGCCCCTTCCCGCGACTCGCCGACCAGCACGCGGAGTACCTCTTGAAGCAGATGCTCGTGATCCAGAGCGTGCTGCGGCTCGCACCGGTCATGCACGGGGTGATCAAGGACCTCTCGCGCGAGCAGATGCGGGCGGTCGCCGAGTATCTCGCCTCGATCTGAGGGTCGGCCCGAGGATCGCGTCCGCGGCCGGGCCGCGC
>DATKPY010000026.1:0-21706 GCA_035523875.1 Steroidobacteraceae bacterium
CTACATCGGCTGGGGCAAGACGACTCAGCTCGGCTACGGGCTGGGCCTTGCGATGGGCGCGAAGCTCGTGCATCCGGAGAAGCTCTGCATCAACGTCTGGGGTGATGCCGCGATCGGATTCACCGGCATGGACTTCGAGACCGCGGTGCGCGAGCGGCTGCCGATTCTCTCGATCCTCCTCAACAACTTCGCCATGGCGATCGAGCTCAACGTGATGCCGAAGGCGACGGAGAAGTTCCGCGCAACGGATATCTCCGGGGACTACGCCGCCATGGCGCGCGCCTTCGGCGGCTACGGCGAGCGCATCACCGAGCCCTCGGAGGTCGTCCCCGCCATCCGCCGCGGCATCGCGCAGACGCAGGCCGGAAAGCCCGCGCTGCTCGAGTTCATCACCTCGCGGGAGACGCGGTTCTCGCGCGGCTGATCACTTGTCGTAGTCCTCGCGCGCGCGCGCGACGAGGTAGGCGTAGATCTGATCGGCTTGTTTCGGGCTCACCAGATCGGCGAAGCTCGCCATGCCCTTCGCGGCACGCGCGCCGTGGAGCACGATGTCCTTGAACGCCGCGCGCGTGTCGGGGCTCATGTGGCGAAGATCGGGAATTGCATTCACGCTCACGGCATCGCGGCCGTGGCACTGCGCGCAGACCCGATGGTACGCAGCGCTCCCGTCGCGCACGTCCTCCTCCGTCCCGCCGACCACGAAAGGGGGTGGCGGATACACCGGCCGCACCGGGATCGGCGGCAGGCTTTGCGCACCCCCGAGCTTGAACGCGAGCACCCGCGCCGCCGCGCGCGCATTCGGATTGCCGCGCGCGGGCCCGAAGCTCGCGCCGCCCGCCTCCACCGCGATGTACTCAACGCCATCGACCGCGTACGCGATCGGCCCCGCCATCGGCACGGTCTGCGCATCGCTCTGCCAGAGCTTTTTGCCGTCGGTCGCGCGGTAGACGACGAGCTGCTGCGCACTCGTACCCTCGACGACGAGGTTCCCGGCCGTGGTGAGCGTGCCCCCGTTGCCCCCCTTGCCGTAGCGGACCCGCCAAGCCTCCCTCTGGCGCACCGGGTCCCAGGCGAGGAGATACCCGTCGATCTTTTTCTTCTTCGCCTCGGCACGGATCTTGGCGTTGCGCGCCGAGGGCGGTGCGTTGGTGCCCCAGCTCATGCGGAACTTGTGCCAGGTGTAGTTCGGCTCGATCTCGTAGACATACCAGTTCTGCAGCACCGGAAAGTACGCGAGCCCGGTGAGCGGGTTGTACGACATCGGCTGCCAGCTGTGCGCGGCCACCGCGTTCGGCGTGATGAGGCGGGGCGCGCTGTCGTAGTTCGCGTTCGCAAGCAGCACCGGGCGGCCGGTCTCGAGATCGATGCGGCTCGCCCAGGTGTTGTGGTCGACGAACTTCTGCGCGGAGATGAGCCGGCCGTCGGTCCGGTCGATCACGTAGAAGAAGCCTTGCTTCGGCGCCTGCATGATGACCTTGCGGCGCCGGCCGTCGATGGACAGGTCGGTGAGGATCAGCGGCTGGGTCACATCGAAATCCCAGCTCTCCCCTGGCACCTCCTGGTAGTGCCAGAGGTAGCGGCCGGTATCGGCATCGAGGGCGACGATCGAGGCGAGGAAGAGATTATCGCCCTTGCCTTCGCTGCGGAGCTTGTGCGGCCAGGGCGAGCCGTTGCCGGTTCCGAAATAGATGCGATTGAGCTCCGGATCGAAAACGATCGAGTCCCAGACGGCCCCGCCGCCGCCCTGCACCCACCATTTACCCGCCCACGTCTTGGCAGCCATCGCCATGGTCGGGTTCTCGAAGCCCTTCGCAGGATCCCCGGGCGCGGTCCAGAAGCGCCAGAGGAGCTTGCCCGAGTTCACGTCATAGGCGGAGACGTAGCCACGAACGCCGAGCTCGACGCCGGCATTGCCGATGATCACCTTGCCGTTGAAGACGCGCGGCGCGCCGGTGATGGAGTACGGCCAGTCCTTGTTGTCGACGGTGAGCGTCGACCACAGGGGCTTGCCGTTGCGCGCATCGAGCGCGATCAGCCGTCCATCGAGCGTCGCGATGATCACCTTGCCCTGGTAGACGGCGGGACCGCGGCTCACCACGTCGCAGCACACGAACCGCGCCCAGGACGGGGGCACCTTGGGATCGTAGTGCCAGAGCTCCTTGCCGCTGCGCGCATCGAGCGCATAGGCGATGCTCCATGCGGAGGTGAGGTACATCACCCCATCGACCACGAGCGGCGTGCCTTCGATGCCGCGAAAGGTATTGAGGTCGTAGTACCAGGCGAGGCCGAGGCGCTTGACCGTGTGCTCGTTGATCTGGGTGAGCGGACTGAAGCGCTGCTCGTCGTAGGTCCGGCCCGTGCTCATCCAATTGCCGGGCTCTTTGTTCGCGAGAATGATGCGGGTCGTGTCCACGTCCGCGACACGGCGGGAGCTCGCGCCTTGCGCATGCGCCGCGAGCCACGCGCAGCCCAACACGAGCCCGGCCAGCGCCCGGGCCGTCGATGATCTACTCACTTCGGTAAACCCCCCCTTCGCGCAACGCAGTCGACCACGCGTCGGTAGGTCCTGCAGCAGCGTTGCGGCAGGACACCGTCGCGTATCGTGCGGTCAGTGGATGAGCGCGTGCGCGACGCGGCACCCGATCACTTGGTGACCTGGCGGCGCTGGGCAATTCCGACGCCCACCTGGATGTGGGTCACATCGTGCGGGAAGATGATCGGCGGCTTCCCTGTCTTCGTCGTGATGTACTGCGTGAGCAGCGCCACCGTGGACGAGCGGACCGGAGGCTGAGGCTCGAGGAACGCACGATAGTAGTTGCCGCGGGCGTAGTCGATCGGGTGCAGGCCAAACCGATCCGCGGGCTGCAGTGCCGAGCCGTAGGAGACGAGCTCCGCGACCGCCTGATCCCAGCCTTGCTTGGCTGCGCCGAACAGCGCCGTCTCGCGCTCCACGTCCTGCGAGGTGATGCTGCCGCCGGCCTCGTAGAGCGCCTTCACACAGGCCGCCGCCTCGGCGTCGGTCTTGTAGCGTCCCCGCGTCGGGTTGAAGCTCTGCCCGATGCCGGCAGCGGCCATCAGCGGCGTCACGCCTTCCGCATTGGGCAGGTTCACGAGCGCGTGATACTGGAGAAGCAGTTTCACGGAGCGCACGTCGCCGTCCTTGGCGGCGAGCAGCAGCGGCGTTGCGCCCGTGGAGAGGACCTGGTCGCCGCCCCGATCGAAGACACCGTTGCGGTAGGTGGGCCGCAACTTGAGCTGCGCGTTCGGGTTCGCACCCTTCTTCAGGAGAAGTTTCGCGATGTCGTATCCGGTCAGGATGTCGGTCGAGGGTAGGTCGGGCCGCCCGCCGGTCGGCAGCGTATTCATGTCGATCGCGACGTAGAGCGGCGTGTCGCCGAAGAAGTCCCACTTGTTTACGTCGGCCCCCGCCTCGATCAGGACGTTCGCGAGGTCGAAGTGCAGGTTCATCAATGCGATGACGAGCGGGGTGGTGTCGTCGGGATCACCCAGGTTGAGGTCCGCCCCGGCCTTCACCAGCTCCCGAACGCACGCGATGCAGTCTTGGCGCGCAGCAAAGGCGAGCGCGGTGAGCCCACCCATGTCCATGATCAGCGGGCGGCCTTCGGCCGTGACGCGCCGCGGCCAATTGCGGACCGCGGAGCGCAGGTCGAGCTTGGCATGGTGCTCGATGAGCAGCCTCAGCATCTGCGGCTGAGCCTGCGCGGCGGCCCACATGAGCGCCGTCTGGCCGCCCCAGCTCTCGACCGCGTTGACCGCCGCACCGTGGCTGAGCAGCAGCTTCGCCGCCTCCAGATTCCCGGTCCGCGCGACCAGCATGAGCGCGGTCTGGCCCTCGGAATTCGGCGAGTCGACGTCCGCGCCCGCTTGCAACAGCAGCTTCAGAATCGGCGTATAGGCGGCGATCGCCGCCTGCTGCATGGCCGAGGTGCCGTACAGATTCACCGCGGCCACATCGGCGCCCTTCTTGAGCAGCGCCCGGGTCAAATCGACCTCGTCGTTCTCCGCCGCCCACATGAGAGCCGTGGTGCCGTCGGGCGAGCGCGCGTTGACATTCGCGCCGCGGGCGACGAGGGCGAGGGCCGCGCGCTCATTGCCCGCCTGCGCCGCCTCAATCAGCGGCGAGGGCGCATCGTCCGCAAAGGCGACGCCCAGGCCGGCGCCGGCCGCGAGCAGCGCACCGAGAACCGCGATCCCGCCACGGCGCAGGGGTCGTCTCGGCGCTCTTTGGCCGAACATCCAGATCATCAGATCTCCGTGAGCTCGCCCGTGCTGTCGCCGTGCGATTTCGCGGGCACACCCGCTCGGTGCAGCATCGTGAGCAACAGATTCGCGTGGACCGAATCCTCCGGATAGGCGAGGTGCTGCCCGCCCTTGATCGTGCCGCAGCCGTGGCCCATCAGCACCTGTGGCAGCGGGGAATGATTGTGCATGTCGCTGTTCGCCATGTCGCTGCCGTAGAGGACGATCGCGTGATCGAGGAGCGTCCCGTCGCCGTCCTGGGTGTCGGCGAGTTTCTTGACGAAGCCCGCGAAGGACTGCGTCATGAAGTGCTGGATTCGCGTGAGCTTCGCAAGGTTGTCCGGGTCGTTGTGGTGATGGGAGAGCGGGTGCCACGCGTCGGAGACGTTGAGATTCGGGAACGTGCGCATGGTGACTTCGCGCGCCATCATGAACGTTGCGACGCGGGTCATGTTCGCCTGCCACGCGAGCTTCATCATCTCGAACATGGTTTCGAGCATCTTGCCGTAATCGTCCGGAATGCCCTGGGGTGCATCGGGCAGCTTCATGCCCGTGCCCGAGCCGAACTTCGCCTCCATGCCCTGGACGCGGCGCTCGACCTCGCGCACGGAATCGAGGTAGTCGCTCACCCTGCGCTGGTCGGCCGCCCCGAGTCCCTGCTCCAGCTGCTGCGTGCTGTTGCGGACGAAATCGAGGATGCTCCCGGTCTCCCGCAGAATGGCCGCACGCTGCTGCGGCGTGTTGCCGTCTCCGAACAGCGTCGTGAAGACTGTCCGCGGATCCTGAATCATCGGCAGCGGTTGCGTGCCGGTGCGAAAGGCGATCGTGTCGGAATAGGAGGCTCCGAAGTCCGGATCGCTCGCGCCGCCACCGCCCTCGCCCGCAAGCTCGATCGACTGCAGCGGCAAGCCCCTCGAGAGGACTCTCGCGGCGACCTGATCCACGGACGGGCCCACGTCCGGCTGCTGGCTGTGCGGTGGGTGGACGGCCGTGAGCCACGTGCCGGGGGTGATCGCGTGGGGCGCCGGGCTCTCCGCGGCGCGGTTCCTGAGCCCGCTTACGATCGTGAGGTACTGCCGGTACGGCTCGAGCGGCTTCAAGATCGGCGTCATCGTGTAATTGAGCCCGGCCTCCTTCGGATCCCAGTTCGCGGCCACGGCGCCATGCGGGATGTAGATGCAGGCCATGTAAGGCATCGGCTTGGCCACCGTCTTCGCGAGCGCGGTGCCCGCGGGGATCATCGCATCGAGGAGCGGCAGTCCGATGCTGGCACCCACTCCACGAAGAACCGTGCGACGCGAGAGATGTTTTTTCGTGATGAACATGGTGCCACCTGCCTTGGCTGGTTACTCGCCGCCCGAGCCTTCCGGCCGCAGCACCTGCGCCGTCTTGACGGGAGCGGCGGGCGGTGCGGTTCTCTTCAGGAACTCGGGACTCGACACGATACCCATGACGATCGATCCGAAGCGATAGTCGTCCGTCGCGCTCGATTGCACGATGGCGCGGACCTCGGGGAGGTCGCGATAGTCGAGCGTGCGGCCGAGCGCATAGGTCATGAGCTTCTCGGTGAGCGCCGTCACGAACCGCGATGGATCGCGCAGCACGAACTCACGAACGCCGATCGGTCCGTCAACCTTGAACCCGCCGGGGAGCGTCGCGGAAGCGTCGATCGGCGCGTGGTTATAGCGGTCCATCGTTTGCCAGCGGCCGACGGCGTCGAAATTCTGGAACGCGAGACCGAGTGGATCGAGCACGCCATGGCAGGCGAAGCAGCTCGGGTTGCGCCGATGCTGTGCCATCTCCTCGCGCAGTGTGAGCGCCTTCGCACCCACCTCCTCCGACTGCAGATTCATCTTGACGCCCGGCGGCGGCGAAGCGGGCGGCGAGTCGAGGACGTTATCGAGGACCCATTTCCCGCGCAGCACGGGCGCCGTGCGGGTCGGATACGACGTTCCCATGAGGAACGCGCCCTTGCCGAGCAGGCCGAAGCGCACGGGGTTCGTGAGCTCTACGCGCCGGAAACGCGCGCCACGAACGTCGTTGATGCCGTAGAGCAGCGCCAGCTCCTGATTGAGGTAGGTCCAATTCGCCGTGAGCAGGTCGACCACGTCGAGGTTGTCGCTGAATACGCTGTTCACGAAGAGCTTGAGCTCCTCGCGATAGAGCGGGCGTGGATCACCGACGCCCGGAAAGTCCTTCGGGTCGGGCGTTACCTCGGCGAGCCGATCGACGTCGAACCACTGGAATGCAAAGTTCGAGGAGAGCGTGATCGCGCGCGGGTCCTTGAGCATGCGCAGCACTTCGGCCTGGAGGACAGCCGGCTCGTGCAGCCGGTTCTGCGTCGCGAGAGTGATCAGGTTGCTGTCCGGATCGCTACTCCAGAGGAAGAACGCCAGCCGCGAGGCGAGCTCGAGGTCGGTGATGCGATAAGTCTGCCCCGGCGCGACACCCGGCGGCGTCGGCTCCGCCCGGTAGAGAAAGAACGGGCTCGCGAGGATCGCCGTGACGGCATCGCGGATTCCGCCTTCGAAGCCGCCGTCCTTGGCGCCCGCGGTATAGATCGCCATCAACGGATCCACGTCCGCGGCCGTCACCGGACGCCGATACGCCTCCCGCGCGAGCGTCGTGATGATCTGCGTCGCGCAGGGCCGATCCTCCTGCGGGGTCTGCGGCATGCAGGAGAAGATCTTGCGGCGGCTCGGGGTCCAGCTCATGCCGGTCACATCGAGGGGCCCCTTGATGGAGAAGGAGCGCAGCCTGAGCACCTCGCTCTGCGCGTCGCCCGGGCTGAGCGGCTGCAGCCGGCCCTCCGACTCGGCGAAATCGCGCTGAACGAAGGTGACGGTGAGGACGTGTGGACCCGCCGTCGTATGGAAATCGATGTGCTTCAGCGTCGCGTTGATGGCGTCGACCGCGCGATCCTGCAGCTGGTCGATGGCCTTGGTCTGCGTATCGCCACCCACGTCACCCTGCCAGAAGGGCTTGCCGTCGATCGAGGCGACGATGTGGTTCTTGAACTCGAGGTTGAATAGCCAGAGCGCGGCCGCGAGGTTGCCGATATCGAGCTGGTACTTGCCGTCGGCCGGGAAGTCATGCGTGACCTGAAATCCGCCTCGCGAACCGAGCGGCATCCCCGCGCCGCGATACAGCTGCTCGCCAGCCTCCGGTCCGGCGATGTACTGGGTCGCGACGGGCGTTGCGTGAGGATCGCCCACCGCCTCGCTTGCGATTTCCCGCGCCGACTCGAGATATTGGTTGAGGAACGTCGAGGAGACCTGCAGCACGTCGGCCACGTTGTCGAAGCCTCCCGCCTGGTCATCCTTGGGCAGAAGCCGCTCGGCATCGATCTTCACCTTGAGCAGATCCCACACCGCGTGCTCATACTCCTTGCGGTTGAGCCGATGCAGGGCCACCCATCCGGTATAGGCGGGATGCGCACGAGCGGCCTGATCGATGCTGTGCTCCATCCAGTGAATGAACGCGTCGATCGAGGGTTGCGGGGGCTGGCGATTGCCGGGAGGCGGCATGAGCCGGCCGCTCAGCTTCTGGATGGCGGTCTCCCAGACCTTCGCGTCCTGCGGAATGTCCTGCGGGCTCATGGTGGCGAAGGCGACGCCGCCCGCCCAGTCATCCGTGTTGTGGCACTTGCTGCAGTACTCGTGGAGGAGGCCCCAGTACTGCTTCGCCTGCGCAGCGCCGATGCCGCCGCTCGAGCCTTGACCCCCGTCACTGGAGGGCGCGCCAGCAGCCGCGGGCGTCGCCCCCTCGGCGCCCAGGGCAAACAGGGTGAGCCCGCACACGGAGGCGGAGAGCAGCAGCCAGCCCAGATGTCGATTGCGCATCAGCCTCGTCCCGCGAATGACTTACGGCACCGAACGCAGGCACGCATCATAACTCTGGCGGTCTCATCCGTGTTTCCGGAAGGTTACGGACTGCGGGAGGCACGTCATAAAGTGCCCGGATATCGATACCAGCCGTTGCCTGCACGCTACGTCACCGGGCCGGCAACGTTGCCAAGCATCCGAGGATCGGTCAACGTTCGCATCTTATCTTCCGTTTCGACCGAGGACGAATGATGACCTACCGTGTGGACCGCAGAGGCTTCCTCAAGTCCGTAGTGGGCGGTGCGACGGCCGCCTCGCTCGGCACTTTTCCGCTCGTCCGCGCGCAGGAGGCGCCGCCGTCGATCACGGCCGCGAAGCTCACGGACAGCGTCACTCTGTTCTCGGCAGACGGTGTGAATGTCGTTGCGGCGCGCGATGGCGACGGGCTCGCGCTCGTCGACGGCGGCCTCGCCGCTCGCTCGGGCGAGCTCCTGCAGCGCATCCACGGCGCGACCGGCCTCTCCCGCGTGCACACCCTGTTCAACACGCACTGGCATCCGAGACAGACCGGCTCGAACGAGCCGATCGGCAAGGAGCACGCGACCATCATCGCGCACGAGAATACCCGGCTGTGGCTCGGCTACGCCAATCCGGTACCCGAGGAGAATCGCACCTACGGTCCCTTGCCGCCCTATGCTCGCCCGAACAAGACGTTCTTCTACGGCACCCAGGAGGTGACGGTCGGCGACGAGCCGGTCGAGTACGGCTATCTCCTGCAGGCGCACACCGACGGGGACATGTACGTCCACTTCAAGAAGTCGAACGTTCTCGCCGCCGGGGGCGTCGTGTCGGGCAAGGGCTGGCCGATCATCGACGTGAAGACGGGCGGCTGGATCGTCGGCATGGTAGCGGGTCTCGAGACCCTGCTCGAGGTCGCCGACGCTCAAACTCAGATCGTCCCGGCCAACGGCCCGGTGCTCACCCGCGCGCAGCTCGCGCAGCATCACGAGATGTTCGCGACCATCGCCACCCGCTTGCAGCGCGCGATCCGCAAGGGGCTCGGGCCGGATGAGGTTGTCGCCCTCAATCCGACGAAGGAATTCAACGCCGAGTGGGGCGACCCCACGCAGTTCACCACCATGGCCTTCGAGAGCCTGTGGGGCCACTTCGCGCCCGATGCGACCTGAGATCTCCCACCGCTCGCCGGCGCGCATGCCCGCCTAGGGACCCTCGACGGTGTAGCCCTTCGCACGCAGCGTCGCGAGCGTCCCGTCGGGACCAATCAGGTCATAGATCGGCTTGGTGGCGAGCGTGGTGCGGTTGCGGGCGAGCGCATCCTCGAGCCCCGCCTCCCACGCGCTCGCGGCACGCGCCATCAACAGCTTGATGCGCGGGGAATTCGTGACCGTGCTCGTGCAGACGGCGCGCTGCGCCGGATACGGGAGCCGGCGCAGGGTCTCAACGTCTCCCAACGCCCAGGCGCGGGCGCGCGCGCGCATGGCGCCCAGATCGTCCTCCAGTCGCGTCACCGTCGCATCGAGACACGCGATCTGCGCGGCCGGCGGGATCTCCCCCACCTCCGTGAGAAGCTCCCGCGGATCGCTCAAGTGAACGGCGGTGCGGCGAACGCTCACGCCGTGCTTGCGCGCGAGCTCGATCACTTCGCGCTCGATGTCGTTGCGCGAGGTGAGATCGGAGGCGTCGATGGCGCGCTCGTACAGGCGCAGCGCCGCGAACATCGGCCGCATCTCCTCGATCCTCCGATCGCGTGCGTCGTAGCGGATTTTGAGCGCGCTGAAGCGCGCATAGAGCGCCGGCGGCAACGACTCGCGCAGATTGCCCTTCTCCGGAATGCGCTGCGTGCGCCGGTACTGCAGGTAGAGTCGAATGAGGGAGATCGGGCCGATGCTCGCACTCACGTCCGGGTAGCTCGGCAGCACCTCCTCGGCCTGCGCGATGACCCGCTCGACCTCCCGCGAGCGCCACACCATGTGCTTCGGCAGCGGATCGAGCGTGCCGAGGAGCCACAGCACGTGCCCGCCACGGGACACCCGCCAAAGATTGGGCCCCGGGCGCACTCCGGTGACCTCCACTTCCTGCACGGGCTCGCCTGCGTCGCTCGCCGGAGCGCTCGCCGCAACTCCCGGCCGCGATGCACCGAGCCCGAGCGCGCCCGTCGCGAGCCACGCTGCCGCCAACGCTGCTGCTTTATGCCGGCGCGAGCTCAAGGAGCGTGATCTCCGAGGGTGCGCCGAGACGCTTCGGGGGTCCCCAGTACCCGGTGCCGCGGCTGATGTACACCCAGAGCCTTCCCAGCCGGTGCAGCCCCGCGGTGAACGGCTGTTGAAGCCGCACGAACAGCATCCACGGCCAGAACTGCCCGCCGTGGGTGTGGCCGGAGAGTTGCAGATCGAATCCCGCGCGCTCCGCCTCCGCCGCGGAGCGCGGCTGATGGGCGAGGAGGATGCGTGCGCCTGCATCACGCGGTGCTCCGGCGATTGCCGCGTGCGGGTCGCTGCGCTCGCGCGCATCGAACTGGTGAGCGCCGAAATCGGTCACGCCGGCGACCACGAGCGCAGCACCGCCGTGGCGCACGACGACGTGCTCGTTCTTGAGGACGTTCATTCCGAGGGATTTGAGCCTCGCGCTCCACGCAGGCTCACCTGCATAGTACTCGTGGTTGCCGGTCACGAAATAGACGCCGTGGCGCGCCCTGAGCTGCGCGAGCGGGGCGATGTGCCTGCCCAGCTCCTCGACCGGACCGTCGACGAGATCGCCCGTCACGGCGATGAGATCCGCATCGAGGGCGTTCACCGCGCGCACGATTGCCTCGACGAAAGGACGCTTGATCGTGCGCCCGACGTGCACGTCGCTCACCTGCGCGATGGTGAAGCCATGCAGGGCCGGAGGCAGATCGCGAAGCGGGATGCTCACCCGCACCACCCGTGCGTCGCGCCGCGCGTTCGCAAATCCCACGCCCGTCGCGAGGAACGCGAATACGACCGCGGCAGCGGCGGACGCCGCGGCAAGAAGATGTACATGTGCCGCGGACAACGGGAGAATCGCAGCGAGGAGCACCCCATCGCGCAGCACCGTGACCACACACAGCGAGGAGAAGAAGCCGGTCACGAGAAGGCCCGCGGCCGCGACGCGGTCGGACCATGCGCGATCGGCAATGGAGCGGGCGTGAAGTCCGAGCACCATGGCCGCAAACGAGACCGCAAGCAGGAGCGCCCCGGCGAGCCGCGCCGCCGGCACGATCGGCAGGTCCGGCAGCAGCCGCACGCCCACGTAGGCGTGCAGCAGCGCGAGCGTGCAGATGAGGATCACTAGGCGCCGGTTTCGCATCGAGTCGGTTCGCTTGCACGGGCGTGCCCGGGAATGAGCGCTGCCCCGTCGCTCAAGTATGGGCTCCCGGTGGCAACTTCAACCGTGCGTGGGCACGCTCGAGCGAGCCGCGATGGCTAACGCGAGCCGAGCGCCTGCGGCGGGCGACGGTCTGCCGGTGCCGCGCCGGTACTGGGCGATCGCCGCCATCGTGCTCGCGATCGCGATGTCCGTGCTCGACAGCAGCATCGCGAACGTCGCGCTGCCCACGATCGCGCGCGAGATGCGCACCTCCGCGGCCACTTCCATCTGGGTCGTCAATGCCTACCAGATCGCAATCCTCGTGTCGCTTCTGCCACTTGCCGCACTCGGTGAGATCGTGGGCTTCCGCCGGATCTCCCAGAGCGGACTCGCCGTCTTCACGCTTGCCTCGCTCGCCTGCGCACTCGCCCCCTCGATGGCGGCACTGACGGCCGCGCGCGTCGTGCAGGGACTGGGCGCCGCCGGAATCATGAGCGTCAATGCGGCGCTCGTGCGCTTCACCTATCCGCAGCGCTTCCTCGGGCGCGCGGTCGGCATCAACGCCTTTGCCGTCGCCACCTCCGCCGCCATCGGCCCTACGGTCGCCTCTGCCGTGCTCGCGGTCGCGTCCTGGCGGTGGCTCTTCGCGATCAATGGCCCGGTCGGAATCGTAACGCTCCTGATCGCGACATTCGCGCTGCCCGTGACCGAGCGCGCCGCGCGCCGCCTCAGCATCAAGGGGGCCGCGCTGCACGCGGGCGCCTTCGGGCTTCTGTTGAGCGGACTGCAGGGCCTTGCGCATCACGCCGGCGCGTCCCTCGCGCTCCTTCAGATCACCGCAGGCTGCGCGCTCGGGGTGCTGCTCGTGCGCCACGAAATCGCCCGGCCGGCACCGCTCATCCCCTTCGACCTGCTGCGCATCCGATTGTTCGCGCTGTCGATTGCCACCTCGGTGTGCTCGTTCACCGGACAGATGGCGGCACTCGTCGCCCTGCCCTTCGAGATCCAGCGGCTCGGCTACAGCGCCGTGCAAACCGGCCTGCTGATGACGCCCTGGCCCGTGGCCGCCGCGCTCGCAGCGCCGCTCGCCGGCCGCCTCGCCGACCGCTATCCGGCCGGGATCCTGTGCGCCGTCGGACTTGCGCTGCTCGCCGTCGGACTGCTCCTCGTCGGACTGCTGCCGGTGGGCGCGGCGGCGCCGGGTCTCATCTGGCGCATGGCGCTCTGCGGACTCGGGTTCGGGTTTTTCCAGTCGCCCAACAATCGCACCCTGCTGCTCGCCGCGCCGCGCGAGCGCAGCGGCGCCGCAGGCGGCATGCTCGGCACGGCACGGCTCCTGGGTCAAACCGTGGGCGCCGCCGGCGTGGCAATCCTCTTTCGAGTCTCTCCCGGGCGGGGCGCCGATCTCGCGCTGTTCGCCGCCGCGGCGGTCGCATTCCTCGCAGCACTCGTGAGCACGAGCCGTCGCGCGGCCCGCCCGGCAGTCGCCGGTGCTTGAGCGGTCGCGGAGTCGATGGGCACGCGGCGTTCGCCGCGCCGGCTCGAGCGCCCAAGGGGATTCCCCGGCGCGCGCATGGCAGAATCCTCGCTCCTCGTCACGATCAGCGCACCCTGGAGCGTCCTCATGGCCACGATAGTCGGTGGAATCGCCACCTCGCACACCCCGACGATCGGCTTCGCGATCGATACCGGGAAGCAGCACGACCCGGTCTGGGCACCTATCTTCGAGGGCTACCGGCCCGTGCAGCAGTGGCTCGCGGAGAAGCGCCCGGATGTGCTCTTCTACATCTACAACGATCACGTCACCTCTTTCTTCTTCGACCACTACTCGCACTTCGCGCTCGGCGTCGGGGCGAGCTACTGGCCGGCCGATGAGGGCGGTGGGCCGCGTCGGCTGCCGCCGATCGAGGGTCATCCCGCCCTCGCGCGCCACATCGCCACCGGACTCACGGCCGACGAGTTCGACCTCTCGTACTTCCAGGCGAAGGGGCTCGATCACGGCTTCTTCTCGCCGATGTCGCTGCTCTGGCCGCATGAGAGCGGCTGGCCGGGCGCCATCGTCCCGCTCGCCGTGGGCGTGCTCGAGTTTCCGATTCCCTCGGCGCGGCGCTGCTTCAAGCTCGGCCGCGCACTGCGCAAGGCGATTCAGAGCTATCCGGAGGACCTCAAGGTCGCAATCGTCGGCACCGGCGGACTGTCGCACCAGGTGCACGGCGAGCGCGCCGGCTTCAACAATACGCCCTGGGACATGCAATTCCTCGACCTGCTCGAGAAGGATCCGCAGCAGCTGACCGAGCTCACGATCGCCGACTATGCCGAGCGCGGCGGCGTGGAAGGTGCCGAGGTCATCATGTGGCTGATCATGCGGGGCGCGCTCTCCGCGAAGGTGAGGAAGCTCCACCAGACCTACTATCTGCCGTCCATGACGCCGATCGCGACGCTCATCTACGAGGACGCCTCGAACGAGCCCGCGGAGGAATCCGTCGCGGCCTATCGCGAGCGCATCGGCCGCGAGTGGGCCGGCATCGAGAAGCTGCCCGGCTCGTATCCGTTCACGCTCGAGCGCAGCGTGAAGGCGTACCGCATCAACGAGTTTCTCCACCGGCTGATCGTTCCGGAGGATCGGCGGCGTTTCCTCGCGGATCCCGAGCCGATGTTCGCGGAGGCCGGGCTCACCGAGGAGGAGCGCAGCATGATCCGCCGTCGCGACTGGCGTGCGCTCATCCACTACGGTGTCATCTTCTTCCTGCTGGAGAAGCTCGGAGCGGTGGTCGGCACGACGAACCTGCACATCTACGCGGCGATGCGCGGGCAGTCGCTCGAGGATTTCCAGAAAACGCGCAACGCGCAAGTGCTTTACTCGGTCGCGGGAACGGACGCGGGCAAGACGGAGTGGGACAAGGCCCAAGGCCCCGCCCGCAGAGGCTGACGATCGAGCGCTCAGGCCGAGACCACATCCCCCATGCGGTCGACCGCGCGCAATGGCGGGAATATCCTCATCCACAGCGCCACGACCACGAGCGTGCCCACGCCTCCCAGCACCACGGCCGGTACGGTGCCGAAGAGTGCTGCAGTCACGCCGGACTCGAACCCGCCGAGCTCGTTCGAGGCGCTGATGAACAGCGTGCTCACGGCGCTCACGCGGCCGCGCATGGCATCGGGCGTGGCAAACTGCACGAGCGCCGCGCGAATATAGACGCTCACTTGGTCGGATGCGCCGAGAACGGCGAGCGCCGCGAGCGAGAGCCGGAAGTCCCGCGACAATCCGAACACCACGGTTGCGATGCCGAAGACCACGACCGCGGCGAACATCGTCGCGCCGACGTTGCGATGCACGGGTCGACGGGTGAGAGAGAGCGCCACCGCAGCCGCACCGACCGCAGGGGCGCTGCGCAGGATCCCGAGGCCGCTCGGGCCTATCTGCAGGATGTCACGGGCGTAGATCGGCAGCAGGGCCGTAGCGCCGCCAAGCAGCACGGCGAATAGATCGAGCGATATCGCGCCAAACACCACCGGACGCGAGCGCACGAACCGGATTCCCTCCCGCACCCGCTCGATGCGCCCCGCGAGCCGCTCGGCGGCCTGCGCGTGGCGGCGCCCACGCAGGAGCGAGGTGCCTGCCGCCGCCAACAGGAACGCAACGAGGCAGCCGCTATAGGCAATCCGCGGCCCGAGCGCGTAGGCGAAGCCACCCACCGCAGGACCCGCAATCACCGCGACCTGCGCGACGGATGAGGACCAGGCAATCGACTTGGACAGTCGCTCCGGAGGCACGAGGAACGGCAACAGCGCGCGCCCCGACGGCCCCGAGAAGCCGCGCGCCGACCCGAACAGCGCGAGCACCGCGTAGAGAAGCCAGAGTGCATGGGCGCCGCCGGCGACGAATGCGAGCAGCAACCCGCTCGAGAGCGCCTCGAGGAGCAGGCTCACCGCGAGCATACGCCGCTGGTCGAATCGATCCGCCATCTCTCCCGCGGGGAGTGTGACCAGAAACATCGGAACGAATTCGACGAGTCCCACGAGCCCGAGGGCGAGCGGACTGCGCGTGATGTCGTAGACCTGCCAGCCGACGGACACCGACTGAACGAGCATCGCGATGCGGGCGAGCGCTCGCGTGCAGAGATAGAGAGGCAGGTCGCGGTCGCGGTAGACCGGGCGCGGCGCTTCTCCGGTCATCGAGGCTCGAGCATCAAATGACTACTGCCAGGCCGCGAGTACGCCCGCTGCGAGTGCTGCGGAGAGCACCGAGAAGAAGCCGGTTTCCCGCGCTCGCCGCGCGCTCACTCTGCACTGACCACCCTCACACCTCGAACCGCGACGCTGAGCGCGAACTATTCCATCCCGACTGGCCGGCGCACAAGGTGGTCGGCGCCGCCCTTCAGGTCGAATGGGCGCTAGCGGTAGTCTGTGAGGGGTCGCTCGCAGCCCCCGGCGACGGTGTCACGGCCGCAGGGGCGATCCGCGGTGGAGCGAGCGCCGGCGTCGTCGGCGAGCGGCTCGCGTCGCTCGTACTGCTCGTGCTGCTCGTGCCGCTTGCGATCGGGCTCGATCGCGCCGCTGGGACATGCGCAGCGCTCGGCGAGGAGCCCGTCGCGAGCGTCGAGGAGGCAGCCGATTCCGCGCTCACATGGTGCTGCGGCTCCTCATGCTCCGCGCGCGAGGGTGCTGGGGCCGCTTGCTCCGGCGGAGGAGACGGCTCGGCGAACGCCGCAAGGTTGATCACGGTTGGGTCATCGCGCAACTTGACGTAGAGCTCCCCGTCCCTCGGGTGCGGGACCGGCAGCACGTAGCCCGGGAATCCATCGGGGACCTTGACCGCGTGCCCGAATGACGGCTCGTCGGAGATCGCATCGACCAGATAGAGATTCCGCCCCGTGAGGCTGCAGGCAAGCTGCGGCCCAGCCGGACATTTCAGGTGGCTCAGCACCGGAAGCCGCACGAGCGTCGCGAGCGGCTGCCAGGCGCCCGTCACACCCGCAGCGGAAACCCGGAACTTGAGCGGGCCGAAGGCGGACTCGCCAAAAGCATGCGCCGTATCGAGGGTGGCGACCGCCACCCTCGAATCGACGAGCGTGATGCCGCCGTTTGCGAAGGTGAGAGCGCTCGATGCCGACTCATCGGCGGTCGCGACCTCGATCGCCTCATCGCGCGTGAAAGACACCGGCCAGAGCGCCCTCACCGAGAACGTGAGCCGCGCATCCTGCGGCAGCTCGTCCTGCGCCGCGAGCTGGATGTTGCTGTCACTGCTCGATGTGGATGGCTCGACGCTCGTGCCGATCAGCGCGACACTGGGGCGCGGCGCCTCGACGCGGGTGCGCAACCGCAGAGTGCGGCCGTCCTTGAGCGTCACGGTCGCCTGCAGGCTGTCGCCGAACTTGAACGCGCTCGTCACCTGGGGGGACAGCGACGTCATCGTGAGCTCATCCGTCCCCGCCGTGGTCGTGAGCTCCGCGGGCGTGAACGCGAAGCCGCTGATCGCAAGACGCTCGACTTCATCGAGCCGGGATCCCTTGAGCGTGCCTGCGGCATCTCCCGCATGGAGGGTGAAGCTGTCGAGATGGCCCGCCTCGGCGAACGCTCTCAAGGGCACGGGCTGCGGCTCGCTCGCACCGAACTGCCGGACGAGCAGCGTCATCGATCCCGGCGCGACCTCTTTCAGCGGCAACTGCACCTCGACCTCGTCGGGCTTCACGCTCTTCCAGTCGACCTTGAGCTCCTTGCCGTCGGGATCGCGCAACATGATGCCGTCGATGCAGCTGATGCTCGCGGCGCGCAGGTGAACGGTGTCCTGGCGCCCGACGATCAGCGCGCCTTCATCCGCCGCATCGAGCTGCCAGCCGCTCACGTGCGCGTTGGTAAGCTGAAACGTAGGCCCGACGTACGGCTCGAATCCCCAGTAGCCCTCGACCGAGCCGCGAATGCTGTCGCCCAAGTCCGCGGCGCCGAGTCCGGCGGTGTCGATCACGAAGCCGCCGCGCTCGGGATCGGCCTTCGCCGCGAGCTCGAGCTTCTTGCCGCCCGCGCCCTCGAGGTCGAGGGTCATTGCATGCGCATAGCCGGTGGAGAACACGAGCGGTGCGCCCTCGACCGGCAGCACGAGTGAGCCTTTGCGCGCGCAGTAGATCTCCTTCGGGTCGACCGCGTGGAGCGGGGGTAGCTGCGGCTGCTCGATCGCCGGCAGCGCCGCGACCAGCACCGACTTCGGATCGTGGAAGGACGGAGGAGTATTGAGCGAGAGCTCGATGCGGTCCCCCGCGAACGAGCCGACCGCCGGGATGTACTGGTACTGCGCCGTGCTGAACGAGCTCATGATGCGCGCGATATCGATCACGGAGCCGATGTACGGGCTGTAGTAGCCGAAGCGCAGCTGCGGTGTGAGGCTCACCTGCGTGATGAGGTCCGCCTCTGCGCCCGATGTGAGTGCCTCGGCGATCGAGGTGCTGTGGCCATCATCGAGAATCAGCGTTCCCTGACCGTCCGTGAGGCACGGCACCTGCAGTTCCGGGATGCGATCGAGGCACTTCTCATTCACCTTGATCGCGAGGCTGCGCGCGAGGAGCGGCACGGCCTCCTTCAGGCGCGTGGGATCGGAGTCCTTGAGCGCGCGGATGGCGGCCAGATAAGCGTCGAGCCGCGAGCGGTCGAGCGTCGCCTGGTTGAGGTCCTGCGAAGTGCGCACGAACGCGCCGGGCCGACCGCGCACCGCACCGAGGAGCGTGCGGTAATCGCCACCGGTTTTCGGAGCCAGAAAGATGAGCACCTGCTCCGCCCCCTCCGGAATGGTCACGGTGATGCCGTGCTTCCGGCACCCTGCCCTCCAGGTATCGCAGCGGAAGAACCAGTTGGGCGGGGGCGGGTTCGTCGCCCCGCCCAGGATCGCTGCCACCATGAGGTAGCGTGCGGTCTCCGACGGCGGGAAGTCCGGCTGAATCGCCAGCCGGTCGCCGACGGCAAGGTTCGGCACCTCGGAGATGGGCAGGGTCTGCGCGCCGCGCGCGACCGTGACCCGCAGCGTCGGACCGGCGAGATCGAACGGCGCAGGGTCGGCGCGCGCGACGAGCGCCGTCACGGCCGCCACGGCAATGGCAAGCGGCAGGAAGGAGTTGCGCGAGACCATTCAGACCTCTGAGACTTCCTGTGAGCCGTGAGAGTTTCGCGCAGTGCGTCGCGAGGCACCTCGACGGCACGACCTTATGGGCAGGTCCGCGGGTCGTCAAGCCCGCGGACGCCATGCGCTGTCGAGCTCGGCGCGCTCAGGGATGGCCAAGATTACGAACCGTTCATGTGCTCCACGAGCGCGCGAATCACGGCGCTGGTTGCGTGCCCGTCCCTTGACTAGAATCCGCCCGTGCCTCAGCCGCTCAAGCTGCTGTCTTCCATGGCGAGCCGCGAAGTTCTGAGCGAGCTCGCGACCGCGTTCGCCGGGGCGAGCGGGCAGCCAGTGCTCGCCGAAGCCGCCGGCGGCCTCGACGTGGCCAAGCGCGTCGCGGCCGACGAGCCGGTGGACGTGGTGGTGCTCGCGAGCGGCGCCATCGACAAGCTGATCGCCCAAGGCAAGCTCATCGCAGGGAGCCGCGCGGACCTCATGCGCTCCGGCATCGCCGTCGCGGTGCGGGCGGGCGCAGCGAAGCCTGACATTTCAACCGAGGAGGCTCTGATGCGGACGGTGCTCGCCGCGCCGAGCCTCGGCTACTCGACCGGCCCGAGCGGGGTGCACCTCGAGAAGACCTTTGAGCGCTGGGGCATTCTCGCGCAAGTCCAGCCACGCATCGTCGTGCCGCCGCCGGGCACCCCGGTCGGCTCGCTCGTCGCAAGCGGAGTGGTCGCACTCGGATTTCAGCAGCTGAGCGAGCTTCAGGCGCTGCCGGGGGTCGAAGTCGTAGGCCCGCTGCCCCCACCCGCGCAGACCATGACAGTCTTCTCCGGCGCCATCGCCGTCACCAGCGGCCGGCACGAGGCTGCGCGGGCGCTGCTCGCGTACCTCTCCTCGCAGAGCGCGAGCGCGGCGAAGCGGCGCTTCGGCATGGAGCCGGCCTGAGCAAGGTCGCCGTGCCCGGACCCTGGTAACGAGCAGCGCGCCCACGCCCGTCCCGAGCCTACGGGCCGTCGCGGCGCCCCACGAGCAGGCTCGCGAAGAACACCCCTCCCGCGATCATCACGATGAATGGTCCGCTGTGCCGCCCCGCGAGCGAGGCAAGATAGGTTCCCACTACCGCCGAGAGCACCGCCGTCACAACTGCGGTCGTGAGCATGGCGGTGAGGCTCCTCGCAAAGCGTCGCGCGACGGCCGCCGGGATGATGATGAGCGAGCCCATGAGGAGCACCCCGAGGTAGCGCAGGCCGAGACCGATCGTGAGGGCAAAGGCGAGCAGGAAGCCGAGATCCGTGCGCGCGACGTTGATGTTCGAGGTGATCGCGATCTCGCGCGAGACGAGCGCGATCACGAGCGCATTGCGCTTGAGGAGCACGAAGGCGACGACGGCGAGCGCCGCGACGATCCCGAGTGCGCTTTCCCAGCCGGAAAGCGCCGTGGGACTTCCGAGAAGCGCATCGATCAGCTCTTCCCCGGAGGTGATCGTGCTGCCGACCGCGAGCGCAACCGAGAAGGTGACACCGATCACCGCCTCGGTCGAGATGCGACTGCGCCGCTCGATGCTCCAGATCAGAATCGCGCCGAGGAGCAGCATCGCGAGCGCGCCGATGAGCGGACTGCGGTGCAGGATGAGCGCAATGCCGATGCCCGGCAGCGCGATGTGCGACATCGGGTCCGCGGCGAGCACCATGCGCCGCATGATCGCAAAGCTGCCGACCAGCCCCGCCGCGGCTGCCATGCTGATCGAGAGCGCGGGCGCCGCGAGGTCAATCGCGGTCATGGACGTGAAATCCGACCGGTGCTCCGTAGACTTGCGAGAGCATCTCGGGCGTGAGGAGCGTGCGCGGCGGGCCGATGCAGGCACGCTCGCGTCCGAGGCACAGAACGCTGCCCGCATAGCGGTACACGACGCTGAGATCGTGCGAGACCAGCAGCACGGTCATGCCCTCCTTCTCGAGCGACTCGATGATTTCATTGAGCTTCGCATGGCCCGGTGCATCGACGCCTGCGGCCGGCTCATCGAGCAGCAGCACGTTCGGGCGCCCGAGCAGCGCGAAGGCGATCAGCAGCCGCTGGAACTCCCCGCCCGACATGCTGCCGATCGGCCGGCGCGTGATTCGCTCGTCCATGCCGACGGAGCGCAGCGCCGCGGCAATCTCCGGCGCGCCCACGCGCGCGAGCGCCGCCTTGGCGCGCAGGAAGTCGCGGCCGTTGAGCGGCAAATCGCGCTCGATGTCGAGCTTCTGGGGCACGTAGCCGAGCACCGTACCGGGCGCCCAGCGGATCGTGCCGGTGTAGGGCAGCGCGCCGATCAGAGCCTTGAGAAGCACGGTCTTGCCCGCGCCGTTCGGTCCGATGACGGCGAGCGCGGCGCCGCGGGCTACGCTGAACGTGAGGCCGCGCAGCACCTCGGTTCCTCCCAGGCGCACGGTCAAATCGGTCACCTCGAGCGCCTGTGTCACACGAGCTCACTCCGACGCAGCCGCGCGTATTAGACCGCGCCGCTCGCCGGCCCGCCAGTCGCTCGGGAGGGGGGCGAGGTACCCCGAGCACGGGCGGCGCACTTGCAGCTCGCTCGACGGTCGAGCGAAACGTACAATCGGCGCACAAGCTCCGGCGGTACCGATCGCGCGCCGGAGGAGCGTGCGTGCCAAACCGAACCGCGCAACCCGATCAGATCGAGAGCGGCTACCTGCGGGCCGCGCAGGACATGCAGCCGCACGCGCGGGAGGCCGCCGCATTGCTCAAGGCAATCGCGAACAGGCAGCGCCTGATGGTGCTCTGCCATTTGCTCGCCGGCCCGCTCTCGGTCGGCGAGCTCAATGAGCAGATCCCGTTGAGTCAGTCGGCGCTCTCCCAGCATCTCGCGATCCTGCGCCGACACAACATCGTGGTCGCCGAGCGGCAGGCGCAAAACGTGCGGTATTCCCTGATGCCCGGGATCGTGCCCCGCGTGATACGGCTGCTGCAGGAGCGCTACTGCCGCAGTTAAGCCTGCACACGGCCCTCGCGCATTCTCGCCGCTCAGTCGATGCGCACACGTGCGAGGACCGCGATCTTCACGCGATTGAGCACGAGTGCGAATGCAGCCGCCGCGGCGATCGTCGCACCGACGAGCGCGGGCGCGAGCGGTGCCATGAGCCATCCCTGGCCGGCAAAGAGGCCGATCACGAGCACGTTG
>DATKPY010000027.1:0-118270 GCA_035523875.1 Steroidobacteraceae bacterium
TTCGTGCGTCTCAGGGACGCTCCGGCCTTCTTCGGCATGGATAAGAACCGCTTCAACCGAGAGATACGGCCTCGCCTCACGGAAATCCGCATCGGTAAGCAGGGCCGCGCCTTCGACCGCCTTGAAATGGAAGTCGCTGCCGAGGAATATAAGCACCGCAACGGTGTCCCGGTGGCCCATTCCGGAAGGAGGAAGCCATTATGGGAAACCAACGAACGTCAGGTCTCACCAAGCGAGGCGGGATCTGGCATATCGACAAGCTGTTCCGAGGAACGCGACTTTGCGAGAGCACTGGAACAAGCGATCTGCGGGAGGCACAGGAGATCCTTGCCGAGCGGATGAGCGAGTTGCTGCACGCGCAGCTCTACGGCACCCGCGAGGCGAGAACCTTCAGGACCGCGGCCACCAAGTACCTGCAAGAATACGCCTATAAGAGACGCATCATGGACGATGCCCTGCATTTGAAGTCGCTCGACCCCTTCATTGGGGCACTGGACCTCAAGCAGGTGCACATGGGAAGCCTGCAGGAGTTCATCAATAGGAGGCGGCAGGACGGCGTCAAGACCAAGACCATCAACGCCGCCTTGGCGGTCGCGCGCAGGGTCCTAAATGTTGCAGCGGACGAGTGGGTTGATGAGCAAGGTATGACCTGGCTGGAGAGAGCTCCTAAGATCAAGCTCTTTCCGATCAGGGATGCTCGTGCGCCCTATCCGCTGTCTCAGGAAGAGCAGTCACTACTGTTCCAGGAGTTGCCAGATCATCTGGCGCGCATGGCACTCTTTAAGGTGAACACCGGGCTACGCGAGCAGGAGGTATGCGGCCTGAAATGGGATTATGAGGTCAGGGTGCCGGAACTAGAGACTTCGGTTTTCGTTATTCCGGGCGAGCACGTGAAGAATGGCGAGGAACGTCTCGTCGTGCTCAATCGTGTAGCGAAGTCCCTGGTTGAAGGTCAGCGAGGCGTACATCCCGTTTACGTCTTCGCTCACGCGCGAGGTCAGAAGGTCAATCCCGAACCCGTTACGAGGATTAACAACACGGCTTGGAAGGCCGCTCGGGAGCGGGCAGCAGATGCGTGGGCCAATCGCTACGGTGAGCCTTCCTCAGAGGGCTTTCGTCGGGTTCGAGTGCATGACCTCAAGCACACCTTCGGCCGCCGACTGCGAGCAGCGGGGGTAGGGTTCGAGGATCGCCAAGATCTGCTCGGGCACAAGAGTGGGCGCATCACAACGCACTATTCGCAAGCCGAACTAGCGAATCTCATCGAGGCAGCGGACAAGGTTTGCACGACTGATTCACGCAAAAGTCCCGCAAGCACATGGCTTCGTCGCAAAGTCGTTTAGCTGGGGAACTACTAAGTGGCTGATCGCGAGGAAGTTATCTGGCGCGCCCGGAGGGATTCGAACCCCCGACCCCCTGGTTCGTAGCCAGGTACTCTATCCAACTGAGCTACGGGCGCGCCGCGGATAAAACCGCACGCCGGAAGGAGCCGCTGTCGGGTCCGGTGCCGCCGAGTCGCAAGCCTCTGAACGGCAAGGACTTCCGACGGCTGCCGGTCCCCGAGGACAGGCGTCCGGCGCCGTGGTCGGGGCGCCACTTCCGGGGGCGCGCATCCTACCACATCACGGGTTCGGTTCTCGCGGCCGAGCCGCCGTATGAGTCGATCCTCGCCGCGGACTTGGCGAATGCCCGCCACGAGCACGAGCACGGGCACGAGTCGCGAGCCACCAAACCAACGCCGTCGAACACGCGGAGCTCCTCGCCGAGCGCATCTTGCGGTTCGCGCGTCTCGCGATGCGGGAGCTGTGGGCGGCAAGCTGGCCGCGCCGGGCGGCAATCTCCGGCACAATGCGCACGTGGTGCGTGCGCGAGGCTTTATTCTTCAGGCGAGCTATCGGATCGTCGCCGCATCCCACGGACGACGCGTCCCGGTCGTGCACCTCTACGGCCGCCTGGAACAGGGTGGCGCCTTTCTCATCCGCGATGATCGACAGCGCCCACACTTCTTCGTCCGCGCGACCGACGCGGAGCGGGTGCGCGCGCTGCGCGGACCGCAGCCGATACCCACCGATCGCCGCAGCTTCGATGAAGCGCCGGTGTCCCGAGTCGAGGTTGAGATTCCCTCCGACGTGCCTGCGCTGCGCGATCGGTTGCACGCCGTCGGTGTCGGGACCTTCGAGGCCGACGTTCGCTTCGCCACGCGGTATCTGATCGAGCGGGGTGTCCGCGGCGAGTGCGAGATCGAGGGGGAGGCCGTCGCCGGCGACAGTGCCGTCGAATGGGTCTTCACGAATCCGACCATCAGGCCCGCCAAGGTCACGGTCGAACCGCGCGTGCTCTCCTTCGACATCGAGACGGACGCGAAGGGCGAGCGGTTGCTCGCGATCTCGCTCTATGCCCCTGGGATCGACGAGGTGCTGATCGTCGATGCGGGCGAGCGAGTGATGCCCGAGCGCGCGACGCGCTGTGTGAGCGAGCGCGCCGCGCTCGAGGCGTTCTGCGACCGGGTCGCCGGCTTCGATCCCGATGTGCTCACGGGGTGGAACATCATCGATTTCGATCTGGTGACCCTCGAGAAAATCGCGCTCCGCGTTCACCATCCGCTCGAGCTCGGACGAGCGCCCGGCGCCATGCGCATTCGCACGACCGAGGGCCGCTTCGGCAGCAATCAGGCCCTGATCCCTGGACGGCTGGTGCTCGATGGAATCGATTTGCTGCGCGGGGCATTCGTGCGCATGGAGGACTACTCGCTCGACACCGTCGCGCGCGAGGTGCTCGGAGAGGGCAAGGCCGTCAGCGGAGAAGTGCGCGACCGGCTCACGGAGATCATGGTCAATTATCGCAACGATTTGCCGGCATTCGCGCTCTACGCGCGCACGGACGCGAGGCTCGCGTACCGGATCATCGAGAAGTTGAGCTTGGTGCGACTCGCGTTCGCGCGCAGCCGCCTCACGGGCATGACGCCCGACCGGGTGGCCGCGAGCATCGCCTCGTTCGATTTTCTCTATCTCTCGCAGCTCGAGCAGTTGCGGATCGTCGCACCCAGCGTGCGTAACGGTGACTCGCGCGTGCACATGGCGCAATCCGGCGGTCACGTTCTCGAGCCCGTGACCGGCCTGCACCGCAACGTCTGGGTATTCGATTTCAAGAGCCTCTATCCGAGTCTCATCCGCACGTTCAACATCGATCCCTTGAGTTACGTGTCGCACCCGTCCGCGGCTGCGGACCTGATTCGTGCCGGCCAAGCGGCATTCCGGCGCGAGCCGGCGATCCTTCCGCGGCTGCTGGATGAGCTCTTTCCCGGTCGCGAGGCGGCCAAGCGCGCCGGCGACGAGGTGGCCGCGCACGCGATCAAAATCCTGATGAATTCCTTCTACGGCGTGCTCGGAACTCCGGCGTGCCGCTTCTTCAATCCGGCGCTCGCCAACGCCATCACCGGCCTCGGCAAGGAGATGCTGCTGTGGTCCAAGCGCTGGTTCGAAAGGGCCGGTTTCGCGGTGCTGTACGGCGACACGGACAGCCTGTTCGTTTCCGCCACGACCGCGGAGCCGTCGGCGTCGCTCGAGGAGGCGCGTGGGCTCGCCGTGCGGCTCAATGCCGAGCTCACAGGCTACATCGAGTCGCGCTGGCGCGTGCGCAGCCGCCTCGAGCTCGAGTTCGAGAAGCTCTATCTGCGGTTGTTCCTGCCCCATGCGCGGCACAGCGTGCGCGGCGCGAGCAAGCGCTACGCGGGTCTCGTTCACGATTCGGTGGCGCCGAGCGTCGAGTTCGTCGGTCTGGAGGTCGTGCGCCGCGATTGGACCGCGCTCGCCAAGCGCGTGCAGCGCGAGCTCTTCGAGCGGCTGTTCACAGATCAGCCCGTCGATGCATATCTCGCGCAGATTGTCGCTCGCGTGCGCGGTGGCGCGCTCGACGACGAGCTCATCTACCGCAAGGGGCTGCGCAAGGAGACGAGCGAGTACACCGCCACCACCCCGCCCCACGTCGCCGCGGCCCGCAAGTCGACCGAGCCTCTCGGGCGCTCGATACGCTATGTCATGACGAAAGCGGGCGCCGAGCCCCTCGA
Organism: Steroidobacteraceae bacterium; assembly: GCA_035523875.1. Lineage (GTDB taxonomy): Bacteria > Pseudomonadota > Gammaproteobacteria > Steroidobacterales > Steroidobacteraceae > JASHUC01. The sequence goes on from DATKPY010000027.1 coordinate 4,067, forward strand.
CAACGTCCAGCACGCCATCGATCGCGAGCACTACGTCGCGAAGCAGGTCCGGCCGGTCGCGGAGCCGGTGCTCGAGGCGCTCGGGCTCGATTTCGACCAGGTAATCGGCGACACGCACCAGCTCGAGCTCTATCCGCGCTGAGCTCGGCTGGAGCGCGCAGGCCACAGCGGGCGTAAGGATTGCGGGCGTCCGGCGCCTGAGATAGAGGGAGGGGTTCGAGCCGGATTCAGATCCCCTGGCCGATCCGCAACGGACTCACGCCGACGCCGTTAGACAATTTTGCCTTTCATGGCGCGACAGGTCTCTATCAGCAGTCGCGTGAACAGATACAGCCGCGGCGTGACGCTCGACAGATCGATCCATTCCCGATCGGTGTGAAAGCCCGCCCCGACGAGGCCAAGACCGTCGAGTGCCGGCACTCCTACCGACATAGCCACCGCCGACTCCGAGGCGCCGCCGTTCCCCGATAAAGTGGCTCGCCTTCCGAGCTCGGCATAGATTCGCTGCGCGCGTTTGCCCAATGCATCGACTTCGGCGTTCTCGATCAGGGGCGGATACGTGGAGCCTTCCGCCGCCACCGTGATCGTCGTATCCGGTACGATCTTGGGGGCCAGCCTGGATTTGATTTGCGCGAGCACACCCTGGAAATCTGACAGCTTTCTAACGCGGACATCAAACGTCGCTTCGGCGAAGTCGGGAATGATGTTGCTTCGATCTCCTGCCTTCATGACAGTCAGATTGACAGTCGTGCCAGTGCCGCTCTGAGGGAACGCTCCCTGCAGTGCCGCGAGCTGATGAACGAGCTCCACCGCAGCGTTCCTGCCCTTCTCGGGCACCATGCCTGCGTGGGCCGCGCGCCCGCGCACCTCAATGACGATCTCCCCTGCACCCTTGCGCCAGACCGTGAGCGCGTCGGGCGGATCACCAGGCTCCATGTTGAACTCGACGTCGCTCCGTCTTGCCAGAGTCTTGATCAACTCCGTGGAACCGGGCGAACCGAGCTCCTCGCTCCCATCAAGCAGCAGAGTAACCGTGGCATAGTCCCTGAAGCCAAGATGGTGCAAGATTTCGAGGGCGGTTACGGCAGTCACCGCACCGCCCTTCTCATCGCCCACTCCGGGTCCGTAGGCGCGGTTGCCCTCGATCCGGAACGGACGCTTCGCGACCGTACCGGGACCGAACACCGTGTCGATGTGAGCGATGATGAGCACTCTCGCCTTGCCGGTGCCGTGGAACACGGCTACGACATTCGGGGCGACGCCCGCGATTTCGGGCGGCACAGCACGCACCTCCGCGCCGGCGGCTTTCAGGCGCTCGGCCAATATCGACTCCACCCGCTCGCCGCCCGCTACGTCCCCCGAACCGGAGTCGATGTCGACAACGCTTTTCAGCAGCTCGAGCTCTCCTGCACGGCCCGCCACGGCCGCTCGATACACGGGCTGATCGGGTCGTGAGGCTGCATGTGTAGCGCCGGTGAGAAGCACCGCGAGACTCGTCGCCGCGAGCTTGGTCGTGAACCGCATGGTCGCGTGGAACTCCTCCGACCCGAGCCGCTCGAGCCGCTCCTCATGGCCGGGAACGAGACTCCCGTCCAGAGCGCGATTCTGATCGAAATTCCAAGATTTGCACATCCTTCGAACTTCGGCACCGGATTGAGCCGCGCGCGACTCCGGCCTCCGGCCCGATGCCCGGCAAAGCACTGCAGCTGTACGTTCTGCGTCGAATGCCGGCTCCTTGCGGGTGAACGGGTAGAGCTTGACAGAAACCCTAACCGGATCGCGTTCGATCCGGCGGAAATATGCCCCAATGGTGTCCCGCATGGCCAGCTGTCCATCCTTGTCGACGCCGACGAGCTCCGCGATGTGCTCGACGTACAGTCTGACTCCGACCGTCGCAAACCTCGCCTCCGCGAGCGGTCGCGACAACCTCAACCTTTTACTGACCCGATCGAGAGCCCGCCGGATCTGCGGTAGTCCTGGCCCGCGCACCCGCGCCTCGATCGATCACAGGGTATGGGGACTCTCACAGGCGGCGGTGTTCGCAGACCAGGGTCTCTGAAGCATCCGTGCTTCGATAACCTGGGGGCCATCAGAATCTCTCGCAACGGGAGACTCAGCTTGTCTTACGTGGGGTGATGAAAGACGCACCGAGCCCCCGCTTCATCATCGAACCGCTGCCCTCCTCCGGCCTCAGTTCGTTCGTTCATTACGACTCTCGGCCTTCTCGATCCACACCCGCCACTGTCGCGTGTCGTGCAGACTTGAGATGGCCGGGATCAGATGATGCACGAGTCCGTTTGCCTCACGCAGCAATGCAAAGCGATGCCGTGCGTCGGTCAGCGACTGCGCGTACAACGCTTCGGCGAATTCGAGTGGCAGCCACTGATCGCCGTGATTGCGCTTCTCGAGTCCGCGATACATGGTCACGACAGGACCAATCGTTTGTGCCGCCTCCGCCCGCTTGCCCTCGCGCGCGAGCGCCATCGAGAGCCAGATCGCGACCTGAGCCGTCTCGCGCTCACCGTTATCGGTGGTATCGGTACTGGTATCCATCGCGATCCTGGCCGCCTGCAACGCCGTGCGCTCCGCCTGCGCTGCGGCCGGAAACACGCCGAGATCGTACTCGGCGTGCCCCTCGATATCGGAGAGACGATACAGGGCGCTGTTCATGGGTCCGATCTCGAGCGCCCCGATCGGGCGGGCGGTACGCAACGGCGCGAGGGCGCTGCGTGCCATACGCCGCGCGCGGTCGAAATGCTCGCGCTCATACGCCAAAATCGCGGCCGGATAGCTCCGCAGCGCATGGAAGATGACCCCCGTATTCCCGCCGGCCCGTCCCAACTCGCGCAGCGCCTTTGGGCTCGTGATCGCATCGGCGGCTGCGAGCGTTGCGCCGACGCCCACCGAGTCGCCGAGCTGCGCTTGCTCGAGTGCCGTGGTCGTCATCCAGTCGGTTACGTTATTCAGGTCATATGCGTGGCCCGCCCTTCCCTGCTCGATCGCCTCGATCAATGCATCCATTGCTTTCTGATCGTCTGCGATCGACGCGCGGAACTGCCCCGCCGCCCACGCGCTGGCCCCGAGCCCTGTGTAAGCGAAGCCGAGCTCGAGGACGTAGATCGCATTCTTCGGCTCGACTTTGACGAGCTCGAGGGCGGTCTGAACGGATTGCGCTCCGATGCGCGAAGCCCCGGACGGGTCGAGCTCGCTCATGGCCACTGCGCGCAACGCGTCCTCGAGACTCTGCTTGGCGATGAGCGCCTCGCCCTCCTGCGGATGCTGCGCCAGAACACGATCGGCGACCGCGAGGGCATCCGCGCCCGCGCGGCGCGCTTCCTGGTTGCGGCCAAGATGAGCCAGCGCGAAGGAAAGCCAGGCTCCCGCCTCGGCGCGTTGCGCGTCGGAAGTCACGTCTCTTTGGTGGTCGGCACCAAGCTGGGCAGCGACGCGCAGGGCTTCGCTGGCGGCCTGGACTGCCAACTCGTTCGGTGCCTGCTCACTACGACTTTGTTGAACCAACCACGCGAGAAGAGTGAGCGCCGTGATGTAAGCGCGGCGACTTTCGACAGACGCGTTGGCTTGCCGGGCGAGCGGGCGTAGCAGACCCACCGCGCGGGTGGCGTCGGCGTAAGCCTCCTCCCCCTTGTACTCAAGACCGAGAGTCCAGCCCTGCATCGTATACGCGCCTGCCAGGTCAACGGCGGTCGCTTCGGACTGATCGCCCCCACGCCGCAGCTGACTGAGAAGCGCCACGGCCTCATCCTCGGCCAGGAGGGACGCGTGGGGATCCCCAAGGAAGAAAAATGCGTGGGCACGATCCACGAGCGCGAGAGCGGCGCTGCGAACGGTCTCGGGATCTCTGAGCTGCGCGGGCAGATGGTGGAAGTAGTCGATCTCCCGCTGCGAGAGTTCGGCGATGGTTTGATAGCGGCCGAAGGTCGTAAGCTCATCCACGAGCTTGTCGGTCAGGTACCCGAGCAGCCCATCAGCCTCCTGCCGCGCCTGCTCGGAGATCGTCCGAGTCTGCCGTGCGACCTGCTCGGCTCGCCGCGCCCGCTGCATGCTGAAGAAGGCCGCTATGGTCGCTGCGATGGCGAGCAGTGCGAGGAGAGCGAAGCCGGCGGCCACGGTCCGTGCACGACGGAGGGCTCGGCGTGCGGCGTACTCCCGTTCACGCTGTTCGGCGAGCATCCGCTCGGTGGCTTCTCGTGCCTCGCGCTCGTGACGCTGATCGCGACTCGCCTTCACCACCCCCGTCAGAACATCGTGCGTGAGCTCAACGCGCCGCACATCCAGGCGCTCCTCGATCCGCAGGAGCCTGCGGTTGACGAGCTTCGTGAGCGCATCCGGAGCTGCCCCGGCAGTCTGGAAGCGCTTGAGAAGACTCTCCTCGGCGAGATTCTCCCGGTAGCCCGAATCGGTCAGCAGGTCATCCTCGATGGTCCGCCGCACCGTGTCCGGCTGGTCGGCAAGGGAGCGCTCGTAGAAGTTACTGAGGATCGTCTCGTGGGAGCCCGCGAGGAGATCCTGGGAGATCTCGCTGCGGCCATGAGCGATGCGCTGCTCGTTGAGCTCGCGGCAGATGAGACTCAGGAGTGAGGGCTCGACTTCCGCGTTCGCGAGCTCCGAGCCCCCCGCCACGAACCGCACGATCGCCTCGGCGACCTCCTCGGAGACGAGCGGCTTGGTCCGACGCAACCGGTTGCCCGGTTGGAGCACCGCCTCGAGCGCCTGAGTCCCGGTCATCGGCGCCAAGCGCAGTCGGTTCTGCGAAAGGCTCGGCATCACCTTCTTCAGGCTCTCGAGCGGAGCGAGATAGTCCTCGCGCAGCGCAATCACCACCCGGTAGTCGCTGCGCGAGAAGTCAAACCGCTCCGCCATGCTCTCGTCGCTCTCGAGCTTTGCCTCGAGCGCTCTGGGCGGACGATTCTCGATGAGGTCTGAGAACTCCTCGATGAATCTCGCCGCTCGGGTCCTACCAAACTCATCGCTATGCGTAAGCGTGAAGAGCTCCTCGAACTGGTCGAGGATCAGAAGCGGAGTGAGCTTCGCGCCTGAGTCATCCCTCAGCACATCGTCCCGGTGATGCAGAAACTCCCAGATCGACTCACCGGGCACGGCCACACCGGTCGGAGTCCACTTACCGGTTGCGACTGTCTTCTCTATCGCTTGCTTGATCTGCTCGGCGGGCTCGGGGCTGTCGCGTCCGTAGTCGACCCGCAGATACACCGGAACGTAGCCCTGCGCCCGGAGGCGCGGCACGAGGCCCGCCCGCAGGATCGAGGTCTTTCCCAGCCCCGACTTGCCGAATAGCACCGTGAGGAGCTTTCGCTGCACCCGACGGGTGAGCTCGGCAACCTCTCCCTCCCGACCGAAGAAGTACGCCTGAGTCTCCTCGGTGAAGGAGGCAAGCCCGAGCCAGGGATTCTCCGCGTCCGTGCTGGGCCCGGCGCTGTCGCCGTGACCTGCCGCCTCGCGCGATCGCGCGGTCGACTCGATGAGGTCCGTGGCGCTCATCGGCCTTGGCCGCGCAGAAGCGCCGCGAGATGTTCGGCAAACTGAGAGGTTACCTGCCCCCCGGGCAGCTGGGTGAAGTGCAGCGCGTTGAAGCGCTCGGGCACGCGCGCCTCGGCAGGATTCGTTCCATCGAGACTCACTGGCAGAATGAAGAGCGCCCCTTCGGCCATGTTGCGCGCGCGGTCGAGCGCATAGCTCCATTCCCTGCGGAAGTACCCCTCGAGCCTTCTCTGTGTCGTCGCCGAGATCACCGGGATGAAGTACGAGCAGCGCAGGATATTGCGCTGGATTTTGCGGTCGTAGTCGTCGCCGATTTGAAGGCGATCCATGTCGAACCAGGTCGTGATTCCGGCAGCCTCGAGGCTAGCCCTGATGCTCTGGACCGCCGGGAGATCCTCGCGCGCGTAGCTGATGAATACGGCGTTATCGGGCATCTCCAGCGCCGGCGGCACAAAGCGAGTGGGCGAGAAGTCGTGGCGGGCGGAACCGCTCTCGGCGCCTGAGTGGCCGGCGGGGCCGGCCGCCGCGAACGTGGCGTCCGCAACGGCCTTCCTCCGCCGCTGCCATCTTTCGTGCAGCTCGCCGACGAACCGCTCGGCTCCGGTGTAGATCCTGGTGCGCACGCTCACCTGCTGCAGGAAGGCGACCAGGCGCTCGTCCCCCGAGATCTCATCGGCGGCGAGAATCTCGCCGACCTCGCGCGGATCGGAGAGCCTGCGTCGCTTGGCCATTCTGAGGAACAGCCGCGCGAGCCAGTTCGAGAAGTTGCATCCGATCACAAGCAGATGACTGTGCTCAAGCTCGTGGAAGAGCTTCTCCGGCACGAGGCTCTCGTTCTGCAGCGCGCAGAGGTACTCGAGCAGGTCCTCATCCGAGATCACATACGTCGGGGATGCGGAGAGCTTCCCGAGAAGGTGATACACCACCGGACGCGAGAGCCGATCCCGCTCGGCGGACAGATCCGTCACCCGGTTCGGCGCATACGCGAGCACCTCGGTCGAGGAGGCCCCGCCAAAGCGCTCGAGATTGATCGCATTCTCGAGGAAGGAGTCGAAGGTCGTCGTGACGAAGAGATCGAAGTCCGTGATGGAGGCGAGTTGGCGCAGCGCAGCAGGAGGCCCGAAAGGCGCGTCCTTGAGCACTGAGCGCAACCGCACGTAGGCCTCTTCCCGGCGGCCGCGGCTAGCGAGAAAGAGGCACACCACATCATTGAGTGTGTAGCGCTCCGGGAGATTCGCCCGATCGATATTGAGCCGCACGGCGAGCTTGTCGGCCGCCCACTCGAGAAGCAGCTTGGGACCGCGGTCGGTCGTGACCCGGAGGAGCTCCGAGCCGACGATCGGGATCACACGCCGCTCCTCGATGAAGGAGAGCAAGTCCTCCCACGCATCCTCATCGAGCGTCGCGGCCGGGAGAATTGCAGCAGAACTAACGGTCATTGTTCCTTCTTGCGATGGCGCATCGCTATTGGGCGAGTCTCGGCCCCGTGTCCCGCGCCGTACTTGACCCTTCCCGTCGGCAGCGGGCGCAGCATCTTACCCTCGGGCGCGCCCGTTCGCGCAAAGAGCCACGCCGCTCGAGGCGCCCGTGATTGGCGGTCAATGAGGGGATTGCCACCCCGGCAAAGATGGGTCGATCAGTGAGGTGCCCGCTGAAACATTCGGCAAAGCGGCCCGCGGTCGGAGGTGTCGAGCTGCGTGGTTGCGAACCCGTGCCGGTGATTGGCCGGTGCTCAAAATCACTCAACGACAATTCGTGGGGACCTCATTCGGACTACCGGCGCATCAGGCGCTGGGAGATCGAGGAGGTGCTCGAGCAGGTGCAACGGCAGCTGAATCGCATTCCCGTCGCCCGGACGCTTCGTCGCTCAACCGTCGAGCACCTCTTCGGGATGATCAAGGCGTGAATGGGGGCGACGCACTTCCTGCCCAAGACGCTCCCGAAGGTCAGTACCGAGATGGTGCTGCACGTGCTCGCACACAACATCAAACGGACCATCAGCATTTTCGGGACGCTAAATCTGATCGCGGCGATCCGGACGTAGTCCGGTCGCGACTGAAACCGCTCACTGGTCTCCGCGCGCGGAGTCCGACACCGGGGCCGTCTCGCGTTAACTCGATGAGCGGCTGGCGCGCAGCGAACCGTTCAGTTCTCCCCGCGTACCCGCATTAGGTTGTGAAGAGCGCGCCGCTTGAACGCGGGGACGGCGTTCACAGCGCGCATCACGCTCCGCATCAGCGCCAGCTGAAACCGTCCGATGATCGGCCTGTGAATCAAGTTGGTCGAGCTCATCTGCTTTCTCGATTCACGGACCGCCTCGGTGCTGTAGCGAAGCATCTCGGCTTCGTATTCGCTGATGACATGCCCGAGCGACCTCGGCGCACGACTAGCCTCGACCAGCAATCGGCCGAGCAGTGCGGCGTCGCGAAGCGCCGTATTTGCGCCGGCACCGCGTCCAGGGGTCATGGTGTGGATCGCGTCGCCGAGCAACGTGACGTTCGAGCTCTGCCAGCGGGGTATCGGCACGGAGGTCCTGACCCCGACATATCCGATCGCGGAAGCCTGGGTCAATCGGATGAGCTCACGCATGTGAGGATGCCAATCGCGCGCGAGCTCGAGTCCCAACTCTCGGAGCTCCTCTGCGGATAGGGTGGCCGGATCTCTCGGAAAGTTTTGGCGGGCGCCCCAAAGCGCCCAGCCGATGCTGTCATCCTCGAGCGCGTCTGCAAACTGGGGCCAGCGCGCGGCAAAGCCCGGATCGGCTCGATGGGACGCGAATTCCAAGGAGTGGATGATGGCACCCATACCTTTCGGCGCCATAATCATCGACATGCCGTAAAGCATCTTCTCCGACAGCAGCGCCTTGCTTGCGGTTGTCATCGGAAGTTTGCCGCCGAGAGACACCATTCCGGTGTCTTCCAGCTGGGCGTTCGGAAGGCGCTGTTTGCGTACGGCCGAACCTGAACCGTCCGCCCCGATCAAGACATCTCCGGCCGCAGTACTTCCGTCCTCGAAATGGGCCGTGACCGATCCGTCCCGATTCCGTGCATAGCTCACGAGGCCCCTGCCGAATGAGACATTGTCCTCGAGTCCAGTGAGCAATACGCGCCGCAGTGTTCTTCGAATTACATTCTTCTCGCCGTCCACGATGTCCGCGGAAACACCCTCCAGTTCGAAGCAGAGGATCTCCGCGAACTGCTCCGTCAGCATATTGAAATAGCGCGGTGCGCGGGCGCAGGTAGCGACGAACAGCTCGTAGATCTCCGGCGGAACACAAGCCTTGAGCGCACGGCTTCCGGCCGGGCTGATTCCTACACGGTAGCCTCCGCTGTCCGCGTTTGGTACGAGATCTCGTTCGTATACCGAAACGCTGACGTTGCCTTGCTTGAGAGCATGGGCGAGCGCCAGGCCGCCGGTTCCAGCACCGATGATCAACACATGCATGGCGTCGCTCACGAACCGCTTTCCGAATCCCCTGAGAGTTCAGCCGTGATTTGGCGCAGCCAGGATTCACTCCAGGTAAGGCGTGCAGCGCGCAAGTCCTTCACAATTGAATTGACCCATGTCAATTCCGCAGTAAGCACCGCGCGCAGATATTCGACTTCCAAAAGGAACAGTCTCGGGACCTGCGCGGCCTGATTCAGGCCCTGATCGATGCGTTCGCGCTCCGCGCCGATTGCTTTTGCTCTGAGCTCGAGCTGATACAGCGCGTCCTCCGGCGACAGCAATGGAAGAAAAGAAATCGCTGCAGGAAACTCGGGATATTCTCTCGCTGGCTTTGACAAAATCTCGCGCATCCAGTCGAGCGCGACCGCGCGACCCCGCGTCGTGATCTTATATACGGTCCGTTCCGGCCACCTATCGTCGCGAATCGTTCGCTGCGCAGAGATGAGACCTTCCCGTTCGAGCCGCCGAATCGTCTGATAGAGGCTGGCCCGCTGTGTGACGTTGATTACCTCATCCTTGCCGCGCTCTTTGATGAGACGCTGCATGCGATAGGGATGCATCGGCGCCTCGTACAGCATTACTAGCACCGCTAGAGCGATGGGAGAGCGTCTCGACGGCCGCATAGTATGGATATTACTAGTCATAAACATACTAAGCAAGCGCTGGGCCGCATTTCCGCGCAGAAGCGCACGGCAACCGGCCATGCTGGTCTCTCGGAGCGCGACTTTGGGGAAGGCCATGATCGCCGCGGCGGAATCGAAGGTCCGCTTTGAGCACGTGCGGTGGTCACCCGGGCGACGGCATGATGACGCGGCGGCCCGCGCTACACCCGACACTGAAGCTCCGGATCATCGGAGAGCTTGGTCCAGCCCCGTACAACGTCCGCTCGCGTCCGAAGGAGCCGAGACTTTCCCGGTTCAGCGTCGAAGTTTCCGCTTGCCGCCGTCTCGCGCGCGACCGCTGCCGCCCGATGATTCCAATGGGTGGAAGCGCGCCGTTTGCCCGCGCGGTCGCCTTGGCCACCACCCGGTGCTCGCGCAGCTGGCGGGCCCATTCCCGCCTTTATTCGCGCAGCGTCGCCTTCCGGATGCGAAACCGTCTCCCGTCGTCTCCCACTGACCCGACTGCCAAGAGTCGGCGCGCGCGGGAACAGTCGTAACGACTCCGTGCACGATCGCTGTCACCGCCATCGGATCGAACAGCTTCGCGGCGCGAGGCTCAACTCGGAAGTACGGCGATGCTCAAGCGCTCAATCGCTCGACCATGCGGTAGCGAGCAGCCACCAGCGTCCACACGCAGTTTTCATGTGGTTTTCATATGAGCGAAATGCGTCGGTCGAGGCAGAAGCGGGGAAGCTCTTGAATTTGGCGGAGAGAGAGGGATTCGAACCCTCGAAGGGCTTTTGACCCTTACACCCTTAGCAGGGGTGCGTTCGAATCTATCTCATTCCACGGCCATTCTGAATAATCCTGCTTTTCTAGGCGATTTCTGCATACCTGTCCATGGCCGTCTGCGGTAATGCTTCCGTACCGTTTCCGTACGGACTGACCGCTTGCGGGGATCCGTCTGGAGGACGCAACCCGCGATGACTTCCTGGAGTGGCGTGATCGTCTGCGGGTCGGGCGCTTGCCACGGACGGTGAATCGGCTCTCGAGGGCGGTTTCCGCCGGTCTCAACCGCGCAGTTCGCCTCGGGCACGTCGGTAATCCGGTGGCGTGGCGCATCGAGGCTCTGCCTGACGATGACGAGTCCGAGACCGCCGTATTTCTCAGTCCCGCACAGCGTACGGCCCTGATCGCCGCGGCGGCGCCGCAGGCGGCGGCCTTTCTCCGCGGTCTCGAGCTCACCGGAGCGCGTCCGAGCGAGTTGGCCGCGGCCACGGCCGGAGAAGTTGATGGCGAGCGGCTCCGACTTACGCACCGCAAGGGACGCCGCCCGAGGCTGCGCTCGAGATACGTGCTCCTCGATGAGTCAGGGATCGCGCTCTGCAAAGCGCAGTCAAAGGACAAATCGCCTGCCGCTTCGCTCTCCGTGAGCGCCAAGGGTGAGCCCTGGCGCCGGGACATGTGGGCCGCGGAAGTCCGACGTGCGATCACTGCACACAACAGAACCGCCCATCGACACGCACGGATTCCTGCCAAGGCCTCCGCCTATAGCTTCCGGCACGCGCGCATCAGCGAGCTGCTGCAGGTCTACGGGGTAGATCCGCTCACGGTCGCGGCTCAGACCGGCCCCAGTCTTCGGATGATCGAGCGGAGCTATTACAAGTTCATTCCGTCCGCGATGCGGGAGAAACTGTCGCGCCCAAAGGCAACGCCGGCGCGCCAGAGGGCCTGAGTGGTCTCCCGTCCGTTCACAGGCCTCACTTCGCCATCTCGATGAGCTCGATGTCTTTGCGCAGCATGGCGTTGACCAGGGTCGAAAAGTCGATGCCCTTGGCATTGGCGAGCCGCGTGAGCCGGTTCTGCACTTCGGCGTCCAGATAGACCGGGAGGCTCAGCGTCGAGCCCGGCCGATAAAACTTACCACGCGTGCCGGCTGAGAAGTCGATCTCGGCCGGCATGTCGTCGTCAGGCGTGTTTCCATTGCTCATAAGGATGACCTATCGGGGTTCGCTTTCGTACTGCTGGCGCTCGCGCCGCGTGGCTTCTCGCGCCGAAATGATCCGAACCTCAGCCGGCGCGGAGTCCTCGCTTTGGAAGTAAGTATGCGAGACGGCCAGAAGCTTGCCTTCAGCGGACATGCCCAGTGTAAACCACCGCTCCTCCGTCTGGCTGTGCTCGGCGTCGAAGACCGTCAGCGCCAGGGGATCGAGCAGCACGGTAGATCCCTCGGCAAATGTGACGCCGTGTTTTCCGATGTTGGCTTCGGCCTTTACAGTGTCCCAGGTAATGCGCACGGTTCGTGTCGGACCCGGTCGGCCGAGCTGCTCGTCCCGCTGCAAGAGATAAGTTACGTACTCGGCGCGGGCGGCGCTGTCGACGCGGCGACTGCGCTCGCGGCACCAAGCCACCAATGCGTCAATGTCGACCGGAACCTTTTGGACACTCCGGCCGACCGACTCGAGTTCTTGGATCGCTGCAAGCGCACCACGCTCCCAGTCCTCGAACGACTCATCCAGCGCCTCGACGTCGTCGGCGAGCTGGCGCAGTCGCTCCCAGGCCTCTCGTGTGTACCAAGCGAGACCGAGTTGCGTGTCGCTCGCCGCCTGGAGCGGCTTTCGACGCCGTCGGCTGCCGCGGGGACGCTTCGGTGGCGTCATCAGAGGCTTCTCCTACGCGACACCCAACAGCTCCCTGGAGAGTTGTGCGGCCTCCAGGTCAGTGAAACCCCTGAGCGCGCGGTCCAAGCTCGCCCGGGCGCTCTCCGTCAGTACTGAGTCGGCTGTGAGGAGCACCGTAGATTCCCGGTAGCGCTCGAACCAAGGTTCTGCAATTTCCGAGCAGAATCTGGCGATCTCGGTCGCACACGATTCTTGGGACTGCTCAGAGTCGGCAAATCCGAGGGAGTAACGCCTCCGAGTTCTCCCGACCAAGACCCGTCGCTGGTGGGCCCGTTAAGGGCCGCGGCTGCGGACGTGTCATTGACCACGCGAATACCGGCGTGTGCGCGAAAGGCGGGCGTGAAGGTGAAGAGGTGCAGGTGCAAGAACTCGATCACATGCCCTTGAGGTCGCGCCCAGAACGACGTCTTGCCGCGGACGAATCCAAGCGGCCGCAGCTTCGTACCGAGTAAGCGCCGGACGCGCTCGGCCCCCCGACGCTTGGCGATGACGTCCATTCGTTCGCCTAACTTGACACGGATTCTCTAGAAATACGCGCCCCGACGGTCCTCCGCGCGCGAAATGCACCGCCCCGCTGAGCTCGACGGCGGCGACGCCAATAGAGACGCATGCTCGCCCCGTGCCATTGCATTGATCTTCTCGGGCTGAGTTCGCACACACCGACTCGCGGCTTCGCGCGTATGACAAGAGCCGCCGTCTGGTTATCCTGCACCACTTCGGAAACAGTTCATGATGATTACATCCATTCGCCGGCACCGGTCGGTCGCCACTGGTGCTGTCGAGCATCCAGGGCAGTGCGCTTAGCTGCATGCAAGCATTTGACGCGAAAGTACAGACTCCCCAACCGCAAAAACCGGTTTTCCGTACCGTTTCCGTACACCGATTTTCATCGGATTCGCGCCAGCGCTGGAAGTGCTTGAAACTGGCGGAGAGAGAGGGATTCGAACCCTCGAAGGGCTTTTGACCCTTACACCCTTAGCAGGGGTGCGCCTTCGACCACTCGGCCATCTCTCCGGAAACCATGCTCATTCAATTAGATACGAGCTGGCCGAACGGCCTTGCCGCCGGCAGGGCCGTGATCATACTTGGATCGATTGCGCAACGTAAAGGCGAGCCTCGCCCCCGTCCGCGCCGGTCGACCGCACTATGCGGAGATGAACTCCTGCGGCCGATTGGCTGTCGGCGCCGGCTCCTGAGCCTGATCCCCCTGCTGCTCGCGCTTGATGCGCTCGTAGATCTCTTCGCGGTGGACCGCGACCGTCTTCGGTGCGTTGATGCCGATTCGCACCTGATTGCCTTTGACCCCCAGAACAGTGACGGTGACCTCGTTGCCGATCATCACCGTTTCACCGACCCGCCTCGTCAGGATTAGCATTTATAATTTCCTCCTTGTTTTTGTAGCCGCACCCGACCGGGGGGCCGCAAAAATCCGGCTCAGAATCTAACGAGTGTCACAAAAAACACATATCAGTGAAACCCTGAATCTGCACAGGCCACCCCCAAGCTTGCCGAGTCAACGCTTCCAGTTCGCAATCTTCTTGCGGCGCGGCACGAATTGATCGGGCCCGGGTGCGCCGCATCTAGGCGGATTGTGCGGTCTTCGCGAGCCTCGCGCGCACCAGCTCGACGACGCTTGCGAGAGCCGCATCGAGCGCCCGGGGATCGCTCCCGCCCGCCTGCGCAAAATCGGCTCGGCCGCCGCCCCGGCCGCCGATCTGGGCGGCCACGGCGCCGACGATCTCGCCCGCTTTGATACGGCTCGTTTGATCGGGCGTCACGCCGGCGACCAGCAGCACCTTCGCGGGGCCCTCGACCGAAGCCAGGACGATCACCGCCGACTTGAGTCGACTCTTCAACTGATCGACCGCCGTGCGCAACGCCTCGGCGCCTGCGCCGTCGAGTTTGGTGGCAACCACCTTCACCCCGTGCACATCGAGGGCAGCGGCTGCGAGATCCACGCCCTGCCCGGAGGCGAGCCGCTCCTTGAGCGTGCGGACCTCGCGCTCGAGCTCGCGCGCTCGCTCGAGCGCCTCGCGCACTCTCGCCGGCACGTCGTCCTCGGCGCCACGCACCAGCGCTGCCGCCTCGCGCAGCAGCGCCTCGTTGCGCTCGACGTATTCGAGCGCCGCATTGCCGGTGATGGCCTCGATGCGCCTCACCCCGGAGGCGACACCGCCCTCGGAGAGGATCTTGAAAAGGCCGATGTCTCCGGCGCGCTCGACGTGAGTGCCGCCGCAGAGCTCGAGCGAGAAGTCCCCGACGCGCAGCACCCGCACCTCCTGCTCGTACTTCTCGCCGAAGAGCGCCATGGCGCCCGAGGCGACCGCGTCCTGGTAGGCGCGCACCTCGACCTCCGCCGGTGCGTTGCGGCGGATTTGTGCATTCACCAGGCGCTCGATCTCGATCAGCTCCTGCTGGCTCACCGGTCCGGGGTGGGAGAAATCGAAGCGCAGCCGATCGGGCGCAACGAGCGAGCCTCTTTGCTGAACGTGACCCCCGAGCACGGCGCGTAGCGCCGCGTGCAGCAGGTGCGTGGCCGTGTGGTTGAGCGCAATCGCGCGCCGCCGGGCACCCTCCACACGCGCCTCGAGGAGATCGCCGATTTTGAGCGTGCCGTCGACCACCTCGCCGATGTGCGAGTGCGCGGCGCCGCGCTTGCGCGTGTCCTCGACGCGGAAGCGCGCACCGCTCCCCGCGAGCTCTCCGCTGTCGCCCACCTGTCCTCCGGACTCCGCATAGAACGGCGTGCTGTCGAGAATCACCTCGCCACGCTCTCCGCGGCCGAGCCGCTCGACGGCCGCCCCGTCCCGGAGCAATCCGATCACGCTCCCCTGCGCGGCGAGTGTCTCGTAGCCGCGGAAGCGCGTGCGCTCGAGGCCTCGCGCCGCGCCGCGCAACTCGACGCCGAAGCGGCTAGCCGCGCGCGCGCGCTCGCGCTGCGCCTCCATCGCCGCATCGAAGCCCGCTTGATCGATCGCAAGGCCGCGCTCGCGGGCAATGTCGGCCGTGAGATCGACCGGGAAGCCGTAGGTGTCGTAGAGCTTGAAGACGGTCGCGCCGTCGACGACGGCGCCGCTCAATCCCTTCAACTCGGCATCGAGGAGTGCCATGCCGGTGGCGAGGGTCTCGGCGAATCGCTCCTCCTCCTGCTTGAGCACGCGCTCCACGTGGGCCCGCGCCGCCGCGAGCTCCGGATAGGCTGAAGCCATCTGCCGCTCGAGCACACCGACGAGCTTGTAGAAGAACGGCTCCGCAATGCCCAGCTTGTAGCCGTGGCGGATCGCGCGGCGAATGATGCGCCGGAGCACGTAGCCGCGGCCCTCGTTCGCAGGCAGCACCCCATCGACGATCAGGAACGCACACGAGCGGATGTGATCGGCGATCACCCGCAGCGAGCTCGGGGAGCGCTCCGGGGAATCCGCAAGCGCGGTCGCCGCCTCGATGATCGCGCGGAACAAGTCGATCTCGTAAACGGAGTGCGCGCCTTGCATCACCGCGGCGATGCGCTCGAGGCCCATGCCCGTGTCAACCGACGGCTTCGGGAGCGGTGTCAGCACACCGTCCGCCGAGCGCTCGAACTGCATGAATACGAGGTTCCAGATCTCGACGAAGCGGTCGCCGTCCTCCTCGGGCGAGCCGGGCGGACCGCCCGCGACGCTCGGACCATGATCGTAGAAGATCTCGCTGCATGGGCCGCACGGGCCGGTATCGCCCATGGCCCAGAAATTCGATTTCTCGCCGAGCCGCGCGAAGCGCTCGGCCGGCACCCCGATCTCACCGAGCCAGATTTCGGCAGCCTCATCGTCGTCGCGATACACCGTGACCCAGAGCCGCGCCGGATCGATCTTGAGCTCCTGCGTGACGAGGTCCCACGCGAAGCGAATCGCCTCGCGCTTGAAGTAATCGCCGAAGGAGAAGTTGCCGAGCATCTCGAAGAAGGTGAGATGGCGCGCGGTGTAGCCGACGTTCTCGAGATCGTTGTGCTTGCCGCCCGCACGCACGCAGCGCTGGCTGGACGCGGCGCGCAGGTAGTCGCGCCGCTCCTGACCGAGAAATGCGTCCTTGAACTGCACCATGCCGGCGTTGGTAAAGAGCAGTGTCGGGTCGCTCGCCGGGACGAGCGAGCTCGACGGCACGATGCGGTGACCGCGCTCGCGGAAGAACTCGAGGAACGCTTGCCGCAGCTCGGCGGCGCTCCTCGGATGATGGGTGCGTGAGGTCATTCGTCCAGACTCGAATCCTGATCCAGAGCCGAGCGGATATGATCCGCTGAAAAGCCCCGGTACTGCAAAAAGCGCCCTTGGCGGGCCCTCTCCGCCCGGCTGTGCGGCGCGCGCGGACCGAACCGCCTGGCACGCGCGGCGCGCGCGAGCGCGGTCCAGTCGGGGCCCGCAGCGAGCGCGGCCGCGATGAGCGGTTGCGGCACACCGAGCGCCTCGAGTGACGCGGTGATGCGCACCGGACCCTGGCCGCGGCGCGCATGGTATGCGACATAGTTCTCCGTGAAGCGCACCTCGTCGAGCAAGCGCTCCTCGGTGAGCTCGTGGAGAATCGCTGCGATCGCATCGCTTGCGAAGCCCAGGGAGACGAGCCGCGCGTGGAGCTCACGGCCTGCGAAATCGCGCCGCGCGAGCAGCTTCACCGCTGCCGCCCGTGCCGCGAGCGGGTCGCGGGCGCGCTCCGGATCGAGGGGTTTGCGCTTGCCGGATCTCAGAGCCTAACCGAGCGCCCGATGGCGGTCAGCGCGTGGGCGCGTCCACCGCGCGATCAGGCCGTATTGGCCTGGTCGCCGTTGCGCAGCAGGCGCGGCGGCAGCAGCCGCGCGCGCACCTGCTCCTCGATCTCGTGGGCCACCTCCTTGTGCTGCTGGAGGTACAGGCGTGCGTTGTCCTTGCCCTGACCGATGCGCTCGCCCTTGTAGCTGTACCAGGCGCCCGACTTCTCGACGATGCCCTGCTGGCTCCCGAGCTCGATGATCTCGCCTTCGCGCGAGATGCCGAGGCCGTACATGATCTCGAACTCGGCCTCGCGAAACGGCGGCGCGACCTTGTTCTTCACCACCTTCACGCGCGTCATGTTGCCGACCACCTCCTCGCCGGTCTTGATCGCGCCGATGCGGCGGATGTCGAGGCGCACCGAGGAGTAGAACTTGAGCGCATTGCCGCCGGTCGTCGTCTCGGGATTGCCGAACATCACGCCGATCTTCATGCGGATCTGATTGATGAAGATCACGATGGTGTTCGAGCGCTTGATGTTGCCGGTGAGCTTGCGCAACGCCTGGGACATCAGGCGCGCATGCAGTCCCACCTGCATCTCGCCCATTTCCCCCTCGATCTCGGCCTTCGGCGTCAGGGCGGCGACCGAATCGATCACGACCAGATCGACAGCGCCGGATCGGACCAGCATGTCCGTGATCTCGAGCGCCTGCTCGCCCGTGTCGGGCTGCGACACCAGCAGTTCGCCCACGTCCACGCCGAGCTTTCCAGCGTAGGCCGGATCGAGCGCATGCTCGGCGTCCACGAACGCGGCCGTGCCGCCGTTGCGCTGCACTTCAGCCACCACCTGCAGGGTGAGCGTTGTCTTGCCGGAGGCTTCCGGGCCGAAGATCTCGACGACGCGTCCGCGCGGTAGGCCGCCCACGCCGAGCGCGATATCGAGCCCGAGCGATCCGGTCGAGACGGTCTCTACATCCCAGCTCGCCGGCGCATCCCCGAGACGCATGACGGAGCCCTTGCCGAACTGCTTTTCGATCTGTCCGAGCGCAGCGGTGAGCGCCTTCTTTCGATTGTCATCCATTGTCGGGAAGTCCTCGCGGAAGAATCAACAAATTATCCCACAAAGAGGTGCGCGCCGGGGCGTTGAAAGGGGGCTGTTCACGCGAAATTTCAGGCGCCGCGCGTACTGTACAGTGACCATCTTTCGAGGACACTGTACAGCGCGCCGGCGGCCTCGGTGCGGCTCTCGACGAGCGCGAATTCCTCGAACCTCCACACGACCGGCGCGAGCGGCCGGTGCCGCGGTCCGTGGCGCACATGACGCGCCAGTGTAACGTGCGCATGGAAGGGCTTGAGATCCGGGGCAAACCCGCGCAGCGTGAGCGCCCGCCGCAGGGCGTCGGCCAGATCGGCCGCCGCCCGCTCGGGGCGCGCCGCGACGGCGCACACGATCTGCGCTCGGCGCCACCAGTCGATCTGATCGAAGCTCACTTGCAGCGGCTCGCGGGCCGCGCCACGCGCGCTGGCGCACTCGGCCGCCGCCTCGCGCACCGAGGAGAGCGAGCCCTCCTCGAGCGAGCCCAAGAACGCGAGCGTGAGATGGAGATTTGCAACCGGCACTCGCCTCGCAGGGCCGATCGCCTCGAGCGTAGCGCGCGCCGCCGTCACGAGCTCGCCCCGCATGGCCGAGCTTGGCCACAGCGCGAAGAACAGCCGCCGCGCACGCGCGTTCATCCGCGTGCACTTCGCCTCACCGGCCGCTCCCGCGCCCCCGACCGGCCCCGGGCGCCGATACCGCGTGCGATGAGCCGCAGGGCCTGCGCAACCGACTTGCGCCGTACCGCATCACGATCACCCCGGAAGCGGCGCTGCGCGACGGCAAAGGAGATCTGCCGGCCGCGGCGCAGCGCGAGGCAGAACCAGACCGTGCCGACGGGCTTGCCCGGGGTCGCCCCGTCCGGACCCGCGATGCCGCTCACGGCGATCGCCAGCTGAGCGCCCGAGGCCTGCAGTGCTCCTGCAGCCATCGCGCGCACGGTCTGCCCGCTCACCGCGCCGAAGCGCGCGAGCGTGCGCCGCGGCACCGCGAGCGCACGGTGCTTCGACTCGTTCGAGTAGGTGACGTAACCGCATTCGAACCACCGGGAGCTTCCGGGTGGATCGGTGAGCGCCTTCGCGATCCATCCGGCCGTGCAGGACTCAGCCGTCGCCACGCGCAGGCGGGCGCGCTCGAGCCGCCCACCGATGCGCGCGGCGAGATGCGCGAGGGCGAGATCGTTCATGGGGGCAGTCTAGCGCGGTAGACTGCCCCCCATGAACGATCTCGCCCTCGCGCAGCACACGCCGGTGATGCAGCAGTATCTGCGCATGAAGGCGCAGCACCCGGATGCGCTGCTCTTCTATCGGATGGGCGATTTCTACGAGCTCTTCTACGAGGATGCCCGGCGCGCGGCGGCGCTGCTCGACATCACGCTCACCGCGCGTGGTCACTCCGCCGGGCAGCCGATCCCGATGGCGGGCGTGCCCGTGCACAGCGTCGATGCGTATCTCGCGCGGCTCGTGCGGCGCGGCGAATGCGTCGCCATCTGCGAGCAGTTGGGCGATCCCGCCAAGTCCAAAGGACCCGTCGACCGGCAGGTCGTGCGCGTCGTCACCCCGGGGACCGTGACCGACGATGCGCTGCTCGACGAGCGGCGCGATGCGCTGCTCGCCGCGCTCGCCTGCGACGGAGAGCGCTTCGGACTCGCGTGGCTCGATCTCGCGGCCGGCCGCTTCACGCTCATGCAGACCGAGGGCCTGCTCGCGCTCGGCGCCGAGCTCGAGCGGCTGAAGCCTGCGGAGCTGCTGGTCGCCGAGGACGCACGCGCAAGCGCGCCGTCCCGTGGCGGCACCGCGCTGCGCACCCGTCCACCGTGGCACTTCGAGCTCGCGAGCGCATCGCGCCTGCTCACCGATCAGCTCGGCACGCTCGACCTCAAGGGGTTCGGCGTGGATGAGCTGCCGCTCGCCATTCGCGCAGCCGGCGCGTTGCTTCAGTACGTGCGCGACACGCAGCGCTCGGCCGTGCCGCACATCCGCGCGCTCACGGTCGAGGAGCGCTCCGAGGCGCTGCTGCTCGATGCGCCGACTCGCCGAAATCTCGAGCTCGACACGAGCCTCTCCGGCAATCCGGCGGCAACGCTGTTCGCGCTCATCGACCGGTGCGCGACACCGATGGGCTCGCGGGAGCTGCGCCGTTGGCTCAACCGGCCGCTGCGCGATCCGCTCACGCTGCGGAGGCGTTACCAAGCGCTCGCCGTGCTCATCGACCGGCGGCGCTTCGAGCGCATCGAGGAGCTGCTGCGGGGCATCGGCGACATCGAGCGCATCCTCGCACGCGTCGCACTGCGCACGGCGCGACCGCGCGACCTCGCGCAGTTGCGCGCGGCACTCGCGCGCCTGCCGGCCCTGAGAGTCGAGGTCGCGGCGCTCGACTCACCCCTCCTGCAGAGCCTCGGCGGGCGCGTGGGCGAGCACACCGGGGTGAAGACGCTGCTCGAGCAGGCGATTGCGGCCGAGCCCTCCGCGCTCGTGCGCGAAGGGGACGTGATTGCGCCCGGATTCGACGCGGAGCTCGACGAGCTGCGGCGCATCGCGACCCACACGGATGAGTTCCTGCTGGAGCTCGAGCGGCGCGAGCGCGAGCGCAGCGGCATTGCGGCACTCAGGCTCGGCTTCAACCGTGTCCAGGGCTTCTTCATCGAAGTTTCGCGCCGTGACGCGGACCGGGTGCCGTCGGACTACGTGCGCAAGCAGACCGTCAAATCGGCGGAGAGGTTCATCACGCCCGAGTTGAGACACTTCGAGGATCGAGTGCTGAGCGCACGCGAGCGCGCGCTCGCGCGCGAGAAGGCGATCTACGAGGAAGTGCTCACGCAGGTGACCGACGAGCTCGGGCCGCTGCAGGCGACGGCTGCGGCCGTTGCCGAGCTCGACGCGCTGCGCAGTCTCGCCGATTGCGCCCGCGCACATCAGTGGACGGCCCCGGAGCTCGTGCAGCAGTCGCTGCTCGAGATCCGCGGCGGCCGCCACCCGATCGTCGAGCGCTTTCTCGAGAGCTCCTTCGTGCCGAACGATCTCGCGCTCGACAGCGGGCGGCGCATGCTCGTCATCACCGGACCGAACATGGGCGGCAAATCGACCTACATGCGCCAGGCGGCGCTCATCGTGATTCTTGCGCACATGGGCAGCTTCGTTCCGGCCGAGTGCGCGACGATCGGACCGCTCGACCGGATCTTCACCCGCATCGGCGCCGCCGACGATCTCGCCGGCGGACGCTCGACTTTCATGGTGGAGATGACCGAGGCCGCCAACATCCTCCACAACGCCACGGCGCGCAGCCTCGTGCTCATGGACGAGATCGGCCGCGGCACGAGCACCTTCGACGGCCTGTCGCTCGCATGGGCGATGGCACGCTACATCGCTACTCGGGTGCAGGCGTTCACGCTCTTCGCCACCCACTACTTCGAGCTCACCGCCCTCGCAGCCGAGATCGACGCCTGCGCCAACGTGCACCTCGATGCGACCGAGCATGGCGACGGTATCGTCTTCCTGCACGCCGTGAAGGATGGTCCCGCGAGCCGCAGCTACGGGCTGCAGGTAGCGCAGCTGGCTGGCGTTCCGCGCGAGGTGATCGCGCGCGCCCATGAGTACTTGACCGCGCTCGAGGCCGAGCGCGCCGGGCAGCGCGGAGGCGGGGCGCAGCCCGAGTTGCCGCTGTTCGAGGAGCTGCGCGCGCGCACGCCTGCCGGTGCGCGAGAAGGCCCCGGGCGGACCGGAGAGCGCACCGCCCATCCGGGGGATGCGGTCCTCGGGTCGCTGCGGGCGGCGCTCGAGGCGCTCGATCCGGACTCGATGAGCCCGCGGGCCGCGCTCGAGGCGCTCTACGGACTGCGTGCGCTGGTGAATGGCGACGCGGGGTCCGCGCGCGACACGGAGAAGTGACCGTCGCGCAGGAAGAAGCCCGTCTGCCGCGCCGCCTCCTCGGAGACGAGCAGCCCCATGTGCCCGGCCGCCACGGTGATGTGATCGGTCGCTCCCGGCATACGCGTCTCGCTCACCGCGATCGTGCCGTCACTCTCCCCGTCGTAGCGCACGATGAGCCGTCCGAAACCGAGTGCCCGGTTGCCGGCGATGATTCCGAGCGGACGATCGCTCCTCCAGCGGCGCTCGCGCTCGACGAGCAACTCCTCGCGTACGCAGCGGCCGACGAGCGCGCGCGCGAGCGGGAGCCGCGCGAACTCGACCGCCGCCCGGCACCCCAGAGCAGGGGTACCCAGGAAGACGACACGCCCGGGCGATTCGAGGGGGAAGCGCTCGAGACAGCGGTAGATGACGAGGCCGCCCAAGCTGTGTCCGATCAGATGCAGCGTTTTCGGGCGCAGTGCGCGAACGAACTCAGCGAGCCGTTCGGTGACCTCGGGCATCGAAGCGCGCACCGAGGGATAGCGGAACACGTGCGCCTCGAGCCCGAAATCGCGCGCGAGCCGCCGGCGCAGCAGGAACGAGTCGGCGTGCGAGGACCACAAACCGTGCACGTAGACGACGGTAGCGCCGGGCATCGCGTCCCGCTCACGCGGGCGGCGGGCGCAAGCGGATGTGCAGCTCCTTCAGTTGCGCCTCGCCCACCGCGGTCGGCGCATCGGTGAGCGGGTCGGACGCGGTCTGGGTCTTCGGGAACGCGATCACGTCGCGAATGCTGTCCGCGCCTGCCATGAGCATTGCGAGCCGATCGACGCCGAAGGCGATGCCGCCGTGCGGCGGCGCACCGTACTTGAGCGCATCGAGGAGAAAGCCGAACTTGTCGCGGGCTTCCTCCGCGCCGATGCCGAGCAGCTCGAAGACGGCCGATTGCATCTCCGGGCGGTGGATACGCACCGAGCCGCCGCCAACCTCCGAGCCGTTGAGCGCGAGATCGTAGGCATTGGCGAGCGCGGTTGCCGGAGCCGCACTCAGCGCCTGCGGATCCTCGGACTTGGGCGCCGTGAACGGATGGTGCATGGCCACCCAGCGCTTCTCGTTCCCGTCCCACTCGAACATCGGAAAGTCGACCACCCAGAGCGGACGCCACCCGGATGCGACGCGCTTCAAGTCCTGGCCGATCCTGATCCGCAGCGCGCCGAGCGAGTCGTTGACGACCTTGCGTACGTCGGCCCCGAAGAAAATGAGGTCCTCGTCGCGCGCCCCCGTGCGCTCGAGAATGCCCGCGACGGCCTCATCGCTCAAGAACTTGACGATCGGCGACTGCAGACCCTCGCGCCCGAGCGAGCGCTGGTTCACCTTCACGTAGGCGAGGCCCTTGGCGCCGTAGCGGCCAACGAACGCGGTGTACTCGTCGATTTCCTTGCGGGTGAGCGCACCGCCCTGCGGCACGCGGAGCGCCGCGACGCGCCCCGCGGGATCGTTCGCCGGCGCCGCGAAAACCTTGAACTGCGAGTCCTTCACGAGATCCGCGACATCGGTGAGCTCGAGCGCGATGCGCAGATCCGGCTTGTCGGACCCATAGCGACGCAGCGCCTCGGCAAAGGTCATGCGCGGGAATGGATCCGGCAGCGTCACATCGAGCACCTCGTGGAACACGTGGCGCACCAGGCCCTCGATAATTTGCAGGATCTGATCCTGGTCGAGAAAGGACGTCTCGATGTCGAGCTGGGTGAACTCCGGCTGACGGTCCGCCCGCAAATCCTCGTCGCGGAAGCAGCGCACGATCTGATAGTAACGGTCGAATCCGGCCATCATCAGCAGCTGCTTGAACAGCTGCGGTGACTGCGGCAGCGCGAAGAACTTTCCCGGGTGCGTGCGGCTCGGCACGAGATAGTCGCGCGCGCCCTCGGGCGTCGCTTTGCCGAGCATGGGTGTCTCGAGGTCGATGAAGCCGTTCGCATCGAGATAGTCGCGCATCGCCCGCGTCAGCCGGTGGCGCAGCAGCAGCCGCTCGCGCATCACATCGCGGCGCAGATCGAGATAGCGGTACTTGAGCCGCACTTCCTCGCTCACCGTCTCATCGAGCTGGAACGGCAACGGCTCGCAGCGATTGAGCACTACCAGCTCGCTCGCGAGCACCTCGACGCGGCCCGAGGCGAGATTGGGATTGACCGTGCCCGCAGGCCGCTCGCGCACGCGACCCTTGATGCGGATCACGAACTCGTTGCGCAGCCGCTCGGCAACGCCAAACACCTCCGCTGCGTCCGGGTCGAAGACCACCTGCACCAATCCCTCGCGATCCCGCAGGTCGACGAAAATCACCCCGCCGTGGTCGCGGCGCCGGTGAACCCAGCCGGCAAGGGCGATCTCCCGGCCGATCAGAGTCTCCTCGACCTTGCCGCAATAATGAGTACGCATACGCGACAAATCCTACCAGATGCGGCCTAGCCGCCGACCGCTCGCGGCGGATAGGGCGGAACGACGACACCGCACGTGACGATCATCTTCATCGCCGCATCGACGCTCATCTCGAGAGGGATCAGCTGCGCGCGGGGCACGAGGATGATGAATCCGGCGGTGGGATTCGGGGCGGGCGAGATGAACACGCACACGAGCTCGTGCCCGGCCTTCATGCTCACCTCGGCGACGTTGTCCGCGGTCACGAAGCCGATGCTCCAGATGCCCGAACGCGGATACTCGACGGCGACGACCTGACGGAACGAATGCTGGGTGCTGAGGACGCTCTCCGTGAAGCTCTTGACGCCACTGTAGACCGAGCGCACGAGCGGAATGCGGTTGAGCAGCTCCTCCCAGTAGGCGACGAGCCGCCGGCCGACGAGGTTCGTCACGGCGAGGCCCGTGATGAGCACCACGACGAACGCGAACACGATCCCGAGCCCCGGGATCGAGAAGCCGAAGATCGCCTGCGGCCGCAGGTGCGCGGGCAGAAGCAGGAGCGTGCGGTCCATCACATCGACGATGAATCCGACGACCCAGATCGTGGCGAGCACCGGCAGCCATACCAGGATCCCGGCGACCAGATAGCGGCGCAGGGTCCAGGCGCGCCGTGCCGGCGTCGCAGGGGACCGTCCGCTCGCGACTTCGGGCCGGGTCGCGTCCGGCTCGCTCACCGGCGAGCCTTGCGCGCCGGGCGTGCGTTCGCCTTGCGCTTCCCCCTCGCAGTCGGACGGCGCGCTGCCGGTTTGCGTGAACTCCCGGCGCTCGCGGAGACGGCCGCGGAGCCGCTCGCCGCAGGCTTCGCTGCGCCCGATTTCGGCTCGGCCGGCTTCGCATCCGTCGCCCCACCGGTGGGAGTCTCCGCGGCCTTCGGCTCCTTCGCCTCGCCCTTCTCGGCCTCGGCGAGATTGCGCTTCGACTCCTTCTCCGACTTGAAGTCGGTCTCGTACCAGCCGCCTCCCTTCAGCCGGAAATTCGGCGCCGAGACGAGCTTCTTCAGCGTGTTCCTGCCGCAGGACGGACACTTCCGAATCGGCGCATCCGCGATCTTCTGCATGATCTCGACGTAGAACTTGCAGTTCGAGCACTCGTATTCGTAGAACGGCATGGGATCCCTGAGATTTGTTTGGTTTGCCTGAAGCGTCGCAGTATACCTAACACCGCTCGAAATGCGGCCCGCAACCGGGCCGCCGGGCCTCATCCCGGGCAGCACTCTCAGGCGGCCTTCTCCACCGCCTTCTCGAAGACGAGCTGCCCCTCGCGCGCGCTCACCCGGATCACATCCCCGGGTGCGAACTCTCCCCTCAGGATGGACTGCGCGAGCGCGTTCTCGATCTGCTGCTGGATCACACGCTTCAGGGGCCGTGCGCCGTAGACGGGATCGAAGCCCGCCTCGCCGAGAGAATCGCGCGCCCGGTCGTCGAGCACGAGGTCCATGTTGCGCTCGCTCAAGCGCTTGCGCAGGAACCCGAGCTGAATGTCGACGATCTTGCGGATCTGCTCGCTGCCGAGCGGGTGGAACACCACGATGTCGTCGATGCGGTTGATGAACTCCGGGCGGAAGCTCTGCTGCACGATCTCCATCACGGCCGTGCGCATGCGCGCGTAGTTCTTCACTCCGGCGTATTCCTGGATCACGTTCGAGCCCAGATTCGAGGTCATGATGATGACGGTGTTGCGGAAATCGACGGTACGGCCCTGACCGTCCGTCAGCCTGCCGTCGTCGAGCACCTGCAGCAGCACGTTGAACACGTCCGGATGGGCCTTCTCGATCTCATCGAGCAGGATCACCGAGTACGGGCGGCGACGCACCGCCTCCGTGAGATAGCCGCCCTCCTCGTAGCCCACGTACCCCGGCGGCGCTCCGATCAGGCGCGCGACCGAGTGCTTCTCCATGAACTCCGACATGTCGATGCGGATCAACGCATCCTCGGTGTCGAAGAGAAAATCGGCGAGCGCCTTGCAGAGCTCGGTCTTGCCGACACCGGTCGGCCCGAGGAACAGGAACGATCCGTTCGGCCGCCGCGGATCGGAGAGGCCGGCGCGCGAGCGTCGGATGGCATCCGAGACGATGCGCACCGCCTCGTCCTGGCCGACGACGCGCTTGTCGAGCTCGCTCTCCATGCGCAGGAGCTTCTCCTTCTCGCCCTCGAGCATCTTCGCGACCGGAATGCCGGTCCACTTCGAGACCACCTCGGCGATCTCCTCCTCGGTCACTTGGTTGCGCACCAGATGCGTCTCCTTCTTCTCGGCGGCAGTCGCCTGCGCGAGACGCTTCTCGAGCTCCGGAATGCGCCCGTACTGCAGCTCCGACATGCGGGCAAGATCCCCGCCGCGGCGCGCCGCGTCGAACTCCTGACGCGCGCGCTCGATCTCCTCGCGAATCTGCGCGGCGCCCTGCAGCGTCGCCTTCTCCGAGCGCCACACTTCCTCCAGGTCGGCGTATTCGCGCTCGAGGTTGACGAGCGTCTCCTCGAGCGCCTGGCGGCGCTTGCGCGAGGCCTCGTCCTGCTCCTTCTTGAGCGCTTCGCGCTCGATCTTGAGCTGGATGACGCGCCGCTCGAGCCGGTCGAGCGCCTCGGGCTTCGAGTCGATCTCCATGCGGATGCGCGCCGCGGCCTCGTCGATGAGGTCGATCGCCTTGTCGGGAAGCTGTCGATCCGCGATGTAGCGGTGCGACAGCGTGGCCGCCGCGACAATCGCCGGGTCGGTGATGTCGACGCCGTGATGAACCTCGTACCGCTCCTGTAGGCCCCGCAGGATCGCGATCGTGTCCTCGACCGAGGGCTCATCGACCAGCACCCGCTGGAAGCGCCGCTCGAGCGCCGCGTCCTTCTCGATGTACTTGCGGTACTCATCGAGGGTCGTCGCGCCGATGCAGTGCAGCTCCCCGCGCGCAAGGGCAGGCTTCAGCATGTTGCCCGCGTCCATCGACCCTTCGGCTCGACCGGCTCCAACGACCGTGTGCAGCTCGTCGATGAACAGGATGACGCTGCCCTCCTGCTTGGCGAGATCGTTGAGCACGCCCTTCAGGCGCTCCTCGAACTCGCCGCGAAACTTGGCCCCCGCGATGAGCGCGCCCATGTCGAGGGCGAGAATGCGCTTGTTGCGCAAACCCTCCGGAACCTCCCCGTTCACGATCCGCTGCGCAAGCCCCTCCACGATCGCTGTCTTGCCGACGCCGGGCTCGCCGATGAGTACCGGATTGTTCTTGGTGCGCCGCTGCAGCACCTGGATCGTGCGCCGAATCTCGTCGTCGCGTCCGATCACGGGGTCGAGCTTGGCGGAGGAGGCACGCTCGGTGAGGTCGATCGTGTACTTCTCGAGCGCGCCGCGCTGCTCCTCGGCGTTGGCGTCCGTCACCTTCTCTCCGCCGCGCACTTCATCGATCGCCTTCTCGACCGCGCCGCGCGCGACGCCGGCATCCTTGAGCGCGCGCGCGAGATTGGCGCGGTCCTCGAACGCGGCGAGCACGTAGAGCTCGCTCGAGACGAACTGATCCCCGCGCTGCTGCGCGAGCTTGTCGGCGACGTTGAGCAAACGCACGAGGTCGTTCGAGACGTGGACTTCCCCGGGTGTGCCCTCGACGGTCGGCATGCGGTCGATGAGCGCGAGCAGCTCCGAGCGCAGCTTATTGAGGTTCGCGCCCGCCTTCACGAGCAGCGGGCGGACGGTCCCGCCCTGCTGATCGAGGAGGGCGAGGAGCACGTGCGCGGGCTCGAGGAACTGATGGTCCCGGCCGACCGCGAGTGACTGGGCGTCGGCGAGAGCCGCCTGGAACTTGCTCGTCAGTTTGTCTTGTCGCATGAATCGCCTCGCAGAATGCGCTCTCGCTCTTGTGGGGGCATAACGCGCTTGTTCAAGCGATGGTGCAATGCATCATGATTCGCGCCAAAGGAGCGCGGCCATCCGTCCGCAGCGCCCGTCGCGGCGGTAGGAGAAGAATCGGGTCTCATCGCAGTACGTGCACCAGCCCCCGCCGAGGACGGTGCCGACGCCGAGCGCACCCAGGCGCTGGCGGGCGAGGGCGTACAGATCGCACTGCCAGCGCCCGCGGGCGTTCGGCGCAAAGGCCAGGCTTGCCTGCGCGTCCCGCGCCAGAAAGGCCTCACGCACCTCATCGCCGACCTCGAAGTGCTCCGGGCCGATGGCCGGCCCGAGCCAGGCGATGAGTCGCCGGGGCTCCACGGCGAGCGCCGCAACCGTCGCCTCGAGCACCCCCGAAGCGAGTCCGCGCCAGCCCGCGTGGGCTGCGCCCAGCGCTGAGCCATCGGCGGCAGCGAACAGTACCGGCATGCAATCGGCGACCTGGATCGCGCAGACCCGGTGCGCTCGGTGCGTCACGGCGGCATCGGCGCGGGCCCGGGTCAATGGCACCGTGGCGCCGCTCGCAGGCTCCCCCCACGGCTCGTCCAGATTCGCGACCTGCGTGCCATGGATCTGATCGAGCCAGACAGGCTCGCTCGGGAGCGCGAGCGCCGCGGCAAGCCGCCTGCGGTTCTCTACGACGCGCTCGGGCGGATCGCCGCCTGCGGCGCCCACATTGAGCGCATCGTAGGGTGGAAGACTCACCCCTCCCGCACGGAGTGTGAAGGCGGCCTGCACGCTCGCGGGCACCGGCCACTGCGGGCGGAGCAGCGCGACCCCCGCATCATGCGTGCGCACGCGCGTCATCCTCGAGCGCCGCGACGAGCGCGCGCAGCTCCGGGGGAAGCGGCGATGCCCATTCCAGCCGGCGCCCGGTCGTCGGATGCGCGAGCGCCAATCGCTCGGCATGCAGCGCCTGACGCTCGAGCGCGGACAGGGCCGTAAGCAGCGCGGGCCCGCTCGCTGGCGGAATCCTCCGGCGTCCGCCGTAGACCGGGTCGCCGACCACCGGATGCCCGATGTGCGCGAGGTGCACGCGGATCTGATGCGTGCGGCCGGTCTCGAGCTGCGCTCCGACCAGCGTGTGCGCTCGATAGCGGCGCACGACGCGAACGTGCGTCACCGCGGGACGCCCGTCGCTTCGCACCGTCATGCGGGTTCTCACGCTGCGGTGGCGGCCGATCGGCTCATCGATCGTGCGGCCGCCAGTGAGGACGCCCACCGAGATCGCGAGATACCGCCGTTCGATCTCGCGCGCCGCGAGCGCGGCGGCGAGCCGTGCGTGCGCCTCGACCGTCCGCGCCACCACGAGCAAACCGCTCGTGTTGCGGTCCAGCCGGTGCACCAGACCGGCTCGGGGCACGAGCGCGAGCGGCGGATCGAGCCCGAGCAGCGCGTTCTGGAGCGTGTGCGCGGGGTTTCCGGCCCCGGGGTGCACCACCAGACCGGCCGGCTTGTCGATGACGAGGATGGCAGCATCCCGGTGAACGATCGCGAGCGGCATCGTCTCCGCTTGGACCGCGCTCGCGGGCTCGAGCCGCGCTTCGATTCGCACGTGCTCGCCACCGAGCACCGCCTCGCGCGGCCGCGGTACGCGACCGCCGAGGCGCACGGCGCCGGCCTCGATCCAACTCTTCAGGCGCGCCCGCGAATACTCCGGCAGGGCGCGTGCCAAGGCCTGGTCGAGCCGCATCCCAGCCAGCTCGGGACCAAGCGTGAGCTCGTGCGTTCGGAACTCCGTAGGCATGCGACGGGTCGTAAGGCGCAAGGTGCAGGATTGGCTATACTGCGCTATCCGCTCAAGAGAAATACATCGAGGGGCCCGTATACTCATGTCCCGGTCCGCCATCGCACGGAGCATGGCGCTCGTGCTCTGCCTGGTCTGCGTCCTCGCGTCGGGCTGCCATACATTCCACCACCGCAAGCAGAAAGAGCCGACGCCCGAGGTGCTCTACCAGCAGGCGCACAAGCGGCTCGTGGGCTACGATTACAAGGCCGCCATCAAGCTCTACGAGTCGCTCACGGCCCGGTTCCCGTTCTCCGATCAGGCCCGCCAGGCGCGCATCGACCTCATCTACGCCTATTACCGCCAGGGCGAGGCCGAATCGGCCACCGACGCCGCCGACACGTTCATCCGCGAGAACCCGACGCACCCGCGCGTCGACTACGCCTGGTACATCAAGGGCCTGGTCTACTTCGACCGTCCGCCGAACCTACTCGAGCGGCTGTTTCACGCCGATCTCAGCAAGCGTCCACCGACCGACGCACGCAAATCCTTCGATGCGTTCAAAGTGGTCGTCGAGCAGTACCCGAAGAGCATCTACGCGCACGATGCATTGCACCGCATGATCTTCTTGCGCAATCGCCTCGCCGACTACGACGTCCACGTCGCCGAGTACTACATGCGGCGCGGGGCGTGGGTGGGCGCGGCCAACCGCGCGAACGAGTGCATCGAGGAATACAACGGCGCGCCGGCCGTCCGGCAGGCGCTGCAGATCATGACGGCGGCCTACCAGAAACTCGGGCTCAACCAGCGTGCCGACCAGGCCCACGACGTGTACGCCTACAACTTCCTCAATCAGCCAAATCAAGAGGTGGCCGGCGATCCGGGACACCCCTGGTGGAAGTTCTGGAGCCACACGCCGAGCGATCCACTCGCCGCCGACCCGCCTCCGGCCCCGAAGCCGTGGTGGAAGTTCTGGTAAATCCGCTCGCTGCCCCGCACCGAGGTCAGCGCCGATACCCGTTCGTGATCGGATAGCGCCAGTCCCGCCCGAAGGCGCGCCGACTCACCCGTACGCCGGGCGGCGCCTGACGGCGCTTGTACTCGTTGCGCTTGACGAGGTCGAGCACGCGTCCGACGGTCGCGCGGTCGAACCCGCGCGCCTCGATCTCATCGACGGAGAGATCCTCCTCGATGAACGCCTCGAGAATCGGGTCGAGCACCGCGTACGGCGGCAGCGAATCGGAGTCCTTCTGATCGGCTCTGAGCTCCGCGGAGGGCGGGCGCTCGATCACCCGCTGCGGGATGACCTCGGCATCGCGATTGCGGTAGGCCGCGAGCCGGTAGACGAGGAGCTTGCTGCAATCCTTGATGGGCGCGAACCCGCCCGCCATATCCCCGTAGAGCGTCGCATAGCCGACCGCCATCTCGCTCTTGTTTCCGGTCGTGAGCAGCATCCGGCCGGTCTTGTTGGAGATGCCCATCAGAATGAGCATGCGACAGCGCGACTGGATGTTCTCCTCGGTCGCATCGGGCGCACGACCGGCGAACTCCGCCTTGAGCGCGGAGAGCGTTGCTTCGAACATCGACTCGATCGGAATGACGCTGTAACGGACGCCCAGGCGGCGCGCCTCTTCCGCCGCGTCCTCCACGCTCATCGCGGCGGTGTAGCGGGAAGGCATCATGACGGCGTGCACGCGATCGGCGCCGAGGGCATCGACGGCGATCGCGAGGGTGAGCGCCGAGTCGACTCCGCCCGAGAGTCCCATCACCACGCCCGGAAAGCCGTGCTTGTTCACGTAGTCGCGCACGCCCAAGACGAGGGCGCCGTAGATGCTCGCCTCGTCGGAGAGCTCCGGGGCGATGAGCCCGGCCTGCGGCGCCACGCGCGAGCCATCGCGCACGAGCTCGAAGGTGTAGGTGCCCTCCTCGAACGCCGGGGCGCGCATCAGGAGCTCCCCGCGGGCGTCCATGACGAACGAGTTGCCGTCGAATACGAGCTCGTCCTGTCCGCCCACGGTGTTCACGTAGGCGAGCGGCAGCTGCACATCGGCGATGCGATCGCGCGCGATCCGCTCGCGCTCGCGCTGCTTGTGGTTCTCGTACGGTGAGGCGTTGATCACGACGAGAAGCTCCGCCCCGCGCGCCCGCGCCGCACGCGCAGCCTCGACCTCCCAGATGTCCTCGCACACGAGGAGCCCTACCTTGAATCCGCGACAGTCGACCACCGTCGCCTCGTCCCCGGCACGGAAGTAGCGCTTCTCGTCGAAAACCTTGTAGTTCGGCAGCTCCCTCTTGCGGTGATTCGCGAGAATTCGACCCTCGCTCACGAGTGCCGCGGAATTGAAGATGTTCAGACCGCTGTACTCGGGGTAGCCGATCACTGCCGAGATGCCGTGCACCCCGCGGCGCACCGCATCGAGCCCCGAATCGATCTGGCGGCGAAAGCCCCGGTGAAAAAGCAGATCCTCCGGCGGATATCCCGAGAGCGTGAGCTCGGGAAACACGATGAGGTCAGGCGCGAGCGCCGCCCGCGCCTCATCGACGGTCTCGATCACGCGTGCCGCGTTCCCCTGCACATCGCCCACGAGCAGGTCGAGCTGCGCGAGCGCGATGCGTAATCGAGGCTCGGTGCTCATGGCGGGGCTCCTTCGGCGGCGTCGCGCGCGGGTGAGCGAGCGCTCGCCTAGCGCCGCCTCGGCGCCTTGCGGCGCGGCGTGCGCTTCGGCGCCGCGCGCGCGCTCGCGCGGCGCGCCTCGGTCTTGCGCCGAGCGCTGGAGCCGTGACGCCCGGCACGGCGCCGGCGCCCGGTAAGCAGCTCGCGCATCTTCGAGCCGAGCTCCGCGGGCGAGCGCACGGTGTGCACGCCCGCCGCCTCGAGTGCGCGGAACTTGTCGGCCGCCGTTCCCTTGCCCCCGGCCACGATCGCTCCGGCGTGTCCCATGCGCTTGCCCGGCGGGGCGGTGATGCCGGCAATGTAGGCGACGACGGGCTTGCTCACCGAGCGCTCGATGAACGCGGCGGCGGCCTCCTCGTCGCTCCCGCCGATCTCCCCGACCATGATGATCCCTTCGGTCTGGCGATCCTTCTCGAGGAGCGCGAGCACGTCGATGAAGTTCATGCCCCGCACCGGATCGCCGCCGATCCCGACACAGGTGCTCTGTCCGAGACCCTCGTTGGTCGTCTGAAATACGGCCTCGTAGGTGAGCGTGCCCGAGCGCGAGACGATGCCGACAGCGCCCTTCTTGTGGATGAAGCCGGGCATGATGCCGATCTTGCACTCCCCGGGCGTGATCACACCCGGACAGTTGGGTCCGACGAGGCGCACGGAACTGCCGGCGAGGTCCGCCTTCACTTTGACCATGTCGTTCACCGGAATGCCCTCGGTGATGCACACGATGAGCTCGACTCCGGCGTCGGCCGCCTCGAGAATCGCATCCGCCGCGTGCGCCGCGGGCACGTAGATCATGCTCGCGACGGCGCCGGTCCTGCGCACGGCCTCCTCGACCGTGTCGAACACCGGGAGTCCGAGGTGCTTCGTGCCACCGCGCCCCGGAGTCGTGCCGCCGACGAGCCGCGTGCCGTAGGCGATGCATTGCTCGGAATGGAACGTGCCCTGCTTGCCGGTGAATCCCTGGCAGATCACCCGCGTAGTCTTGTCGATCAGGATGCTCATGCGCCGCCCTTCTTGCGTGCGAGCGCAACGGCCTTGCGCGCAGCTTCGGTGAGGTCGCCGGCGGCTGCAAGGTTGAGGCCGCTCGCCGCCAGCATCTCGCGAGCCCTCTCGGCGTTGGTGCCCTCGAGGCGCACCACCACCGGCACCTTCACGCCCACGTTCTGCACCGCCTTGATGACCCCTTCGGCGATCAGATCGCAACGGACGATGCCGCCGAAGATGTTGACGAGGATCGCCCGCACGCGGGGATTCGACAGGATGAGCTCAAAGGCCACCGTCACGCGCTCGCTGGTCGCCCCGCCTCCCACGTCGAGGAAGTTCGCGGGCCGGCCGCCGTGCAGCTTGATCAGGTCCATGGTCGCCATCGCAAGCCCGGCGCCGTTGACCATGCATGCGATGTCGCCGTCGAGGGAGACGTAGTTGAGGTCGTGCTCGGAGGCTGCGAGCTCCATCGGATCCTCCTGGCTGCGGTCGCGGAGCGCCGCGACCTCCTTCTGCCGGAAGAGTGCGTTCTGGTCCACGTTGATCTTCGCATCGAGCGCGAGAAGGTGCCCCTCGGGGGTGACCACGAGCGGGTTGACCTCGAGCAGGCTCGCATCGCACTCGAGATAGAGCCGGTACAGCGCCGCCGCGAGCGTCTGGAACTCGGCCACCTGCCCGCCCGAGAAACCGAGCCCGAAGGCGAGCTTGCGGCATTGGAACGGCTGCAGGCCCGCAGCCGGATGCACGCTCGCCGTCAGAATCTTCTCGGGGGACTTGGCGGCGACTTCCTCGATCTCCATGCCGCCGGCGGCCGAAGCGATGAGCGCGATGCGCCCCTCGTCGCGGTTGAGCGTGAGCGAGAAGTACACCTCGCGCGCGATCTGTGAGCCGACCTCGACGTAGACGTGCTCGACGGGCAACCCCTCAGGACCGGTCTGATGGGTGGCGAGGCGCGTTCCGAGCATGCCGGCCGCCGCGCGGCGCACGCTCTCCAGATCGCGCGCGACCTTGACCCCGCCCGCTTTGCCGCGGCCTCCGGCGTGCACCTGCGCCTTGACCACCCACAGCGCGCCTGCGAGGGACCGCGCGGCGTCCACCGCCTCCTCGGGATTCGCGGCCACCCGCCCGGCAGGGACCGGGACGCCGTACGTGCGAAACAGCTCCTTCGCCTGGTATTCGTGCAAGTTCATGCTTTTGGGGGAGTCCTGAACGCGAGACCGCATATTCTGCCAAACTCGCGACTCCGATGCCGCCCAGCGCCGCGACAGCCAATCCGTCCGCCACCGCACCGGCGCCGAACCCGCTCGCGCCGAGCGACCTGGCGTGGCGCGTCATCGGCCTCGCGAGCGTCTATCGGCTGCTCATTCCGCCAGCGATCTTGATCATCCAGTGGCTGACCGGGCCCGAATTCCTCGTGCGCGCCCGCCAGCCCTATCTGCTGCTCACGGTGGCGGTGGGCTATTTCGCCGCCGGCCTGCTGCTTCTCGTGTCGCGCGGACTCAACTGGCCCACCTTGCGGAGCATCGCGCTCGTCAATGCCGCCGTCGATGTGGCCGGCATCACGCTGATCCTCTATGCGAGCGGGGGCGTCGGCAGCGGTCTCGGTATCCTGCTGGTGCTCCCGGTGGGCGCGATGGCGATCCTCGCGGGCAATCGCGACGTGTTTCTCATCGCGGCGGTCGCCGCGCTCGCGGTGCTCGCTCAGCAGATCGTGGTGGGTGTGCAGGGGATTGCCCCGGCGACCGACTACACGACGGCGGGCGTGCTCGGCGCGGTGCTGTTCGTGATCGGGCTCTCGGTCTGGCCCATCGCGCATCGCCTGCGCGAAAGCGAGGCGCTCGTGCGGCGCCAGGAGGTCGATCTCGCGAACTTGGCCCAGCTCTCGCAGTACGTCGTGCAGCACCTGCGCGAAAGCATCCTGGTCGTGGACACCGAGGATCGGATCCGGCTCATCAACGAGTCCGCCGCGCAGATCTTGGGCGACCGCGCCGCCTACCCCGGTGCGCTCTTGGGCGAGGCCTCGCCGCGCCTCCTGTACCTGCTCGAGCGATGGCGCAAGGCGGCGGGCTACTCTCCGGACCCCGAGGCCACGTTCGTCTCCGAGGATGGCGCGAGCATCGTGCACCCGCACTTCGCGCCGCTCGGCAGCGCCGAGACCGCGCCGATCCTGGTCTTCCTCGAGGACACGAGCGTACTCGCCGAGAAGGTGCAGCAGTCGAAGCTCGCAGCGCTCGGGCGCTTGAGCGCGAGCATCGCCCACGAGATCCGCAATCCCGTGGGCGCGATGAGCCACGCGGGACAGCTCCTCGGGGAATCCCCACAGCTCGCTCCCGAGGACAAGCGTCTCACGGAGATCATCCGCACCAATGCCGAGCGCGTGAGCACCATCATCAACAACGTGCTCAAGCTATCGCGGCGCGAGGCGGCTCGCATCGAGCGGTTGGAGCTCGGCGCCTGGATCGGTGATTTCGGCGCGGAGTTCTGCGCAACGATGCAATGGCCCGTGACGCGCCTCACAGTCGCAAGCGCGGATCCGGGCGGTGAGTCCCGGGGCAAGGACATCGCGGTGCGGGCCGATCCGACGCAGCTGCGCCAGATCCTCTGGAACCTCTGCGACAACGCTATCCGGCACGGTGTGAAGGACTCGGCAGATCGCATCGTGGAGATCCGCTACGGTCGAATCATGGCGACGGCACGGCCGTTCCTCGAGGTCGCCGACCGCGGTCCGGGAGTGCCGGCGGAGAATCTCGAGCGGATCTTCGAGCCGTTCTTCAGCGGTGAGCGCGGCGGCACCGGCCTCGGACTGTTCCTCGCGCGCGAGCTCGCGCAGACGAACGGTGCGACGCTGCTCTACGAGCCGCGCCCGGGCGGAGGGAGCACGTTTCGCCTGGTGTTCGCCGATCCGCAGCGCTGGCAGAATCCGTTAGGCGATCCGGGGACCTCTCGCGGGACATGAACAAGCCTGCCGTTCTCATCGTGGACGACGAGCCTGATCTGCTCGAGCTCGTGAGTCTCACCTTGAGCCGCATGAGTCTCGAGACCTGCACGGCGGGCGACGTAGCCGCGGCGCAGCGCCTCCTCAAGATGCGCCACTTCGACCTCTGCTTGACCGACATGCGCCTGCCGGACGGTGATGGCCTCGATCTCGTGGGTTGGATCCAGGAGCACCGCGCCGACGTGCCGGTCGCCGTCATCACCGCCCACGGCAACGTCGAATCGGCGGTGCGGGCCCTCAAGTTGGGCGCATTCGATTTCGTCTCGAAACCCCTCGATCTCGGGGTGCTGCGCAAGCTCGTCGGCAGCGCAATCCGCTTGGGCGCACGGAGCGACGAGTCGACGATCACCGCGCGTACGCCGCGCCTCCTCGGCCACTCGGGCGTGATGCAGCAGCTGAGGGAGATGATCGGACGGGTCGCGCGCAGCCAGGCGCCCGTGCACATCTTCGGTGAGTCCGGTACCGGCAAGGAGCTCGTCGCGCGGCTCATCCACGAGAGCGGACCGCGCTCGGAGGGACCGTTCGTGCCCGTGAACTGTGGCGCGATTCCCACGGAGCTCATGGAGAGCGAGCTCTTCGGCCACAAGCGCGGCAGCTTCACCGGCGCAGTGGCCGACAAGAAGGGCCTGGTGCAAAGCGCCGAGGGCGGCACGCTGTTTCTCGATGAGGTCGCCGACCTCCCCCTGCACATGCAGGTGAAGCTGCTGCGCATCGTGCAGGAGAAGACGGTGCGACCGGTCGGGGAATCGCGCGAGGAAAGCGTCGATGTGCGAATCCTCTCGGCAACCCACAAGAACTTGGCCGAGCTCGTTGCCGAGGGACGCTTTCGCGAGGACCTCTTCTATCGCATCAACGTGATCGAGATTCGAGTGCCCGCGCTCCGCGAGCGGCCTGAGGACATCGCGGTGCTCGCCGATGCGATCCTGGGTCGGCTCTGCCGTCGTATGAAGATCGACGCGGCGCGTTTGAGCCCCGAGGCGCTCGCGGCGCTCGAGGGCTACCCGTTCCCCGGAAACGTGCGCGAGCTGGAGAACGTGCTCGAGCGTGCGCTCACGCTGAGCACGGGCGGCGTCATCCCACCGGAGCACGTGAAGCTGCGCGCACCCGGCAGAGCGGCAGCGCCGGAGAGGCTCGCACCGTCCCCGTCCGACGGCAAGGTCGCACTCGGCGAACAGCTCGAGGACATCGAGCGCGATGCCATCGTGAAGGCGCTCGAGAAGACCCGCTACAACAAGACGGCGGCCGCGAAGCTCCTCGGAATGAGCTTCCGGGCGCTGCGCTATCGCGTGAAGAAGCTCGGGATCGAGTAGCCGCCGGCCATCCGAATCCGGCAAGCTCTACACCCCATGCGAAACTCGGCTCTCGCGCGCTTCTGCGCCGTCGGACTCCTCTGCTTCATCGTGGGCCTCGGCGTGCTCGTGGGCCTGCACGAGCTCCTCGGCGTCTACTACCTGATCGCCTATGCCGCGGCGTTCTTCGTGACCAACTCGTTCGGCTATCTGCTCAACGGACGCTACGCGTTCCGGGCGCCGCGAGTCGACCGCGCCGGTGCGCTCCGCTACATGACGGTGAACGCCGGATTGCTCGCGATCAACTCCCTCCTGCTGCGAGTCCTCGTCGAGAATTTCCACCTCTGGTATCTCACCGGCACGCTCATCCTGGCCGCGGTGAACACGCCCATCAGCTTCGTCGCCCACGGGGTGCTCTCCTACCGGACGGGACGCTGGGCGCGGGCAGCGAGTGCCTCCTCTGCCCCGGCGCCCTGAGCGCGCGCGAGAGCCGATTGCGTCGTTTTAGGGTAGATTTCCGCGGCCAATAGCGGCGCGCACCGGGCGGGTATTGCAGTGGAACACCCCAAAGAGGGCGATTCGAGGCGCGGAACGGGGTTCTACGCAGGCCTATTCCTGATCACGGGATGCACGCTCATGCTGCAGATACTGCAGACGCGCATTCTCTCCGTGGTTGCCTGGTATCATCTCGCGTTCTTCGCCATCAGCATGGCGATGTTCGGGCTCACGGTCGGTGCCGTCTACGTCTACCTGCGCGGCGAGCGCTTCACGGAGGGCACGCTCTCCTACGATCTCGCGTACTTCAGCACGCTCTTCGCGCTCTCCACCTTCGTCATGCTCGGAGTCCAGGTGACCCTCGCGCCCGTGGTCACATGGTCGCTCGCGGCCGTGTGGACCTGGCTGCAGCTCTCCGTCTGCATGGCCGTTCCGTTCGTTTTCGCCGGCATCGTCGTGAGTCTCGCGCTCACGCGCAGTCCGTTCCCCGTGGGTCGGGTCTATGCGATCGACCTGTTCGGCGCAGCGACGGGATGCTTGGGCGCGCTCACGCTCCTCAATCTGACCGATGGTCCCTCGTGCGTCATCTGGGTGGGCGCGCTCGCGGCCGCCGGCGCCATCGCGTTCTCCGCATCGAGCATCGGTCGGGAGCCGCAACCGCGGCCGCGTTGGCATTCCCTCATCGCCCGGCGCCGCGCGATCCTCCTCGTGCTCGTGGCCCTCGCGCTCGCGAACGGCGCGAGCAGCTACGGTCTGCAGCCGCTCGTCGCCAAGGGCAAGTTCGAGGGCGGCAATTCCTACATTTACCGCGCCTGGAACACTTTCTCGCGCATCACCGTCACGCCGACCTACGTAGGTCCCCCGCATCTGTGGGGACCTTCGCCCAAGATCGACGACACGAATTTCGTTGCGACACAGCGCGACATGAACATCGACGGCGACGCCGGAACCACCGCGACTTACTTTGACGGCCGACTCGCCGATGTCGGCTTCCTCAAGTACGACGTGACCAACCTCGCGTACTTCCTTCCCGGTCGCGAGCGCGCCGCCATCATCGGGGTGGGCGGCGGCCGCGACATCCTCTCCGCGGCCCTGTTCGGCTACCGCGACATCACTGGCGTCGAGCTGAACCCCGTGTTCGTGCGGCTGCTGACGCGGCAGCGCGGCTTCGCCGACTTCACCAACGTCGACCGGCTACCCGGCGTGCAATTCTTCATCGACGAGGGTCGCAGCTGGTTCGCGCGGACCCCGCAGCATTTCGACCTCATTCAGATGAGTCTCATCGACACCTGGGCGGCAACCGGCGCGGGCGCGTTCTCACTGAGCGAGAACGGCCTGTACACGACGCAAGCCTGGCGCATCTTCCTCGATCGGCTTTCGGACAAGGGCGTGTTCACGGTCAGCCGCTGGTTCAATCCGCGCGATCCGAGCGAGACGGCACGCATGCTGAGCCTGGCCGTCGCGGCCCTGCTCGCTCAGCGCGTCGCCGCGCCCCGGCAGCACATCGTGCTCGCGACCGAGCAGAACATTGCGACGCTGCTCGTGTCGCGCGAGCCCTTCTCGGCGAGCGACATCGCCGTGCTCGAAGGAGTCGCGAAGCAATACGATCACCACTTGCTGGTCGTCCCAGGCGAGGTCTCGGCCTCGCCCATCCTCGAGCGGATCGTCTCCACCCGGGATCGGACCGTGCTCGACCACGACCTCTCTGACGGCGCGTTCGACCTTTCTCCTCCCACCGACGATCGACCGTTCTTCTTCAATCAGGTGCGGCTCGACCGGCCGCTGCAGGCTCTGCGGATTGCGCAGAGCCGGATCGGATCCGCTGCACGTCTGGGCGGCGTGCGCGACGGCAACCTGGTCGCCACCGCGACCTTGCTGGTGCTTTTCCTGCTTTCCCTCATGATGGTCATCGCCACGATCCTCGTTCCGCTGCGGCACGCAGTCCGCGACGTGGGCCGCCCGCTCGCCGTCGGCGGGACGCTCTATTTTCTGCTGATCGGGCTCGGATTCATGCTGGTGGAGATCGCCCTGCTGCAGCGGACGGGCGTGTTCCTGGGGCACCCGGTCTACTCTCTCAGCATCCTGCTGTTCACCCTCGTGCTCTCGACGGGCTTCGGCAGCCTCGCTTCGGACCGGCTCGAGCTTCGCACCCGCATGAGATTCACGGCATGGGCCGCAGTGACGGCGCTTTGCATCATGCTCCTGCCGCTCTCCTTCGACTCCGTATTGCCGGATTTCGAAGGCTCGCGCCTGCTCGCGAGAGCCTTGGTGTGCGTGGCGCTCATCGCGCCGGCCGGCTTCCTGATGGGCTTCGCGTTTCCGACAGGCATGCGCCTGATCTCGCGCGTCGACCGGCGGCCGACGCCCTGGTTCTGGGGAGTGAACGGTGCAGCCGGCGTGCTCGCCTCCATTGCCGCGGTGGCGCTCAGCATCGGCTTCGGTATCACCGTGACGCTGCGCATCGGCGGATGCTGCTACCTGCTGCTCATTCCGACGGCGCTCATCCTGTTGGCGGAGCGTCCCGAGGCCGCGCGCGCATGAGGCACGCGAGTTGCCGCGGTTGTGACTGCCCTCACAGCCGCGGACTGGCTCAACACGGAGCGGCGATGTAGGGTCGGCATCACTCGATGAGACAGAATATCGCGTTGAGCCACGGTTCTCGTCCGGGAGCGGGGTATGAAACGAGCATTGATCACCGGGATAACCGGGCAGGACGGCGCCTACCTCGCGGAGCTGCTGCTCGCCAATCGATACGAGGTTCATGGGATCAAGCGGCGGGCGTCCTCCTTCAATACCGACCGTATCGATCATCTGTACCAGGACTCCCATGAAAGTGGCGTGCGGCTGTTCCTGCACTACGGAGATCTGACGGACGCCACCAACCTCATTCGCATCATTCAGCAGGTTCAACCGGACGAGATTTACAATCTCGCGGCGCAGAGCCACGTCGGGGTCTCGTTCGAGACGCCAGAGTACACGGCGAATGCCGATGCTCTCGGCACATTGCGCCTTCTGGAGGCGATCCGAATTCTGGGCCTCGCGGGTAGGACGCGCTTCTACCAGGCCTCGACCTCCGAGATGTTCGGCAGGACCGTGGAAACCCCGCAGCGGGAGACAACGCCCTTCTACCCGCGCTCGCCCTACGGAGTGGCGAAGCTCTATGGGCACTGGATCACCGTCAATTACCGCGAGGCCTACGGTCTCTACGCCTGCAGTGGGATCCTTTTCAACCACGAATCGCCGATTCGCGGCGAGACCTTCGTCACGCGCAAGATCACGCGCGGGCTCGCCCGCATTCGTGAGCGGCTGGAAACCTGTCTGTATCTAGGCAATCTAGACTCCCTGCGCGACTGGGGCCATGCCCGTGATTACGTCCGTGCCCAGTGGCTCATGCTCCAGCAGCCCGCGCCCGCGGACTTCGTCATCGCGACTGGCGAGCAGCATTCCGTACGCGAGTTCGTCGAGCGCGCCGCGCAACGCGTCGGCATGAGCATCTCATGGGAGGGCAAGGGCGAGAGCGAGCGCGGCATCGACTCCAAGACGGGGAGCACCGTCGTGAAGATCGATCCGCGGTATTTCCGACCGACGGAAGTCGACACTCTGCTCGGCGACGCCTCGAAGGCTCGCTCGCAGCTCGGCTGGAAGCCAGAGCATACCTTCGATGAGCTGATCGACGAGATGATCGCGGAAGACCTCGAGCTCGCGCGACGGGACGCGGCGATCGCCCGCGAGGGCTTCAGGCCGTACCGGTACCGCGAGTGACACCCGAGTCCACAATATTCGTCGCCGGCCATACCGGGCTGGTCGGCTCCGCGATCGTACGGCGACTGCGAGCGGCGGGATTCCACAAACTCCTGCTTGCGGAACGACACCTGGTCGATTTGCGCGATCAGCCGTCGGTGGAGCGATTTTTCCAGACCGAGCGGCCGCAATTCGTGTTTCTGGCCGCAGCCCGTGTCGGTGGAATCCTTGCCAACGAATCCCATCCCGCGATGTTCCTGCGAGACAACCTGGCCATCGAGCTCGCAGTGATCGATGCCGCCTATCGACACGGGGTACAGAAACTTCTGTTTCTCGGTTCGAGCTGCATCTACCCGAAGCACGCACCACAGCCGATGAGCGAGGATTGCCTGCTCACCGGTCCGCTCGAGCCGACCAACGAGTGGTATGCGATCGCGAAGATCGCGGGCCTGAAGATGTGCCAGGCCTACCGCCGAGAGTACGGCTTCAAGGCGATAGCGGCGATGCCGACGAACCTGTACGGACCGGGTGACAATTTCAATCTGCGGGACTCGCACGTCCTGCCGGCGCTGATTCGCAAGTTCCATGAGGCACGGGCAAGTGGTGCGGAGGAAGTCGAGATCTGGGGCACCGGCAAGCCGCGTCGCGAATTTCTCCACGTCGATGACTTGGCCGACGCCTGTCTCTACCTGATGCAGCGCTACGACGAGGCGATGTGGATCAACGTGGGCTGCGGCTCGGACGTATCGATCGCCGAGCTCGCCGCGATCGTCTCGAGGACGGTGGGATTCGAGGGGCGGCTCAGGTTCAATTCCGCGATGCCCGACGGGACTCCCCGCAAGCTTCTCGACGTCTCGCGCCTGACCGGTTTGGGGTGGGTTGCGAGGATTGCTCTCGAGACCGGCGTGGCCGACACGTACCGGTGGTTTCTCGAGAACCACGAGAGCCTCCGAGCGTAACGGCGGCCATCGACCGTCCGCGCGACCCAATGAGGCAGAATCTTCCTCGCACGACCTCGCCAGCTCGCGCGACTCTGCGCCGCCGGCCCGATCTGCCTCGCCCCGCGGGGGTGATCGAGTGATATGGCAGGTTCTGGGGAAGCTCGTGCGAGTACTCCGCATCGCGGAGTACCGAGCCGCATTTCTACGGACCCGCGTCGCCGCCGCGGTCGAGCACGACCGAATCCTGGCTGGCTTCGAGTTGAACACGGTCGTCGACATCGGTGCGAACCGCGGCCAGTTTGCGCTTTGCATGCGCCGCCTCTACCCGCAGGCGCAGATCTACTCCTTCGAGCCGTTGCAGAAGCCCGCAAGCGCCTGGCGCAAGAACTTCGGTCATGACCCTCGGGCGCGTCTCTACGCGAAGGCGGTCGCGCCATCCTCGGGCCGTGCCGAAATGCACGTCACGCGATGGGACGTCTCCTCGTCGCTCCTGCCGATCGGGCGAGAACAGCAACGCAGCTTTCCGCTTTCGGACGAGGCAGGGTTGCAAACCGTCGAGACCGCGCGCCTAAGCGACTGTCTCCCGACGGCGGCCCTGGTTGCGCCGGCGTTGCTCAAGCTCGACGTGCAGGGCTTCGAGCTCGAGGCGCTTCAAGGTTGCGAGGATCTGCTTGCCTCGTTCAAATTCGTGTACGTCGAGGCCTCGTTCATCGAGCTCTACGTAGGCCAGGCGCTCGCCGGCGAAGTGATCGCCTACATGTTCGCGAGGAATTTTCGACTGCTGTGCGTGGCAAACCTCTCGATCGACCGCCGCGGGCGACCGCTCCAGGCGGACTTCCTTTTCTCATCCTAGGCCGCGGGCTTCCCGATCACGACTATCTGATGGTCGAGGAACGTGCCCGGAATTCCCGGTGAGAACGTTCGTCTGGGCCGCACACCCGGCACTCGAGGCCGATAGACAAGACGACCCGCCCAGTTGAACGCCGCCGGACTCGCGAAGAAGGCACCCTGCATTGCGAGGCCCAACGGGAGCCGGAGGGCGGACGGCGCTTGATAGCGAGTGGCGTGCCGATCCTTGAGTCGTGCGCCCGACCGTGCGCACCACTGTTCAAAGAAGGCGCGCCCCGGGAAGCTGACGTGCTCGGGGAAACTCGCGTACCAGAAGCGCGACTTCAATACTCGCCAAGCGAAGGCCTGCGGATCTCCGGTCGAGACGATCAGGATGCCGCCTGGGCGCACGCGCGCGTAGGCTCGAGCCAGGAACGCGTCCGGGTCGGGGACGTGCTCGATCACATCGATGGCGGTGACGGCCTCGAAGCATCGCTCGGTCGCATCCTCGTCGAGGACGCGAGCCACGATCTCGATGCCGCGCTCGCCGGCGAGCGCGGCGGCTCCAGAGGGCTCAATACCCGATTTGCTGATGTGCGCCGGGAGAGTTGCCAAGAAATCCCCCGCACCGCAGCCCACATCGAGCACGCTTGCGCTCCGCGCGGCAGAGACGATCGAGCGAATGATCCGCAGATCCCTGCGCGACTCACCGCCGCTCCACTGGTCCGGCGCGCCCGATCGATAGAGCGACAGGTATTCCGC
Source organism: Steroidobacteraceae bacterium (assembly GCA_035523875.1). Lineage (GTDB taxonomy): Bacteria > Pseudomonadota > Gammaproteobacteria > Steroidobacterales > Steroidobacteraceae > JASHUC01. The sequence goes on from DATKPY010000027.1 coordinate 48,747, forward strand.
TTGCGAAAGGATCGGGTGTCGGAACGCCGAGCCGCAGCGCGTGCAGACCCAGAGGCGACCGCCGGGAAGCGTGCGTTCCAGTACGCGGCCGGCGAAGTAATCGCTGTCCGGTAGCGCGCCATCGTCCCGGGTGGCCCGCGATCCGCAGAGCCGACAGGCGGGAGGCTCACCGGACATCGCTGGTCGAGCGCGCGGCCTTGTACAAGAAGGCCGTGCCGAGCGAGTAGACGAGCCTGTTGCACGCGAATGCAAAGATGCCGAATGGAGCGAGAACCACCGCCATCAGCGTCTGCGCAACGCTCGCCGATATGACGATCTTCGCCGAGCGCGCGCTCTCGCCGCGCCCGAGAAGGATGAAGTACGCGCCGATGTTGAAGGCGAGGACGATGTGGACCACGACCAGCAGCACGAGCAGCCGACTGTTCTCATCGGCGAATGCGGGCCCTATCCAGTGCGCGAGCAGCGGGTGCGCGAAGATCACGAGCAGCAGCCCGAGAAGTCCGGATAGGGCGACTGCGACCAGTGTCGCTGAGCCGAGCAACGAGTTGCCGCTGCGCCCATCGAGACCCCGTCCAAGTGAGCTCACCCGCGGAAATATCACCTGCATCGCGGCACTGGGTATCGTGTGGACGTACTGGGCGAGCTGCAGGCAGACACTGTAGCGCATCAGGGCTCGCGAACCGAGCAGGCCGCCGATCAGCAGCTGATCCAAGGAGGTAAACATCACGCTCCCGAGGGTCTGCGCCCATTGCCACACACCAAAGTGGAGCACGCGCTTGAGTGGAATGACCGCCCTCGAAGGCAGGCAGCAGCGTCCATCGCCCAACAGAAAGGCGGCCTGCCAACCCTTCAACAGCGCCTTCATCGACATGGCAGCCGCCAATCCGGCGAGCATGGTCGCGGCGCTCCCGTATCGCGCCGCCAGCCAGATGAGCACGATTCCGATGCCTATTCGCGCGGGGACTTCGACTCTCGCGCTCAGATCGAACCGCTCGGCGCCTCTCAGTGCCCCCGAGTAGACGCTGTCAATCTCCTGCACTGCTCCCGCGACGACCGCCAACAGGAAAATCGCAGCCACCAGGCTCGATGAGCCAAGCGGTGAGAAAAACCACGCCGCAATGACGGGCGCGAGCAGCCACAGCAGGATCACTGCGCTCAGCCCGCCAACGAGCGCGACGGCAACCGCAGCTCGCACCGCGGCAACCGCGCGGTCCGTCGCGCCAGCTCCGAGGTCGGCGGACACGTGCTTCGTAGCGGCCACGCCCGCGCCCAAGGAGATCACCTGGCTCATGTTGACGACCGTGAGGCCGAGGACCCATAGACCGAACTGCTGTCTGCCCAGCCGCGAGATGAAGTACGGCGTGAGGGCGAGCTGCAGCAGAGGATTGATTCCCTGGTCCACCATGGCCCAGGCAGCTCGGTGCGCGTGAGGTTGGACACGTGCGAGAATGGCGTCCACACGCAAACGCTCGCCGAGGGGAGCGGGCGTCGACAGCTCGTCGGTTGGCGTCTTCATCCGCTGTGCGCCGGCTGCATCGAGGTCCTCGCGGCGCTCCCGACGACACCCGCAATTCGCCGCACTGTCCGGCGCTTCATGACTCGTTTCCGGTGAAAGGTACGCATCGCCGTCCGCCTGGCAACCGGCGCGCCCGCGACCTCGACGGGGCGTTCGATTCGTTGTCCCGGCCCCTGCGCGTCGCAAGCTAACACGCCCGGTCGGCACCGGTTGTGATGCAGCTCACGAGGGTCTGCCTCTGTCAGGAGCCGCAACCGTGCGCTTCAGCGCATCGCTCTGCTCAGACGCCTACGCGCCGCGGGCGGTACGACCGCATATCTCCAGACGATCCGTCCCATCGTTGCTTGCTCATCAGGTGGCAGCGAACCAGCGACGTTGCGGACACGTCCCATAGCGCAGCTCCGCGGCCGATTGCAGCGTCCTCACGACCACCATCGCCGTTGCTCGCGCGATCCCGTGCGTCCTTCTCAGGTGTCGGTAGCATTCCGCCGTTCCGAGCCACATGGCCCTCGGTCCAGCGTTGGAGGACCCCCCTTTGCGCATGAACGCCACCACCTCGCCAGTGATCCTGAGCGAAGGGTTGAATCGCCGCTCGAGGTCGTAGAACAGATTCACGTCCGAGGCGAGGCGCAAGGTCGCATCGAACCCTCCGGCGACCTCGAGCATGCGACGCTTGGCGAAGATACCCTGATGAATCGGGAACAATCCGAGCCCGCGATGCCTCGCGAGAATTCGCGGCACCCGACGCCGTCTCCACGTCTCCACGCGCCCCGGGTCCCCGGGGCCCATCAGGACATCGCCGAGAATGAGATCGGGATTTCCGCTTGCGCCCGGCGTGGCGTGGCGCATCGCCGTCGCAACCGTGGTCTCGCTCGCAAGGAAGTCATCTGCGTTCAGGAACAAGACGTACTCGCCCGCCGCCGTGCGCAGGCCCTTGTTCATGGCATCGTAGATCCCGCTGTCCGGCTCGTAGACGCGGCTGATCCGACCCGAGCGGAGCGCGCAGCGATCGATGATCTGCCGCGTCGCGTCGACCGATCCACCGTCCACGCAGACGTGCTCGAGCTCGAAGTCGCACCGCTGCATGGCGACGGAGGCGATCGTATCTCCGATCGTCTCCGCCGCATTGAGCGATACCGTAATGACCGAGAGGAAGGGTTTCATCGAATTGCTGATCGAGCGCCTGCGGGTGCTACCAAGGACCTGCGCCACCGGAGCGCCTCGCCAGGATTCTCGCGATCCGCAGAATCCACTTCAATGCCGCAATTCGCGCTCGCGCAGCCAGCGTCGATTTGTTGCCCGATTGTGATCGATTTCACGATAGCGGGCTGGCCGGTACGGCACGAGTCAATTAGGTTCTGCGGACGCCGCCTCACTCTCAGCACCCGTTCGCGCCATGCAGACTGCAGAACTCGCAATCACGGCGGATTCGATCCTTGCGGCAGCAGCCGACAAGTCGGTCGCCGTCCTGATCCCATGCCACAACGAAGCGGCTGCCGTCGGCGCGGTGGTGCGCGATTTCCGCAGATTCCTCCCGACCGCCACCATCCACGTCTACGACAACGCCTCGACCGACGATACGGCACGACTCGCGCGGCAGGCCGGGGCATTTGTGCGTCACGAACCTTTGCGTGGCAAGGGAAACGTCGTTCGCCGCATGCTGTCCGACGTCGACGCGGACGTGTACGTACTGGTCGACGGCGACGATACTTACGACGCGACGATGGCGCCTCGCCTCGTCGAGCACCTGATCGAACAGGGTCTGGACATGGTCAATTGCGCGCGCGTGCCAGTGGGCCAGACGGCGTTTCGGCCGGGTCACGCCCTGGGCAACCGCCTCTTGAGCGGAATCATCACGTTTTTGTTCGGAAATCGGGTAAGCGACGTGCTCTCCGGATACCGCGTCATGTCGAGGCGATTCGTGAAGTCGTTTCCCGCTCTCTCCTCCGGGTTCGAAATCGAGACGGAGTTGACAGTCCACGGACTGGAGCTGCGCGTACCGATCGCGGAACTTGCGGCGCCCTATCGCGAGAGGCCCGCCGGGTCCGCGAGCAAGCTCAATACGGTGCGCGACGGTGTGCGCATACTGCGACTGATTTTTCACCTCATGAAGGAGGAGCGGCCACTGCAGTTCTTCGGCTGTGCTTTCGTGTTGCTGGCGACGGCATCGGCCGGGCTCGGCACCCCGGTCGTTCACACCTACCTCCAGACCGGCCTCGTGCCACGACTTCCCACCGCTGTCCTCGCGACCGGCTTGATCATTCTCGCCTTTCTGGCGCTCGTTTGCGGTCTGGTGCTCGACACCGTCACTCGAGGCCGCCGGGAGATGAAGCGGCTCTACTATCTCCAGGCCGGATTCAGCGCACCGCTCCCGCGCCCGCACCACTGAGGGAGACCGATCAAGACTTTGTGAGATGGAAATGCAGTCCCTTGGCGCCGATTGGAAAGCCTCTGAGCAAGCGTGATTCCCAATAGGCCGCCCGGTTCGCGACCTGAATCAGCCGGCTCACGAGCGACTTTCGGCCCACTGCGACGGCAGTCGAGCGGTAAATGTCATTTTCCTGGCCCCGCCAGAAGCTTTCGAGTCTGCGCCCAACCGTCGGCAGCTTGAACGCCGCGAAAAATGCCGCATCCAGAGTCGCCCCCAGCAGGTGGTAGCTGAAAGCGAGCCGCGCGATTTGAAAGTGCGACGAGAACCGCCGCAATAGATCGCCGCGCGTATAGGCGCGATCGTGGTCCTTGGTGTCGCGATAGATATGCGGATCGAGGAGTCGAAAAAAGCCATGGGGCCCGGGGCCGCCCTCCGCCGGCACAAACCCGATGAACGATCCACCGCTACGCAGAACCCTGTGAATCTCGGCGAGCGATTGGTCGATGTTCTCCACGTGCTCGAGCACGTCGCATGAGATGACGAGATCAAAGGTATCCGCGGCGAACGGCAGCGGCGCAGTACCAGAGGTGAGGTGAAACACGAAGTCGGGCACGGAGTGCGGCGCGCGAACATCGACCCCCGTCAGCTGGGCCGCGGGTCTCGCCGTGCGCACCAAGTGCAGGTGCTTGCCCTCGCCGCAGCCATAATCGAGCACGCACGGCGCGGTGAGCGCGGGCAGCCGCTCCAGGATCCAGCGAGCCTTCAGGCCCGGGAGATCTCGCTGCGCGGGATCCGGTGCAAAATCGCCGTACGCCCAAGTATCCGGGTCGGTGGTCATTCCGGCCTCTCTACGCCTCGATCGAGTTGAGCTCGTGCGCAATTGGGCGGGTTGGGTCTGTCACTCGGATGGCAGCCAATCACTCGCCAGCGCACGCAATGATGCGCCCTCCGCCGAGAATTGTGCGAGCGGGGTCGGCCACTTTCGGCATGAGCGTTGTCATCTCGGCGGTTGCACGAAGCGAATCGCCGGGGACTCCCGGGCCGCACACCGCCGCGGCTGCGCCCACTCCGTGCACTTCGTCACGCCGTCGCACGAGCCCCGTCCGACATAATCGCCCGGCCGCATGCCGTCCTCATGACGCGCCGGCACGGGAGTCGCGGACTTGATATCCAATCTGTCAGTGGTACGGTCCCGCGCGGCGAGCGCGCTGTTCCTGGTAAGCGCGGCGATCATGACCGGAGTGCTGCTCTGGGCGCACCATCTGCCGAAAGTGGGCTCATTTGCCGGCCTGACGCCCATTTTCTTCGTCCTGTTCACCTTCTTCGACTATTACGCCGCGATGGGTCTGCTGCTCGCCCTCATCGCAGCCGCCCTCCTTCCGGCTCGCGTCTCGCTCCATCCCCTCACCCGATGGGCGGGAGAGCATCCGCTCGCCATCGCGCTCGTCAGCACCGCGACGCTCACCGCGGGCGCACTTCTCGTCTATCGCAGTCACCCGCTCGCAATGGACGAGTACGCGCAATACTTCCAGAGCCAGGTGTTCGCCGCCGGGCGACTCTCGGGACACTTTCCCCCGGCGCTGCTCGACTGGTTGATTCCGCACGGGTTCCAGGACTTTTTCCTCGCGGTCTCACCGGCAACGGGCCAGGTCGTCTCGGCCTACTGGCCCTCGTTCGCGCTGCTGCTCACCCCGTTCACGTTCCTCGGCATCCCCTGGGCCTGCAACCCGGTGATCTCCGGCCTCACGGTCCTCGTGATCCATCGACTCGCGCTGCACCTTTTCGAGGACATCGAGACCGCAGGCCTCGCGGTGCTGCTCACGGTCGCCTCGCCGGTCTTCTTCGGCGAGGGGATCTCGTACTACTCGATGCCTGCGCATCTGCTCCTCAACGGTGTCTATGCGCTGCTCCTCCTCAGGCCGACGGGGGGTCGCGCCGCGCTCGCCGGATTCGTAGGCTCGATCGCGCTCACGCTGCACAATCCGGTTCCGCACATCCTGTTCGCGCTGCCGTGGATTGTTTGGCTGCTGCGCCGCAGCGGCGGCGTGAGAATTGTCGGCCTCATGCTCGCGGGCTACCTGCCGCTCTGTCTGATACTCGGGTTCGGATGGTTCTGGTTCACCGGCCAGATCATGAACGGCGGAGCCCACACGGTGTCCGCTGCGGCACTCTCCCTTGACTTCCATCGCATCGCGATCTCCTTCTCGCTGCCGTCCGGGACACTGCTGTTCGCGCGACTGATCGGCATCGCGAAGATCTGCGCTTGGGCGGTGCCGGTGTTGCCGGTGCTCGCCGGCGTAGGTGCGTGGAAATCGCGGCACAACCCGTTTTGCCGGCTTCTGCTCGCCTCGGCGCTGCTCACCCTTCTCGGATACCTATTCGTGCCCGTGGACCAAGGTCACGGCTGGGGCTACCGCTACTTTCACTCTGCATGGCTTGCCCTGCCCCTCTTGGGCGCAAGCGCGCTCGCGCGCGTGCCCGGCACGAGGACGGCGGCCTCTCTGTTTGAGGACGCAGACACCCATACATTCGTCGTCGCCTGCATACTCGCGACGTTCATCGGTGGCGTTGCAGTGCGCGCGGCGCAGATGCACGAGTTCATGAGCGACGATCTGAGCCAGCTTCCTGCCTACGCAGGTACGGAGCGGCACATCGAGCTGATCGATGCGACCGTGGCGTTCTACGGCGCGGATCTGGTGCAGAACGACCCGTGGTTGCGCGGCAGTACCGTGCGCATGCTGAGCCAGGGCGCTGCCGCGAACGCGGCCATGATGCGGAAATACTTTCCAACCTTTCATCGCGTATTTGCCGATCACCATGGATGGGTGTGGTCGTCCGCCGCACCGAGCGTCGCCGCCGCGAAGCCCTGAGGAGATCGATATGGACGCTCCCGTCGCCCACGCGCGGCAGGCACCGCTCGCCCCATCCGTGCGCTCCGTCGCGAGCGCCGCCCCGCACCCCGTCGCGCTCGCCGGACTCGGACTGTGCATCCTCGCGTTCTGGATGCTGCAGCATCCCTACGAGGGTATCGTCCACGACTCGATTCTTTACGCCTTCGCGGCGCTCGCGCGGCTGCATCCGCAGTCCCTGGGTCATGACGTCTACCTCACCCTCGGAGTGCAGGATCGCTACACGGTCTTCAGCCCGCTCGTCGCTGCGCTGATTCGGCTCGTCGGCCTCGAGCGCGCGGCGGAATGGGTCACGCTCGCGGCGCAGATCGGCTTCTTCGGTAGCGGCTGGCTCCTCGCGCGGCGGCTCATGCCGCCCACGCTTGCCGTGCTGTCGCTCGCTCTGCTCGTGACGCTTCCTACCGTCTACGGCGAGAACCACATTTTCTCGTATATCGAGCCCTTCATGACGCCGCGGGTTCCGGCCGAGATCTTCGTGCTCCTGTCGCTTGCGGCGACGCTCCGCGAGCGCTGGGTGCTCGCGGCGTTCGCACTATCCGCCGCGGTCGTGATCCACCCGCTGATGGCGAGCGCGGGCATCGCCTTTCTCGGCATCTGGTTGGTCGGGCTGCCACGCCCGCGGCTCCTCCTCGCCATTGGACTCGCGGGCTTTGCCACGCTGCTCGCCGTCGCATCCCTGACGCCGATCGGTCGGGTGGCGCGCTTCGATGCCGGCTGGTTCCACTTCATGTACTCGCGCGGTGAGTACCTGTTCCCCTCTCTGTGGCCCGCGAAGGACTGGGCCCACGCGTGCGTCCCGCTCGCCACACTCGCCGTCGGTGCGGTGGCGGTGGCGCCGTCCACGGCGCGCTCGGTGTCGATCGCAGCCCTCGCAACCGGCCTGTGCGGACTCACGCTCTCGCTCCTCGGCTCGGACCTCCTGCGGGTAGTGCTGATCGCGCAGTTGCAGCCCTGGCGCTGGCTGTGGCTCGCCAACGCGCTTGCCGTAGTGCTGATCCCGGTCATCGCCGTGGAGTGCTGGCGCGGAGGCGACGCCAGGCGCGCCACGCTGGCGCTGCTCGTTGCCGCTTGGGTGTGCATCGATGAGAACTTCGCGCCGCTCGTAGCCGCACTCGCGATCCTGAGCGCCACGGCCGGCGGTCGCGTGACCGACGCACGTCTGGGGAAGCTCCTGCTCGCGAGCGCATGCGCGGTCCTCGGCATCGCGCTCGTCGTGTTCGCCGCCTTCGTCCTGAGTGTGTTGCGCCAGCTGCCGACGATTCCACCGGATCGCACGGTGTTCGATTCGAGCTATCTCCTCGCGCTCCGCGGCTGGAAGCCCTGGGAGGCCGGTGGGGTGGTGCCGGCGTCGCTGTTCCTGCTCGCCTGGTGGGTTGCCACCCATCGCAGGGATCTCGCGAGCGCGCTTGCGGTGCTGGTCCTCGGTGCAGGCCTGTGTGCAGCGTTCGGCGCATTCGCGTGGAACTCCTGGACCCGCGTGGACATTCCGGACCGTGTCATGGCGATGTTCGCGCCTTGGCGTGCGGCGATTCCTCCCGCCGCACAGGTACTCTGGTTCGGTTCCTCGTACCCGGTGTGGTTCATGCTCGAGCGTCCGAGCTACTGGTCGCCCACGCAGATGGCGGCTTCGGTCTTCTCCGAGCGCATGGCGCGCGAGCTGGCACTGCGCGAATGGGTCATCGACAAGCAAAAAGCGACGCACGATGCACGCGCCGATCTTGCCGGGCTGTGCAGAAATAACCCGAGCCTCGACTATTTCGTCACGCCCGCCGACATGGGACCGACGCCTTTCCCTGCCGTCGGGATCGACCGAGCGAACCGGGACGAAGTCGTACGACTCTACCGTTGCGCCGACCATCGCGGATGAGGCGGTGCGCGCGGGCATGCTGACCGACCTGGTAGCGCGCGTGAGAGCCGAGAGCGTATCCGCTGCGCTCGTTCGCGCCCCCCGCGCGCGCACGGCCCATCCGCTCGTCGCCCTCATTCCGCTCCTCGGGTGCGCGTGCTGCTGGATCGTGCTGCACCCGTACTACGGGCTCTGGCACGACGGGGAGCTCTACACGCTGCAGGCGCTTGCGCATTTGAGGCCGCAGCTCTACGCATCCGACCTGTTTCTGCGCTTCGGCTCGCAGGACCGCTTCTCGATCTTCGGCGCTCTGCAGGGCGAGGTGGTGAGCCTGCTCGGCCCCGAGCACGCCGCGGCCGCCTCGACGTTCCTCTCGCAGCTCGCCTTCCTGTGCGCTGCCGGGCTGCTCGCCGCGCGCGTGCTGCCCCGGGAGCTCAGATGGCTCGCGATCGCGCTTCTCATCGCGGTGCCGGCCGATTACGGCGCCGGCCACACGTTCCGCTACATCGAGGAGTTTGTGACTCCGCGTATGGGCGCCGAGTCGCTGGTCGTGCTCGGACTCGCCACGATGAGCGTGGGCCGCATGGGACGCACGTGCCTGTGCCTCGCGGGCGCGCTCGTGCTGCATCCGGTGATGGCGCTCGGCGGAATTGCAATGGTGGGCTACGAGCGGTTCGGCTGGCGCCATCCGCGCACGCTGGCTCTCATCGCGGTCATCGCCTGCGGTGCGCTTGCCTTGGCCGGGCTCGATCCAGGCACCGCCTCGCTGCGCTTCGATGCCGCTTGGCTCGACATCGTGCAGCGCAAACACTACCTGTTCGTCTCCGAATGGAGCATCGCCGACTGGGCGAGCATTGCCGTTCCACTTGCGACTCTCGCGGTCGGCGCGCTCATGCTCGAAGCCTCGCGTGCGCGCAGTCTCTGCGTGGCAGCGCTTCTCATCGGGGCTGGGGGCATCGCGCTCACCGCCTACGGGGCCGACTGGCTCGAGCTCGTAGCCGTCGCGCAAGTGCAGCCTTGGCGTGCGCTGTGGATTGCGGACTTCCTCGCGGTGCTGCTGCTGCCGCTCATCTTTCTGCGCTCATGGGGCGCGGGCCGGATCGGCAAGGCGATCACGCTGCTACTCGCCTCGATGTGGGTCGTGCGCGGCGAGAGTTACGCGCTCGCGATCGCGGCACTCGCGCTCCTCGTCGCGCTATCCGCGAAGGCGGCAGATGATCGAGCCGAGCGTCTGGGGACGCACCTGCTGGCCGGTGCGGCGGTTCTCTGCCTGATGACGGCAATGTGGGCGCTCGCGGATGTGAGACTCTATGCGCAGATCGCAGCGGGGGGCGATCTCGGCAATGTCCTCATCGCAGCGGCACGGATGCTCGGAGCGCAGGGCCCGTTCGCGGCGCTCGCCGTGATTGCAGTCTGGTGGGCGGCTCGCAGCAGGCTCGCGCTCGCACACCGCCCGGTCGTTGCGGCGATCGCCGTCTCCTCGCTCATCGCACTCGCCCCGCTCGCCTGGAACGAATGGACCGGTGTCGTTTTCACCTCCGCCACGTATCGTGCGTTCGCGGGCTGGCGCCGGCTGATTCCGCCGGGGAGCGAGGTCTATTGGCCGACCTCGCCCCTCGCCTGCTGGCTGCTGCTCGAGCGGCCGAACTATCTCTCCTCCGAGCAGTCGGGGTCGGACCTGTACTCGCGGCGCGCCGCGTTGGAGCTCGACCGGCGCGCACGGGTCATGCGGTCCATCACCGCGAAGGCCTTCGACTGGACCGGGATCAGCTCGCCCGCCTGGTCGGTGCCTTCCCTCGCCACAGTGTGCGCCAAGTCCGACACGCGGTTCATCGTCACGGGCTACGATCTCGGCGCGCCGGCGCTCGCGAAGGTGCCTGCTGGAGTGACGGCCAATTTCCATAAACTGCGCTTGTATCGTTGCGGCCCGTAAGCTCATGAAGATCCTGCCTTCCGCCCGATCGATCTCCGAGCTCCTCCTGTATGCGGCCGCGTCGGGAGCAGCCTTGGCGCTCGACGTGGCCGTGCTGTACGTGCTCGTGAGCCGTGGCGGCTGGCCCTACCTTGGCGCCTCCGTCGTCTCGTTCGTCTGCGGCGGCGTGCTGCTCTATGGGCTATCGGTGCGCTTCGTGTTCGAGTTCCGGCGCATCAGGAATCCTGCGCTCGAGCTGCCCGCCTTCGTCGCGCTCGGAGCGGCCGGCCTGCTCGTGAACAGCGTCGTGATCTACGCGGCAGTCGAGTTCGCGCATCTGTACTTCCTGCTCGCCAAGCTTGCAGCCGCGGGCTGCACGTTCGCCGCAAATTTCCTGCTCCGCCGCAGCCTCTTGTTTTCCCGGGCGGTGCGGCTCGAGAACCGCCCCGCGCTCTGAGTGCCTTCCCCGTGCACAAGGTAGCGGTCATCGTCGGAGCAGGACCCGCCGGTCTCACGGCGGCCCTCGAGCTGCTGCGCCGCTCGCAGGTGCGGCCGATCGTCCTCGAGGCCGAGGATCAGGTGGGAGGCATCTCCAAGACCATCAACTATCGCGGCAACCGCATGGATCTCGGAGGACACCGGTTCTTCTCGAAGTCGGACTGGGTGATGAACTGGTGGCAGTCGATTCTGCCCGTCGCCGCGGATCCGCAGCTTCCGGACGGCTCTGTGCGGCTTGCGTACCACGGGCGCACGAGCGAGCTCGCGATTGATGCACGCTCGCAGGCCGCGCACCCGGACAAGGTGCTGCTCGTCCGCCCGCGGCTCTCGCGCATTCTCTACAGGCGGCGGTACTTCGATTACCCGCTGAAGCTCAGCTGGACGACGCTGCAGCGTCTCGGGCCCGCGTACGCGGCATCGATTGGCGCGAGCTACGTGAAGGCGCGCCTGCTCCCGCGATCGCCGGAAGCGACGCTCGAGGACTTTCTGGTCAATCGCTTCGGTGACCGGCTCTATCGCACATTTTTCAAGGACTACACGGAGAAGGTCTGGGGCGTACCGTGCACCGAGATCTCCGCCGAATGGGGCGCTCAGCGCATCAAGGGACTCTCGATCGGCAAGGCGCTCGCGCACGCCCTGCGCAAGCCCTTTCGAGTGAGCCGCGACCGCGCTCAAAAAGGGATCGAGACGAGCCTCATCGAGCGGTTCCTGTACCCGAAGCTGGGCCCGGGTCAGATGTGGGAGGAGGTCGCGAGCCTCGTCTGCACGGCGGGCGGCGAGGTGCAGCTCCGTCAGCGTGTGATCGGCATCGAGCGGGAGGGAACGGCGATACGGGCGGTCACCGTCCGCGATGAGCGCGGCGGCGCGGCGCGCCGCATCGCATGCGATTATCTGATCTCGACGATGCCCGTGAGAGAGCTCATGGAGCGCCTGCAGCCCGAGCGCACCGATCTGCTCGAGATCGCGCGCGCGCTGCCGTACCGGGATTTCCTGTCGGTCGGCCTGCTCGCCGAGCGGATGCGCACGATCGGGCGCTCGGGCGCCGAGAACGGCATGCCGCCCGACAACTGGATTTACGTTCAGGAACCGGACGTGAAGCTCGGCCGGCTGCAGATCTTCAACAACTGGAGTCCCGCGCTCGTTGCCGATCCGCGTCGCATCTGGTTGGGCCTCGAATACTTCTGCGCCGAGGGCGACGCGCTGTGGTCGATGGCAGACGGCGCGCTGGTCGATTTCGCCACGCGCGAGCTTGCGCAGATCGGGCTCATCGATCGACGCAACGTGCTCGACGGCACGGTCGTGCGCGCCCCGAAAGCCTACCCCGCCTACTTCGGCAGCTACTCCCGCATCGGCGAGGTGCGCAAGTACCTCGACGGGCTCACGAACCTCTTTCCGGTCGGTCGCAACGGCATGCATCGCTACAACAATCAGGACCATTCGATGCTGGCGGCCAAGGCCGCGGTGGACTGCATCGTGGAGGGCACTGCGGACAAGGCAGCGCTGTGGTCCGTGAACGCCGAGGACGACTACCACGAGAGCGCCGAGCGATCGGCGGGCGACCGGCTGCGGAGCGCCGCTTAGCCCGGGTGCCAATTCGCGTCAATTTGTGACGCCATGGGCGGTCGCACGTCGTCAGACCCTGACGGGACTAAGTAAAGCCTGGCCGGACGTAGCGAGAGAAAAAGCTGCCGCTACAAGTACTTACGGCCGCCGCACGCTCTGGCATGTGCCTTGCAAACTCCCCCGGCAGGCGCTCGCGCGCCACCAGTTTCGAAATCACACAGCCGTCCCAGGAGTTCAAACGCATGAAAACCGTCCAGAAGGGTTTCACCCTCATCGAGTTGATGATCGTGGTCGCGATCATCGGCATTCTTGCCGCAATCGCGATCCCGGCGTACCAGGACTACACGGTGCGCTCGCAGGTCACGGAAGGTCTGAGCCTCGCTGATGCCGTCAAGACCGGCGTCGCCGAGTACTACGCCAACGTCGGCTCGTGGCCCAATGCGATGTCGGAGATGGGCTACAGCAACGATCCGAGTGGCAAGTACGCGACCGACGTGACGATCGGCACCGGCACCATTCAGATCACCTACGGTGGCCAGGCGAATGCCAACATCACCGGATCGCTTCTGGCGCTCGAGCCGAAGGTCAGCGCCAACGGCGACGTGATCTGGCTGTGCGGCTATAACACCGGCGCCAACATCACCCCGGCTCCCCAGGATCCCAGCACTGGCGCGGCCAGCGCGAATACGACGAACATCCTCGGGAAGTACCTGCCCCAGTCCTGCCGTCCGTAAGCACATCCGGCAACTTATGCCGGCGTGCAAGAAGCCCCTCCCCTGGAGGGGCTTCTTCTTTTGGGAAGCGAATCACGCGGGAGCGGGGCCCCTTATGCGAGGATCATCCGAGATTTGACAATTCCGTCTGCCCGCCGGCTCGGCGGGCTCTCGTCTATTCGGGGTCTTGATCTCGTAATCTCATGAACGACAATGCTTCTTTGGCGGCCGGAGCTCCCCGCTCCGGGCTCGGTGGCCTGCCGCAGCGGCTGGTCACGGACGGCGTCGTCGATGAGCCGACGATGCTCGATGCGCTGAATGCGGCGCGCGAGCGCAAGACGAACGTCGTCACGCAGCTCGTCACCTCCGGCGCCGCCACCGCGCGTGACATCGCGATCGCCGCTTCCGCGGAGTTCGGCGTTCCGCTGTTCGACCTCGACGCCGTCAATCTCGATCTGGAGACCGTCAAGCTCGTCTCCGACAAGCTCCTCGCGAAACACAGGGTGCTGCCGCTGTTCAAGCGTGGCAAGCGTCTGTTCCTCGCCGTTGCGGATCCGACCAACCTCCACGCGATCGACGAGATCAAGTTCCAGACCGGGCTCGGGGTGGAGGCGATCGTCGTCGAGGACGACAAGCTCCAGAAGGCCGTCGACAAGGCGATCGAGCAGGCCGACCAGCAGATGCCGAACTTGGGCGACGAGGAGGGAGTCGACCTCGAGTCCCTCGAGATGAGCGCCGGCGAAGAGGACCTCGACGAGAAGATCACGCGCGATGACGTCGAGGACGCGCCGATCGTCAAGTTCGTCAACAAGATCATGATCGATGCGATCCGGCGCGGCGCCTCGGACATCCACTTCGAGCCCTACGAGAAGATCTATCGCGTGCGCTACCGCGTGGACGGCGTGCTCAAGGAGATCGCCCAGCCGCCCGTGCAGCTGGGCGGCAAGCTCGCGGCGCGCCTGAAGGTCATGTCGCGGCTCGACATCGCGGAGCGCCGCATTCCCCAGGACGGACGCATCAAGATGCGCCTGTCGAAGAACCGCGCGATCGACTTCCGCGTCAGCACCTGCCCGACGCTGTTCGGCGAGAAGATCGTGATGCGTATTCTCGATCCCTCGCAGGCGAGCCTCGGGATCGACGCCTTGGGCTACGAGCCGTTCCAGAAGGACTTGTACCTCAAGTACCTCGCCAAGCCCCAAGGCATGATTCTGGTCACCGGGCCGACCGGCAGCGGCAAGACCGTCTCGCTCTACACCGGTTTGCAGATCCTCAACCGTGAGGACACGAATATCTCCACCGCGGAGGATCCGGCGGAAATCAACTTGCCCGGCATCAACCAGGTGAACGTCAACCCGAAGGTGGGGCTCACGTTCGCCGCGGCGATGCGCGCGTTCCTGCGTCAGGATCCCGATGTGATCATGGTCGGTGAGATCCGCGACCTCGAGACGGCGGAGATCGCGATCAAGGCCGCGCAGACCGGCCACCTCGTGCTCTCGACGCTGCACACGAACGACGCCGCCCAGACGCTCACGCGCTTGATCGATATGGGTGTGAAGCCCTACGCGATCGCCACCTCGGTGAGCCTCATCATCGCCCAACGGCTCGGGCGGCGGCTCTGCAGCCACTGCAAGCAGCCGCTCGAGCTGCCGAAGGAGGCGCTCCTCAAGGAGGGCTTCGCGGAGAGCGACGCGGCGGCGGGAGTCAAGCTCTTCGCGCCGAAGGGCTGCTCCAACTGCACGGACGGCTACAAGGGCCGCGTCGGCATCTATCAGGTCATGCCGGTCACCGAGACGATCGGACGCATCATCTTGAGCGGCGGCAGCGCACCGGACATCACGGAAGAAGCCGCGAAGCGCGGTGTCTGGGACCTGCGTCGTGCGGGCCTCGAGAAAGCTAAGGCGGGCGTCACCAGTCTCGAAGAAGTCAACAGCATCACGGTCGAATGACGGTCCACGGGGCATAGCTTATGGCACAGGCAGCTGCAACGACGACCGTAAGGTCAATCAAGCAGGACGTTGCCTTCGTCTGGGAAGGCCGCGACAAGAAGGGCAAGCGCGTCAAAGGACGCAGCCTGGCGCCGGACGAGGCGGCGCTGCGCGTCGACCTGCGGCGCCAGGGCATCGCCGCCTCGCGCATTCGCAAGCAGTCGACTGCGCTCAAGTCCGGCGGCAAGGTCAAGGCCGAGGACATCGCGGTCTTCAGCCGCCAGCTCGCGACCATGCTCGCGGCGGGCATCCCGCTCGTCCAGGGACTCGAGATCGTTGGCAGCGGCCACGACAAGCCCTCGGTCCAGAAGCTCATTCTCGCGATCAAGGCGGATATCGAGGCGGGCAGCTCGCTCCATGAGGCGCTCGCGAAGCATCCCCTCCATTTCGATGACCTCTACGTGAATCTCGTGCAGGCGGGTGAGCATTCCGGCGCCCTGGAGAACCTGCTCGAGAAGATCGCGACGTACAAGGAGAAGACCGAGGCGATCAAGAAGAAAGTGAAGAAGGCGCTCTTCTACCCCGCCGCGGTGCTGGTGGTCGCCGTCGTCGTGACGATCATCCTGCTCATCTACGTCATTCCGGAGTTCGACTCGCTCTTCAAGAGCTTCGGCGCGCAGCTGCCGTCGTTCACGCAGTTCGTGATCAATCTGTCGAGGTCGGTGCAGTCGTACGGGATCTATGACGCCGTGGTGCTCGGAGGTTGCGTCGCCGCCTTCATCTACTTCCACAAGCGCTCGAAGGCGATGCGTCAGTTCATCGACCGCGTGATGCTCAAGCTCCCGATCATCGGCCCGATCCTCAACAAGGCGGCCATCGCGCGCTTCACTCGCACGCTCGCGACCATGTTCGCAGCCGGCGTGCCGCTCGTCGAGGCGCTCGAGTCGGTCGCGAAGGCGACCGGCAACATCGTCTACGAGACCGCGGTCTTGAAGATGCGCGACGAGGTCGCGACCGGGCAGCGCCTGCAGCGCGCGATGGAGACCGTGGGCCTGTTTCCGAACATGGTCGTGCAGATGATCGCGGTGGGCGAGGAGGCGGGCTCGCTCGACACGATGGCGGGCAAGGTCGCGACGTTCTACGAGGCCGAGGTCGACAACGCCGTGGATTCCATGTCGAGCCTGCTCGAGCCGCTTATCATGGCCATTCTCGGAGTACTGGTCGGGGGACTCGTGATCGCAATGTACCTGCCGATCTTCAAGCTGGGATCGGTCGTGTAAGTGCCGCTCGGCGACGCGCTCTCCGCCTCTCCCGCGTTCCTAATCGCGGCGTGCCTCGTCCTCGGGCTCCTGGTCGGGAGCTTTCTCAACGTCGTCATCCATCGGCTGCCGCTCATGCTCGAGCGGCAGTGGCGCGAGCAGTGCGAGGAGCTCGCCCGCGAGGGTGCCGCCTCCGGCCCGCATCCGGCCCCGGCGGCGCACGCGCGTTTCGATCTCATCGTGCCGCGCTCCGCCTGCCCGGCGTGCAAGGCACCGATCACCGCGCTCCAGAACGTTCCGATCCTGAGCTACCTCGTGCTCAAGGGGCGGTGCGCGGCGTGCGGCGCGCGCATCAGCCTACGCTATCCGCTGGTCGAGGCGCTCACCGGGGTGGTCTCCGCCGCGCTCGCCTGGAAGCTGGGCTACGGTTGGGCACTGCCCGCGGCGCTGCTGCTCACCTGGTTCCTGATCGCGCTTGCCTTCATAGATCTCGATCGCCAGCTGCTCCCCGATTGCCTCACGCTGCCGCTCATCTGGATCGGCCTCGCCGCGAGCCTCTTCGGTCCGCAGGCCGAGGGAGCGCCGCTGCCGGTCGATCTGCGCTCGAGTGTCATCGGAGCGCTCGCCGGATACTTGAGCCTGTGGAGCGTGTTCCATCTGTTCCGGCTGCTCACCGGCAAGGAGGGGATGGGCTACGGGGACTTCAAGCTCTTCGCCGCGCTCGGAGCGTGGCTCGGCTGGCAATTGCTCCTGCCCACGATCCTCCTTTCCGCGGTGGTCGGCGCAGTCGTCGGCGTTGGGGTCCTCGCCGTCGGCGGCAAGGACCGCTCGACGCCGATTCCCTTCGGTCCCTTTCTCGCCGCCTCGGGCTGGCTCATGCTCCTCTTCGGCCATGCGCTCGTCGCGCGCTATCTGGGGCTCTTCGCTCCGCACGCCTGACCGTCGCACGGCTTGCGAGTAAGCTCCGAGGCGTGGAGCGGCCTCAGAAGCGAAACTTCCGCGTCGGCCTCACCGGAGGCATCGCGAGCGGCAAGACAACGGTCGCAACGCTGTTCGCAGCGCTTGGCGTGCCGATCATCGATGCCGATCAGATCTCCCGCGAGCTCGCCGCGCCGGGAGCAGCGCTTCTCGGGCAGATCGCCGAGCGTTTCGGCCGCGCCCTCATCCGCGCGGACGGAAGCCTCGATCGGCGCGCGCTGCGCAATCTCGTCTTCGCGGATCCGACTGCCCGGGGAGACCTCGAGGCGCTCACGCATCCCGCGATCTTCGCCCTGATCGAGGAGCGCGCGGCGAGCGCGCGCGGCCCCTATCGGATCCTCGTGCTGCCGCTGCTCGTCGAGAAGCGCGACTCCGCGCGCGTCGATCGCGTCCTGGTGGTCGACTGCGACGAGGCGCTGCAGATCCGGCGCCTACAGGCGCGCGATGGAGCCACGCTCGATGAGGCGCGCGCGATCCTCGCGGCTCAGGTCTCGCGTCGCGCCCGGCTCGCGGCCGCGGATGACGTGATCGTCAACGAAGGCGATCTGGGCGCGCTCAGCTCGCAGGTCGAGCGGCTCCATCTCGCTTACCTCGAGCTCGCGGCGCGGGCGCCGACCTGACGCTCGCAAGCGACACGTCCCGTTTACGGGCGGCAACCGCGTAAAGCACAATACGCGGATGACCGAAGCGCCCGATTCCGCTCAGGAGGCTCCCTTCCTCGGGGAGGACCCCGTCATCACCTTCGAGCAGCCGCTCAACGAGCGGATGCGAACCTTCCTCAGGCTCGATTTCCTCTACAACCAGGGACTGTTCCACAACGAGGCTCCGAGCCAGTGGGGGAGCCGCGCGGCGATGTCGAGCCTGCTCGACATTCTCGCGATCATGACTCGCAGCGATACGCGCTCGGAGGTGCTGAAGGAGCTGGAGCGGCATCTCACGATCCTCAACGAGTACCAGTCGAAGCCCGGCGTCGACAGTGGCCGTCTGCACACGCTGCTCGCGAACCTCCTGCGCATGCGCACGGAGCTGCTCAACTGCGGCGCCGCGTTCCTGCAGCCGCTCAGGGATTCGGAATTCCTGAATGCGATCAAGCACCGCAGCGCCATCCCCGGCGGCACGTGCGAGTTCGACCTGCCGGATTACTTCTACTGGCTGAGCCAGCCCGCCGATACGCGGATGCGCACGTTCGGGCAGTGGCTCGGCATGCTCCGGCCGCTGTGCGATGCCATTGCCGAGCTCCTCTGGCTCACCCGGCAGAGTGGGCGCGCACGCGAGGAAACCGCCCAGGCGGGTGTCTTTCACATCAATTTCGAGCGCGACTCGCCCACGCAGCTGCTGCGCATCGCGCTGCCGGCCTCGCTCGGGCTCTACCCGGAGATCAGCGGCAGCCACTATCGCTGCAGCATCCGCTTCCTCGCGTGGCACGGTCTCGAGAGCCGTCCGACCCAGTCGGAGGGCGACGTGCGCTTCATGCTGAGCTGCTGCGCTTAAGCGGCGGGCCCCCGCATGCCGGCGCGCGTGAATTGCCCGACGTGCGGGCGATCGATCGAGTGGTCGGAGGCGGCGCCCTTCCGTCCCTTCTGCAGCGAGCGCTGCAAGCTCGTGGATCTCGGCGCGTGGCTCACCGAGAAGCGCAGCATCCCCGCGGAGAATTCACCATCGGAGGGCGTCGAGGCGACGGACACGACCGAGGACGACCCGCCCGGCAACCTCTCGTGAGCGGGCTCAGGGGAATTTGATCTTGCCCCCGCCGGGGCTCGCGCCGCCGGGCCCAGGTCCGAGCGCGCCCGCGCCGACCTCGGGCACGACGATGCGCGTGGCGGCTTCGCGCCGGTACTCCCGCGCCTCCTCGATCGCCTCGTCGAGTGCGTGCTTCATCGCATCCGGAAACTTCTTGAGCGCGTCCTCGAGGCTCGAGGCGTCGATCTCGAAGGCGAGCGGCAGCACGCCCGCGGGCGTGAGCAGCTGGGTCTGCCCGGAGTAGAGCACGGCGCGCGTCGCATCCGTCGTGCCGTCGATCTTGATCGGCAACAGACGGCGAATCGTGCCCGCCCGGCGGTCGGTGAAGACCTCCTCGCGGTACATGGCGTTCGGATCCAGCCTGATGTCCGGTATATCGGATTGGTTGGCCATATCGGTCCCGTCACTCCTCGGTTCCGAATGCGATTGTAACAGGTGCCTGAAGCGCCTCGATGAACGGTCGGTCGGCCTCGAGGATGTCCTCGCCCGCGAGATCCGCCGGGGCAACCCATTTAAGGCGCTGTCCGTCGAGCCCCTGCGGGGAGCCCCGGTAACGCCCCACGATCCACATGGAAAGCTCGACGCTGCGGCTCTCGTAGTCGTGCCTCAGGGTCATCAGTTCGCGCGCAGCGATGAGCTCCACCCCGAGTTCCTCCGCGAGCTCGCGTTTAAGGGCTGCTGCATCGGTTTCGTCCACCCCGACCTTGCCGCCGGGGAATTCCCAGCGCCCGGCCATGTGCTTACCGGCCGGCCGCTCGGCGATGAGCACGCGCCCGCCGGCATCGAACAGGGCCCCCGCCACCACCCGCACGCGCGACGCTGCGCTCACTCCACGCTCGAAAGCGCGCCGTGACAGTGCTTGTACTTCTTGCCCGAGCCGCACGGACACGGTTCGTTGCGTCCGATCTTGCGCTCGTTGCGCACGAAGGTGCCTTGGCTTTCCGGCAGGGGAAGTGGCGGGAAACCGCCGGGAGCGACGCCCGCCCGGGCCGGTCCGGCGGCACCCTGCGGGGTCGGCGCCGCGGCCGGCGCGCTCTCGACCACGAGCGCCGACTGCGCCTCGGCGTGCTGGGCCTGGAGCATGCGCATGAGCTTCTCGCGGCGCTCTTCCTCCTCCCGGTCGATCTCCTCCTGCGTTTGCACCTCGATCCTCGAGAGGAGCGAGACCGTGTCGAACTTCACGCGATCGAGCATCGCTGCGAACAGCTCGAAGGACTCGCGCTTGTACTCCGAGCGATAGTCCTGCTGCGCGTAGCCGCGCAGGTGGATGCCCTGACGCAGGTAGTCCATCGCGGAGAGATGGTCGCGCCAGTGGCGATCGAGCGTCTGCATCATCACGTCCTTCTCGAGGTGACGCATGATCGGCTCGCCGAGCCGGGCGACCTTCTGATCGTAGGCCGCATTCACGGCTGCGATGACGCGCTCGCGCAGCACGGGCTCCTCGAGCTCCGGTTCCTTCTCCATCCAACCCTTCGCATCCACCAGGGCGTTGAAATCGCGCAGGATGGCCTCGGCGAGCCCCTTCAGATCCCATTCTGACGGCGCCACGGTCTTCGGCAGGTATTGATCGAGGAGCGTTCCGATCGACTCCTCCCGGATCCCGCGCACGGCGGCCGACAGATCCTCCGTGCCCATGATCTCGGTGCGCTGCTGGTAGACGACCTTGCGCTGGTCGTTCGCCACGTCGTCAAACAGCAACAGCTGCTTGCGGATGTCGAAGTTGTGCGCCTCGACCTTGCGCTGGGCCTTCTCGATCTGGCGCGTGAGCATCCCGCTCTCGATCACCTCGCCCTCTTTCATCCCGGCCATCTGCAGCAGGCGCTTGGTGCGCACCGGATCGCCGAAGATGCGCATCAGGTTATCTTCCATCGAAAGATAGAAGCGGCTCGAGCCGGGATCGCCCTGGCGCCCCGAGCGGCCGCGCAGCTGATTGTCGATGCGGCGCGACTCGTGCCGCTCGGTGCCGACGATGTGCAGACCGCCCGCAGCGACGACCTTGTCGTGCCGCGACTGCCAGTCCGCACGCGCGCTCTCACGCGCCGCCTCGTCCACGTCCGGTGCAAGCGCCGCGAGCTCCACGCCGAGATTGCCCCCGAGGACGATATCCGTTCCACGCCCCGCCATGTTCGTGGCGATCGTCACCGTGCCGGGACGCCCGGCCTGCGCCACGATCAGCGCCTCGCGCTCGTGCTGCTTCGCGTTGAGGACCTGATGACCGATGCCGTCTTTCTGCAGCAGTCCCGAGAGAAACTCCGAGGTCTCGATCGAGGTCGTGCCGACGAGCGCGGGCTGCTCGCGCTCGACGCACTCCTTGATGTCCTCGATGATGGCCTGGAACTTGTCCTTCTGGCTCAGATACACGAAGTCGGCGTGGTCCTTGCGGATCATCGGCTTGTGGGTGGGGATCACGACCACCTCGAGCCCGTAGATCTGCATGAACTCCGGAGCTTCCGTATCGGCGGTACCGGTCATCCCTGAGAGCTTGCGGTACAGCCGGAAGTAGTTCTGGAAGGTGATCGAGGCGACGGTCTGATTCTCCTCGCGCACCCGGACGGTTTCCTTGGCCTCGATCGCCTGGTGCAAGCCGTCGGACCAGCGCCGCCCGGGCATCGTGCGTCCGGTAAACTCATCGACGATGATCACCTCGCCACCGCGCACGATGTACTCGACGTCGCGCTTGTAGAGCGCGTGCGCGCGCAGTGCCGCATTCAGGTGGTGCATGAGGCGGATGTTCGCCGCGTCGTACAGGCTTTCGCCCTCGCGCAGCAGTCCCGACTCGACCATGAGATGCTCGACCTTCTCGTGGCCCTCCTCGCTCAGGTGCACCTGCTTGGTCTTCTCCTCGACGTTGAAGTCGCCGGGGGAATTCTCATCTTTCTGGCGCGTGAGGCGCGGTACCAGCTCATTGATGCGCAGGTAAAGCTCGGTACTCTCCTCGGCCGGTCCGGAGATGATGAGCGGCGTGCGCGCTTCATCGATGAGGATCGAGTCGACCTCGTCGACCACGGCGAAGGCGAGCTGGCGCTGAACGCGGTCCTCCAGGCGAAAGGCGAGATTGTCGCGCAGGTAATCGAACCCGAACTCGTTGTTCGTCCCGTACGTGATGTCGCACGCATAGGCTTCGCGCTTCTCGATCTGGCTCTGGGCATTCTTGATGACGCCGACGGTGAGCCCGAGGAAGCCATAGACGGGCCGCATCCAGTCGGCGTCGCGCTGCGCCAGGTACTCGTTCACCGTGACGATGTGCACGCCCTCGCCCGGCAGCGCATTGAGGTAGGCAGGCAGGGTCGCCATCAACGTCTTGCCCTCGCCGGTGCGCATCTCGGCGATCTTCCCCTGGTGCAGACTGATGCCCCCGATCAGCTGCACGTCGAAATGCCGCAGCTTCAGGGTGCGGCGAGATGCCTCGCGCACCACGGCGAACGCCTCGGGGAGCAGCGCATCGAGCGCGGTACCCGCCTTCAGCCGCTCGCGAAACTCGAGCGTCTTGGCGCAGAGCGCCTCGTCGCTCAAGCCCTGAACGCGCGGCTCGAGGGCGTTCGCGGCCCTCACGAGGTGACCGTAACTGCGGATCAGCCGGTCGTTGCGACTCCCGAAAACGCGGGTAAGGAATTTGAGCACGCAGGTTCCTGATCGAAATTGCGAGCCGGACCAATGGGTTATGCGAGCGGCCGACTCGTCGAGGGGAAATATTGTACTTAATCGACCCGATCGAGCCCAATCGGTTCGATCAGGCGCTAGGTGGGTGCCGATGCAGGGATTGCAAGGTCGAGCCGGGCGCTCCGGCTCGGATCGTCAGCGCTGGACGTAGGTGAGCGGATCGACCTGCCGCCCGTCGTGCAGCACCTCGAAGTGAACGTGGGGCCCCGTGGAGCGGCCCGTGGAGCCCATGAGCGCGATCGCCTGACCGCGGGTGACGGTCTGCCCCACGGTCACGAGCACGCGCTCGTTGTGCGCGTAGCGGGTTACGTAGCCCTTGCCGTGGTTGATCTCGACGAGGTTGCCATAACCCGACCGCTCGCCCGCCCAGGTCACGACCCCGGCCGCCACGGCGACCACGGTGTCGCCGGCGGAGCCCGCAAAATCGAGTCCCTTGTGGAACTCCTCGTGACCGGTGAAGGGGTCGGTGCGTTCGCCGAAATAAGAGGAGATGTAGCCCTGCTGCACCGGGCGGCCCTCGGGCTTGATTTCGGCGTTGAGGGTGCGGGAGAAGATGACCGTCTCGAGCGCCGAGAGCTGGGTATCGCGCAGGTCGACGCGCCGCTCGAGCTGCGACAGCGAGGCAGTCAAGTCGGGGATCTGCTCGGCCGCGCCGTCGTTGCCTTCCGGGCCGCCGAGGGGCGGATCCTCGTCGAAATTGAACTCGCGATGGTCGATGTGCGCCATGTCGCGCAGGCGCTTGCCGAGCTCGTCCAGGCGCACGATGTGCGCATCCAGGCGCGCCATGCGGATCGCGAGCGCATCGGTGCGGGCCTGTACGCGCTGCTGGAGGTCGGCAATCTGCGTCTTCTGCTCGCTCAAGATCCGCGACCAGCGGGTGACGTCACTGCCGCTCAAGGGTCCCGTGCGGGCACCGAGCTGCATCCCGATCGCGAACGCACCACCGAAGATCCCGCACACCAAGAGCGCGATCAAGCCGATCGTGAGCGGGTGCGTGAGCGTGAGCTGCCGCGACCGGCCGCGGCGATCCTGAGAGAATATGAGTATGTTCACGCTGCGCGCCCCCAATTCCGTCGTGGCAAGACCAAGCGAAGCAGCAACGTCCGCGCTACTCTCGGGAGCCTGATCCTCAGGCCGTCCGAATATGCCGAATAAGCCGCGACGGTACAACCGGATTCGTTCCGCTTCGCGACGTGCGCTGCCGCATCGACGCGTCCGGGCGGATTCTGTCAAGGAGCTCCTCGGCCGTCCGAGTGCGGTACTCGACTCGATCGCGGATCAGGCCGCACGCCAGCGCGTGTGGCGAGCGTGGCTCGATGAGCGCTTGCCCGCGGACCTGCGCGCCCGGGTCTCGGGGGTCGTCGCACGGGAAGGCGAACTTGTCATATTTGCCGTTTCGGCGGGCTGGAGCGTGCGGCTGCGTTATGCCCTCGCCGATCTCGAAGCCGAGCTTCGCGGCGTCGATCGCGCGATCGAGCGCATCGTCGTGCGCGTCATGCCGAACGGCACCTCTGTCTGAAGCCGAGCCCCCGACGCCGAGCCCCTGAAGAGGGGCTCGGCTTCAGACAGAGGTGCCGTTCGGCAGCGCCGCGGCTTCGACGTAGGAGATGGGCGCTTCGGCAGGCGTCTCGAAGACGACCTCTTCCCATGTCGCGGGATCGGCGAGGAGCGAGCGCAGCAGCCTGTTGTTGAGGGCGTGACCGGATTTGAATCCGCTGAACTCGCCGATCAGGCTGTGACCGAGCAGGTAGAGATCCCCGATCGCGTCGAGAATCTTGTGCTTGACGAACTCGTCCTCGTAGCGCAGTCCGTCCTCGTTGAGCACGCGGAAGTCATCGAGCACGATCGCGTTGTCGAGACTGCCGCCGAGCGCGAGATTGCGCGAGCGCATCATCTCGAGATCGCGCATGAAGCCGAACGTGCGCGCGCGACTCACCTCTTTGAGGAACGAGGTGGTCGAGAAGTCCATCGAGGCGCGCTGCGAGCGGCGCTTGAAGATCGGATGGTTGAACTCGATCTCGAAGTTGACTTTGAAGCCGTCGAACGGACGGAACTCCGCCCACTTCTCACCCTCTTCCACTCTCATCGCCCGCTTGATGCGGATGAAGCGCTTCGGCGCGCGCTGCTCCTCGATGCCGGCCGACTGCAGCAGGAACACGAATGGTCCGGCGCTGCCGTCCATGATCGGCACCTCGGGCGCGCTCACTTCGACGATCGCGTTGTCGATGCCGAGGCCTGCGAACGCCGACAGCAGATGCTCAACGGTCGACACGCGCACCTGGCCCCTGACGAGCGTCGTGCCGAGAGTCGTGTCGCCCACGTTCTCCGCGTGCGCGGGAATGTCGGGAGATCCTGGAACGTCGGAGCGCTGGAAGAGAATTCCGGTGCCGGGCGCCGCGGGACGCAGCGTCATCAGCACCTTCTTGCCGGTGTGGAGACCGACGCCCGTCGCGCGAATGGAGTTCTTCAGTGTGCGTTGTCCGACCATGGGGCCTCGAGCTTGGCCAAGAGATGCCGGCGCCTCGCGGTGCACGACACGGGCGCTACCGTATCACGGGCGAATCCGCACTCCAATGACCGGCTTCGCATCGTGAGCCACGCGCAGCACGGGTCACCCGCGCCCCACTCGGGGCGCGAGCCGCGAACCACCCAAACGCAACCAACCCGCCGCGAGATGCGGCGCTTCAGTCCGCCTGCCGGCGCAGGAATGCCGGAATGTCGAGCAGGTCGTCCGGATCCGGCTCCGGGCGCAGGCCATCGCCCACGGCGCGCTGGCGCTGCACCGTCGGCTTGTCGAGCACGGCATAGTCGCTGTTCGACAGCGGTTGCGAGCGGCGCACCACCCGCATCGCGGTCTCGCGCCCGGATTGCGCCTCGCGCGGGCTCAGAATCTCGCGCGTCCCAGGACTACGCGTTGCGGCTGCAGGCCGTCCGAGCCCCGTCGCCACCACCGTGACACGCACCTGATTCGTGAGTTCGGGGTCGATGACCGTTCCGACGACGACCGTCGCATCCTCTGATGCAAACTGTTTCACAATGTTGCCCACTTCCTGAAATTCGCCGATCGACAGATCCATTCCAGCGGTGACGTTCACGAGGATCCCGTGTGCGCCGGCCAAGTTGATGTCCTCGAGCAAGGGAGAGGAGACCGCCGCCTCGGCCGCCTCGCGCGCTCGATTCTCGCCGCTCGCGGCGCCTGAGCCCATCATCGCCATGCCGGTTTCTGCCATCACCGTGCGCACGTCGGCGAAGTCGACATTGATCAGCCCTGGTCGCGTGATGAGCTCGGCGATCCCCTGCACCGCGCCCTGCAGCACCTGATTTGCCGACTTGAAGGCATCGAGGAGCGTCGTCTGCGGACCGAGCACCGTGAGCAGCTTCTGATTGGGAATCGTGATCAACGAATCGCAGAACTTCGAGAGCTCGGCAATCCCGTGCTCGGCGACCAGGTGGCGCTTGCCGCCCTCCATCTCGAAGGGCTTCGTGACCACGGCGACCGTGAGAATGCCGAGCTCCTTCGCGACCTGCGCGACCACCGGAGCGGCACCCGTTCCGGTTCCGCCTCCCATGCCCGCGGTAATGAACAGCATGTCGCAGCCCTCGACGAGCTCGACGATGCGGTCGCGATCCTCCATCGCAGCCTGGCGCCCGATCTCCGGGTCGGCACCGGCGCCGAGCCCCTTGGTGATATTGCAGCCGATCTGCAGCGCAGTCTTGACCTTCGAATGCTTGAGCGCCTGCGCATCGGTGTTCAGGCACATGAAGTCGACGCCCTCGATGCCGGTCGTCACCATGTGCGCAACGGCGTTCCCGCCGCCGCCCCCGACGCCGATCACCTTGATCACGGCGCTTTGGCTATATGCATCCATCAATTCGAACATTTGTTATCGCTCCTCTCGGCGGAAACAGTGGGTGGAATTCGGCCTGTCTACGTGTGTAACTGCTCGATGTCTGTCAGCTTCAAAAGCGGTCGCTCCGTCGGTTCAGAAATTGCCCTGGAACCAGGCGCGCATGCGGTCGAGGACCGTCTTCGCGCTGCCGAGTGGGCGGCGCTGTCGCCCGGGCAGGGCATTGTCGCGGCCGTAGAGCAGCAGCCCCACGCCGGTGGAGAAAATCGGGTTGCGCACCACGTCGGCGAGACCCTGCACTGCCTGCGGCAGGCCCAGCCGAACGGGCATGTGGAACACTTCCTCGGCGAGCTCGATGGCGCCTTCCATCTTTGCGCTGCCACCGGTGAGCACGATGCCGGCGGCGATCGTCTCCTCGAAACCGCTGCGGCGCAGCTCCTCGCGCACGAGGCCGAAGAGCTCCTCGTAGCGCGGCTCGACGACCTCCGCGAGCGTCTGACGCGCGAGACGCCGTGCGGGCCGCTCGCCGACGCTCGGCACCTCGATCGTCTCATCGGGATTGGCGAGCTGCGAGAGCGCACAGGCGTAGCGCACCTTGATGTCCTCGGCGTGCTGGGTCGGCGTGCGCATCGACACGGCGATGTCGTTCGTCACCTGATCGCCCGCGATCGGGATCACCGCGGTGTGGCGGATCGCGCCGGCCGAGAAGACCGCGATGTCGGTGGTCCCGCCGCCCACGTCGATGAGGCACACGCCGAGCTCCTTCTCGTCCTCCGTGAGCACGGCGAAGCTCGAGGCGAGCTGCTCGAGCACGATGTCGTCGACCTCGAGCCCGCAGCGCTGAATGCACTTCTCGATGTTCTGCGCGGCGCTCTCGGCGCCGGTGACGATGTGCACCTTCGCCTCGAGGCGCACTCCGGACATGCCGATCGGATCGCGGATGCCTTCCTGGCCGTCGATGATGAATTCCTGCGGCAGCACGTGCAGGATCTTCTGGTCGGCCGGGATCGCGACCGCCTTGGCGGCATCGATCACGTGCTCGACGTCACCGTGCGTCACCTCGCGATCGCGGATCGCGACCACGCCGTGAGAGTTGAGGCTGCGCACGTGGCTGCCTGCGATGCCGGCGTAGACCGAGTGGATCTCGCAGCCAGCCATGAGCTCGGCCTCCTCGACTGCGCGCTGAATCGACTGCACGGTGCTCTCGATGTTGACGACCACTCCCTTCTTCAGGCCGCGCGAGGGCTGCGAGCCGATGCCGAGCACCTCGATGCTGCCGTCGGGCGCCGCCTCGCCAACGAGTGCCACGACCTTCGAGGTGCCGATATCGAGCCCGATCACCAGATTCCTGTCGGTTTTTTTCATGGCCTCTTCATGGGTTGCGCCCATACGCAAGGTAAGCTCTGCCCGCACCCCCGATGGAGCTGTGCGCATCGCTCGGCGCGCCCCCGCGCCAGCCGACCGCAAAGCCGTTCGTGTAGCGCATGTCGAGGTACGCGATGTCCGTGGCGCGCTGCGCGACGAGCTTCGCGCCGACGGCCATGAAGGTATCGAAGCGCTCGTCGACGCGTTTGCGTCCGAGCCGCACCGTCACGCCGTTACCGAGATCGAACTCCCACGCCCCGCGGGCATCGAGCCGCAAAGCGGAGAGACGCAAGCCCGCCTCCGCGAGCCGGGCCTGCATCACGAGATAGCGCGCCGCAACGGCACCCTCCGTCCCGTCGGGACCGGAGAGCCGCGGCAGCTCCTGCGGAATGTGATTGGCGCTGCTCGCGAACAGCTCGCCGCGGTCGTTGATGAGGCCGTCGTCGCCCCAGCGCGCCACCGCGACCTGCTCGACGATGCGCAGCGCGATGCCGCGCGGCCAGCTGCGCTCCGCGCTCACGCTGTCCACCCACGGCAGGCGCTTGACCGCCGCGCAGATGCCGGCGAGATCCACGGTGACGAGTCCAGCTCCGTGGATGCTCGCCCGCACGATGCGCTCCACGTCGAGCGGCGAGACACGCTGGAAGCGGCCCGTGAGCGCAATCGAATCGATCGGCCGGTTGAGCGCCGCAAGCGCGAGCGCGAGGCCCGCGAGCACGGCACTCACGGTCAAGGCCGGCAGCGCGAGCCGCCGCCACGCGATCGTGGGCACCCGGATGCGCGGCGCCTCCGGCGTGGGCTTGCGGCGATTCTTGCGGCGCAGCCACATCGCTCAAGCGCTCCGCGCCGGCACTGCCGGCTCCCCAAGGATGCGCACCTCGGGCTCGAGTCGAACGGAGTACAGGCGCTCGACCTCCGCCTGCACGTGCTGCATGAGCCGCTCGACGTCCGCGGCCGTCGCCGCACCATGATTGATGATGAAATTCGCGTGTTTCTCGGAGACCGACGCGTCCCCGATGCGATACCCCTTCAGACCGGCCGCCTCGATCAGGCGCGCCGCATGATCGCCGGGCGGATTGGTGAACACGGAGCCGCAGCTCCACGCCCCGATCGGCTGAGTCGCCTTGCGGCGCGCGAGGAGCGAGCGCACTTCCGCGCTATTCGCGTTCGGCTTGACCTCGAAGCGCAGCGTCGCCGCCACGAACCACTCGCCCGCGACCGGCGGACGCACGCGGCGATACCCCACCTCGTATTCCTGCGCCGCGCGGCGGTGCTCGCGGCCGCACGAATCGAGGGTCTCTACCTCGACTACGTGCCGCCACGTCTCCCCGCCGAAAGCCCCGGCGTTCATCGCGAGCGCACCGCCCAGCGTTCCGGGGATGCCAGCGAAGAACTCCGCGGGGCCGAGCTCCCAGGCAGTGCACTGGCGGGCGATACGCGCACAGGCGACGCCCGCCTCGCAGTAGACGGTGGCGCTGCTCGAGCGCTCGAGGCGCTCGAGCGCGCCCTGCGTCGCGATGACGACGCCGCGCACGCCGCCATCGCGAACGAGCAGATTGCTGCCGAGCCCGATCATGTGCAGCGGCACCCCGGAGGGCAGCGCGCGCACGAACGCCGCGAGGTCCGAGCGGTCGCGCGGTGAGAAGAACACATCGGCCGGCCCTCCTACGTGCCAGGAGGTGTGCCGGCTCAGCGGCTCGTCGCGGCGCACACGCGGCATGAACTCGGCGGGCACGGCCACGGTCACGGCGACCTCTGGCGCGCGCAGGCGCGCGCCTCGAGTGCGGCGGGAAGCGAATGCGCGACCGCGTTGATGTTTCCGGCGCCCATCGTGACGATCACATCGTTCGGCCGGATCACGTCGTTGAGCGCAGTCGCGAGCTCCTCGACCCGCTCGACGAAGATCGGCTCGACCTGCGCGCGCGAACGCACGGCGCGGCAGATCGCCCGACCGTCGCACCCCGGAATCGGCGCCTCGCCGGCTGCATAGACTTCCGTCACCAGCAGCACATCCGCGCTCGAGAGTACCTTCGCGAAATCGTCGATGAGGTCGCGCGTGCGTGTGTAGCGATGCGGCTGAAACGCGAGCACGATGCGCCGCCCCGGATAGCCTTGGTGCAATGCCTCGAGCGTCGCGGCGATCTCCGTCGGATGGTGGCCGTAATCGTCGACCACGCTCACGCGCCCCACCGCGGTCGACACGTCGGCGATGTGCTGCAGACGGCGATCGATCCCCTGGAAGCCGGCGAGGGCATGCTGGATCGCCTCGTCGGGAATCTCGAGCTCGCTCGCCGCCGCGATGGCGGCGAGCGCGTTGAGCACGTTGTGCGCGCCCGGCAGGTTGAGCGTCACGGGGAGCGGCGCTGCGACTGCGGAACGCAGCGCCGCCCCCGACCTGAGCACGGTGAAGTGAGTCTGCAGGCCGTCGCGATGCACGTCGACCGCGCGCACGTCGGCTTGCGCGGCAAACCCATAGGTCACCACCGGGCGGCCCACGCGCGGCAGGACGCTGCGCACCTGCTCATCGTCGAGACAGAGAATCGCGAGACCGTAGAACGGCAGGTTGTGCAGGAAGTCGACGAAGCTCTCTTTCAGGCGCTCGAAGCTGCCCTCGTGGGTCGCGAGGTGATCGTTGTCGATGTTGGTGACGATCGCGATCAGTGGCTGCAAGTGCGTGAAGGAGGCGTCGCTCTCGTCCGCTTCGGCCACCAGATAGCGTCCGGCTCCGAGCCGCGCGTTGCTCCCGGCGCTGTTGAGCCGTCCGCCGATCACGAAGGTCGGGTCCGCGCCGCCCTCGGCGAGCACGCTCGCGACGAGGCTCGTCGTGGTTGTCTTGCCGTGCGTGCCCGCGACCGCGATCGAATAGCGAAAGCGCATCAGTTCCGCGAGCATCTCCGCGCGCTGCACGACCGGGATGCGCTCGGCGATCGCCGCACGCACCTCGACGTTGTCCCCCGGCACCGCGGTCGAGACCACCACCACGTCGGCACCGCGGACATTCTCGGCCGCGTGCCCGATGATGACCCGCGCTCCGAGCTCCACGAGCCGGCGTGTGATGGCGTTCGCGCGCACGTCGGAGCCTTGGACGCTGTAGCCGAGATTGAGCAGCACCTCGGCGATGCCGCCCATGCCGACGCCCCCGATTCCGACGAAATGAATCGTGTTGATGCGGCGCATGCGATCGGCGCTGCCGGCAGCCGGCGCACCGGGGGATGCGCGTCGCGGTCCGCCCGCTGGCGCTTGCGCCATCATGCGGGGCTCCCACAGTATTTGAGACACGCTTGCGCCAAGTCCTCCGTCGCCCGGGGCCGGGCGAGCGAGCGGGCGCGCTCCGCCATCGCGAGCAGCTGCGCGCGGCTCGCGCAGAGCCGCGCGAGCTCCTGCGCGAGCCGCTCCGCGCTCAGCTCGCCGTCGGCGATCAGCACGGCTGCGCCGGCGCCGACCAGATAGCGCGCGTTCGCGGTCTGGTGGTCGTCGACCGCGGCGGGAAATGGCACGAGGATCGCGCCCACGCCCGCGGCTGCGAGCTCGGAGATCGTGAGCGCACCGGCGCGGCAGACGACGAGATCGGCCCAGCCGTAGACGTGGGCCATGTCCTCGATGAACGGGACCACCTCCGCGCGAGCCCCTGCGGCGGCATAGCTCGCGCGCGTCGCCTCCTGCGAGCGCGCGCCGGATTGGTGCCGCACCTCGAGCGCGAAGGCCCGCGCGAGCTGCGCCACGGCCGCGGGCACGATCGTATTGAGACGCGCGGCGCCCTGGCTGCCTCCGACCACCAGGATGCGGATGGGACCGCCGCGCCCGGCGAAGCGCGCCGCCGGTGCGTCGATCGCCTGGATGTCGCTGCGCACCGGATTGCCGATCGCGCGGGCGTGTACCGCCTCACCGAAGCTCCCCGGGAACGCCTCGAGCACCTCGCGAGCGAAGTGCGCCAGGCAGCGGTTGGTGAATCCCGCGATCGCGTTCTGTTCGTGGATGATGAGCGGCCGGCGCGAGAGCCAGGCGGCCACGCCCCCGGGACCGGTGACGAAGCCGCCGAGTCCGACCACGGCGAGCGGACGGCGGCGCCACATCACCCGCAGCGCCTGCAGGAGCGCGAACCCGATGCGAAACGGCGCCGCAAGGAGCGTGAGCGCACCCTTGCCACGCAATCCGCCCACCGACAGCCACTCAATCGCAATGCGCTCGGCGGGCACGATGCGTGCTTCGAGACCGCGCCGTGTCCCGAGCCAGACCACCTCGATCGCACGCTCCTTGAGGAGCCGCGCGAGGGCGAGCGCGGGGAAGACGTGCCCCCCGGTGCCGCCCGCCATGATGAGAACCGGCCGGCTCATGCGTCGCTCTCCCTGCCAGCGCGCGCGTGCTCGAAGCCGCTCTCCTCGCGGATCGAGGCGGCTCCGCGACCCTGCACGGTCGCCTCGTGGTACACCCGCATCGTGAGTCCGACCCACGCGAGCGCGACGATCATGCTCGAGCGGCCGTAGCTCATGAGCGGCAGAGTCAGACCCTTCGTCGGCAGCACGCCCATGTTCACGCCGATGTTGATGAACGCCTGGATGCCGATCCACATCCCGAAGCCGCTCGCGAGGTAGGCGGGGAACTTGAGACCCGCATCCGCGGCGAGCCGCGCGACGTGCATGCTCCGCCATACGAGCGCGAGGAACAGTCCGAGCGTCAGGATCACTCCGGCGAGACCGAGCTCCTCGGCGAGCACCGCGAACAGGAAATCGGTGTGTGCCTCCGGGAGATAGAACAGCTTCTGGACGCTGTCGCCTAGACCGACCCCGAACCAGGAGCCGCGCCCGATCGCGATCAACGACTGCGTGAGCTGAAAGCCGCTGTGATAGGGATCGGCCCACGGGTCGAGAAATCCGGTCAGACGACGCAGCCGGTAGCCCGAGGTGACCGCGAGCGCCGCGAAGGAGCCGCCGGCGACGAGCGTCATCGCGAGGACGTAACGCAGCCGCGCGCCCGCGAGAAACGTGAGCGCGAACCCGGTCGCGAAGAGCACGATCGCCGCGCCGAAATCCGGCTCCGCGAGCAGCAGCACCGCCGCGCAGGCGAGCAGCCCCAGGGGCTTCAGCAATCCGCCGAACGTGCCGCGCAGCTCCTCCTCGCGGCGCACCGCGTAGCTCGCCACGTAGATGAGGATGAACACGCGCGCGAGCTCGGAGACCTGAAAGCCGAGCCCGGCGAGATGCAGCCAGCGGCGGCTGCCGTTGACCGCGTAACCGAGGCCCGGAACCAGCACCACGGTGAGCAGCGCGAAGGCGGCGATCAGCAGCGGCATCGCGAGCCGCTCGATCAGCTCGGTGCGCACGAGGAGCAGCACGGCGCCGGCCGCCGCCCCGATCAGCGTGAGGGTGAGCTGCCGAGTGAGGTAGGTGAAGCTGTGGCCGGTCTCCTCGCTCGCGATCGAGATCGAGGCCGAGGTCACCATGATGAGCCCGAGCAGCACGATCGCGAGCACCAGAGCGAGCGTGACCGTATCGATGCGCAGGCCGCCGTTGCGCGCGCGCGAGCGGGCGTGACCGAGGCCGAGCGTGCCCGCTGCGCTCATGCGGCAAGCTCCCTCACGGCCTGGGAGAAGACGGCGCCGCGATGCGCATAGTCGCGGAACATGTCGAGGCTCGCGCACGCCGGGGAGAGCAGCACCGTGTCGCCCGGGTGCGCCACACCGGCGGCGGCGCGCACGGCCGCTGCGAGCGAGTCGCAGCGCTCGAGTGCGCATACGCCGGCGAGCGCCGCGGCGAGCGCCTCGCGGTCGCGGCCGATCAGCAGCGCGTGGCGCACCTTGCCACGGAACGCCTGAGCGAGCGGCGAGAAGTCCTGCTGCTTGCCCTCGCCGCCCAGGATCATGATGAGGGGCCCCGGGAGCCCTGCGACCGCCGCGAGCGTGGCTCCGACGTTGGTGCCCTTGGAGTCATCGATGTAGGCGACCCCCTTTACGTCCGCGACGAACTGCGTGCGATGCGGCAGACCGGGGAATTCGCGGAGCTCCGCGAGCATCGGCTCGAGGTTGAGACCGAGCGCCTCGCCGAGCGCGAGCGCGGCGAGCGCGTTCGCCGCGTTGTGCAGCCCCCGGATGCGCAGCTCGCTCAGCGCGAGGAGCGGTGCGCCGCGACGGGTGATTGAGCTCGCCCCGCCCGCCGCAGCGAACGCAATCGCGTAATCCGCGCCGATCGCCGCGCGCAGCGAGAAGGTGAGGGTGCGCTGTCCCGGTGCGGGCATCGTCGCGACCAGGGGATCGTCGAGATTGACGATCGCCGTGTCGCAGCGCGCGAAAATGCGCGCCTTGGCCGCGGCGTACTCGCGCACCCCGGGATAGCGATCGAGGTGGTCCGCGCTCACGTTGAGCACGGCGGCTGCTTGCAGATCGAGCGAATGGGTCGCCTCGAGCTGGTAGCTCGAGAGCTCCAGGACGTAGAGATCCGTGGGTCGCGCATCGCTCTGAGCGGCGGTGAGCAGATCGAGCGCGGGCTCACCGAGATTCCCGCCGACGCGCACCCGCAGCCCCGCGCGCGCGGCCATGCGGCCGACGAGCGTCGTGACGGTGCTCTTGCCGTTGGTGCCCGTGATTCCGGCCACCGGTGCGTCGACCGCGCGCGCAAACAGCTCGATGTCGCCCACGATCTCGAGACCGCGGCGGCGCGCCGCGGCGAAGAACGGGTCGCTCAGGGCGAGGCCCGGCGAGGCGACGACGCATACCGCCTCGTCGAGCAGCCGCGCATCGAGTGCGCCGAGCCGTACCGGGATCGCGGGATCGAGCGCCGTCAGGCGCGCGAGCTCGGGTGGCTTCTCGCGCGTGTCGGTGACCGCGATGCGCCAGCCGCGCGCGCGCAGATACGCGGCGCACGAATACCCGGTGCGACCGAGACCCACGATCACCGCGGCGGAAGGCTTGGCGGCTCGGTCGCTCATCGCAGTTTCAGCGTCGCGAGGCCGCAGAGCACGAGCAGCAGCGTGATGATCCAGAACCGCACGATCACCTTGGGCTCCGCCCACCCCTTGAGCTCGAAGTGATGGTGGATCGGCGCCATGCGGAAGATGCGCCGGCCGGTGAGCTTGAAGGAGGCGACCTGCAGGATGACCGAGGCCGTCTCGAGCACGAACACTCCGCCCATGACGAGCGCGATGAGCTCCTGACGCACGATGACGGCGATGACGCCGATCGCCGCGCCCAGGGCGAGCGCGCCCATGTCGCCCATGAAGATCTGCGCCGGATAGGTGTTGAACCACAGGAAGCCGAGCCCCGCCCCGCCGAGCGCGGAGCAGAAGACGAGCAGCTCGCCGGCGCGCGGAATCGCCGGTATTTCCAGATAGCTCGCATACACCGCGTTGCCGCTCACGTAGGCGAAGAGCCCGAGCGCGGCAGTGACCAGCACGGCGGGCATGATCGCGAGTCCGTCGAGACCGTCGGTGAGATTCACGGCGTTGCTCATGCCCGTGATCATGAGGTAGGCGATCACGATGAAGATCGGCGCCGAAAGCGGCTCGGCGAATTTCTTCACGAACGGCAGATAGAGTGTCGTCTCCGTGGGAGCCTGCGCGGTGTAGTACAGCGTCGCCGCCGCGCACAGCCCCGCGACCGACTGCCAGAGATACTTCCAGCGCGGCACGAGCCCCTTCGAGTTGCCGACGACGAGCTTCAGGTAATCGTCGTAGAAGCCGATGAGGCCGTACGCAAACGTCACTCCGAGCACCGTCCAGACGAACCGGTCGCGCAGGTCCACCCACAGCAGCGTCCCGAAGGCGAGCGCGGCCAGGATGAGCGCGCCCCCCATCGTGGGCGTGCCTGCCTTCGGCAGATGAGACTTCGGCCCGTCCTCGCGGACCACCTGGCCGATCTGGTAGCGCCCGAGCTTCGCGATCATCGTCGGTCCCGCGACGAGCGAGAACGTGAGTGCGGAGACTGCGGCCAGGATCGCGCGGAACGTGAGGTACGAGAATACGTTGAAGCCCGAGTAGACCCGAGTGAGCTCCTGGGTGATCCAGAAGAGCACGGCTCAAGCCCCCCCGTGCGGCCCGACGAGCGCGGCGACGACGCGCTCGAGGCGGTTGACGCGCGAGCCCTTGACGAGCAAGCGCACTTCGGCGCCCGCTTGCGCCTCGAGCGCGCGCGCGAGGGCTTCACCGTCCGGATACCATGCCCCGCCCGCCCCGAAGCTCTCCACCGCGAGCTGCGCGAGACTGCCGGTTGCGAACAGGCGCTCGACCCCGTGCTCGCGCGCGAACGTGCCAATCTCCGCGTGACTCGTGTGCGCGAATTCGCCGAGCTCGGCCATGTCGCCGAGCACCAGCCAGCGATGTCCTCCGAGCTCCTCGAGCACCTCGATGCCGGCACGGACCGAGCTCGGATTGGCGTTGTAGGAATCATCGATGAGCCAGGCGCCGCTGCGCGCGCGCTTGAGCTCGAGCCGGCCGTGCACTGCGCGCATCGCCGCGAGTCCCGCGCGCACGTGCTCGAGGGTCGCGCCCGCGGCCACGCTCGCGGCCGCTGCGGCGAGCGCGTTCGCGACGTTGTGCCGCCCGGCGAGCCGCAACTCGACCGCCGCCGACCCTTGGTCGCACTCCAGGCGGAAGGTGGTGCGGAACGCTCCCTCGACGATGCGCGCTGCCACGTCGCGTGCACGGAATTCCGCCGGCTCGCGCAGTCCGAAGGTCACGACGCGGGCGCGGGTCGCGGCGCGCCACAGCGGCAGGAACGGGTCATCCGCGTTGAGAACCGCGACCGCACTCGCCTCGAGCCCCTCGACCATCTCGCCTTCCGCGCGCGCGACCGCCTCCAGGCTTCCGAAGCCCTCGAGGTGCTCCGCTCCCGCGTTGGTGATGAGCCCAATCGTGGGCCGCGCGATCCGCGCGAGCGCCGCGACCTCGCCCGCGTGGTTCGTGCCGATCTCCACCACCGCGAAGTGGTGCGTCGGCTCGACACGCAGCAGCGTGAGCGGCACGCCGATCTGGTTGTTGAGGTTGCCCCGCGTGACGAGGCACGTACCGGCCTGCGACAGGATCGCTCCGATCATCTCCTTCGCGGTGGTCTTGCCGTTGCTGCCGGCGACGCCGACCAGAGGCAGGCGGAAGGCGCCGCGCCACGCCGCGGCCGCGCGGCCGAGCGCACGCTCGGTGTCCTCGACGAGAATCTGCGCGAGCGCGGCGGGTTGGCGCGCATCGACCAGCGTGCCGGCCGCACCGGCCGCCGCAGCCGCGGCAACGAAGTGGTGGCCGTCGAAGCGCGGGCCGCGGAGCGCTACGAAGAGCTCCCCGGACTTGAGCGTGCGCGTATCGGTCGATACGCCGAGATACGTGCGGTCAGCGCCCTCGAGCCGGCCGCCGCAGTCGTGGGCGAACCGCCCGAGGGTGCGCTTGGCCGGCTCGATCGCTGCGTTCATGGCCGCCCCCGTGACCGGGAGAAGAATTCCTGAGCGACCGCTCGGTCGCTGAATGCACGCGCATCGCTCGCGTAGAGCTGCTGCTGCTCGTGGCCCTTGCCGGCGATCAGCACCACGTCACCGGAGACGGAGCGCTCGAGGGCGCCGCGGATCGCCGCGGCCCGGTCGTGCTCGATCGAGACGCCGCGCGCGTCCTCGATGCCGCCCAGAATATCCGCCGTGATGCGCTCCGGGTCCTCGCTCCGCGGGTTGTCATCGGTCAGGATCACCTCGTCGGCAAGCGCACGGGCTACGCGGCCCATGAGCGGCCGCTTGCCGGCATCGCGGTCCCCGCCGCAGCCGAAGACGACGCGTAGCGCGCCGCGGCAGTGGGCGCGCGCGGCCGTAAGGGCCTGCTCGAGCGCATCCGGCGTGTGTGCGTAATCGACGATCGCGATCACCGCTCCGTCAGGCGAGCCCACGACCTCCATCCGTCCGGGCGCGGCCCGGCAGCGAGCGAGCGCGTCGACCGCGCGCGCGAGGGGGACCTCGAGCGCGAGCAGCGCCGCGAGCACGGTGAGCGCGTTGTCGACATTGAAGCCGCCGATGAGCGGCAGGCGCAGGCTCGCTTGGCCGGCGCTCGAGTCGATCTCGATGCGCGATCCGGCCGGCTCGATCGCGACGCGGCGCGCAGCCACGAGCTCCGCGTGGGGTAGCGCTGCTCGGTGCGACTGCGCCTGCGCGCCGCGCGTCGTCACGAGAAGCCGCGCCCCGCTCGCGTCGAAGCGCCGCGCCAGGGCGAGTCCGAACGGATCGTCGATGTTGATGATGCGCGCGGCGAGTCCCTGCCACTCGAACAGGCGCGCCTTCGCCGCCGCGTAGGCCTCCATCGAGCCGTGAAAGTCGAGATGATCGCGCGTGAGGTTCGTGAACGCCGCGGCATGGAAGCGAACCGCATCGACCCGCCCCTGCTCGAGCGCGTGCGAGGAAACCTCCATGCACACGCACTCCGCACCGAGCGCTCTCAGGCGCGCGAGCTGCCGGTGAACCGTCACCGCATCCGCGGTGGTGAGACCAAATGGAGCAATCGCATCCGGTAGACCGCAGCCGAGCGTGCCGATGTAGCCCGCCGCACGGCCGATGAGCGTGAGCGACTGCGCAAGCAAGTACGCACAGGTGGTCTTGCCGTTCGTGCCGGTGACCGCCGCGACGGTCAGCAGCTGCGAGGGAGCGCCGAAGAATCGGTCGGCGATCGTGCCGATGTGGCTGCTGAGCCCAGGTACCTCCGCGACAAACAACGCGTGGCCGGGATCGAGCCCGCGCGCGGGCGGTGGCGCTGCGCTTGGGTCGGGCTCGTAGAGAATCGCGCGCGCGCCCGCCGCGACCGCCTGCTGCGCAAAGGTGAGGCCGTGATGCGCGCGCCCGCGACAGGCGAGGAACAATGCGCCGGGCCGCACCTCGCGGCTGTCGAGCGTCACGTCCGTCACGGCGAGATCGTGCGGCACCTCGACCAGTCCGGCGGTGAGTGCGGCGAGCGGCAGCTCGCGCACGAAGAGCTCGGATCGCGTCACGTCGCGGCTCATCGGCGCGCCACCGTGATTCCGTGCGCGACACGTGCCGCGTGCCGCGGCATGGTCTGCGCGGTCTCGGTCGCCGGCGCATCCCCGATGGGCTGATCCGGGGGCACCGCGAGCAGCCGCAATGCGCCGCCCATGACGGCCGAGAATACCGGTGCGGCGACCAGGCCTCCCGAGTGTTCGCCTGCGCTCGGCTCGTCGATCACCACCGCCGCGGCCAAGCGGGGGTTGGATGCGGGCGCGATTCCGGCAAACACGGACATGTAGAGATTGGTCGAGTACCCGCCCGCGATCGCCTTGAAAGCCGTACCGGTCTTGCCCGCCACGCTGTAGCCGGGGATATAGGCCCGCGCGCCGGTCGCGCCCTCGGCGAGGACCACCGACTTGAGCATGCCGATGAGCTCGCGGCAGACGCGCTCATCGAGCACGCGCTGTCCGGCGG
Source organism: Steroidobacteraceae bacterium (assembly GCA_035523875.1). Classification (GTDB taxonomy): domain Bacteria; phylum Pseudomonadota; class Gammaproteobacteria; order Steroidobacterales; family Steroidobacteraceae; genus JASHUC01. Next base: position 88,237 of record DATKPY010000027.1, read on the forward strand.
GCGCGGAATCCGCACGTAGAAAGGAGACCGGACGCAGGATCCCGAGCGAGCCCAAGGTGGCATACGCATGCGCGAGCTGGAGCGGTGTCACCGAGATGCCGTAACCGTGCGACATCGTCGCCACGTCGATCGCCCTCCAGTGCGCGTACGAGCTCAACAGCCCCGCCGATTCCCCCGGAAACCCGCTCGCCGTCACGCGTCCGAACCCCACATCGGTGAGCGTCGTCCAGATCTGCTTGGGCTCGAGCGACAGCGCGATGTGCGCCATGCCGACGTTGGAGCTGCGCGCGAGGATGGTCGCGATGTCGATGCGGCCGAGATTGCCGCCGTCCTCCTCGAAGACGCGCGAGCCCACTCGGATGTAGCCGGGCGAGGTGTCGATGATGCTGCGATCGTTGTACTTGCCCGAGGCGATGCCGGCTGCGACGAAGAACGGCTTCATCGTCGAGCCCGGCTCGAAGATGTCCGTCGCGGCCCGATTGCGGTAGAAGTCGGGCTCCATCTGCTCGCGGTCGTTCGGGTTGAACGATGGCTGGTTCACCATCGCCAGAATCTCGCCCGAGTTCACGTCGATGAGCACGATCGAGCCGGAGCGCGCGCGCTGGTCGCGCACGGCGCGCTTGAGCTCGCGATAGGCGAGGTACTGCAGCCTGAGATCGATCGACAGCACCAGATCGCGGCCCGGGCGCGCCGGACGGATGCTCTCAACGTCCTGGACGACGCGCCCGTAGCGGTCCTGGATCACCCGCTTCTCGCCGTCTTCGCCTGCGAGCCAGTGATCGAAGGCGAGCTCGAGACCGTCCTGGCCCGCATCGTTTACGTCCGTGAATCCGAGTAGCTGGCCCGTCACCTCACCCGCCGGATAGTAGCGCTGGTACTCGCGCGTGAGGTACACGCCGGAGATGTCGAGATCGCTCACGCGCTGCGCCTCGGCCGGAGAGCGGTGCCGCGCGACGTACAGAAACGAGCGGTCGAGGTTGCTCGTCACGCGGCGGGCGAGCTCCTGGGGGTCGAGCTGCAGCGCCGCCGCGAGCCGCGCGATCGGCCCCGAGTCGAGTGTGAGCTCCTGCGGGTTCACCCAGACCGAATCGACGGGCGTGCTGATCGCGAGCGGCTCGCCATAGCGGTCCGTGATCGTGCCGCGATGCGCCGGAATGGTCGCAATGCGCGAGAAGCGGGCGTCGCCCTGGCTCGAGAGGAATCCGTGGTCGACGAGCTGCAGGTTCACGGCGCGCCACAGGAGCGCGGCTGCGGCGGCGGCGATGACCACGAAGGAGAGGTGCGAGCGCCAGCGGAAGTGGCGGGGCGCTGCGGAGGGGCCGCCACTGCCGGCTGGGGCGCCTCCGCGCCCGCGCGCGCGCCAGCCGGCGCGCGATCGTCGGCCATCGGAATTGGGGGCAGGCGTGCGCGTCACGGGGAGACGAGCCTCACGTCCTGCGGCGGCGGATTGATCATGTGAAGCTTGGCGCGCGCCACGTTCTCGACGAAGGCGTGAGTCGACCACGCGCTCTGCTCGAGCTGCAGCTGTCCGTACTCGATGTCGAGGTTGTCGCGCTGCGTCTGCAGAGCCTCGAGCTCGCGGAACAGCTCGCGCGAGCGATGCTTGCAGTAGATTGCCCCGGCGGCCGAGCCGAGCGCCGCGAACCACAGGAGCGGCACCGTGATCACGAGCGTTCGTGGACTCGTCCATCTCATGCGAGCTTCTCCGCCACCCTGATGAGCGCGCTGCGCGCGCGCGGGTTGCGCGCCGACTCCTGCGACCCGGGCCGGGTCTTGCGGCCGACGAGCCTCAGGCGGGGCTGCGCGGCGGGGGGCAGTTGCGGCAGACTCGCGAGCGCCGGATCGACGCTCGAGGCCTGCCTGAGAAAGCCCTTGACCACCCGGTCCTCGACCGAATGAAAGCTGATCACGGCGAGGCGGCCCCCGGGAGTGAGCACCTCGACCGCGGCGGCGAGACCCCGCTCGAGCTCACCGAGCTCGTCGTTCGCGTGCATGCGCAGCGCCTGGAACGTCCGCGTGGCCGGATGCTTGCCGGGCTCGCGCGTGCGGACCTCCCGGGCCGCGAGCGCGGCGAGCTCCCCGGTGCGCGCGAGCGGGTGAATGCGGCGCGCAGCCACGATCGCCCGGGCGATGCGGCGCGCGAAGCGCTCTTCGCCCAGGGTCGCGATCACCTCGCGAATCTCGTCGAGGCCCGCCCGAGCGAGCCAGGCAGAGACCGGCTCGCCGCGTGTCGGGTCCATGCGCATGTCGAGCGGACCGTCGCCGCGGAAACTGAACCCGCGGCTCGGATCGTCGAGCTGCGGTGAGGAAACACCGAGATCGAAGAGCACGCCACGGCATGGGCGCCCATGCGCATGCGCCGGCACCAGCTCGCGCAAGTGAGAAAACGGCGCGTGGACGAGCGCGAGCCGCATCTCGCCCGCAAAGCGGCGCCGCCCGGCCTCGATCGCTTGCGGATCCCGATCAATCGCGAGCACGCGGCCCGCTCCACCCACGGCCTCGAGAATCCGTGCCGCGTGACCGCCGCGCCCGAACGTCGCATCGACATAGTAACCACCCGGCTCGATCGCCAGTGCCGCCAGCGCCTCTTCGACGAGCACCGGCTCGTGCTCGTAGTCCATTGGAGAATTGCAGCGGTTCCGCCCGCCCCCTGAAGGTGCTGCGTTGTTCCGGACGAGGCTCGCCGCCGCGCGCCTCGTCGCCCGTTATCCCCGTGCCGCCGCGCGCGCTCGCTACAGCGAGAGCGAATCGAGCAGCGAAGGCAGATCGGTCGTCTCTTCCTCGCTCTTCAGCCACTGACCGCGCCGCTCGCTCCAGCGCGTCTCATCCCACAGCTCGAAGCGATTGCCCTGACCGATCAGCATCGCGAAGCGCTGGAGCCCCGCGAACTCGCGCAGCTCCGGCGGCAGCAGTACCCTTCCGTGCCCGTCGAGCTCCAAGTCGGTGGCATGTCCCACCATCAGGCGTTGCAGCCTTCGCGATTGCGCGTGCAGGCTCGGCAGCGCCATGAGCTTGTGCTCGGTTTGCTCCCATTCGGGCAGGGGATAGATGAGGAGGCATTGATCGCGGTCTACCGTGACCACCAGCCGCCCTTGGGCGCTCCCCTGGATCGACTCCCGATAACGGGTCGGCAGCACCATGCGACCCTTATCGTCAAGGGTGACCTTTGTTGCACCGCGGAACACGTCTCTCGGAGCGAGGAATCGCCCACTTCCCCCCACATTCTCCCACCGGTCGCCACTATAGGAATCCGGGGCAGGCTATGTCAATTGGAGAACTGAGAAATTCGTCGCATTCACAAAGACTTATGGCAATTGTGGTGCCCCGGACAGTAGTCCGCCGGCACTCTTCTTATCAATCATGAGGTTGCTTGCGGTATCTCATACAGTAGTTGATGCGGTGCCACGCCTGAGTGGCATGCCGCTCAGGCGCGGCAGCGCCGAGAAGGTGGGAGCCGGCCTGTAAGCCGGGTTCTGTCGAGGACAGTCATTCCTCTGGGACCCGCGTCACCGCGGGCCTCGAGCGGCCTACCCGGAAGCGCGTGCGGAACACCGCTGCACCCCCTTTTACGGGGATGCGGCTTCCCTATTTGGCCTTGCTCCAGGTGGGGTTTGCCGTGCCGTCGCGTGTTACCACTGACGCGGTGCGCTCTTACCGCACCGTTTCACCCTTACCGGTCCGCACCCGCAAGGGCGCGGACTTAGGCGGTCTGCTCTCTGTTGCACTTTCCGTGGGCTCGCGCCCCCCAGGCGTTACCTGGCACCTCGTCCGCCGGAGCCCGGACTTTCCTCCCTCCCCGACCAGCCGAGGCTGGTGAGGACAGCGACTGTCCGGCCGGCTCCCGCACCCACGATAAGGGCTTGCGCGGGTAAGTGAAAGAGCGTGTGCGCTCAGGCGCGCTCCGCGATGCGCATCGCAAGCGCGTAGGCGTCGCTGCGCTTGGCGCCGGTGAGCTGCGCGGCGACGGCGGCGGCTCGTCCGGGAGGCAGCTCGCGTACGAGCAGCTCGAGCGCGCGCCGCAACAGCTCCGCGTCGGCTGCGCGGGTCGTGACGGCCGCCCCTTCGATCACGAGCGTGATCTCCCCGCGCCGCAGGTGAGCGTCGCTGCGCGCCCGCTCGGCGAGCTCGGCGAGCGTGCCGCGATAGAGCGTCTCATGAGCCTTGGTGAGCTCGCGGGCGAGCACCGCGCGGCGCTCGGCCCCGAGCTCGGCCGAGAGATCCGCGAGACTCGCGTCGATGCGGTGCGGCGCTTCAAACAGCACGAGCGTGCGCGGCTCCTGGGCGAGCTCGCGCAACCGCGCACGTCGCGCGCGCTGCGCCGCGGGCAGGAAACCCTCGAAGCAGAACCGGTCGCTCCCGAGTCCCGCGGCCGCGAGCGCCGCAGTGATGGCGGACGGTCCGGGAATCGGGCGCACCTCGAAGCCGCTCGCGGCGGCGCGTCGCACGAGCTCGGCGCCCGGATCCGACAGGAGCGGCGTTCCGGCATCACTCACGAGGGCCACGACTTGGCCGGCCGCGAGCCGCGCGACCAGCTCCGATGCGCGCTGTCTCTCGTTGTGCGCGTGGAGTGAGACGAGCGGTCGCGACAGTCCGAGCGAACTCAACAGAGCGAGTGTGCGCCGCGTGTCCTCGGCGGCGATCACGTCCGCGTGCGCGAGACTCTGCCGCGCGCGCTCGCTCAGGTCACCCAGGTTTCCGATCGGAGTCGCGACGACTTCCAGACGTCCGGCGCCGGGAGACGCATTCGAATCGCGTACGCCGAAAGTCGAGCGCATATAATTCACCCTGGCATCCTGCCCACCTTGGAGAGGGCCTTCAACCGATGTTTCCCGAAGGACGGATGCTGAAACCGGCCCGCGCGAGCTTCGCGCTGGCAGTCGCGCTCGCTCTGCCGGCCGGCTGTGCGAGCCTCGTACCGGCCACGGGCCCGGCCCCGCCGAGCGCGCCGCACGCCGCCGCGCTCGAGAGCGGCGGGGATCGGGCCGGCGCGGCGCGAGAGTACGAAGCGCTCGCGCAGGCGAGCGGCGGGCCAGAGCGTGCGGCCCTGCTGCTCGATGCGACGCGCGACTACTTGGCGGCGCGCGAGCCCGAGCGTGCCGCGCGCGCGCTCGCCGCGCTCGCAGCGCCGCTCACTGCCGAGCAGAGCCTCCAGCGGCAGCTGCTTCTGGTCGAGCTCGCGCTCGCGCGCGGCGAGGGACAGCTCGCGTGGCGCGAGCTCTCGGGGGTCGAGCAGCCGAGCGCTGCGGCCGATGCGCTCGCGTATCTCGCCCTGCGCGAGCGCACGGCGCTCGTCGTCTCCATGCCGGTCGATGCCGTCAGCGCCGAGATTCGCGCCGAGCGCTGGCTCGACACGCCGCGCGCGCGGCAGGCGAGCCGCGCCCGGTTGCTCGAGGCGCTGCGCGATGCGAGCGAGCGCGGGATGAGGATCGACCCGAGCGCCGCTCCCGACTCCACCACGCGCGGCTGGCTCGAGCTCGCGCTGCTCGCCGCCCAGGCCGCGCGCGATCCGCAGGCGGCCGCGCGCGCGATCGAAACCTGGCGCGTGCGCTATCCGGATCACCCGGCGCAGGCCGTGGTGGCGAGCGAGCTTCAGGGAGTGCCGCTCACGGCCGCAGTTCCCGCGCAACCCGACATCGCGCTGCTGCTGCCGCTCACCGGCCGCCAGAGCGACGCCGCCGGAATCGTGCGTGATGGCTTTCTCACCGCCTACTTTGTCAATCCTGCCGCGGACCGCCCGCGGGTGCGCATCTACGATACGGGCGCGGGGAGCGTGGCCGACATCGTGGAGCGTGCGGTGCGCGAGGGCGCCGAGTTCATCGTCGGTCCGCTCACGCGCGAAGCGGTCATCGCCGCCGCCGCCCTCACCGCGCCGCACCCGCCCATGCTCGCACTCAACTTCCTCCCGGCGGATGCGGCGGCGCCGCGCAACTTCTATCAATTCGCGCTTTCGCCGGAGAACGAAGCCCGGGAGGTGGCCAAGCGAGTGATCGCCGATGGACACCGGCACGGCGTAGCGCTCGTCCCCCAGGGTGAGTGGGGCGATCGCGTGCTGGCGGCATTCAACGAGCAGTTGACCGCAGGCGGCGGCAGCTTGCTCGACACCGTGCGCTTCGACCCGCAGGAGGTCAATTTTGGGCCGGTGGCCTCGCAGGTGCTCGGAATCGATGCGAGCATGGAGCGCTCGAAGCGTCTCGAGTCCACCCTCGGTGTCCACCTCGAGTTTCAGCCGCGGCGCCGCGAGGACATCGACTTCATCTTCGAGCCGAGCACCGCCTCGAGCGCGCGGCTGCTGCGTCCGCAGCTCAAGTTCTACTTTGCCGGTGACGTGGCGGCATACGCCACCTCCGATGCCTTCGAGCCGGACGAGAGCGCGAACGAGGACGTGGACGGGCTCATCTTTCCGGACATGCCGTGGATGCTCGGCAGCGGCTTGGCCGACAGCGTGCGCATCGCCGCGCGCGATGCTTGGCCGGTTGGTGGGCCCATTCGCAACCGCCTCTTTGCCTTTGGCTTCGATGCGTACCGGCTCTCCGTCGCGCTGCGCAGCGGGTCCGCCACGGCCGTCGCAGTCGATGGTCTCACCGGGCGCCTCACGCTCGATGCGGGCGACCGCGTGCACCGCGAGCTCGAATGGGCGGAGCTCACCGAGGGGGCGCCGCGGCCGCTGCCGGCGTCGACGCCGTGAGTCCCCATGACCTCGGTGCGGCAGCCGAGCGCGTTGCCGCGGACTATCTGCGCTCGCAGGGCATGGAGGTGCTTCTCAAGAACTACCGGCGCCGCCTCGGCGAGCTCGATATCGTCGCCCGCAGCGCGGAGGTGCTCGCGATCGTGGAGGTGCGCACGCGCTCGAGCAACGCTTTCGGCGGGGCGGCGGCGAGCGTCACGGGCGTCAAGCAGCGGCGCGTGGTGCGCGCCGCGCAGCAGCTGCTGCAACGGCACCGCGAGCTCGCGCGGCTGCCCGTGCGCTTCGATGTGATCGTGGTCTGCGACGCCGCCACGCGGCAGCCGCGCGTGGAGTGGCTGCGCAGCGCGTTCTCGGCCTGATAGGGGGAAAAAGGCGTGGGCAGCGCCCACGCGCGGCACCGGCAGAGCGCTACTTCACCACCTTCAGCTGCCGTCGGGTGCGGCCTGTCTCCTCGGACGGGGCGGGTCGCGTCGGGGGCTCCGGGCCCATGTCCTGGTCCGAGAACACCATGCCCTCGCCGGTCTCGCGGGCGTAGATGCCGAGCACGGCGTTCACGGGAAACCGCACGCGCTGCGCGACGCCGGCGAAGCGGGTGTCGAGCTCGATCCAGTCATTGCCGAGCTCGAGCCGCTGGGTCGCATTGAGGCTCACGTTGAGCACGATCTTGCCGTCCTTCACGTACGCGTGGGGTACCTCGACACCGGGACGCTCGGCGTCGACGATGAGGTGGGGAGTGTGCCCGCTGTCGGTCATCCACTGGTGCATCGCCCGTAGCAGGTACGGACGCTTGGGTCGGATGGGACTCTCTGCCACGGCTGCGATTGCCTCAGAGGATGCGCATTTCCTGCTCGAGATCCGAGAGGCTATCGCGAAACGCGGGGCGCGAGAACACCAGCGACGCGTATTTGAGGATCGCCTGGCCGCCCTCGCGCGGCAGGTCGATCTCGTAGCGCGGCAGGCGCCACAGCACCGGTGCGATGGTCGCATCCACGAGCGAGAACTCGTCGGAAAGGAAGTAGGGCTTCACGCGGAAGAGCTCGACGCTTTGCAGGATCGTGTCGCGCAGCATCTTCTTGAGCTTCGCCGCCTGCTTCTTGTCCGGGTCGCGCTCGATCTCCCCGAGCAGTCCGTACCAGTCGCGCTCGATGCGATAGAGCGCCAGGCGGAACTGCGCGCGCACCACCGGGTCGACGGGCATGAGCGGCGGATGAGGAAAGCGCTCATCGAGATACTCGATGATGACACGCGAGTCGTACAGCACCAGATCGCGATCCACGAGCGTCGGAACGCTGTGGTAGGGGTTGAGGTCGAGGAGGTCCTCGGGGAGCTTGCCGGGCTCGACATTGACGATGTCGATGCCGATGCCCTTCTCGGCGAGCACGATCCGCGTGCGATGACTCCACGGATCGTCCGGCGCGGAGAAGAGCGTCATGATGGATCGTCGGCTCGACACTCGGAATCCCCGTGCCCGGAGCGACCGGACGAGCGACAGACTTGAGACCGACGCCAACGCCTCCCCGCGTCACTCGATTCCGTGGAGGCGCCTCAGTGCACGTCTTTCCAGTATTCCTTCTTGAGCAGCCACGCGAGCCAGGTGAAGACCAGCAGGAACCCGACGACCCAGACACCGAGTGCCCGGCGGTGCGCCTGCACCGGCTCGCCCACGTAGTCGAGGAAGTTCACGATGTCACGCACGAAGTCGTCGAACTGAGCGCGCGTCATGCTTCCGGGCACGACCGTCTCGAAGTGGTCGAACACCTCTTGGGTGGTGCCGTTCAGCTGCTCTTGCCTGAACACCGCGCGCTTGAGCCCCTCGAGATGCGAGAGCACGTCGGGCATCGCGGAGGCCGGCAGCGCAAGATTGTTGGCGCCGGTCGGCCGCGCCGGATCGATGTAGAAGGTCGTCAGGTATTGATACAGGTAATCCGTTCCGCGCGCGCGCGCGATGAGCGACAGATCGGGCGGCTCCTTGCCGAACCAGCTCACCGCATCGGCGGCGGGCATCGGCGTGCTGATGTAGTCGGTCGCCTTGCCCCCGCTCGGCACGAGCAGTTTCGCGACCATGTCCGGGGGAATCTCGAGATCGACTCCGATGCGCGAGTAGCGCATGTACTTGAGCGCGTGACAGCCGTTGCAGTAGCTCAGGAAGTCCCGCGCTCCGCGCTGCAGGGATGCGAGATCCGAGACGGAGTTGTGCGCCTTCCACGACTCCCAGTCGGCGCCGAAGCCCTGTTGCCCCGCCGCTTCGGCCGCGAACGCCGCAGCCGGAGCGAGCAGCACGGCGGCGATCATCAGGGCGAGCCCGGCCTGGCAGCGGACGGTCTTTGCGGCGCGCGGCGCGCGCGGATTCGTTTGAAGCTCAAGCATGGGCGCGAAACCTGAGACGCTCGGGAACGGGTTTGACCGGGTCGATGCGCGTGTACCAAGGCATGAGCACGAAGTACGCGAAATAGAACACCGTGCAGATGCGTCCCATCAGCACGTAGACGGGCGCAACCGGATGCAGCCCCACGTACACGAGACCGAGGAAGCCCAGGATGAAGAACGCGAAGAAAGTACGCGATACCCAGCCCTTGTAGCGCATCGACTTCACCGGCGAGCGGTCGAGCCAGGGCAGGAAAAGATAGGCGACGAGGGCGAGGAGCAGCACGAGCGCGCCGAGACGCTGGTTGGGGATGCCGCGCAGGATCGCGTAATACGGCGTCAAGTACCACGAGGGCGTGATCTCGGGCGGAGTCGAGAGCGCGTTCATCGGCTCGAAGTTCGCATGCTCGAGGAAGTAGCCGCCGAAGGTGGGTGCGAAGAACACCACGAGCGCGAAGATCACCAGGAATGCGCCCAAGCCGAAGGTGTCCTTCACCGTGTAATAGGGATGGAACGGGACGCCGTCGAGCGGCTTGCCGTCGGGACCGAGCTTCTCCTTGATCTCGATGCCGTCGGGATTGTTCGATCCGGTGCGCCGCAGCGCCACGAGATGCAGCACCACGAGCAGTAGCAGTGCGAGCGGCACGGCGACCACGTGCAGCGCGAAGAAGCGATTGAGCGTGGCATCGGCGATGCCGTAATCGCCGCGGATCCACTCGACCAGACCCGGCCCGATGGCGGGGATCGTGCCGAAGACGTTCACGATCACCTGTGCCGCCCAGTACGACATGTTGCCCCACGGCAGAACGTAGCCCAAGAATGCCTCGGCCATGAGCGCGAAGTAGACGAGCATACCGATCACCCACAGCAGCTCGCGCGGCGTTCTGTACGAGCCGTACAGGAGTCCGCGAAACATGTGCAGGTAGATGACGACGAAGAAAGCCGACGCGCCGGTCGAGTGCAGATAGCGGATGAGCCAGCCGTAATCGACCTCGCGCATGATGTAGGCGACCGAGTCGAAGGATGTGGCCGCGCCCACCTTGTAGAACATCGTGAGGAAGATGCCCGTCACGAGCTGCAGCACCAGGACGAACAGGGCGAGGACGCCGAAGAAGTACCAGAAATTGAAGTTCTTGGGCGCGTAGTAGCCTGTCAGCTGCTCCGAGATGAACTCCTCGATCGGCAGCCGCTTGTAGAACCACGCGCGCAGCCGCCCAGTCTTCACCGCCGGCGCCCCGGGGGGTTTCGCGACGACGCTCATGCTTGGTCGACTCCAATGGTCAGTTTCTGATCGGAGAGGCTGTAGGGCGGCACGCGCAGATTGACCGACGCGGGTGAGCCCTCGAACACGCGCCCGGCCAGGTCGAAGCGCGATCCGTGGCACGGACACAGCCAGCCGCCGGGCCAGTACGCGCCGATCTCGGGGTCGTGGGGCTCGAAGTGCGCCTTGGGCAGGCAGCCCAAGTGGGTGCACGTGCCAATCAGCACCAGGTGCTGCGCCGTGCGCGAGCGCATGGCATTGGTGGCGTAGGGGGGCTGATCGGAGTCCGCCGAGTCCGGATCCTTGAGCAGCGCAGCGTGGCCGTTGAGGCTCGCGAGCATCTCGGGCGTGCGGTGGACGATGTAGATCGGCTGCTTGCGCCAGGTGGTGATCGCCATTTGCCCGGGTTCGAGCTTGGCGAGATCGAATTCCGTCGGCACGCCGAGTGCGCGCGCGCGCTCCGACGGCAGCCACGATGTCACGAATGGTGCGGCCGCGAACACCGCTCCCACCGCTCCCGTCGCACTGGTCGCGATCAACAGGAACTTGCGCCGGCTCTGGTCCGCGTCGCTCTCATCGGTGATGACACCGGTATCCGCCATCGATCGGCTCTCCCTAGGACGTGAACTCGCGAATTCCCGCCCCGCGGGGCGTGCTCGACGCGCCGGTGCGGACGATCGGTTCCTAAATTTGCAGGGGGCGGCGCATTATACACAACCGACGCTCACCTTCGGCCGGCGCGGTCCGGCCAGGAATTTCGGACAGATGCAAAACACCACACTGGGACGTGCGGTCATGTTTCTCGCCGCGTCGGTCGTGACCGGCCTCGCCCTCGCGTTCGTGATCGTCGCCTGGCATCCCGAGCTCGCCCTGCGCGGACCGCTCGGCCTCTCCGCACAGCGCTCCGGCGCAGCGGCGCCGGCCGGAGCGGTCGCCGAGCGCGTGGTGGCCGGACCGCCGCGGGTCACCTATGCCGATGCGGTCGAGCGGGCGGCCCCGGCGGTCGTCAACATCTTCACCGCGGGCGTGATCACGGAGCGGATCGCGCCCTCCGGGCTCGACGAGCTCTTCGGCGGATACCTCCTCCCACGCTACCGGCAACGGATCGAGCGCACCCTCGGCTCGGGCGTGATCCTCGACGCCGACGGCCACATCGTCACGAACGAGCACGTGATCGCGAACGCGGAGGCGATTCGCGTGCAGCTCGCCGACGGGCGCACCGCGGTCGCGAGCATCGTCGGCCGCGACCCCGACACCGATCTCGCGGTCTTGCAGATCGACCTCAAGAACCTCCCGGTGATGGAGCTCGGCAACTCCGATCACCTCAAGGTGGGCGACGTGGTGCTCGCGATCGGCGATGCTTACGGGCTCTCGCAGACGGTCACCCATGGCATCGTGAGCGCGACCAGCCGCCAGCAGCTCGGGCTCGCGACGCTCGAGGATTTCATCCAGACGGACGCGGCGATCAACGCCGGCAACTCCGGCGGCGCGCTCGTCGACTCGAACGGCAAGCTCATCGGCATCAACACCGCGATGGTCGCGCGCAGCCTCGGCGTGGAGGGGATCGGCTTTGCGATTCCGGTGAACATGGTCCGCGGCGTGGTGAGCGAGATCATCGCCAAGGGACGCGTGGTGCGCGGCTGGATCGGCATCCACCCCGAGGACGTGAGCGCCGATCAGGCCGCGCAGTTGGGCCTCGCTCGCGGCGGCGTCGTCATCTTCAGCATGGATCTCGGGAGCCCAGCCGTCGAGGCCGGCTTGCGCCCCGGGGACCTCGTGACGACGATCGACGCGGTCCACGTACAGAGCGCACAGGAGCTGCTCGCGCACATCGCCGCGACGATCCCAGGCGTCACGGTCACGCTGCGGGGCGTACGCGGCACGTCCCGCTTCGAGGCGCCCGTGCGCGTGATCGAGCGGCCGCGCAATCGCTGAGCCATCACTGCGAGGAGGCCGTTGCCATGGCGAGCCTGAATCCACCCGAGCGGGCAGCGAGCGCTGCGAAGCCGCGCTTCGAGCCGCATCGCTTTCCCGACCGCTCCGAGCTCATCGCGCAGCTCGCCCGCAGGCTCGCGCAGGCGCTCGAGAGCCGCGCCGCCGGCGCCGCATCGGCGGTCATGCTCTCCGGAGGATCGACGCCGATACCCGCGTATCAGGCGCTCGCCGCACGCGGTGTCGTGCCCGCCCCCGGTCTCGCGCTGCTCTTCTCCGACGATCGCTATGTGCCCTCCACTTCGACCGGAAGCAACTACCATCAGTCGCTCCCGCTGATCGAGCATCTGCGGCTGCCGAGCGAGCGGGTCCTGCGGGTGCGCACCGAGCTTGCGCTCGCGGATGCGGCGGCGGATTACGACCGAAGTGTAAGCAAGCTCGCGAGTGAGGGGGTGTCCTTCACGCTCGGGCTCCTCGGGCTGGGGGCCGATGGGCACACGGCCTCGCTGTTCAACGCAACCGACGTGACGCGGGCGCGGGGCCACAGCGCCATCGCCGTGCACCGACCGGACGGCCGCGACGCGGTAACGGTCACGCCGGATGTGCTCGAGCGGTTTCAGGTGCTCGCCTTCGTGGTCGCAGGCGAGGACAAGCGTGCCGCGCTCGCGGCACTGCTCGCGGGCGATCCGGGGCTGCCCGCCTGGCAGGCCGTGAGCAGCCGCGAGTCCGTGGAGATCTGGACGGAGCCGCAGGCGCTGCCGTCAGCCTGATCCGCCCGCGGCCCGCACGGCCGGCCCGCAGGCGCGCGTCCATCCCTGCGGATCGGCCCCCGGATTGTGCCAGCTGCACGGTCCCTCGCTGATGAGCGTATCCGCCTCGCGCGGTCCCCAGCTCGCCTGCAGGTACTCGTAGACGGGCGTCGGGGCGGTCAAGACCGGATCGACGACCGCCCAGGCCGCCTCCACTTCGTCCTCGCGCGCGAACAGAACGGCATCGCCGATCAGCGCGTCACTGATGAGGCGCTCGTAGGCGTCCATCTCCTCACCCTGATTCTGGCTCACATAGAGCTCGACCTCACGGCCCTGCATCGCGGGCCCGGGCTGCTTCGCGTGGGCGCCGACCGCGATCGCCACGTCGGGACCGACACGGAAGCGCAGATAGTTCGGCTGCTCGGGCGCGGCCGCACCGAACACGTTTGCGGGCGGAGCGCGCAGATCGACGACCACCTCGGTCGCCGTGACCGGAAGGCACTTGCCCGCGCGGATGTAGAACGGCACGCCGCTCCAGCGCCATGAGTCGATCTGCAGCCGCACGGCGGCGAAGGTCTCCACCTTCGAGTCGGCCGCAACACCGGGCTCCTGCCGATAGCCCTTGAACTGGCCGCGCACCAGGAACCGCGGATCGAGCGGCCGGATCGCCCGGAACACCTTCACCTTCTCGTCGCGCAGCGCATCGCGCGCGTAGCGCACCGGCGGCTCCATCGCGAGCAGCGCCACGACCTGCAGCAGATGGTTCTGGATCACGTCGCGGATCGCGCCCGCCTCCTCGTAGAAGCGCCCGCGCCCCGCCACGCCGATCTTCTCGGCCATGGTGATCTGCACGCTCGCGACATAGTTGCGGTTCCACACCGGCTCGAGGAACGAGTTGGCGAAGCGGAAATAGTGCAGGTTCTGCACCGGCTCCTTGCCGAGGTAGTGATCGATGCGGAATATCGCCGACTCGCTGAACACCTTGTGGAGCGTCTGGTTGAGCGCGACCGCCGAGGCGAGATCGCGGCCGAACGGCTTCTCGACCACCACGCGCGCGCCGTTCACGCAATCGGCCTGGCCGAGCATCGTGCCGACCGTAGAGAACATGCTGGGCGGTATCGCGAGATAGTGGAGCGGCCGCGCGGCGCTGCCGAGCGCCTTGCGCAAGCTCTGGAAGGTTGCAAGCTCGCGGTAGTCGCCGTCGACGTAGCGGACCAGGGCGACGAGCCGCCCCACGACGGCCTCGTCGGGGCTCGTCACGAACTTCGCGAGGCTATCGCGGATGCGTGCAACGAGCTGGTCGCGCGTCCAGCCGGCGCGCGCCACACCGATGACCGGCACGTCGAGGCGGCTGTGCGCGACCAGGTGGTACAGCGCCGGATAGATCTTGCGATAGCACAGATCCCCGGTCGCACCGAACAGAACGAGCGCATCGGAATGCTCGGACATGGCTCAACGCTCCTCGTGGCCGCCGAAGCCCAAGCGCATCGCCGAGAGCACCTTGGCGGCGAACTCCCCTTGCGCGCGCGATTCGAAGCGGCTGAAAAGCGCCGCGCTCAGCACGTAGGCGGGCACGCCCTCATCGACGGCCGCCTGCAGTGTCCAGCGCCCCTCTCCCGAATCGGAGACGCGCCCCGCGAACCCGGCAAGCTGCGGATCCTTGGCGAGCGCCGCGGCGGTGAGGTCGAGGAGCTGCGAGGTGATGATGCTCCCGTGCCGCCACACCTCGGCGATCCCGGCGAGATCGAGACGGTATTGATAGAGGTGCGGGTCGCTCAACGGGGCCGTCTCGGCGTCGGCCGCGCGGGTCTCGAAACCGGCGCTCGCGTGCTTGAGGACATTGAGTCCCTCGGCGTAGGCAGCCATCAATCCGTACTCGATGCCGTTGTGGACCATCTTCACGAAATGACCCGCACCCGAGGGCCCGCAATACAGGTACCCTTGCTCGGCGGTCGTATGCCCGGGGCCGGGAGGCCGCCCCCCGGGGGCGAGCGTCGCGAAGATCGGATCGAGCGCCCGCACCACCCCGCTCTCGCCGCCGATCATCAGGCAGAAGCCGCGCTCGAGCCCGAGAACCCCGCCGCTCGTGCCCACATCGAGGAAGTGCACGCCCGAGCGCGCGAGGTCCGCCGCGCGGCGAATGTCGTCGTGATAGTGGGAATTGCCGCCGTCGATCACGATATCGCCCGGCTCGATGAGCGGCTTCAAGTCCGCGATGACCCCGTCGACGACGTTCGCGGGGACCATCAGCCAGATCGCGCGCGGCTTGGCGAGCGCGCTCATGAGCTCGCGCAGCGATTGGGCGCCGCGCGCACCGTCGCGCACCACTTCGGCAACGGCCTCGGCTCCGCGGTCGTAGGCGACGCACTGGTGTCCGCCACCCATGAGCCGGCGAACCATGTTGGCACCCATCCGTCCAAGGCCCACCATCCCGAGCTGCATAGCGTCGTCTCCTTACACGCGGCCCAGAGCGCCGCAAACAATGTGCCCGCGCTTGAGATTCGCCGTGTTCCGAACTACGGGCAAGGCACGCTCACCCTAGTTCGGAACACGGCGAATTTGTGCACCCAACTGCGCGAGCTTCTCCTCGATCGTCTCGTAGCCCCGGTCGATGTGATAGATCCGCTCGATGTCGGTGCGGCCCGCTGCCACGAGCCCGGCGAGCACCAGGCTCGCGGAGGCTCGCAAGTCGGTCGCCATCACGGGCGCCGCGGTGAGCTGCGCGACGCCGCGAATGATCGCGGTGTTGCCCTCGAGCCGGATCTCCGCGCCGAGCCGGCGCATCTCGAGCATGTGCATGAACCGGTTCTCGAAGATCGTCTCGATGATGGTGCCGACGCCCTCCGAGACGGCATCGAGCGCCGCGAACTGCGCCTGCATGTCGGTCGGAAAGGCCGGGTACGGCGCGGTGCGCACGTCCACCGCCTGCGGGCGCCGTCCGCGCATGTCCACCTCGACCCAGTTCTCGCCGACGGCGAGCCGGGCACCCGCCTCCTCGAGCTTGGCGAGCACCGCATCGAGGTGGTCGGGACGCGTGTTCTTGATGCGTACATGGCCGCGCGTGATGGCACCCGCCACGAGATAGGTCCCGCTTTCGATGCGGTCGGGAAGTACCTCGTAATGGGTTCCGCGCAGCCGCGCGACGCCCTGCACGAGGATCTTGTCGGTGCCCGCGCCCTGGATCTTGGCGCCCATCGCGTTCAAGCACTGGGCGAGATCGACGACCTCCGGCTCGCGCGCCGCATTCTCGATCACCGTCTCGCCTTCGGCGAGCGTCGCGGCCATCATCAGGTTCTCGGTTCCCGTCACCGTGACGGTGTCGAGCACGAGCCGCGCTCCCTTCAGGCGCGAGGCGCGCGCGCGGATGTAGCCGCCCTCGATCTGAATGTCCGCGCCCATCGCCTGAAGCCCTGCGACGTGGATGTTGACCGGACGCGCCCCGATCGCGCAGCCCCCCGGGAGCGATACGTCGGCGCGGCCGAAGCGGGCGACGAGCGGCCCGAGCACGAGAATCGAGGCACGCATCGTCTTCACCAGGTCGTAGGGCGCGAAGCATTCGCGCAGAGTCGAGGAGTCGACCTCGATCTGCATGTGCTCGTCCATCGTGACGCTGACACCCATCCGCCCGAGCAGCTCTATGGTCGTCGTCACATCCTGCAGGTGCGGGACGTTGGCGACGACGAGCGGGTCGTCGGCGAGCAGCGCGGCGGCGAGGATCGGGAGCGTCGCGTTCTTGGCACCGGAGATGCGCACCTCGCCCTCGAGGGGGATCCCGCCCTGGATCTGCAGCTTGTCCACCGTCGCCCTCTATCGCGCGCCCGGCGCCCGGCGAGCGGCCCACTCCTCGGGGCTCAGCGCCTCGATGGTGAGCGCGTGGATCTCACGGCCGACGCGCACACCGAGCGCCCCGTAGATGAGCTGGTGGCGGGCGAGCACACGCTTGCCGGCGAACTCGCGGGCGACCACGCGCGTCGCGAAATGCGTGTTGTCCTCGGATTGCACCAGCACCTCGGCGCCGGGGAGCCCGGCGCGAATCAGCTCTGCGACTTCCTCGGGATTCATGGGGTGAGTTTACCGGATATCATTGCCCCCATGAGCGAGCCTCCCACCCGAGCGACCGACTCCCGCCTGCTGCTCGCGGCGGCGCGCCGTGCCCTCGGCATCGAGGCGCAGGCGGTCGTCGCGCTGCAGTCGCGACTCGACGAGCGCTTCGTCGCGGCGTGCGCGGTGTGCCTGGACTGCCAGGGGCGCGTGGTCGTCACCGGCATCGGCAAGTCGGGCCACGTCGCGCGCAAGATCGCCGCGACGCTCGCGAGCACCGGCACGCCGGCGTTCTTTCTGCATCCCGCCGAGGCGAGCCACGGCGATCTCGGCATGATCACTCGCATCGACGTGGTGCTCGCCGTGTCGAACTCCGGGGAGACTCCGGAGCTGCTGCTGCTGGTGCCGCACTTGAAGCGCCTCGGCGTACCCCTCCTCACGATGACGGGCGCTCCGAGCTCGAATCTCGCGGATGCAGCCGCCGCAGTGCTCGATGTGAGCGTGCCCGAGGAAGCCTGCCCGCTCAATCTCGCGCCGACCGCAAGCACCACGGCCGCGCTCGCGATGGGGGATGCGCTCGCCGTGGCGCTGCTCGAAGCGCGCGGCTTCACCGCCGTCGATTTCGCGCGCTCGCATCCGGGCGGCGCGCTCGCGCGCCGGGTGTTGACGCGCGTCGAGGACATCATGCGCCGTGGAGCGGACGTGCCCCGGGTCCTGCCGCACACGCCGCTCGTCGAGGGTCTGGCGGAGATGTCGCGCAAGGGTCTCGGAATGACCGTGATCGTCGACGGCGCGGACCGCGTGCAAGGGGTATTCACCGACGGTGACCTGCGCCGCGCGCTCGATCGGCGTATCGACGTTGAGCGTGCGCTGATGCGCGAGGTGATGACCGTCGGGTGCAAATCGATCGCGCCGCGGGAGCTCGCAGCCGAAGGTGCGCATCTCATGGAGATGCACCGCATCACGACGCTCCCGGTCGTGGACGGCGCGAAGCTCGTCGGGGTGTTCAATGTGCACGACCTGCTGCGCGCGGGCGTGATGTAGCGGCACGATGGCCGCGATCCGCCTGCTCGTGATCGATGTGGACGGCGTGCTCACCGACGGACGACTGTATTTCGGGCCGCGCGGAGAGGTCATGAAGGCCTTCCACGTACGCGACGGCTACGGCATCAAGGCACTCGCGGCCGCCGGCGTCGAGGTCGCCGTGATCTCCGGGAGGCGCTCGCACGCAGTCGCCCGGCGCTGCCGCGAGCTCGGCATCCGCCACGTCATCCAGGGCGCAGCTGACAAGCTCGATGAGTTCTCGCGCCTCGTGAGGCGGCTCGGGCTGCGCGCGGCGCAGTGCGCGTGCATCGGCGACGACGTGCCGGACGTTCCGCTCATGCGGACGGTCGGGCTTTCCTTCGCCGTGGCCGACGCGCACCCCGCGGCGCGGCGCGCCGCACACCACATTACCGCGCGCGGCGGTGGCGTCGGGGCCGTGCGCGAAGTCTGCGATCGGCTGCTCGCATCGCTGCGGCGCGCGCGCGGCGCGCATCCGTGATCCGGGTGATCGGCATCACGGCCCTGCTCGCGCTGCTGGTCGCCGCGTGGCTCGTGTTGCGCAACGAGCAGGGCAGCACGGTCGCGCCCTCCCCGGGCGCCGCCGCGCTTGCGAACCCAGGCTACTCGGCGCGCGGGGCGGTGCTCGTCGAGACCGGCCCGGACGGCAAGCCGATGTACACCCTGCGCGCCGCCCGGATTCAGGAAGTGCCCGCCACCCAAGTCTCGCTGCTCGACGATGTGCAGATGGAGTTTCGCGACGCGACCGGGCACATCTGGAACGGCCGCGCGGACCACGGCAGAGTGGTCGATGATGCGACGCAGGTCGATCTGAGCGGCAACGTTCAGCTGTGGGGCGAGCTCGGCAGCTCCACCGCTCAGGCGACCATCACGAGCGAGCGGATGCACGTGGACACGCACACCGAGGTCGTGAGCACCCGCGATCCGGTGGTGCTCACCTGGTCCGGGCAGCGCCTCACCGGACGCGGGATGGTCGTGCGCTTGCGCAGCGAGCAGCTGCGGATCGACTCCGACGTGCATGGCCGGTATGTCCCGTAAGCTCATCGTCCTGCTGGTCGCGCTCGGCTCGACCGCCGTCGCCACGGCGGCGGGGCCGGTGCGCACCCGGGCGACGACGCGCATCGAGACGACCGAAGGACCCGTCGACGTGGATGCCTCCTCGGCAACGATCGACTACCGCACCCAGCACGCGGTGCTCGACAACGTGACGATCACGCAGAACGACATCCGCGTGACGGCGAACCGTGCGGTCGGAAACGGCACCGGGATCAGCTTCGAGAACAACCGCTGGGTCTTCACGGGCAACGTGCACATCCGATCGGAGCTGCGCGGCAACCTGACCTCGGAGAGCGCGACGGTCGAGTTCCGCAACGGTCAGATACAGAGCGCCCTCGCCGTGGGCCAACCGGCCGAGTTCGAGCAGACCCGGTCGAACACCGGGGTGCTCGCCCGCGGGCATGCGGACTCGATCGAGTACGATGTCGCCGCCAACACCGTGCGACTGACGGACGATGCGTGGCTCAAGTACGGCGACAGCGTGGAGACCGCTCCCGTACTCGTCTACGACATCAAGGCGCAGAAGCTCCTCGGCGCGGGCACGCCGAAGCCGGGTGGGCGGGTACACATGACGATTTTGCCCAACAAGGGCGCGAAGAGCGCCGGGTCCGCCGCGGCTAAGCGCCCGGGCGCAGGTCCAGCCAAAGCGGCAGCCAAGCCCGCCAAGCCGCCCCAGGCCGGGTCGGGAACCGGCCAGTGAGCGGCGCGCTCCTGCGGGCAAGCGGCCTCGCCAAGAGCTACAAGGGCCGACGGGTGGTCCAGGATCTTTCGCTCGAGGTTCGCGAGGGCGAGGTGGTGGGCCTCCTCGGCCCGAACGGGGCAGGCAAGACCACGGCTTTCTACATGATCGTCGGTCTGGTCGCCTGTGGAGCCGGACGCATCCACCTGGGCGAGCGGGACGTGACCTTTCTGCCGATGCATCGGCGCGCGCAGCTCGGCATCGGCTACTTACCGCAAGAGGCGTCGGTCTTCCGCAAGCTCTCGGTCGAGGACAACGTCCTCGCGATCCTCGAGACGCGGCCGGATCTCGATCGGGCCGCGCGCGAGCAGCGGCTGGAGGAGCTGCTCGAGGAGCTCCGCATCGGCCACGTGCGCCGGACGCTCGGACTGTCGCTGTCCGGAGGCGAGCGGCGGCGCGTCGAGATCGCGCGCGCGCTCGCGGCCGATCCACGGTTCATGCTGCTCGATGAGCCGTTCGCGGGCGTTGACCCGCTCTCCGTCCTCGACATCCAGCGCATCGTGCGGGAGCTCACCGGACGCGGCATCGGGGTGCTCATCACCGACCATAACGTGCGGGAGACCCTGGGGGTCTGCAACCGGGCATACATCGTCAATCAGGGAACCGTGATCGCTTCCGGATCCGCGGAAGAAATCCTTGCCAACCCCCAAGTGCGTGAGGTGTACTTGGGAGAGTCGTTCCGCCTGTGAGGCGGATTTTCCAACGATAAATTATTAATTTTCAATTACTTAGGAATGCACATCGCCCCGTCCGTGCAAGATCCATGCTGAAACCTTCCCTGCAGCTGCGGCTGGGTCAGCAATTGACCATGACCCCGCAGCTGCAGCAGGCCATCCGACTCCTGCAGCTTCCGGCCCTCGAGCTCCAGGCTCACATCCGCCAGCTCCTCGAGAGCAACGTCATGCTCGAGTCGGCCGAGGAGACCGACGGCAACGTTCCGCTCGAGGAGTCGGATCTGCCGGCCTCGGCACCCGAGGCGGAGGCAGCGGCCGTTCAGCCCGCGGCCACGGACAACCGCGTCGAGGTCATCGACGAGCACTGGGGTGAGCAGAGCGTCGGCCCCTCGGACAGCTCCTGGAACGGAGAGGACGACGACCGCCAGCAGGAATTTGCCGATGCATCGGGCCAGTCCCTGCAGGAGCACCTGCTCTGGCAGCTGGAGCTCGCCCGGCTCGATTCCCAGTCACTCGCGATCGCGAGCGCAATCGTCGATGCCGTGAACGACGACGGCTACCTCACCGAGTCGCTCGTGGAGATCGCGGCGACCCTGCGACCGGAGATCGAGGTGCAGGCGGCCGACGTCGAGGCGGTGCTCGAGCGCGTGCAGCAGCTCGATCCGGCGGGCGTGGCAGCGCGCTCGGTCGGTGAGTGCATCGAGCTGCAGCTGCGGCAGCTCGATCGCGATGCACCCGGTGTGAGCGTCGCGATCGAGATCGCGCGTCACCACCTCGAGCGCGTCGCCGAGCGCGAGCTGTCGCTCCTGCGCCGGGAGCTGCGCACCACCGAGGAGGAGCTCGCCGCAGCGCTCGTACTGGTGCGCAGCTGCCATCCGCGCCCCGGCGCCACCGTGAGCGCCGGATCCGCGGAGTACGTCGTTCCGGACGTATTCGTGCGCCGCACCGATCACGGCTGGGCCGTGGAAATCAATGCCGCGACGCTCCCGCGCGTGCGCTTGAACCACAGCTACGCGAATCTCATTGGCCGCAGCGCGAGTCACGCGAGCATGCGGGCACAACTGCAGGAGGCTCGCTGGCTCCTGAAGAGCCTCGAGATCCGCAACGACACGCTCATCAAGGTGGCGCGCTCGATCGTCGAGCGACAGACGGCCTTCCTCGAGCACGGCGAGGAGCACATGCGCCCGATGATCCTCAAGGACATCGCGGAGGCCGTCGAGATGCACGAATCGACCATCTCGCGCGTCACCTCCGGCAAGTACATGCACACCCCGCGCGGGGTGTTCGAGCTGCGCTATTTCTTCTCGAGCCAGGTCGAGGGCGCCGACGGCTCCGGCACCTCCTCGACGGCGATACGCGCGAAGATCAAGAAGCTCGTCAAGGACGAGACGCCGGAGGACCCCTTGAGCGACGGGCGGATCGCGGAGCTCCTCTCCGCGGAGGGGATTCCGGTCGCGCGCCGCACGATTGCGAAGTACCGCGAGAGCTTGGGCATCGCCCCGTCCAACGAGCGCAAGCGGGCAGGATCCAGACAATAGTGAGCATACGAGGAGACGAACAATGCGGCTCAGCGTCACCGGTCATCACGTGGAAGTCACGCCTGCGCTGCGCGGGTATGTGGAGAGGAAGCTCGAGCGCATCGTGCGTCATTTCGATCAGGTGATCGACGTGCACTGCGTCCTCACGGTCGAGAAGCTGCGGCAGAAAGCCGAAGCGACTTTGCACGTGCGCGGATGCGACATCCATGCCGACGCGACGGAGATCGACATGTACGCGGCGATCGACGTGCTCGCCGACAAGCTCGACCGCTGCGTGAAGAAGCACAAGGAGAAGCAGACCGATCACCACGCTGCCGAGGCGCAGCGCTCGGCGCGCGTCTAAGCGGATCGTGCGCCAGCCGGGCACCGCGCCGGCCGCCCGAGCGCCTTGGGGGGTAGCAGTGCCGTGCGCATCGTCGTATTGAGCGGCCTTTCCGGCTCGGGCAAGAGCGTGGCACTGCACATGCTCGAGGATCTCGGCTTCTACTGCATCGACAATCTCCCCGCAGCGCTTCTCAAACCCTTCATCTCGCACACCGTGCGCAGCGCCGATTCGAGCTACGCGCGCTCGGCGGTCGGGCTCGACGCGCGCAACACGCCGCAGGAGATCGCGACCGTGCCGATGCTGATCGAGGAGCTCAAGAAGAGCGGCATCGAGTGCGACGTGCTGTACCTCATTGCGAGCGACGAGGAGCTGCTGCGGCGTTTCGCGGAGACGCGGCGCAAGCACCCGATGAGCCGCGAGCGCTTGAGCCTGCGCGAGGCGATCGAGAGCGAGCGCCGGCTCCTCGAGCCGATCGCGCACGCAGCCGACCAGATCATCGACACCTCGCGCCTGGGGGTGCACGAGCTGCGCGAGATCGTGCGCATGCGCGTCGAGCAGCGCAGCGCCGCGCCCCTTTCCATCACCTTCGAGTCCTTCGGCTTCAAGCACGGAATCCCCGGCGATGCGGATTTCGTGTTCGATGCGCGGTCGCTCCCGAACCCCTACTGGGAGCCCGCCCTGAGGGTACTCACCGGCCGTGACGAGGCGGTGATCGGCTACCTCGAGTCCCATGGCGCGGTCGCCGCGCTTCTCGAGGACATCGAGCGCTTCATCGAGGCGCGCATCCCGGAGTACCGGGCGAGCTCGCGCGGCTATCTCACCGTCGCCGTCGGCTGCACCGGCGGGCAGCACCGCTCGGTGTACATCGTCGACCGGCTCGTCGCCCGCTTCGCGGCGCGCCACCGGCACGTGGCCGGGCGCCACTGCGCGCTCGCGAGCGCCACGGTGCCCGCTCAGTAAGCGCGACCGAGGAGCACCTGCTCGCGCGCGGGAGCACCCGTGAGCGCGCAGCGCTGTCCCGCGACACTTTCCTGCTCGAGGGGCGCGACGCGCACGCTCACCTTGAGCGCCTTCAGCTCGCGCTCCACGGCCAAGAGTGCCGCACCTTCGGGCCGCGCCCAGGGAAGCTTCACCCACCCGCGAAAGGACTCCTCGTCCCCGGATTCCGCGAAGTAGCTCTCGAGCTCGGCGAGCGTCGCGATGTCGCTGCGGATGTTCGCCGTGAGCCGCGCGCGCGCTTCGCCGTGGAGGGAGGCGTGGATCTCGGCAAGAAGCTCCGGCGCCCTGTGCACGAGCTCAGCGCGCGCGATCGCGCTCGATTCAATGCGCTCGCCGTTGCGCGCGCGATCCCGCCGGATGAGCGTCGCAGCCCCGGAGCTCATGTCGCGCGCGCCGACCTCGCACACGATCGGCACGCCCCGCTTGATCCATGACCAGCGCTTGTCGATGGCACGCGCGGATTTGCGATCCACCAGTGCGCGGATAGGCTCGCCCAGGGCCGATGCCGCACGAAGCTCACGGGCAAGCGTCTCGCAATACTCGAGAACCGCGCCGTCCTCGGGCCGCTCGCGCAGGATCGGCACGAGCACAATCTGCTGCGGAGCGACCGCGGGCGGGAGCTTGAGCCCATCGTCGTCCCCGTGAGTCATGACGACGCCGCCGACGAGCCGCGTGGAGGCGCCCCAGCTCGTCGTGTGCGCGTAGGCGAGGTCGCCATTCTCCGTCTGGTAACGGATGCTCTGCGCACGCGCGAAGTTGGTCCCGAGATAGTGTGCCGTGCCCGCCTGCAGCGCCTTCCCATCCTGCATCATCGCCTCGATCGAGAAGGTGCTGTCGGCGCCCGGGAAGCGCTCGTGCGGAGGCTTCTCCCCGGCGATCACCGGCATCGCGAGCCGGTCCTCGGCGAACGAGCGGTAGATCTCGAGCATCCGCAGCGTCTCCTCGAGCGCTTCCTCGGCCGTCGCATGCGCGGTGTGCCCCTCCTGCCAGAGGAACTCGGCGGTCCGCAGGAACAGGCGCGGCCGCATTTCCCAGCGGACCACGTTCGCCCACTGATTGAGCAGCATCGGCAGATCGCGATACGAGCGTATCCAGCGCTGGAACGCCGCGCCGATCATCGTTTCGGATGTGGGCCGCACCACGAGCGGCTCCTCGAGCCGCGCGTCCGGGTCAGGCTGCAGCACGCCATCGATCGTGCGCAGACGGTGATGGGTCACCACCGCCATCTCGCGTGCGAAGCCCTCGACGTGCTCGGCTTCCTTGGCGATGAAGCTCAGGGGAATGAAGAGCGGAAAATAGCAGTTCTCATGGCCGGTCTCGCGAAAGCGCCGATCGAGCAGCTCCTGCATGCGCTGCCAGATGCCATAGCCCCAGGGACGGATGATCATGCAGCCGCGCACGCCGGATTCCTCGGCGAGATCGCCCGCTTCGACCACCGCCTGATACCAGGCGGGAAAGTTCTCGGAGCGCGTGACGGAAATTGCGTGCTTCATCGGACGATCCTACCTCAGGTGGCCTGCGCGACGCCGGACGCCGCGAGCACGGACGGCAGGCGCTCGCCACTCATGAATGCGACGAGTGCCGTGCGCGCCTCCATCGCGTCGCGGTAGCCGAGCTCGATGAGCTCGCGCGTGAATCCCGCATCGAACATGAGGTAGCTCGCGAGCTGGCTGCCGGCGAGATCGCCCGCGCCGATCACGCGCAGAAGCGCGCGCAGCCCCCGGGGCATCTCGCCCACGTGGCGCGCCGCGATCTCGCGCGGATCGATGCTCGGGGCAAGCATCAGCGTCTCGACCTCGCGCAGCCCCGGGACCGATTCCGGAGCGGCGCGCACCAGCTCGTTGAGCCGCTCGAGCTGCTCGAGATCGGCGAAGATCTGATCCGTGAACAGCGTATCGAGCATGAAGCCGAAGATCTGCCCGGGAGTGGGCGAGCCGCTCGGGATCTGCGTGGTTGCGACCCCCGCGGCGCGGCGCGCCCGCACGCCGAGCACCAGGAGGCGGTCGGCACCGAGATGCACGGCCGGGCTCAATGGGGCGAGCTGGCGCATCGCCCCGTCGCCGAAGTACTCCTCGCCGAGCCGCATGGGGGGAAAGAGCAGCGGCACCCCGACGCTCGCCATCAGGTGATCGAGCGTGAGGAGCGTGCGGCGCCCGAGGCGCTGGGAGCGCGCCCACTCCTCGACCTCATCGGCGGCATCGAAGAAGGTGACCGACTGCCCGCTCGCGTAGCTCGTCGCGCACAGCGCGACGGCGCGCAGGTGTCCGCGCTCGATGCTGGCACGGATCCGCGGCCACTCGATCCGCAGGGACAGCAGCTCCCGCAGCGGGGAGTTGTCGAGGATCGACCTGGGTGGCGCGAGCAGCAGTCCGCTCGTCATGAGCGAGAGCGTCCAGTGAAGCCCCGCGCGCAGCATGTGCAGCGCGTCCACGAGGAACACCTGCGAGACCCGGAAGTTCGCCCACACATCCTCGAGCCCGGCGATCGCTTTGCGCCAGCGATGCGCCTGCGAGGCGAGCACCGCGGCGGCGACCGCGCCGGCCGAGGTGCCGACGATCACTGGAAAGGGGTTGCGGCCGCGCGGCAGCAGCTCCCCGAGCGCGCGCAGCACCCCGATCTGGTAGGCCGAGCGTGCCCCGCCGCCCGTGAGCACCAGGCCGACAAGCGGCTGTCGGCCCGCGCTGCTCGGGCGCGAGCGATCGAAGGACCGCACCGAGGCGGGCTCGCCGTGAGTGGGGCGGCGGCCATTGTCCATAAAGGTTGGAGTCTACCGCGACGCCGGCTCAAGGGACCTGCAGGATCTGCATCGAGTTGGTGCCGCCTTCGACCCCCGTGAGCTCACCCTTGGTGAGGATGACGAGATCCCCGCGGCGAACGAGCGCGAGATCGAGCAGCCGCGAGAAGATCGAGTTGTAAAGGGTCTCGACCGCGCGCGCATCCGTCACGTCGAAGATCACAGGGTAGACTCCCCGATACATCGTCACGCGGCGCAGCGTCTCCTGGTGGCGCGTGAAGGCATAGATCGGAATGTCGGAGCGGATGCGCGACATCCACAGCGGCGTCGCCCCGGACTCCGTGAGCGCGACGATCGCGCGAACCTTCATGTGGTTCGCCGTGTACATCACGGCCATCGCGATCGCCTCCTCGGTGCCGAGAAACAGTCCGTCGACGCGATGGCGCGTGCGACTGTGGGCGAGCTGATATTTCTCCGCTCCGCCGATCACCTGCGCCATCGCCTGCACGGCCTTCACCGGATAGCGTCCGGTTGCGCTCTCGGCCGACAGCATCACCGCGTCCGTGCCGTCCATCACCGCGTTCGCTACGTCGCTCACCTCGGCGCGCGTCGGCACCGGGCTCTGAATCATCGACTCCATCATCTGCGTGGCGGTGATCACGACCCGGTTCTTGGCGCGCGACTGATGAATGATGGTCTTCTGCAGGCCCGTGAGCTCGGCGTAGCCCATCTCCACGGCGAGATCCCCGCGCGCGACCATGACCACGTCGGCCGCACTGATGATCCCGTTTAAGTTCGCGATGGCCTCGTGGCGCTCGATCTTGGCGACGATGTGCGCGTCGCTCCCGGCCTCGCGCACCAGCGTGCGCGCCTGCTCGACGTCGGCGGGACCGCGCGCGAACGATACGGCGACGTAGTCGATGGCGGATTCGGCGGCGAAGCGGATGTCCTCGCGGTCCTTGTCCGAGAGCGCCGGAGCGGAGATGCCGCCGCCCTGGCGATTGAGCCCCTTGCGGTCGGAGAGCTCCCCGCCGGCGCGCACTCGGCAGTCGATCTGCGTGCCCGCGACGCGCTCCACGTCGAGCACGATCTGTCCGTCGGACAGCAGGAGCGTATCGCCGGCCGTCACGTCGCGCGGCAGATCCCGATACGCAACCCCGACGCGCTCCACCGTCCCGCCCTTCGGATCCATCGCGGTATCGAGGGTAAAGGGTTGACCTTCGATGAGCTGGATGCGTCCGCCGACGAAGCCCTCGATGCGAATCTTCGGTCCGCCGAGATCGAGCAGCACCCCGATGCTCGAGTTGACCTCCTCCGCCGCGGCGCGCACCAGGCGCAGGCGCCGCTCGAGATCCGCGCGCGTGCCGTGCGAGGCGTTGAGCCGCACCACATTGACGCCGGCGCGCATCATCTCCGCGAGCACGCCGGGGTCGTCGGTCGCGGGTCCTGCCGTTGCGACAATCTTCGTGCGCCTCGATGTGTCCATGGTGATGATCCGTTCCGTTGCGGGCGCCGCGTGCCCGGTAGCGCGGCTCATCGAGCGCGACTCATGAGGCGCGCGACTCGAGAACTGCGACGGCCGGCAGCGTCTTGCCCTCGACGAACTCGAGGAACGCGCCGCCGCCGGTCGAGATGTAGGAGATGCCGTCTGCGACACCGTATTTCTCGATCGCAGCGAGGGTGTCGCCTCCGCCTGCGAGCGAGAATGCCTTGCTGCGGGCGATCGCCGCGGCAACCGCCCGCGTGCCCTCGCCGAACTGGTCGTATTCGAATACTCCGAGCGGACCGTTCCAGATGATCGTTCCGGCCGACTCGAGCGAGGCGCCGAAACGCTCGGCGGAGTCCGGACCGATATCGAGGATCATCTCATCGGCGCGCACGTCGTGGATCGAGCGGATGTCGGCGTGCGCCGTCGCGGCGAGCTCCTTCGCGACCACCACGTCGGTCGGCAGCGGAATCTCCGCGCCGCGCTCCCGCGCCTGCGTCATCAGCCGCCGCGCGATGTCGAGCATCTCGGCCTCGTGAAGGGACTTGCCGACCGCGATGCCGGTCGCCGCCAGGAAGGTATTGGCGATCCCGCCGCCCGCGATCAGCCGGTCGACCTTCGCAAGCAGCGCCTCGAGCACGGTCAGCTTCGTCGAGACCTTCGAGCCACCGACGATCGCAACCAGCGGGCGCGCCGGGCTCTTGAGCGCGCGCTCGAGCGCTTCGAGCTCGCCCACCAGGA
Organism: Steroidobacteraceae bacterium; assembly: GCA_035523875.1. Lineage (GTDB taxonomy): Bacteria > Pseudomonadota > Gammaproteobacteria > Steroidobacterales > Steroidobacteraceae > JASHUC01. Next base: position 116,623 of record DATKPY010000027.1, read on the forward strand.
GCGGCCCGGCACAGGCGCGCCGAGCAAAGCGCGCCACGCCGTGGGTGCTGGCCTCGGCGCGATGAGCGGTCGCGAATGCGTCCATGACGAACACGTCGCAGAGCGCGGCCATGCGGCGTGCGAGCTCCTCGCTGTCCCGCTTCTCGCCCTTGATGAAGCGCACATTCTCGCAGAGCACCGCCTCACCGGGCGCGCAGTCGACTCCATCGAGCCACTCGCGTCGCAGCGGCACGGGCTTGCCAAGAAGCTCCGAGAGGCGCGCGGCGACCGGCGCGAGCGACAGCTTCTCGTCGAAGACGCCCTCGGCGGGGCGCCCGAGGTGGGACAGGATGAATACCTTCGCGCCCGCCTCCATGCAGCTGCGCACCGTGGGCAGCGCCGCACGGATCCGTGCATCGCTCGTCACGACCCCGTCCTGCACGGGGACATTGAGGTCCTCGCGCAACAGCACCCGCTTGCCGCGCAGGTCGAGATCGCTCATCCGTACAACCCTCATGGCATCCTGTCCTCCTGCGAAGGCCGAGCAGGCACGGCGGCCGCGGGCATGCGCTTCAGCCCGCGCGCGACCAGGCGAGGGTGGTGTCGAGCATGCGGTTCGAGAAACCCCACTCGTTGTCGTACCAGGCGCACGCCTTCACGAGGGTGCCACCGATCACCTTCGTCAGGGTCGCATCGAAGATGGCCGAGTGCGGGTCGTGGTTGAAATCGACCGACACTAGCGGCTCCTCGTTGTAGGCGAGGATCCCTCGCATCGGACCCTGCGCGGCCTCCTTGAGGAATCCGTTGACCTCCTCGACCGAGGTCGTGCGCCGCGCGCTGAAGGAGAGGTCGACGAGCGAGACGTTGATCGTCGGCACGCGGATCGCGAAGCCGTCGAGCAGTCCATTGAGCTCCGGGAGCACGAGCCCGACCGCGGCGGCGGCGCCGGTCTTGGTCGGTATCTGCGACATGGTTGCCGAGCGCGCCCGGCGCAGGTCCTTGTGGTACACGTCGGTCAGCACCTGATCGTTCGTGTACGAGTGAATCGTCGTCATCACCCCTGCCACGATCCCGATCCGCTCATTCAGAACCTTCGCAACCGGCGCGAGGCAGTTGGTGGTGCACGAGGCGTTCGAGATCACCGTGTAGCCGGGGCGAAGCGAGCGCTCGTTGACGCCGAAGACGATCGTCGCGTCCACATCCTTCTCTCCTGGTGCGGAGATCACGACCTTACGCGCTCCGCCCGCGAGGTGCGCGCCCGCCTTCGCCTTGGAGGTGAAAAGCCCGGTGCACTCGAGCACGACGTCGACGCCGAGCTCGCCCCAGGGAAGCCGCGTTGGGTCGCGCTGAGCGAGTACGCGGATGCGGTCGCCGTTGACGACCATCGAGTCCCCATCGACGCGCACCTCGCCCGGGAAGCGGCCGTGCGCGGTATCGTGGCGCGTGAGATGCGCGTTGGTGTTCGCATCCCCGAGATCGTTGATCGCGACGATCGCGAGCTCGTGCGTGCGCCCGGCTTCATAGAGCGCGCGCAGGATGTTGCGGCCGATGCGCCCATACCCGTTGATGCCCACCTTGATCGCCATGCCAATACCCTTGTGCTGCCGAGAATGCGTGGCGGTATTGTAGCGAACTGCTGTGATCTCGCGGTGCTCGCTCATCCCCCCAG
>DATKPY010000028.1:0-59433 GCA_035523875.1 Steroidobacteraceae bacterium
CGCCCCTGCATCCTCACCTTGTTCCACTCGATCTTGGGGGTGCGGTAGAAACCGGTCGCGGAGAGCGAGATGCGCGCGCGGTAGGCCTCCATCACGAGCTCTGCGAACGTCAGGCGTTGGCGCCCGACAGTGACGAGTCCGTCATGGAAGCTCACCGCGCCCGCCTCGACGCCATAGGCGCCGCAGGCGAACTCCACGAGGCGCGCGCGAATGGCCTGTGCAGCCGCCTGGGCAGCCTTCCCGTTGAGATCCGAGCTGGCGGAGGCCGCCGTGGCGGAGGTGTTCGGTACCTTGGAAGTGTCGGTCGCGGAGACGCGGATAGCCGTGAGCGGTAGCCCCAGCTCGTTCGCCACCACCTGCGCGACCTTGACGAACAGTCCCTGGCCCATCTCGGTGCCGCCGTGGTTGAGCAGCACGGTTCCATCCGTGTACACCTGCAGCAGAGCCCCCGCCTGGTTGAAGAGGGTCGCCGTGAAGGAGATGCCGAACTTGACGGGCGTGAGAGCAATGCCGCGCTTGATGAATGGGCTCGCCGCGTTCCACTGCGTGAGGCTTCGGCGGCGCCGGAGATAGCCGCTGCTCGCGGCGAGCCGATCGACGATCGCCGGGAGGTGGTTCTGCTCCACGAGCTGGCCGTAGTGAGTGACGTTGCGCGTGTCGATGCCGTATAAATTGCGGCGCCGGACCGTGAGCGGGTCGAGGTCGAGCGCCCGCGCGATCGAATCCATGATCTGCTCGATCGCGAGCAAGGCCTGCGGGCCCCCGAAGCCGCGAAAGGCGGTGTTCGATACCGTGTGAGTCTTACAGCGATGCGAGACGATCTCGACGTGCTCGAGGAAGTAGGCGTTGTCGATGTGCAGTACCGCTCGGTCATTGACGGGGCCTGACAGGTCGGCCGAATAGCCGCAGCGCGAGGCGAGCATCACGGTGAGCGCCAGCACGCGGCCGTCGCTGTCGAAACCGACGGTGTAATCGGCGAGAAAGTCGTGCCGCTTGCCCGTCATGAGCATGTCGGTATCGCGATCGAGTCGCAGCTTGATGGGTCGTCCACTCTTGTGGGCCAGCACCGCCGCCGCCGCGGCAATCAGGGCGGGTTGCGTTTCCTTGCCGCCAAAGCCGCCGCCCATGCGCCGGCATTGCACGGTCACCTGATTGACGCGCCATCCGAGGGCACGAGCGACGATCTGCTGGACCTCGGAAGGGTGCTGCGTGGAGCTCACGACCAGCATGCCCCGGTCTTCCTGGGGGAGAGCGATGGCGATCTGACCCTCGAGGTAGAAGTGATCCTGGCCACCCATCTGCAGGGTGCCTTGCAGCCGGTGCGGCGCGCGCGTGAGCACCTCGTGCGGCGTTCCGCGCACCAGACGCTGCGAGGGCAGCACGGCTGTGGCGGCCGCAAGCGCCGCGCGGATGTCGAGGATCGCCGGGAGGGGCTCGTACTCGATGCGAGCACGCCGGACAGCTTTGCGCGCGATGGTGTAGGAGTCGGCAGCGAGCGCGAATACGGGTTGGCCGGCGTACTCCACCAGATCGGCGGCGAAGATCGGATCATCGTGCACAGCGCTCCCGTAGTTATTCTCGCCGGGCACATCGGCTGCCGTTGCGACGACGGCCACGCCGGCGATCGTCTGCGGCGCAGTGAGATCCAGCCGCCGGATGCGGCCGTGCGCGATGCTCGAGAGCCCGAATGCCCCGTGCAGCGCGCCTGCGGGCAGCGCGATGTCATCGGCATACGTCGCTTGACCGCTGACGTGCAGGGATGCGCTGTCGTGTGGAGGACCCGCTGGCACGAGGCTCACGCTGGCGGCAGGGCTGCGAGCGCGTGGACGGTGCGCGTGGCCACGTCCGAGCGCGCATGCTCGAAATAGAACCGCCGCAGCAGATTGCGCGCGCTCTGCAGCCGAAAGGCGCTGCTGCCACGCAGATCCGAGAGCGGCGTGAAATCCTCCGCGAGGCACTCACTCGCCTGCACGACGGCTGCCTCGCTCCAGCCGGCGCCGACCAGCGCGTCTTCGGTGCGTATCGCACGCGCCACGACGGCCGCCATCCCGCCGAAGGCGATGCGTGCGCTCAGGATCCGGCCGTCCGCGACGCGTACCGCGAAGGCCGCACAGACCGCGGAGATGTCCTGATCGAAGCGCTTCGAGAGCTTGTAAGCGGCGACCCACTCATCCGCGCGGGGCGGCGGTACTCGCACGGACGCGATGAATTCACCGCTTTGGAGCTCATTGCGCTGATAGCCGAGATAGAAACGGTCCAGCGGCACGCGGCGGACGTGGGCGCCGCGGCGCAATTCGAGCTCGGCGCCGAGCGCCATCAGCACCGGGGTGGCATCGCCAATCGGTGAGCCGTTCGCGAGATTGCCGCAGAGCGTGCCGGAGTTGCGAACGGGCGGGGAGCCGAACCGTCGCGCAAGCTCGGCCACAGGCGGAAATGCCTCGCTGAGCGCGTCCCACGCATCGGTGAGCGCCACGGCTGCGCCGATCTCGAGGCCAGCGGGGCCATGACGAAGGGCGTGAAGCTCCGCGACTTCCCCGATGTACAGGATCTTGGGCAGCTCTCGCAGCTGCTTGGTGACCCACAGCCCTACATCGGTTCCACCGGCGAGCAACAGCGCACCGGGCTCGTCCGCAAACGCAGTCGCAAGCTCATCGATCGTGCGGGGAGCAAAGAAACCCGGCATCCGCAGCGACTGCTCCCGCTTGAGCGCTCGCAAGGCCGCGCTGCGCGCGTCGGTGTCCGGCGCCGAGCGGCCCCAGTGATTCGGGGCCGGGTAGCCGTGCATCCGGCATCCCGCTGCAATGATGGGGCGGTATCCGGTGCAGCGACATAGATTGCCGGAGAGCGCCTCGATCACCTGCTCGCGCGTCGCCCGGGCTCTCTGCAGATACAGCGCAAACAGGGACATCACGAATCCGGGCGTACAGAAGCCGCATTGCGATGCGTGCTCATCGACGAAGGCCTGCTGGACGGGGTGCAGAGTCCCGTCCGGTGACGACAGACTCTCGACGGTGACGAGCTCATGGCCGTCGATCGTCGGCAAAAATCGGATGCAGGAATTGATCGCGCGGTAGTCGACGCGGTTGCCGTCCGCGGACAGCCTCCCCAGGACGACCGTACAGGCGCCGCAGTCCCCCTCGGCACAGCCCTCCTTCGTGCCGGTACGGTGGGCGATCTCGCGCAGGTACTCGAGCACCGTTATGGTGCACGGTTCATCGCCGGTGCTCACCAAGTGACCATCGAGCAGGAAGCGAATCCCGTCTGATTTCGTGTGCGAACGGGTCGCCATCTGACGACTATCCTCCCCGATAGACCGAGTAACTCCACGGCGTGATCAGCAGGGGCACGTGATAGTGCTGCTCGGGATCGGCGATGCCGATCTGGATCACGGCTCGTTCGATGAATGCCGGCTGCGGCAGGGCAACGCCGCGGCCGCGGAAATACTCGGCCAGGTGGAACGTGAGCGTGTAATGACCGGCGCGCAGGGCGGTCCCGACGAGCAATGGTGCCGCCACGCGCCCGTCGAGTGACGTGACTGCCCGAGCAAGGGGTACCGGCTCGCCTGAGACGCGATCCTCGTGCACGTCGATCCGGACGCCCGCGGCAGGCACACCCGTTGCAATATCGAGAACATGCGTGGTCAGTTGCCCCATTGCTGCCGATGCTAACGACGATGCGGAATTAATTGCAAACTTCGTTCCACTCGATTCAGTTAGGAAGCCGCATGACATCGACGGAAGCGTACGTGAGGGCTCTGCCGAAGGCAGAACTGCACCTGCACATCGAAGGAACGCTCGAGCCAGAGCTGGCATTCCGTCTTGCACGGAAACATCGCGTGGCGCTGCCATATCCTAGCGTGGATGCGTTGCGCGCCGCGTACGATTTTGCCGACCTGCAGTCGTTCCTCGACCTGTACTATGCCGTCGCGGAAGTGCTCCGGGATGCGGAGGACTTCTACGACCTCACCCTGAGCTACCTGCAGCGCGTTCATGGGCAGGGGGTCGTCCATACGGAGATCTTCTTCGATCCACAGACGCACACGGCACGCGGCATTGCTTTTGGCACCGTCGTCGAGGGCCTGCGTCGAGCGCTCACCGAGGCCGAGCGCCGCTTCGGTATGACGCACCGGCTCATCGCCTGCTTCGTGCGGCACTTGAGCGCCGCCGCGGCGATGCGCACGCTCGATCAGGTGCTCGAGCACCGTGAGGCCATCTGCGCGGTCGGGCTCGATTCCTCGGAAGTCGGCCATCCGCCTTCGAAGTTTGCCGCGGTGTTCGCGCGTGCGCGCGAGCACGGCCTGCTTACCGTGGCGCACGCTGGGGAGGAGGGCCCGCCAGCCTACATCTACGAGGCGCTCGACATTCTCGCCGTGCAGCGGCTCGATCACGGCGTGCGCTGTGAGGAGGAGCCCGCGCTCATCGAGCGACTGGTCCGCGAGCAAATTGCCCTGACGGTGTGTCCCCTGTCGAACGTGAAGCTCGGGGTGTTCGACTCTCTCGAGCACCATAACCTGAAGCGGCTGCTCGAGGCGGGCCTGCGCGTGACCGTAAACTCCGACGACCCCGCTTATTTCGGCGGGTATCTCCTCGAGAACTATCTCGCCGTGCAGCGCGCGCTCGCGCTCACGCGCGCGCAGCTCGCGACCCTGGCACGCAACTCGATCGAGGCGTCGTTTCTCGACTCGGTTGCCAAACGCCGCTGGACGGCCGTCATCGATGCCAGCGAGCGCGATGCGCTCACCCTCTGAGCGACTCACCCGCTCGGCTCCTGCCCGTGCACACATCGGCCGCCGACCCACACGGCGCGGATGTTCGTGCGGGCGGCGTGCCAGACGATCTTCTGGAGAATCTCGTGCGGGGAATCGGAACCGTCGACGCGCAGATCGCTGTCCAGTGCCCCGGCATCCATGAGCAGACTGTCGAACTCGAAGCCCTCGCGGAAAATACCGACCGGGAGGTCGAGGGCAAGACCACCTCCGGCTGTCGCCAGCCAAAAGGCCGTCGCGACGCTCACTCGGGAGTGCGGCCGGCGCCGTTCGGCACGGCGCTCTCGCGCATCGACGCCCGACTCGAGCGTGCGCGATGCGACCACGGCATGGCGAATGTTCGCGAGGATCGAGGGGCTGGCACCGCCGGCGATATCGGTGCCCAGCCCCACGTGCAAGCCCTGCGCGAGCGCCCGCTGCAGCGGAAACACCGCATCGGAAAAAAAGACATTCGAGAGCGGACAGTGCGCCACCGCTGCTCCCCGCTCGGCGATGGTCGCGAGATCGGGGTCACTCAGGAAGTTGCCATGCGCTAGGATCGAGCGCCTCGTGAGGAGCCCAAACCCATCGAGGGCTTGCGTGTCGGTGCGACCGCAGCGACGCAGCACGAACTCGTGCTCCCAGTCACTTTCGGAGCAGTGGGTCTGTATGTGGCAGCCGCTCTCGGCGGCAAGCGTCGCGAGCCGATGCAGAAGCTCGTCGGAGCACCCCGGAATGAAGCGCGGCGTGACGACGGCTTGAATCATTCGAGCACGGTTGCGGGGCATTGTACGCACGTACTCGATGAAGGCGCGCGTCTCCTCGACGGCCTGCTGCGCGGAGGAGTCGCGGTAGTAGGCGGGGCAGACGTGGGCATCGTCCATGGCGACGCGCCCGATCAACGCTCGCTGCGACTTCGCCAGACAGACGTCGGCCAGAATCTGCGTCGCCGGCAGGTGCAATGAGGCAAAGTACACCGCGGTCGTCGTGCCATTGGCGAGAAGTGCGCTGACCAGGGAGCCGTAGACCGATTGCGCGTAGGCGGTATCCGCGTAGCGCGCCTCCAGCGGAAAGGTGTGCGCTTGGAGCCACTCCTCGAGCGGCAGCTCGAGCGCTTTGCCGAGCTGCGGCCACTGCGGTGCGTGGATGTGAAGATCCACGAGCCCTGGCAGGAGGTACTGATCGGTGCGCAACCGCACCAAGGCATTGTCGGCGGTGAGGCGCTGCACGAGTCGGTCGCGCGCGGCGGAGGGTTGAGCATGCACCGCGGCGATCTTCCCGTCGTTGTCGACGACGATGAGCGCATCACGCAGCAGCTCCAGATCACCGCAACGCGGCGCGTGCAGCGCGTTTCCGAGAAACGCCCGCTCGTTTCCGATCTCGCTCGTCATCCCGAACTCCGGCGTGGGTCTCCATGCTAGCGCGATACGCGTTGGGCGAACGACGGCTCTCGGCAGAATTTGATTGGGAGTGCCGTTATGGCTTACTTTTGAGCCCTGCCGAGGATGCACCTGCACTGAATTGGCGCACCGGATGGCAAGACTCCGGCACGAGAGCCGTAATGAGTATGCGACGGACTGAGCCGCAGCTGGCGCGGCGCCTTCTCGGGCTCATCGATCTGACGAGCCTGAACCCCACCGATACCGAGGCGTCCGTCACGGCGTTCACGGCACGCGCGTGCACGCCGGCGGGGAAAGTCGCCGCAGTATGCATCTGGCCGCGCTTCATCGGTCCAGTGCGCCGCTGCCTGGATGGCACGGGCGTGCCGGTCGCCGCGGTCGCCAATTTTCCAGCGGGTGCCGATGACGTTACGGCCGCGGCCGCCGAGACGGCCGCAGCGATCGCGGCCGGTGCCGACGAGGTGGATGTTCTGTTCCCGTATCGCGCGCTGCTCGCAGGGGATGATGCGATCGGGCTTGCGCTGGTACGTGCCTGCCGCGCCGCCTGCGGTGAGCGCGGACTGCTCAAGGTAATCCTCGAGACCGGGCAGCTCGGCTCCGATGAGCGGATCGGCCGTGCGGCGGAATTGGCGGTCGAGGGCGGTGCTCACTTCCTCAAGACGTCCACCGGCAAGACGCAGCCGGGAGCGACGCTGCGTGCGGCGGGTGTCATGCTGAATGTCATCGCCGCCGCGAAGCGGCGCGGGATTGCGGTGGGATTCAAGCCCTCGGGGGGTCTCGGCGGAATTGCCGACGCAGCAGCTTACCTGGACCTGTACGAAGAGCGCTTCGGGCCCGACAGCGCAACGCCCGCGAGCTTTCGCATCGGTACGTCCACGCTGATCGACCCCGTGCTCGCGGCGTTGGGGTGATCGGCGATGTCCTCCTCACGCGATACTCCCGGTTATCCGCGCGATCTCGTCGGTTACGGACCTCGCCCCCCGCATGCTCGCTGGCCGCAAGGCGCGAGGATCGCAGTGCAGTTCGTCCTGAACTACGAGGAGGGGGCAGAGAACTGCGTGCTCGACGGCGACTCTGCATCGGAGGTGTTCCTGTCGGACATCGTCAATGCTCAGCCGTATCCCATGCGTCACCTGAGCATGGAGTCTCTTTACGAGTATGGGTCGCGAGCGGGTGTCTGGCGCATCCTGCGGCTCTTCGAGCGCTACCGATTGCCACTGACGGTGTTCGCCGTCGCCAAGGCGATCCATCGCAACGCCGAGGTTGCGGCCGCCTTCCGCGAGCTCGGCCACGAGATCGCCTGCCATGGATTGCGCTGGATCAGCTACCAACTGATCGACGAGGAGACCGAGCGGGCACACATGGCCGAGGCGCTCGCGATTCTGCGCGATACGTTTGGCAGCCTGCCGCAGGGCTGGTACACGGGCCGCGACAGCCCAAACACGCGCCGCCTGCTCGTAGAGCACGGCGGACTACTCTACGACGCCGATTCCTACGCGGACGACCTGCCGTACTGGACCGAAGTGGCGGTGCATGCGAGCGGCAAGGCGCACCACGTGCCCCATCTGGTGGTGCCTTACACGCTTGACACCAACGACATGCGATTCGCGACGGTACAGGGATTCAATTCGGGCGTGCAGTTCTTCGACTATCTCAAGGCCGCGTTCGATTCGCTCTATCATGAGGGCGATCCGGACGGTCTCGACGCCCCGAAGATGCTCTCGGTCGGATTGCACTGCCGCATCATCGGCAGACCCGGGCGCATCACGGCCGTGGAGCGCTTTCTCGACTACATCCTCGAGCGGCCGCAGGTGTGGGTGTGCCGGCGCGTGGAAATCGCGCAGCACTGGCTCACGAATCACCCCTTCCGGTTGCCGGGGCGTTCCTAGAACCTGCCGCTGAAGCTTAGATCGAAGCTGCGCGGCGGCTCCCGCGTGAGAAAATCGTTGCCGTAAAACGGAATGTCGTTGAGGAGGTTACGCTCGTTCGTGAGGTTATAGATCGATAGTTTGATGAGATAGTGAGAGAAGCTGTAAAAGGCCGCTGCATTCACCGTGAACTGCCAGGGAATTTGCGGCGAGGTGTAGTACCCGTTCGCGCTCACCACCGACAGCGGCACGGTGCCGCCCGGCCCGACCAACGTTCCCAAGCCATCGGCGGCTGCGTTGGCATTGGTTGCGGCGATATTGAGATAGCCTGATTGGGTCGTGTCGATCGGGCCGGTGACCTGAAGGTTCGCCTGCGCGCCGAAGCCCGAGGGATGCTTGTAGTTCACCAGAACATTGAACAGATGCTGCGGCACCCCGGGATCCAAGAGACTTTGGTTCGGCTGGTACACGGCCAGGGTGCCGGCGCCGTCGACGTTCAAACCGGGCTCCGCGGGAAAGTTGTAGAAGTAACCGGGCGCGATGAGGGTTGACGGCGTATTGATGATGGTGTGCAGATAGGAATAGCTCGCCGTGGCGAAAAAATGTGGATTAGGCTGGAAATTGAGCTCGAATTCGGCGCCCTTGATATGGGCCACGGTATTGGAGAGCCCCACCCCGATGGGGACGGCGCGCGTCTGGTTGTAGATTGCCGTGGATATGAACAGGGACTTATCGAGCAGGTCGAATTTCATCCCCGCTTCCTCGAGCGTCGTGTCTTGCTGCAACTGGCTGCTCGGGCTTTCGCCCCACGTCGCGACCGCACCGTCATTGGCGGTCGGCAAGACGTATTGTGCGTTGTTGTAGGTGAGATACGCGGAGACATGCTCCGTGGGGCTGTACACCACGCTGATGTTTCCGTTGCGCAAGCCATACCAGGCGGTGGACGCGCTTTGCGGGAGGCCGTCGTACAGCCCGGGGCCCCCGAGCGGGTCGGAGTAGTTCAACTGCACCAGATCGCCGCGCAGTCCGTAGAGCACGCTCCACTGCGGTGAAAATACCATGCGGTCTTCGAGGAAGATCGCTCCGTCCTGAAGGTTCTGGTCGACGCTACCGTTCAGAAAGTATGCATTGCGTCCCGGTGATCCCCATTGGAAGTGACCGAAGGCCGCATAGTACGGGAACGCGCCGGACGGCTCCTGCAGGGCCGATGGAAAGACCCAGCTGAGCGGGCTTGCGGAGAGATCGTACACGCTGACCGGCTCGTTGATGTAGTTCTGGACGTCCCACACGTGCGCGAAGCGGAAAGTAATTCCCCCGTCGATGGAGTTGGTGACCGCGCCGATTGAGAACTTGGTCTGGATGTCGGTCTTGTTCTCGACGGTGAAGCTGTCCTTAGCGGTATCGGCGTAGTACGCCATGATCTGGTTGTAGCGGTTGAGGAAGTCGTAAAACGTATTGTTGACGATAGTCCAGTCATCCGAGGCGTTGACCGTCTGGATGAGCTGTGCCTTGATGTGCTGTGCATGCGCTCCGGTGCCCGGCGGCTCGTCGATGATGGTGCGCGGGTTGAGAACGGTGGTTGCGCCACTGAGATAGACGGGAGTCAGGAATCCCGAGATCGTATCGGGCGCCGGGGCACCCGTGAGGTAGTTGCCGGTGTCGATGAGGTTCTGGTCGATTCGATTGATGCCGTCGTTCTCGCGGTACTTCGTATCGACGAAGTCTACATTGAACAGAACGCTGTACTGCGACGTGAACTGGCTGAGCAGTGCGACATAGGCCGACTGCTGATGGAAGAACATGTCGTCGTAGTAGCTCCCGCTATCCGTGCTCGTGAAGCTCACGCGTGCGGCCGTAGTCGCTGAGAGCGGAGCGCCGAAATCGACCGCCGCGATCCGCTTCTGTTGAGTGTCGCCTTCCAGGCTGAAGTTCACGAACGACTTCGTGAGCGAGGGCATCTTGGTGGTGATATCTATCGCTCCTCCCACTCCCGCCCCCGGCCCCGCCTGGACACTCGCCGGGCCCTTGACGATATCGATGGAATCGACGCTGTTGAAACTGATCGGGGCACCGTAGCCGTTGAGCGTGAAACTATCGCGCATCCCATTGAAGAACATGTCGGCATACTGGCCACGGATGCGCGGCACGTTCGGCTGTCCGAAGGAGGAGTCCGAGTAACTGCTCGATGTCAGATAGGAAAAACCTCCCGGATTCTGGATGTTGAGGGCAGAGAGCTGCGCCTGTGAGATCACGGTCGTGTTGCGTGGCACGTCCATCACGTCCAGATCGAGGCCGTAGACCGAATTCGACGTGACCGTAGTCGGGAGGATCAGGTCGCCGCGCTTGATGCCGTGGATGATGACTTCATCGAGATTGGCCTGTCCCTGTGCGCTCGCCGGAGCGGGTGGCGGCGAGGCGTTTGTCGCCGCCTGAGTGGGTGCGGCGCCTGCAGTGGCTGAGGGAGAGGCGTTTGCCGTAGGCGCGGGGTTTGCCGCGGTCTGCTGCGCAAGGGCCTCATGGCTAACAGTGATGATTGCGCAAGATACGATGACCGAACCGTGAATCCACGAGCGTCGCCTCATTTTCCCATCCCCCGTTTGGTTTTCTTCTGGCACCAGAAGCCTGATCTGGGCACCAATTAGGTTCAGTCGTGCAAGAATCGTGCACAGCAGTCGCACCGACTCGGTAGGCAGGCCTTTTGACCCGGCAGTGGGGATGACGACGGACTACCGTCAGAGGACGACTGGGCTGAAAGCAGGGAATTACCCGGGCAAGGGGTCGGTTTCGGATCGAAGTGCGTGTGCGGCAGTCACAACCGCTCCGGGCTGTTGCCGCGACGGCACGCACCAACTCCGCACACGCAATGCTCCATCTTCGTACGCGGAGTCCGCAGTCTGTGCCGCCGCCAATCGCCGGCACCGAGTTGTGCGTCGCTGCCCACTTCCTCTCCGGTCCCGGCGCCGGCAGGGATGCGGTGTGTTCCCGCCGAGGCAGACGTTCCAGGACTCGCGTGTGCCGCAGCAACTGCTCAACGCGCACGCGGACTACACGCACGAACCGAACCTCCTCGAGAGGCGCGCTCGCGAGCCTTCTTTAGACGCACCGCCGGTCTATGCTCTAATGAGGCTCATGCCAACAGCGACTTCGCGTGACGTGTTGCGCGTCGGAATTGGCGGTCCGGTCGGCTCGGGCAAGACGGCCTTGGTGGATGCGCTTTGCAAGCGCTTGCGCCACCGTCTCCAGATCGCCGTGGTGACGAATGACATCTATACGCGCGAGGACGCGCTGTTCTTGGTGCGCAGCGAGGCACTGCCGCCCGAGCGCATCTGTGGGGTCGAGACGGGCGGTTGCCCGCACACCGCGATCCGCGAGGACGCATCGATGAACCTTGCCGCGATTGACAGCCTCATGCGGCAATTCGAGGCGCTCGACCTGATCATCATCGAGAGCGGCGGCGACAATCTGGCGGCCACCTTCAGTCCGGAGCTCTCAGACCTCACGCTGTATGTCATCGATGTCGCTGCGGGCGACAAGATCCCGCGCAAGGGCGGACCCGGCATCATCAAGTCCGACCTGCTGATCATAAACAAGATCGATCTTGCGCCTTATGTCGGCGCCTCGCTCGAAGTCATGGAGCACGACACACGCCGCATGCGCGGAGAGCGACCGTTCGTGTTCACCAACCTCAAGACGGGCCATGGCCTCGAGCAGGTGGCGAGCTTCATCCTGCGCGAGGGTCTGCTCGAGAGCGCCGCGGCCGACGCCTGATTTGGGTACCGCACGCGTACACGACCCATGGGAAGCTCGGCTCGAGTTGGATTTCGAGCGATCGGACCGGCGCACGATTCTCGTGCGGCGCTCGCACGAGGGACCGCTGCTCGTTCAGCGCGTCTTCCAGCCCGAGCTGGAGACTGCCGGACCCTGTCACGCGTACATCGTCCATCCGCCCGGTGGTGTGGTGAGCGGCGATGAGCTTTCGCTCACCGTGCGCGTGGCGCCGCAGGCCCGCACGCTGCTCACCAGTGCGGCGGCCGGCAAGTTCTACCGCAGCCCCGATGGGAACCGTGCCGGCCGCCTGGCGCAACGATTCGAAATCGACCACGGCGAGCTCGAGTGGCTGCCTCTCGAGAATCTCTACTACCCCTGCGCGATCGTCGAGGTGAGCACGCGCATCGATCTCACCGGCGAGTCACGCTTCATCGGCTGGGAGATCGGCTGCCTTGGGCTGCCCGCTCAGTCGCGGCGATTCGAAAGCGGCCGGGTGCACCAGGGCATCGAGCTTTGGCGCGGCGGGCACCCGCTGTGGATCGAGCGGATGCATTTCGACGGTGTATCGGCGGATGCGATGTGGGGACTCGCCGGGCATGCCGCCTTCGGGAGCTGGCTCGCGTATCCCGCCGGACCGCCGGAGCTCGAGCAGGCGAGGAGCGCAACGGCGCAGTGCTCGGGCACGGAGCTCGTGGTGGCGTGGACACTGGTGGATCACGTACTGTGTGGTCGCGCGCGCGCGCGGCGCGCCGATCGTCTACGCGCAGCCTTCATCGAGGCCTGGGGTTCGCTGCGGCCCGCGTTGCTCGGTCGCAGCGCACATGCCCCCCGAATCTGGTCCACCTGAGGTTTCGCCGATGGAATTGACTCCGAGAGAGAAGGACAAACTGCTGCTCTTCACCGCCGCACTGCTCGCCGAGCGGCGTAAGGCACGAGGCCTCAAGCTGAACTATCCGGAAGCGATTGCGTATATCACCGGTGCAATCCTCGAGGGTGCGCGCGAGGGCCGCTCGGTGGTCGAGCTGATGGGCTATGGCGGCACGCTGCTGCGGCGGGAGGACGTGATGGAGGGCGTGCCCGAGATGATCGCCGAGGTTCAGGTGGAGGCGACGTTCAGCGATGGCACCAAGCTCGTTACGGTCCATCAACCGATTCCGTGATGAGCACACGGGGGAACACGAGATGATTCCGGGAGAGATCGAAACGGTCGCGGGCGCGCTGGAGCTCAATGCGGGACGCGCGACGCGGCGCATTACGGTGGCCAACACGGGTGATCGACCCATTCAAGTCGGATCGCACTATCATTTCTATGAGACCAATCGCGCGCTGGTGTTCGACCGCGAGCTGGCGCGCGGCTTCCGGCTGAACATTCCCGCCGGCACCGCTGTTCGATTCGAGCCGGGCCAGCAGCGCGAGGTCGATCTGGTGGCGCTCGGCGGCGATCGCATCGTGTACGGCTTTCAGGGACTCATCATGGGCCCCCTGCGATGAGCCGCATCGCTCGCACCGCCTACGCCGAGATGTTCGGCCCAACCGTCGGAGATCGGGTGCGCCTCGGCGACACGGACCTCTGGATCGAGGTCGAGCGTGATCACACGACTTACGGCGAGGAGGTCAAGTTCGGCGGCGGCAAGGTGATCCGCGATGGCATGGGTCAAAGCCAGCGCACAGCCGACGCCGTGGTCGATACGGTCATCACAAACGTTCTCCTGCTCGATCACTGGGGCGTCGTGAAGGCCGACGTAGGCATCAAGGACGGACGCATCGCCGCGATCGGTAAGGCAGGCAATCCGGACATTCAGCCCGGTGTCGATATCGTGATCGGGGCCGCCACCGAGGCGATCGCCGGTGAGGGGCTCATCATGACCCCCGGTGCGATCGACGCCCACATCCACTTCATCTGCCCGCAACAGGTCGAGCATGCGCTGATGAGCGGCATCACGACCATGCTGGGCGGCGGCACGGGCCCGGCAACCGGTACAAATGCCACGACCTGCACGCCGGGGCCGTGGCACCTCGCGCGCATGTACCAAGCGCTCGAGGAGCTGCCGATCAATTTCGGACTGCTCGGCAAGGGCAACGCGAGCCGGCCGCGCGCTCTCGAGGAGCAGATCGAGGCAGGCGCAATCGGCTTGAAGCTGCATGAGGACTGGGGCACCACGCCCGCTGCGATCGACAACTGTCTGGCGGTCGCCGAGCGCTATGACGTGCAGGTCGCGATCCATACGGACACGCTCAACGAAAGCGGCTTCGTCGAGGACACCATCGCCGCCTTCAAAGGTCGGACGATTCACACCTATCACACCGAGGGCGCCGGAGGCGGACATGCTCCGGATATCATCAAGGCGTGCGGCGTAGCTCATGTGCTGCCGTCCTCAACCAATCCAACCCGACCCTACACGTCCAATACCATCGACGAGCATCTGGACATGCTGATGGTCTGCCATCATCTGGACGCCAGCATTCCCGAGGACGTGGCCTTCGCCGAATCGCGCATTCGCCGCGAGACCATCGCCGCCGAGGATATCTTGCACGACCTCGGCGCCTTCTCGATGATCTCGTCCGACTCGCAGGCGATGGGGCGCGTCGGGGAGGTGATCACGCGCAGCTGGCAGACAGCGCATAAGATGAAAGTGCAGCGCGGGCCGTTGCCGCAGGATACAGCGCGGCACGACAACTTCCGTGCGCGCCGCTACGTCGCCAAGTACACGATCAATCCGGCGATCACGCATGGCATCGCACACGAGGTCGGATCGATCGAGGTGGGCAAACTCGCCGACCTCGTGCTGTGGCGGCCGGCATTCTTCGGCGTGAAGCCGGCGCTGGTCGTCAAGGGAGGCATGATCGCGGCGGCAGCGATGGGCGATCCGAATGCCTCGATTCCGACGCCGCAGCCGGTGCATTATCGGCCCATGTTCGCCGCGCTCGGGGGCGCGCGCGCGCACTGCTCCGTGAGCTTCGTGTCGCGGGCGGCACTCGATGCCGGCGTCGGCGAGCGCCTTCAATTACGCAAGCGACTGGTCGCCGTTGCGAAGACTCGCACGCTCACCAAGGGCGATCTGATCCTGAACGATTACCTGCCCACGATCGAGGTGGATCCGCAGACATACGAAGTTCGCGCTGACGGCACGCTGCTCACCTGCGAGCCGGCGCGCGAGCTGCCCCTTGCGCAGCGCTACTTTCTTTTCTGATCCGCCCGGAGCGCTTCGATGCTGATTCTCTCGAAGCGGCTCGCGGAGCGCGGCGCGGCGAACGCGAGACTGGTCCTGCCGTTCGGCCAGCGCCGTCGGAGCCGTTTCCGCGCCCAGCTGGAGACCGGTGAGCCGGTAGGCGTGCAGCTCGCTCGCGGCCAGATACTGCGCGGCGGAGATCAGCTGCTCGCACCCGACGGTCGCATCATCGATGTCGCGGCGGCGGACGAGGAGGTCTCGACGGTGCGCGGCTGCGACGGCACGCAGCTCGCGCGCGCTGCCTACCATCTGGGCAACCGCCACGTCGCGCTCGAGATTGGGGACGGCTGGCTCCGCTACGAGCACGATCACGTGCTCGATGCGATGGTGCGGGGATTCGGGCTGGAAGTGTGCGTCGAATGGGCACCATTCGAGCCCGAGGCGGGCGCCTATGGGACGCACGCGCGTGCCGATCACTCGGGACACGAACACGGCTGACTGGACACAGTCCGACCCCGGTGCGCTGCTGCGCCTGTTGCAGCTCGTGAGCCCGGCGCTTCCCGTCGGCGCCTACGCGTACTCGCAGGGTCTCGAGTATGCCGTACACGCGGGCTGGATCTTCGATGAGGCGACGACGCACGAGTGGCTCCGTGGTCTCGCACAGCGGACGCTCGGCACCCTCGATCTGCCTATCCTCGCGCGATTGCACGCGGCGTGGATGAACCGTGACTCCGCCGCCGTGGAGCACTGGAACTTGCGACTCATTGCCGCGCGCGACACCGCGGAGCTGCGAGCGGAGGAGCGTCAGCTTGGTCATGCACTCGCACGTGTGCTGCAGGAATTGCAAGTCATCGAGACCGATCGCTGGCTGCAGCGTGATACCGCGTTTGCGACTCTTTTCTCCCTGGCGGCCGCGCGGTGGCACATTCCCGCGACCGCGATGCTGACGGGGTATCTGTGGGCGTGGAGCGAGAACGAGGTGCTCGCCGCGGTGAAGCTCGTGCCGCTCGGGCAATCGGCCGGTCAGCGGGTGCTCGGGCAACTGATCGGGGCGATTCCGACGATCGTCACGCGCGCGCAGGCACTGACCGATGCCGACATCGGGCTCGGCGCCTGGGCTCAGGGGTTCGCGAGCGCCCTGCACGAGACGCAGTACTCGCGCTTGTTTCGCTCCTGATCCTCCCTTGACCGGATGCTTGCGCCGCGCCGATCTCGCGATCCGCACGCCGCACCGGTGTTGTAAACCGTCGGTGGGGGGTTCGAGTGCCTCAGCCCGCATTCACTCTTGCGCAGGCCAAAATCGCTGCGCAATTGCGCACCCGGTAGTGCCTGAGTAACGGTCAAGCGATGCTCACGGCGGAATTTCTCTGGCTTGGCCTATGCGGACCCGCGTCACACTCTGAGGGTGGGAGTCGCTCGATGGTCTTAAGAGCGCGACCGCTGCCCCGCTGATCCAGCGACGATGCCGGTCGGTGGCGCCATGCGCGGCCCCGCGATCATTCTGCGCAAAAATCGAGTTGATTCGGAACCTCCCGCCGCGAGCGCGACGTGTGCCCTTCGGTGGTCGTTCGGATATGCGCGGTTTCACAGAAACAGACCGAGATCGCCTTGCTGGCGGGATAGTGGCGCATCATTGCAAGCGGGCGTCAGGAGCTATTCGCCTCGCGATTCGATCGGCCGTCTGCAAGGATCCCGTGTGCCGCCATCGCTGAGTGAACGAGAATCGACGGGGACCGCGGCATCATCCTGGCGGCACGCCGCAGCATTGACCCGGACAGCGGGCGTCGTCGCGGCTGTCGCTGGAGCGGCGGTGCTGCTGGGTTGGAAACTCGGCATCGTCGCGCTAACCAGCGTACTGCCCGGGCTCACGCGGATGTCGCCGCTCACCGCACTGACGTTTGCGCTCGCGGGCGTCGCCCTTTGGGTCGGAGCCGGTTCGACTGACCCGGGAGGCTCGCTCGAGCTCCGCCGCGGCGCCCGTCGCCGATGGTTCAGCATCGGCGGCGGGGCCATTGCGCTGATTGGCGTGTACCGGCTGTGTGACTACGGGTTCGGCTGGAATCTGGCATTCGATCAGCTCGGCCTGAGCGACCCGTCACCGGCGGCGAGCGGTGGCGCCCTCAGCCTCATGGCGCCCGCAACCGGATTCGGCTTTCTGCTGCTCGGCTCCGCACTGCTCTTGGCATCCACGCCGCGCTTCTTCGGCACATTCCAAACGGCTTGCCTGCTCGCAGCGATGACGGCTTGGCTCGGGTTCAGTCATTATATCTACGGCGGCGCGCCGCTCTTGCCCTATACGAAGATGGCGCTGCATACGGCGATGCTTTTCCTCGTTCTGAGCGCGGGCATTCTCAGCACCAGAGCGGACGGCGGGCTAGTCGCGCTATTGCTGAGCGATAGCGCCGGAGGTGTGATCGCCCGGCGACTGGTGCCGGCGGCGATCTTCGCCCCGGTCGTGCTCGGCTGGTTGGCGCTCGAGGGCCAGCGTGCCGGCTGGCTCGACACAGAAGCCGGCGTGTCGATTTTCGCGCTGTCCAATATCATCGTCTTTGGCGCACTGATATGGGCCAACGCCGAGTCCCTGCATCGGACCGATATCGACCGCCGCAGCGCACAGCGCCGAGTGCAATCGCAGTTCGAGCGGCTGAGCTTGCTGCAGCAGATCACGCATGCCATCGGCGAGCGCCAGGACCTGCCGAGCATTTTCCAAGTAGTGGTCAGGACTCTGGAGGACCAGCTCCCGATTGATTTCGGCTGCGTGTGCCGCTACGACCCGGTGGATAAGCTGCTGACGGTCATGAGCGGCGGGCTGCGCAGCCAGCCACTTTCCCTGGAGCTCGCGATGACCGAGCAGGCGCGAATCGACGCCGATGAGAACGGCGTGTCGCGGTGCCTGCGCGGGCAGCTCATCTACGAGCCGGACCTGGAACAGGTGCGCTTCCCCTTGGCGCAACGCTTGGCGCGCAACGGGCTGCGTTCGCTCGTGATCGCCCCGCTGCTCACGGAAAGCAGCCTCTTTGGCGCCTTACTGGTCGCACGCCGCGAGCCCGGCAGCTTCAGCAGCGCCGACTGCGAATTCTTGCGGCAGTTGAGCGAGCACACCGCGCTTGCAGCACATCAGAGCCAACTCTACGGCGCATTGCAGTCCGCGTACCAGGACTTGCGCCAGACGCAGCAAGTTGTAATGCAGCAGGAACGCCTGCGGTCACTCGGACAGATGGCGAGTGGCATCGCCCACGACATCAACAATGCCATATCGCCCGTGGCGCTGTATACCGAGTCGCTGCTGGAGACGGAGCCCGGATTGAGCGCGCGCGCCCGCCAGTACCTGCAAACGATCCAGCAGGCGATCGGAGATGTGGCCGAGACGGTCGGAAGAATGCGGGAGTTCTACCGCAAGCGCGAACCCGAGACCGCGTTGGCGGCCGTGCATTTGAACAAGCTCGTGCAGCAAGCCGTCGATCTGACGCGCGCGCGATGGAGCGACATGTCGCGGCAGCACGGCATCGACATTCGCTTGCAGACCGAGCTCGCCGCGGACGCACCGGCCGTCCTCGGGCTCGAAAGCGAGATTCGCGATGCCCTCACGAATCTCATCTTCAATGCCGTGGATGCCATGCCGAGTGGCGGAACTCTCACCCTGCGGACCCAATTCGACTCCGGCGGCACCGCTTCACGGCGGTCCTCGGCGCAACCGCGCGTCGACGTGGAGGTATCCGATACGGGCATCGGCATGGACGAGGTAACCCGCGCCAAATGTCTGGAACCGTTCTTTACCACCAAAGGCGAGCGCGGCACCGGGCTCGGGCTCGCAATGGTGTACGGAATGGTGCAGCGGCATGGCGCGGCGATCGACATCGAAAGCGAAGTGACCAAGGGCACCACGATCCGCCTGGGATTCCCGGTGCCCGCCACCCGGGTCGCCGGCGCAACCTCGGTCCGGCCCGCACCCCCGGCTCTATCGCGGATGCGAATCCTGATCGTAGACGATGATCCGTTGTTGCTCGAGTCGCTGCGGACCACTTTGGAGGGCGATGGCCACGCGGTCACCGTCGCAACGGGGGGCCAAGAAGGCATCGACATGTTCTGCGCCGGGGGCGATGGCGGCAAACGCTTCTCGGTGGTGATTACCGATCTAGGCATGCCTCGTGTCGATGGACGCAAAGTCGCCGGCGCCGTCAAGGCCGCCTCAGCGGCCACGCCCGTCATTCTGCTCACCGGATGGGGCCTGGGCCTCGCCGCCGACGGCGACGTACCGGCGCACGTGGATTGCATGTTGGGCAAGCCGCCAAAATTGACCGAGCTGCGCGAGGCGCTATCTCAATGCTGCGCCGCCGAGCGATCTTGAGTCGATAGAAGGGCATCACTCGCTCTTCCCATCGACGGAAGAATCCAGAGCCGTCGGCGCACGCTCGAGAAGAATAGGTGTTGACGACCGACGCCGACCCACGCCCGCCAAATTCCTCAGCCGGATCCGAGCGCCGTACTGAGCCGCCCGGCAGTTTCGGTGACCGCACGCGGCAGCGCTTCGCGGACGGGCCTGCCGAAGCGCGACGCAGGCATCGTCACACCGACGCAGCCAACGAGAGCTCCCCCCGCGCCGAACACCGGTGCGCTCACGCCCGCAATATTCATTGCCTCGTCCTCGTATAGGGCATACCCGCGCTTGAGAATGGTGCGCAGCTCCCCGCGCAGCGCGCGCCGCGATGGCGGCCGGCGCCCGCTTATGGGGCTGCGGCGGGCGTGCGCGAGGACGTCATCGATCTCAGACGGAGGAAGCTGAGCGAGAATCGAGCGGCCGAGCGAGCCCCAGGCGAGCGATATCTCGGAGTATGGCGCAAGCACGAGTTGCAGCGGGTGCGGACTTGCGATCGACTCCGCGACCGTTGCCGAGTGCATCGCGGGCCGGTACAGGCAGAACGACGCCGTTTCCTGCCACTGCCGCCACAGCGCCTCGAGGAAGGGTCGAGCGATACGGTGCAGATCGAACTTCTGGACGATGAGCGCGGCGAGACGGAACAGCTCCGGTCCGAGGCGGTAGGCCTTGGGACCGGCGCGCTCCACCAAGTCGCGTTGCACCCAGAGGTCGAGCAGCCGGTGAACGGTGCTGGGCGCGAGACCTGCGCGCGCTGCAAGCTCGTTGAGAGCAAATTCCCGGTCACCCGATGCGATGCATCGCAACAGCTCGAGCGTCCGTCCGCCGGCGCCGCGGCTTTGCGCATCTGTCGTCATGACCCACCCGAACATGCATGAATTGACGGACGAGATTATACGGACACGCCGCCGCGCTCGAGTCCGCGGCCTCAAATCGCAGTGAAATGGAATCGAGATTCCGCTTTTCTTGTCGCGAGGGAGGGCAAGTGGTAGCCTCGCCGCAACCGGAGGAACGCCATGGCAACCACAGACGCGGATCTGACCCGTTCTTATCCTGGCGGCCCCGTGGTCGCCGGTCGCCCGATGCCGCAGTTCCGGTACATCGAGGTCGAGCCGCTCACCGGTGCCTGCGGCTGCGAGATCCGGGGAATCGACAGCTCGCGCCCGCTCGATTCCGAGACCCTGGCCGAAATGAATCTCGCGTTCGAGCACTTCCTCGTGATCATGTTCCGCGACCAGAAGCTCACGCCCGAGCGTCACAAGGCGTTTTCGCGCTACTTCGGGGAGATCATGGAGCTGCCCCAGGCGCCGAACTACGACGGCCACGCCGACATGCAGGAGGTGAGGCGCGAGGCCGACGAGCCCGAGAGCGTCGTGCCCTCCTTCGAGCACTTCCACACCGACAGCCCGTTCCTCGAGCGCCCCCCGCTCTGCATCGTGATGCGCGCTCTCGAAGTGCCGAAGTACGGCGGAGATACCGCCTTTGCGAACACGTACCTGGTTTATGAGGCGCTCTCGGAAGGGCTGAGGAAGATGCTCGACGGTCTGCAGGTCGTCTATTCGGGGAAGGACATTTGGTCGAAGAATGCCAAGTTGCCGAAGGACCAGCAGCTGCGCCTGCGCGAGCATCACGCGTTCCGAGAGGACCAGCTCGAGAGCATCCATCCGGCGGTACGGCGGCATCCGCGGACGGGGCGCAAGGGCCTGTACGTCACCACGGCCTATTTCAAGCGCTTCGTCGGCTGGAGCGAGGAAGAAAGCCGCGCGCTCCTTGCCTACCTGCAGTCGCTCCCGCAGCGCATCCAGTACCAGTGCCGGATCCGTTGGCGGCCGGACACGCTCATCGTCTGGGACAACCGCTTCCTCCAGCATCGTGGCATTCACGACTACCGCGGCGAGCGGCGGCATCTCGTGCGGACGACGGTAGTGGGCGAGCGGCCGATCTGACCCCCGCACTCGCGTGGACGGGAGGACTGGAGCCCGGGCCAGGAACGCTGGAGCCTCGGCAACGACGCAGGGCTCGAGTGCGTACGCGGTCTATAGCCTTGCCTTTCTCACCCTCATCTCCTCCTTCAACTACCTCGATCGCGCGGTTCTCGGCCTCGCTCTGCCGCTCATCAAGCGGGAGCTGGTCGTCTCGGATACCGCGTTAGGTTTGGCCTCGGGGCTCGCGTTCGCACTGTTCTACTCGCTGCTGGGGATTCCGATCGCCTGGCTTGCCGATCGCTGGAGCAGGCGCAACATCATCGCCATCGGTTTCGCGTTCTGGAGCCTGATGACGGCGCTCACGAGCTTCGTGGGCAACATCTGGGAGCTTGCCGCGGCGCGCTTCCTCATGGGCGCGGGAGAGGCGAGCGGCCTCGCACCCTCGACCTCGATGATCGCGGACCTCTTTCGCGAGCCGCGCCGCCCGCTCGCCCTCGCGGTCTTTGGCATCGCGAGCTCCCTCGCGTCCCTCGTCCTTTATCCCATTGCCGGCTGGATCGGCGCGCATCATGGATGGCGTGCGATGTTCGTAGCGGGGGGTCTCCCCGGCCTGGTGCTGGCGCTCGCTTTCGCCCTTACGGTGAGAGAGCCCGTTCGCGGCTCCCTCGAAGGGCAGCGCACAATCGTGCCGCTGGCCTCGCTTGCGGGCAGCGTGCGGTTCCTTCTCGGATCACGCACCTATGCTCTGATTCTCGCCGGCTCGATGTTCATGGGCGCGAGCGTTTACGCAGGGAGCACGTGGAATGCGACGTACCTTATGCGCGTCCACCACCTGCCGCTCGTCGCCGTCGCCGCATCGATAGGGCCGCTGCAGGGTCTTTGCGGCGGTGCAGGCATTCTGCTCGGCGGCTTTCTCACGGACGCCCTCGGACGGCGCGACCCGCGCTGGCTTCTGCGATTGCCGGCCATCGCCTGCCTGTTCGCAGCCCCCGCCGAGGCACTGTTTCTGCTCGGCAGCGGACACGCGGCCTGGATGAGCGGATTCGCCCTGATGAGCTTTTTCGCCTTGGCGCATCAAGCGCCGGTCTTCGCTGCCGCGATCGGTGTGGCACGAGTGCGCATGCGTGCCGTCGCGATCTCGATGCTGGTGCTCGTCTCGGGGCTGCTCGGCCAGATTGCAGGCCCGCTGCTCGTCGGCGTGCTGGATGACAGGCTGCACGCCTCGCTCGGTGACACGGACGTGCGCTACTCACTGCTTCTCGTGGCGCTGTGCCAAGCCGCCGCGAGCCTCGCATTCGCCGCCGCGATTGGGCGGTTCGTGAACGACCAGCAGCGAGCCGCAGCGCCCTGAACGAGAGTCCACTGCAGCGCAGGCCGCGGGAAATGGTCGATCAACCCCACGAAAGTTCCGCAGTCGCGACGGTTGCCCCCAAGCATCGGCGGAAAGCGTGCCGAGGGGTCCGGTCAGATTCGATAGACAGCAGTGGCTCACACGCGCGATCCTCACGCGTGACGCGCCGTTGCGCGCCTATGTGCGCCGCTTTATCGAGCAGCCCTCGGACGTGGCCGACGCGGTACGGGAGAACTGCGCTCGCGTGTTGAGTCTCAGCGACGAAGCGCTCGATGCCATTCGAATTCCTCTTGCCTTTCTGTTCACTGTGGCGCGCAACGTCGCCGCCGTGTGAGCCGTCGTGACCGCACCGAGCGTGACCGCGGGTGAGTTCGCAGGGGCAAAGGAGCGCCTGGGCCTCGCAGTGCTCGCGCACGCCTTGCTGCGGATTGCCGCAGGCGCGGACGGCACCTTGGTCGGTCTGTACCTGGCGGCGCTCGCCCGCACGCACGCAGGTGTCGGGATTGGCCTCGCGGGGCTCCTCGCCGCGACGGCCTACGCCGCGGAGCTCGTGGGTTCCTTGCCTCTCGGGCTTGCGGCCGATTTTTTTCCAGTCCGCCTGCTGATGGCTGGCGGTGCGGTCGCGAGCGCGCTCGGCACCGGAGCACTCGCGCTCGCAGGGAACATCCCGCTCTTCTTCGCGAGTCGGCTCGTGCTGGGCACGGGTCTCGCCGCGGTGACTCCACCACTGCTGGTCGCGCTCACCCGTACGAGCGAGCAGGTGCCGAGCCGCCGGGCACGACTGATGGGGTTGTTCGAGCTGTCGATGCTCGCCGGGCTCGCGCTCGGCGGGCTGGTCGGGAGTGAGCTGTGGGTGCGCCTGAGCGTGATGGGGTTCGCGCTCCTCGCGTTGCTTGCGCTCGCGTGCGCCGTGGCATTTCTACTCACCGCTACGGATCGCCGAACGCAGGCCCCGCTGCGCGCACGCCACGGCCTCAGAGAGGCGCTCGAGAATCCGATCGTGCGTCGCCTCGCGCCCGTGTGGCTCTGCGTCAACGCGATCGTGGGCCTTTGGCTCGGGCCGGTACTGATCTTTCTGCTCACGAATCCTGATCGCGGCGCCCAGTTCCTGGTCGGCGTCTTCGCCGCCACACCGGCGCGCGTAGGCTGGCTCCTGCTCGGCTATACGGCCGTGTTCGCCTCGGGCGTACTGCTCTGGAGTCTCGTGCTCGCACCCGGGCGGCTCCTCGGTTCGCTGCGGACTTCCCTGTACGCGATGCTCGCAGCGTGCGCGGCACTCTTTGCGCTCAATCACTCTGCACACTGGAGCGCCGCCGGCCGCGCCGTCCTGCTCCTCATCACGGCTCTCCTCGTGATGGTCGAGAGCGGCTTCACCCCGGCCGCCCTCATCTGGCTGGCGCAGGCCCTTGGCCCTATCGCAGGCAAGGGAGCGGCCATGGGGGTGTACTCGGTACTCCTCGGCATCGGCGCGATCATCGGCGCACTGCTCGCCGCCGCCCTGGGCACGGTGTGGCAGGTAGACGGTCTGCTCATGGGCACCGTGGGGCTCGCGCTGCTCGCACTCACGTTGCTGTCGTGGATAGCACGCCTCGGCAAGAGTGCCGAGAGTGGAGGGCATCATGCCTGAGCGATTCGACCTCGCGATCGTCGGAGCCGGGGCCGCCGGACTCATTGCTGCGGACTTTGCGCTCAAGCTGGGCGCTCGTGTCGCGCTGCTTGAGCGCGATCGCATCGGTGGGGACTGCACCTGGACGGGCTGCGTGCCAAGCAAGTCTCTGGTGAAGGCCGCGGCGATCGCGGCGAACGTGCGCTCGGCGTCCCGCTTCGGCATCACGGTCGGTGAGCCCGTGATCGATCTTGCGCAGGTGAGGGAGTACCTGCGAGGGCGTATCGAGCACATCTACGCGCCGACTGCCCCCGAGGCGCTGCGAGCGAAGGGACTCACGGTCAAACTCGGCGCCACCCGCTTCGTCGATCCGCACACGCTCGAGGTCGGGGGCGATCTCCTACAGGCTCGACGGGTCCTCGTCTGTACCGGGGCCGAGCCGCGCCGGCCGCGTGTGAGCGGCATGGATCGGGTCCCTCATCTCACCTATCGGGACGTGTTCGAAAACGACCGCTTGCCGGCCTCGCTGGTCGTCATCGGTGGTGGGCCGGTCGGATGCGAGATCGCGCAGTGCTATCAGCGTCTCGGTGCAAGAGTGACCGTCGTCGCGCCGCGACTGCTGCCGCGCGCCGAGGAGCAGGCTTCCGAACTCTTGTCGCGGGCCTTCGCGCGCGAGGGTCTCGAGCACGTGCGCGCCCGCGCGGAGTCGGTGCGTGAGGGGGCCGGGCACGTTCGGGTACAAACTGCGGCGGGAGAGGCTGCCGGGGAGGCCTTGCTGGTCGCCGTCGGCCGCGCGCCGAATCTCCACGGGCTCGAGCTCGAGCGCGCCGGGGTGCGCTACGGCGAGCGCGGCATCGAGGTGAATGCGCGGCTGCAGACCACGGCGCGCCACATCTATGCGGCCGGGGACGTGATTGGCGGACCGCAGTTCTCGCACCTCGCCGGCTGGCAGGCGTTCCTCGCCGTCCGCAACGCAATGCTGCCCGGAGGAGGCGACGTGGTTCCTGCTGCCTTGCCCGAGGTGACCTACACGGTACCCGAGGTCGCGCGTGTCGGACTGACCGAAGCGCAGGCGCGCGAGCGCTTCGGTGGGGCCGTTCGCGTGGCTTCGCTCGACCTTGCGCGCGTCGACCGCGCGGTGAGCGAGAACGATCGGGACGGATTCATCAAGCTCGTTGCGAACCGCCGCGGGCGCCTGCTTGGGGCGACTCTGGTCGCCGAACGGGCCGGCGAGGCGCTCGCGGAAGTCACGCTTGCGATCGCGAGCCGCCTGCGACTGCGCGACCTCGCGGCGACCATTCATCCCTACCCCACGTACAACAGCGCGATTCAGCTCCTCGCCTCGCAATTGGCCACCCAGGAGGCGCTCTCCGGCTTCAGGGGCACGCTCGCGAGGCGACTGTCTCGGTGGTCACGCGGAACGGAGCGATGACGTGAGCATCGCCGGTTGTGCGGCACGCACCGTGAGCGGCAATCGGACGGCGCCCGGGCGGGTGGCGCATACGGCGCGCCGAACCGAGAAACATTCGGGTCGCCTCTCCTCCTCCGCCCTGCCACACTACGTTCCATCCGAGCCGCCCCATGCGGAGGCGCAATGGATCGTGCCGTGAACACCAAGGTTGACGCTGACCACGTCTTTCATGAGCTGACCCGCAGTATCTGCCCCGTTTGCCGGCGGGTCATCGATGCCAAGGTGATCCTCCGCGACGGCAAGGTCTACATGCGCAAGCGCTGTCCGCAGTGCGGCCCGTTCGAGTCGCTGGTCTACGCTGACTCCGACGCCTACGTTCGGCTCGCTCGCTACAACAAGCCCGGGACCATTCCGCTCGCATTCGCGAGCGAGGTCGCCGCCGGCTGCCCCCACGATTGCGGGCTCTGCCCGGAGCACCAACAGCACACCTGCGTGGGAATCATCGAGGTGAACAGCACCTGCGACATGAATTGCCCGCTGTGCTTCGCGGCGGCGGCACCCGGGTTCAATCTCACGCTCGAGGAGGTCGAGCAGATTCTCGATGCCTTTGTGCGCGCCGAGGGAACACCCGAAGTGCTGCAGTTCTCGGGCGGGGAACCGACGATCCACCCGCAGATCATCGACTTCGTGCGGGCCGCTCAAACACGCGGTATCCCCTTCGTCATGATCAACACGAACGGCAAGCGCATCGCGCGCGACGACCGCTTCCTCGACGAGCTCGCCGCCGCCGGTCCTTCGCTTTACTTCCAGTTCGACGGATTCGAGCGCGAGACCTACCGCATCATTCGCGGCGAGCCCGATATCCTCGAGGAGAAGCTACTCGCCCTCGACCGGCTCGCCGCCCGGGGTCTCACCGTGACGCTCGTGCCGGCCATCGAGCGGGGCGTCAACGAGCACGAGATCGGTCGAATCATTGAGTTCGCGATCGAGCACCCGGCAGTCAAGGGCATCAATTTTCAACCCGCCTTTCACGCGGGCCGCCACATGGCGCACGATCCGATGCAGCGGGTGACGATTCCGGACGTGTTGCGCTGGATCGAGGCTCAGACGCGCGGCGTGTTCCGGCAGGACGACTTCGTTCCCGTCCCGTGCTGCTTTCCGACGTGTAATGCAGTGACCTACGCCTTCGTCGAGGACGCCGAACCTGCGACCCATCCTTCGCGCGCGGACGCTGGGGGTTTCGCTGCGCGAAGGAAGGTCACGCCGTTGCCGCGGATCGTGAATGTTCACGATTACCTCGACTACATCACGAACCGCGCCGTGCCTGATTTCAACTTGGAGATCAAGCGGGCGCTCGAGCAGTTGTGGTCGTCGTCTTCCGTGGCCGGCTCGGCAAAATCCGCCGAGCAGGCCAAGTTCTCCTGCCAGGCGTGCGGCATCCCTGAAGCGGTCACCATCCGCGACCTGGCGGAGCGAATGATCATGATCATGCTGCAGGATTTCATGGACCCGTGGACGTTCAATCAGAAGAATCTCATGAAGTGTTGCAAGGCGTTCCTGCTCCCCGGCGCGCGTCAGGTCCCCTTCTGCGCCTACAACAGTCTGGGATATCGCGAGCAGGCGCGCGCGCAGCTGGTCGCGCTCGAGCCGGCGCGACGGCGCGCGCGGGCGAGTGGCGAGCGATTCGAGCCCCGCCCAGTGCAGTTCTCGTTCCAGGAGCCGACGCAGGTTGCCGTGGAGGGGTCGGCCGCAGGATGAGCAGGCGATGAGCGGACACCCACGCACCGACGCCGCCGAGGCACCCATTCTCAAGCACTGCTGCGCGCGCGCATACGAGAGCGAGGCGGCGCGCTGGTTGCTCGGTGAGACGTTCCATCCCGGCGGTCTCGCGCTCACCGATCGGCTTGGGATGACGCTCAGCCTCGGCGCCGGCGATCGGGTGCTGGACGTTGCCTCCGGTCGCGGTGCCAGCGCTCTTTTTCTCGCCGAGCGCTTCGGTTGCGGTGTGGTCGGCATCGATTACAGCGCGGCGAATGTCGCAGCGGCGAACGCCGATGCGGCGGCGCGGGGCCTGAGCGGCCGGGTGTGCTTTCAACAGGGCGACGCGGAATCGTTGGCGTTCGCGGCTGGCGTCTTCGATGCGCTCGTCTGCGAGTGCGCATTCTGCACGTTTCCGGA
Organism: Steroidobacteraceae bacterium; assembly: GCA_035523875.1. Classification (GTDB taxonomy): domain Bacteria; phylum Pseudomonadota; class Gammaproteobacteria; order Steroidobacterales; family Steroidobacteraceae; genus JASHUC01. The sequence goes on from DATKPY010000028.1 coordinate 27,797, forward strand.
TAAGGCACGGGCGGCTCGCGAGTTCGCTCGGGTGCTGGATGCGGACGGTCGTATCGGGATCACTGACCTCACGCGAGCCCCCGAGCTCGGGGCGCAGCTGCGGAGTTTGCTTGCCTGGATCGCATGCATTGCCGACGCGAAGCCGGCTCGGGAGTACGTGGCTTGCCTGGAGGAAGTCGGCTTCTCGCTGACGCTGGTCGAGCCACACGCGGAGGCATTGCGGGAACTGGTACAGCAAGTCCGCAGCCGGCTACTTGCCGCCGAGATCGTGCAGGGGCTCGGAAAGATCAACGCCCCGGAACTGGACCTCGGTGCAGCTCGAACTCTCGCAAGGACGGCTGCGCAGGCGATCGAGCGGGGCGAGCTTGGATATGTGCTGATTACGGCGGCCAAGAAGTCGTTGCGAGGGCTCGCGCCGCACGGCGCCTCCGCTCAATGCTGTCGATGACCCACGAGTACGTTCGATCATGGCGAACGGAAGCAGCCCCGATCGTGCATCGGTGATTCCTCTCATCGACGTAGGCGCGTTGTTCGAGGCTGATCCCGCCGCATGGCTGATCCCTGATCGGGCGCTCGCGGAGGCCGCCCGGGACACCGGGTTCGCGTGTATCCGCGGGATGTCGTCCGACGTGCCGCTCGAGCGGGCGGCGCGCGCGCGCATGCTCACAATCTTTGGCCTGGACAGCGTCGAACGACATCGGCTCTACCGGCGGAAATTCGCCCCGGAAAACCGCAACATCTATCGCGGCTGGTTCCCGCTCCAACCTGGAAACCTCACATCCAAGGAAGGGATCGATCTCGGTGGCGACATCGCGCATGGGCTCGGAGTCACGTCGGCTCGCGATCCCCTGCGCGAGCGCACGCCGCTGCCCGAGGATAATCGCATTCCGGGGTGGCGCGATGCGGTTGCGACTTACTATCGGGCGATGGAGCGCATCGCAGGGATGCTGATGCGCTCTCTCGCGCGCACCCTGGGTCTCCCCGCTGAGTATTTCGACGAAGCGTTCCGCGGCGGACTCTCGACGTTGCGACTGATTCGCTATCCGCCGCGCAGCAATGCCGAGCTCGCAGCGGTTCCCGAGGCGGCGATATCGGACGGGCGGTCCCCATTGCGCCACGTCGTGGGCGCACCGCACACGGATTCCGGCTTCGTCACGCTGCTCGCGCAGGATGGTGTCGCAGGACTGCAGGCCCGATCACGTGATGGGGGCTGGATCGACGTGCCCCCTGTCGAAGGGAGCCTGGTCGTCAATTTTGGTCAAGTGCTTGAACAATGGTCGTCGGGCCGTATCCGGGCGACCGAGCACCGTGTGCTGAGCGCCGGAGTCGAGCGTTACTCGATCCCGTTCTTCTATGAGGCTCGCGCCGAGACGACGATTGCACCTTTGCCGATCGACCCACCAGATCGGTTCGCGCCGTTCCAGTACGGCGACTTTCTGTGGAAGCGGATGACTTCCTTCGTCGAGTTTCGCGGCATGGAGGGCGAGCGCGCTCGGACGGATCGCTGATGCGCTCGTGCCTCTCGAGCCGCATCGAGAGCCGCAAGGAACCCTCGACTCCCTGTCGCTTGGGGCATGCTCCAAATGAGCGCGGTGCCGCGGGTTCGCGGCGGGGCTCACCCGAGCCTGTGCCTCAACCTTGCATTGGGCAAGAAAAAGTTCACGGTTTCAGCGGAGTTTGCACGCTAAGCCGCTGTCAAACCTTTAACTTCCCGCGCCTCGGCGGTATATAGGGGATGCGACCGCGAAAGGGATGCCAATGACGCTGCGGGTTCTGATTGTGAGTGATGTGCGCATCGTGCAGGAAGGCCTTCACTCGGTCCTCGCACAGCGCGATGACGTCACGGTGGTCAGCACTACGGACCTTCAGCACGCGGGGGATCAGGGCGCACGGTTGCGCCCGGACGTGGTCCTGCTCGATGCAGCGCGCAACGAGAGCCTGGAGCTCGTGAAGGAGCTGGTCGCCTCGACGCCCGACTCGAGGGTCGTGGCGTTCGGAGTGAGGGAGTCGGAAGGGGAAATCCTGGCTCTCGCGGCTGCCGGCACCGCCGGCTACGTGCGAGCGAGTGCTGCGAGCTGTGATCTCGTGCGGGTGCTCGAGGGCGTCATGTGCGATGAGTTGCCGTGCTCGGCGCGTGCGGCCGCATCGCTATACCGGCACGTGGCCGTGCTGTCGCAGGCCGGCAACGATGCGCTCGGCTCGTACTCTCATCCTGCGGTCCCGCTTTCCCGACGCGAGCTGCAGATTGCGCATCTGGTCGACTGCGGGCTCACGAACAAGGCCATCGGCCGCAAGCTTGGCATCGAGGCTGCGACCGTGAAGAACCACGTACACAACCTCTGCGAGAAGCTCAACGTCCATCGCCGTGGCGAAGCGGCCGCGCGCGTCCGCACGCTGCTGCGGACGCGCGCGCTCCGGCCCTCATTCGCCTCGGATGGGAATCCGACGCTCGAAGCGAACTAAGAGGTCCAGAACACCCAGGCTCCGGGCGCGGGCATGGAGGAGGGCCATGCCGGGGGCGGGGGCATTGCGAATCGCCCCGAGGTCTCCGGAAGCGCGAATCCCATGGACAGGCTCGGACTTCCCGGGACACGTCGCAGATCGGGTACACCGGCACCGCAGCGTAGCGGATCGGGGTAGCGAACGACCGCACTGCTTCGCAACAGCTCGAACAGCGCCTGCACGCGCCGCTCCGAGCGGGCACTGAACAGGCTCTCTTTGAAGAGCGGGTGATGAGCGAGCACCAGCGCGGCGAGTCCGGTCAGGTGAGCTGCGGCCACCGAAGTGCCGTCCGCAGCGGCATAACCACCGCCCGGAACCGTAGACACGACGCCCACTCCGGCTGCTGAAAGGGCCACCGAGGTGCCCATGCCGCTGAAGCTCGCGGCGAACACGTCGTCGCTGCCGATCAGCTGCGGGATCACGCTCAGAGCGTGCGAGCTGTCGGCCGGAAATTCCCGCAGCTTGCCGACCGCTGCGACCCCGATCACGCTCGGTAGCGTCGCCGGAAATGCGACCGGCCCTGCGGTATTGCCCACTGCACCCACGCAGGCGATGCCTTTGAGTCGTGCTTCCTGCAGTTTCTGGCTGAGTAGCTCCGAGAACCCATCCGTCACCACGCTCAAGTTGACGAGATCGAGCTCGCGCTCGATGCACTCATCGATCGCGGCAAGCAGATCGCTGACCCGGCCTCCTGGAATCACCTTGAACACGTGCAGCTCCGCATCGGGGGCGCACCCGAAGATTCCCTGTTCGGCGCTGCTCGAAGCGGCGATCAGCCCCGCGCAGTGTGTCCCGTGAGACACGACATCCTCGGTCCAGCTCGTCTCGGTGGCTCCTGGGGTGAAGTCCTTGCCCTGCACGACGTGCCGCAGCAGCGGATGCGAGTTGTCGCAGCCCGAATCGATGATGCCGATCCGCACGCCCTTGCCGGAGTTGCGGTGATGGGTGGGATCCAGTCCCATCAGGCGCTGGCCCCAGCCGAGCAGGCGCTCGCCCGGAAAGTTGGCAAAGGACTGCGACAGCGGCCGGAGCCTCACCGTATTGGTGCTGCCGGCGGTGAGGCGCGGCGCGGCGATCACACGATCCCAATGATTGGAGGCTGCGCGGATGAAGACGGTGCGGACGGCGTCGACGGGGCCGCCGAAGAACGTGAGGCGCGCCATGCCATTGTCGTCAGTCAGCGCCTGCGCCGGGATGCCTCCGCCGTCGATCACGACCGTTGCGCGCGCGAGCGGTTGATCGCGCTCGCCAAGCACCCGCAGGGTGATGTCGCTCGCAACGGAGCGCAGCGGCACCAGCGTCCCGAGCGGCATGCTCCAGGGGGTGGGCAGGTAGTCGGCGCACCAGAGCAATGCGTCGCGCTCGATGACGAGGTGGGCAGGCGCGGCGCTCCGCAGCTGCTGCGCCTTGCCCTCCTCGATCTTGGCCACGACAACCTCGCTCACCCCGCGACCGCCGGCGGTGAAGGGCTGCGCACTCCCAAGCTTCAGGCGCTTGATGACCTGCACATTTTCCTGGCGACCGAGGTACTCGACGACCTCATCCATTGAATGCGCCTGCGCGGGTGCGAACGCCTGCCCATCGAGCACCGTACGCGTTCCAATGATGTAGTGCTCGCGTCGTGTTCCGGGAGGTGTCGCCGACAGTTCGCCACCGTTAGCAACACCGGTCGCGTCGCGCAGACCGGGGCGCCCGGGTGTGCCCTGGGCTCTGCGCGTCGAATCGTCACCGGCGTCAGTCTTGCGGGGTGGCGTGCCAGGGCGCTCGTCCTTCTCTTGGGCCATGAAAGTTCTCCTTCACTGAGGGCGCTTCCCCCGGTGCGCACGGCAGGCGGGGACCGCAGCGACTCGCGGTCGTGCGGTTCCCGCCCCGGGGCGCGCCCCGTTCGATCAGGGGACCGATTCCGCTACTGAATGGTCTGTGGCCGATTGCCGCCCCACCATCCCTGGACCTGCGGAGTGAACCCGCCATAGCCGCCCTGAACAGCCGCCCCAAACACTTGGCCAGCGCCGAGACCGGAGCCCAGGTGAGGCTGCAGATTCTGCGCGGTCAGCTGCTGAGCGAGCTGATGGAGCGTGATGCCCAGCTGCTGGATGAGGGGGCTCTGAATGGCGATCTGCTGGGCAAGCTGCGCGAGCACCGGCACCAGCTGCTGCGCCGGGATGTGTCCGCCGGCGTAGCCACTCAGACTACCGGAGTTCAGGAACGGACTGTGCACAGCAAAGCCTTGCGGTTGCGTGCCGTAGGAGAACTGCGGGCTCTGGAGAAGCTGCGGGTTCGGCAGATACTGATTGGCGCTGAATGGATTCTGCAGGTACGGATTCATCGCTGCGCCGAACGCGTAGGGAGATTGGGCCTGGTAATCGTAAGCAAGGGGCACGTTGATTCCGAACGCGCCCTGCGGTCCTATCAGTCCGGGGCTCAACTGCGGCAAGCCCATGAACGATTGCGGCATCAGTCCTTGCGGGGCATAGGGTGAGAAGCTCGGGTGCATGGTGAACCTCCATGTGAAGACCGATCGGAAGAGAGGCGATGGCGCCGTTCGTCGAGTCGCGCATCATCGCCGGGCAGGCTTCGCCCGGGAATAGTCCGAAGCGCCTACTGAAGGTACAAAGCGGGGTTGCGCACCGAGGCGTCGATCAGCGGAGCTGCCCGTGGGGGCGCAGCGCGCAGAGAGTGCTCGAGGGTGGCGACTCGATCACGCCTGCGAGAGCAGCAAACCCCGCCGCGCCCGCGTATCGCCGCTCATTGCATGCACCAACCATGGCTCACGACGAGCGACTGCCCGGTGAGCGCGTTGGAGGCAAACGCAGCAAAGAACAGCGCGACTTCGGCCACGTCTGCGGTGGTGGTGAACTCCCCATCGACTGTCTCTTTGAGCATGATCTCGCGTACGACCGCCTCCTCCGACAAACCGAAGGCGCGGGCTTGTTCCGGGATCTGCTTCTCCACGAGCGGCGTGCGCACGAAGCCGGGACAGATGACGTTCGCGCGTACGCTATGCCGTGCGCCCTCCTTGGCGACGACTTTGGCGAGGCCGATCAGACCGTGCTTGGCGGTGACGTAGGGAGCTTTGAGGAGCGAGGCCTCCTTCGAGTGCACCGAGCCCATGTAGATGATGCTGCCGCTGCGCTGCCGGTACATCTGTCTGAGCACCGCGCGCGTCGTGAGGAAGGCGCCATCCAAGTGCACGGCGAGCAAGCGCTTCCAATCGGCAAATTCGAGTGTCTCGATCGGCGCGACGGTCTGGATGCCCGCATTGCTTACGAGGACATCCAGGCGCCCGAAGGTTTCGATGACGCGCGCGATCGCCGTATCGACCTGCGCCTCGCTCGTCACGTCCGCGGCCAGGCCGAGGGCCTCGGTGCCCTCGCGCTGCAGCTCCCGCGCGGCCTGTCGCGCCCCTGCGCCATCGAGGTCCACGACGGCCAGTGCGGCGCCGGCACGCGCGAAGCGGCGGGCGATCTCCTTGCCGATGCCGCTCGCGGCGCCGGTGACGACGGCCACTTTGTCCTGCAAGCTCGCCTGCTCGGGATTCATCGCCGTTCGCTCTCCCCGTTAGACTCGGCTCGGCCAGCGGCTCCGTGCTCGGCGGGCTACCCGGGACCAGGCGAGGGAGCGCGAGAGCCGTGCCGCGCAACAAACGCGTCTATCGCCGCAACACACTCGTGCTCATCGAGCAACGGCGCGTGCCCGCGGTTGGCGACCGTAACGCATTCGACTTGCGGCTGCTCACGCACCATGCGCGCGACCGTGGTCGCACTCAGGATGTCCGACAGTGCGCCCCGGATCACCAGCATGGGAACGTTCCTGATGCGAGCGTACAGCGTCCAGAGGTCGGCGGGCGCTGCGGTCGCGGGCGTCCTGAAAGCCTCGGCGATCCTTGGGTCCACGTCGGCGACCGGCACGCCGGCCTCGTTCTCGCGGTAGCCGCGGCGCGCGTAATCGAGCCACTGCGCGTCGCTCAGGCCGGGCAGCGCCGCACCGTATACGGTCTTCGCCTGGGCTGCCGCCTCCGACCAACTCGACACCTGTGGCAGCCGCCCGACGTAGGAGGCGATGCGGCGCGCGCCAACCGGATCGATCTCGGGCCCGGCATCGTTGAGCACTAAGCCGGCGATGCGCTGGGGCGCCATCGCCGCCATCGTCATGCCGATTAGCGCGCCGAGCGAGGTTCCGATGACGAGCACTCGACTGACGCGCCGCGCATCGAGCAACGACCAGGCATCCTGCACATAGGTGCCGGGTTGATAGCGGGACGGGTCGCCGTCCCACTCGGAGCGACCGCGACCGCGCAGGTCTGCTGCCAGAACCTGGCGCCGGCTGCTCAGGCGCCGAGCGAGCACGGCGAAATCGCGGCTGTTGCGTGTCAGGCCGGGCAGGCACAGCACCGGCACCGTGCCGGGCCGATCGGTGCCGTACACGGCGCAGTAGAGCCGCAAACCGTCGGCGCTGCTGAAGTAATAGTCCCCGGCCAAGTCGCTCATGGTGACGTCCCTCTCCAGATGACGGCGTACTCGCGGCGCAGCTCGCGTTTGAGCACTTTGCCGTTCGGGTTACGCGGCAAGCACGCGCGCCAGACGATGCCGGCGATGCGCTGCTGCTTGCCGACGCGGGCGTTGGTCCACTCGAGCAGCTCGCTCTCAGTGGGCAGATGTCCCTCCCGCAGCACGACGACTGCGAGCGGCGTTTCGCCCCAGCGGTCGCTCGGAACGCCGATGACCGCAACCTCCCCGACCGCTGGGTGCTCGCGCATGACCGCTTCGATATCGGTCGGGTAGATGTTTTGGCCACCCGAGATGATCATGTCTTTCCTGCGATCGACGATGTACAGAAAGCGCTCGGCGTCGAGCCGACCGAGGTCTCCGGTGCGCAGCCACTGGCGGCCGTCCGAGTCGATCCAGCTCGCCTCGCGGTTGGCCGCGTCCTGATGATGGTAGCCGGCCATCATCACCCCGGCGCGCCCGACGATCTCGCCGGTCTGTCCGGCACCGAGCTCGCGGTCGTCCTCGCCGATGATCTTGAGGTCGGTCCCGAGTACCGGCTTCCCGACCGATTCGAGCTTGCGCTCGAAATCCTCGGGCTGAAGGATCGTGAACAGGCCCTCGGTGAGCCCATAGAGCTCGATCAGGTCACAGTGGAACTCGCGCGCGAAGCGCCGCTTCAGATCCGCCGGCAGGTGAGAGCCGCAGCACATCAGGGTCTCGAGACTATCGGTGCGATACGCGCCGCGCTCGGGCTCGGCGAGCAGTCGCTCGAGTTGCACCGGCACGAACGCTCCATGGGTGATACGCGCATTCTCGATCAGTTCCAGCGCGGCGCGCGCGCTGAAGTGTCGCAGCAGCACGATCGTTCCGCCGACGAGGATGGTCGTGAGGATCGTGACCCAGCTGATGTTCGAGAACAGGCCGAGCGAGCAGAGCGTGCGGCAGCCGCTGCGGTAGCGCAGCGCGAGGGCGACATCGTAGGCCCAGCGCATGCGGCACTCATGGGTATGCACGATGCCCTTCGGCGACGCGGTGGTGCCGGAGCTGTAGATCACGTTGCACTCGTCATCGGGAGCGATCGTGACCGCGGGGGCGGTGATCGGCTGTGTGGTCCGGAAGTCCTCGAGCTCGATCCAACCGGACCGTGGAGACCCGCAGCCAATGAAGCAGCGAGCCGCGAGCGCACCGGCCGCCCGCAGCGCATCGATCCGATCACGGTGGCGCTCCGAGGCGAACACGGCGACACAAGCGGCATCGACGCACATGCCCGCGATGGCGGACTCGGCGATGGAGACGTTGAGCGGGACAGCAACGGCGCCGGCCCGGATGATTCCAAACTGCACGAGGACGGTCTCGAGCCGGCTGTCCATGAGCATCGCAACGCGCTCGTGTGGGTGCACACCAAGGGCCGCGAGGCCGTTCGCGATCTGCGCGGTCGCGGCGGCGAACTCGCGCCAGCTCAGCCTGACTGCTCCGTCGATGAGCGCCGGGCTCTCGGCCAGCCAGTGCCCGTTGCCGGCGATGAGATCGGACACCAGGAGTTTCGGCGCCCGAAACGCTGTCACGGGCGGCTCGCCGGGCGCGCTTGCAGTGCGCCCCAGCCGCGCACCGACTGCCAGTCGCTCGACCGCGCTCGCATCGCTCGCCCGCCTCAGTAGTGAAAAGAGATCGTCGCGCTATATGTTCGCGGTGGGCCGTAGTAGCCGATCTCGCTCACGCCCCCCGTGAAGGTGTAGGTCGGGGCGGCCGCAAGCGGCGGAGGGCCGAAGTCGTAGCCGGCGACGCGGTAATACTTATTCGCGAGGTTCTTGCCGTCGATGGAAAATCGCCATGCCCCGCTGTGGGTGGTGAAGGATAGGCCCGCATCGATCAGGGCGTAACCCGGCTGATCGGTGGCAGTCCAAGCCGCCAAGGTGACGCCGGTCTTGGCGTAAGTGCGGTAGTCGAAGCCGGCCCGCGCCATGAGCGTGCCTTTCGGCAGCTCCCACTGATAGGACTGGTATTCGGAGATCGTCCAGTGCGGCGCGTTCATCGGGTAGTTGCTGGAAGCCTCGTTGACCGACACGACGCCGGGCGTGCATCCAGGCGTGAGCACCGGTGTGAGCGGGAATACGTTGCACGGAACGATGAAGTCCTTGTAATAGGAATCGAGATAGCCAAGGTTGGCACCGAAGGTCAGGGCTCGGGTAGTCTTCCACGCGGCTTGCAGCTCGACGCCCTGGTTGATCTGTTTGCCGGCGTTGTCGGTGTAGGTGACGTTCGACACCGAGCCGGCGTAGAGCGTGGTGAGTGCCAGCTCGACTTGCGCGTTCGTATACGGATCGTAGAACACGTCCGCGTTGAGCAGGAGCGTGTCGTCGAAGAGCGTCGTCTTGATGCCGATCTCGTAGTTGTCGGCGGTTTCGGATTTGTACCCGTTCTCCGTACTCGGATTGAGCAGCGCGTTGCCGCGCATGTCGAACCCACCGCTCTTGAAGCCGCGGCTGTACATGATGTAAGCCATGATGCTCTTGGTGAAGTGATAGTCGAACCCCACGCGCGGCGTCATGTTTACGAACGCGCGGTTGCCCGTGTAGTCGGTCACCACGCCCGGATCGGGTATGAATCCTGGAGGAGCCTGCGAGGGATAGCTGTAGGTCACCCCGGGCGGCAAGGCAGCCCCGACGTAGTCCTCCTGAAACACCGGAGCTGTCACCTTGTCCTCGTTCCAGCGCAGCCCCACATCGAAGTTCAGTTGCGGCGTGAGCTTCCAGGATGAGTCGCCGTATACGGCGGTGCTCTTGGTGACATCGCAGCCGGCAACGAGCTCGTTCACATAGAAATCGAGCGCCGGAACGTCGAGCAGAGGGAGCGTGCCGATGTCAGCGTCGTACTGGCCACAAGCGTGGCTGTCCATGTAGAAGAAGCCGCCGACGGCATTGACCAGATCGTTGCTGAAGGTCAGCTGGGCTTCCCCGGACGCTTGCTGGTCCTGGTACAGGCCGTCGACATCGAAGAGGTTGTCGGCGGTTCCGGAGAAGTCGATGAACTGCTGGCCGTGGCCCTCGTAGTAGGCGCCGATGAGCTTCAGTGAGAGCTCACCGGTCAGATTCTCGGTGTAGGTTCCGGAGATGCCTTGGCGGTGGAAGAAGTCCCTGCCGGCCGGCAGGTTGTCGTAACTGTCAAACGGATTCTTGAGCGGCGGCGCGTTCGGAGTCACGAACGGCAGCGCCGGCACACCCAGGCCGGGCAGGGAGAGCACGGACACCCCGCCGTTCAAGTAGTCGTTGAGGCGTTGACCACCCGAGGCATTCGAGTTGTCGAGGATGTCATCGGCGATGAGCTTGAGCTTGGAGCTATCGCCCCAGGTAATCGTGAGGTTCGCACGCCCGACCTGGATGTCCTTGTTCGAGAGCGGCGCTCCGAGAGGACTCGCGGAGCTCTGCGCCACTCCGGGCTGCGCGACCACCTCGCCGTAGCCCCCGTGCTCAAAGTCCCCGAGCGAGACCCCGAAGTAGACGTGATCGGCGATCACCGGCGCCGAGGCATCGAGCTTGAAGTCGTGCTCGCCGTAGTTGCCGACGGTCGCCGCCGCCGTGACGGTCGCGGGGCCCGCGATGTCCCGCGTGATGTACTTGATGGCACCGGCGATGGTGTTCTTGCCGTAGAGCGTGCCCTGCGGGCCGCTCAGCACCTCGAGGCGGCTCACATCGAGCACGTCGAGCAGCGCCGCCTGGGGGCGCGCCAGGTAGACATCGTCGATATAGATGCCAACGCCCGGCTGAAATCCCCACAAGGGATCGCTCTGGCCGACGCCCCGGATGTAGACGTTGATCGTGCTGCTGGTGGCGCGGTCCTGTGACAGCTTGAGGTTCGGCACGAAGCTCTGCAGATCCTCGAGGGTATCGACGTCATCCATCTCGATGGTACTGGCCGTGACCGCGGTGATCGTGAGCGGGACATTCTGCAGGTTCTCGGCCCGACGGCGGGCCGTGACGAGTATCTCCTGGAGCGCATCGGCGCTCGCAGCGCCGGCGCCGCCGTCGTTTGCATTGCTGCCTGCGGCCGAGCTGACCGCGGTGACATCCGCGGCAGGGGCGCTCGCCGGCGGATCGGCGACCGCAGCGACTGGGATGACGGCGGCCAAGAGGCCACAACGAAGGAACAGAGCGCAGCAGGTGCGAATCATGGCGACCCCCCTCAAGGTCCTCACCCGTTCTTTCTCGGGCAGCGCGTCTCTTTGAGTATCTTGGTGTTACGCGTCGTCGAACACAATTCCAACGAACGTCCAATATTATTCCAACGAATGTCCAATATCAATCGACGATAGGCGCGAGCGATCGTGCGGCGCGGCGCGCGCCGTAAGGCGTTGCGGGTGCGGCGGCTCTCACGATCCGTACGGTCCCCGCAGCTGCCGGCTAGAATCACGATTTCGCCTGCAGGCCAGACGATGAGCCGCCCCAAGCGCAACACCAAGAACAAGCTCATGGACGTCGCCGAGAAGCTCTTCGCGCGGCGCGGATTTCACGGCACGTCGTTGCGCGACATCACGAGCGCCGCCAAAGTGGACCTGTCACTCGTCAACTACCACTTTGGCAGCAAGATGCGGCTGTTCACGGCCGTGGTCGAGCGGCGCGGGGCCGTGCTCAACGAGGAGCGGTTGCAGCGGCTCGCCGAGGTGCGCGCAACCGCCGCCCCCAGTGCCCCGAGCACCGAGTCGGTGGTCGGGGCGTTCCTCGACCCCATCCTCGAACGCTTGGCGCACGCGGGGCCGGGCTGGCACAGTTATTTTGCCGTGATTGCGTACGTCAACAATTCCCCGGAGTGGGGCCGCGAGCTCATGGGCCGAACCTTTGATGCCACGGTGCGCGAGTTCATCCGCGGGCTGATGCAGTCCCTGCCGGATGCCGCGCCCGAGGACATCTACTGGGGATATAACTTTCTGACCGGGGCGCTCACACTCTCGCTCGCCGAGACCGGTCGCATCGATGCGCTCTCGGACGGGCTCTGCCGCTCAACCGACGTCGCGAGCCTCAAGGCGCGGCTCGGTCCCTACGTCGCGGCGGGGTTGCGCGCGCTCGCCGCGCGGCGCCCGGACGCGAGCGCGCGCAGAAATTGAGGAAAGTCGCTCATCGCGCCTGACCCCTTGACACCTTCGCGCGCCGCGCGTGCCAGCGGTCGAGATGGCTCGCGAAGGCACTGCGATCGGCTTGCGAGAGCGCGGGCGGACCTCCGCCGACATCGCCGCTCGCACGCATCGTGTCCAGAAAATCGCGCATCGTGAGCACGCCTCGGATCGTGTTTTCTCCATCTACGTCGGCGGATTCGACCACACGATATATCCTCGCGGCGCTCCTCCAGGCCGCCGCGGTCAATTTTCCCGGCACCGCGGCTGCTTTGGTTCTAGACTACTCAGGAGCGGCAGCGGCGGCACTCAAGCCGCAGGAGGCGAGTCAATGAGTAAGGGAATCGAGCGCAAGAAGGAGACCAAGAAGAAGCCCGCGAAGAGCTTGATGGAGAAGCGGGCGGCCAAGGCCGAGAAGCGCAATCAGAAGAAGCAGTGGGGCACGCCCTAAGCCCGCGTAGCCGATCGGCCCCGCGCTCGCGCGCTTGACCGGTCCCGCGATGCCGCAGGCCGAGGCGCTGCGGCGTGTCGCTCCTTTACGCGGCTGCCGCGCGCGCCGGCGATGAGAGCCTCGCCGCAAACGCAGGCAACGAGGTGATGTCGAGCTTGCGAGCCAGCACCTTCTCGATGTCGCGCAGCAGCGGGAGCTCATCGGGTGCGACCAGAGAGATCGCACAGCCGGCGCCGCCCGCTCGCGCGGTGCGTCCGATGCGGTGCACGTAATCCTCCGGCACATTCGGCAGCTCGTAATTGACGACGTGCGGCAGCTCCTTGATGTCGAGTCCGCGTGCTGCCACTTCCGTTGCAACCAGTGCCGTGATCCGCCGCGCCTTGAAGTCCGCGAGCGCCCGCACGCGCGCGCCCTGGCTCTTGTTGCCGTGGATCGCCGCGGCGCGGATCCCACTCGCTTCGAGCTGCTGCGTCAGACGATTCGCCCCGTGCTTGGTGCGGGTGAACACGAGAACCTGGGCCCAGCTGCCTGCCTGGATCAGGTGCGCGAGCAGCTGGCGCTTCTGCTCCTTCGGTACGCGGTAGACCTGTTGCTCGATGCGCTCGGCAGTCGCATTGCGTGCGGCAACCTGGATGTGGGCGGGCTCGCGCAGGAAGCGGTTGGCGAGCTCGCGGATCGGCGCCGCGTAGGTGGCCGAGAACATCAGATTCTGCCTCGTTGCGGGCAGAAGCCTGAGGATGCGCCGGATCGCATCGATGAAGCCCATATCGAGCATTCGGTCGGCCTCATCGAGCACGATATGCTCGATCGAGCGCAGGTCGAGCACGCCCTGCCCGGCGAGATCCAACAGCCGCCCGGGAGTGGCGACCAGCAGGTCGCAGCCCGAGCGCAACGCGGCGATCTGCGGTCCGATACTCACCCCGCCGAACACCACCGTGGTGCGGAGAGCGAGGTACTTGCCGTAGGAGCGGGCGCTGTCGGCGACCTGCGCGGCGAGCTCGCGGGTCGGGGTGAGGACGAGTGCGCGGGGGGTACGCCCGGCGGGTGTGGCAAGCCGCTGAAGAATCGGCAGAATGAATGCGGCCGTTTTGCCGGTGCCTGTCTGGGCGCCGGCGAGCACGTCGCGCCCGCCGAGCACGGCGGGGATCGCTTGGGACTGGATGGGGGTGGGCGCGCCGTAGCCCTTATCGCTGAGTGCGCGCAACAGCTCGGGCGCGAGCCCGAGATTGGCAAATGACATGTAAAAACCTCGGAAACGGTTGGCTCGCCCGGCAGCGCCCCGGAGGGCCCCCGCGGACCCGATGGTCCGGCGGGCGATGGCTGCGGCGGTCAGATGCGAGAGTAATTGAGTAAAGAAAAATCGAAGTGCATCGGGTAGGACAGACTGCGAGCCAAGCCGGGCGCTGACCGCGCACCCTGGGACTTGAGCGCCGCGAACTCTACAGACTTTGCCCGCGCACGTCCAATGCGGACAATGCGCGCATGTCCCTCGTCACACTTCGCGACGCGCACATCGCCTTCGGCGACCGCCCGCTCCTCGACGGCGCGCAGCTCACGGTGCTTGCGGGCGAGCGGCTCGGGCTGATCGGCCGCAATGGCACCGGCAAGTCGACACTGCTCGCGGTGATCGCAGGCCGCACGCCGCTCGAGGAAGGCGAGCTGCAGCGGCGTGATGGCTTACGCCTTGCGCTCGTCGAGCAGGAGCCGGAGCTGCCGGTAGCCGAGACCCTGCGTGAAAGTCTGCTCCTGTGCGCGGGGCAGCTATCTGCACCGGCCGGCGGGTCGCGCTCGGTCGCGGCGCCGACCGCCGCACCCGCCGATGAGCGCGAGCATTGGCGAATGGAGTCGCGTCTCGGGGAGTTCCTCGACCGCTTCGGTCTGGAGGGCACGACTGCGCCGGCGACGTGCTCGGGCGGGGAGCGCAAGCGCGCCGCGCTCGCTCTCGCTCTGGCGCTGCAACCGGATCTGCTGCTGCTCGATGAGCCCACGAATCACCTCGACATCGAGGGCATCGAGCGTTTGGAGGAGCTGCTGCTCAAAGTGCCCGCCGCGATTGTCATCACCCACGATCGCGCCTTCCTCGATCGCATCACGAGCCGCATCGTCGAGCTCGACCGCGGCGTGCTGCGCTCCTACCCGGGCAGCTTCGCGGCCTACGAGCAGCGCAAGGACGACGAGCTCGCCTCCGAGGACACCGCGCGGCGCCGCTTCGAGAAGTTCTGGCGGCAGGAGGAAGCCTGGATCCGCAAGGGTGTGGAGGCGCGCCGTACGCGCAACGAGGGGCGGGTGCGCCGACTGGAGCGGCTGCGGCGCGAGCGTGCCGCGCGGCGTGACCGCCTCGGGAGCATCCGCCTCACACTCGAGTCCGCAGAGCGCTCGGGCGAACTCGTGGCTGAGCTCGATCAAGTGAGCAAGCGCTTCGGCGAGCAGCCGCTCATCGAGAGGCTATCGCTGCGGATCATGCGCGGTGATCGCATCGGGCTCATTGGCGCAAACGGGTCGGGCAAGTCGACCCTCATCCGGCTGATCCTCGGTGAGCTTCCCCCCGACGTGGGCGCGGTGCGCCTCGGAACCCGCCTGAGCATCGCTTACTTCGATCAGCTGCGCGCGCAGCTCGATCCCAACGCGACGCTCGCCGAGGCCATCAGTCCCGGCTCGGACTGGGTAGAGCTCGGCGCGGAGCGCAAGCACATCGTGACCTATCTCGCGGAATTCCTGTTCCCCGCGCAGCGTGCGAAGTCCCCGGTCAGAATGCTCTCCGGCGGGGAGCGCAACCGGCTGCTGCTCGCGCGACTGTTCGCGCGGCCTGCGAATCTGATCGTCCTCGACGAGCCGACCAACGATCTCGACATCGAGTCCCTGGAGCTGCTCGAGCAGCGACTGCAGGACTATGCGGGGACGCTGCTGCTCGTGAGCCACGACCGGCGCTTTCTCGACAACGTCGTCACTCAAACGCTCGCCGCCGAAGGCAACGGGCTGTGGCGCGAATACGCGGGCAGTTACAGCGACTATCTGCAGCAGCGACCACCGGCGAAGCTCGGCCGTGAGGAAGCCGATTCAGCGAAAGCGGCGGTGCACGCGACACGCGAGGGCGCTCGCGCTGCGGACTCCGCCGAGACACGCGTGCGCTTGAGCTACAAGGAGCAACGCGAGCTCGCAGCCCTCCCGGAGGAGATCGAGACGCTCGAGCGCGAGCAGGCGCAGCTCGTCGCTCGCATGAGTGCACCCGACTATCATCGCCTGGGAGGCGAGCAGCTGCGCGGCGACCGCAAGCGGCTCGAGGCGCTCGAGGCGCTTCAGTCGGAGAAGTTCGCGCGCTGGGAGCGTCTCGAGGAGCGGCGCGACCGCTGATCGCAATGCTGCTACTATGACTGCTCACTTCGGGAGACGTTATGGCGTTCGATCCTTGGACTGGCGGTCGCAACCATGAGCCGCCGATGCCGGCGACTGGCGATCTGATGACGGATCACCGGGCGCGCATTGCCTTTGAAGAGACCCAGCGTCTAGAGCGCAAACAGCAGGAGCTCCTGGAGCAGATTTCTCATCGAAACACGCCCGCCGAGCGCATTCGCATCTGGGAACGGCGGCACGGATTGACGCTGCCTCGCAGCTCGGACCACCGCCTGCTCGCGATCGTCGCCGCCGCCACCGATCTGGCGCTTTACCAGGTGCGCGAGGAACAGCTTCGCCGCTTGGGATCCGTGAAGACGGATGACACGGTAGCCGCGCCCGCCGCACCCGCGGAGCCCACCGGGGTTGCGAGCGGCAGTACATAAGCGGCGTTGGCGGGGAACGCCTACCTGCTAGCTCGAATGGTTGAGCTCGCGTTTGAGCTCGCATGCCGGAGACGCTGATGGACAGCGTCGCGAATAAGCCGCTCACGTCACCGTGGTCGCGCATTCGTCAGGTTCGAGCACATTGAGGGTCATATGCCAGGCCGACCACAGACAATCGGGTCCCCCTATCAGGTGCGCCGCCAGCAATGGTTGCGCGACCGGGCCGCCGCGCGTCCGTTGCGTGGGGTCTTTCCCGCGGTCGAGCGGATCCGCGTCGATCTCAACTTCCTCGAGACGGCCGTATCGCCACCGGGGGCCCAGTCCCATGCGATGCATCCGCCGGCACGGGCGTTCTTCGAGTTCCTCTGCCCGCACGCTGACTGTGATGGGGGATTCGATCTCAGCAACGTCGCGAACTCGGTGCTCATGCGCGCATCGACTCGCGCGACCGGCACGCTCGAGTGCAAGGGAACCCGTCCTTCCACCGGAATGACCAAGCAGCCCTGCGGCGTGCGCGTTCAATACACGATTCTCGCCCAGTACCACGCCGCCAACGGTCCCGTGAAGTGACGGCGCGCGCACGCTGCGACCGCAGCGTGGGAACCGGCATCCGGGGTTGACCGGGATTGGGGAGGAAGTGGCGCCGTGCCGCGACCGCGTCCGAGCGGCTCTCCCGCCACGGGTTGGGCGCCATCGTGAGCACACCGCCCCGCGAGAACGCCGAGGTGAAACCTGCACTAAACTCTCGAGCCTCGCCCCGTGGAGAACGAAAGGGAGCGCTCGATGGCAACCGTTCCTTGGACCCGGCGCCGCCTGCTGATCCGCGCGCTGCAGCTTGGCGCAGCGAGCGTACTGCCGGCTGCGTTCGCCACGCGTGCCCTCGCGCAGCGCAGCGGCGGGGGCCTTGCGACCCAGGGCCGCCCTGAACCCGCGCCCGTGCGGCCGGGCACGTGGCTCGTGCTCCTCGGGACCCGCGGCGGACCCGGTATCGATCTCACGCGCGCGCAGAGTTCGAGCGCCGTCGTCGTCGACGGCCGGCCGTACTTGGTCGATTGCGGATACGGCACGCTGCGGCAGCTGGTTGCCTCGCACGTTGGCTATCTCGGGCTCAGCACGATCTTCTTCACGCACCTGCATGACGATCACACCGCGGACCTGGCGGCGCTGATGTCGTTTCAATGGACGAACGGCAAGACCAGTCCGACCGATGCCTACGGACCTTATGGCACGGCGCGAATGGTCCAGGCGGCGATGGATTTCTTTCGCGCTAACGTCGAGATCCGCACGGTCGATGAGGGCCGCACAGTCGATGCCGAACGTCAGTTCCGTGGCCACGACGTGCCGGCCACGGCAGAGCCGGTGCGCATCTTCGCCGATGAGCGCGTGAGGGTGAGCGCGGTCGAGAACACGCACTATCCAGCGCGCGTGATCGCCCGGATACCCGATCGTTCCCTCGCGCTACGGTTCGAGTCGCGGCAGCGCTCGATCGTCTTTTCGGGCGATACCGCGTACTCCGCGAACGTGGTGAAACTGGCGCGCGGTGCGGACGTCTTCGTCTGCGAGGTCATGGACCAGTCGGTGCTCGATCAGATGCGTCGGCGTGCGCAGGCCGCCGCGGCAGCCGGCAATCCAAACAACCTCTTCCGCCACGTCGCCGAGACCCACTGCTCCCCGGCGGATGTGGCCAGGATGGCGACCGAGGCGAACGTCAAGTCTGTCGTCCTGAATCACCTGCTCCTTGGTCCGGCGTTGCCGGACGGGCTCGCTTATCCGGTCTCGACGGTCATCGATGACGTGCGGCACGGGTTCTCGGGGGAGGTCATCCTCGGCGAGGACTCGATGGTCCTTTGATCCCACCGCGCCGGGCTCGGGCGCGCTCACCCAGGGGTCAGCGGCCCAGCTCTGCGAGCAGCCGATCGACGGTCCGCTCCGCTTGGCGCGGATAGCCCCCACCGAACAGGTTCGCATGGTTGAGGAGGTGGTAGAGGTTGTAGAGCTCGACGCGTAGGGGGGCACCCGGATCGAGCGGCCACGCCGCCGCGTACGCAGCGTAGAAGTCCGCGCCGAAGCCGCCGAACAGGCGCGTCATCGCAAGATCGGCCTCACGGTCACCGTAGTAGACGGCGGGATCGAAGATGACGGGGGTGCCCCGCTCGTCCACGCCCCAGTTGCCGCCCCAGAGATCTCCGTGCAGGAGAGACGCTACCGGCTCGTACGCTGAGAAGAACGCGCCGATGCGCTCGAGCAGCTCACGCCCTCGCTCCTGCAGACGTCCGAGGTGGCCACAACGCTCCGCGAGGTCAAGCTGGTATCGCAAGCGCCGATCGCGGAAAAAGCTCACCCAATCGTGCATCCAGCCGTTCTGCTGGGGAGATCGGCCGACCGTGTTGTCCCGATCCAATCCGAAGGCGCGCGCCCGCACTTGGTGCTGCCGAGCGAGCTGCTCGCCGAGTTGTCCGTGGGCTCTCCCGCTCGGGGGCGCGAGCTCGAGCCACTCGAGCGCGAGGAACGCCGTGCCGCGCGCCTCGCCCAAAGCGAGTACCGCTGGTACGCGCACGGCGCACGCCCGCGCGAGCTCATCGAGCCCGGCGGCTTTCGCCTCCAGCATCGGGCGCTCGTCGGCGCCCGCGATCTTCACGAACAGCGGCGCAGCCGCGCTCTCCCACCGGAAGCAGTCGTTGCCGCTGCCGCCGTGGACGCGCACGGCGGCAGCGGGTCTCACCGCGAAGCCGAGCCGGGCGGTGAGCTCGCTTGCGATCTCCGCGAACTGCTCATCGTCCATGGCGCACCGATATTCGGGCGATCGCGCGGGGCCGTTCGGGGTGAGCTCGCATGCGAGCGCCGCGAGCAAGCGCCTTTCAGTATTCCGTGTGCTTTCGCGCGCTCCCGCGCACGCGGTCCGCCGGATAGCGGCGCTCGTTCTCCGCCATCTTCTCGCGCGCTGCGGCCACCAGGTCGAAACCGAGCTTGTCCGCCAGCCGCACGAGATAGCTCAGGACATCCGCCGCCTCCGCTCGGATGCGGGCCAGGCGCTCCGGGGCCGGCGCCGCGCTTTCCTGCTCGGAGAGCCACTGAAACTCCGCGGCAAGCTCGCCGGCTTCCGCCACGAGTGCCATCGCGAGATTCTTCGGAGAGTGAAACTGCTCCCAGTCCCGCTCGGCGGCAAAGCCGCGCAGGCGCTCGGTCAGATCCGCGAGGGGCGAGGCCGTCATAGGCAGATTCTCCTCCGGCACCGCCGGACGAAGTCCCATTCTATAGCTGCCGCGGGGGCGCGCCTGGTGCTATGTTTCGACGCGCGACGGTAGCCGCCCGGTGGCCTTGCAGCCCCTGCCGTTCGCAACCGCCGCGTTGATCGAGGTGCTCCTTCATGCGTTTTTCCGACCTTCTGCGTGCCTCTGTGCCGAGGGTGGCACTCGCCGCGCTCTACGCCGGCGCCGGCGCGACGCTCGCGGCGCAGCCGCCCGCGGCTCATGCGCCCGCGAGCGCTTCGAGCTGTCCTGCAAACGACACCGGACTCGAGTTGCCGCCCGGGTTCTGCGCGACGATCTTTGCCGACGGCATCGGTCACGCGCGGCACATGGTCGCCGCCGCGGACGGGGTGCTGTACGTGAACACCTGGAGCGGCCGCTATTACGTCGGCGCGCCCGCCCCGCCAGGAGGATTTCTGGTCGCATTGCGCGATACGAGCGGTAGCGGCAAGGCCGATTGGATCCGCCGCTTTGGTCCCACCGAGGACACGGGTGGGCACGGCGGCACCGGGATCGCGCTCTACCAGGGCTATCTGTACGCGGAGAACAACGACGAGATCATCCGCTATCGTCTCGCGCCCGGCGCCGATCTGCCGAGCGGTCCACCCGAGGTGATCGTCTCCGGTCTGCCGCTCACCGGCGATCATCCGATGCATCCCTTTCAGATCGACGCGAGCGGCTGGATGTATGTTGACGTGGCGACCGCGACTAACGCGTGTCAGGAGCGAAACCGCATGCTCGAGTCCCCGGGCATCAAACCCTGCACCGAGCTCGAGACCCGCGGCGGCATCTGGCGCTTCAGCGCGACCGCGATGGATCAGCATTTCTCACCGGCGCAGCGCTATGCCACGGGCATCCGCAATGCCGACGGCATCGCGATCGACTCGACCGGCCACGGGCTCTTCGCAACCCAGCACGGCCGCGATCAGCTCGGACAGAACTGGCCCAAGATCTATACGGTCGAGCAGGGCGCGATCCTGCCCGCCGAGGAGCTCGTGCACGTGAGGGCGGGAGGCAACTACGGCTGGCCTTACTGCTACTTCGACGGTGTACTGGGAAGGCTCGTTCTCGCGCCCGAATACGGTGGCGACGGCAAGCGCGCCGGTGTCTGCGCGCACATGCGCGCGCCGCTTGCGGCGTTTCCCGCGCACTGGGCACCGGATGATCTGCTGCTCTACTACGGGCGGGAGTTTCCGCATCACTTTCAAGGCGGGGCGTTCATTGCATTCCACGGCTCGTGGAATCGCGCGCCATTTCCGCAGCAGGGCTACAACGTGACCTTCCAGCCGCTCGTGGGAGGCACGGCCGCCGGACCTTGCGAGGTGTTCGCCGACGGGTTCGCCGGCGCGGACAGGGGCCCCGGTGCGGCTCATCGTCCGACGGGACTTGCGGTCGGGAGCGACGGCGCGCTCTACGTCTCGGATGACGCGGGCGGTCGCATCTACCGCATCTCGTACATCGGCGGGGCCGCCTCGAGCGATTTTGCGGTGCGGCCGTGTCCGAGCATGACCTACACCGGCGCATCCGGCGGCAGCGCGAACGCGCTGCCGCCCGAGGGGATCCATCCGAACGCCGGCGCGAGCGCGAGTTTGCCGGTGCCGCGTGGGTCGACCCGCACGCTGGTCGCGCTCGGCGATCGCATCTTCCACGGCGCGGTCGGTGGCGCTCCGTGCGCCGGCTGTCATGGCGAGAGGGGGGAGGGCACGCCGCTCGGGCCGAGCCTGATCTCGGGACACTGGCTGTGGAGCGACGGCAGCTATCGCGGAGTTCTGAAGTCGATCCGCGAGGGCGTGCCGAACCCGAAGAAATATCGCGGTGCGATGCCGCCGCTCGGCGGTGCGCGGCTGTCGAGCCGCGAGGCCGCGGCGGTCGCCGCATATGTATGGGCGATCGGGCATCGCCCGGGACCTTGAGCGCGCTGCATGGATACGGCGGTGCCCGCGCTTTCACGCGCGCGGATGCGGGATTATCTTTGCCGCTGCCGATGAGGGTAATGACGTGACCGAGGATCCGAAGAGGGCGCGGGCGTGGGTGCACGAGCACCTCGCGGGCTGGCCAGTCGCGCGACAGAAGCTCGCCGCCGAGCTCGTTGCGAAGTACGGCAGACCCAATCAGGTGAGCGCGCGCGAGCTCATGTGGTACGAGAATCACCCGTGGAAGCGCACCGTGCTCTACCGGGTGGGGGTCAAGCACAACTTCCCGCTGCCGCACGAGGATGTGCTCGAGCAGACCGTGGAGTATCGCGTGCCGCCCGCGAAGTTCTCGGACCTCGCCTCGTACAACGGCAGCCTGGTCGCCGATCGCACGCGCGGGGAGCTCTCCGCGCACTGCGACAGCGAGGGGCAGAACATGACGATGCTCAACCTCGCCGACGACATCGTCACCGGCAATCGCAGCGTCGATGAGGCGCTCGGATACCACGCGCAGATCATCCGTGCGCTCCAGACCCACGTGCCCGAGACCTATCCGCTCGCCCTCAAGTTCAAACAGCAAACGGTCGCGCAGGCCGCCGATCCCGCGAGCGAGGCGGAGCTCCTCGAGCACCTGGGCGACTGAGGCGCGCGCCGATTGTCTAGCGGGCGGCGTCGCGCGGCTCGGGCTCGCCGCGCCGCTGCCACACGAGCGTGCGGTTGTTCGCGGGCATCGCGCAGTCCTCGATGAGCGCGAGGCCGATCGCGCGCGCGAGCCCATCCACCGCCTCGAACTCGCGGATCCCCATCGTGGGCGACCGCTCCTTGAGCCAGGCGTCGAACTCGGCGTTGCTCTCGCTCGTGAAGCGGCCGTGATAGTTGAAAGGTCCGTAGACCGCGAGCACCGCATCCGGCGCGAGGACGCGCTCGAGCGCCGCGAAGAGCTTGCGCACTTCGTCCCAGCTCATGATGTGGAGCGTGTTGGCGCTGAAGATCGCATCGAAGCGCGCGCGCGGCCAGGCGCCGTTCACGTCGAGCTCGAGGGGTGCCGGAAGATTGGCGAGCGCCGCCTCCTTGCGCCACAGCTCGATGCCGGGGAGACAGTCACGCTGCTCGGAGCTCTGCCAGATGAGATGGGGGAGCCGAGCGGCGAAGTACGCCGCATGCTGACCCGTGCCGCTTCCGATCTCGAGCACCGCACGCCGGTCCGCGAAATGGCGACGCAGCACCGCAAGAATCGGCTCGCGATTGCGCTCGCAGGATGGTGCAAACCGCTTCAGCGGATCGGGCATGCCGTGCGTGGCTTCTCAGATTCGCAATTCTGCGACAGAGTATAACGTCGATTGCGTGCGCGCCGGGCCGGGGGCTCGGGTAGGATGCGCGGCGTGTGCACCGATGGCGCGCTGCTGCGTTTGATAGTCGCATACGAGGCGCCGCGCACGCGCCGCACTCACCCTCAATGTACAGCTAAGCGAGGAATTCATGAGCGGATCGCGTTTGAAGATCGTCGCGCTGGCCGCGGCCGGTGCGCTATACGTCGCGCTCGCCGGCTGCGTCGTCGCACCGGGTCCCGGCGGCCTGTACGTGGGGCCGGCGGTGTCGTTCGCACCGCCGCAGCCGTACGTGGAGAGCTACGGTGTCGCGCCTTATCCTGGCTACATCTGGTTCGGCGGCTACTGGAACTGGGTCGGCGGACGCTACATCTGGGTCCGTGGGCATTGGGGTGCGCCGCGAGCGGGTTTCCGCTGGGTGCCTAACCGCTGGGTTCGTGGCGGCGACGGCTGGCACATGCAGCGCGGCCATTGGGCCCGACGCTGATCGACGTCCCTGGGCCGGCACGGACGCTGGCCCTCTCTATCGGGTACGCTCCTCGATCTTGCGAGCGAGCTCCGCGAGCTCGTTGAGATCGAGCTCCTCGTCGATCGTGATCTCCCCGTCCGGGTTGGCCGCGGGCGGCTGTGCGGCCGCGCCCGCGGAGGATCCCGCGGGTGTCGTGGCCGCCGCGCCCGTGCGCACTACGGTGCTCGGGCGCGTGGCGCTCACGATCTTCACCGGCTCCGCGTCGGGCATGGATGCGCGCGCGAGCGGCCGCATCCAGTCCGTCTTGCCTTCCATCCAGCGCTGGTAGCGCTCGAACGTCCACATCCCCTCCTCGCCGCCGGAGAGGATGACGTTCGCGATCTGGCTGAACTGACCGGCACGAATCGTCGCGCGTGCGGCGGAGCTCGCGTAGAGAACCTCGCACCGCGGCACGCGCAGCCCCTGCGACGGCAGGAACTCGAGCCGCTGACAGACGACGCCCACCAGCGAGTCTGCGAGCTGCGCGCGGATGCTGCCCTGGATCTCGGCAGGGAACGACATGCAGATGCGGCTCAGGGCTTCCGCGCACGAGGCCGAATGCATCGTCGCGAGCACGAGGTGCCCGGTCTCCGCAGCGCTCAATGTGAGCCGGATCACCTCCGGCGTGCGCATCTCGCCGATGACGAGCACGTCGGGGTTCTCTCGCAGCGCATCGACGATCGCCTGCTCGAAGCTCGGCGAGTGCGTGGGGATCTCGCGCTGACGGATGAAGGAGCGGCGGTTGGCGAAGACGTACTCGAGCGGGCTCTCGAGCGTGATGACGTGCTTGGCGCGCGAGCCGTTCAACTCCTCGACGAGCGCTGCGAGCGTCGTCGACTTGCCGCTCCCGGTCGGGCCCGAAATCACGGCGAGTCCGGTGGTCGCCTCGACGAGCCGGCGCAGGTCCGGATTCACGTTGCAGGCGCGCAGATCGCTCACCGAGGGGGTGAGGAGCCGGATCGCGATCGCGATGCCGCGGATCGTGCGGAAGAGGCTGATCCGGCAGCGCACGCCGGCGGTGCTGACCGACACGTCCGCCGAGCCACGCTCGAGGAACTGACGCCACGCCTCGGGACCCAAGAGCTCGCGCGCGATCTGCGAGAGACGCGCCGCGGGCTGCGACTCACCCGCAGGATGCAGCTCCCCGCGCACGCGCGCGACGAGCGGTGTGCCGGACTCGACGTGCAGGTCGCTCGCGCCGAGGTCCCGACCCTTCGTGATCCACTCTTTGAGTCCCACCTGCTCTTCGGCCACGTCCCGATCCTGCACCGCGCCATCCTGCGCCCGATCGGGCGACTATACCTCCGCGGAGCCCGTGCCGGCCCGCAGCGGGTCCCATGCCGAAGGCGATTCCCGTTCGGCCTGGTTGCCATAAGATACAATTGACAATCATTCTCATTTGCGGCTAGGATTCGTTCGCACTCGGCACTCAGCGCGCCGAGCCGCACCGCCACCATGTACGTCTGCATCTGCAATGCGGTCACCGACCGTGAGATTCGCGAAGCCGTGGAAGGCGGCGCACGCTCCTTGAGCGAGGTGCAATGTCGCCTGCCTGTCGCCTCCTGCTGCGGCGGCTGCGAGGAGACCGCGCGCGATCTCGTCGCGGCGCATCTCTCCGATACTTGCTGCCGCAGCGCCCCGTAAGCGGCCCGGCGCCCTGTTTGTTGCGCGGCGTTCCGCGCTCGCCGATCATGCGCCCCTCAAGTGGCCGGCGGAGAGCGTGATGAAGGGCGATCCCAAAATCCTCAAGCACCTGAATTCAGTGCTCAAGAACGAGCTCACCGCGATCAATCAGTACTTTCTCCACGCCCGCATGTTCGGCAACTGGGGTCTCGAGCACCTCGAGAATCGTGAGCGTGACGAGTCGATCGACGAGATGAAGCATGCGGACCGCCTGATCAAGCGGATCCTGTTTCTCGAGGGCCTGCCGAACCTCCAGGACCTCGGCAAGCTCCTCATCGGCGAGGACGTGAAGGAGTGCGTGGAATGCGACCTCAAGCTGGAGATGCTCGCGCGCAACGCGCTCACCGCGGCCGTCGCGGACAGCGAGACGATCGGCGACTACGTCTCCCGTGAGCTCTTTGAATCCATCATGCAGTCCGAGGAGGAGCACATCGACTTCCTCGAGACCCAGCTCGATCTCATCGAGCGCGTCGGCATCGAGAACTACTGCCAGGCGCAGATGAAGCCCAAGGAGAGCTGAGCGGCTCAGTGCGCCGGGCTCGGCGGGAGCCCGAGCGCCGTGCGCAGCTCGACTTTCGCCGCGGCCTCGGCTTGCTCGAATCGCGGGCAGGCGAAGAGGAGCGCGTCGATCGCGGTGCCCGCGAGCTCCCCGGCCTGCACATCGCTCGGGAAATGCACGCCGCCCACGACCCGGTTGTGGGCGTAGGCACGTGCGCGCGCAAGGATCTGCCCGCGGCGCTCCGGCACCATGTCGGCGAGCACCAGCCCCGCCGCCGTCGCCCAGGTGGAGTGGCCGCTCGGATAGGAGGCGGATGGGGGCTCGGGATCGACCGGGTGCAGGCGCGAATCGACCACGAACGGTCGGCGCCGCGCGTAGTACCGCTTCGCGCTGCCGAGCACCCCGGACTCGTCGCTGCGGAACTTCCTGAAGAAGGCGGTCGTGATCGGCAGCCGGGCGGGCGTGAAGGCCGCCGGATCACCGAGCGCATCGGCAAAGCGGAAGATGCTGATCTTGGAATCCGCGCGCGCGCGGCGGCTCTCCTCCGGAGTGCGGTGCGCCTGGATCGCGAGGAGCTCACGCAGCTCCATCGCCTCGGTGGGCGAGCCTTCGCGCGGTGGCGGCGGCAGGAGCCGCGTGAGATCGAAGCCGCTCATGTCCGCGCAGGCGCCGGCCGGAGCCGCCTGCACGGGCGCGCCGGCAGCCGCATGAGCACCCGCGACTGCGGGGAGCGCCGTCCCGCTGAGAGAAAGGACTGCGGTCGCGAGGAACGCAGCGACCCGGCGGCAGGGGAAGCGGCAGCTCATGTGCGTGCCTCTCGCTAGCTCTTGGAAGGATGGGCGAAGGGCCGAATGCTAGCCCAGATGAAACCCCGTTTCATCGCATCGGCGCAACAATCCGCTGCATTGGGCTAGAGAATAGCGCGAGGACGAGACGGCGAAGCGCGGTCAGAGCGAGCGCGCGACCGAGCTGTAGGCCTCCATCATCAGCCCCGTGCCGCCGCGCGAGACGTGTGCGACGACGGCGGTGCGCCGGTGGAGCTTGGTTACCGCGCCGAGATTGATCGCGAAGGCGAGCTCGACGTGCTGCCCTTTCTTCAGCCCGAGATTCGTGGTCTCGATGAACACACCCGTCGCGCTCAGGTTCGCGGCACGACAGAGCTTGCGTTTGCCGCCGGGAACGGTGATGTAGACGGTCGTGCGGGCGCGATGACGGGTGTGCAGGCGGCGTTCCAAGAAAGTGGCCTCGTCGGTGCTGTTATCGTTTCATACCGCTGGGAGCCGTCTCTAATTATGCCTAGGCGGTCGATTTTGTGCGCTGCCAAGTCAACTTAATACCGCGCGACTTGTGAGTCTGTCCGCGTGCCGTCAGGCGGCCGCGAGGAAGCTCGAGATCTCTGCGCCGAAGCGCTTGAGGTCGATCAGAAAGGAGTCGTGGCCTTCGAGGCAATCGAGCGGTGCGAAGCGTGCATCGGCCCCCGCCGCACGCAGCGCATCGGCGATCGCGCGCTGCTCGGCGAGCGGAAAGAGCAGGTCCGACTCGACGCCGATCACGAGCGCGCGCTCGACGCCCGAGCGGCGGAACGCGAGCTCGATCGGTGCGCCATGGGCGCGCAGATCGAAGCGGTCCATCGCCCGCGAGAGATAGAGGTAGCAGTTCGGATCGAAGGCGCGCACGAAGCGGCGCGCATGCGTCTCGAGATAGCTCTGGATCGCAAACTCGGCGCCGAACGGCCCATCCTCGCGCAGCTCCGGCGATGCGGGCTGGCGCCCGAAGCGCTGCACCCACTCCGCCGCCGAGCGGTAGGTCATCATCCCGAGCTTGCGCGCGATGCGCATGCCAGTCGCCGGCGGATGCTCATCGGTGTAGCTGCCCCCGCGCCAGTCCGGGTCGCGCAGAATCGCCTCGCGTTGAATCGAGCGCAGCGCGATCGCGAACGGCGAGGCAGCCGCCGTCCCCGAGATGCTCACCACCTGGCGCGCCGCGCGCGGGAAGCACGCGAGGAAGGCGAGCACCACCATGCCGCCCAAGGAGGGCCCCATGATCGTGTGTGCGCGCGCGATGCCGAGGCTCTGCAGCGTTTGGTAGCCGGCCGCGGCGATGTCCTCGATCGAGAGATCGGGAAAGCGCACCCGGTACGGCGCTCCGGTCGCGGGCTCGATCGATGCGGGCCCGGTCGAGCCGAAACAGCTCCCGAGCGAGTTGACGCAGATCACGTGGAAGCGGTCGGTGTCGAGCGCGCGCCCGGACCCGATCATCCCCTGCCACCAGCCGTCGCTCGGATCGCTCGCGGACGCCGCGGCGTGCGCGGAGGGGGAAAGCCCGGTAAAAAGCAGGATCGCGTTGTCGCGCGCCGGAGTGAGCGTGCCCCACGTTTCGTAGGCGACGCGCGCGCCGTTGAGCACCCCGCCGCGCCACATGGGAAAGGGCTCGGGGAGCGCGGCGTAGCGGCG
This sequence comes from Steroidobacteraceae bacterium, assembly GCA_035523875.1. Taxonomy (GTDB): domain Bacteria; phylum Pseudomonadota; class Gammaproteobacteria; order Steroidobacterales; family Steroidobacteraceae; genus JASHUC01. The sequence continues at coordinate 55,749 of DATKPY010000028.1, forward strand.
CGCATCGCCGCGGGTCTCAGGGCTCGGGATCGCCACCGTCTGGAATCCCTTCGAAGAGCGGGGTCGAGAGGTAACGCTCGCCCGTGTCCGGGAGCATCGCCAGGATCACCGCTCCAGTGGGCGCCGTCGTCGCGACCTTGCGCGCGGCGGCGAACGTGCCGCCGGAGGAGATGCCGCAGAAGATACCCTCGCTCCGTGCGAGCGCACGTGCGGTCTCGAGCGCCTCGGCGTCCGTCACGGTCACGAGGCGCTGGGGCACCTCGCGATTGAGAACCGCCGGGATGAGGTCCGGCGTCCACCCCTGGATCTTGTGCGGGCTCCAGGGTCGCCCGGAGAGCATCGCGGCGGCCTCGGGCTCCACGGCGACCACCTGCACTTCGGGGCGAGCGAGCCGGAGCATCTCACCGGCACCGGTGAGCGTTCCGCCCGTTCCCCAGCCGGTGACGAAGAAATCAAGCCGCCGGCCGGCGAAATCGCTCAGGATCTCCGGTCCGGTAGTGTTGCGGTGATAGGCGGGATTCGCGGGGTTCTCGAACTGGCGCGCAAGAAACCAGCCGTGCCGTTTCGCGAGCGCCTCGGCGCGGCGGATCATGCCCGTACCCCGCTCGGCGGCCGGCGTGAGGATCACTTTCGCGCCGAGCATGCGCATGATCTTGCGCCGCTCGACGGAGAACGTCTCGACCATGAGCGCAACGAAGGGGTATCCCTTGGCCGCGCACACCATCGCGAGCGCGATGCCGGTGTTGCCTGAGGTGGCCTCCACCACGGTCTGACCCGGCTGCAAGGTCCCGCTCCGCTCGGCGTCCTCGATGATCGCGATCGCGAGCCGGTCCTTGACCGAGGAGAGCGGATTGAAGAACTCGCACTTCACGTACATCGAGACGTGGCCGGGCGCGAGGCGATTGATGCGGACGATGGGGGTGCGCCCGATCGTGCCGAGGATGCTGTCGTAGATCATGGAACGCCCCCTTTTAAGCCGATCGCGCACGCCGCCACAAGCAACGCGCGGGCATCAGTTGAGATCCCCTCGTTATGATACAGGGGTGATCCGGCTGCAAAAGCTGCTTTCCGCCGCGGGGTTGGGCTCGCGCCGCGCGGTCGAAGAGTGGATCCGCGCCGGCCGCCTCACGATCGGCGGTCGCACGGCGAGACTCGGCGACCGCGCCTCAACGGTCGATGACGTGCGCCTCGACGGTCGCCGGCTGGTGCTCGATCAGCCGGCGCCCGCCCACGAGCTCCTCCTCTATCACAAGCCGCTTGGCGAGGTGACGACGCGCAGCGATCCTCAGGGACGCCCGACCGTGTTCGACCGCCTTCCCGCGCCGCGCCGCGGCCGCTGGATCGCGGTGGGCCGGCTCGACGCGAACACGACGGGACTGCTCCTCTTCACCACCGACGGCGAGCTCGCGCACCGCCTGATGCATCCCTCCTCGGAGATCGAGCGCGAATATCTGGTGCGCGTGCGCGGCACGCCCGGTGAGGATGTGCTCGTACGCTTGGCGCGCGGCGTGGAGCTCGAGGACGGACGCGCTCGCTTCGAGCGCATCGAGCCCCTCCGGCGCGCGCCCGCGGGCACCCCTGCGGGGCGCAGCCATACGTGGTTCCGTGTGACGCTCCGCGAGGGCCGCAACCGCGAGGTGCGCAGGCTCTGGGAGGCGGTCGGATTCGAGGTGAGCCGTCTCACGCGCACCCGGTACGGCGCGCTCAAGCTGCCGCGCGAGCTCCGTCCCGGGGCCTCGCGGCGCGCGGGCGCGGCTGCGCTCGCCGCGCTCGCGGTACCATCGCGCGCATGAGCGCTGAGGCGACCGTCTGGGCGCATGCCCGCCTTGCGATCTGCGACGCCGCGATGCGCGAGATCGCAGACGGCGCGCTCGTCGTCGAGGGCGAGCGCATCGTTTGGGTCGGGCGGACCGAGGAGCTTCCGGCGCCGTGGCGCGCGGACGGACTCGAGCGATGGGACCTCGAGGGCGCGTGGATTACCCCGGGCCTGATCGACTGTCACACGCACCTCGTGTTTGCGGGGACCCGCGCGCACGAGTACGGCGAGCGCCTGGCGGGTGCCTCCTACGCGGAGATCGCCCGTCGCGGCGGCGGGATCATGAGCACCGTGCGGGCGACTCGCGCGGCCTCCGAGGACGAGCTCTTCGCGGCGAGCGCGCCGCGGCTCGAGGCGCTGTTGGCAGAAGGGGTCACCACCGTCGAGGTGAAATCGGGCTACGGCCTCACGGTCGAGGACGAGGCGAAGATGCTGCGCGTGGCGCGCAGGCTCGGCGCGGCCTATCCGGTCCGCGTGCGCACCACCCTGCTCGCCGCCCATGCGCTGCCGCCCGAGTTCGCGGGCAAGGCGGATGCATACATCGACACCGTGGCGATGCGCTGGCTTCCGGTGCTCCGCGACGCCGGGCTTGTCGATGCCGTCGATATCTTCTGCGAGCGCATCGGTTTCGACACCGCGCAGGCCGAGCGGCTCTTCCGGGCGGCGCAGGCGTGCGGCGTGCCCGTCAAGATGCACGCCGAGCAGCTCGCGAACCTGGGCGGAAGCTTGCTCGCAGCGCGCTTCGGCGCACTCTCCTGCGACCACCTCGAGTTTGCGGGCGAGGAGGAGGCCCGCGCGCTCGCGGCGGCCGGGACCGTCGCGGTGCTGTTGCCGGTCGCCTTCTACTGCCTGGGCGCAACGCGCCGGCCGCCCGTGGCGGCGCTCCGCGCGGCCGGCGCGGCGATGGCGGTCGCGACCGACTGCAACCCGGGGTCGGCGCCCGGCGCATCGCTCCTGCTCGCGCTCAACATGGCCACTCGGCTCTTCGGGCTCACGCTGCGGGAGGCGCTCGCCGGGGCAACCCGGCAGGCGGCCCAGGCGCTCGGCATGGCAGGGGAGATCGGCAGCCTCGAGCCCGGCCGGCGGGCGGATTTCGCCGTCTGGGACGTGCAGTCGCTCGATGAGTTCGGCTATTGGGCCGGCTGGAACCGCTGCCGGGGGGTGGTGCACGGCGGGAAGCCGGTCCGGGGGTCTCCCGGGGGTGCTTCGGCGTGGGTCCGACCGCCTGCGCACCAAGGCAGGGCGTAAACGCTAAGCAACTTACGGGCCACATGCATTGACACCCCCGTCGGCCGAAATCAAAATACGCGGCTCGTTTTCGCGGAGGGGTACCCAAGCGGTCAACGGGAGCAGACTGTAAATCTGCCGGCTTACGCCTTCGTAGGTTCGAATCCTACCCCCTCCACCACTGGATGGGGTAGGCGGCGGTTTCAGATCCGCTCCCACACCCGCGGCGGGTAGCTCGCAAGCGCCATCAGCGGGTGTAGTTCAATGGTAGAACCTCAGCCTTCCAAGCTGATGACGTGGGTTCGATTCCCATCACCCGCTCCAGCGGGCGAGCCACGATGGAGCGGCGAGCGGGCGGGTCGCTTGAGGCACTAGAGCGCCCACGTAGCTCAGTCGGTAGAGCACGTCCTTGGTAAGGACGAGGTCACCGGTTCGATTCCGGTCGTGGGCTCCAGATGAACACCGGGGTCGGGTTTTTGCGTAGGGGTTAGCCTTCATGTCCAAAGAGAAGTTTGAGCGGACCAAGCCGCACGTCAACGTGGGGACGATTGGTCATGTTGATCACGGCAAGACGACGCTGACGGCGGCGCTGACGAAGGTGATGGCCGAGACCTACGGCGGCACGTTCATGGCGTACGACCA
>DATKPY010000029.1:0-164347 GCA_035523875.1 Steroidobacteraceae bacterium
GCCGATGCGGCCGCGACGGCGGCCGCATCGGCACGCAGCGCGCCCACGAGCAGCCCCGGCTCCTGCGCCGGGAGGTTACGAACCTCGAGCTCGAGCTCGCAGTGCGCCGGCACGACGTTGAGCGCGCTGCCGCCGAGAATCGTGCCCACGTGCAGGGTCGTGTGAGGATCCTCGTACCCCGGGTCCCGCGGCCCGAAGCGCACGAGCTCCTCCTGGCGCTCGCGGACCTTGCCGATGAACGCGCTCGCCAAGTAGATCGCGTTGATGCCGCGATCGGGAATCGAGGAATGCGCTGCGCGGCCGCGGCACACGGCCCGCAAGGAGGTCTTGCCCTTGTGCGCGATGGCCGTCGCGAGGCGCGTCGGCTCCCCGACGATGCACAACCGCGGCCGCCGCTCCCAGTGCTGCATATCCGCGATGAGTGAGCGCACGCCCACGCACCCCACTTCCTCGTCGTAGGAGAAGGCGAGCTCGAGCGGCTCGCGCAGCGGCCGGGCGGCGGCGCGCTCGGCCGCACGCAGCGCGCACGCGATGAATCCCTTCATATCGGCGGCGCCGCGTGCGTAGAGCCGTCCTCCCCGCTCGGTCAAGCGGAACGGGTCCGTCGACCACGCCTGGCCCTGCACCGGCACCACATCGGTGTGGCCGGAGAGCAGCACCCCGGCGCGCTCGGCCGGACCGATGCGCGCGTACAGATTGGCCTTGGGCGCCGTGGCATCCGGGTACAGCCGCGCCGGGATGCCCCGTTGTGCGAGAAAGCCGCGCACGTACTCGATGAGCGCAAGGTTCGAATCCCGGCTCACGGTCGGGAATGCGACCAGGTGCTCGAGGATCTCCGCGCTCTCCATTTCCCTAGCGGGGATTGAGCGAGTAGGTGAGGGTGATGCCGACCGTCCGCGGAGTCGACACGATTCCCTGCCAGCGGTTGCCGTAGAGCGCCGGGTCGGAGTACGAGGTGATGCCGAGTATGTTGGTCACGTTGTCGACGTACAGGGTTCCAACCCAGTTCGTGTGCGCGTAGGACAGTCGCGTGTCGATCATCGTGAACCCCGCCGCGGTCGGCACCGTCGCCGAGAGCGCCGGAAGGATCGCGCTCGTGTAATGCGCGCTCCAGGCCCAGCGCCAATCACCGCCGGCGAAGTGGACGTTCTGGTAGGCGAGCGTCACTGCAGCACTGCTCTTCGGCGTCCCGGGGAGAGGGCTGCCGATGGCCGGGGGCGGAGCGGAGACGTTCGGATAGACGAAGAGCGGATTGAGCTGTGTGATCTTCGTCTGATCGTAGGTGTAGTCGAGCTGTGCGGCGATGTGATCGGTGATGAGCAGATTGCTCTCGCCCTCGAAGCCGCGGCTCACGGCATCCCCGATGTTGAGCGAGGCGGGCAGAACGAGCGGGGTGAGCTGCACACCCTCTTGAACGTTGTGCCACTGGATGTCGAACACATCCGCCGAGTACTGCAGACGCCCGGCAACCGTTCCCTTGAAGCCGACCTCGTAATTGTTCGCGGTGTCCGGCGCGAGTTTCGTGAGCGCGGGCGGGGTCACGTAGTCCTCGCCCGGCTCTGCCGTCGGCAGCGCATTGACGCCCCCGCGCCGGAATCCCTGCGACCAGGTCGCGTAGACGAGATTGTGCTTGCTCAGCTGATAGGAGGTGTTGAGCTTCCAGAGCGCGCGGCTCCAGCTAGCGCTCAAGGAGCTGTTGGCGATCGGTGGCACGGAGCCAAAGAACGGCCCGCCGTCGAACAGGAGCCCCGTCTGCTGCGCCTGGTCCACGGTTTGCTTGAACAGCCGCGTGCCGCCGGTCACGCTCCAGTCGTGCGTCAAGTGCCAGGTGAGCTCGCCGAAGGCCGCCATGTCGCGGAACTTCGTCTCGAAGTCGCCGATGTAAGCCTGGTCCTTGACGATTGGAATGCCGTCGACGTAGGTGCTCATGCCGGGGGTGTAGGCCGTCTCGCCCACACCGCAATAGGAAGGCGTGACCCCATCGCCAATGCTCTGGCCGTAGATCGGCTCGCAGGCGTTGTAGAAGTCGAGGTAGCCGGGATAGAACTCGTGCTCCTGGATGTCGAACGTTTCGTTGCGGTAGAACAGTCCCGCCACCCAATCGAGCACTCCGCCCGTCTTCGAGGCGAGGCGCAGCTCCTCCGCCCAGGGCTGATCGTGCAGCCCATCGCGCCCCTGGACGAAGGAGCGCGGGTTCTGGCCGTAGAGGCTTTGATAGAACGAGAAACTGGTATAGAGCGCCGTGAGGTCGCTCGAGGAGGCATTGACGTGATTGGCCCACGAGCTCGCCGAGGTGAGCGTCGCGAATCCGAAGTCGTAATCGAGCGTGAGCGCGACCAGGCTCACGCGATCCTTGGCGGCCTCGAGGGAGTTGTCGGCATTGGAGAGCGCGTCAACCCCCGCAGGCACCGGGGAGTTGTAGAGCTGGGTCGCAAGCGGCGGGTTCGTGAACGTGCCGGTGGGCTGGGTCGCCGGACTGATCCAATCGTTGTAGGCGGAGGTCTGGGTGGCGACGTACGGGAAGCCTTCCGCCGAGGCGAGCTGGTAGTAGTAGGAGAGCTCGCCGCGAAACTGATCATTCGGCTTCCACAGCGCCGCGAAGTGAGCCGCGCCGTAATCATCCGAATTGGTGCCGTCCTCGGAGTACTTGACCGGGGGACTCCACAGGTTCCCCGGCTGCGCGGCGATGGGGATGCCCGAGGAGTTGAGCTCGTAGAGGTTCGGCTGGTTGATGAAGCCCGCATCGTACGAGCGGCTCGCGTTGAAGCGGATCGCGAACGTGTCGCTCAAGGGGATGTTGAGCATCCCGTGGGCCTCCTCGTTCGGCGCGTGCGTGTGTGCGGTGTCGCTCACGCCGATCTCCGCGCGGGCGTCGAATGCCGAAGGATCCGGCTGGTTGGTCACGAAGCGGATCGTGCCGCCGAGGGAGCCCTGCCCGTAGAGGGTGCCCTGCGGCCCGCGCAGGATCTCGACGCGGTCGAGATCGTCGATCTGCAGATTGAAGAATAGCGGCGTGTCGTCGAGGTAGGTTGCGACGGGCGGCACCACCGGCGTCGCGAGCGCGAGCTGGCCCGCGGTCTGCTCGCTGTTGAGGCCGCGGATGATGAGAGTCGAGCCCTGGACGCCGCCGAATGCACCCTTGTCGGTGTAGTTGATGCCGGCGAGGGTGTCGGCGAGATCGGCGATGCTCTCGACTCCCTCCTGCGCGAGCTGATCGCCCGTCACGGCGGTGATGCTGATCGGCAGATCCTGTGCGGAGGCGACGTGTCGCGTCGCCGTGACCATGACCTCCTGCAGGGCGCTCGTCGGCTGCGCAGTCTGGGCGGAAGTTGTCGCGCCTGCCGCGCTCGCCGCCACCGCGGTGACCGTCGTCGCCGCGCCCGTCGCGTTTGCCGAAGGGGAATTCGCATCCGCGTGCGCAGGGAGCCCGTAGAGCGCCGCGGCCACCGCCGCCGCGAGCGGGGTCAGCCGCTCGAGCCGCACTCCGCGCCGCAGCGCGGCCGGTGGAAGGATCCGGGGTGTTTCTCTCAAAGGGAGGTTTGCAGAGCGCCGAGCGTGCTTGGATTTCACAGCGAGTCGTCTCCTCAGGTCCGATGCATGGCCGCACCGTCGAGGAGATCTTTCTCGTTTGGGTGACTTTCCGCGCACGCGGAAGATCATCCCGAGGATGCCGAAGACTCCTCGACGTGAGATCTCCCGGGCTTTTGTCCCGCCGTGTATCCGCGGTTGCCTGAGCCAAGATGCCCGGCGGCGACCGTGGACTGCCTCTCTCGGACCAGACGCCTGCTCGCGCAGGCCGGAACCCTAGACGCACATTGTTGGAACGAATGGTGCAATCGCCGTGCCGACTGCGGCGCCGGCAACGCGCGGCTTGCGCTTCTCAACAGAAATCCGCGACTTACACCCGTCGTCTCCGTGCCACAGCACCGGGGCAGCCCGCATGCGGGCCCGGGCGCGCACCACCGCGGCGCAGCCCCGGGGGCGGCTGCGCGATCCGGGTGCATCAATGATTGAATGCGGAGGGAAGCTCGGCGTCGCTCGCGCGGCGCGAGAGTTTCTGCAGCAGCTCGAGGTCGGTCTTGAGGCCCGAGGTTTCCCGAATCTTGCCGAGGATCCGCGCCCGGAGCTCGAGAAAGGCGGGCGTGTGCTTCATGTCCTGCGTGCGGCGCGCGGGCAGGGGCACATCGTAGAGCGAATCGATCCGGCCGGGGCGCGGCGCCATCAGCACGACCCGTCGCCCGAGATAGATCGCCTCCTCCACATCGTGGGTCACGAATACCACGGTGCAGTGCTCGAGCTCCGAGACATGCAGGATGAGATCGTGCATGACCTCTCGCGTCTGCGCGTCGAGTGCGCCGAAGGGCTCATCCATGAGCAGAATGCGGGGGCGGCTCATGAGTGCGCGGGCAATGGCAACCCGCTGCTGCATGCCGCCCGAGAGCTGGTTGGGATAGGCGCCGGCAACCGCCGCAAGCCCCATGACCCGCAGCAGCGCGTCCGCGCGGCCGGAGGCCGCCTCCACGTCGGCGGAGGTGCGGTCGCGGGTGTGCGCGGCGAGCTCGCGGGTGAACTTGATGTTCTGGATGACGGTGAGCCACGGGTAGAGGCTGTAGTTCTGGAACACCATCGCGCGATCGGCGCCGGGACCGGCCACCGGCGCACCGCCCGCCTCGATCTCACCGGCCGAGTGCGGCTCGAGGCCCGCGAGCGTGCGTAGCAGCGTCGATTTGCCGCATCCCGAGGCGCCGACGAGCGTCACGAACTCGCCCTCGGCCACCGCGAGCGTGAGATCTTGCAGCGCGATGGTGCGGGACGAGCCAGACTCGAAGATCTTCCAGACCCCGCGGCACTCGATCGCGCTCGTCACGCTCAGCTCCGCGCGTAGAGCCATGGGAAGGCGAGCCGGTGGATGAGCCGGAAGAACTGATCGAACGCGAGGCCGATCAGGCCGATGAGAATGATGCCGGCGAAGATCTTGTCGGTCTGCAGGAAGCGCTGCGCCTTGATGATGGCGTAGCCGAGCCCCGAGTTCGCGGCGACGAGCTCGGCGACGACGAGGTACGTCCACGCCCAGCCCATCGTGATGCGCAGCGTGTCGAGCAGGGCCGGCTTCGCGGAGGGGATGATTACCTTCTCGATCACCTCGAGGCGCGTCGCACCCATGGTCTGGGCCGCCTCGATCTGCGCCATCGGGACGCGGCGCACGTCCTCGGCCATCATCAGCACCATCTGGAAGAACGTGCCGATGAAGATGATCGCGATCTTCGCGCCCTCGTCGATGCCGATCCAGAGCATCACGAGCGGAATGAACGCGACGGCGGGCATGTAGCGCACGAAGTCGGTGAGCGGCTCGAGCAGCGCCTGCACGGCGCGGTAGGTCCCGATCAGCAGGCCGAGCGGCATCGCGATCAGCGCCGAGAGCGCCCAGCCCGCGACGACCCGGTAGACGCTGATGCGGATGTCCCCGGTCAGGTCATCGTTGTTGAACCAGTACCCCACGCGCCGCACCACATCGAGCGGCCCGGGGAGGAACACCTTGCTCACGGTGCCAAGGCGGGCGAGCGCGAACCACGCGATGAGCGGCAGCGCGAGTCCGGTCAGGGCGAGGAGCCAGTACTGGCGCTGACTCATCCAACCGCGCAGCGCCCACATCGAGGGGATCTTGCGCCGCACGGCCGGCAGCTCGAGATGCGCCGTGGCCGCCGCGGGAGCCGGCCCGGCGGGTGGCGCGGCGGGCACGACGGCGGTCTCGGCCGGTGTGCTCGTCTGCCGCGAGAGGAGCGTCACTCGCGAGCCCGTCATTTGCGCAGCGCCTCCTCGAGCAGCGAGGGATCGACACCGCTTGCGGCGTTGGGGCTGCCGTCGATCAGCTTGTTCGCGAGCAGGAATGCCGCGATGGTGGGCTCGACGGCGACGAGGCTCGCGGGGTTATGCGGATCGAAGGCCTCGCGGTTCGCCGCCTGGTCGAAGAAGCGCGTGCCGGGGAGGAATACCTTGTATCGCTGCGGGTCCATTCCGACCACCTTCGCCATGATCTTGACGGCCTGGTCCGGGTGGGCGTGAATGAAGGTGACCGTGTCGAACCACGCGCGGATCATTCCGACCAGGTCCTGGCGCTTGTCACGGTCGCGCAGCGCCTCCGACTGCGCAACCAGCAGATCCGGAATCAGTCCGGGCATCTGCTTGGAGGTGAACAGCGGCCTGCCGCGGCCCGTACTCTCGATCTGGCTGATCCAGGGGTTCCAGACGACCGCGGCATCGACGCGGCCGCTCATGAACGCCGCCGCGGCATCTCCGGCGGAGAGGTTCACCACGGTCACGTCGCGCGGGGACATGTGGTTGCGCGCAAGGGCGGTGTACAGCACGAAGTGCGAGACGCTGTACTGCTCGAGCGCAATCGTGCGGCCCTTCAGATCCGCAAACGAGCGGATGTCCGCTCCGACCATGAGCGCATCGTTCCCCGCGGAGTTGTCGTTGACCAGCACGGTCTTGAGCGGTAGCCCCTTCGCGAGCGGCCCGAGCGTATCCGACCAGGTCTGGCTGTTCGCATCGAGCTGTCCGGTCGAGAGCGCGGAGATCGAGTCGCTGTAGTTCGCAAACCAGATGAGCTCGACGTCGGCGCCGTAGCGCTTGAAGTAGCCCTGGCTCTGCGCCACGTACCACGCGACCCAGCCGGTCCAGTCGGATACGCCGACCTTGATCTGGGCGTGCGCCGCCGGGCCAGCAAGGCCACAGGCGAGGAGCGCCGCCGCGGCGAGCGCGCCGCGCAGGCGATGCGACGGGCGAGGCCGGCGCGGCGGGCGAGGCCCGCGGCGCGGATCGCCTGAGGAGCCGGTGAGACGCAGCGGGGAACGGGGTCGAGCAGGCGTGTTCACGATGTGGCGACCTTCGTTGAGAGGGGTTGCGCGCCGCCGGGGGCTGCCGCGCGCGAGCCGCGCCGCGCGAGATACGCGCGCCAGCCCCCGTAGGCGGTGATGTCCTCGGCGCCGGCGAGGGCGCGCGGCTCGGCGACGAAGCCGCGCACGCTCGACCCGTCCTCGAGAATCACCGTGCCGATCGCGAGCGGTGCGGGCACCTCCGCGACGAAGCTGCCGAAGGAGGCGAGGTCGAGCTCGTACACCTCGACCAGGATCGCCCCGCCGCCCGCGCCCGAGTGCACGAGCGCCGGCTTCGGGGGCGTCTGATCGGCCATGGCGTAGAGCCGATAGACGGGCGCGGTGCGCGTGGCCCGCGCAAGGCGCGCACCGCGTGCGAGGAGCTGGTGATTGAGCGGCATGCCGGAGAGGTGGGCGCCGACGACGGCGAGCTTCACTGTTACCGCACGCGGCTTCAAATCGAGCGGTGGCGCCTGCGGGATCGGACCAAGCCGCTCGAGGCGCTGCGCAAGCTCGAGCAGCCGGCGATCGCACCACGCCGGAGCGATGAGACTCACGCCGAATCCGGTCGCATTCGCCCGAAACCCCGCCGGCACCGCAAGCGCGGCGCAGTCGAGGAGATTGACGAAATTGGTGTAGCGGCCGAGGCGGCTGTTGAGCAGGACGGGCTCGGCGAGCGCCTCACTCACCCGATAGATGGTCGGCGTGGTGGGCAGCAGCAGCACATCGATCGCCCCCCAGAGCGCCTCGGCGGCGCGCGCGTGCGCGGCGAGCGCATACTGGCCGCGGAACGCCTCGACCGCCGAGACCCCCTTGCCGGCTTGAACGATTGCCCGCACGACCGGATGGATGGCGCCCGGCTGCGCGGCGAGGAGCGGCTCGAGGACGGCCGTGCGCTCCGCGACCCACGGGCCGGAGTAGAGCAGCTCCGCGGCGGCGAGGAGCGGGGCGATATCGATCGCGACGACTGATTCGCCCGCATCGGTGAGCCGCTGGCGCGCCGCCTCGAACAGCTGCGCCGACTCGGCATCGCCGTAGAACTCGAGCTGATCGGAGCGCGGGACGCCGAAGCGCAGCGGCGTGGCGCTCGATGCGTCCGGCTGCGGCATGTGGCGCGAATACACATCGGCGGCATCGAAGCCGGCGAGCACCGAGTCGACGAGCGCGGCATCCTCGGCCGTGCGCGTGAACGCGCTCACGCAGTCGAGGCTGCGGCACGCCGGTACGACACCGCGCGTGCTCCAGCGGCCGCGCGTGGGCTTCAATCCGATCAAGTTGTTGAACGCCGCCGGCACGCGGCCGGAGCCCGCGGTGTCCGTGCCGAGCGCGAGCGGCACGATGCCCGCGGCCACGACGACCGCCGACCCCGAGCTCGAGCCGCCGCTCACGTATTCGCGATCGAACACGCATCCGGTCGCACCGTGCGGGGTGCGCGTGCCCATGAGCCCGGTCGCAAACTGATCGAGATTGGTCTTGCCGATGAGAACCGCACCGGCCGCGGTGAGCTGTTGGACGACCCGCGCGGAGACCGCGGGCACGTAGGCGAACGCCGGGCACGCCGCGGTGGTCGGCAGGCCCGCGACGTCGATGTTGTCCTTGACGGCGAAGGGAACCCCGGCGAGCGGGAGCGACTCGCCCGCCGCTAGCCGCCCATCCACAGCCCGCGCGCGCTCGAGCACCCCGTCGCTCGGGCAGCGGTAGATCCACGCCTGCGGCTGCACCGCATCGTAGTCCGCGGCGCGCGCGAGGGCGGCGCGCGCCATGGTCTCCGCGCTCGTTGCCCCGGAGGTGACTGCGGCGACGGCGCGGACGAGGGAGGGCTCGAGCATGGCGGTCAGCTCCCGGTTGCCTGGCGCCGCGCGGCGGGCTCGAGAGCCACGATCGGCGCGCCGGGCGCGATGGCCTCGCGCTCGCGGATGTACACGGCGCGCACGAACCCCGCAGCCGGGCTCGGTACGCTGCACTCGGTCTTCATCGCCTCGATCGCTGCAATCACCGTGCCCTTCTCGATCCGATCGCCCGGGCGCACGTAGACCTTCCAGATATTGCCGCCCAAAGGCGCCTCGACGATCTCGCTGCCGTGGGGGATCTCGATCGTCTCTCGCACCATCGTGGTGCTCGATGACCCATTTGGGGGCGGCAGCTCATTGGATTGTCCCCACGCCTCGCACTCCGCATCGAACGCGGCCTGCCGGCGCCGCTGGAACGCCTCGATCCCGCTCGCGTGCGTGGCGAGAAAGCGCCGGTACTCATCGAGACGGAAGACCTCGGATTCGATCTGCAGGGCGCGACGCCCGCTCGGGAACTCCCGACGCCAGGCGGTGAGCTCCTCATGCGTGACCGGGAAGAAGCGAATCTGATCGAAGAACCGGAGGAGCCAGGGCTTGCCGTCGCGGAATACCTCGGTCCGCCGGTAGCTGTTCCACACCTGCACCGTGCGACCGAAGAGCTGGTAGCCGCCCGGACCCTCGAGTCCATAGATGCAGAGGTACGCACCGCCGATGCCGACGACGTTGGGCGGCGTCCAGGTGCGTGCCGGGTTGTACTTGGTCGTGACGAGCCGGTGGCGTGGGTCGAGCGGGATCGCAACGGGGGCACCGAGGTACACATCGCCAAGCCCCATGACGAGGTATCTCGAGTCGAAGACGATGCGCTCCACGTCCGCGACCGAGGCGAGTCCGTTCACGCGCCGGATGAACTCGATGTTGTCCGGGCACCAGGGCGCATCGGCGCGCACCGAGGTCATGTAGCGTGCGATGGTTTCCGCGACCGCAGGGTCGCGGTAGGAAAGCGGCAGATGGATGATGCGCGAGTCGATGCTGAAGTCCTCGAGCGTCCCCAAGCGCTCCTCGGCGCTCGCGAGCAGATCGAGCACCCGCGCCTCGCTCACGACACGGTTGTCGTAGTGCACCTGCAGCGAGCGGATGCCCGGCGTCACATCGATCGCGCCGGGCAGCGCCGAGCGCTCGAGCTCGAGCATCAGCGCGTGCACCCGCAGCCGCAGCTCCAGATCGAGCACGAGGTCGCCGTACTCGACGAGCAGATGGCAGTCGCCCTGGCGGCGGTAGAGCACGCGGGGACAGGCACCGCGCGCCTCGATCGAGCCCAGAATCGCGCTCGCGGTTGCGAGCCCGCGTGGCGCAGCGGCGCGGCCGCGCCGTGCGGTGGAGCGCAACCGCGTCGCAAGCGCTTCGTTCGCGCGCTGCGCCTCGCGCGCGGCCCCGGGTTGCACGCATTCGAAGCGCACCGCGTCCCCGGGGGCGAGCTGGCCGAGCTTCCACAGGTCGGCACGGATCGTGACGAACGGGCAGACGAATCCGCCGAGGGAAGGTCCGTCGGGACCGAGCACGATCGGCATGTCGCCGGTGAAGTCGACGGCGCCCACCGCGTAAGCGTTGTCGTGGATGTTGGACGGATGGAGCCCGGCCTCCCCGCCGTCGCGACGCGCCCACTTCGGCCGGGGGCCGATCAAGCGCACGCCGGTGCGGTTGGAGTTGTAGTGCACGCGCCAGACTGTCGCGAGGAAGGTCTCGATATCCTGCTGAGTGAAGAAGTCCGGCGCACCGTGCGGGCCGTAGAGCACGCGCAGCGTCCACTCGCGCGCGATCGGCGGCCGCCGCGAGCCGGGAAGCGGCGGGGCGATCCCGCCCGTCGCGGATGCGCCGAGGTGCAGCACATCGCCCGCGGCGAGGTTCCGGCCCGCGTGTCCGCCGAATCCCCCCAACGTGAAGGTCGCGCGGCTGCCGAGGTAGGCCGGCACGTCGAGCCCGCCGCGGAAGAGCACGTACCCGCGCAGCCCCGCGCCCTGCACGCGCCCGAGACGCAGCGTCTGACCGGTTGCGACCTCGAACGGCGCATAGAGCGGGGCCGCCGTGTCCTCGAGGGTCGCGTTACTCTGCGCTCCGGTCAGACACACGGTCGCAGCACGGCGGAACTCGAGCGTCGGTCCGATGGCGGTCCACTCGAGCCCGGCGGCACGCTCGGGATTGCCGAGCATCCGGTTGCCGAGCCGGAATGCGAGGCTGTCCATGGGGCCGGAAGGCGGTACGCCCACGCTCCAGTAACCTTCGCGCCCCGGATAATCCTGCACGGTCGTCGCGAGACCGCCGCTCACGACGCGCACCACCGGGGGTGCGTAGGGCACGGCTGCGAGCGCCTGGGTCGAGACCTCCGCGCGCACAAACATCTCGCTCGCGGCAACCTCGCGCAGCCACGGGAGATTCGTCTCGAGCCCCGCGAGCTGCGTCGCGCCGAGTGCACGCTGCAGCGCGCGCACCGCGCTCGCGCGGTCGGGCGCGGCGACGATGAGCTTCGCGATGAGTGGATCGTAGTGCGTGCTCACCTCGGAGCCGTCCTCGACCGAGCTCTCGATGCGTGCGCCGGGCGGGAATTCGACGTGCGTGAGCGTGCCGCTCGAGGGGCGGAAGTCCTGAGCGGGGTCCTCGGCGTAGAGACGGGCCTGGATCGCCGCACCGCGCGCGTGGCGGAGGTACGCTCCGGGCTCGAGCCACGGCTCGAGGAACGCGTGCTCGCCCGCCGCGCAGCGGATCATCCACTCGACGAGGTCGATGCCCGTGACTTCCTCGGTCACGCCGTGCTCGACCTGCAGGCGTGTGTTCACCTCGAGAAAGAAGAACTCATCGCGCTCGGCGTCGTAGAGGAACTCCACGGTCCCCGCCGAGCGGTAGCGGACAGCGGCCGCGAGCCGCACGGCACACTCGCTGAGGCGCGAGCGGGCGCTCGCGGGCAGGCCGGGCGCCGGGGTCTCCTCGATCACTTTCTGGTTGCGACGCTGCAGCGAACAGTCGCGCTCGCCCAGGGGCACGATGCGCCCCGAGCCGTCGCCGAAGATCTGCACCTCGATGTGGCGCGCGCACGCGATGAACCGCTCGAGATACACGCCCGACTCGGCGAAATGGCTCGCCGCGAGGCGCGCCACCAGCGGAAACGACTCCTCGAGCTGCGCGCCGTCGCCGCAGACGCGCAGGCCGATCCCGCCGCCGCCCGCGGTCGCCTTGAGCATGAGCGGGAAGCCCAAGCGCGCGGCCGCGGCGAGCGCCGCCGGCAGGTCGGCGAGGATGCCCGTTCCGGGCAGGAGCGGTACCCCGGCGCTGCGCGCGAGCTCGCGTGCCGTGTGCTTGAGACCGAACGCGTGAATCTGCGCGGCGGTGGGGCCGATGAAGGCGATGCCTGCCGCGGCGCAGCGCTCGGCGAACTGAGCGTTCTCGCTCAGGAAGCCGTAGCCGGGGTGGATCGCCTGCGCTCCGGTCGCACGCGCCGCGGCGATGATGGCCGCCGCATCGAGGTAGCTGGCTGCGGCGGCTCCCTCCCCGATGCACACGGCCTCGTCGGCGTCGCGCACATGGAGCGAACCGGCGTCCGCCTCGGAGTACACGGCGACCGAGCCGATGCCGAGCCGCTTGAGCGTGCGGGCGATTCGTCGCGCGATCGCGCCCCGGTTGGCGATCAGGACCCGGGTGAACACGCGATGATGACTCGAAGCGGCGTCGGATTGAACGCGTTGCAGGGATTGTTGATCTGCGGGCAGTTGGAGATCACCGCGGTGAGATCCATCTCGGCGAGCAGGTCGACGTAGAGCCCGGGGGCGGAGATCCCATCGACGATGCCGAGCGTGCCATCCGCCTCGACCGGAACGTTCATGAACCAGTTGATATTCGACACCATGTCGCGCTTGCCGCGGCCGTGGCGCGAATTCGCATGGAGGAAATTCTCCACGCAGGCGTGATGGGACTTGGTGTGATGCCCGTAGCGCAGCGTGTTGCTCTCGCAGCTGCAGGCACCGCCAATCGTGTCGTGACGGGCGACCGGCGTCGCGATGACGCGCGCCATGGGTCGCCCCTCGTTCGAGTAGAGCATCGAGCCGGCGCGCAGATAGATGCCCGCCTGCGCGGCGATAGTGTCCTGCGCACTGTAGCGCTCGGCATCGTCGCCGAGTGCGTAGAGCAGAAAATCCGCCGACTGGTTGCCCTCGAGGTCGATGATGCGCAGCGTCTCGCCCCGGCGCACGAGGTGATCCCAGGGCGCGCGCGCCGGAACGATCTCATCGATGAGGATGCGGCCGGGCAGACTCGAGAGTGCAGGGTCGTTCATCGCGGTCGTTCTCGATCGTAGCTTGAGTGGGCGCGGAGGTGTTCGCGGCATGCCCGTTCAGCGCCGGAAGTACTCCTCGACATTGAGATAGGCGCGCAGCGCCTCGGGCGTCGCGTTGCGGATCGCGTCGTCCTCCGCCGTGACGGATCCACGCCACGCGCTCGCGCGCACGGGCGTGACGCTGTAGTGCGCGCGCGGATCGAGCACGTGCGGACAGTTGGCGAGCACGACGATCACGTCCATCTCGGCGCGCAGCACGAGTGAGCGCCCGGGAGGGAAGGGGCCATGGTCGAGCTCGGTCGCGCCGTTTGCGGCGATGCGCACGCCCTTGAACCAGTTGATGCAGGGGTGCACGTCCTTGCGCCCGAGGCCGAATTTGGCGGCGCCCAGCACCAGCCGATCGCGCGCGTTCGGCTGTGCGCTCCAGTTGGCGCCGTTGCCGTATTTGCGGGCGTTGCTCGCCTCGTTGGAGGCGCCGCAGAACACATCGTGCGTGCCGGCGCGATCCTCGAGGATGCTCATGAGCACGCGGCCCATGTCCGAAAGCAGCAGCCTGCCGGCGCAGAGATACGCGTTCCACTGCACTTTGATGGTGTCGGCGACGTTGAGCCGCTCGACCGGACGCTCGGCGTTGAAGACGAGCATCGAGACGCACGCATCGCCGTGACGGTCCTCGAGCCGCAGGCGTGCGCCGCGCTTGAGCTCTTTCGCACCGTACCCGCCACCCGCGAGCGTCTCCTCCCACAGCATCTGCGCCGGTGCAACCCCCGGGGGCGGCTCGGCCACCGCTGTCGCCGGCACGGTGGGCATCGCCTCCACGCGAGTGCCGCCCATGGCGCGCGCATGCGCCTGGGCGGCGCGCGGATCGGCGGTGTCCGGTGCGCTCACGGGGAGCTCCGCCGCGACGGTGCGCTCGGTGCGCTCAGCTCGGCCGCGCCGTGCGAGTGCAGCGGCGGCAGGAGCGCCGTGGTCGTCACGAGCTTCAGCTGCTGCACGCCGCGCACCTTGCGCAGCGCATCGCACAGTGCCTGCAGGCGCTGCGAGGGACCCTGCACGAGCAGCACCTCGAGGGACTGATCGGACTCGAGCAGCACGTGCTGCGAGGAGATCACCTCGGTCACGAAGGCGGACTGGATCTGCGCCAGGGCCTGACGGACCCGACCGCTCTCGGCCCGGTAGATGAGCGTGATGGTGCCCGCGAGGACCGCATCCGCGAGCCCCTCGCTGTGCTCCGCGAGGGCGTGGCGGATGAGCTCGGCGATCATCTGTGATCGGCTGGGGAGCTCGCGCTCGCGCACCATCTCGTCGAGCTCGGCGAGCAACTCGCTCGGCAGGCTCACGCTCAGACGCGCGAGCTCGTGCACATTCGCTTCCCTCACGCCTCCTCCGTTATTACCAATTTCGATATTAGTAATACTGATCGCCGGACAGCCTGTCAAGCGCCGCGCGCGCGACCGCGCGCGGCGGGCGAGGGAGCGAAAATCACATCGGCGCCGGACCCTTGAGCTCGAGACGGAACCCCGGCTTGTCGAGCACGAATTCCGCGGCCGCCGGCCGGCGCGTGAGCGCGCCCAAGAGCTTGAGCAACGGGCGCGCGTCGGGGTTGTAGCGATGCGCGGCAGGCACCGCCGTCCGCATCGCGTTCACCTGCTCGGCGGGCATCACCGCGCGCAACAGGAATTCCTCGTCGCTCAAGGAGGCGGGGAAGCGGCGGCGCAGCTCCGCGAGGGCGGGCGGAGGGGGTTCGGCGAGGAGCTCGCGGGCGCGCGGCCGGTCGAGGATGCGCTGCTTCACCTCGGGGTCGACCGGGGCGGTGGGGTGGCCGAAGCGGCCGATCACGTAGCGGATCACTTGATCGGGCACATTGCCGTAGCGCTCCTCGCCGATGACGTTGAACAGCGCCTGCGTGCAGACGATCTGCGGGAACGGGGTGACCATGATCGGGAAGCCGAGCTCCGCGCGCACGCGAATCGTCTCCTCGATCACCGCGGGCAGGCGGGCCTCGAGCTTGAGCTCCGCGAGCTGGCGCCGCGTGGTCGTGATCGCGCCACCCGGAAGCTGATGGCGCAGATACGCGGCGTCGTACTCCTGCGGCGTCCCGGCCGCCAGCCCCTCGGCGCTCGCGAGCCGTGAGAAATAATCGGTGGCGCGCGCGAGCAGGCGCTCGTCGATCGCAACGGTGTGCCCATGCTCGCGGAGGTTTGCGACGACGCGCAGAGCCGCGGGGAGCGAGGTGCCGTTCGCCAGGGGGCCCAAGGCGACGTGCAGCACCTCGACGCCGAGCTCGGCCGCCGCCATGTAGGTGAGCGGCGCGAGTCCGATCGTGCAGTGGGAGTGCAGCTCGAGCGGTTTTCCGGCAAGGCGCGCGCGCACCGCCGGGATGAGCGTGCGCGCACGCTCGGGCGTGAGGAGCCCGGTCGGATCTTTGATGTAAAGCCGGGTCACATCCGCCGAAGCGGCGAGCGCGGCGGCGAGATTCGCGTAGAGCTGATCGTCGTGCACGCGGCTCACCGTGTAGGTGAGGCCTGCGAGCACCTCCCCGCCGGCCGCGCGGATGATCCGCGCCGCATCGAGCAGCGCCGGCAGATCGTGCATCGGATCGATGAGGGCGAAACGGCGGATGCCGTTCTCCACCAGACAGCGGTAGACGAGCTGCATGAACTCCCGGCTCGAGGTCTCCCAGGAGATGAAGCGGAAGCCCGTGGTGATGAACTGCAGCGGCGTGTCCGGCGCCGCCGCGCGCATCGCGCGGATGAGCGCCCAGGGATCCTCGCGGTGCACGCGCACCGCGACGCCCATGTGCGTGCTCGAGGTGAAGTCGATCGCGTGGAGCCCCATGCGATCGAGGACGGGCGCGATCTCGAGGATCTGCGCCGTGCGCAGCCCCGTCGCCCCCCAGATGCTCTGGTTGCCGTCGCGAATCGATACGTCGACGAGCTTCAGATGCGCCATGAGCGCTCCGCAGTGAAGTCCCGCGCTGGCCGCGGCGAGCGCATGATCGCGCGGATTGCGCCCGGCGGCGAGTATCCCGAGCCGCGCCTGTACAGCGCGAGCGACGAACGGTACCGTTCACTCGCGCGCAGGCTTCGGGGGGGAGAGGAGCTATGACAGATCGAGGTTCGAAGCACACCGAGCTCTGTGGAGCGTTCGCCGATCGCATCGAGGTGCGCGGGCGCGATCTGGTGAACGAGCTCATGGGCAAGCTCACCTTCACGCAGATGTTTCTGTTCCATCTGCTCGGCAGGACGCCCACCGCACTGCAGCTCGCCGTGACCGACGCCGTGCTGGTGACGATCATGGAGCATGGTCTGGTGCCCTCGGCGATTGCGGCGCGGCTCACCTTCCTCGGGGCGCCCGAGTCCTACCAGGGGGCGATCGCCGCGGGCCTCCTCGGCGTGGGCGATCGCTTCGCGGGCACGGCGAGTCAGTGCGGGGAACTCCTCGATCGGATTCTCGCGGCCCCGCCGGCGGAGCGCGGCGCTGCGGCCGTGACGATCGTCGAGGAGTTCCGCCGCGAGCGACGCGCCTTGCCGGGGTTCGGGCACCCGACCCATCGCTCGGGGGATCCGCGCGTGCCGCGCCTCCTGCAGATCGCGCGCGAGAACGGTGCCGCCGGGGATTATATCGATGCGCTCTCCGCGCTCGAGTCGGCGGTCGCACGGGTCCTCGGTCGCACGCTCCCGACCAACGTGAGTGCCGCGATTGCCGTGGTCCTCCGCGAGGCCGAGCTGCCGAGCGCCGCGATGCGCGGCATCGTGCTCACGGCGCGCTGCGCGGGGCTCGTCGGGCACGTGAGCGAGGAGCAGCGCGAGCCGGCCGCGGAGGCCATGTGGCAGGCGATCGAGCGCGAGGTGCCGTACCGCCCGCCGGGGAAGTGAGGGCCGACTCGACCGCGCTCACGGATTGCGGTATTGATGGCTCAACACGGCCGCCGTGCGAGGGCGGCCGGAACGAGGGGGCGAGCGCGATGGCGAGAAAGGGCATCTTTACCTACGAGAACGGCCTGCTCGTGCTGCTCGGGCTCGCCTTCGGCATCGCCTATTTCGACCGCAACTCGGCGAGCATCCTCGTTCCGTTCATCGAGAGCGATCTGCACCTGAGCAACACCGAGACCGGATTCATCGGCTCGGGGCTCTCGATCACCTGGGCGCTCGGCGCCTATCTGATCGCGCGCTGGTCGGATGCGAGCGGCGTGCGCAAGCCCTTCCTGCTCGGATTCCTGCTCATCTTCTCGCTCTGCTCGTTCATCTCCGGGCTCGCTCCCTCCTTCGGCGTGCTGCTCGCCTCGCGCATGGTGATGGGTGCGGTGGAGGGGCCGTTCCTGCCGGTCTGCTTGGCGATCATGGCGGTGGAGTCCTCCGAGCACCGCCGCGGGGTGAACGCCGGGCTCATGCAGAACTTCTTCGCTTCGATCCTGGGCCAGAGCCTCGCACCGCTCCTGCTGGTGCCGCTCGCCGAGCACTTCGGCTGGCGCGCGGCGTTTTACATTGCCGGCATTCCGGGGCTGCTGTGCACGCTCGCCGTGTGGCTGTGGGTGCGTGAGCCGGACAGGGCCGCGCAGGCCGCCCTCGACACGGAGGGTGTCGGCGGACGCGGCGCGCGCATGGGCCTCCTCGCGATGCTCGGTGTGCGCAACATCTTTCTCTGCTGCGCCATCTCCGTGTTCATGGTCACCTGGCTCGTGATGGGCTGGACGTTCCTGCCGAAGTTCTTCACCGACTACCGCCATCTATCCCCGGATATCATGAGCTACGTGATGACCGCGCTCGGCGTGTCCTCGGCGCTCTCCGCGTTCCTGGTCCCGGCGATCTCCGATCGGCTGGGACGCAGACCCGTCATGATCGTGTTCTGCTTGATCGGAGCGCTCTCGCCGCTCGCGGCGCTCTACTATCAGGGCTCCGCCGTCGTGATGGGCGCGTTCATGTTCATCGGCTGGCTCGCGTGCGGGACCTTCCCGCTATTCATGGGCGTGATTCCGGGGGAGACCATCTCGCGGCGCTACTCGGCGACTGCGATGGGCCTCGTCGTTTGCACCGGTGAGGTGGTCGGGGGATTCGCCGTCACCTCCCTCGCAGGCAAGCTCGCGGACCTGTGGACGCTCGCCGTTCCGGTTCTGATCCAAGCCGGCTGCGCGATCATGGGCGGAGTGCTCTGCCTTGCGCTCATCGAGACGGCGCCGGTGCGCGTGCGCACGGCTCAGGCGCACCGCCTGGCGGCGGATGCGCTGCGCCGCGAGGTGAGTTGATTGCGGCGCTACGCGGACGGAGCTTGCGCGAGCGCGAGGCGACGCAGGTACGCAATGCGTGCGAGCGCCGGTGGATGCGAGTCGTAGAACGCCGAGGAGATGGGATCCGGGGTGAGCGTGGTGGCGTTGTCGCGATAGAGCTTGACCAGCGCGGTGGCGAGCTGCGAGGCGCTTGCGTAGCGCGCCGCGAAGCGGTCCGCGGCGAATTCGTGGTGGCGCGACCAGAGCGTCTCGAGCGGGGTGAGGAAGAACGTGAACACCGGCGCGACCAGCATGAACAGGAGCAGCGCCGCGTGCGCCGAGGGAACCTCGACTCCAAGGGCCGTGTAGAACTGCGGCAGCCGGGCGAGCAGGGCAAGCAGCGCAAGTCCCCCGAGCGCACCGGCGGCCATGACCGTGAGCCGCTTCGCGACGTGGCGCAGGCGGAAATGACCGAGCTCGTGAGCGAGCACGGCTTCGATCTCGGCGCCGGCGAGCCGCCCGATGAGCGAGTCGAAGAACACGATGCGCTTGTTGCGGCCGAGACCGGTGAAGTAGGCGTTGCCGTGGGCCGTGCGCCGTGAGCTGTCGACCACGAACACACCCTTGGCGGTGAAACCGCAGCGCTCGAGCAGCGCCTCGATGCGCGCCTTGAGTGCAGCGTCGCTCAAGGGGCTGAAGCGGTTGAACAGCGGCGCGATGAAGGCGGGCCACGCCCAGCTGATCGCGGCGGAGAGGCAGATCCAGACGAGCCAGGCGTAGAGCCACCACCGGCTCCCCGCGCGCTGCATCAGCGCGAGCACCGCGAGCAGCAGCGGACCCCCGATGAGCAGCGCGAGCACGATGCCCTTGAGGCGATCGAGGGCGAAGGTGGCGAGCGTGGTTCGGTTGAAGCCGAAAGCGGCCTCGACGCGGAAGGTCCGCCAGAGCGAGAACGGCGTGCCGAGCGCACCGAGCAAGGCGAGGACGCTCGCGATCACGAGCGCCCCGTGCCAGGGCTCCGTGGCCAGGACCTTCCGCCACAGCGCATCGAGCGCCGAGATGCCTCCGCCCACGGTGAGCGCGAGGAGCGCGACGGCATCGATCACGGCCTCGATCCGCCCGAGCCGTACGCGCGCCACGCAGTAGTCGGCCGCCTTCTGATGCTCCGGCAGCGCCACCTCGGCCGCGAACGGCTCCGGGACACGCTCGCGATGCGCGCGTGCCGCGGCAATCTGGCGCGACGCGAGCCACCAGCGCACCGCGAGCCCGAGACCGAGCGCAACGAGAAAAGCCGCACCGATTGGCCGCATCGGGGTGAGCATATCAGGCACACCCGGCACCGGGGATGCAGCCGCCTCCGCGGCGCTCGCCTCATCGCTCGTTGGCGCTCGTCCACCTTACCGAGCGCAGCGTCTGGGCAACGACCTGATCGAGGCCCAACTCACTGTGTCCGAGCACGGCGAGCGCGCCGTGCGGCGCCGGTACCAGCACGCCCGAGTAGCCGTGCTCGCTGAAGTGCTGCTCGCGCCGCACGTGCTCGGTGGGGAGAATCATGACGGTGAAGCGGCCGCGCGCGGTGCGCACGACGAGGTGCGGAACGTAGTGGCCGCGGAACCAGCAGCTCCGTGCGTAGACGACATCGTCGCCGCCGACGAGCGCCACTCCCGAGCGGGCGAGGATTGCGGCTACGACGACCGGTGCGGGGCGCGCGGTGCTCGACCAGCTCTGCGGCTCGTCCTCGACGTGCTTGACGACATCGGCGGCGAGACTCGGGCTCGGGTGCGCGCTCCAGAGCAGCGCGCCGGCCGCGACCGCGAGGAGCACGCTCGCGGCGAGTGCCCAGCGCGCGGGCCTCGCGATACGAGATTGCGCGTGAGCCCGCGCTCGGCGGGCATTCCCGATGCGCACCACCGTCGCGCGCGCGGCGGTGGCGACAGCGGCCGCGGGTGCGTTGCCCGAAACGGGGACAGGCAGCTCGAGCGCGCGGCGCACGTCGCGATCGAGCGCGGTCATCTCGCGCTGAAAGGCAGCGCATGCGGGGCACCCACGCAGATGCTCGAGGAGCGCCGGTGCGAGCGACTGCGGCTCTGCGCCGAACGCGAGGCGGGCCTCGGAACAGTTCACGGCGAGCCCTCCACGGAGTCCTCCGGGGCGGGCGTGAGTCCGTAGAGCGTGCGCAGCTTGTTGCGCGCGCGGAAGAGGCGGCTCAGCACGGCCGTGCTCGAGAGCTCGAGCTCCTGGGCAATCTCCTGGCAGGAGAACCCGCCGAGCACCTGCATCACGAGTGGGATGCGATACTCCTCGGGCAGCTTCAGGATCGCGAGCTTGAGGTCGAGCAGCTCGCTCCCGCAGGCGGCGAGAGCGCCGTCCTCCGCGGCGATCGCATCTTGCAAGTTCGTCGTCTCCAGCCGTTTGCGCTCGTAGAGCCGCGCGTGCTCCCGGCGCACGATCCTCAGGAGCCAGGCCCGCGCGGCGCTCCGGTCCCGCAGCGCCTCGCGCGCTCGCCACGCCCGCAACAGCGCCTCCTGCACCACGTCCTCGGCGAGCGCGCGATCGCGACTGAGCCAGTACGCGAAGCGCACCAGCTCCGGGCGCAGGCTCTCGATCAAGCCGGCAGTCGGGTCCTCCGCCTGTTGGCGCTCGAGGGGCATGCTCACCGTGAGGGAGACCGGGGGATCGGGTGGAATATTGCGCATGGGGGAGCGCTCGCGCCTGGCGGGCGATGATACGCTCCTGCCCGCGGCGCGCGATTTCACTTTTCACCGAACGCCGCAATACGTGCCGGGGTTCTCCGGTCTCCTTAGTTTCGTAGGCGCGCGTGATCGGCCGCTCTCGGGTCCGCACGCGCAGGTACCCACCAACACCCGTTCGAGGAGTCAAGACCAATGCAAACGAAGAAGCTCGGTGGCGCAGCCATCGCGACGGCCGCGGCGCTGCTGTTCGGCGCGCTCACCGTCAGCACCGCAAGTGCTGCGGCGGCGACCGTCAAGTGCGTGGGCGTCAATTCGTGCAAGGGGCAGTCGGCCTGCAAGTCGGCCCAGCATGCCTGCAAGGGCATGAACTCGTGCAAGGGACAAGGGTTCCTGCAGCTCACCAAGGCGCAGTGCAATGCCGCGAAGGCCAAGGCCAAAGAGGCGAGCTGAGCTCGCGGTCGCAGGGCGGCGGGCCGCGGCTGTGCGGTCCGCCGCCGCCCCCAGATCGCGGGGCGTGATGGCCGGCAGGAGCCCCTGATGAGCAATTCGGCGGCGAGCGCGGTGCGCGGATTCGGACTCGGCCTGCGGAGCGAGCACTACGGAGCGGTGCTCGCCGAGCGCCCGCGCATCGATTGGCTCGAAGTGCTGAGCGAGAACTATCTCCTGCCCGGGGGCAAGCCGCTTCACTATCTCGAGCGCATCCGCGAGCGCTACCCGCTCGTCATGCACGGGGTGTCGCTCTCGATCGGGAGTGCCTCGCGGCTCGATCGCGGCTACCTGAGGGCGCTCAAGGGGCTCGCGGCGCGCTTCGAGCCGGCCTGGATCTCCGACCACCTCTGCTGGACCGGGATCGAGGGCATCAACCTGCACGATCTGCTGCCGCTGCCGTACACGGAGGAGGCGCTGCGCCACGTTGTGCGCCGCGTGCGCGAGGTGCAGGACTTTCTCGGGCGGCGCATCCTGATCGAGAACGTCTCGAGCTACCTCGCCTTCGCCTGCTCGCAGATGACCGAGTGGGACTTTCTTGCGCGGCTCGCCGAGGAGGCCGATTGCGAGATCCTGCTCGATGTGAACAATATCTACGTGAGCAGCGTCAACCACGGCTTCGACCCGCTCGCGTATCTCGAGGCGCTGCCATTGCAACGGGTGCGGCAGTTCCACCTCGCCGGTCACAGCGACCGCGGAGGCTTCATCGTCGACACCCACGATGCGCCGGTCGCCGAGCCGGTGTGGACTCTGTACGCCGCCGCGGTCGCCCGCTTCGGGAACGTGCCCGCGATGATCGAGCGCGATGCGCGCATTCCGCCGCTCGGCGAGCTCGTGGCCGAGCTCGATCGAGCCCGGGCGGTCGCGGGCGCGGCGCTCGCCCGGGCGGCCTGAGGATGCGCCTCGCGCAGCTCCAACGCGCTTTTCAGGCCCATGTGCTGAGCGGCAGCAACGCGATCGGCGCGCACGTCGCGCCCGCTCGGGGCGCTGAGACGGCAATGCGCCTCGCGGTCTACGCGGAGGGCTACGACGCGCGGCTCGTCGAGGCGCTCGCGGTGACCTATCCGGCACTCGAGCGCGCCCTCGGGCAAGAGCGCTTCGCCGACTGCGTGCGCGCGCTCGCGCACCGCAGGCCTTCCAGATTCTTCTCGGTGCGTCGCTACGGGCGCGAGCTCGCCGAGCTCCTCGAGGGCGAGCTGCCCGGCGCGCGCGGTCGTGGCGCCGCCGAGCTCGCGCGCTTCGAGTGGGCGCTCGCCGAGGCCTTCGACGCGGCGGACGCGCGGCCGCTTGCAGCGCAGGATCTCGAGCACATCGATCCGTCGCGGTGGGCCGGATTGCGATTCGAGCTCGTGCCCGGCAGCCAGACGCTTTCGCTCGCCACGAATGCGGTGTGCTGGTGGCAGGCGGCCGCGCACGACCGTGCGCCGCCCGCGCGCTGGCGGGCCGGACGCTCCTCGATGTGGCTCATCTGGCGGCGCGAGCTCGCGGTCTACTTCAGACGGCTCGCGCAGGAGGAGGCGCGGGCGCTCGCGGCGCTGCGCTCGGGGGCGAGCTTCGGGGCGCTGTGCGCACAGCTCGCCCGGTGCGCTCCCGCGGCGAGCGCGTCGCTGCGCGCCGCGACGCTGCTCAAGAGATGGCTCGGCGAGGGAATTCTCGTCGCACCGGGCGCGGGGCTATCGCGGCGAGCGCGCCTGCGCCCGCGGCCGTAGGATCGCCGCGCGCTCCGCGGCGAGCGGTGCATCGTCGCGCAGTGTGACGCTCGCACCGTCCGGCACGATGCCCAGGCGGCGCCAGAGCCGCGGCAGATCGGTCGTCACCGGCTGGTCTTTCATCTCGGCGTAAAGATCCTCGAGCACGCCGGTTCCGACGGCGCGATCGCCGACCGTGAGCACGCGCCCGATGGGCCAGTCGGTGGCGAGGCCGCCGCTTGCGCGCAGGATCGCCTGCAGCGCGTCCTCGAGCCCAAGCCGATCGCCCGTCGCTTCCCGGATGCGCAGATCCGCGAGCAGACAGAAGAGCGCACCGCCCCAGTAGGTGCGACCCCAGGTGTGGGTGTTGTCGAGGCCCCGATCGCCGGGCTCGGGCAGCCCCTTCGGCATCGAGCGCACGTCCTCCGACCAAACGTCGAGCGGCGAGCGATTGTGAGCCTGTGCGCGCTCGACCCCCTCGACGTAGGTTGCCAGACCCTCGGAGAGCCAAGCGTGCTCAGCGCCCACGTCGGGCAGCGCGAGGTGCGTCATCTCGTGCACGAGCACCCAGTCGTCGCGGAGTGCGGCATCGCTCACCGCGCGGCCGACGCGCACCACGATGAGCGCCCGCGGCTGTCCAAAGGTGGTGCCGCCGCGCACGCGATCGCCGGGCACAGGGACCACGACCAGCCGCAGCGCGGTGACCGGAAAGCGCCCGTAGTAGGCGCTCACGATCCGCATCGAGCGCTCGATCCAGTCGAGGAGCGGCGCGCTCCCGCCGCTGAACTGCGCGGCATCGAGCGAGAGTCGCAGCGCAACGCCGCCCACGTGCATCGTCTGCGCGGACGGGGGCAACGGACGCGCCGGGGGCATTGCAGCCGCGCTGCCGAAGCGCGGGTGAGCGAGCGCCACGGCGATGAGCGCGAGCGGTAGCGCCGAGCGCGCGCGACCACGGCGCGCGACCCAGCGCCAGGCGAAGTACACGGGCACGCCGAGCGCGACGATTGCAAGACCCGGCCAGGTGTAGCGCGGCTTGACGAGCAGCAGATCGACTGCGATGGCGGCCGTCATGAGCACGTAGAGCGCGGGCAGCCACGGATACCCGGGCACGCGCACCGGACGCGGAAGCTGCGGCCGGCGCAGCCGCAGCGCGAACAGGCTCAACCCGGTGAGCACGTAGAACAGCAGCGCCGCGAAGATGACGTAGTCGAGAAGCTGACTGTAGGTCCCCGAGACGCAGAGCACGCATGTCCATACCGCCTGCAGCCCGAGCGCCGGCGCCGGGGTCTGATAGCGCGGGTGCAACGCGCTCACCTTGCGGAAAAACAGCCCATCGCGTGCCATCGCGTAATAGACGCGCGCTCCCGCGAGGATCAGGCCGTTGTTGCAGCCGAATGTCGCGATCATGATGGCGGCTGCCATGAGCGCGAGCCCCGGGCCGCCCAGGGCGGCCTGCAGGACGGCCGTGGCGACGCGATCCTGCGGCGCTGAGGCGATGCCGGCGAGCGGCAGCACGCTCAAGTAAGCGAGGTTGGCGAGCAGGTATAGCACCGTGACCGTGAGCACACCCGCGCCCATCGCGAACGGCAGGTCGCGCCGCGGCTCTTTGAGCTCTCCCGATGCGAAGCCCACGTTGTTCCACGCGTCCATCGCGAAGAGCGCGCCCACCATCGCGGCACCGAGCAGAGGCAGCAGCGCGAGATGTGCACCCCCGGCAGGCCAGAAGTGCGCACCGAAATTCGCACCGATCGCCCGCGCATTGCGCCCGATGGTGAGTCCCACGAGAATCAGTGCCGCGAGCGAGACCACCTTGAGCGTGGTGAGCGAGGTTTGAATCAGCGCGGCGGTGCGCACGCCGCGCGCGTTCACGAGCGTGAGCACCACCACCGAGGCCATTGCGAGCAGCCGCTGGGGGGAGAGGCCGACTTCGATCGGGCCGCTCGGCAGGTGGACGGTGAATCCGAGGAATACCGTGGGGGAAAGGGCGGGCAGGAACACGGCGGTGAAGCGCGCGAAGGCGACCGCGACCGCTGCGATCGTGCCCGTCTGGATCACCATGAAGACGGTCCACCCGTAGAGATAGCCGAACAGCGGCGAGATGCCTTCGCGCAGGTACACGTACTGGCCGCCGGCCGTGGGGAACGCGGCCGCGAGCTCCCCGTATGTGAGTGCGCCCATCACCGTCGTGACTCCGGCTGCGAGCCACACGGCGAGCAGCAGCCCCGGGGAGCCCAGCTGGCGCGCGATGTCCGCAGAGACGATGAATATCCCCGAGCCGACCATCGAGCCCACGACGAGTGCGGTCGCATCGAGCCGCGTGATCGCCTTGACGAAGCCGGCCGGCTGAGCCTCGGTACTCATGAGCGCAGGCTACCCAAGGTCAGAACTCGGCGCGTTCGCCGGGTCGCGGAAGGCGCCGCGGAGCAGGTGTGGGCCGAGTTCGCCCACGGAGCGGCAGCCGAGGTGCCCGAGCGTCCGATCGATCTCGATGGTGAGCATCTCGAGCGCCCGGCGCGCCCCGGGCTCCCCGGCCGCGATCAGTCCGTAGAGTGTGGCACGGCCCAGCATCACCGCATGCGCGCCGAGCGCGAGCGCCTTCACCACGTCCGTGCCGCGCCGGAAGCCGCCATCGATGAGGATCGTCAGGCGCTTGCCGACCGCCGCGGCAATCTGCGGCAGCACCTCGATCGGGGAGACGCAGTAATCGAGCTGCCGGCCGCCGTGGTTGGTGAGCACGATGCCGTCGCAGCCGAGCTCGGCGGCGCGCCGCGCGTCCTCGACGCTGAGCACGCCCTTGAGGAGGAGCCGGCCGCGCCAGAGGCCGCGGAGCCAGCCGATGTCCTCCCAGGTGATGGACGGGGCGAACAGCCGTGGAATCACCGTGCTGCCCCCGAGCGCGCTCGCGCCTCCCGGTGGCAGGAAGGGAGCGAGGTTCTCGAAGCGCGGGACCCCGTGTCGCACGAGCACCCGGTAGAGCCAGCGCGGATGGTGCAGGGCGCCGAGGAGATTGGAGAACGTTGGCTTTCCGGGCCGACGGTAGTTGCTTCGATCCCACTCCCGGGAGCCGAAGACGTTGGCATCGGTCGTGAACACGAGGGCCTCGTATCCCGCGGACTGGGCACGTGCGACGATGCTCTCGGCCGCCTTGCGATCCTGCATCACGTAGAGCTGCATCCACAGCCGCCCGCCCGCTTGGGCGGCGACCTGCTCGAGCGCGACGGTCGAGACCGTGCTCAGGCAGAAGGGGATGCCGACGCTCGCAGCCGCGCGCGCGAGCGCAATGTCCCCGCGCGGGTAGAGCACCCCGTTGCCGCCGGTCGGTGCGATCACGAGGGGGAGCGGGGACTCGCGCCCGAAGAGGGTGATGCGCGGGTGGCGTTGCGTCGTATCGACGAGCGTGCGCGGCACGAAGCGCAGCTCCTCGAGCGCCGCGCGGTTGCGCCGCAGGGTCGCCTCGTCCTCGGCGCCGCCCTCGACGTACTCGAAGACGAAGTTCGGAAGCGTGCGGCGCGCGATCTCGCGCAGGTCGCCGATATTGAGCGCGCGCGATGGATCGAAGCCGCGGAACGGTCGGCGTCTCCACGGCATGGCGTTCCCCCCTCCCGTTTCGAGGCGTGAATGGCGGAGCGCGAGGCTACCAGCTTTTCGCGGCGCTCGGCGGTGCGCGGAGGGCCGCGCAGTGGGCCGCGCTCGCGGCGGATTGCTACACTCCTGGCCCCCGCTCCCGAGAAGGTCCCCCGCCCATGAGACTGCTCCGCTACGGTCCCCGCGGCCGCGAACTGCCGGGGATGCTCGATTCGCAGGGTCGGCTGCGCTCCTTGAGCGGTCGTGTGGCCGACATCGGCCCCGTTGAGCTCGCCCCGCCGGGGCTCGCGGCGCTCGGCGCCATCGATCCCGCGTCCCTCCCGCTGGTCGAGGGCAGCCCGCGCCGTGGCGTGCCGTTCGCCGGCACGCGCAAGTTCGTCGCGATCGGACTCAACTACGCGGATCATGCGGCGGAAGCGAATCATCCGATCCCGGCCGAGCCGGTCGTCTTCTTGAAGGCGATCACGGCGCTGCAGGGTCCCGACGACGAGGTGATGATTCCCCGCGACTCGCGCAAGACCGACTGGGAGGTCGAGCTCGGCGTCGTCATCGGAACTCGTGCGCAATATGTGGAGGAGTCCGCGGCGCTCGAGCATGTCGCGGGCTACGTCGTCGTGAACGATGTCTCGGAGCGCGAGTTCCAGCTGCAGCGCGGCGGAACGTGGGACAAGGGCAAGGGCTGCGATACCTTCGGCCCCGTCGGGCCGTGGCTCGTCACGCGCGATGAGGTTGCCGATCCCCAGCGCCTCGCGCTGTGGCTCGAGGTGAACGGCGAGCGCATGCAAAGCGGCAACACCGCGACCATGATTTTCGGCGTCGCGCACCTCGTGAGCTACGTGAGCCGCTTCATGACACTCGAGCCGGGCGACATCATCACCACGGGCACGCCGCCGGGCGTCGGCAGCGCACGCAAGCCACCGGTGTACCTGAAGCCGGGCGACCGCATGCGGCTCGGTATCGATACGCTCGGCGAGCAGCACCAGCGCGTCGTCGCGTGGCACGGCACGGCGGCGGCATGAAGGCGCCGCGCTCTAAAGCGTGCGGGGCAAGCGCGCTGCTCGCACTCGGCCTCGGCGGCGCGGCCGCGGTGCATGCGCAGTCCGCCGCGCGCCCACCGAGCCCGCCGAGCGCGGATGCGCCGGCGGCGGCCCTCCCGTACGCACCGAGTCTCGACGTGAGCGCGATGGATCGCACGGTCGATCCGTGCGCCGATCTCTATGCCTACGCCTGCGGCGGATGGGAGCGGCTCAATCCGATTCCCGCGGACCAGACGAGTTGGAGCGTCTACGGCAAGCTCGAGGTGGACGTGCGGCGCTATCTCTGGGGCACCCTCGAGCAGCTGGCACGCCCCTCGGCGCTGCGCACGCCCGTCGAGCAGAAGCTCGGCGACTATTTCGCGGCGTGCATGGACGTGGCGGCGATCGAGCGCGCCGGGATCGCACCGCTCAGCGCCGATCTCGCGCGCATCGCGGCGCTTCCCGACAAGCGCGCGATCGGATCCCTGTTGGGGGACCTCGACGATCGGTCGCCCGGTGCGGACATGCTCTTCGGCGAGGACGTGGAGCAGGATGCGCGCGATGCGACGAAGGTCATCGCGGCGATCGACGCAGGCGGGCTCGGGCTCCCCGACCGGGACTACTACGTGAAGACGGATGCGAAATCGGTGGAGATCCGCGAGCGCTATCGAGCGCACGTCGCGCGGATGCTCGAGCTCGCGGGCGAGACCGAGGCGGCCGCACGGGCGGATGCGGCCGTCGTCATGCGCATCGAGACCGCGCTCGCGCGCGCCTCGCTCACCATGGTGGAGAAGCGCGATCCGCATGCGGTGTATCACCGCGAGACGCTCGCCGCGCTCGAGGGACTCGCGCCGCAGCTCGACTGGCGCGGCTACTTCACCGCGAGCGGACTCACCCCCGAGCCCTGGATCAACCTCTCCGAGCCGCGCTTCGTGAGTGAGCTCTCCACGCTCATCGCAACCGAGAGTCTCGCGGACCTGAAGGCCTATCTGCGCTGGGCGCTCATCGACGGGGCGGCGCCGTATCTGGCCTCGCCGTTCGCTGCGCAAGACTTCGCCTTCAATGGCGCCTACCTCCTCGGCGCCAAAGCCGACCGGCCGCGCTGGCAGAAATGCGTGGGCTGGGTGGACCGGGACCTCGGGGAGGCGCTCGGTCAGGAGTTCGTCGCGCGCAACTTCCCGGATGCGACCCGCCGGCGGGTGCTGCGCATGACCGAGCAGATCGAGGCGGCGATGCGCATCCGCATCGAGCGCCTCGCCTGGATGAGCTCGGCCACCAAGCTCCAGGCGCTCGCGAAGCTGCGCGAGGTGCGCAACAAGATCGGCTATCCGCGCCACTGGCGCGACTACTCGACGCTCATCATCGAGCCGCGGGACTTCTTCGGTAACGTCGCGCGGGCCGCGAGCTTCGAATCGCGCCGCGAGGCCGCGAAAATTGGCCGCCCCGTGGACCGGGACGAATGGCAGATCACGCCCGCGACCGTCAATGCGTACTACGATCCGCAGTTGAACGACATCAACTTCCCCGCCGCCGTCCTCATCCCGCCGCTCTTCGATGCGAAGCTCGACGATGCGCCGAACTACGGTGACACCGGCGGCACCATCGGGCACGAGCTCACACACGGCTTCGACGATCAGGGCCGTCAGTTCGACGGCAAGGGGAACCTGCGCAACTGGTGGACGGCACGCGATGCGCGCGAGTTCGCCGAGCACGCGAGCTGCGTGCGCGACCAGTACGCCGGCTACACCGTCGTCGACAACATCAAGATCAACAGCAGCCTCACCGAAGGGGAGGACTTGGCCGACTTGGGTGGGGAGCTGCTCGCGTGGATGGCCTGGCAGCAGCAGACCCGCGGCCGGCATCTCCCCGACCGTGACGGCCTCACGCCCGAGCAGCGCTTCTTCGTCGGATTCGCCCAGTGGGCGTGCACGAACGAGCGGCCCGCGCGGCTGCGCGCCAATGCGATCGTCGATCCGCATTCCCCGGCGCGCTATCGCATCAACGGAGTCGTCGCGAACATGCCGCAGTTCGCCCGCGCGTTCCATTGCCCCGCGAGCGCCCCGCTCGTCAAGCCGCCGAAGAAGGTCTGTACGGTGTGGTAGAAGGCGCGCGCGCCGCGAAGTCGAGGCAGGCCGCGAGCAGCGCCCGCAGCAGTCCGCGCAGCGGCTCGGCAGCCGCGGGGTCGTACGGTGGCGGCCAGGAGCGGGGCTCGACCGGACCGGGTTGCTCGGGAAGGTAGGCGCGGCAGGCGAGCTCCATTTGCACCGCATGGAGCCCCTCTGCCGGCCGGCCGTAGTGGCGGGTGATGTACCCGCCTTTGAATCGCCCATCGATGACGCTTTCGAACCTCGATGCCCGGCAGAGCGCGCCCAAGGCGCGCGCGAGCTCGGGCGCGCAGCTCGCCCCCGCGTTCGTGCCGAGGTTGAGGTGCGGCAGATCGCCCGCGAACAGCCGCGGGATGCGCGAGCGGATGGAATGGCAATCATAGAGCACGAGCGCGCCGTGCCGCTCCCGCAGCCGCACCAGCTCGCGCGCGAGGGCACCATGATAGGGAGCGAAGTAGCGCTCGAGTCGTGCCGCCCGCTCGGTGGCATCGGGCTCGGCGCCCTCACGATAGAGCGCATCGCCGTCGAAGGTTGTGGTCGGACAGAGCTCGGTGGTCGGCCGGCCCGGGTAGAGCGAGACGCCGGAGGGGTCGCGGTTCACATCGATCACCGTGCGCGAGAGGCGCGTGCGCACCACCGTCGCATCGAGCTCGTGCGCGAAGTCGTACAGCCGGTCGACCCAGAAATCGGCATCGCGGCGCGCGAGCCAGCTCGAGAGGATCCGCGGCTCGAGCTCGGGCGGCAGCTCGAGCCCGCTGTGCGGAATGCTGAGCACCAGCGGTGCATCACCGCGCGTGACGGTGAGCCACCGCGGCGCGCTCTCCCCGCTCACTTGGGCACGCGCAGGGGCGATCTCGGACGCATGAGTCATGATAGCGCCGCTCTGGTACCCGGTGCGCGGCGCTATCATGAGCGAGGGGTCCCAAGATGAGTACCTCCGCGACGACGCTTTGGTTCGACACCGCGCTCCTCGAGACCGGCTGGGCGGACCGCGTGCGTCTCGCGCTCGAGGGCGGAGTCATCGCGCGCATCGAGTGCGGGGTGGCACCGGGGCCCGCCGATGAGCGCGGCGCCGTTGCCGTGCCGGGATTGCCGAACGTGCACAGCCACGCATTCCAGCGCGCGATGGCCGGCCTCGCCGAGCGCGCCGGACCGCAGGCGGACAGTTTCTGGAGCTGGCGCCAGGTCATGTACGGGTTTCTCGAGCGGCTGGGGCCCGAGGACGTGGAGACGATCGCCGCGCTCGCTTACATCGAGATGCTCGAGTGCGGCTTCACGCAGGTCGCGGAGTTTCATTATCTGCACCACGCGCCCGACGGCGCTCCGTATGCGAACGCCGGTGAGCTCTGCGCGCGCATCGTTGCGGGCGCGGAGACCGCCGGCATCGGTCTCACGCTCCTGCCGGTGCTGTACGCGCACGGCAACTTCGGCGGCGCGCCGCCGCAGCCCGCGCAGCGGCGCTTCCTCAACGATCCCGCGCGCTTCGCGCGGATCCTCGACTCGGCGCAGGCCGCCGCGCAGGCGCTCGATCATGCGACGGTCGGACTCGCGCTGCACAGCCTGCGTGCCGTCACGCCGGCCGAGCTCGATGCGGCGCTCGCGCTGCGCGGGCAGGGCCCGATCCACATCCACGTGGCCGAGCAGCGCCGCGAGGTCGAGGAGTGCATCGCCTGGTCGGGGCAGCGGCCGCTCGAGTGGCTCCTCGAGCATGCGCCGATCGATGAGCGCTGGTGCCTCATTCATGCGACCCATGCGACGGAGGCGGAGCTGCGCGCAGCGGCGGGGCGCGGTTGCGTGATCGGTCTCTGCCCGCTCACCGAGGCCAATCTCGGCGATGGCGCATTTCACGGCCGGGTCTATCTTGGCGCGGGCGGCCGCATCGGTATCGGCACCGACTCGAACGTCCTCATCGATGCGGCCGAGGAGCTGCGCACGCTCGAGTACTCGCAGCGCCTCGCGACCGAGGAGCGCAACGTGCTCGGCGGGGCCCCGGGAAGCTCGACCGGGCGCACGCTCTTCGAGGCGGCGCTGCGCGGCGGGGGACGCGCGCTCGGAGGCGAACCGGTGCGACTCGCAGCCGGGGCGGATGCGGACATCGTGAGTCTCGAGGCCGAACACCCTGCGCTTGCGGGCCGGCGCGGCGATGAATTGCTCGATGCCTGGATCTTCGCCGCGCGAGCTCCTGTCGTGAGCGCGGTGTGGCGCCGCGGGCGGCGCGTCGTGACTCACGGCGCGCACATCGCACGGGCGGCCGTTGCAAGCCGCTACCGCACCCTCATGCGCAAGTATCTGCGGTGAGCCAGGGCACCACGGCACCCGCAGGCAGCGGCGTGCGTGCGACGTTGAGCAGCAGCGCGAGCAGCGCGTAATAGCCGCACACTGCCGTCAAGTCGACCACCCCGTGCTCCCCGAGCAGCGCGAGCGCCGCGGCGTAGGTCGCGTCGCTCACCGCGTGCCGGGTGTGCAGCTCGAGACAAAACTCGTGCACCACCGCCTCGTCCGGCAACGCTGACTCGGGGCGCATCCCGGCGGCGAGGGCGCGCACGACACGCTCGGAGAGTCCGGCCTGCAGTGCAGCCGGGGCGTGCACGTGCCACTCGTAGCCCTGGCGGTAGTGCCGGGCCGTGATCAGGATCGCGAGCTCGCGCAGCCGCAACGGGATCGCGCTCTCGTAGCGCAGGTACTCCCCGAGACGTTGCGCCCGGTCCAGAAGCTCGGGGCTGCGCAGCATGGGCACGAAGGGTCCGAAGAGCGCGCCGCGGCGCCCGCTCACGAGGGCATCCGCGGCGCGCTGCTGGGCCGCCGTCAACTCATTCGGGGGAATGGGCGGGAGACGATCGGTTTCGATCGGCATGAGACCTCATCGGTGAGGCGTCGCGCGCGCCTCAGAAGTCCCATTCTAGACCACCGAAAACTCCGCGGCTCGCGCCCCACTGCGGCGCAAAGACGCCGATGCCGGTGCCGCTGCGGATCTCGTAGAGCTTGTCGAACAGGTTGATCACATCGAACCGCAGCTCGAGCGCCGTGTCCCCCTCGAGGCGGAAGGTGTGCGTGGCGCCGAGATTCACGACTTGGTAGCTCGGAGTGTGAGCGCCGTTCGGGACGTCGAAACCGTCCGGCAGAACGAGATCATCGCGCAGCCCGGTGCCGAAGATCGCATCGGCGCTCAGGCGCGTCCCGTGCCACTCGTAGGCGACGCCTCCGGAGGCGGACACCCGCTCCTCGTGGTCGAGGTGGATGTAGTTGTCCTCGATGAAGGCGAGCTGCGGGGCGGTGAAGTTGAACTGCGAGGACTCCACATCCTTGCCCTTGGCGGACTGGAATGCGAGATTTCCGTAGACGGAGAACGCATGCATGACGTAGTTCTCCGTGAACTCGATCCCCCCGATGCGACCGTAGCGGTAGTTGAATGGCGTGAGGATGATCGGTGCGCCGAACTGACCCTCATCGATGAGGTTCTGCGAGGTCTCCCCGTACGCGTCCACCCCAAGCGTGAGCGCTTTGCCGAGGAGCTTCTGCTGCACGCCGAAGTCGTAGTAATCCGCACGCTCGGCGAAGGGTGCCGTGTCCTCGGTCACCGACCCGGGCGGCAGCGCCGTCGTGTTGGCGAACTTGGCGAACGTCTCACTCCCGATCAGCTCGAAGGGCGGCGGGGTGAAATAGCGTGAGTACCCCCCGTGCACCGTCGTGTCCGAGGCGAACTCCCACACGAAGTTCACCCGTGGGCTCGTCTGGCTGCCGCTCGAGTACGCGCTGTAGTGGTCGAAGCGCACCCCGTAATTGAGAGTGAAGCCCGAGAACATCTTCCATTCATCCTGCAGGTACGCGCTTTCGATCTCCTGGGTCTGATTGCCGTTGTCCTCGATGTATTCCGGTGTGTCGCTCGTCTGCACGCCGAGCGAATCGATCGGCAGCACCCCGGAGGTGGTGTTGCTCGTCGAGCCGTCATGCTGAAGGTAGAAGCCCGCGCGCAGCGTGTGCGCGGTGTCGAGCTGGTAGGAGCCGTCGGTCTGCCAGGCGAGTGCGGTATCGGACTTGAAGGCATCCTGGGCGATGCCGTTGTAGAGCAGGTCGCCCGTCCAGTCGGGCTGGAAGTGCAGGCTGGTGTAGCGCGCGGAGAGAGAGCTCTGCCAGTTGAGATCACCGGCGGAGTGCTGCCA
The DNA here is from genome assembly GCA_035523875.1 of Steroidobacteraceae bacterium. GTDB lineage: Bacteria > Pseudomonadota > Gammaproteobacteria > Steroidobacterales > Steroidobacteraceae > JASHUC01. The sequence goes on from DATKPY010000029.1 coordinate 33,926, forward strand.
GCTGAAGATTCCGTACTGCGTGAGCTCGTGCTGGCTCTCATTGAGATCGTCGCTCAAGTAGTCGGTTTGACCGTTCACATCGAGGCCGAGCGGGGGCTCGAGTCCGCGCTGGTTCGGGATCTGGAACTCATCGTCCGAGGTGCCGACGATCACCGCGACGCGATCCGTCGGATCGAGAATGTCCTCGAAGTATCCGAACCCGTGCCCCTGGGTGGAGTGATCGTGGAGGGGATTGGAGCTGCCGTCGGGGGATTCGATGCCCAAGTCGTTCTTGAGCATATCGCCCGTCAGGTAATAGCTGAAGTTGCCGGCACCGGCGCCGTACTCGAAGGAGGGCTGGACCGTGTCGTGGCTGCCACCGTAAAGCGACACATACCCACCGGGGGCGAGCAGTCCGCTATTTGTCGTGAGGTCGATGATGCCCGCGGTGCGCAGCCCGTACTCCGCCGGCAGGGCTCCGGTGATGAGACTCAGTGAGGAGATGAGCCGCGGGCTCAGCGTTTGACTGAAGACACTGATTCCCTCGGGCAGGATGATGCCGTTCAGCCGGTACTGCAGGTCGTTGTGGTCACCGCGCACGTGCAGCTGGCCGAAGGAATCCTGCACCACGTCCGGGGCCTGCAGCAGCACCTGATTGAGCTCGACGTTCTGTCCGCCGGGCTCCGAGGCGATCGCCGTGCTATCGATGGTGTAGGTGGAGGCGCCCGTTTGCGTCTCGATCTCGGAGCGCATGGCGTTCAGGCGCTTCGCGGTCACGATGACCGTTGCCACCGGGCTCGCCCCGCCGCTCGCTCCCGAGCTACCCGCGCTCGCCGTGCTGGGGGATTGAGCCTGGGCCGAAGAGTTGCTCGGGGTTGAAGGGGAGCTCGGAGCCTCGGAATTCGCTCCTTGGGCGAGCGCGGCGGGTCCACTGAGCGTGAATGGGCCGACCGTGGCAAGGGCCAGCGCCGCCGCAAGGGCTGGGTGTTTCAACATGTGTCACTCCGCGAAAAGGAATCGATGCGACCCGCCGCTCGCTTGCGCGAATCGGCGGGCGGGTCGAGATCGTCGTCAGACGCGGAGGAGCGGAGGGTCGCGGCTGCGGGGCTGCGGTGCATCGGCGCCGCCGCGCACGCGCACCGGCTCGGGAGCGCGAATCGCGGTGGCGGGCGGGAGGGCGAGCGGCGCAAGCGAGGCTTGGGCCGGATGGGCAACTTGGGCGAAGGCCTGGCAGGCGGGGCAACGGCTCTCATCGAGCAGCTGCGGGTCGTCGCTCAGCTGCGCGCCGAGCGGGCGGGCGCTGTAGTAGGTGTGGCTGAGTTCGTGCAGCACCGCACCCTGCTGGACGAGCACCAGCAGGAAGGGCAGAACGAGCGCTACACGAAGCCGGCTCATCATTTTCGCGAATTCAACGCAACCGAACGGCAGAGACCGCCTCCGGGCAGTTTAACCTAACCTCGCACACCGGCGAATGGTAATCGAGCGGATGCTCGTGCGCACCGTGCGCGCGTCGCAGTGTGCGGTCCTTTCAATGGCGAGCGCGTTTGGAGGGCGGAGCGGAGATCGTGGGGCGTTGATGGCTCAACGACCCGGACTGCGGTATGTTCTCGCCTGCCGACCGCCGGGTCGGCGGTACAGCGTGGGACTTTCGAGGGGGGAGTCAGCGTATGTCCAGATTCTCTCGCCCACGCGCAGGCGCCGTGCTCGGCACGCTCGTGACACTCGCCGCAGCCCGCGCGGGCTTCGCGCACCACTCGGTCGCGGGCGAGTTCGATGTGCACAAGAAGCTCTCGCTGGTCGGCATCGTCTCGCAAGTCGATTGGGCCAACCCGCACATCTATGTTCATCTCGCCGTGAAGGACGGTCACGGCGGAGTGACCGAATGGCGCCTCGAGACCGTGCCGGTTGCGATGATGCGCAAGGCCGGCCTCAGCAAGACCAAGCTTCTCGGCAACAGCGAGACGGCGCGCGTCGATGCCTACCCGGCGCGCGACGGGACTCCGCACTTGGGTTATCTGCTGATGATCACCTACGCCGATGGCCATCATTATCAGTTCGCGCCCGATTCCCCGGCCCCACCTGCGAAGTGAGCGCCCGAGGGGAGGTGCAGCATGAGAAACGCTCATCTTCGCGGCCGCCGTCGCATCGCTCTCGCAGCTGCCGCCGGCCTCTGCGGGGCACTCCTCGCCGGCCTCGCGCCCGCACGCGCCGGCACCGTTTCGGTGCCGCGCCTGGCCGACGGACATCCCGATCTCAACGGCACGTGGGACAACGGCTCGGGTATCGACTTTCTGCATCCCGAGCAGCTGGGCGACGGCTCGGTGTGCGTCGCAGGCTGCGGGCCGGCGCCGCGGCCCGCGGCCGCACGGACACCGGCCCCGCGGCCGCGCGCCAACTTTCCTCAGTACCGGCCCCAGTTCCTGGCGCAGGTGAAGTCGCTGAGCGACCATCAGCAGCAAACCGACGGGGTCCTGCACTGCCGCTCTCCGGGCGTGCCGCGCATCGGTCCGCCGGACAAGATCGTTCAGATCCCGGGGCAGATCGTCTTTCTTTACGATGACGTCTCGGGCGCGTTCTGGCGCATCGTTCCGACCGACGGTCGACCCCATCGCGACGACGTGGAGGACAGCACCCTCGGGGATGCGGTCGGACACTGGGAGGGCGACACGCTGGTGGTCGACAGCATCCATTTCAGCGATGACACCTGGCTCACTGACAACGGTGCCTTTCACACCGATCAGATGCACGTGGTCGAGCGGATTCAACGGCGCGGCGACACCATCGAGTGGCAGGCGACCGTCTATGACCCGACGGTGCTCGCGGCGCCCTGGAAGACGAACCTGAGGATCGCCAGGCTCACCCGGGATGAGCTGGTCGAGCCCACTCCGTGCATCGACCGCGACCTCGCGCACGAGGTCGACAACTCACACCACGACAATCCCCGCTGACAGCACCGACTCCGCGCCGCGCGCGAGGGCGAGGAGCCTCGCATCCCCGGCGTGCTCGCCCATGAGGGTGAGTCCCACCGGAGCCTCGCCCGCCCGGTGCACGGGGATCGAGATCGCGCAGCGATCGAGGAAGTTGGCGATCGCCGGATTGCGCAGCACGAGCCCGTTCATCCGCAGGTACGCCTCCTCCGAGGCGAGATCGGCGAGGAGCGGGGCAACGCAGGGGGCGGTCGGCATCACGACCGCGTCGAATGCCGCGGTGCGCCCTGCAATGCGCACGATGAGCTCGGCGCGGGCGCGCACGAGCTCCAGATAATCGGCCGCCGACTGCTCCGCGCCCTTCTCGATGCGCATGACGACGCGCGGGTCGAACTGCGCGCGCCGCGCACGCACGAGCGCACCGTAGCGCGCATACGACTCGGCGGCGCTGAAGCCGCCCTTGGCGTTGATTTCCGGGAGCCGCGCGAGCTCCGGGAGCGGCGCGGAGGCGATGAGTGCACCCGCGCCCGAGAGCGCACCGAGCGCGCGTTCGTAGCAGTCGGCGACGTAGGGCTCGAGACCCTCGAGCGCGTAGCTCGAGAGCGCGAGCAGGCGCGCACCGCGCAGCGGAAAGGCATCGGGAACGCGGGGCTCCTCGCCGCTCAGCACGGCGTCGATGAGCGCGCAGCACGCCACGGTCGGTGCGAGCGGCCCGACCGAGTCGAGCGTGGTCGAGAGCGCGAGCACCCCATCGCGGGGCACGCGCTGCGCCGTGGGCTTGAAGCCGACCAACCCACAGAGCGCGGCCGGAATGCGGCACGAGCCCCCGGTGTCCGTGCCGAGCGCCGCCGCGGCCATCCCATCGGTCACCGATACGGCGGCGCCGGAGGAGGAGCCCCCGGGAATGCGGCCGCGCACCCGTTGGTGCGGGTTGAGCGGGGTACCGAAATGCGGATTGATGCCGAGTCCGGAGTAGGCGAGCTCCGTCATGTTCGTGCGGCCGATGACGATCAGGCCAGCGGCGCGCAGTCGCTCGACACAGCGCGCATCGCGTGCCGCTGGCGGCTCGGCCGCGAGCACGACGGAGCCCGCGGTGGTGACCTCGCCCGCGATGTCGAACAGATCCTTCACGGAGACGGGGATCCCGGCAAGCGGAGGCAGCCGCGCGCCGGCCGCGCGCAACTGATCGACCGCATCGGCGTGCGCGCGCGCGCCCGCAGCGAAACGTCTCAAAAAAGTGCGCGCTCCCTCGCCGCAGGGGTCCGCGATGCGCGCGAGGCAATGCTCGATGAGCTCGCGCGCCGAGACGGTGCGCTCTGCGAGCGCGGTCGCGAGTTCGCTCAAAGGTCGCATCACGGGATGGATGCTACCCGCCTCGAGCGGCGGCGGGCCAGCGTCGCCCGCGGCGCCTCCTTCCCTGGGCGCCCGCGGGCGTGCCGGGGTCGCTCAGAACTTGGCGATTCCCTCGACGGCGAATGAATAGCCGTGGTTCTCCGTCCCTGCGGTTCCGTTGTAAGGATAGGTGCTGAGGGAGGTCTCGTAGGCGACCGAGTCGGAAACGATGTTCGAGCCGTTCGTATGGTCGTAGCGGCCTTCCAGGCGCACCTCGAAGAACCCGTTCGGAATGTATCGCAGGTCGGCCGTTCCCTCCGACCAGGTCTGCGCAACTCCCGTGCGATAGCCGTCGCGGTCGTCGAAGCTCTCCGCGCGCACCGACACCGCCCACTGATCGCTCACTTGATAGTTCGCGTAGCCGGCGACGCCGTACCAGGTCGCTGTCGCTCTGCCGCCACCCACGATCGCGGGCCCGCCCTGCGCCTGATCACCCCAATCGGGATTGATGATGAAGGTGAGCTTGCTCGAGACGTTGATGGTCGCCACCGCATCGAGGAGGTCCCGGCGGCCGACGATGCTGCCGTAGGAGACTCCGGAGCTCGCGTTGCTCGCGCCCGAGACCAGGGTCGAGCCGCTGTAGCCCTGGACGCTCAACGAGAAGATCTTGTTCGGCGTGAAGGCGACGCCCGCCTCGATAGTCTTCTGGCTCTGCTCGGATTGCAGCTGATCCCATCCGTTGTTGACACCGACGATGAGGCTCAGCTTGTCACTCACCGCATCGGTGAGGCGAACGCCGGTGTGCGTGAAGGGAATCGCGAAGCCGAAGAGGATCGAGCGCGAGAAGTTCGTGTCGGTCGTGGGATTGATCGTCTCGGCGCCGGCGAGCGTCACGAACTTGCCCCCGATCAACGTGAATGTCCCGTGCGCGTATTGTGCGAACGCCTGCGTCACATCGAAGTTGTTCGACCCCTCACCGTAGGAGGCGATCACGCGAGCGTCGCGGCCGGCGGTGAGATTGACGAGTCCTCCGAAGCCGTCTTTCGGGAGGTAATCGATCGTGATCGCGGCTTGCTGGAGATTGAACGAGTCGTGCTCGGTGTCGAAGACCCGGTCCGGGTCGCCGCTCGTGAAGAAGCCCGAGTTGTCGAGATAGCTGTACGATGCATCGACGTACCCGTGCAGGTCGACACCCCAGGCGGTGAGCAGGGCGGTCAAGGAAGGTAACGCCGGCGCCGGCGCGGGCGCATCCGCGGCCAGCAACACATGTGGTGCGGCTGCAACGACGGCAGCCGCGACGATTGCCCCTATTTTCCTTTGCATGACGGTGGTTATCCTCGTTTTGGTGAAAGAAACGGAAAGCGACCCCTGCCGGGCGACCTTGCCACATTCGAGTGCAACCGTCGTGCCAGAAGATTTTTTCCTATTTGATCAGGTAGATATATGAACATGAATGTGGGCTCGATCCCGGGCCGCACCAATCGGGGTCATCGTGAGGTGGGGCCCGCTCCATGATAGTGCATTCCACCACTGGACCGCATGAGCGATCCGTGAGGAATTGATGCCTCGATGCAACGCAGCGAGCCTCATTCCGTGCACCGCACTATCCGTGTCGCGGCCCCGGCAGCGGGCTCGAGACGCGGGCGGAACCTAACTCGGCACGCTGCCCGGAGGACTCGGCATGCAAATCGGTTTCATCGGACTCGGACTCATGGGTCGTGGGATCGCGGCGAACCTCGCCCGAGCGGGGCACCGGATGCGGGTCTGGAACCGCTCATCCGGACCCGTGGCCGAGCTGGTGGCCCTGGGCGCCGAGGCGGTTTCCGCCCCGCGGGAGGCGGCCAACGCGGAGGCGCTGTTCCTGATGCTCTCCGACGACGATGCCGTGCGCTCGGTGCTGATCGAGAGCGGTGTCCTCGCAAGCGCGCCCCCGGGCCTCACGGTCGTCAATCTCGCGACCATTTCGGTCCTCTGCGCGCGTGAGCTCGCGGAGCGTCATCGCGCCCGCGGAATCGGCTACGTCGCCGCGCCCGTCTTCGGGCGCCCGGATGCCGCGGCGGCCGGGAAGCTCAACGTGGTCGTCGCCGGTGAGCGCGCGGCCGTGCAACGGGTCGAGCCCCTCCTGAAAGCGATCGGGGAGCGGCTCTGGCCGGTCGGGGAGGCGCCCGAGCGGGCAAACGTGGTGAAGCTCGCGGGAAACTTCATGATTGCGAGCGCGCTCGAGGCGATGGGTGAGGCCTGCGCGCTCGCCCGCGCCTATGGCATCGATGCGGCCACGTTCCTCGATATTCTCTCGGGCACGCTGTTCGCCGCTCCGGTCTATCGGAATTACGGGGCTCTCATTGCCGCGGAGCGCTACGAGCCGGCGGGCTTCCCGGTGCGCCTCGGCCTGAAGGACGTACGGCTCGCGCTCGCGGCCGGGGACGGCGCGAATGTGCCCCTGCCCCTGGCGAGCCTGGTGCGCGACAGCCTGATCGAGGCCCTCGCCGCGGGTGCCGCCGAGCGCGATTGGGCGGCGCTCGCCCAGGTCGCGCTGCGCCGCGCCGGACTGGACCGCCGCACCCGTTGACCGACCGCGCTCGCCGGCCCGACCGAGCGCGCCGTCGCGCCCGAGGGGCCCCGCCGCTGCGGCTGACGGGCTTCCGGGCGGAACGGCTCTATTGACAATCCACGGCCCTCTGCTTGTGCCGGCCGCTCTGGTAGGATGCGGGTGGCGGGCGCACGCCCGCCCGCGCGCTCAAACCACGGCCACCACCTGGACTGCGAGCATGAGCTACACCATCAATTTGAACGGCAAGCCCGAAACGGTCGACGTGGAGGGTGATACGCCACTCCTGTGGGTGCTACGGGACGTGCTCGACCTCAAAGGGCCCAAGTTCGGCTGCGGAATGGGCTTATGCGGAGCATGCACCGTGCACATCAACGGCATGGCCACGCGCTCCTGCATCACCCCGATTTCAGCCGTCGGAACCGCCGCCGTGACCACGATCGAAGGGATCGGCACGACCGCGGAGGGCGCGAAGTTGCAGCAAGCCTGGATCGCGCTCGATGTGCCCCAGTGCGGCTACTGCCAGGCCGGGCAGATCATGACGGCCTCGGCGCTGCTCGCGAGCAACCCGAAGCCGACCGACCAGGACATCGACGATGCGATGAGCGGCAACATCTGCCGCTGCTACACCTACACACGCATCCGCGCCGCAATCAAGCAGGCGGCCGGTCTGCCCACGGCGGACACGAGGGAGGTTTGAGCATGGCCAGGCAGCAGGCGGGAAGAGTCAAGAGCCCCGGGGCCGGTGGACCGCAGTCTCCGTCGCGGCGCACCTTTCTCAGTGTGAGCGCCGCGGCGGGCGGCGGGCTCCTGATCAGCTTCAGCATTCCCGGATTCGCCGAGGCGGCTACCTCCGGCGAGAAGGGCGCGGAGCGCAACTACACGCTCAACGCCTACATTCAGATCGCCCCGGACGGGGTGATCACGATCATGGCCAAGAACCCGGAGATCGGGCAGGGGGTGAAGACCTCGCTCCCGCAGATCATCGCCGAGGAGCTCGATGCCGATTGGAAGGACGTGGTCGCCGAGCAGGCCCCGATCGATGCGCGGGTGTACGGTGCGCAGTTCGCCGGGGGCAGCTTCACGACCCCGATGAACTACGAGCCGCTGCGCCGTGTCGGCGCCGCGGCGCGGGCGATGCTCATCCAGGCCGCCGCGCAGACTTGGCACGTGCATCCCGAGGAGCTCGACACGTTGCCGAGCAAGGTGCGCAACACGCGCACCGGGCGCACATTGAGCTACGGCGCGCTCGCCTCCAGGGCGAGCCACCTGCAGCCGCCGAACCCCCGCTTCGTGAAGGTGAAGGATCCGAAGGACTTCCGCCTCATCGGCAAGCCCCTCTCGGGCGTCGACAATCCGCTCATCGTCACCGGCAAGCCGCTCTTCGGCATCGATCAATCGGTGCCGGGCATGAAATACGCGGTGTTCGAGAAGTGCCCGGTGTTCGGCGGCCGCGCGCTGAGCGCGAATCTGGCCGAGATCAAGGCACTTCCGGGCATCCACGATGCATTCATCGTCGAGGGCGCCCATCCGAACGGCCTGCCCGATGGCATGCAGATCACTCTGCAGCCCGGTGTCGCGATCATCGGCGAGACGTGGTGGGCGGCCAACAAGGCGCTGGATAAGCTCGCGGTGAACTGGGACGAGGGCCCGGTCGCGAGCCAGAGCACGGCGCAGTTCGTGCGCACGGCCGCGGACCTCGCGGGCAAGCCGCCGACCAAGGTCATTCGCAAGGACGGCGATGTCGACAAGGCGCTCGCGAGCGCCGCCAAGGTGGTCGAGGGCAGCTACCAGTACCCGTTCATCGCGCACGCCTACCTCGAGCCGCTCAATGCGACCGCACGCTTCCAGGATGGCAAGGTGGAGGTCTGGGCGGCGACGCAGAATCCGGGCGCAGGCCAGGGTGCGGTCGCGCGGACGCTGCGGATCTCCCCGGCCGACGTGACCGTGCACGTCACGCGTAGTGGGGGCGGATTCGGCGGCCGCCTCGGCACCTGGTACATGGTGGAAGCCGCGTACCTCTCTCAGCGCACCGGACTGCCGATCAAGCTTCTCAATAACCGCCGCCAGGACATCCAGCACGAGTACTACCGCCCGGCGGGTTTCCACACGTACAAGGCCGGCCTCGACGGCGAGGGCAAGCTGGTCGCTTTCCGCGATCACTTTGTGACCTTCTCCCCGGACGGGGAGAAGTATTCCGACAGCGCCGACATGCCCGCGGATGAGTTTCCCGCCGGCTTCGTGCCGAACCTCGAATACGGCGTCTCGATGATGCTGCTCGGGGCGCCGACGGGACCGCTGCGCGCACCGGGTGCCAATGCGCTCGCGTACGCGTTTCAGTCCTTCCTTCATGAGGTCGCGCTTGCGGCGGGCAAGGACCCGATTGACTACCTGCTCGATCTCTACGGCCCGCCACGGGTGATCCACGGCCCGCCGGGCCCCGGCGGAAGGCGCTTCATGGCCTTGCCCCCGTTCGACACCGGCCGCGTGCGCGGCGTGCTCGAACAGGTGCGCGAGGTGTCCGGCTGGGGCAAGCGCAAACTCCCCGAGCGCACCGGCATGGGCGTTGCTTTCTACTATGCCCACCTCGGTTACTTCGCCGAGGTGGTGCAAGCCTCGGTCGCGCCCGAGGGCATCGTGAAGGTCGACAAGGTCTGGGTGGTGGGCGACGTCGGGCGCCAGATCGTCAACCCGAGCGGCGCGCTCAATCAGGTGCAGGGTGCCACGCTCGATGGGATCAGCGAGGCACTCGGCCAGGAGATCACGATCGATCGCGGGCGCGTGCTGCAGGCGAACTTCAACTCGTTCAACCTGCTGCGCATGAACCAGGCACCTCCGGTCGAAGTGCACTTCCGCATCACCGACAACATGGTGACGGGGCTCGGCGAGCCGGCGCTGCCGCCGGCCGTGCCCGCGCTGTGCAACGCCATCTACGCGGCGACAGGCGTGCGCATCCGCAAGCTCCCGATCGATCCGGCCCTGCTCAAGTCGACCTGAGCGCGGGAGCGACCGATCCCAGCCTGCGCGCGGTGCCCGCAGCCTTGAGAGGGGCTGCGGGCGCGCCGCGCTGGGCATCGCACGAGGCTCGCCGTGAGCACCACCGCACAGATCGCCCTCGACCCCGGCGCGGCACTCCGCCGCTCGCGCGAGGACGTGGAGCGCGCGTTCGCCATGCTGATCGACGGCGAATGGACTCAGGCGAGCTCGGGCGAGGTCTTCTCGTGCACGGACCCTTACACGGAGGAGAGCTGGGGGCGGGTGCCGCAGGCGGGCTCGCTCGATGTCGAGCGCGCGGTGCGCGCCGCGCGGCGTGCCTTCGATGAGCGCGGGTGGCCGCAGACTCCACCGGCGCAGCGCGCCGCGCTCCTGCGGCGGCTGGCGCGGCTCATCGAGGCGCACGCCGAGGAGCTCACCTACCAGCAGATCCGCGAGAACGGCAAGCTCGTGGCCGAGATGCGCCCGGGAAGTCGTCTGCTCGCGCGCGCCTGCGAGTACTTCGCCGGGCTCGCCGAAGGGCCGTGCGGGCTCACCGTGTCCTCCCACGACTTCACCACGTACACGGCGCGCCAACCAATCGGCGTCGTGGCCGCGATCACGCCCTGGAATTCACCGCTCCTGCTGCTCGGCTGGAAGCTGTTTCCGGCGCTCGCGGCCGGTAACACCGTGGTCGTGAAGCCCTCGGAGATCACCCCGACCTCAGCGCTCATGCTCGCGCAACTCATCGCCGAGGCAGGCTTTCCGCCCGGGGTGGTGAACGTCGTGACGGGCCATGGATCGCCCACCGGCGCGGCGCTCGTCGCACACCCCGGCGTCGACAAGATTGCGTTCACCGGATCGACAGCGACCGGCAAGCGCATCGCACAGGTGGCCGCCGAGCGCTGCGCGCGCGTGTCGCTCGAGCTCGGCGGAAAATCCCCGAACATCCTCTTCGCCGACGCGCATTTGAGTGCCGCCGTCGACGGCGTGATCGCAGGCATCTTCGCGGCGAGCGGCCAGAGCTGCATGGCCGGCTCGCGCGTGCTCATCGAGCGCGGCATCTTTGGCGCGGTCGCCGAATTACTGGTGCGGCGCGCGCGCGAGCTCGCTCCCGGCGATCCGCTCGATGCGGCGACACGCCTCGGGCCGGTCGCCTCGCGCGCGCAGCTCGCGAAGATCTTGGGCTACTTCGAGATCGCACGCGGCGAGGGCCTCGAGCTCTTGACCGGCGGTGCGCGCCTCGAGCGGCGCGGCTTCTTCGTCGCGCCCACCGCGTACGGTCCGGCGAGCAACCGCTCGCGGGTGGCGCGCGAGGAGATCTTCGGACCGGTCGCCCTGCTCATTCCCTTCGACGACGAGGACGAGGCCGTCGCGATCGCGAACGACACGCACTTCGGGCTCGCCGCAGGGGTGTGGACCGAGAACGTGCGCCGCGCACATCGCATCGCCGTGCGGCTGCGCGCCGGGACGGTCTGGGTCAACAACTACCGCCAGGTGTCCTATGCCGCTCCCTTCGGCGGCTTCGGCCAGAGCGGCATCGGGCGGGAGCTCGGACCGGAGGCGCTCAACGAGTACACGGAAGTGAAGAGCGTCTGGATCGATCAGCGGGCGCCCTAGCGGAGGCGTTGCCGCATGACTGCACCATTCCCGAAGACCGCTACGTTCACGGGGTTCAACGAGCCACGTCGCATCGAGGCGGAAGTCTTCGACCTGGAGGTCGAGGGTACCGTGCCTCGCGAGCTCGAGGGCACGCTCTACCGCGTCGGCCCCGATCCGTGCTTTCCGCCGCGCCTGGGCGACGACATCAACATCAACGGCGACGGCCTGGTGATGATGTTCCGCTTCGCGAACGGCCACGTCGATTTGCGGACCCGCTACGTGCGCACCGAGAAGTTCGCGCTGGAGCGGGCTGCGCGCCGAGCGCTGTTCGGTGCCTACCGCAATCCCTACACCGACGACCCGAGCGTGACAGACAAGGACCGCACCACCGCGAACACCAACGTCGTCTACCACGCCGGACGGCTTTTCGCGCTCAAGGAGGATGGGCTTCCGCACGAGCTCGATCCGCACACGCTCGCCACGCGCGGGCGCTGCGATTACGGCGGGCGGCTTGCGAGCCTCACCCAGACGGCGCATCCGAAGATCGACCCCGTGTCGGGCGAGATGCTCTCTCACGGTTACGAGGCGCGCGGGCTTGCGACGCGCGATGTAGCGCTGCAGGTGATCTCCGCGAGCGGCGAGCTCGTGCGCGAGGAGTTCTTCCTCGCGCCCTACGTGAGCATGATGCACGATTGGGCCGTCACCGCTCGGCATCTCGTCTTTCCACTGATGCCGACGACGGCGGATGCCGAGCGCATGCGGCGCGGTGGACCGCACTGGGTCTTCGAGCCGCATCGCAACGCCGAGATCGGCATCGTGCGACGCGATGCCGACACCCAGGAGATGCGCTGGTTCGAGGCGCCGCCGCTCGGCGTCGGCCACATCGTGAACGCCTTCAGCGACGGGGAGCGGGTGCACGTCGACCTCTTCGTGAGCGAGCGCAATCAATTCCCGTTCATCGCGAGCACGGACGGGCGACCCTTCGATCGCAAGCGGGCCACGCCCAGGCTCACTCGCTGGACGTTCGATCTCACGCATCCTGCGGGCGGCTTCGATGCGCGGACCCTCTCGAGCGATTTCATGGAGATGCCGGCGATCGATCCGCGCTACCAGATGTATCCCTACCGCCACGCCTTCGCGACGATCGTCGACCCCGAGAGGCCGCTCAACGCCGCAGGCACGATCGGGGTCGGCTGGAATACGCTCGCGCACGTGGATATGACGACGGGGCGGATCGAGCGCTACTTCGTGGGCGGGAAGACCACCTGCCAGGAGCCGTGCTTCGTGCCGCGCTCGGCGAGCGCCGCCGAGGGCGCGGGCTTCATCCTCTCGCAGCTGACGCGGCATGAGGGCCCCTGGCGCACCGAGATCGCCGTGCTCGATGCCGAGCATCTTCCCGACGGGCCGCTCGCGATCGTGCGGGTGCCGTTCCGGCTGCGTCCCGCGGTGCACGGCAACTGGGTACCGAGGAGCGCGCTCGATGCCGCCGCGTGAGCGGCCACCGTTTCGCGCCGAGCACGTCGGGAGCCTGTTGCGCCCGCCGCAGCTGCTCGCGGCGCGGGCGCGGGTGCGCGCGGGCGAGCTCGGCGCGGCGGATTTTGCGCTGCTCGCGGACGCAGCCATCCGCGAGGCTGTCGCGCAGCAGGAGCGCATCGGGCTCCGCGCCGTCACCGACGGGGAGTTCCGCCGCGATTCCTGGAGCCTCGATTTCCTCAAGCAGTTCGCGAACGTCGTCGTCTCGCGCTCGCCCGTGAAGGTGAGCTTCCACACCGAGGAGGGCGACATCGACCGGCCACCCTCGGCGCTCAGCGTCGCGGGCAAGATCTCGCGGCCGCGACCGATCTTCGTCGCGGGGTTCGAGTTCTTGCGCTCCGTCGCCAAGTCCGTTCCCAAGGTCACGGTTCCCTCACCGAGCATGCTGCACTTCCGCGGCGGTCGGGCCAGTGTGGACCGCAGCGCCTATCCCGACATCGAGGAGTTCTACGCCGACCTCGCGCGTGCCTACGCCGCGGAGGTCGCGGATCTCGCATCCGCGGGCTGCCGCTATCTGCAGATCGACGAGGTCAACTTCGCCTACCTCTGCGACCCGGCTTTCCGCGAGGAGGCGCGGCGCATCGGTGAGGACCCCGAGGCGCTCCCGCACACCTATGCGCGACTCATCAATGCGGCGATTGCCGCGCGGCCGGCGGACATGACGGTCGGGATGCATCTGTGTCGCGGCAATTTCGAGAGCGCCTGGCTCGCAAGCGGCGGCTATGCGCCGGTCGCCGAGACACTGTTCAACGAGATCGACGTCGATGGCTACTTTCTCGAATACGACTCACCGCGTGCGGGGGATTTCTCGCCGCTCAAGCTCGTGCCGAAGGGCAAGACGGTCGTGCTCGGCCTCGTCACCACCAAAGGCGGCGCACTCGAGCGGGCGGACGACCTCAAGCGGCGGATCGATGAAGCCGCACGCGAGCTGCCGCTCGAGCAGCTTGCCTTGAGTCCGCAGTGCGGCTTCGCGAGCGCCGGTCGCGGCAATCGGCTCACCGCGGAGCAACAGTGGGCGAAGCTCGAACTCATCGTCGAGGTGGCACGCGAGGTCTGGGGCGACACGTGAAGCTCGAGCTCTCCATCGCCGTCGGCGATTACGACCGCACGCGCCCGCTCGTCGATGGGAGCGTGCCGATCGACGGGGTCGACCCCATCTTCATGCTCCTCTCCCCGGAGGAGATTTTCTTCCGTGCGTTCCGTCACGCCGACTTCGAGGTGTGCGAGCTCTCGTTGAGCAGCTTCGTGCTGCGCACGGCGCGCGGCGACAATCCCTACATCGCGGTGCCGGTGTTTCCCTCGCGTGCCTTTCGACACACGGCGATCGTGATCCGCACCGACCGCGGCATCCGCGCACCGGCGGACCTGCGCGGGCGACGCATCGGCACTCCCGAGTATCAGCTCACGGCGTGCGTGTGGGCGCGGGCGCTCCTCGAGGAGGAGTTCGGCGTGCGCGCCGAGGAGATCCGCTGGGTGCGCGGGGGCATGACACAGCCGGGGCGCGTGGAGAAGATCGCGCTCGATCTGCCGCCCGGCGTCGAGCTCGAGGCCGCACCCCCCGGTCGCACGCTCTCGCAGATGCTCGCCGCCGGAGAGATCGACGGTATCGTTGGACCGCGTTTGCCCGGGTGCTTCGGCACGCCCGGCGTCCCGGTCGGCTGGCTGTTCCCGGATCCGACCGGCGCGGCCATGGAGTATTACCGCCGCACCACCGTGTTTCCGATCATGCATCTGCTCGGGGTACGCCGTGCGCTCGCAGAGCGGCACCCGTGGCTTCCCGCGACGCTTGCGAAGGCATTCGAGCAGGCAAAGGCGCTCGCCTTCGAGCGACTTTCCGACACCTCGGCCACGAAGGTGATGCTGCCCTTCATCGAGGAGCAACTCACCACGGCACGGCGGCTGATGGGGGAGGACTTCTGGCCGTATGGCCTCGAGCCGAACCGCAAGACCCTCGAGACGTTCCTGCGCCACCACCACGACCAGGGACTCTCGCCGCGGCGGCTCGCGGTCGAGGAGCTGTTTCACCCCGCCTCCCTCGAGATCTTCCGCATCTGACGGGGTGCTACGGACCCGGATTGATCGCCTTTTTCATCGCGAGGTAGTCGACGTGGCGGATCTGCGCGATGAAGCAGTACTGCCGTCCGAACGTGACCGCATCGACGCCGCGGGTGACGAGGCCGCCTTGGTTCGTGAACCCGACACCGGAAACGAAGTCGAGGCCGATGCAGGGGGGAAGGACCCTGATGAGATAGGCATCATCGATGTCGGTCCAGACGACGAGTTGCAGCTTCCCCAAGGGCTGCCAGCCGTAGTAGTGGCGCAGGTAGGTGAAGCTCTCGAGCGGCGGACCGGCGTACTTCGCGTAGTCCGCGCGTCGCTCGGCATCGCTCGGTTGCGCGGGCCAGATGTGCGCGCAGGCACCGAGGCCCGCCAAGGCGACCCCCAGGGCAAGCCACCTCGAATGGCATTTCATGGCTTCACCTCCAGAATCGCGAACACGGGCAGGCGGTCCCGCGTTCGTCTAAACTTCGGCGCACCCCCGAACCAGGCACTGTCCATCCGCACGGCCGATGGATCTCGACGAAGCGGCAGCGCGCATTCTTAAGGATATCTTCGGCTACGCCGAGTTCCGCGGACGGCAGCTCGAGATCATCCGTCACGTAGCCGGCGGCGGGGATGCCCTGGTGCTCATGCCGACCGGCGGTGGCAAGTCGCTCTGCTACCAGATCCCCGCGATGCTGCGCCCCGGGTTGGGCGTGATCGTCTCGCCGCTCATCGCGCTCATGCAGGATCAGGTGGCGGCGCTGCGCGAGGCGGGAGCGCGCGCCGCGGCGCTCCACTCCGCGATGAGCGCAAGTGAGCTCCGCCGTATCGAGCGGCAGATTTGCGACGGGGAGCTCGACCTTCTCTACGCGGCCCCCGAGCGGCTGCTCACCGATCGGTCCCGCGAGCTGCTCGACTCCGTCCCGCTCGCGCTCATCGCCATCGACGAGGCGCACTGCGTCTCGCAATGGGGCCACGACTTTCGCCCCGATTACATCGAGCTCGCAGCCTTCGCCGAGCGCTACCCGAGCGTGCCGCGCATCGCGCTCACCGCGACCGCCGATGCGACGACTCGCACGGAGATTCTCGAGCGCCTGCGGCTGCGCGCGCCGCGCGAATTCATCGCAAGCTTCGACCGCCCGAACATCCGCTACCGCATCGCCGAGAAGGACAATCCGCGCCGGCAGCTCATCGAGCTCATTCGCGGCGAGCATCCGCGCGAGTGCGGCATCGTCTACTGTCTCGCGCGGGCATCGGTCGAGGAAGTCGCGGCTTTTCTCACCCAGCAGGGCGTGCGGGCGCTCCCGTACCACGCGGGGCTCGACGCTGCCACGCGCGAGGCCAATCAGGAGCGCTTCATCCGCGAGGAGGGAATCGTGATGGTGGCGACCATCGCATTCGGCATGGGAATCGACAAGCCCGACGTGCGTTTCGTCGCGCACCTCGATCTGCCGAAGAGCATCGAGGGTTACTACCAGGAGACCGGGCGAGCGGGGCGCGACGGACTGCCCGCCGATGCCTGGATGGTCTACGGGCTCGGGGATGTCGTCCAGCTCCGCCGGATGATCGAGCAGTCGGATGCGGCCGCCGCCTACAAGCGCATCGCGACCGCCAAGCTCGATGCGATCCTGGGTCTCTGCGAGACCACCGCGTGCCGGCGCGTGCGGCTCCTCGATTACTTTGGCGAGCCGAGCGCGCCCTGCGGGAACTGCGATAACTGTCTCGCACCGCCCGAGGAGTGGGATGGCACCGAGGCGGCGCGCAAGCTGATGTCGTGCATCCTGCGATGCCATGCCGCGAGCGGGGTTGGCTTCGGCGCGAGCCACCTCATCGATATTCTGCGCGGGCAGCGCACCGGCAAGGTCGAGCAGTTCCGCCACGATCGGCTCAGCACATTCGGGATCGGCAGCGAGCACGATGCCACCGCGTGGCGCTCGGTGGTGCGCCAGCTCGTGACGTTGCGCCTGCTCGAGGTGGACCTCGAGCACTACGGCGTGCTGCGCCTGACGCCCGCGGCGCGCGCGGTGCTGCGTGGCGAGCGCTCGGTGCGGTTGCGACGAATGCAGGCTCGGGCCGCGACTCGACGCACCGGCGGTCGAGCTGCGGCCCGCGGGCGCGCGGCTTCCGCCGAGGGTGCTGGAGCCGCTGCGGACCTCTCCGGGGTCGCCGCGAGCGGATCGGCGGATCGGGTGCTCTTCTCCGCCCTGCGCTCCTGGCGGCTCGTGGTGGCGCGCGAGCACGGCGTGCCCGCCTACACGGTCTTTCACGATGCGACGCTCGAGGAGATCGCGCGGCGGCGGCCCCGCTCGGCGGCGGAGCTGCGCACGATCAGTGGGGTGGGCGCAGCGAAGCTCGAGCGCTACGGTGCGACACTGCTCGACATCGTCGGGCGCTCGGCTCAATGAGCGCAGCGAGCGGACGAACCGATCACGTTGATCCGAGGCGCGCGCGATGAACGAAACCCACGCCCTTGAAGGCTCTCGGCCTGGCGCACACCTGCGAGCGACGCCGCGGGTCTTTCTGCGGCTGCTGTTGAGCGCGGCGGCGTGCCTCTCCCTCGCGCTCATCGCGCTGCAGCTCTCAGGCGTGCTGCCCGCCTCCGAGCTGCCGCTCGGGCTCGAGCGGGTCGCGCAGGGCGGCTACGTGGTGCGCGCGCGCAGCGACCGCGCGCTGCCGCCGGGCTTGCACGCGGGCGAGCGCGTTGATTACCGCGACATGACCCGAGCGGATCGCGCCGCGCTCGTTGCGAGCGGGAACATTCCCCCGGGTACCCCGATCACGCTCGCGGTGGTGCGCGCGGGGCGCATCGTGCGGATCCCGATTGCGGCGAGCGGGCTGCTGCAGGGGCAGCTCGAGCGCTATTTCTACGAGATCGACGGCTTGCTCAGCATGTCGTTCCTGTTCGTGCTCGCGCTCCTGACGCTTTGGCGGGGCCGCGATGCGGCGGCCTGGGGGCTCTTCGCGTTCTCTCTCGGAGTGCTCGTGAGCAACGCCCTCACCTCGATCCCCGCGGCGCCGCCCGCGAACGTCTGGATGGAGGAGGTGGGTCAGTCGATCCAGATCCTCACCGCGCTCCCGGGGCTCTACGTCATGGCCGAGGCGCTCGCACAGTCCGGTCTGTCGCCGCGCGCGCGCCGCGGGTCGCGGCTCGTGATGGTCGTGCTCGCACTCGCGCTCTTCGGGGAGTCGACGGTGGGCCGCATGGGGCCTACCTACCGCGGAGTCGTTTCGCCCTACTGGGTGTACGTCTCGGCGCGGCCGGTCCTCATCGCCATGACCGCGATGCCGGTACTGATCCTTCTCGCTGGCTACCGCCGCGCCGCGCACGAGAGTCGGCTCAGGATCCGCTGGGTGCTCTGGAGTACGGCGCTGCTCCTCGCGACGATCGTCGCCTTCACCGCGGTCACGGCCGACCGCGAGCCCTACCTCTTTCAGGTGGTGAGCGTGCTGCAGGGGCTGTCGCTCCTCGGCTATGTCTACGCGGTGCTGCGCAGCCGACTGGTCGATGTCTCGTTCGTCCTCGATCGCGCCCTGGTGTTCGCGCTCATCACCGGACTCTTGTTCGGTGTGTTCTCGCTCCTCGAGCAAGCGCTGCATCACTTTGCGGTGGGCGAGCGGCTGAGCTGGGCGGTGCAGGCCGTCGTCGCGCTCGCGATGGCGATGGGGTTGAGTCCGCTTCACCACCGGCTCGAGCGCTGGATCGAGCGGATCTTCTTTCACCATCAGATTCTCGCGGTCGCGGCGCTCAGGCGCTTTGCGACGGAGTGCGCCTTCGTCGAGCGTGAGGAGCGGCTCGTCGAGCTTGCGATCGAGCGGCTCCTCACCCATTGCGCCGCGGCCGCGGTCTACGAGCGCACGAGCGCCGGGTACCGGCTGCGGGCGGCACGCGGATTCGCGTGGCCGCGGCTCATCGATGCGGACGATCAAGTGTTCGTCTCGCTGCGGGCGCATCAGCAGGAGGTCGACCTCGAGGAGGTTGCGAACGCCATCGCGGCCGAGGGGTACGCGTTTCCGATGAGTGTCGCCGAGACGCTGAGCGGTGCGGTCGTGTGCCGTCCGCGCGACGGAGAGCAGTTTGCGCCCGATGTGCGCGCGGCGCTCGAGGAGGTCGCGCGCAATCTCGGCATGTCGCTCTACATCCTGCGCAACCGCGAGCAGGCGCAGCTCGTCGCTGACATCGCCGCAGACCGCATCGACGAATCGGCCGCGCGGCGCCGCGCAGCCGCGCTGGTGCAGGGGCCGGCGGATGCCGCACCGCTCGTGACAGGTGTCCCCTCAGGGTCCTGACGGGTGCCCCTTCTCGGCCTCCGCGCTGCGCGTGCGGCGCTTGGCTGGAGAGGACCTCTCGGGGAGCGACAGCGCGATGCGGCGCAACCTTTGCGCCGGGACCGTGCGAAACTATCTCACCGAGGCAGTTGGCAAGCTCGGTGCGCCGGACCTTCCCGGGCGCCGAGGGGTGGCTCATGGGGGCGGGATGGTGCAGGAGGGCTCAGCCTACGATCTCGTAGTGCTCGGCTGCGGGGCTGCGGGCCTCTCGGCCGCGGTCGCGCACGCGGCGGCCGCGCGCGCCGCGGATCGCACCGCGCGCATCGCGGTGGTGGAGCGTGCGCGCCGCGACGAGCGCGGCGGTGCCACCCGCTGGACGAGCGCCTGGTTGCGCATCACGGAGGACCGGCGGCTCGACCCGGCGTTCCTCGCGCGGATGCACGAGGTTTCCGGCGGTCTCGCCGATCTCGAGTACTGCCGTACCCTCGAGCGCGAGGTGACCGAGACGCTCGCCTTCCTCGAGCGCCACGGCGTCGAGCTCACCTACTTCAAGCAACCGTTCGCGAACCGCAACACCGGCAGCGGACTCGGCATGCCGGTGCGCGGCGGGCAGGGCATCGTCGAGGAGCTCTGCGGCTCCCTGGAGCGCACCGCCGGCGTGGAGATGCTCTATGAGACCGAGGCGGTGCGGCTCACGGTGAGCGAGCGCGGCCGCATCGCGGGCGTCACGGTGCGCAGTCGCGACGGGGCGGCACGGACGCTCACGGCCGCCGCCGGGGTGGTCATCGCCTGTGGCGGCTTCGAGGGCAACGGCGAGATGCTCACGCGCTACCTCGGTGCACGCGCCTGCGATCTACCCCTCATCGCCCCGACGCTGCGCCACAACACCGGGGATGGCGTGCGCATGGCGCTCGAAGTGGGCGCGGCGACCTCGGGCCAGTTCGATATGTTCCACGGCGAGCCGGTCGATCCGCGCTCGAGCAAGCCCGATGCGGTCGTCTACGCATATCCGTTCGGCATCCTCGTCAATGCCCGCGCCGAGCGCTTCTACGACGAGGGCAAGGACAGCTTCGATTCCACGTTCGAGGAGCTCGCCTTCGAGATCTGGGCTCATCAGGGGCAGAGGGCTTATCTCATCGGCGATCAGACGATGGCGTCGATCGAGCCCGTGCAGGCGATCATCCTCACCGATCAACCGCCGGTCACCGCCGCGACGCTGCGCGAGCTTGCGGTCGCGCTCGGTCTCGAGCCGCGGGCGCTCGAGCGCACGGTGAGCGAGTACAACGCCGCAGTGGGTCCGGGCGCGTTCGATCCACGCACCTTCGACGGCAAGCGCGCGCTCGGTCTCGCGCCGCCCAGGTCGAACTGGGCCGTGCCTGTCGAGCGCCCGCCCTTCATCGGTTATCCGCTCACCTGTGCGATCACCTTCACCTTTGGGGGGTTGCGCACCGACACGCTCGCGCGCGTGGTGACGCCCTCCGGTGCGGCGATCCCCGGACTGTACGCCGCGGGCGAGGTGACGGGTCTTTACTACCATCACTATCCCGCCGGCACCTCGGTTCTCCGCGCGGCGACCTTCGGGCGCATCGCCGGCGCGCACGCCGCGCGCGTGCGCGCGCGCTAGCGATCACGGGGCGCGCATGGACGTCGTTCGCGCCGATGAGATGGAATGGGGCGGCAAGCTCACCGCGCACCGCGCCGGCCACATGACCCACAAGGTGCTGTTCACCGGCGAGGAAGGCAGCTGCGACAACTACCTCTTCGTGCTCGCGAACGAGCGCTCGGATTATTTCTCCCCGCGCCACCGGCACGCCTGGGATCAGGTGCGGCTGTGCCTCGAGGGCGCGGTGCCGATCGGACGCGATCTGAAAGTGGATACGGGGGAGGTGGGCTACTTTCCCGAGGGCGTGCACTACGGACCGCAGCAGGGCGGACCCGATCGGATCGTGCTCCTGCTGCAGTTCGGCGGGGCGAGCGGGCTCGGCTACCTGAGCCCCGAGCAGCTCGAGCGCGGACGCGAGCGCCTGCTCAAGGAAGGCGTCTTCGAAGGCGGGGTCTTCCGGCGCACGACCGGCGAGGGCAAGCAGAACGAGGACGCGTACGAGGCGATCTGGCGCGCCGTGACCGGCGCACCGATCCGCTACCCGACGCCGCGCTATCGCACCCCGATCGTCATGCGGCCCGAAGGCTTTCCGTGGCGCGGAATGTCCGGCGTGCAGGGCGTGCGCCAGAAGCTTTTGGGCTCCTTCGCCGAGCGCGGCCTGTCGCTCGAGCTGGTTGCCCTCGCAGCCGGCGCCACCTACGAGGAGGAGGCGGCGCCCTCACGCCGGCTGATCTTCGTGCTCGCCGGTGAGGGGCGCTGCGGCGATGAGCGCATCGGCGCGCGCACCGCGATACGACTCGAGCCGGGGGAGCGCGGACGCTTCACGGTCGAGGCCGCAACCGAACTCTTCGTGATCGCCGTGGCGCCGCTCGGTGCGGCCTGAGCAGCCGTGCGCGGCGCCGCTCAGGCGCGGTCCGGCATCGCCGGCGCGCGGGCGGCGGGAAGCCGCGCGGCGGGAAGCGTTTTGCCGCGGATCAGATCGGCGGCTTTCTCGGCGACCATGATCGTTGGCGCATTGGTGTTGCCGCCCGGAACGTTCGGCATGACGGACGCGTCGGCGACGCGCAGCGCCTCGATGCCGCGCACGCGCAAGGCGGCATCGACGACGGCGCGCTCATCGAGCCCCATGCGGCAGGTTCCGACCGGGTGATGGGTGATCGCACCCGTGGCGCGGATGTAGCGCTCGAGGTCGGCGTCCGATTGCACCTCGGGGCCCGGCGCGACTTCGCGCTCGATCAAGCTCTTCAAGGGCTCCTGGGCGTAGATCGCGCGCGCCGCACGAATGCCGCGGATCATGCGCGCGACATCGCTCGGCTCGCTGAACAGGTTGAACAGGATGCGCGGCGGATCGGCCGGGTTGGCTGAGCGCAGCGTGACGCGGCCGCGGCTCTCCTCGCGAATCATCGACACCGCCACGGCGAGCCCATGGGCGGGTGGCTTCGCGATGAGCGGATACCAGATGCGCGCGCCCGGCTCCGCGGCTGCGCCGCCCGCGGGGCAGGTGAGCTGCATGTCCGGACGATCGAGGTGCGCCTCGGTGCGCAGAAACACGTTGCCTGCGCATGCGTTGGTCGCGAACGGTCCGCTGCCGAAGAGCGCCCAGCGGATCACCGAGAGCACTGCCCGGTCGACTCGCAGCTGCGAGAGAAAGGTGCGCGGGTGGGCTGCGTTGAGCGTGAAGGCGAGCGGGTGCTCGATGAGGTTGCCGCCGACCCCGGGCAAGTCGACCTGCGGTGCAATGCCGTGTGCGCGCAGCTCATCGGCGGGTCCGACACCGGAGAGTAGCAGCACCTGCGCCGAGCCGTAGACCCCGCCGCTCATGATCACTTCGCGCTCGGCGCGCGCGCAGCACACGCGCCCGTCGCGCGCGTACTCCACGGCGACGGCGCGCCCGCGCTCGATGATCACGCGGTGCACGAGCGCGTGGGAGCGCACGGTCAAGTTTCCGCGGCGCATCGCCGGGAAGAGGAACGCGCGCGCCGCGCTCGCGCGACGGCCGCGGCGCGTTGCGGTCATCTCCATCCGCATGAAGCCCTCGGAGCGCTCGCCGTGATAATCGTCGGTCACCGGATAGCCCGCGGCCGCGGTCGCAGCGCCCACCACATCGGCGAGGACGCACGCCGCATCGGGCGCCGTCACCTCGAGCTCGCCCGCGTCGCCGTGGTAGGGGCCCGCGCCGAGCCAGCTGCGCTCGGAGCGCTTGAAGTAGGGCAGCACCTCGCGGTAGCCCCAGCCCTCGAGCCCCATGGTGCGCCATGCGTCGTAGTCGCCGCGGTGTCCGCGCGCGTAGACGAGCCCGTTGATCGCCGAGGAGCCGCCCAGTACCTTGCCGCGCAGGATCGGGATGCGCCGCCCGTTCAATCCCGGCTCCGGCTCGCTCAGAAAGTTCCAGTTGAGCCGCGGAGCGCCGGCGTACGCGGGAAAGGCGACCGGCATGTCGACGAAGAGCCCGCGCGCCGGCCCCCCGGCCTCGAGCACCAGCACCTTTACCTCCCGGTCCTCGCTCAGGCGGCTCGCGAGCACGCACCCGGCGGAGCCCGCCCCGACGATGACGTAATCGAACGAACCGTCGCGCCCGTCCGCCGCATCGCCCGCCATCACTGCTGGTCCGTCACCTCATCGAACTGAATGGTCGGCTGCACGTTGGTGAAGTTCGGCACATCGGCGATGAGCTCCGGGGCGTGCCGGGCCTGCGCCTCATCGAACGCCTTCTGATCCGCTATCCAGAAGTTGACGGTCGCCACGTAGGTGGGCTTGCCGCCGTCGGGACCACTCAGGCCCTTGCGCAGCTCGTAGCGCGCGATCCCCCTGCCGTAGAGCCGCATGATGAGCGTCGCGTGCTTGCGCTTGTAGTAGTCGAAGTCGAAGCGCACGCCCTCGGAGTTCGGATAGAGCACGGTGATGCAGCGCATGGTCGGATGCTCCGTCTAGGTTCGATAACAGCTGTGATTATCGACCGCCGAAGGAGGCCGGACAACACGGGGGTCGTGCGCGGCTCGGTCATTCCGTGCTGCCGGGTACCGGAGCCGGAACCGCCTCGCCGCGCGGGCGGGCGGGGCCGTCGAGCGGATCGCGCATCAGGCGCCGCACCGTGACGTAGAACACCGGCACGAAGAGCACGCCCAAGAGCGCGGCGGAGAGCATGCCGCCCGCGACCCCGGTGCCGATGGCATGGCGGGCGTTCGCGCCCGCACCGCTCGAGAGCACGAGCGGCATCACCCCGAGGATGAATGCGAAGGAGGTCATGAGGATCGGGCGGAACCGCAGCCGCGCCGCCTCGACCACCGCATCGTGCAGCGTCTTGCCGCTTGCGTGCTCGGTCACCGCAAACTCGACGATCAGGATCGCGTTCTTCGCCGCCAGTCCGATGATCGTGATCAGGCCTACCTTGAAGAATACGTCGTTCGGCAGGCCGCGCAGCTTCGCGGCCAGGATGGCGCCGAGCACTCCGATCGGCACCACCAGCATCACCGCGAAGGGGATCGCCCAGCTCTCGTAGAGCGCCGCGAGCGCGAGATAAACGACGAGGATGGACAGACCGAACAGAAGCGGCGCCTGTCTGCCCGAGACGATCTCCTGCAGCGACTGTCCCGCCCAGTCGAATCCGATGCCGTTCGGCAGGTATGCGCCGACCAGCCGCTGCATCTCCTGCATCGCCTCCCCGGAGCTGTAGCCCGCGGCATTCGCGCCGGTGATCTCGACGGCGGAATACCCGTCGTAGCGCGTGAGGCTCGTCGGGGCGACCTCCCAGCTCGGATGCACGACCGCAGAGAGCGGGATCATGTTCGCGATGCTCGGCGTGCCGGCCGAGCCCGCGGAGGTAAAGGTCTGCGGGCTCGTCGAGGCGAGCAGGCTCGTGCCGGTGCCGGCCGAGGTGGTGGTGGCGACCGTGCTCGCCGGCAGCGTGCTCGGCACGTAGAAGTGATTGAGCGCCTCCGGGGACATCCGATAGGGCGCATCGGCCTGCAAGAGCACGCGCAGCACCCGCCCCCCGTAGTAGAAGTCGTTCGCGTACACGGGCGCGAGCATGAGCTGCAGGGCGGTGTAGATGTCGCTCACCGAGAGCCCCATCGACTCGGCCTGCACCCGGTCGACCGAGAGCCGCAACTGCGGGGCGTCGGCGAGCTGGTTGGGCTGCACATTGGTGAGGATCGGGGAGCTGCGGGCGTGCTCGACGAGCGTGTTCTGCGCCTCGGTGAGCAGCGCGTGGCCGAGGCCCGTGCGGTCCTCGAGATAGAAGTCGAAGCCGCCGAAATTTCCGAGAGAGCGTATCGTTGGTAGATTGACCGCGAACACCTGCGCGTCGCGAATGCGCTGCGAGAGGGTGATGTTGGCCCAGCGGATGAACTGCGCCGCGGTCTCCTTGCGCTCGCTCCAGGGCTTGAGCTGCACGAAGCCCAAGCCCACGTTCTCGCCCTGGCCGATGAAGCTAAAGCCGCTCACCTGCATCACGCGCTTGACGGCCTCGCTCTGCAGCAGGATCGCATCGACCTGACGCAGCACCTCGGTCGTGCGCGCAAGCGTCGCACCGGGCTGAGTCTGCACGATCACGTACGCGTAGCCCTGATCCTCCTCCGGCAGGAAGCCGCCCGGCAGCCGCAGGAAGAGGTAGACGCCCACGGCGACCAGCACCGCGAACGCCGCCATCCAGCGCGGTGTGTGGCGCACCGACTGGAAAACGCGGCGCATGTACGCGGTGAGACAGATCTCGTAGGCGCGGTTGAAGCCGCGGAAGACGATGTTCGGCTTCAAGTGCGCCGGACGCAGGAGCGTCGCGCAGAGCGCCGGGGTGAAGGAGAGCGCGAAGAACGCCGAGAACAACATGGAGATCGCGATGGTGAGCGCGAACTGACGGTAGATCGCCCCGACGCTCCCGGTCTGCAGCGCGCTCGGGATGAACACTGCCGCAAGCACGAGCGTGATCGCGACGATCGCCCCGGTGATCTGGCCCATCGCCTTGCGCGTGGCATTGCGCGGGGAGAGCTGCTCCTCGCGCATGATGCGCTCGACCGACTCGATCACCACGATCGCATCGTCGACGACGATCCCGATCGCGAGCGCCACCCCGAACAGGCTCAAGGTATTGATGGAGAACCCGACCACGTACATGCCGATGAAGGCGCCCATGAGCGCCGCGGGCATGACGAGCGTCGGAATGAGCGTCGCACGGAAGCTCTGCAGGAAGATGAGCATCGTCACGAAGACCAGTGCCACGGCCCCGGCGAGGGTGAGCACCACCTCGCGGATCGAGATGGTGATGAACTGGCTCTGGTCGAAGGGGATGAACCAGGTGACGCCGGGAGGAAAGGTCGACTGCAGCTGATTCATGCGCGCCTCGACGGCGCGCACCACCTTGAGCGCATCCGCTCCGGGCAGGGCATTGATTCCCATGCCGGCGATCGGCACGTTGTCGATGCGCAGGTCGTTGCCGAAGGTGTACGGAGCGAGCTGTACGCGCGCGACATCACTCAGGCGCACTGTCGTGCCGTTCGCGTTGGCGCGTACGATGATGTTCTCGAACTGCTCCGGGGTGTTGAATCGTCCGCGGGTCGTCACCGTCATCGACAGCTTCTGTCCCGCGACGGCGGGCAGCGCGCCGATCGAGCCCGCCGCGACCTGCACGTTCTGATCCTCGACCGTGGCGAGCACCTGGGCCGCGGAGAGCCCGTAGGCGTGGAGCTTGTCGGGGTCGAGCCAGATCCGCATGGCGTACTCGGACCCGAACTGCTGGGCGGAGGCGACACCGTCGATGCGCGTGATCTGATCGATCACCTGCGCGGAGAGAATGTTGTTGAGCGCCCAGGAATCGTAGCGGCCGTTGTCGGACCTGAGCGCGACGACCATGATCTGGCCGGGTGTTTGCTTGAACACCGAGATGCCTTGCTGGTTCACCTCCGCGGGCAGCCGCGGCTCGGCGAGCTGCACGCGCGCCTGGGTCTGCACCGCCGCGATGTCCGGGTTGGTTCCGGGCTCGAACGTCAGGGTGATGCTCGAGGCGCCGCGGTTATTCGAGGTGGAGGTGAAGTAAAGCAGGTGATCGAGACCGGTGAGCTGCTGCTCGATCACCTGGGTCACCGTCTGCTCGACGGTCTGCGCGTTTGCTCCCGGATAGTTCGCCGAGACGGCAACCTGCGGGGGGGCGATGTCAGGGTAGGCCTCGACCGGCAGTCGCGTGATCGAGATGATCCCGCCCAGGGTGACGAGGATTGCGATGACCCAAGCGAAAACCGGGTGGTCGATGAAAAAGCGTGCCATGGGTGCTCGCGGCTACTCCTCCGGGCGCGCGGCGAGTGCGGCTCCGGCGATGGTTGCCGGCGCGCTCGTGTAGGGCACCGCGCGCGCCACCATCCCCGGCCGCACCTTGTCGACGCCGGAGACGATCACCTGATCGCCCTCGCTCAGGCCCTGCGTGACGATCCAGTCCGAACCCGACATGGTGCTCGCAGCGATGCGCTTCTGGACGACCTTGCCGTCCGCACCGACGACCTCGACGTAGGCGCCCGTCGCATCGCGGCGCACGGCGTCCTGGGAAACCAAGTACGCATGGTTCTCGTGGCCGAGGATGAGGCGGATGTTGACGAACATGCCGGGCAGCAGCAGCCGATCGGGATTGGCGATGATGCCGCGGAAGGCGAGCGCGCCGTTGGTCGGATCGACCGTCACGTCGGCGAAGTCGACGATCCCGATCTCGTGGTACGGCTGCCCGTTCGGGAGGATCACCTCGAGCTGCGCCTTGTCATGGGCGATGAGCGTCACCGCGCCCGTTCGCTCCTCCTCACGCAGGCGCAGGATCTCGTCGGCGGGACGGTCGAAGTTCACGTACAGGTGATCGATCTGCTGGATGGTCGTGAGGAGCGTCGCTTCTCCCTGGCCGACGAGGGCGCCCTCGGTCACATCCTGCTCTCCCGAGCGCCCGGAGATCGGCGAGGTGACGGTCGCATAGCCGAGATTGATGCGCGCGGCCTCCACGTTCGCCTCGGCCTGCTTCACCGCGGCGGCGGTGGAGCGCTGGTTCGCATCGCTCGTGTCTACATCGGAGCGCGACACGAGACCTCCCGGCAGCAGGGAGCGGTTGCGCTCGGCGGTCACGAACGCATTGCGCGCATTGGCTTCGGCCTGGGCGAGCGCGGCGAGGGCGGCATCGAGCGCCGCGCGGAGCGGCGCGGGGTCGATCTGGAACAGTCCCTGCCCCTCGCGCACCTCGGAACCCTCCGTGTAGAGCCTCTTGAGCAGGATCCCCGCCACGCGCGCGCGCACATCCGCCGTGCGCACGGGCGAGAGCCGCCCGACGAGATCCCGCGTGAGGGGGACCGACTCGGCATGCACGGCCACCACGCCCACTTCCGGAGGCGCCTGCGGCGCGTGCTGCGGGGCCCGGCTGCATGCCGCAGTGAGTATCAGCGCTGCCGCGAGCGCGGCGCGCGAGAGCAGTAACCGCATGGGGGTGGCTTCGGGTCCGTGAAAAGCGATGTGCCGTTCGGAAGCATTCTATCGAACCCGGCAGCAGGACGCGCCGCCGCATGCCCGGATCGCCGATCGCTTTACTCGACCGTCAAGTCAGTCTCAACGCGCTAGCATACCTTCCCTGGGCCCGCTCGCCGCACCGCGGTGCGTTGATCGGCCCAGTCAACTGATGCAGGATTCCCGCGTCGCGCCGCGCGGTGCGCATTGCGGAGTGCGAGAAGATGGTCGCTACGAGCCCCCGAGACCCGCTCCCGGTGCGCAACCCGCGCACCGGGGAGATCGACCTCACCATTACGCCCGCCTCGGAGCCCGAGATCGCGGCGCTCTGCGCGCGGCTGCGCGGGGCGCAGCGCCATTGGGCCGACGCGCCCCTCGAGCACCGGATCGCCGTCATGCGGCGCTGGGCCGAGCGGCTGAAGGCGCACCGCGCGGCGCTCGTCGAGGCCGACTCGATCGACACCGGCTACGGGCAGATCTCGCGCGTCGCTCCGGACATGGTGATCGGGGCCGTCACGCGCTTGGCCGCGCACGCGCCGGCCGTGCTGCAGCAGGCGCGGCGCTCGGGGAAATCCCCGCCCATGCCGCACGTTCACTTCGACACGAACCTCAAGCCCTATCCGCTGCTCGGGGTGATCGGACCGTGGAACGCGCCGCTCATGCTCTCCACGCTCCATGCGATTCCAGCGCTCTACGCGGGGTGTGCGGTGATCGTCAAGCCGAGCGAGATCGCGCCGCGGTTCGTGCGCCCGATGATGCAGACGATCGCCGAGGTGCCCGAGCTCGCCGCCGTGCTCACATTCGTGGTGGGCGATGCGGCGACGGGCGAGGCGATCATCGAGCACGTCGATATCGTCAACTTCACCGGCAGCGTCCCGAACGGGCGCAAGGTGGCCGAGGCGTGCGCGCGGCGCTTCATCCCCGCGATGCTCGAGCTCGGGGGCAAGGATCCCGTCGTCATCACCGAGACCGCGGACCTCGAGCACGCCGCCAAGGCGGTGGTGCGGGGAGCGGTGACCAGCACCGGCCAGGTGTGCTTCTCGATCGAGCGGATCTATGTGCACGAGAGCGTCCACGACCGCTTCGTCGAGCGGCTGATCGCGGAGAGCGCGCGCGTCGAGCTCAACTACCCCGATCCGGCGCGCGGCCAGATCGGTCCGTTCATCTCCGCGCGCCAGGCCGCAATCGTCGATGAGCACATCGAGGATGCGCTCGCCAAGGGGGCGCAGCTGCGCTGCGGCGGCAAATCGGTGAATCTCGGCGGCGGGCTCTACATGTATCCGACCGTGCTCGTCGAGGTGAACCATGGGATGAAGATCATGCGCGATGAGACCTTCGGGCCGGTAATGCCGGTGATGCGCTATCGCACGGCGGAGGAGGCGGTGCATCTCGCAAACGATACGGACTACGGACTTTCGGCCGCCGTGATCGCCGGCAGCGAGGCCGAGGCGCGCCGGATCGCCGATCGGCTGGAAGCAGGCGTGGTGAGCGTGCAGGACACGTTTCTCACCTTCGCGGGCTTCGGCGTCGCCGAGTGGGAATCGTTCAAATACTCCGGCATGGGTGGCCGCAGCGCGGGCCTGCTCGCCTTCATGCGCAAGCAAGCCGTGCTCGTCAATACCGCGGAGCCCGCGAGCATGGTCGAGGAGCCGCTCAAGGCGACGGCGTGAGCCGGTGCACCCCCCCGCGCGCGCCGACGGTACAATGCTTGCAGCCTGAACTGACAAGGCGTGAATCGGAGGCTCGACCACCCATGCGCAAGATGCTCACCACGGCGCTCCTCCCCGCGACCGCCCTACTCTTTCTCGGCAGCACCGTCGCCCACGCGGACGACGATTTGAAGTGCACGATGTCCTTCTCGATGAAGGGATGGTCCGCTTTCTATCAGACGGCATCCGGCTACGGCACGATCCGCTGCAGCGACGGACGCTCGATGCACGTGCGCTTGCGCGCGAAGGGCGGGGGTCTCACGGTTGGCAAGTCCGTCGAGGCCGGTCACGGGCAGTTCTCGGACGTGGCGCGCATCGACCAGCTCCTCGGCTCCTACCTCGATGCGCGCGCGCACGCCGGAGCGGTCAACTCGGCACAGGTGCAGGTGATGACCAACGGCCCGGTGTCCTTGGCGCTCTCCGCCCAGGGCCACGGCTGGGGCCTCGGCGTCTCCTTTGGGGAGCTCAAGATCGAGCGCTGAGACTTGAGGATTGCCGAGCGCGCAGCCCTGCGCACCCAAGTCGCGATCATCGGCGGTGGCCCTGCGGGACTGCTGCTCGGGCAGCTGCTCCATCGCTCGGGAATCGCGAACGTCATCCTCGAGCGGCGCAGTGCGGAGTACGTCCTCGGCCGCATCCGCGCCGGGATCATCGAGCCGGGCACCGTCGCGCTCCTCGAGACCGTGGGCGCGGCCGAGCGGCTGCACCGCGAAGGCCTCGTTCACGAAGGCATCGAGATCGCCTTCGCCGGGGCGCGTCATCGGGTGGATTTCCGCGCGCTCACCGGCAAGGCGGTGACCGTCTACGGCCAGACCGAGATCACGCGCGATCTGATGGATGCGCGCACCGCGGCGGGCTTGGCGACGCTCTACGAGACCGACGGCGTCGCGCTCGAGGATCTGGAGGGCTCGCGGCCGAGCGTCGTTTTCCAGCGCGACGGGGCCGCGGGGCGCCTGGAGTGCGAGTTCATCGCCGGCTGCGACGGTTTTCACGGCGTCAGCCGGCGCAGCATCCCCGCCTCGGTGCAGAGAAGCTTCGAGCGGGTCTACCCGTTCGGCTGGCTCGGGGTGCTGGTCGATGAGCCGCCGCCGTCGCACGAGCTCATCTACGTCAATCACGAGCGCGGCTTCGCGCTCTGCTCGATGCGCTCGGCGACACGCAGCCGCCTCTACCTGCAGTGCGGCCTCGACGAGCCGATCGACGAGTGGCCCGACGCGCGCTTCTACGAGGAGCTCGCGCGCCGGCTCGATCGCGAGGCGGCTGCGAGACTCACGCCCGGCCGCTCGCTCGAGAAGAGCGTGGCACCGCTTCGCAGCTTCGTGAGCGAGCCGCTGCGCCACGGGCGGCTCTATCTCGCCGGGGATGCCGCGCACATCGTTCCGCCGACCGGAGCCAAGGGGCTCAACCTCGCCGCAAGCGACGTCTACTTCCTCTGGCAGGGGCTCGATGAGCACTTTCGGCGCGGCTCCTCGAGCGCGCTCGAGGCCTATTCCGAGCGGACGCTGACGCGCGTGTGGCGCGCCGAGCGGTTCTCCTGGTGGATGACCTCGCTCCTGCACCGCTTTCCCGAGCACAGTGGCTTCGATCGGCGCATCCAGCGGGCCGAGCTCGAGTACCTCGTCTCCTCGCCCGCCGCGATGAGCGCGCTCGCGGAGAATTACGTCGGACTCGCACTCGAGTGAGGCGCGGCGCGAGCGCGGCCGCGCCGCAGAGCGCCTGCCTGTGCTTAAGCTCAAGTCTGTGCTCGAGCTCGAGGCCGTGAACGGGGCGATTGGGGACGGGATCGGGCGGGGCGGTCTCCCCGGTCCCCGCGGGTCGGCGCGGCCGCGCGGGGCGCGGGAGCGGGGCGAAATGCGCATCAGAGTTTACGCCCCGAGGCCGCTGCCGTAGAATGCGCGCCCTCGGTGGGTGGGGTGCTTCGGGCCCAACCCCGTCGGCGGACCGGACAGGCTCGCCGAGTGTTCGACGGTGGAAGCCCCCCGAGGGGCTTTTTCTTTTTTTGGGGTCCTCACCGCCCATGCGAGCGGTGCGGGACGCTCGAGCGGAAGTGGGCCTTAGGGCCCATTTTTTGTTTTCGGCGACAGGAGCTTGGGCGAATGGCGGCGGTCTTGCGTGAGCGGCTCGTCGCCCTCATTGAGCCGTTGCTGGCTCAACTGGGCTACGAGCTCGTGGAGCTCGAATACGCCCCGTCACGGGGGCGCGGGGCGGTGCGGATCTTCATCGACAAGCCCGAAGGTGTCGGGCTCGAGGACTGCGAGCGCGTGAGCCGCGAGGTCTCCGCGCTCCTTGACGTCGAGGATCCGATCGCCACGGCGTACACGCTCGAGGTGTCCTCGCCGGGCGAGGACCGGGCGCTGCGTACGCGGGCGCACTTCGAGCGCTTCGCCGGGTCGCGTGTGTTCGTCGAGCTCAACGCGCCGCGCGACGGGCGGCGCCGCTACACCGGCGTGCTGCGCTCGGTGGGCGAGGACGGGGTGACGTTGGAGGTGGATCGGCAGCTCATCGAGCTGCCGTTCCGCGAAATCGGCAAGGCGCGGCTCGCTGAGCTGCACGGGCTCGCGGCCCAAGACCCACTGAGGAGGTCTTCGAAACTGTGAACAAGGAAATCCTGATGGTCGTCGATGCCGTCTCGAACGAGAAGGGTGTCGATAAAGAGGTGATCTTCGAGGCGCTCGAGGCCGCACTCGCCTCCGCCACGCGCAAGAAGCACGGCGAGGAGTGGGACGTGCGCGTCGCCATCGACCGCAAGAGCGGCGACTACGACACGTTCCGCCGCTGGAAGGTGTTCGCGGACGATTCCACCGAGCTCGAAGCGCCCGAGCGCGAGCTGCGCCTCGATGACGCGCGCGACCTCGACGCCGCGGTCGAGCCGGGCGGCTTCGTCGAGCAGCCGATGGAGTCGGTCGCCTTCGGCCGCATCGCCGCGCAGCAGGCGAAACAGGTCATCGTCCAGAAGGTGCGCGAAGCCGAGCGCGCCCAGGTGGTCGACGCCTACAAGGATCGCGTCGGGCAGCTCGTGAGCGGCGTGGTCAAGCGCGTCGACCGCAACGGGATCTTCGTCGATCTCGGTAACAATGCCGAAGGCTTCGTGCCGCGCACCGACATGATTCCGCGCGAGCAGGTGAAGCCGCAGGACCGGATCAAGGCGTATCTGAAAGAGGTGCGTTCGGAGCCGCGCGGCCCGCAGCTGTTTCTCTCGCGCACGGCGCCGCAGTTCTTGATCGAGCTGTTCAAGCTCGAGGTGCCCGAGGTGGGCCAGGGGCTCATCCAGATCCTGGGCGCCGCGCGCGATGCGGGCGTGCGCGCCAAGATCGCCGTGCGCAGCAACGACCCCCGCATCGATCCGGTCGGGGCCTGCGTCGGCATGCGCGGCTCGCGCGTGCAGGCGGTCTCGAACGAGATCGCCGGGGAGCGCGTGGACATCATTCCCTACGACGAGAATCCGGCCCAGTTCGTCATCAACGCGATGTCGCCGGCCGAGGTGATGTCGATCGTCGTCGACGAGGACTCCCACAGCATCGACATCGCGGTCTCCGAGGAGAAGCTGTCCCAGGCGATCGGCCGCGGCGGGCAGAACATCCGCCTCGCGAGCCAGCTCACCGGCTGGGACCTCAACGTCATGACCGAGTCGGACGCGGATGCGAAGAGCGAGACCGAAGCGCGCGAGCTCGTGCAGACCTTCATGAAGCAGCTCGACGTGGACGAGGACGTTGCCACGATCCTGGTGCAGGAGGGCTTCTCCACGATCGAGGAGGTGGCTTACGTGCCTCAGGCCGAGCTCATGGCGATCGAGGAGTTCGACGAGGAGATGGTCAAGGAGCTGCGCAACCGCGCGCGCGACGTGCTGCTCACGCAGGCGATCGCAAGCGAGGAGACGCTCGACCAGTCGATGCCGGCGGACGATCTGCTGCTGCTCGAGGGGATGAGCCCGGACCTCGCCCTCGCGCTCGCGCGTCGCGGCGTGCGCACGCGCGAGGATCTCGCGGAGCAGTCGATCGATGACCTCTCCGACATCGATGGCCTCGCGGCCGAGGAAGCGGGCCGTCTCATCATGAAAGCGCGTGCCCACTGGTTCGAAGCCGGCCACTGACGAAGGGGGTCGGGAGGTTTAGCTCATGGCCGACGTAACAGTCTCGCAGTTCGCGCAGGTTCTGAAGGTGCCCGTCGATCGGCTGCTGGTGCAGCTCGATCAGGCGGGGATCAAGGTCGCCGGTCCCGAGGATCGCATCAGCGACGAGGCGAAGCTCGAGCTGCTCACTCATCTGCGCCGCAGCCACGGGAGCGAGGAGGACGGAGGCGCGCCGCGCAAGATCACCCTCAAGCGCAAGACGCACGGCGAGCTCAAGCTCGCGAGCGCGCAGGGCCGGGCGCGCACGGTGAACGTCGAGGTGCGCCGCAAGCGCGTCTACATCAAGCGCGACGTGCTCGAGGAGCAGGCACGAGCGCAGCAGGAGGATCTCGAGCTCAAGCGGCGCGAGGCGGAGGAGGCCGCGCGGCTCGAGAGCGAGCGGCTCGAGGCGGAGCGGCGCGAGCGCGAGCGCCTCGAGGCGGAGAACCGCCGGCGGGCCGAGGAGGAGCAGACGCGCAAGCGCGCCCAGGAGGATGCGCGGCGGGTGGCCGAGCAGCAGGCCCGCGATGAGGCGGAGCGGCGCGAGCGCGAGATCGAGCAGCGCCGCGCGAGCGAGCACGAGCCCCGCGAGCACGTCGAGCGCCCCGCGGCGGTCCCCGTAGCGGCCGCGCCGGCCGCGGAGACCGAGGAGCGCCAGCCGACGCGCTACGGGCGCGAGGAGCTGCACGTCACGACCGACGTGAGCTCGCGGTTCAAGAAGCGCAAGCGGGTGAAGAGCCGCCCGGTGCCGCTCGGCACGGACACGCGCCATGCCTTCGAGATGCCGACCGCGCCGGTCAAGCGCGAGGTGTCGATCGGGGAGACGATCACCGTCGCCGAGCTCGCGCAGAAGGTGGCGGTGAAGGCGACCGAGGTCATCAAAGCGCTCATGAACATGGGCGTGATGGCGACGATCAATCAGCCGATCGATCAGGACACCGCGGTGCTCGTGGTGGAGGAGCTCGGGCACACGGCGAAGCTCCTGAAGGAGGACCAGATCGAGGTGGGCCTGCAGGGCGCGGCGGGCGCAGCCGCGGAGGCCGAGCCGCGTCCGCCGGTCGTCACCGTGATGGGCCACGTCGATCACGGCAAGACCTCGCTCCTCGACTACATCCGCCGCACCAAGGTGGCGGCTGGAGAGGCGGGCGGCATCACCCAGCACATCGGCGCCTATCAGGTTGCGAGCGCGAAGGGCACGATTACCTTCCTCGACACCCCCGGCCACGCCGCCTTCACGGCGATGCGCGCTCGTGGCGCGCGAGTGACCGACGTGGTGGTGCTCGTGGTCGCCGCCGACGACGGGGTCATGCCGCAGACCATCGAGGCGATCCAGCATGCGCGCGCGGCGAACGTGCCGATCGTCGTCGCCGTGAACAAGATCGACAAGAGCGACGCGGATCCGGAGCGTGTGCGCAACGAGCTCGCCAAGCAGGAGGTCATCCCCGAGGAGTGGGGCGGACAGAACATGTTCGTCAACGTCTCGGCGCGCACCGGCGCCGGGGTCGACCAGCTGCTCGATGCGATTCTGCTGCAGGCGGAGGTGCTCGAGCTCGCCACCCCGCGCGGCGGGCTCGCGAGCGGCGTGGTGATCGAGTCGAGCATCGAGAAGGGGCGCGGAGCGGTCGCGACCGTGCTCGTGAAGAGGGGGACGTTGCGCATGGGCGATCCGATCCTCGCAGGAGCGGAGTTCGGGCGCGTGCGCGCGATGTTCGATGAGAACGGTCAACCGGTCGAGCAGGCCCCGCCGTCCACACCCGTCGCGGTGCTCGGGCTCTCCGGAGCGCCGAATGCGGGCGACGAGCTCCTCGCCGTGGAGAGTGAGCGCAAGGCGCGCGAGGTGGGCCTCTACCGGCAGGGCAAGTTCCGCGACGTGAAGCTCGCGCGCCAGACGACGCGCGCCGAGGACGCGTTCTCGCAGCTCGAGGCGGACAAGGCCGGCGTCATCGCGATCCTGCTCAAGGCCGACGTGCAGGGGAGCGTGGAGGCGCTGCGCGATGCGCTCACCAAGCTCTCGACGGAGGAGATCCAGGTGAAGGTGATCGCGAGCGGCGTGGGCGGCATCACGATCTCCGACGTGCAGCTCGCCGCGGCCTCCAAAGCGCGCATCATCGGATTCAACGTCCGCGCGGATGCCGGGGCACGCGATGCGCTCAAGGAAACGGGCGTCGAGGTTCGCTACTACAGCATCATCTACGAAGCGATCGACGACGTGAAACAGATGATGAGCGGTCTGTTGCAGCCGGAGATCAAGGAGCAGATCGTGGGCATCGCGCAAGTGCGCGAGGTATTCCGCTCGAGCAAGTTCGGAGTGGTCGCCGGGTGCCTGGTGACCGAGGGCTCGGTGCGGCGCAACCACCCGATCCGCGTGCTGCGCGACAACGTCGTTATCTTCGAGGGCGCGCTCGAATCGCTGCGCCGCTTCAAGGACGATGTGGGCGAGGTGCGCGCCGGCACGGAGTGCGGCATCGGAGTGCGCAACTACCAGGACGTGCGCGTCGGCGACCAGATCGAGTGCTTCTCGCGCATCGAGGTGGCACGTACCGTGCAATGAGCAGTCGCGACCGCAAGATCGAGGCGGAGATCCAGCGCGCCGTGAGCGAGCTCGTGAGCCGCGAGGTGAAGGATCCGCGCGTCGGCAACGTCACCATCACGGCGGTCGCCGTCACGCCGGATCGGGCGCTCGCGCGCGTCTACTTCGTACCGTTCGCCTCGAGCCACCCCGCGGAGGAGGTGCGCGCGGGGCTCACGCACGCCGCGAAGTTCCTGCGCGGGCAGGTCGGCCGGCGGCTCGGGCTGCGTCACGCCCCGCGGCTCGAATTCCTCTTCGACGACAGCCTCGATCGGGCCGAGCGCCTGACGCAGCTGATCGACAGCGCCGTCGCCGGCGAGCGCGGAAGCGGATGCTGAGCGGGGTGCTGCTGCTCGACAAGCCGCACGGGCTTTCCTCGAGCGGCGCCTCGCAGCGGGTGCGCTGGCTCCTGGGCGCGGCCAAGGCAGGGCACGTCGGGAGCCTGGATCCGCTTGCGACGGGGATGCTGCCGGTGTGCCTGGGGGAAGCGACGAAGATCGCCGGGGAGATCGTGGCGGGGCGCAAGTGCTACCGATTCGAGGTGGCGCTCGGTGCGGCGACGGACACCGGCGATCGGGAGGGGGCAGTCATCGAGACGGCAAGCGTGCCGCCGCTCGATGAGGCCACGG
The DNA here is from genome assembly GCA_035523875.1 of Steroidobacteraceae bacterium. Taxonomy (GTDB): domain Bacteria; phylum Pseudomonadota; class Gammaproteobacteria; order Steroidobacterales; family Steroidobacteraceae; genus JASHUC01. The sequence continues at coordinate 71,208 of DATKPY010000029.1, forward strand.
TCGTGGCAACGCTCGGCCGCTTCCGGGGCCGACAGCTCCAGGTTCCGCCGATGTTCTCGGCGCTCAAGCGCGCGGGCCAGCCGCTCTATCGGCTGGCGCGGGCCGGCATCGAGGTCGCGCGCGCGCCGCGGGAGATCGAGATCGATGCGCTCGCGCTCCGCGCGCTTGCCCCCGATGCGGTCGCGCTCGAGGCCTGCTGCTCCAAGGGCACCTATATTCGCGTCCTCGCGAGCGACATCGCGCGCGCGCTCGGTACCTGCGGCCACGTGCGGCAGCTGCGCCGCCTGTACGTCGCGCCGTTCGAGCGCGAGCCGATGGTGACCCTCGAGGCCCTCCAGCAGCTGGTCGCCGACGGCGCGCCGGTACCGCTTCTGCCCCCGGAGGCGGCGCTGCCCGGGTTGCCGGCGGTCGCCTTCGGACCGGATGCGGCCGCGCGCCTCGCGCAGGGTCAGGCGGTGCTCGGGATCGACGCCACGCTCGCCGGACGGGTGCGGCTGCACGATGAGCGGGGCCGCTTCCTCGGGCTCGGCGAGGCGGACGGCCGCGGCGCGGTGCGTCCCCGGCGCATGTTCGTCGACTGGGAGGCGCGAGCTCGGGCGGGGTGACTTTTCCTTGTGACTCAAGAGGGCCGCGAGTAGAATGCCGCGCCTCGTAAAGGCAGGTAATGAAAGAAGCTGTTGAGGACGATCGCGTCATGGCGTTAAGCAGCGAGAAGAAGGGCGGCATCGTCGCGCAGTATCGCCGCAGCCCGACCGATACCGGCTCACCCGAGGTGCAGATCGCGCTCTTGTCGGAGCGGATCAACGGCCTCGGAGAGCATTTCACCGCCCACAAGCGCGACCACTCCTCGCGCCGTGGCCTCGTCAAGCTCGTCAATCAGCGTCGCAAGCTCCTCGACTATCTGAAGTCGCAGCAGCCGCAGAAGTACCAGGAGCTCGTCGAACGACTGGGACTGCGACGCTGATCGCGCCCTTCAAGTCCGTGCCGCAACCGCGCTGCTCCATCCTCGAGTCGGGAGCATCGTTTCCTTTTGCGTTCGTGAGGATCAAATCGTGAGCGTCTTCAGCAAGTCGTTTGCCTACGGGCCGCACTCCGTGACGCTGGAAACCGGCGAGCTCGCGCGTCAGGCGGGTGCCGCGGTGAAGGTCGCCATGGGCGATACCGTGGTGCTCGTGACCGCGGTCGCACAGCTGCAGCCGGCTGCCGGACGGGACTTTCTTCCCCTCACGGTGAATTATGTGGAGAAGACCTACGCGGCGGGGCGCATCCCGGGCGGGTTCTTCAAGCGTGAGGGCCGTCCGACGGAGAAGGAGACGCTCACCTCGCGGCTCATCGATCGGCCGATCCGCCCGCTCTTTCCCGACGGCTTCTACAACGACATGCAGGTGGTCGCGACCGTGCTCTCGGTGGACCCGGACATCGATCCGGACGTGCCCGCGTTGCTCGGCGCATCGGCCGCCCTCACGCTCTCGGGCGTTCCGTTCGCGGGCCCCATCGGGGCGGCCCGCGTGGGCTTCCGCGACGGGCAGTACCTGCTCAATCCGACGGCCAAGGACCTCGTCGACTCTGAGCTCAACCTCGTCGTCGCGGGCACGGAGCAAGCGGTCCTCATGGTCGAGTCCGAGGCGCAGTGTCTCTCCGAGGACGTGATGCTCGGGGCGGTGGTCTTCGGCCATCAGCAGATGCAGGCGGCGATCCGCGCCATCCGCGAGCTCGTGGCGGAGGCCGGCAAGCCGCGCTGGAACTGGCAGGGCGCGCAGGGCAGTGCCGAGCTTGCGCGGGCGGTCGCGCAGCACGCCGAGGCGGCACTCTCGCAGGCGTACACCATCACCGAGAAGCTGCAGCGGCGCGACCGCATCCAGGAAGTGAAGACCCAGACCCTTGCCGCGCTGATCGGCGGGGAAGGGGCGAAGTGGACGGAGGAGCAGGTCGACGCCGAGTTCTTCCGGCTCGAGAGCCGCATCGTGCGGCAGCGGATCCTCAATGGCGAGCCGCGCATCGACGGCCGCGACGCCAAGACGGTCCGCCCGATCAGCGTGCGGGTGGGGCTGCTTCCCCGCACCCACGGCTCGGCGCTGTTCACGCGCGGGGAGACCCAGGCGCTCGTCACGACGACGCTCGGGACCACGCGCGATGCGCAGATCATCGACGGGCTGGAAGGCGAGCGGCGCGAGCCGTTCATGCTGCACTACAATTTTCCGCCGTTCTCGGTCGGGGAGACCGGGATGATGGGCTCGCCGAAGCGGCGCGAGATCGGCCACGGCAATCTCGCACGCCGGGGCGTGAGCGCGGTCATGCCGGACATGACGAAGTTTCCGTACGTCATTCGCGTCGTCTCGGAGATACTGGAATCAAACGGCTCGAGCTCCATGGCGAGCGTCTGCGGAACGAGCCTCGCGCTCATGGATGCGGGCGTGCCGGTGAAGGAGCCGGTTGCCGGGGTTGCGATGGGTCTGGTGCTCGAAGGCAACCGCTTCAAGGTTCTCACCGACATCCTGGGCGATGAGGATCATCTCGGCGACATGGACTTCAAAGTCGCGGGCACTCGCGACGGCGTCACGGCGCTGCAGATGGACATCAAGGTCGAGGGGGTGACACCGGAGATCATGCGCATCGCCCTCGAGCAGGCGCGCGAGGGCCGGCTGCACATCCTGGGCGAGATGAACAAGGTGCTGCGCGAGCCGCGCGCGCAGATGTCCGAGTGGGCGCCCTCGATCATCACGCTCAAGATCGACCCGGAGAAGATTCGCGACGTGATCGGCAAGGGCGGCGCCGTGATCCGCCAGATCACCGAGGAGACCGGCACCACGATCGACATCGAGAGCGACGGCACGGTGAAGATCGCCTCCGTGAACGGTACCGCGGGCCGCGAGGCGCAGCGCCGCATCGAGCTCATCACTGCGGATGTGGAAGTGGGCCGGATCTACGAGGGGCGCGTGGCGCGGCTCATGGACTTCGGCGCCTTCGTCACGATTCTTCCGGGACGCGACGGGCTGGTGCACATCTCGCAGATCTCCGACGAGCGCGTCGAGCGCGTGAGCGACAAGCTCAAGGAAGGCGACTTGATTCGCGTGAAGGTGCTCGAAGTCGACCGTCAGGGGCGCATTCGCCTCTCGATGCGCAACGTCAGCGCCGCGTAGGGGCAGCCGCCCCCGTCGCGCGCCGGCTCGCGTGGGACGGCGCGCGTCCGAGAGGCTGGGGCGCGAGCGCGCGCTAAGCGCGCGGCGCAACCGTGCCGCTACCGTCCTCCGCGTCGCTCCGCGAGCGCCCGCTGTTCGCCATCAAGGTGCGGAAGATCTCATCCTGCACCGAGCGCCAGCGCTGGTAGTTCTTCTGCACGACGCCCGAGACCATCTCGTTGGGATCGGTCCCGACGACGTTCTTCATGCGCTCGCGCGTCTCGCGCTGCTGCGCCGCGAAGAGCTTCAGGCTCTGCTCCAGGTAGCAGCCGACCAGCCCCTGCATCGCGCCGCCGCCGTAGGAGCGGATGAGCTGCGAGAGAAAGTCGCGGCTCATGAGCGGCTCGCCGCCATGCTCCTGCTCGGCGATGACCTGCAGCAGGATGCTGCTGGTGATGTCGCCTTGGCTCTTCTTGTCGATGACGATGAAATCCACGCCCTCCACGACGAGCTTACGCACGTCGCCCAAGGTGATGTATCGGCTCTCAACAGTGTCGTACAGTCGTCGATTCGGATATTTCTTGATGATTCTTGGTTCGCTCATCACAAGCCCCCGTCGTTATTTCTCGAGCGACCCTGCGCACGCGCCGGGCAGCTGACTCCCTATGCTCCCTGCGTTATACCTTATTACAATCCACTGTGCGGACCCAAATCAGCCGGGACGGTAGGGCGGCCGGCAAGCTGCGCCCACTGCCAGTGCGCGAGCGCCCAGGCGAGGCATACCCGCGGCGGCTCCCCGCTGAGCGACACCGGGGGGTCGAGCCCGAGGAGCCGCAACGCGCGCACGAGCCAGCCGCTCGCCTGGCTCGCATCGAGCGGTACGGACCGGCGCGACTTGGCGAGCTTGCGGCCGTCGGGCTCCACGACGAGCGGCAGGTGGGCGTAGCGGGGAGGGTCGGCGCCGAGCGCGGCTGCGAGCACGATCTGCCACGGAGTGCAGTCGAGTAGATCCACTCCGCGCACGACGTGGGTCACTCCCTGGGCGCAGTCGTCCACGACGACCGCGAGCTGATAGGAGAACACCCCGTCACGGCGCCGGATGACGAAGTCTCCGAGCTCGCGCAGCGCGAACTCGCACGGTCCCTGGATGCGATCCTCGAAGCGCACGCGGGCGCGCTCGTCGATGCGAAAGCGCACCGCCGTGGGACCCGGGCGCTGCGGTCCGTGGCGACAGGAGCCCGGGTAGCCCGATACCTCGAGACCCGCGAGCTCGCGCCGCGAGCAACTGCACCGAAAGGTGAGGCCCCGCTCCTCGAGCGCGGCGAGCGCCGCCGTGTACCGCTCGGTGCGCCGACTCTGGTATTCGACCTCGCCGTCCCACTCGAGCGCAAAGCCCGCGAGCACGCGCAGGATCTCCGCGGCGCAGCCCGGGACCACGCGCGGCGTATCGAGGTCCTCCATCCGCACCAGCCAGCGACCGCCGTGGTGGCGCGCATCGAGGAAGCTGCCGAGGGCTGCGACGAGCGAGCCCAGGTGGAGCCTGCCGGTGGGCGAGGGGGCAAAACGCCCGACGTACGGCGCGCCGCCGGTCGCGGCGCTCGGATCAGCGGTAGCGGTCGTCGCGGTCGCCGTACTGGCGCTCGCGGCGCTCGCGCCGCTCCTGCGCCTCGATGCTCAGGGTCGCGACCGGACGCGCCTCGAGGCGCTTGATCCCGATCTCCTCTCCCGTCTCGAGGCAGTAGCCGTAGGTGCCGTCCTCGATTCGCTTGAGCGCCTCGTCGATCTTGCGGATCAATTTGCGCTCGCGATCGCGTGTGCGCAGCTCGAGGCTGAATTCCTCCTCCTGCGTGGCACGATCGTTCGGATCGGGGAAGTTGGCCGCCTCGTCCTTCATGTGCGTGACGGTGCGATCCACCTCCACCATCAAATCGCGCTTCCAGCTGAGCAGGATTTGACGGAAGTGCTCCGTCTGCTCCTTGCTCATGTATTGCTCGCCGCGCTTGACGATGTAGGGCTTGACGTTGCGCGGACCGGCGAGAAGGCTCCCCGGCTCGGCGGCGTCGCCGTCGTCCGCATCGAGATTGGCCCGCTGCGCGCCCGGCGGCAGCTGCGCGGGCGGTGGCGGGACGGGCGTGCGCTCGGGGACGGGCGCCGCGGCGACCGGGTGAGCCCGGCGCGCCGGCTCGGCCGGCGCGCTGCCTTCGGCGGCGGGCGCGGCCGCGGGCCTGCGTGTGGTCGCAGCCGGCGGCTTGGCGCGCGCGTGCGCGGCGACCTTCGCGCGCTCCTCGCGCTTGCGCACCGCAGTCTTCCGGGCCGGCGGGCGGCTTGCGGCCTTCTTGCCCCGACCGGGCTTCGGTGCGGTTTTCTTAGCCGGCATCAGTTGCTCCTGAAGGGCACGAGCCTTTGAAGAACGCGCGATTATACCGGCGCACCCGAAGCTGTACAGGGCGGGTGCGCCGCCGCCGATCAGGCGCCCGGAGAGCCCCCGGAAGGCCTCGCGGGACAGCAACTTGCGCGGGTTGCGGTGCGGCGCGCGGGCCCCGCGGGGGGCGCCCCGCGCCGCGCGAGCCTCAGGGCAGGCTCACGCTCGGCGGCGGGAGCCAGGTGGACTGTCGGTGCTCGACGACGATCCGCGTTTCGATGCCGCCGCGCACGTTGAAGCGGGCGGTCAGGCGCAGGAATCGGGGCGCGAGTGCGCGCGCGAGCTCGCCCGCGATCTCGTTGCTCACGGTCTCGTGAAATGTGCCGCGGTCGCGGAAGGAGCCGATGTAGAGCTTCAAGGACTTGAGCTCGACGCACAGGCCGTCGGGGACGTATTCGAGCTCGAGCGTTGCAAAGTCCGGCTGACCCGTGCGCGGGCAGAGACAGGTGAACTCGGGAATCGTCATGCGGATCGTGTAGTCCCGCTGCGGAGCGGGATTGGCGAAAGTCTCGAGGCTCGCTGCGGGCTTGGATGTCATACGCGTACGGCAGGCGGGGAGAAATTAATTTATCATGACTCGAGAGCACGACCACGGGGGTTTAAGTCAGGTCACGATGCGGCTCACCAAGATCAAGCTCGCCGGATTCAAATCCTTCGTCGATCCCACCACGGTCAGTTTCCCCGGAAATCTCACGGGCGTCGTCGGCCCGAACGGTTGCGGTAAGTCCAACATCATCGATGCGGTGCGTTGGGTGATGGGCGAGCTCTCCGCGCGGCACCTGCGCGGGGACTCCATGGCCGACGTGGTCTTCAACGGCTCGGTGGGCCGCAAGCCCGTGGGCGCCGCCTCGGTGGAGCTCATCTTCGACAACGCGGACGGCAAGTTGGGCGGTCCGTATGCGAGCTACAACGAGGTGTCGCTGCGCCGCGTGGTCGCGCGCGACGGCAGCTCGAGCTACTATTTGAATGGCGCGCGCTGCCGGCGCAAGGACATCACGCAGCTGTTCCTCGGCACGGGCTTGGGCTCGCGCAGCTACGCGATCATCGAGCAGGGCATGATTTCCCGGGTGATCGACGCGAAGCCCGAGGACATGCGGGCGCTCCTCGAGGAGGCCGCCGGCATCTCGCGCTACAAGGAGCGCCGCAAGGAGACCGAAGCGCGCATCGCCGATACGCGCGAGAACCTCGAGCGGCTGCAGGACGTGCGCGACGAGGTGGACAAGCAGATTCGCCATCTGCAGCGTCAGGCCGCGACGGCGCGCCGCTACCAGCACCTGAAGGAGGAGGAGCGGCGCACGGCCGCCGAGCTCCTCGCCTTGCGGCTTCGCGAGCTCGACCGCGGCGCCTTGCTGCACGATGCCGCCACGCGCGAGCGCGACCTCGCCATGCAGGCCGCGCTCGCCGAGCAGCGCTCCGCGGAAGCCGCGCTCGAGAAGCAGCGCGCATCAAGCGCCGAGCGCGGCGAGCAGCTCGCGCAGGTTCAGGGCCGCTACTACGAGGCGGGGGCGGAGTTGAGCCGCTGCGAGCAGTCCCTGGAGCACACCCGCACGCTGCGCGAGCGCCAGCGTGCGGACCTCGCGCAGGCCCGGAGCACCCTCGGGGAGACCGCCACGCAAATCGAGCGCGACGAGCGCCAGCTGGCGGAGCTCGGCGAGGAGATCGCGGCCTTGGGGCCGCAGCTCGAATCGGTGCAGCGCGAGGAGCGGCTCGCCGCCCAAGCGCTCGCCGCTGCGGATGCGGAGCTCGCGGCATGGCAGCAGCGCTGGGAGGAATACAACCGCGCGCTCGCGGTTGCGCATCAGACGATCGAGGTCGAGCGCGCACGCAGCGGGGAGCGCGAGAGCGAGCTCGAGCGGCTCGCGACGCGCGCGGAACGGCTGGCGATCGAGCGCGAGCAGCTCCTCTCCCAGGGCGCGGCCGAGCAGCTCGCCCACCTCGCCCACCGCGAAGCCCTCGCGCGCACGCGCAGCGATGAGCGCGCGCGCGCGCTCGCCGCGGCGCTCGAGCGGGTGCAGGTGCACCGCGCCGAGCAGCTCGCGGCGGAGGGGCAGCTCGAGTCCGCCCGCAACGCACGCGAGCGGCAGCGCGCCGAGCTCGTCTCGCTCGAGGCGATGCAGAAGGCCGCGCTCACCCACAATGTCGGTCAGGCCGACGAATGGCTCGGCGCCCGCGGGCTCGCCGGGCGTCCGCGACTGGCCGAAACGCTCGAGGTGGAGCCCGGCTGGGAGCGCGCCGTCGAGACCGCTCTCGGGGACTATCTCGAGGCGGTGTGCGTCGATGAGCTCGATGAGCCGGCAGGGGCGCTCGAGCGGCTGGCGAGTGGGCGGGTGACGCTGATCGAGGCGGCCGAGCCGCTCGCGGGCAGGGGCCTAGCGTCCACGCCTGCTGGAACCCTCGCAGCGCGGATCGTGCGTGGTCCGGCGGCGATGGTGCGCGAGCTCGAGGCGGTGTGGGCGGGCGAGTCGCTTGCGGCTGCCTTGGGCGAGCGCACCCGCCTCGCACCCGGGCACTCGGTGATCACGCGGGCGGGCGAGTGGATCGGGCGCACCTGGATCCGGGTCAACCGCGGACACGATCAGCACGCCGGCATCATCGAGCGTGAGCAGCGCCTGAAGAGCCTGCGCCGCGAATGCGCCGAGCATGAGGAGCACGTGCGGCGAGTCGAGGTGGAGCTCGCGGGCATACGCGAGGCGCTCGGCGCGGCCGAGCTCGACCGCGATCGGTTGCAGTCGGACATCCAGGGCGCGCACCGCGAGCACGCGGATCTGCTCGCCCAGCTCGAGGCGATGCGGGCGCGGTCGCAGGAATCGACGCTGCGCCTCGCTCGGGTGGAGGAGGAAGCCGCGGATGTTGGGCGCGAGCGCGGCGCGGCCGAGGACGGTCTCGGCCGAGCCCGCGCGGCGCTCGCGGGCGGGTGCCAGGCGCTCGCTGCGCTCGATGCGCGGCGCCCGCAGCTCGAGGCCGAGCGCGAGGAGCGGCGCGCGGCGCTCGCGCGCGCGCGCGAACGCTGCGAGGCGGCGCAACTGGGCGCGCGCGATCTGCTCATCCGCATCGAAGCGCGCCGCTCCTCCGAGCGCTCGATGGGCGTCGCGCTCGCACGCATGCTCGAGCAGCGCGCGCAGCTCACCGGGCGCTGCTCCGAGCTCGACCGCGAGCTCGCGAGCGGCGATGCGCCGATCCGCGCAATCGAGGAGCGCATGCAGGCGCTCCTCGCGCGCCGCCTCGAGGTGGAGAGCGAGCTCGCCCTCGCGCGCCGCGCGCTCGAGGAGGCGGATGCGGAGCTGCGCAGGCAGGATGAGCAGCGCCTCGGTGCCGAGCAGCGCGTGAGCGAGGCGCGTCAGGCGCTCGAGGAGACGCGGCTTGCGGCGCAGGAGACCCGCGTGCGTCGCGAGGGCCTTGCCGAGCAGTTCGCAGCCACGGGCTTCGACCTGAGCGCGATGCGCGCCGCGCTCCCGGCCGATGCGCCGCTCGCGAGCTGGGAGGAGCGGCTCGCGGAGACGCGCGCCGCGCTCGATCGGCTCGGGCAGGTGAACTTGGCGGCGATCGAGGAGCTCAAGGAGCACAGCGAGCGCAAGGAATACCTCGACCGGCAGTTCGCCGATCTCACCGAGGCGCTCGCGACGCTCGAGGATGCGATGCGACGCATCGACAAGGAAACGCGCACGCGCTTCGAGGAGACCTTCGAGCGCATCAACGCCGGGCTCAAGGAGAAGTTTCCGCGGCTGTTCGGTGGCGGTCACGCCTATCTCGAGCTCGTCGGAGAGGAAGTGCTCACGGCGGGCGTCGCCGTGATGGCGCGGCCGCCCGGCAAGCGCAACAGCACCATTCACCTGCTCTCGGGCGGGGAGAAGGCGCTCACGGCCGTCGCGCTCGTGTTCTCGATATTCGACTTGAATCCTGCGCCGTTCTGCTTGCTCGACGAAGTGGATGCACCGCTCGATGAGTACAATATCGGGCGCTTTTGCGACATCGTGCGCGAGATGTCCTCCCGCATCCAGTTCATCTTCATCACTCACAGCAAATCGACCATGGAGCTCGCCTCGCAGTTGATCGGCGTGACGATGAACGAGCCCGGCGTCTCGCGGCTCGTGACCGTCGACGTCGAGGAAGCGCTGCGGCTCGCCGCGGTCTGAGGACTTCAACCGGGTCGGGACCATGCCGCAGCTGCGCGTCACGTTACTGGTGCTCGGGGCCCTGTTCATCGCGGGGCTTGCGGTGTGGGAGCTGCGCCGCTCGCGCCTCGCGCGCCGTCACGAGCCGCATGCGGGCGCGGAGCGCTCCGCGGGCGGCCCCCCGAGCCTCGGCGGGGCCCCGCTCGGACACCCGCAGGGGGCGCGCGAGCCGACCATCAGCTTGCCGGAGTTGAGCGCGCGCGAGCCCGAGCGCGAGCTGCCGCTCGTCGAGGTCGTCGACGACGCCGCGCTCCTCGGGATCACGGTCGAGGACGATCGAGACGCCGAGCTCGCGGAGCAGACGACGGGCATCGCCGCGACCGACGACCCGGTCCCGACCACGCTCGATCCGCAGGCCGCGTTCGCGCCGCAGGCGCGCTTCTCCGCGGCGCCCGCTCGGGAGGGACCATCCGCGCCGATCGTCGCGTGGCCCGATGAGTCGGTGCGGCGGATCGTCGCGCTGCGCGTCATTGCCCCGGGTGAGCGCTTCGCGGGCCGCAGCGTCCGTCAGGCGCTCGCCGCCGAGGGGTTCGTGCTCGGCAAGTTCGCGATCTTCCATCGCGCCGGTCCCGACGGTCGCGCCGTCGTGAGCGCTGCGAGTCTCACCAAGCCCGGCACGTTCGATCCCGACTCGATCGACATGCAGCGCTTCGGCGGACTCAATCTCTTTGCGGTGCTGCCCGGCCCGCTGCCGGGGCCGCACGCCTTCGACGAGCTGCTCGCCGCCGCGCGCGGCCTGAGCAATCGGCTCGAGGGAGCCCTCCAGGACGAGCGCGGCGAGCCGCTCACACCGCTGCGGGCGGCCGCGCTGCGCGAGACCCTCGCGGCGCAGGCGGAGCATGACGGCTGAGGCGGCGGCGCGGGTCGCCGAGCTGCGCCGCGAGATCGCCCGTCACAACCGGCTCTACTACGAGCTCGACCGGCCCGAGATCTCCGATGCGGCCTACGACCACCTCTTGCTCGAGCTCAAGAGGCTCGAGCAGAGCCATCCCGAGCTCGTCACGCCGGATTCCCCGACCCAGCGGGTGGGCGCGCCGCCCTCGGGGAAGTTCGCCAAGGTTCGCCACACCGTGCCGGTGCTCTCGCTCGCGAACGCGCTCAGCCGCGAGGACGTGGAGCAGTTCGTCGAGCGCATCCGGCGCTTCCTCGCCCTCGGCAGCGACACGGCCATCGAGTTCACCGCGGAGCCGAAGATCGACGGCCTCTCGGTATCGCTGCGCTACGAGCGCGGCGTGCTCGTGCGCGGCGCGACGCGCGGCGACGGCAGCGTCGGGGAGGACGTGACGGCGAACGTGAAGGAGGTCGGGGAGATTCCGCACCGGCTCAACGGTGCGGGCGTGCCGCAGCTCTGCGAGGTGCGCGGTGAGGTCTACATGACCAAATCGGCGTTCCTCGAGCTCAACCGCCAGCAGGGCGCCGCGGGTCGCGCCGTGTTCGCCAACCCGCGCAATTCGGCGGCCGGATCGTTGCGCCAGCTCGATCCCGCGGTGACCGCCGCGAGACCGCTCGGGTTCTTCGCCTACGCGTGGGGCGAGATGAGCGCGATGCCGGCGCGCACTCAGTGGGGCATGCTCGAGTGGTTCGCGCACCATGGCCTGAAGGTGAACCCGCTCGCTCGGCACTGTGGCTCGGTCGATGCGCTGCTCGCGTTCCACCGCGAGATGGAGCTCGAGCGCGGCACGCTCGATTACGACATCGACGGCGTGGTCTACAAGGTCGACCGGCTCGATTGGCAGGAGCGCCTCGGATTCGTCGCGCGCGATCCGCGCTGGGCGGTCGCGCACAAGTTCCCCGCGCAGCGCGCAATGACCGTCGTCAAGGCGGTGGAAATACAGGTCGGGCGGACGGGTGCGCTCACCCCGGTCGCCAAGCTCGAGCCGGTGACGGTCGGGGGGGTGGTGGTCTCGAACGCGACGCTGCACAACGAGGACTCCATCCGCGAGCTCGACGTGCGCGTCGGGGACACGGTCACGATCCAGCGCGCCGGAGACGTGATCCCACAGGTGCTGGGCGTGGTGCTCGAGAAGCGCCCGGGCTCCGCTCACCGCTACCGCTTCCCGCGCACCTGCCCCTGTCCGCTGCAGAGCGCGGTCGTGCGCGAGCGCACCGCGGCCGGAGAGGAGGGTGCCGTCGCGCGCTGCTCCGGCGAGCTCGCCTGCCCCTATCAGCGTGTAGAGCACTTGAAGCACTTCGTCTCGCGGCGCGCCTTCGACATCGAGGGACTCGGGGAGAAGCAGATCACGCTCTTCTTCGAGCGCGAGTGGGTGCAGGAGCCGGCGGACCTGTTCACCTTAGCCGCGCGCAACGAGCGCATCCGCCTCGAGGAAGAGGAGGGGTTCGGTGCGGTCTCGGTGGCCAAGCTCTTCGGCGCCATCGAGGCGCGGCGCGAGATCTCCCTGGAGCGCTTTCTGTACGCGCTCGGCATCCGCCACGTCGGGGAGACGACTGCGCGGGCGCTCGCGCGCGGCTACGGGAGCTGGCGGGCCTTGAGCGATGCGTGCGCGAAGCTCGCGCACGGCGACGCAGGCGCGCGTGAGGAGATGGACGCGATGGATCAGATCGGGGAGACGGTGATCGAGAGTCTCGCCGCGTATTTCTCCAATCGCCACAACCTTCGCGTCCTCGAGCGGCTCACCGCCCAGGTGCGCATCCTCGATGCCGAGCAGCCCGCACGCGAGTCTCCCATCGCCGGCAAGACGATCGTCTTCACCGGCACGCTCGAGAAGCTCACCCGCGAGGAGGCGAAAGCGCTCGCCGAGCGCTACGGCGCAAAGGTGAGCGGCAGCCTCTCCGGCAAGACCGACCTCCTCGTGGCGGGCGCGGCGGCCGGATCGAAGCTGCGCAAGGCGCAGGCGCTCGGCGTGAGCGTGATCGACGAGACTCAGTTCCTGAAGCTTCTCCCCGGTGAGCACCGCGCGTAGCGCCGCGACGGCTGTGCTGCGATGCGAGCCGTGGCAGCTACCGCCGCCAGGTGCCGGTGATGGCGTCCGGATCGATGAGGCTCCACTCGGTGAGGCCGATGAAGCCGTCCGCGGCCGCCACGACCATCGCCAGATTGTTCTCGTAGACGACGCGGCCGATCGGCAGGCGGTGCGGCTCTTGCCAGCCGACCGCGCGTCTGACGAAAAATCGCGTGTCGTTGATGAAGACCAGACACTCGAGCGGACCGAAGGCGCGCACGCGACGCAGGATCCGATCGACGGGCTGTGAGAAATCGAGCCGTCGATCCTCGACGGTCCACTTCGGGTAGTAGCTCGCCCCGACCTGCGGGGTCGCGTGCTGCCAGTACTCCACGAAATGCTCGGCAACATCGCCGCTCAACCGCTTGGCCGCGAACTGGATCTTCAGGTCGAGGCTGTCGTGATCCTCCTGTGCCGTGAGCGGGATCTCATGCACCTTCAGGACATCGCCGGAGTCGAACTCATGCTCGAGCTTGTGACAGGCGACCCCCCACACGCGGGCCTCATCGAGAATGGCGGCGGGTATCGGATAAGGTCCACGAGCGCGCGGCAATGGCGAGGGGTGAAAGTTAACCGCATACTTCAGGTGCGGACGCCACTCGCCGATGCGAAAGCCATAGCTCGCGACGATCAACGCCTCGCAGCCCCGAGCGCCCAGCTCCTGCAGATTGCGCTCGGTAAGGCGCGAGATCTGCACATCGACATTCAAATGCCGTGCGTAGTCGATGACGGCTCGGTTCTGATGCACGCGCCGATCCACGGGCGTGGTGAACACCTTGAGCGGTGTCCACGCGTGCTCGATCAAGGCCTGAAAGACGCCGAGGTATCTGTCGGTCGCGGTAATCGCAAATCGCACGACGGGCGGGCCGTCACGGCCGTCAGATATTCTTCTCGATCTTCGCGTCCTTCATGAGCCCATCGACGTAGGCCTTGAATTTCTTCTCCTCGACGATGCGCACCAGCTGCTGCTGTACGCTGTTGTCGTAGGGCGGCGGCGGCAGATCGCGCGTGCCCTCGAGATAGATGATGTGCCAGCCGAACGACGACTGCACCGGCTTCTCCGTGTACTGCCCGGGCTTCAACGCGGTGAGCGCATCGACGAACGGCTTGCCGAGTCCGGCCGCCGCCCGATCGGGCGTGAGCCAACCGATGTCGCCGCCGTTTTGCTTGGAGCTGTCCATCGATTCGCGCTTGGCCAAGTCGGCGAATTTGGCGCCCTTGTCGAGCTCGGCGACCAGCTTCTCGGCGAACGGCTCGGTCGGAACCAGGATGTGCCGCACGTGGTATTCGGTATGCGGCATCATCGCGACCTGGGTTTCGTACTCGGCGCGCAGCTCCTGATCGGTGGGCTTCAAGTCCTTCAGGTAGCGCTCGGAGACCCGTTGCTGGAGCACGTTGAGGCGCGAGAGCTCGAGTAAGAACTTGGTGTCCTGGTCCGCAGTGAGCCCGTCCTTGTCCGCGACCTGCGCGACGAGCTGTGCGCGGATGAGATTGTCGAGGGCGATCTCGCGCTGCGCCTGGGTGAGATCGGCGGAGCTCTTACCCCGGGTGATGCCGTGGACGTAGAACTCGAAGAAATCGCGGCTGATCGGGGTACCGTTCACCACGGCGACCGGCGGGGAGGTGCTCGTCGCCGCGGCGCTGCCCGTGCCGGGAGAGTGGCAGGCCGACAGAGCGAGGAGCCCGACGAGGAGCGAAGGGAGGCCGAGCTTGCGCATAGGGACAGTCACCTCGAGAGTGCGAGATTGAGCGGCAGGCTCGCCGCAAGAGTGAGCAAATTCAGTGAACTGGGGCCGTTTCATTGAGCGATTTCTTCCGGCGTCCGCGCCTCGATGGCGAGCGCGTGCACGCCCTCACTCATGAGCGGAGCGACGGCCTCGTACACCAGACGGTGCCGGGCGAGCGCCGTGAGGCCGCGAAATCGCTCCGACACGACCCGGAGGCGAAAATGGCCGCCCTCGCGCGCACCGGCATGCCCGGCGTGTGCGGCGCTCTCGTCCTCGATCGTGAGCCGCGCAGGCGTGAGCTCGCGCTCGAGCGCGGCTCGAATCTTCGCGACGGTGTCCGCGGTCGGCATGCAGGAGCGAGTTCCGGCGCTCAGGGGCATCCGCGGTATCGCATGCGGCGTCACGCCGCCGCCGAGGAATCCGGCGCCGGTTGCACGCGGCGGGCGAGCCATAGCAGCTGTGCGGCGATGAACGCGGCGGTGAGGAGCGTCAGGCCGAAGACCTTGAAGTTCACCCAGGTGCGCTCGCTTGCGCGGTATGCGATCGCCAGATTGAGCAGGCCGAGCGCGCCGTAGAAGGCTACCCAGAGCCAATTGAGCCGCCGCCACAGCCGCTCCGGCACGCACGCCTGGGGGCCGAACGCCGGGGCGAGCAGCCGCTCGACCAGGGTGCGCTCGCCCAGCCGGAAGCTCGCGAGAAACGCCGCGCTCACGAGCCAGAAGAAGACGGTGGGCTTCCATTCGATGAACCGATGGTTGTGCAGCACGAGCGTCGCCGCGCCGAAGGCGAACACCAAGGCGGCGCTCAGAGCGTGCATCGGCGGTATGCGCCGCGTGCGCACGAGATCGATTCCGAGCAGCAGCCCCATCGCAACCATCAGCCCGGCCGTCGCCGCGTACATGCCGCGCGCGTAGTAGAGCCCGAGGAATGCGACGAGAGGGAGAAGCTCGAGAAGCGTTGGCATGCGGTTTTTTGAAAAATCCGAACGAGACTCGGCGGCGATCCCGGGACGAGGCGGGCGGCTATCATAGCCCAAACGGCGCGCGCGACGCCCGGACGGATGTGTGAGCCAGTACTTCGCCCTGCACCCGAGCAACCCCGAGCCGCGGCTGATCCGTCGCGCGGCGGATATCGTGCGTGGCGGCGGGGTGATCGCCTATCCGACCGACTCGTGCTACGCGCTCGGATGGCACATCGGGGACAAGGCTGCGCTCGAGCGCGTGCGGCGCATCCGCCAGGCCGACCGGCATCACCACTTCACGCTCGTCTGCCGCAGCGTCGGGGAAAGCGCGCGCTTCGCGCGGATCGACACGCCACAGTTCCGCCTCATCAAGGCCCTCACGCCGGGTCCGTACACCTTCCTGCTGCCCGCCACGCGCGAGACGCCCCGGCGCGTGCAGCACGAGCGGCGGCGCACCATCGGCATCCGGGTGCCCGATCACCCGGTGCCGCGGCTGCTGCTCGCGGAGCTCGGCGAGCCGCTCATGAGCTCGACGCTGATCATTCCGGGCGATCCCCTGCCGCTCACGGACGCGCGCGAGATCCGCGCGCGCCTGGAGCGCGAGATCGATGCCGTGCTCGACGGGGGCAACTGCGGCGTCGAGCCGACGACGGTGGTCGACCTCGCGGTGTCTCCTCCGGTGGTGGTTCGTCGCGGCAAGGGTGATCTCGCCGTTTTGGGCCTATAATGCCCGCTCATTTTCATGAGCGTAAATCCACAGACGCGGCGCGTGCTCTCGGGGATGCGTCCGACCGGTCCGTTGCACCTCGGGAACTTTCACGGCGCGCTCCGCAACTGGGTGGACCTGCAGTACCAGTACGAGTGCTTTTTCTTCGTGGCCGACTGGCACGCACTCACGACCGGCTACGAGGACACCTCGCTCCTGCCGGAGCACGTGCATGCCGTGCTCATCGACTGGCTCGCCGCGGGATTGAATCCCGGGGTCGCGACGCTGTTCGTGCAGTCGCACGTGCCGGAGCACGCCGAGCTCTTTTTGCTGCTCGCGATGCTGACGCCGCTCGGCTGGCTCGAGCGCGTCCCGACCTACAAGGAGCAGCAGGCCGAGCTCAAGGAAAAGGACTTGGCCACCTACGGCTTTCTCGGCTACCCGGTGCTGCAGAGCGCGGACATCCTGCTCTACCGCGCCGACTTCGTGCCGGTGGGCGAGGATCAGGTCGCGCACGTGGAGATCACCCGCGAGATCGCGCGCCGCTTCAATCATCTCTACGGGCGGGAGCCGCAGTTCGAGGAGAAGGCCGAGCGCGCGGTGAGGAGCCTGGGCGGGCGCAACAGCGCGCTCTACCGCCAGCTGCGGCGCCGTTTCCAGGAGGCGGGCGATGCCGAGGCGCTCGCGCGCGCACGGGCGCTCGTGCACGCGAACAGCCGCATCACCGTCGCGGACCGCGAGCGCCTGCTCGGCTTCCTCGAGGGCTCGGGCGTCACGATCCTTCCGGAGCCCCAGGCACTCCTCACCGCCACGCCGCGCGTGCCGGGGCTCGACGGACGCAAGATGTCGAAGTCCTACGCGAACACCATCGGGCTGCGCGAGGACCCCGATCAGGTGGCGCAGAAGCTGCGCACGATGCAGACCGACCCGGCGCGTGCGCGCCGCAGCGATCCGGGGGATCCGGAGAAGTGTCCGGTGTGGGACCTGCACAAGATCTATTCCGACGAGCCGACGCGCGCCTGGGTGAACGAGGGATGCCGCTCGGCGGGCATCGGCTGCCTCGACTGCAAGAAGCCGGTGATTGAGAAAATCGTGGAGGAGGTCCGCCAGTTCCGGCGCCGGGCACAGGAATTCGAGGACAATCCGGAGATCCTGCGCAGTATATTCGCCGAAGGCGCGGACAAGGCTCGCGAGGCCGCGCGACAGACGCTCGACGAGGTGCGTCGCGCGATGCACCTGCGCGCCGACCGATGAGCGAGAAACCCGAGCTCAAGGTGATCGTGAACGAGCAGCCGCATCATCCGGCCCCCGCAAGCCCACCGGAGCAGGTAGAGATGCCATTCGCGGTGGTGAACGGCGAGCCGGTCACGCAGCTCCCGAGCGACCTGTACATCCCGCCGCAGGCGCTCGAGGTGTTTCTCGAAGCGTTCGAGGGGCCGCTCGATCTGCTGCTTTATCTCATCCGCCGCCAGAATCTCGACGTGCGCGATATCCCGATCGCCGAGATCACGCGGCAGTACATGCAGTACATCGAGCTCATGCACGACCTGCAGCTCGAGCTCGCGGGGGAGTACATGGTGATGGCGGCGACGCTCGCGGAGATCAAATCGCGCATGCTCTTGCCGCGCGCGCACACCCAGGAGGACGCGAGCGAGGAGGACCCGCGCGCCGAGCTGGTGCGGCGCCTGCAGGAGTACGAGCGCTTCAAGCAGGCGGCCGAGAATCTCGATCGACTGCCGCGGCTCGAGCGCGACGTGTGGGGGACGAGCGCGGAGATCACCGAGCGGCAGGTCGTGCGCCTGCTGCCGCAGGTGACGCTTCAGGAGATGCTCGCGGCGTTCAAGGAGGTGGTGGTGCGCGCGGAGCTGTTCGCGCACCACCGCATCGAGCGCGAGCGGCTCTCGGTCCGCGAGCGGATGAGCGACGTCCTCGCGGCGCTCGAGCGGGCGAGCTTCGTCGAGTTCGCGCAGCTGTTTCACCCCGAGGAGGGCCGCATGGGCGTGACCGTGACGTTTGTGGCGCTGCTCGAGCTGGTGCGCGAAGGGCTCATCGAGATCGTTCAGGCCGCGCCCTTCGCGCCGCTGCACGTGCGCGCCGCGGCGCCCAATCGCACCTTGCGCCTGGTCGCCGACAATGCCGGTGGCGAGACGATCCCCGATGAGGCGCCGATGCAGGCGCCCGGGGAGGAGCCGTTCGAAGACGACGGAGCCGATGATCCATGAGCGAGCAACACCGCAAGAACGTGATCGAGGCGGCGCTGCTCGCGGCCGGCAAGTCGCTGCAGGTGGCCGAGCTCATCGAGCTGTTCGAGCCCGCTTCGCGGCCGACTCGCGAGGAGGTGCGCGCCGCGCTCGATGCGCTTGCCGGGGACTACGCCGGCCGGGGCATCGAGCTCAAAGAGACGGGCGGCGGATTTCGCATCCAGGTGCGTCGCGAGCTCACGGCCGAGATTTCGCGGCTGTGGCCGGAGCGTCCACCGCGCTTCTCCCGGGCGCTCCTGGAGACGCTCGCGCTCATCGCCTACCGCCAGCCGCTCACGCGCGGGGAGATCGAGGCGGTACGTGGCGTCGCCGTGAATCCGAACATCGTGAAGACGCTCATCGAGCGCAACTGGGTGCGCGTCCTCGGGCAGCGCGACGTGCCGGGTCGCCCGGAGCTCCTCGGCACCACGCGCGAGTTCCTCGACTACTTCGGCCTGAAGAGTCTCGATGAGCTGCCGCCGCTCGCGGAGCTCAAGGTCATGGCCGAATTCAACGTCCAGCTCGACCTCGACACGGCGTTCCCGGGCGAGACCGACGACCCCGATGGCCGCGCGCCCGCGCAGCCCGCGGCGGACGCGCCGCCCGAGGTGAGTGACGGGCCGGGCGAGGAGCTCGACGAGGAGGCGGATCCCGGGCAGCAGCCGGAAGGCTCGCACGGTCTCGTCGCCGCGCGTCCCGAGCCCGAGTGAGTCGGCGACCGGCGCGGGGCCGCGCAGCGCTCGGGCGCGAGCCGGCGGAGGCGGGCGAGCGCTTGCAGAAGGCGCTGGCGCAGCTCGGGCTCGGCTCGCGCCGCGAGGCCGAGGCGTGGATTCGCGCTGGGCGCGTGAGCGTCAACGGCAGCGTCGCGGCGCTCGGTGCGCGGGTGCTCCCCGCAGATCGGGTCAGCCTCGACGGCCGGCGCGTGCAGCAGCGCGCGAGCGGCGCGCAGCAGGCCTATCTGTGTCACCGCTCGCCCGGGGAGCCGCTCGCGCGCCGCGGCGGCGCGAGCGCGCAAGCCGGGGCGAGCCTGGAGCTGCGTTCGACGCTCCTCGAGCGGCTACCGCGCTCGGCCGGCCGGCGCTTCGTCGCGGTGAGCCCGATGCCCGCCCCCGACGGCGGCCTCGAGCTCGTGAGCGGCGATGGCGAGCTCGCCGCGCAGCTGCAGCGTGCGGTACGAGGGCTCACGGCGGAGTTCAGCGTGCGCGTGCGCAACGAGCTCGATCCCGCCCAGCTCGAGCGGATCTGCGAAGGCCTGCTCGATGACGGGGAGCGGCTCGCGGTGCTCGCGTGCACGCCGGCGGGCGGCGAGGGTACGAACCGCTGGTATACGCTGAGCGCGCGCGGGGCGAGCGGCCGGGCGGTCCGGCGGCTGTTCGAGCGCAACGGGGCGCTCGTGAGCCGGGTGCTGCGCACCCGGCTCGGTCCCGTGGCGCTCGAGCGAGCGCTCGGTCGCGGCCAGTTCCGGCCACTTGCCCCGGCGGAGCTCGCGGGATTCCTCGCCGCCGCGCGCGGGGAGCCCGAGTCCGAGACCCCCGCGGCTACTGCGCGTCGAAGCTCGCACCGCTCACCCCGCGGCTCGCGGGACCGAGCAGGGCCAGGTAGGGGGCGGTGAGGGACTCGGGCGTCGGAAGCGCTGCGGGATTCTCGGCCGGGTAGGCCTGCTGGCGCATGCGCGTGCGCGCCCGGCCGGGGTTGATCGCATTGACGCGGATCGGGGAGATGTCGGAAAGCTCCGCCGACAGCACCTGCGCGAGTCCCTCGAGGCCGAATTTCGACACCGCGTAAGCGCCCCAATACGCCCGTCCGTGCCGTCCGACGCCGCTCGAGGTAAACAGGATCGAGGCATCCGGGGAGCGTTTGAGCGCGGGCAGCAGCACCTGAGTGAGCGCGAACGCGGCGGTGAGATTGACGTGCAGCACCCGGCACCACATCGGCACGTCGTAATGCTCGATCGGCGTGAGCGTGCCGAGAAGCGCAGCATTGTGCAGCAGGCCATCGAGGCGGCCGAAGCGCTCGAGCACGGCAGCGGCCAGCCGGTCGTAGTCGCCCGCGAGCGCGCGCTCGAGGTCGAGCACGGCGACGGTCGAGCGTCCCGGGTTGACGGCGTCGATCTCGCTCAGCACGGAGTCGAGCTTGCGTTGGTTGCGGCCGAGCAGCACCACGGTCGCACCGTAGCGCGCGCAGTCGAGGGCGACGGCGCGGCCGAGCCCGTCGCTCGCGCCGGTCACCGCGATCACGCGCCCCTCGAGCTCGCCGCTCGCGGGCCGGTGGGTTCGGGGATCGAAGGTTGCATTCACGCGAGAGTCTCCGTCAGATGCTCGAATCCCCGGCCGCGCTCGGCCGAGCGGGCGGCGCGCCAGGCGTGCCAGCCATCGGCCAAGGCTCGCAGTGCGTGCGGTGCGGGCGGCACCGGCAGGGCCGATTCGCGCCGGCGCGAAGCGCGCGCCGTGAGCGCGGCCCAGACGATGAGGCCGCGCGCCGCCGGCTGCGCCGCCGGCACGAGCGCGCCCAAGCTCCCCGCGAGCGCGGCGCGCAGCGCCCCCTCGCGCGCGCGCACGAGCTCCGCGAGTTGCTGCGGCCACGGGCGGCGCGTGAGTGCCGCGGGCTCGACGCCGGCTTGCGCAAGCTCATCGAGCGGCAGGCGCGCGCAGCCGTGCTCGGCCGCGCGCGCGAGTTGCGCGAGGAGCTCGGATTCGCAGAGCGCGGCGCCGGCGCGGCGCGCGAATGTCGCGGCCTCCTCCGCGGGGCGCTGCTCCGCGGCGGCGCCCGCGCGCGCGAGCGGCACCACGAGCGCGTCCGCCCAGCGCGCACAGTAGCGATCGAGCTCGGCGCGGGTGGCGAACGGCGCGCCGGCCAAGTCCCAGGCCGCATTGTCGATGAGTCCTGCCATCTCGGTCGCTCTGCAGCCGCGCAGCGCCTCACCGAGCGGGTGTACCGGCCGATCGGCCGCAATCCGTGCGCACTCCTCGCGCCACCACTCGAGGCGCAGGTGCGCCACGCGGTGCTCGAGGCCCGGACGCAGCGCCGCGCGAATCTCCTCCTCGATCCCGAAGAGGCTCTCGATCACGACGCGCACGCGAGCCGGAGAGTAAAGCCACGCGAAGTAGCGCTGCGCGCCCGCGCACTCAGGCCTCGCGAGCATCGGACGGGCTGCCCTCGACGCTCGCGACGGCTGCGCTGTTGCGCGCGAGCTGCTCGACCGGATCGAGCGCCTCGAGCGGCGCATCGGCCGTGACACCGAGCTCGGGAAAGCGTCGCGCCTGCGGCAGCACCTGGCGCTCGAGGGAGCCGACGGCCGCGTTGTAGGCCTCGACGGCCGTGCCGAGCCGCTGCCCGAGGCGCGCGAGGTGGCCCACGAAGTTGCCGAGGCGCCGGTAGAGCTCCTGGCCGAGCTCGCGAATCACGGCCGCGTTCTGCGCAACGGCCGACTGGCGCCAGCCGTAGGCGACCGACTTGAGCAGCGCGATGAGCGTCGAGGGGGTCGCCAGGATCACACCCTGCTTGAGCGCGTTGTCGAGCAGCTCGGGGCGCTCGGCGAGCGCGGCGGCGAGGAACTGATCGCCCGGCAGGAACAGCACCGCAAACTCGGGGCTGCGCTCGAACTGTGCCCAGTAGCTCTTGGCGGCGAGCTCGCGCACGCGCATCTCGACCTGCTGCGCATGGCGCTTGAGGGCGAGCTGGCGCGCCTCCTCGCTTCCGGCCTCGAGCGCCTCGAGATAGGCATCGAGCGGGGTCTTCACATCGACCACGAGGTCGCGCGCATCGGGCATGTGCACCACGAGATCGGGGCGCAACGCGCCGTCCTCGGCGACCACGTGCAGCTGCTCGGTGAAGTCGCAGTGCTCGGCGAGCCCGGCAAGCTCGACGACCCGCCTGAGCGTGAGCTCGCCCCAGCGTCCGCGCACCTCCGGCCGGCGCAGCGCCGTGACGAGATTGCGCGTCTCGCGCTGCAGCTGCGCTTGGCTCGTCGTGAGCGTCTCGATCTGCGTGCGCAGCTGCGTGAACGCATCGCGCCGCTCGCGCTCGAGCGCGCCCACCTGCGCCTCGGTGCGCTCGAGGGCGACCTTCAAGGGCTCAACCAGCTGCGCGATCGCCGCTTCGCGCGCCTTGAGCGCGCTCTCGGCGACCGCCTGGTCGCGGCTCAGTGCCTCGCGCGCCATTCGCAGGAACAGCTCGCTGTTTGCGCGCAGCGTCTGCCCGGCGAGCGAGTCGAAGGCGCCGCGCAGCCGCGCCTCCGTTTCCGCCGTGAGCGCCGCGCGCTCGCTCGCGGTCTGTGTCGCGGCGGCGAGCCGCACGCGCGCACTTTCGAGCTCGACGGCGAGTGCGTGCAGATGGCGCGCGGCGCGCAGCTGCGCGGCGAGATAGCCGAGCACGCCGCCCAGCAGGAGTGCCCCCAGGGCGAGCGCCGCGCCAAGCAGGACCGTCATCACCTCGATGCTCCTCGCTCCGCCGCCGCGGTGCGCTCGCGCGAGCTCTCGAGATAGGCGATGAGCTCCTCGGGCGCCTCCAGCCACGCATCGGCCGGCCACTGCCGCGGTGTGTCGCTTGGCCCAATGTAGCCGAAGCAGGCGACCACCGCTCGCATGCCGGCGGCGCGCGCCGCGAGCACGTCGCGCTCGGCGTCTCCCACGTACACGCAGGCGGCGGGCGCGACGCCGAGCTGCTCGGCGGCGAAGAGGAGCGGGCGCGGATGCGGCTTGCGCTCGGGCAGCGTGTCACCGCTCACCACCGCGGCGGCGCGGCGGCGGAGCGCGAGCGCCTCGAGCAGCGGCTCGGTCAAGTGGGCGGGCTTGTTGGTGACCACGCCCCAGGGCAATCCGGCGCGCTCGAGATAGGCGAGCAGCTGCGGCACCCCCGCGAACGGACGAGTGTGCACGGCGAGCGCCGCCCCGTAGAGCTCGAGCAGCCGGTCCCGCAAGCTCAGGAACTTGGGCTCGGGTGCCTGCGGAAAGGCGATGCGCACGAGCGCGCTCGAGCCGTGGGAGACGAAGGTGCGCACGCGCACGAAGTCGAGCGGATCGAGCCCCTGCTCGCCGCGCAGCGCATTGAGCGCATCGCTCAAGTCCTGCGCCGTATCGAGCAGCGTCCCGTCGAGGTCGAACAGGACGGCGCGGGGCGCATCCGCAGCCGCGCTCATGCGCCGTCCGCCGGGGCCACAGCCGCACAGATCTGCGGCGCGCCGGCTGCGCGCACGAAGTGCGCAAGGTAGTTGACGGAAGGATCGCGCGTGAGCGTGCAGCGCCCGGTGAGCGGGTTTACCTCCAGGCCGGCGATCTCGCGCAGCGACAGCCCCGCGGCGCGCCCCCAGCGGGCGAGCTCGGCGGGCCGGATGAGCCGCTCGTAGTGATGGGTGCCGCGCGGCAGCACCCCGAGGACGTACTCGGCGGCCACGATCGCGGTGAGAAAAGCCCTGAGCGTGCGATGGATCGTCGAGACGAAGAGGTGGCCGCCGGGGCGGGTGAGCTCGGCGAGCGTGCGCAGCATCGCCGGCGGGTCCGGCACGTGCTCGAGCATCTCCATGCAGGTGACCACCTCGTAGGGGGCCGCGGTCGCGGCGAGAGCCGCGGCGCTTTGCTCGCGGTAGTCGATCGCGAGGCCCTGCTCGGCCGCGTGCGTACGCGCGACCGCGATCATCGCCGGGGCGAGATCGATCGCCGTCACGCGCGCCCCGGCGCGAGTGAGACTCTCCGCGAGCAGTCCCCCGCCGCAGCCCACATCGAGCAGGCGGGCCTCCTCAATGCGCGCGCGGTCGCGCACGAACTGCGTGCGCACCGGATTGAGCAGGTGAAGCGCACGCGAATCCCCCGCCGGGTCCCAGAAGCGGCGCGCGAGCTCGGCGAACTTGCCGAGCTCCTGCGGGTCGGCGTTCGCTGCATCGTGCGGTGCCGCCGGCCTCGCGGTCATCCCGGTGCCTCCTCAGGCGAGCGCGGCCCGCCCTCGCTCAGTCCGGCCTGCGCGTGGCGCTCGGCGAGCGCAAGCAGCTCCTGCTCATCGAGCGCGACGAGCCGGCCGTCGAGCACTTGCGGCCGCCCGTTGATCCACACGTCGCTCACGTGCCGGCGGGTGGCCGCGTAGAGCACCGTCTCCGCGACGGAGGTGCCGGGGCCGTCGAGCGATGCCACCTCGATTGCGATCAAGTCCGCGGCCTTGCCGGGCTCGAGGGAGCCCACGGCGGATTTGAGTCCGACCGCCTGCGCTCCGCCGAGCGTCGCCAGGTGCAGCGCCCGCTCGGGCGTGAGCGCATCGCGGCGGCCCGCAAGCGTGCTCGCCGCGAGCGCTGCCGCGCGCGCCTCGGCGAGCAGGTCGAAGGTGAGCGCGAGGGGCGGTGAGCCCGTGCCGAGGCCGATCGGAAGGTCCGCGAGCAGGCAGGCGAGGCAATCCGCTCCGCGGCCCGCGCGCAGGCTCGGCTGCGGGCACACGGCGAGCGCGCTGCCGGTGCGCTCGATGAGCTCGAGCTCCGCGGGCGCGAAGCGCGCTTGCGGCAGCGCCGTGAAACCGGGCCGCAGCAGCCCGAGGCGGTTGAGGCGCGCGAGCGCGGGCACGGCGCCCGGCTCCGCGCCGTCGCGCACGCCCTGCGGTGCCGAGCCGACCGGCATGACGATGCGCGCGTCGAGCTCGTCGGCGACTGCGCGAATGTGGGTGAGCGCCGCGTCGCTCAAGCCGTGCGTGAGATCGGGCGCGAAATAAAGGCTCACCCACGGATCGGAGCGGTAGGTGTCCCAGAGCCGCTCCGCCACGGCAAGATGGCTCGTGAGGCTCTCGGCCCAGGGCGTCGGCCGCTCGGAGAGCGGGAGTCCTACCGCCGCGCGCATGCGCAGCTGCCCGGCGAGCCGCGCCATCTCCGCCGGATGCAGCTCGGCGCTCGCGAAGGAGGTGATGCCGGCGCGCAGCATCTGCGCAAGCGCGAGCTGCGCGCCCTCGCGCGCGAGATCCGCGCTCACCGCCCGTGCGCGCAGCGCGATGCGGCTCGCGCTCGTGTGCGCATCGACCAAGCCCGGCAGCAGCACGTGCGCCGGGCGCACGATGTGCTCGCGCGCCGTGAAGCGCGCGCGCAGCGCGGCTGCCGGCCCGAGAGCGACGATGCGTCCATCGAGCGCCGCGACGGCATGATTCGCGAGCGCGGTGGCCGGAGCGATCGGCAGCACCCAGCGCGCCTCGATCAGCAAATCGGCCGAATCTCGGGTCTGCATCGAGCTCATGTCTCACTCAGCGAGGCGCGCGGGCCCGCAACTTCACAGTATAAGGCGGCCGCGGCCGCGAATGGCCGATGTGATAGAATTCGCGGTTTCATTAAGGCCTGAAAACGCCTCAATCGGCCCTCATCGGCATGACAGAAATCGCACGCGAAGTCCTGCCCGTCAACCTCGAGGACGAGATGCGCCAGTCGTATCTCGACTACGCGATGAGCGTCATCGTGGGACGGGCGCTGCCCGACGTGCGCGACGGGTTGAAGCCCGTGCACCGGCGCGTGCTCTACGCGATGCGCGAGCTCGGCAACGATTACAACAAGGCTTACAAGAAATCCGCGCGCGTCGTGGGCGATGTGATCGGCAAGTACCACCCGCACGGGGACTCGGCCGTGTACGACACGATCGTGCGCATGGCGCAGCCGTTCTCCATGCGCTACGTGCTGGTCGACGGCCAGGGCAACTTCGGCTCGGTCGACGGCGATCTGCCCGCGGCGATGCGCTACACCGAGGTGCGCATGTCGCGCCTCGCGCACGAGCTGCTCGCGGATATCGACAAGGAGACCGTCGACTTCGCGCCGAACTACGACGAATCGGAGAGCGAGCCCACGGTGCTGCCGACGCGCGTGCCGAACCTGCTCGTGAACGGGCAGGCGGGCATCGCGGTCGGGATGGCGACCAATATCCCGCCGCACAATCTCACCGAGGTCGTCAACGCCTGCCTGGCGCTCCTCGAGGACCCCGCGCTGCCGCTCGCCGAGATCATGCGCCACATCCCCGGGCCGGACTTCCCGACCGCCGGCATCATCAACGGCGCCCTCGAGATCGCGACCGCGTATCGCACCGGGCGCGGGCGGCTCTCCATCCGCGCGCGCACGCAGGCGGAGGATCTCGACGGTAAGGGCCGCCAGGCGATCATCGTCACCGAGCTTCCCTACCAGGTGAACAAGGCGCGGCTCCTCGAGCGCATCGCCGAGCTCGTGCGCAACAAGCAGCTCGAGGGCATCTCGGAGCTGCGCGACGAGTCCGACAAGGACGGCATGCGCGTGGTGATCGAGTTGAAGCGCGGCGAGGTCACGGAGATCGTACTCAACAATCTCTATGCCCAGACGCCGATGGAGACGGTGTTCGGCATCAACATGGTGGGCCTGCAGGATGGGCAGCCGAAGCTCTTCTCGCTCAAGGAACTGCTCGAAGCGTTCGTGCGCCACCGCCGCGAGGTCATCACCCGCCGCACCATCCATGATCTCTCCCGCGCGCGCGAGCGGGCACACATCGTCGAGGGGCTCGCAATCGCGCTCGCGAACATCGACGCCGTGATCGCGCTCATCCGCAACGCCGCCTCGCCCGCGGAGGCGCGTGCCGGGCTCCTCGCGCGCACCTGGTCCGCCGGTGCCGTGCCCGAGCTCCTCGCGCGCGCCGCGGAGCTTTCCACCCGACCGGCGGGGCTCGGGCCGGAGTTCGGCCTCGTCGCGGGCGGCTACCGGCTCTCCGAGGCCCAGGCGCAGGCAATCCTCGATATGCGCCTGCACCGCCTGACCGGGCTCGAGCAGGAGAAGATCGCCGCGGAGTACAAGGAGCTTCTCGATGCGATCCGCGCGCTCTCGGAGATCCTGACGCGCCCGCAGCGCTTGACCGAGGTGCTGCGCACCGAGCTCACCGAGGTGCGCGAGGCGTTCGGGGATGCGCGACGCACCGAGATCAACCGCGACCATCTCGACCTCACCACCGAGGACCTGATCGAGCCGCAGGACATGGTGGTGACGCTATCGCACGCGGGCTACGCGAAGTCGCAGCCCGTGACGGAGTACCAGACGCAGCGCCGCGGCGGACGCGGCCGCGCGGCGACCGCGGTGAAGGACGAGGACTTCGTCGAGAAGCTCTTCGTTGCGCACACCCACGATACCGTGCTCTGCTTCTCCAACCGCGGCAAGGTCTACTGGCTCAAGGTGTACGAACTGCCGCAGGCCGGGCGCGGCGCGCGCGGCAAGCCCATGGTCAATCTGCTGCCGCTCGAGGAAGGCGAGAAGATCAACGCACTGCTCCCGGTCAAGCAGTTCGACGAGAACCACTTCGTCTTCATGGCGACGAGCCAGGGCACGGTGAAGAAAACGCCGCTCGCCTCGTTCTCGCGTCCGCGCACGAGCGGCATCATCGCAGTCGATCTGCGCGCCGAGGATCGGCTGGTCGGCGTCGCGCTCACCGACGGCGAGGCCGAGATCATTCTGTGCACGAGTGAGGGCAAGGCGATCCGCTTCCACGAGGAGGAGGTGCGTCCGATGGGCCGCGATGCTGCCGGCGTGCGCGGAATCCGCGTGGGCGCGGTCGGCGAGTTGATCGCGCTCATCGTGGTAGGCGAGGGACTCATCCTCACCGCATCGGAGAATGGCTACGGCAAGCTCACGACCCTCGAGGATTTTCCGCGCCACGGTCGGGGCGGGCAGGGCGTCATCGCGCAGCAGACGAGCGAGCGCAACGGCGCGATGGTTGCGGCGCTGCAGGTGAGTGCGGGGCAGGAGATCATGCTCATCAGCTCGAGCGGAACGCTCGTGCGCACGCCCGTCGATGAGATCTCGGTCGTCGGGCGCAACACGCAGGGCGTGCGCCTGATGCGGCTCGCCGAGGGCGAGCGGCTGACCGGCGTCGAGCGCATCGAGTCGCTCAACGGGGATGCCGGGGAGGCCGAAGGCGAGGGCGCCCCGGCGCTCGAGCCGCCCCCCACCACGGACTGATCTCGAGCAGCCGCGAATTACCCCGCCGCACGCGCAGGCCCCGGCCGTGCGCCCGGTTGGCGCTTTAGGCCCAAAAGTTCTGACGCCGAGCGAGCGCGATTGCTAGACTTTTCAGCCTCCGAGCGAGTCATCAAGCGGTAGGGCCAAGGGTGCGCGTATTCAATTTTTCCGCAGGCCCGGCGATGCTGCCGATCGAGGTCCTCGAGCAGGCGCGCGCGGAGCTCTCGGACTGGGGCGGCAGTGGCATGTCCGTGATCGAGGTGAGCCACCGCAGCAGGGCGTTCGTCGCGCTCGGCGAGGAGCTCGAATCGCTGCTGCGCGAGCTCGCGGGCATCCCGCGCGAGTATCGGGTGGTGCTGTTGCAGGGCGGGGCCACCGCGCAGTTCGCCGGCGTGCCGCTCAATCTCGCGCAAGCCGACGCGACCGCCGACTACCTGTGCACGGGTGCGTGGTCTAAGAAGGCGATCGCCGAGGCGAAGCGCTTTCTCAAGGTGCACGTGGCCGCCGATGAGGCCGCATCCGGCTACAACTCGGTGCCGGCGCCGGAGAAACTCGCCCTCACGCCCGCTGCCGCCTACGTGCACTACACCCCGAACGAGACCATCGGCGGGGTGGAGTTCCCGTACGTGCCGCAGACGGGCGCCGTGCCGCTCGTTGCGGACATGTCCTCCACGATCCTCTCGCGCCCGCTCGAGGTGCACCGCTTCGGGCTCATCTATGCCGGCGCGCAGAAGAACCTAGGACCCGCCGGACTCACGGTCGCGATCGTGCGCGAGGATCTCACCGGGCGCGCGCGGGCGGGAACACCGAGCGTGCTCGACTACCAGGCGCTGGCGGACGACGCCTCGATGCTCAACACCCCGCCCACCTTCGCGTGGTACCTCGCGACGCTGGTGTTGAGATGGATCAAGGCGCAAGGAGGCCTCGGCGTGCTGGGCGAGCGCAACGCCAGGAAGGCGCGCGCGCTCTATGCCGCGATCGACGGCTCGGGCTTCTATCGCAATCCGGTCGCCAAGCACTGCCGCTCGCTCATGAACGTGCCGTTCACGCTCGCGAATCCGCAGCTCGACAAGAAATTCCTGGCCGAGGCGAGCGCGGCGGGGCTCACGAACCTCGAGGGTCACCGCTCCGTCGGCGGCATGCGCGCGAGCCTCTACAACGCCATGCCGCTCGCGGGGGTCGAGGCACTGATCGCATTCATGCAGGAGTTCGAGCGGCGCAACGGCTGACCCGCAGCGCCGCCTCCGCGACAATCAACGCCATGCGCCATCGGATCCTCACGCTCAACAACATCAGCGCCCGCGGACTGGAGCGCTTGCCGCGGGATCGCTACGAGGTCGGCCCCGATGTGAGCTCCCCGGATGCGATCCTGGTGCGCTCGGCGGACATGCACGCCCTGGAGATTCCCTCCTCGGTGCTCGCAGTCGGCCGAGCGGGCGCCGGGGTCAACAACATTCCGGTTGCGAATCTGAGCAAGCGCGGGGTGCCGGTGTTCAACGCGCCGGGCGCGAACGCGAATGCCGTGAAGGAGCTGGTGATCGCCGGGCTGCTCCTCGCGGCGCGCAACATCTGTCCGGCGTGGGCGTTCGCGCGCGCGTTGAGCGGGGACGACGAGGAGATCGATCGGGCGGTCGAGGCGGAGAAGAAGCGCTTCGTGGGTTTCGAGCTCCCGAACCGCACCTTGGGGGTGGTCGGGCTCGGTGCGATCGGCGTCGAGGTGGCCAACTCCGCGCTCGCGCTCGGCATGAAAGTGCTCGGCTACGATCCGCAGATCACCGTGCAGCGGGCCTGGCAGCTCTCCTCGAGCGTCGAGCAGGCACTCTCCCTCGATGACCTGTTCGCCCGCGCCGATGCGGTCACGGTGCACGTTCCCCTCAACGCCGAGACGCGCGGCCTGGTGAACGAGTCGCGCCTGAAGCTCATGCGCAAGGGAGGCGTGATTCTCAACTTTGCGCGCGCGCCGATCGTCGACGACGCGGCGGTGGTGGCCGCGCTCGATGGCGCGCGGCTGCGCGCCTACGTGTGCGATTTTCCGAGCAACGCGCTCAAGGATCACGCGAAGGTGGTGACCTTGCCGCACCTCGGCGCCTCCACTCACGAGGCGGAGGAGAACTGCGCGGTGATGGTGGCCGACACGGTGCGCGAGTATCTCGAGAACGGCACCGTGCGCCATTCGGTCAACTATCCCGAGGTGGTGCTGCCGCGCGCGCCGGGATCGGCGCGCCTTGCGATCGCGAACAGCAACGTGCCCAACATGGTCGGACAGATCTCCACCTGTCTCGCCAGCGCCGGACTCAATATCGCGGATCTGCTCAACAAGTCCCGCGGCGAGTACGCCTATACGCTCATCGACATCGAAGGTGCGCTCGCGGGCGATCTCATCGGCAAGATCCGCCGCATCGACGGCGTGCTCGCGGCGCGCGTGCTCTAGCACGGCGCCGGCGCGGCAGGCGGGGAGCGCGAGGTTCATGGCGAAGGGCAAATCGACCGCCCCGAGAGGCACCGATCTGGCAGCCGTGCGCCGCCGCATCGACGCGGTCGACGCCCGCTTGGGCGAGCTTTTGAACGAGCGCGCCCGCTTGGCGCAGCGGGTGGGCATCTCCAAGCACGCCGACGGCCACCTCGTCGATTTCTATCGGCCGGAGCGCGAGGCCGAGGTGCTGCGCCGAGCGAAGGAGCGCAACAAGGGGCCGCTGCGCGACGAGGAGGTCTTGCGGCTGTTTCGCGAGATCATGTCGGCGTGTCTCGCCCAGCAGGAGCCGCTCAAGGTCGCCTTCCTCGGCCCCGAGGGCACCTTCACGCAGGCGGCGGTGCTCACGCACTTCGGTCACTCGGTGCGCGCCCTGCCGCTGCCCTCGGTCGATGAGGTATTCCACGAGGTGGAGTCCGGTAGCGTCGACTTCGGGATCGTCGCCATCGAGAACTCGACCGAGGGCATGGTGATCAACACCCTCGACCGCTTTCTCACCTCCCCGGTGAAGATCTGCGGGGAGGTGGAGTTGCGGATCCATCAGTACCTCATGGGGCGGATGCGCTCGCTTGCGGAGGTCGAGCGCGTCTGCTCGCACCAGCAGGCGTTCGCGCAGTGCCGCGGATGGCTCGATGAGCATTTGCCGGGCGTCGAGCGCGTCGCCGTGGCGAGCAACGCCGAGGGTGCGCGGCGGGCGCGCGACGAGCACGGCAGCGCTGCGATCGCCGGTGAGACCGCGGCAGAGGTCTACGGACTCGAGGTGCTCGCAGCCGAGATCGAGGATCGCGCCGACAACACCACGCGCTTCTTCGTGCTCGGGCGCAAGCTCCTCGCCCCGAGCGGCCAGGATCGTACGACGCTGCTGCTCTCGGCGGGCCATACCGATGCGCCCGGGGCGCTCTTCCGGCTGCTCGAGCCGCTCGCGCGCTACCGCATCAGCATGACGCGCATCGAGTCGCGCCCCTCGCACCGGCGCAAGTGGGATTACGTGTTCTTCATCGACATCGAG
Organism: Steroidobacteraceae bacterium; assembly: GCA_035523875.1. Taxonomy (GTDB): domain Bacteria; phylum Pseudomonadota; class Gammaproteobacteria; order Steroidobacterales; family Steroidobacteraceae; genus JASHUC01. Next base: position 102,913 of record DATKPY010000029.1, read on the forward strand.
GGGCATGCCCGCGACCGCAACGTCGCCCGCGCGCTCGCCGCGCTCGAGAAGCGCGCTTCGCTCTTTCGCGTGCTCGGCTCCTATCCGCGCGCGGTCACCTGATCCCGTGAGCACCGCACCCGCCAAGCGCTATCGGCTCGAGCCAGGCGGGAGCGTCTCGGGCGCGGTGCGGATGCCGGGCGACAAGTCGATCTCGCATCGCGCGCTCATGCTGAGCGGGATCGCCGAAGGCACGAGCGAGATCCGCGGCTTCTTGCCAAGCGAGGACTGCCTCGCGACGCTCGCGGCGCTGCGTGCGCTCGGCGTGCCGATCGAGAGGCCGGAGCCCGAGCGGGTGCTGGTGCACGGCGTTGGAGCGCTGGGGCTCACCGCGGCGAGCGGCCCGCTCGATATGGGCAACGCCGGCACGGCGATGCGGCTTTTCATGGGTCTGCTTGCCGGCCAGCCCTTCGACTCGACACTCATCGGGGATGCCTCGCTCATGCGCCGGCCGATGGAGCGGGTGGCCGCGCCACTCAGGCTCATGGGGGCGCGCATCCGCACGCATGCGGGCCGCCCGCCGGTGGAGATCGCCGGCGGCAGCCGCCTCACGGCGATCGACTACGAGCTGCCGGTCGCGAGCGCCCAGGTGAAGTCCGCAATCCTGCTTGCCGCCCTGGGCGCGAGCGGGCGCACGCGCATCACGGAGCCGGCCGCCGCACGCGACCACACCGAGCGCATGCTCGAGCAGTTCGGCGCCGAGCTCGTCTCATCCGGCCCGACCGTCGCGATCGAGGGCGGGCAGGCCTTGCGCGCGACCGGCGTGCAGGTGCCCGGTGATTTCTCCTCCGCGGCATTCTTTCTGGTCGCCGGCTGCCTCGCCGCGGCGGGTCCGCTCACGCTTCAGGGCGTGGGCGTCAACCCGACCCGCACGGGACTTCTCGATCTGCTGCGCGAGATGGGAGCGGACATTCGCCTGCACCGCCCGCCCGGGGCGAGCACCGATCTGCGCAGCGAGCCGTTCGCCGATATCGAGGTGCGCGCCTCGCGCCTGCGCGGCATCAAGGTGCCCGGCTCGGTGGTGCCGCTCGCGATCGATGAGTTCCCGGTGTTCTTCATCGCCGCGGCGTGCGCGGAAGGGGACACGCTGGTGCGCGGCGCGCTCGAGCTGCGGGTGAAGGAGAGCGACCGGCTCGCCGTCATGGCCGAGGGCCTCGGGCGGCTCGGTGTCGAGCACGACCTGCTCGAGGACGGCCTGTGGATCCGCGGTCGCGGGGGCTTCGAGGGCGGCTCGGTCGACAGCCACGGCGACCACCGCATCGCCATGGCGTTCGCGGTCGCGAGCCTGAAGGCGAGCGCACCGATCGAGATTCTCGATGTGGCGAATGTCGCCACCTCCTTCCCCGGGTTCCTCGAGGTTGCGCGGGCCGCGGGACTGCGCATCGAGCAGCTTCCCTGAGGGGCTCACAGCGATGGCCGAGCAGGCGGCGGCGAAGGTCCCCGTGGTCACGATCGACGGTCCGAGTGGCTCGGGCAAGGGGACGGTGAGCCGCGCGGTTGCACATTATGCCCGTTGGCACTGGCTCGACAGCGGGGCGCTCTACCGGCTGGTCGCGCTCGCCGGCGAGGCTGAAGGCCTCGCGGCCGGTGATGTCGCCGGTCACGTCCGGACCGCCCAGAGGATGCAGGTGCGCTTCGGCACCGGGCGGCTGGAGGAGCGGGTCACCCTCGAGGGCCGGGACGTGACGGCGGAGCTGCGCTCGGAGCGCGCCGGGTCCGGTGCATCGCGGGTGGCGGCGTGGCCGGAGGTTCGCGCGGCGCTGCTCGGGCGGCAGAAGGCCTTTGCCCGGCCCCCGGGGCTCGTGGCCGACGGCCGGGACATGGGCACGGTCGTATTCCCGCAGGCGGAGCTCAAGATCTATCTCACGGCCAGCCCCGAGGAGCGGGCGTTGAGGAGATATAAGCAGTTGAACGACAAGGGGTCAGGTGTTAGCCTTGCCGCCCTTTCGCGCGAGATTGCCGAACGGGACTCGCGGGATGCGTCGCGTGCCGTCGCTCCCTTGAGAGCGGCGTCCGACGCCCACGTGATCGACTCCACCGGCCTCACGGTCGAGGAGGTGGTCGAGCGGGTGCTTGCGCTCGGACGGGACCGCACGCTCTGGGCCTGAGCGATCCCGCGCGACAAGGCTACAACGGGATGCCGCTGCACGGATGCCGCGGCTCGGTGCAACCAGACTCGGGCCGCGACGAGGCGAGCTCGATTTTCTTCCAGTCGAGCACGAGCGCAGCGCGCCGTGCACGTGAAGGTATGACAGAAAGTTTCGCGCAACTATTCCAGGAAAGCCTCGCGAATCAACGGATTCGCCCGGGCATGATTCTGACCGGGCTCGTGGTCGACGTGACCTCCGACAACGTCATCGTCAATGTGGGACTGAAGTCCGAGGCGGTGATCCCGCTCGAGCAGTTCAAGAACGAGCGCGGCGAGATCGAGGTGAAGGCCGGCGATGAGGTGGAGGTCGCGCTCGACTCGGTGGAAGATGGCACCGGGGAGACGCGGCTGTCGCGCGAGAAGGCGAAGCGCGCGCGCACCTGGACGCGGCTCGAGCAGGCGTTCAACAACTCCGAGATCGTCACCGGCGTGATCACCGGACGCGTGAAGGGCGGATTCACGGTCGAGATCGACAACGTGCGCGCATTCCTGCCGGGCTCGCTCGTCGATGTGCGCCCGGTGCGCGACACCTCCTACCTCGAGGGCAAGCCGCTCGAGTTCAAGGTGATCAAGCTCGATCAGAAGCGCAATAACGTGGTCGTCTCGCGCCGCGCCGTCGTGGAGCAGGAGTTCTCCGCCGAGCGCTCGGCGCTCCTCGAGAATCTGCAGGAAGGCGCCGTGGTGCGCGGCACCGTCAAGAACCTGACCGACTACGGCGCCTTCGTCGACTTGGGCGGCATCGACGGCCTGCTGCACATCACGGACATGGCCTGGAAGCGGGTGAAGCACCCCTCCGAGGTCGTCAAGGTCGGCGACGAGGTCGACGTGCGCATCCTCAAGTTCGATCGCGAGCGCTCGCGCGTATCGCTCGGCTTGAAGCAGCTCGGCGCCGATCCGTGGGAGAACATCGCCCGGCGCTATCCGCCGAACACCCGCGTCTTCGGCAAGGTCACCAACATCGCCGACTACGGCGCGTTCGTGGAGATCGAGGACGGCGTCGAGGGTCTGGTGCACGTCTCGGAGATGGACTGGACCAACAAGAACGTCAATCCCGCCAAGGTCGTGCACACGGGCCAGGAAGTCGAGGTGATGGTGCTCGATGTGGACGAGGAGCGCCGCCGCATCTCCTTGGGCTTGAAGCAGTGCAAGGCGAACCCGTGGAAGGAGTTCGCCGAGAACTACAACCGCGGCGATCGGGTCTCCGGTCAGATCAAGTCGATCACCGACTTCGGCATCTTCATCGGTCTTCCCGGCAACATCGACGGCTTGGTGCATCTGTCGGACATCTCCTGGGATCAGCCCGGCGAGGAGGCCGTCCGCAACTACCAGAAGGCGCAGCAGGTCGAGGCGATGGTGCTGTCCATCGATCCGGAGCGCGAGCGGATCTCCTTGGGCATCAAGCAGCTCGCCAAGGATCCGTTCTCGGCGTACATCGCGGAGAACCCCAAGGGCACCATCGTCCGCGGGACCATTCGCGAGGTGGACGCGCGCGGGGCGATCGTCGACCTCGGAAATGGGGTCGACGGGCAGCTGCGGGCCTCCGAGCTCGGCCGCGACCGGGTGGAGGACGCCCGCGCGGTGCTCAAGGTGGGCGATGAGATCGAAGCGAAGTTCACGGGCGTCGACCGCAAGTCGCGCACCATCACGCTGTCGGTGAAGGCGAAGGAAGCGCACGAGGAGGCGGAGGCGGTGCAGAGCTATCGCTCGGAGCAGGCTCCGAGCGGCACGAGCCTCGGCGATCTGCTGAAGGAGCACATCGGCGACCGGAATTGAACGAGCAATGACCAAATCGGAGCTCATCGAGATCATCACCGCGAAGCAGAAGCACCTTCCTGCGAAGGATGTGGAGCTCGCGCTGAAGCAGATCCTCGAGATCATGAGCGATGCGCTCTCCCAGGGGGAGCGCATCGAGATCCGCGGCTTCGGCAGCTTCTCGCTGCACTTTCGCCCGCCCCGACAGGGCCGCAACCCGAAGACCGGCGAGGCCGTCGCGCTCTCGGGCAAATACGTTCCGCACTTCAAGCCCGGCAAGGACCTGCGCGAGCGCGTCAACGACGGCGCGGACCGGCCGATTCGCGACTGACGCGCAGGCGGGGAAGCGCAGGGCGCGCGCTCCTGCGGCAACGGTGCCGGCCGCGGCACATCCGGAGGAGGGCTCTGTGTTCGAAGTGCCGCCCGTCGTGCTCGCCCTCGCTTTCATCGCGGTGGGCGTGGCGGCGTGGCTCCTCGGACGACACGGCGGCGCACGCACCGTGCGTCTGCCGCGCGACTACTACGTCGGCCTCGATCACCTCATCAATGACCGCTTCGATCGTGCCGCCGAGGTGTTCACGCGCGTCGCCGCGACGAACGACGATGCGGCGGAGATTCAGTTCGCACTCGGGAGCCTGTTTCGCAAGCGCGGCGAGGTCGATCGCGCGATCGCGATCCACACCCGCCTCAAGGACCACGGTGCAAGCGCCATCCGCGACCAGGCGGCGCTCGCTCTGGCACTCGATTACCTGAGCGCGGGCCTCATGGATCGCGCGGAGCGGCTGTTCGAGGGACTCGCAGCGACGCGCGAATACCGTCGCGAGGCGCTCGAGCACCTGCTCAGGATCTACGAGCAGCAGGGTGACTGGGCGAACGCGCTCAAGATCTTTCACGAACTGCCCGCCGACCTCATGGCCGAGCGCCGCAGCGTCGCCGCACACTATCTGTGCGAGCTCGCCGAGCACGCCATCGTGCAGGGCGACGCCGAGCGCGCACGCACGCTCCTCAAGCAGGCGCAGACCCACGATCCGACCCTCTCGCGCACCGGCATTCTCACGGCGCGCATGCTCGAGGCGGCGGGCGATGCGCGCGGCGCATTCGAGCGCTATCTCCAGTCGCTCGAGAGCGCACCGGGGCTCGCGCTCGAGGTGATCCCGCGCTTGACCGCGCTCGCCGCGCGCTTGGGCGAGGCGAACGTGATCGAGTCTCTTTCGGCGCGCCTGCGCGGCACGGGGCGGCTCACGCCCCGGCAGCTCGCCTGGCTCCTCGCCACGGCACTCCCGCCGGAGGAGTCGGCCCGCTTCGGCGAGCTCACCGCGGAGTTGGCGGCGCTCGGGGCAGCCGGCACGCCCTCGATCGGCCAGCTCCTCGGGCGTATCGGGGAGGCGGGCGGACGCTACCAATGCGAGGAATGCGGGCTCACGAGCGTCGGGTGGTTCTGGCGCTGCCCGAAATGCCGCTCCTGGGATGGGATGCGCCCGGCGATATTCAAGTGGGCCGAGCGCACCGACGAGGGCGCTGCGCACTGATGCCGCGGGGTCCCCGCGGCGGCGCGGCGGCTGCGCGTTCGGTGAGCGAGCGGTCCCACGCGATCCGCTACACTCGCTCCCGTAGCGGTCAAGCGCGCGAGGAGTCGTTCATGAGGTCTCCGACCCAGTCGGTCATTCGTACGGCGGTGTTCCCGGTCGCCGGCCGGGGCACGCGGTTCTTGCCGGCGACGAAGGCGAGTCCGAAGGAGATGCTCCCGGTCGTCGACAAGCCGCTCATCCAGTACGCCGTCGAGGAGGCACTCGATGCCGGCGCCCGCCGACTGGTGTTCATCACCGGCGCCTCCAAGCGCGCGATCGAGGATCACTTCGACTCGGACGAGGAGCTCGAGCACATGCTCGAGGCGCAGGGGAAGAGCGATCTGCTCAATCAGATCCGCAGCGTCCTGCCCTCCTACGCCGCGTGCATCTACATCCGCCAGCCGGCGCCGCTCGGACTCGGACACGCGGTGCTCTGTGCTCAGCCCGCGGTGGGCGCGGAGCCGTTCTTCGTGCATCTCGCGGATGACCTGATCCGCGCGCCGGTGAGCTGTCTCAAACAGATGGCCGAGGTCTACGAATCGAAGCGCGCGAGCATCCTCGCCGTGGAGGTCGTGCCGCGCCGCGAGACCGAGAAATACGGCATCGTGGAGGTGGAGGCGGACCGCTCGACGACCAGCCGCGTGCGCAGCATCGTCGAGAAGCCCAAGCCCGCCGTTGCCCCCTCGACGCTCGCCGTCGTCGGTCGCTACGTGCTCACGCCTGCCATCTTCGAGCATCTCGAGCGCATCGGCCGCGGCAGCGGTGGGGAGATCCAGCTCACCGACGGCATCGCCGCACTCATGCGCGAGGAGGCGGTGTACGCGTATCGGTTCTCGGGCAAGCGCTACGACTGCGGCAGCAAGCTCGGCTATCTGCAGGCAACCGTCGAGTACGCGCTCGGGCATCCGTCGCTCGGCAGTGACTTTCGCAAGTACTTAAGAGGGGTGATACGCTCGCCCTCCATGCGCGCGCGCCGCTGAAGTGCCCCGCGCGCGCGACCCCGCCCGCGTCCATTTGAGGAGGAATCTCGATGGCCACTCGACGCAGCAGCGATTCGCGTCGCACGAGGGATCCACCGGCGACATCCGCCACGCCGGGAACGGCCCGCACGGTCGCAACGAGCGCATCGACCCCACCCGCACCGGCACCGCGCCGGCGCCGCAGCGACGCCGCCGCCACGAGCGCCGCCAGGGCGCAGCCCCCCGTCGCCGTCTCCGCCGAGCGGCGCCGCGCCATGATCGCCGAGGGCGCCTACCTGCGCGCGGAGCGCCGGGGCTTTGCGCCGGGCCACGAGTCGGAGGATTGGTTCGCGGCCGAGCAGGAGGTTGACCGGCTGCTCGCCGGCGGAGCCCAGGCCCGCCAGTAAGCCGCTCGCCGAGCTCATGCCGAGCGATGACCGCCGGCCCGCGCCCCGGAGCCGCTCGAGCGCGCGCGTCCGACGCCGGCTCCCGTACGTGACTTGACGCGCCATTGCTGATGTAGTTGCATACAACACCCCTTCCGGATCGGGGTCCACGCCGGTCCCGGGAAGCCAGAATAACCGTTCCGTTCCGGAGCCTAGGCGGCGTCACAGGCAACAGCGTGCAGCGCACGGCGGGGTGAGCACATGGCGGCGGTCGTGATTCTCAAGAATGTGGTGAAGCGCTACACGCGCGGGAAGCAGCAGATCGAGGTGCTGCACAAGCTCGACCTCGAGGTCGAAAGCGGGGAGTTCCTGGCGCTCATGGGCCCTTCGGGCTCGGGCAAGACGACACTCCTCAATCTCATCGGCGGTCTCGATCACCCCGATGAGGGCGAGGTCACCGTCGCCGGCGAGCGCATCGATCAGCTCTCGAGCGGCGAGCTCGCACGCTGGCGTGCGCGGCACGTGGGATTCGTCTTTCAATTCTATAACCTGCTGCCGGTGCTCACGGCCGAGCGCAACGTCGAGGTGCCCCTGCTGCTCACGCGGCTCACGCGCGCGCAGCGCAAGCGCAACGTGGCCGCGGCGCTCGAGCTCGTCGGGCTCGCCGACCGCGCCAAGCACAAGCCCTCCGAGCTCTCCGGCGGCCAGCAGCAGCGCGTCGCGATCGCCCGCGCGCTCATCGCCGATCCCACGCTGCTCGTGTGCGACGAGCCGACCGGGGATCTCGATCGCGAGAGCGCCGAGGAGATCCTGGGGTTGCTCGAGATCCTCAATCGCAAGCAGGGCAAGACCATCATCATGGTCACCCACGATCCGCGCGCCGCCGCGCACGCCTCGCGGCGCCTGTACGTGGACAAGGGGCGGCTCGCCGCCTCCGAAGAGCGCAGCGCCGCCTAGCGACCGCGTGAAGTACCTGCCTCTCGTGTGGGCGGCGCTCCGGCGCCGCAAGGCACGGACGCTGCTCACGTTGCTGTCGATCGTGACGGCGTTCTTTCTCTTCGGAGCGCTCCAGGGCTTCAACGTCGGGATCAACTACGCGTTCAAGCTCATGAACGTGGCGCGCCTGGTGGTGATGAGCCGCGTCAGCATGGAGGATCCCATGCCCCTTGCGCACGCGGCGCGCATCGCGCAGATCAAGGGCGTGACGGCCGTCACGCCGATCAATTTCATCTTCGGCAGCTATCAGCACCCGACGAACATCCAAGTGGTGATCGGCGTCGACCTCCCGGAGCTCCTCAAGGCCAACCCCGATATCGAGGTGCCGCCGGATGAGCTCGCGGCGGCCGAGCGCACCCGCACCGGCGTCATCGTGGGACGGGCGCTCGCGCAGAAAGAGGGCTGGAAAATCGGCGATCGGATCCCGATCCATGCGCTCAACATGACCAAGCGCGACGGCACCTCGGATTGGGTCTTCGACGTGGTCGGTTTCTACGATCTGCCGCAGCCGACCTGGGCGGTGCGCATCTGGGGCAATTACGATTACCTGAACGAAGCGCGAGCGAGCGGCAAGGACACCGCGATTCAGTTCTACGTGGGTGTCAAGGATGCCTCGCAGTCGGCGCGCATCGCCCAGACGATCGACGACCTGTTCGCCAATTCGCCCGATCAGACGGTCACGGAGAACGAGAAAGACTATTTCCAGTCGATCATGCGGCAGATCGGCGACATCGGCTTTCTCGTGAATTCGATCGTCGGCGCCGTGTTCTTCACGCTGCTGTTCCTCACCGCCAATACCATGGCGCAGTCGGTCCGCGAGCGCATCCCGGAGCTCGCGGTGCTCAAGACCCTGGGATTCACCGATGGAGGCGTCCAATGGCTCGTGCTTGCCGAGGCACTGCTCTTGAGCGTGATCGGCGCCCTGGTCGGGCTCGCACTCGCCGCGCTGGTGCTGCCGGTGGTGTCCTCGACGCTGTCCACCCAGGGGATCGGTCCGATGCAGGTCCCGCGCGCAGTGTTCGCGGCAGGCCTCGGGGTCGCGGCGCTGCTCGCGCTCGTGAGCGGAATACCGCCTGCGGGCCGGGCGCGGCGCCTGCGGATCGCGACAGCGCTCTCGGGGCGCTGAGCGCGCGGGAATCCACGTGAGGATGCTGCTTCAGGTCGCGGCGGTCGTGTCGATGAACCTGCGGAGTCTCCCGCAGCGCTTCGCCACCTCGCTCGTGATCGTCATGGGCATCGCGGGCGTCGTGGCGGTCCTGATCTCCGTCCTCTCGGTGGCGACGGGGCTCGAGCACACCCTCGCGAGCACCGGCCGCGACGATCGGGCGATCATCCTGCACCGTCAGTCGGTCGACGAGGTGGGCAGCGCACTGCCGCGCGCGGCGGTGCTCACGATCCTCGATGCTCCCGGAATCGCACGCGGCGCGGACGGCAGGCCGATTGCCTCGGCCGAGATGCTCGCGACCATCAACGTGCCCCGGCGCGATAACGGACAGCTGGGCACGCTCACGCTGCGCGGGGTGTCCGACGATGTGCTCGCATTGCGCCCGGAGCTGCACCTCGACAGCGGGCGGCTGTTCCGCTCGGGGCTCCATGAGCTGATCGCAGGCCGAGCGGCGCAGGACCGCTACCGCGGTCTGGAGGTGGGTCGGCACGTTCAGTTCGGTCCGGCCGAATGGACCGTCGTCGGCACGTTCGACAGCGGCGGGGGCGCGCACGACTCCGAGCTGCTCGCCGACGCCGATACGGTCCTCTCCGCATTTCAGCGCACCACCTTCAACTCCGTGACCGTGCGGCTTGCCGGCGCCGAGGGCTTGGCGCGCCTCACGAGCGCACTCGAGCGCGATCCGACGCTCTCCGTCATCGTGCGCCGCGAGTCACAATACTACGAGCAGCAGTCGCAAAGCTTCGCGCGGCTGCTCACGCTGATCGCGCACATCGTGGGCACGGTCATGGCGATCGGCGCGGTATTCGCGGCGCTCAACACCATGTACTCGGCGGTGGCGAGCCGGACGGTGGAGATCGCGACGCTGCGCGCGATCGGCTTCGGGAGCGTGCCGGTCGTGGTCTCGGTGATCACCGAGGCGCTGCTGCTCGCGCTTTGCGGTGCCGCGCTCGGGGCGACGGTCGCGTGGCTGCTGTTCGACGGAAACACCGTGAGCACGCTCGCCGGCAACACGGGTGTTGCGCAGATCGTCTTTCACCTGCGCATCGGAGCGGCGCTCATCGCGGTCGGGGTCGTCTGGGCCTGTGCCGTCGGGCTCATCGGGGGACTGCTGCCGGCGCTGCGCGCGGCGCGGCTCCCGGTCGCCACGGCGTTGCGCGCGCTGTGAGAATCCGCACGACGCACGTCGGCAGCCTCCCGGGACCGCCGGGCTTCGATCCGACGGCCGCGACGAGCGACGCGCAGCTGCGCGAGGCCGTTCAATGGGTGGTCGACGAGCAGCGCGCGGTCGGGCTCGACATCGTCAACGAGGGCGAGCTCACGAAGGGCGGGGATTGGCTCGCGTCCATGGAGGGCCGGCTCGGAGGCTTCGAGGTCCGCGCGGTGCCGAACCGGACCTCGGTGATCGTGCAGGGCAGGGATCGGGAGGAGTTTGCCGATTTCTACCGCTGGGCGGCCGAGCGCCAGACGCTCTTCTTCACGGCAGACAAGCGCATGCAGGTCGTGCGCCGCTACCAGGTCTGCATCGCGCCGATCGTCTATCTCGGGACGGCCGCGCTCGAGCGGGAGATCGCGAATCTCGCGGCGGTCGTCGGGGATCGGGGGGATGCGTTTCTCACTTCCACGGCGCCCGCGAGTCTCGAGGTGTATCGCAGCAACGAGTACTACCGCAGCGAGGAGGAGTTCATCCTCGCGCTGAGCGAGGCGCTGCGCACGGAGTACGAGGCGATCGCTGCGGCGGGCTTCCTGCTGCAGATCGACGATGCGTGGCTCGTCGCGCTCTGGGACCGCATCGGGATCGGGATGGGGCTCGCGCAGTTCAAGCGCCGCTGCGCGCTGCGTATCGAGGCGCTCAATCACGCGCTCGCGCGCATTCCGGCGGAGCGCATCCGCTACCACCTCTGCTGGGGCAGCTGGCATGGCCCGCACGCTCACGATCTGCCGCTGCGCGACTTCGTGGACCTGATGCTGAGCGTCAAGGCGCGCTACTACTCCTTCGAGGCGGCGAACGTGCGCCACGAGCACGAGCACGAGCTGTGGCAGCAGGCGCGGCTGCCGGAGGGCAAGGTCATCATCCCGGGCGTCGTCACCCACTCCACCGATCTCATCGAGCATCCGCGGCTCGTCGCCGAGCGGATCAAGCGCTTCGCCCGCTCGGTCGGCGGGGAGCGCGTGATCGCCGGCACCGATTGCGGATTCGGCGGCCGTACGCACCCGCAGATCGCATGGGCGAAGCTGCGCTCGCTGTGCGAGGGCGCGGCGCTCGCGAGCCGCGAGCTCACGGCGGGCTAGCGGTGGTGCGGTGCGTCTACAGGATGCGTAGGAGGCCCGGCCGCGGTGCATGACCTCAAGCGCATCGCGCGGCGGGCCATGCTCGCACGAGGCCTGCTGCCGGAGTTCTCCGCCGAAGCGCAGGCGCAGGCTCACGGGCTCTCAGGCCCCGCCGAGGCGGCGCGCGGCGCCATCGCGGATCTGCGCGATCTCGCCTGGTCCTCGATCGACAACGACGACTCGCGCGACCTCGATCAGATCGAGGTCGCAGAGCCGCTCGGATCGGGGGCGGTGAAGGTGTCCGTTGCGATCGCGGACGTGGATGCGCTCGTCCCCGTGCGCACTGCGCTCGATGCGCACGCGCGCCACAACACGACCTCCGTCTACACCGCCGCGCAGATCTTCCCGATGCTGCCGGAGCGGCTGTCAACGGACCTCACTTCCCTCGGTGAGGGCGCCGATCGGATTGCGATCGTCGTGGGGGTGACGATCGCGGCCGACGGCACCGTCGCCGACTTCGAGTTGAAGCGCGCCTGGGTGCGCAATCGCGCGAAGCTCGCTTACGATGCGCTCGGCGCCTGGCTCGAGGGCCGCGGGCCCGCCCCGGCGCGGGTGGCCGCCGTCGCCGGGCTCGCCGAGCAGCTGCGTCTTCAGGACGCGGTCGCGCAGCGGCTGAAGGCGCTGCGGCACCTGCACGGCGCCCTCACGCTCGATACGCTCGAAGGACGCGCCGTGTTCGAGCGGGGCGAGCTCACCGATCTCGTCCCCGAGCCCAGGAACCGGGCACGGGAGCTGATCGAGGACTTCATGATTGCGGCGAACACCGCGACCGCGCGGTTCCTCGCGCAACGGGGCGCGCCATCGATGCGCCGGGTGCTGCGCACGCCCGCACGCTGGGAGCGCATCGTCGCGCTCGCTGCCGCACTCGGCACGCGACTGCCCGCGCAGCCGGATGGCCGGGCGCTCGAGGGGTTTCTGAGCGCGCGCTACCGCGCCGAGCCTGCGCGGTTCGCCGATCTCTCGCTCGGCATCGTGAAGCTCCTCGGGCGCGGAGAGTACGTGGCCGAGCTTCCCGGGGAGAGCACTCCGGGGCATTTCGGCCTCGCCATCAGCGACTACACTCACTCGACGGCGCCCAATCGGCGTTTTCCGGACCTGATCACCCAGCGTCTCGTCAAGGCGGCGCTCGCGGGGGGCCCGAGTCCTTACGGCGCGGAGGAGCTGCGCGCGCTCGCCGCGCACTGCACGCTGCAGGAGGACAATGCCGCGCACGTCGAGCGCGAGGTGCGCAAGTGCGCCGCGGCGCTGCTCCTCGAGCCGCGGATCGGCACCACCTTCGCCGCGATCGTCACGGGCGTGAACGAGCAGGGCACCTGGGTGCGCATCGCGCGGCCGCTCGCCGAGGGCAAGCTCGTGCGCGGATTCGAGCATCTCGATGTGGGCGATGCGCTGCGCGTCAAGCTCATCCACACCGACGTGGAGCGCGGACACATCGACTTCGCGAGAGCGCCGCGGGATTGATGGGGCTGCGTTCGGGAGAATGATCATGACCTCGAAGGTTTCCTCGCCTGCCCTTGCGTACGAGAACGAGCGATTCCTGGACAGCGACGAGGCGCGACCGTTGCGCATTCTGGCGGAGTATCTGGAGCCGCTCGAGCGTTTCCGGCGCGCGCGCGTGCACGACACGATCGTCTTTTTCGGCTCGGCGCGCCTCGATCCGCAGGGGCCGCTCGGCCACTACTATGAAGCCGCGCGCGAGCTCGCGCGTCTGCTCACGACCTGGTCGAAGTCCCTGCCCTCCCACGAGCACCGCTACGTGATCTGCTCGGGCGGCGGAGGGGGCATCATGGAGGCCGCGAACCGCGGCGCCTCGGAGGCGGGCGGCCGCACGATCGGGCTCAATATCTGCCTGCCACGCGAGCAGAGCCCGAATCCGTTCATCACCCGCGAGCTCGCCTTCCAGTTTCACTATTTCTTCATGCGCAAGCTCTGGTTCGCGCATCTCGCGCGCGCGCTGGTCGTCTTTCCGGGCGGCTTCGGCACGCTCGATGAGCTCACCGAGATTCTCACGCTCGCGCAGACCCGCAAGCTCTCCAATCCGATCGCCGTGGTCCTCTTCGGACGGGAATACTGGAAGGAGATCATCAATTTCGATGCGCTCGTGCGCCACGGCATGATCGCGCGCGAGGATCTGGAGCTCTTTGAGTTCGCCGACGATCCGGCGATCGCGCTCGCGCTGCTGCAGGCGAAGCTCAGATTGCTCACCGATGAGGCCGCACCGGGATTTGCGCACTCGCACACGCCGCGACATCCGCTGCCTTGAGAGCGCGGCGCGAACTTTTGCGCTCCGCGAGCGTCACAAGCGGAGCCGGCTTTTGAGGAGCGCTCGAGGTGTCGAGGCGATACGGCTCGCGGCGGGCTCGTACGGGGATCGCAGGGGCGTTGCTCCTCGCAATGATCGGGGTCGCTGCACGCGCTTCGACCGCCGCCGATTGCGAGCGCGGCTATACACCGAAGTTGGGGCAGCCGGGGAAGGACGTGATGTGGCTTCCCACGCCCGCTCAACTCGTCGCGCGCATGCTCGATGCCGCGCAAGTCGAGCCCTCGGACGTGGTGTACGATCTCGGAGCGGGCGACGGGCGCATCGTGATCGCCGCGGCGAAACGCGGCGCCCGGGCGATCGGCGTAGAGTTCAACCCGCAGCTCGCGGCGCTCGCGCAGTGTCTCGTCACGGCCGCCGGCCTCGGTGCGCGCGCGCACATCGTGCAGGGCGATCTCTTTCAGACCAACCTCGCCGATGCTACGGTGGTGACGCTTTACCTGCTCCCGCAGCTCAACCGGCGACTGCGGCCGAAGCTGCTTGCGCTGCGCCCCGGCACGCGCATCGTCTCGCATGCCTACCTCATGGATGACTGGCCCCCGGATGAGCGGATCGAGACCCCCGAAGGACTCGCCTACCTCTGGATCGTGCCGGCGCACCTCGACGGCCGCTGGATGTTCCGTGCGCGCGGCGGCTCCGAGCGCTTCCCGGTTACGTTCATACAGACCTACCAGAGCCTCGTGGGACTCGTCGGGGATGCGGGTGAGCCCTTGATCGATGCGACGCTCCATGGCTCGCAGTTGCGCTTTGCCTTCGCCGACGGGGAGGGCGGGCGCGTCCAGGTGGCCGGCGAGGTCGATGGGGCGCGCATCGAGGCGCGCGTGACGCGCGGCGGCCGGAGCGAGTACTATCTCGGCACGCGCAGCGGGTGATTCGCACGCCCCCGCTAGCGTGCGGCGGCGACCGGCCGCTCGCGCGGCGCGATCAGCTGTTCCACCCGGTTACGCAGCGCCGCGAGCATCGCCGGAAGCTCCTTGCGCAGCGCGTGCCTGATGACCGGCCGCGGAATCCAAAACCCCGGGTCCACGAACACCTCGTACTCGACCAGGGTCGCGGCGCCGCTCGACTCGAGCGACCAGGTGCCGTACTCGGACTTCAGATCGCCGCCGACGCGGTGGAAGTCGATCCGTCCGGGCTCGTGGTACTCCGCGCGATAGATGGAGACGACCGCCGGCATCAGCCACGAGTACTTCACCACGTGCTTGACGATCTGCCAGGAGCCATCGGGCGCGGCGGCGAGCAACTGACAGCCCTTCAGCCCGGGAATGAACGCCGGGGCGTGCGCGCAATCCTTCAACGCGCCGAAAATGGCGCGCGGCGGCGCATCGATGAGGATCGCGGCCTCGATATGCGCATCCGCACCGTCGTGGCTCGCGCGCTCGATGATCTGTCCGCTCGCGAGTCGCTGCGCAGCCCCAGGCGCGTCGACCCACGCATCGTGGGCTCCGGCCCAGTGCGGCAGGAGCCCATAGAGCGCGGCAACGAGCAGCCCGGCCCTTCTCACGCCTCATCCTCGCCCACGGCGCATCGCACGCGCTCGGATTTGAGGCCCATGGTAACCTCGTCCCGGGCTCGAGGGGGAGAGGAGCGTGAAAGTCCAATCGCTCTGGGTCGGTGCAGCACTAGGCCTGCTCGCGGGCACGGCCCTGGCCGCGCAGTGCCGCGGGGTCGGTTTTCCTGCGACGGTGACGGTTGCGGGCACGACCTTGCGGCTCAATGGCCTGGGCGTGCGCAAGGCCACCTTCCTCAAGATCAACGTGTACGTGGCGGGGCTCTACGTTGCGCATCCAACGCACGATGCGCGTGCGCTCCTTGCCGCGGACGGACCGAGCGAGCTCGTGCTCAAGTTCGTGCGCGGCGTCGGCGCACGCGACATCCGCGACGGTTTCTCGGAAGGATTCGCGAAGAGCGCGGGCGCGGCGCATACGGCGCTCGCCGCGCGCATCGCCGAGCTCGAAGGCTGGCTCGGGGATATCAGTACGGGCGGAGCGATGACCTTCGTGCACATCCCCGACGCGGGCGTCGAGGTGAGCATCGACGGTCGGGCGAAGGGTGTGATCCCCGGCGAGGATTTTGCGCGGGCGCTCATGGCGATCTGGATCGGTGCGGTGCCACCCAACCCGGAGCTCAAGAGAGGACTCCTCGGCGGCGACTGCAGCTGAGGGGAGCCGTGTCCGCCCCATCCCGGCGGGAGGAGCGCCCTGAGCGCGGCCTAGGGCGGGCTCTGCGGCGCCTCGCCGGCCGCCTCGTGCACGAACTCAACGCCGTTTGGCGTGCCGAGGCCCGTGACCGCATCCCATCCCGGAGTCACCCGCAGCGAGGAGTCCGTGCCGAAGGTGAGAACGAACCAGCGCGTGGTGACGTTGCTGTCGAACAGGGCGCTGTAGAAGGACTCACCGCCGCTCAACGGCTGCGCGAGGTCACGCGCAGACTCCACTTGCAGCTTCGGCCGGGTGCTCGAGAGGATGAATCCCGCCGGATTGCTGGGCGAGCTCACGGGCAGCACGTCGGTGAGCGCCCGCGAACTCAAGCCATAGAGCGTGTAGGTGGCGGTGCCGAGGAGCTGCTCGGCCTGCTCATTGGCGAGGGTCCACAGGGCCGTGAACATTGGCGAGGCGACGCTGGTGCCGCCCACCACGCCGACGAGGAAGTTGTGACCACTGTCGTCGGCGGAGACGATGGCCTCAACGCCGGTGTAGGGGTCGCCGACCCAGGAGACATCCGGCAGCAGGCGCTTGGGGCCCGCAAGGCGGCGCTGGAACGGGGGCTTGTGGAACACGCCGCTCTCACCGCCCCCGGCGCCGTAGAGGAATCCTTCCTGCAGGGGTGGCACGAGCGGCGGATTACCGAGGGCGGTGGTGTCGGCGATGCGCGTGATGTTGGCGCCCCACCCGGTCTGCATGGCGATCGAGCCGTCCTTGTGCAACCCCACGCTCACCCCGCCGAGCGCGGTCGCCCAAGGGGAGCTCGCCGGGTACTCGACATCCGAGTAGCCGAGCGCGGCGACGTAGTCCCCGGCGTCCCCTGAGGAGTAGTCGACCGAGATGCCCCGGGCGGCCGCGAGCTTGTTCGCCTGCTCGAACGCGGCGAACGTGGCCGCATCCTGCTCGGACTCCGGCCAGCCGAAGCTGCCGCTGATTGCGACGACGCCGGGGAGGGAGGCTGCCAGAGCGACCGCATTCGCGAGGTTTTGCGTCGTCTCATCGGGGGAGACGACGACGACGATGCCGGCACCCGGGGCGATGGAGTGCACCCATTCCACATCGAGGGAGGTCTCATCGGCCCAGCCCGACAGCGTGGTGTCGGAATCGTACGGCGCCGCACTCGGCGTGCCGATGACCGTGATGTTGGGGGCGGGCAGTCCATAGACGGCGGAGAACTCCGCCGCATCCGTCTGAATCGTGCTGGAGCCATACGCCTCGATCACCGCAATGGTCTCGCCGGTGCCGTCGATGCCGTTCTGATAGAGGGGGCTCAGATGGTAGGCGGTCCAGATATCGCTCGGCTGGTAGCCGCAGGGCGCCCAGGTGCCGGGCGTCGTGTTGCTGATGCTCTGCCCGAAGCGATTGCCGAAATAAACCGCGGTGGCCGTAGCGGAATGGAACGTCACCTGCACGGGCGGGAGAAAGCACTGCGCGGAGTAGAAGAGCCCGTCTGCGACCTGTCCCAGCGGAACGGACTGAAACGCTCCGCTCGTCGCCGGCTGCGCGAATGCGAGATGCGGCCTCATCAGGTGCTGAGCGAGCCCGCTCACCGCGCTCACGGACGCTGCGAGCTCACCGGGGAGCTTGGGGTCGGTGGTGTTGGCGCGCACGATGAGGCCATCGACGCGGAACAGATCGATCGACACGTCGAACGCCGACTCGATGTCGCCGATGGCTCCGCGGGCGGCGAGCGTGCCGGGCGCGCTCGAGACGGGCTCGAGATGATGGTTTCCGAGAAAGCGCTTGAGGCTCTGCTCGTCGGCGGGCTGTGGGGCGAGCAGCGCAGCGAGCTCCGCGCTCGTCAACCACTGGTGAAACGTTGGGGATTGCGGATCGTAGAGGCCCGCGAGCGCCCGATCGAGCCCCTGCTCGGTCTTCAGGTGCAGCGAGACGGTGATGACCTCGTGCGGATCCGCCGGTCCAAGGTCGGCAGCGCGCCCGACGTACCACGGTGTGTGATTGGACAGCGGCGTGCGGGACTGCGCCCATGCGTGACCGCCCGATGCGGCAACCGCGAGGAGGCTCACGGCCACGGTGAGTCGAAGCGGCCCGCGCATGGTGCTCTCCCCTGACGTTGTTATGCGCGGCCGGCTCGGGCACGCCGCGCGTCCGCGCCGTTGCGAGCGCGGGCGCAGCAGAATATGCAGCGCACCGCAGCGAACGTCAAACCGGTATCGGAGATCGTGTCCGCGAGAATCGCCACTGGCCTCGCCGGCCGAGGGGGGTCGGCCGTCCCGGTGTCAGCCGGAATGAGGGGGTCAATCCGAAGAGCCAATCGTTCCGGGTAAACGAAGCCAGTGGCGGAAAAGGGTCGCGGAATGCCTCGACCCCGATAGCATCGCCGCACGGCGTCGCCCGAGCCATCGGGCAAGCGAGCGAGGTGCTCTGGCCCGTAGGGGCCATGCGCATCTCTCCCCTTGGAGAGAGTCACTCGTTGGTTGCGACCCGTGCGTCGAGCACTGCCCGCAAGCGCGCGCTGCCGCGGTTGCCTACCGCGCCGGCCAGAATCTCCCCGGTGCTCGCCAGGCGTTGGTAGTAGGCCTCGTCGAGCACGCGGTCCGCGCTCAGAGCGGTCGCGCCGAGCGCGCCGCCTGCCAGCAGGTCCGGCCTCGCCGCCCACACCAGGACATCGGCAGGCGCCGCGGGGGACACGGACACCTGATCGCCTGAGACTGCCTTGAGCGTGAGCCTGGTAGCCGCGCCGAGCCGCCAGTTGCTCGAGCGCTCCCGGAACTCGCCCGCCGCCCGCCCCGTCATGAGGAAGAGCGCGAGCGGGCCGCCATCTCCGTTCGCCGGCAGCGTGAGGGCGAGGCCGCCGAGCGTGTAGAAGGCGGGCGCGCTCCAGCTGCCATGGCGCCGGACGAGCAGCACGCCGGCGCCGCCCTGGCCGCCTGAAATCCAGCCGACGCGCGCGTAATCGGGCACGAGCAGCACGCCCACCGCCCTCATCAGCAACGCCGCGGTCGAGCGATCGTGCTCGAGGCGGGCCGCCAGGGCGACTGCGCGATCCACGCGGCTTTGCGCATCGGCGGCCGCGGAGTTGAGTTGCGCGGGCGAGGGAGTCTGGGCCGCGGCGACGAGCGCGGCACCGCCGAGGAGTGCGGCAGGGACCCTCCGCAGGAGCCCGCGCAGGATGGGACCCATCCGACTAGGGCCTCGCGCGCTTGGGGAGGCGCGCCGCAGCGCTCCTCGACAGCACGCGCATTGACTTCACGATGCAGCGCTGCGGACCGGCGAGGCCGTAGCGCACCTCGATGTCCCAGTCGATCGCTCTGCAGACCAGATTGGTCGAATCGAATCGGGTGACGAGATGGGCGTCCGGGAACAGCAGGGTGGGACAGCTGCCGGCGAGGTCGAGCCGGAAGAAGCGATCGGGAAACACACGGATATAGAGCGTCTTCGCATCCGGTGCCTTCCAGCTCGCGAAATCCCCGGGCCGAAAGCAGGTGGATGCGGTATCGGGGTGGGCCGCGAGCGCCTGCGGCGCTACCGAGCCTGCGCACACGAGCGCCGCGCTCCAGAGGAGGATGCACCGACCGAGCGACATCGCGTACGACTTTATCACGAGCCGCGTCGCGCGTGAGGCTGGTGCGCCGCGCCGCCTGCTGCGGTGGTGAGCTGGCGCTCGAGCGCGGCCTTGCCCGCAAGTCGGGCCAGCTCCGCGAGCCGGCGGGCGTGCTCCGGGGAGGCCGGCCGGTAGCCCGCGTGCGAAGCGAGCCGGTGCGCCAGCACCTCGAGCGCCATGCCGTTCTCCCGGCGCGTGAGCAGCTGCGCGAGATAATCATCCGCGAGCAGATCGGCGACCCTCGGATCGTCCCACATCGAGGCGGCCTCGAGCAGCGCTGCGTATTCGCGCCACGCGTGACCGCCGCGGCCATGCGCCGCAATCCATTGCTCGAGCTCGTGCCACGCAGCGGGGATGCGTCGCAGACGCACCTGGGTATGCGCGCGGTCGAGCATGCGGTGACGCTCGGCAAGGTGCTCCGAGCGCACCCGCTCGGCCGCGCGCTCCTCGACCGAGCGGATCTCGATGCCGAGCAGCAGGCGATGCTTGTGGATGATGCCGCCGGTGAAGGCAAAGAGGGTGAGAAAGGCGAGCTGCGAGAGCGCGATTGGCACGGCGAGCGGGGCGCTCGCGAGCCACAGGCCGTAGGCGCACGCCGTGGCCGCAAGCAGCGCAAGCACCAGTGCGAAGTAGTCACGCCCCAGACCGCGCATGAACGCGTGCAGCGCCCGCGGTGAGAGCGCATGGAGCGGGCTGTGACTCACGGCGAGCAGAGCGATGTGGGCCGGGAGGAGCGCAATCAGCAGGAGCGCGGAGGCCACGAGCACGGGAGTGCCGCCGAGTGAGCGTAAGTAGAGCACGAGCGCGACCCCGATGAGCAGGAGCAGGAGCTGCGCGAGCGGCCGCAGCTCATCGAGCGGGTTGCACATCTCGAGGGAGAGGACCGGAGCCTCGCGCTCGCCGGCGATCGCCGCATCGAGCAGCACGAAGCAGTACTTGAAGAAGCAGAACACGAGGATCACCGCGAGCGGGATGCCGAACAGTCCGAGCTGCGCGGCGAGGACGAGCGCGATCGTGAACGTGCCGGCGAGCAGCAGGGGGGCGGCCTGAAGGGCCAATCGCAGGTAGCGCAGCACCGAAGACCTCGCGCCGCGGGTGTCACGGCACCCACGATGGAGCATAGTCTCGTGGTTTCGCGAGCGTGAGGAACCGTGCACGCCTGTGAGGTGCCAGCGCCTCGATATGTCACCCGGCTGCCACTACAATTTGCCCGCCGGTCAAAATGGGCGCTGGAGCCGTGCGCCCCCCTGGAACCCCCCCGCGAGCGCGGGGTCATGTGGGATAGGGGGGATCCGGCAAGGTGAGCTCGGCCGCGGGTACGCAAGAGCGAGGATGACATGAGCCTGACAATCAAGCCGATACTGCCGCGCTTCGGCGCGGAGGTCTCCGGCGTCGACATCACCCGACCGCTCGATGAGGCCACGCGCCGGGCAATCCGCGACGCGCAGAACACCTGGGGGATCACCGTGTGGCGCGACACGGGCCTCGACGATGAGACGCACATCGCCTTCAGCCGCATCTTCGGCCACATCGAGCTCGCGCCCCGGATGCAGGGCCGGCCGTACCGGCATCGACACCGCGAGATCTTCGACGCGAGCAACCTCGATGCGGAGGGCAACATCATCCAGGATGAGCTGCTGCGGCTGCACAAGCGCGGCGACCGGCTCTGGCACACCGATTCCTCGTTCATGGACATTCGCTCGGCACAGTCGCTGCTCCTCTGCCATGAGGCACCGCCGGTGGGCGGTGAGACCTGGTTCGCCGACACGCGCAGCGCCTACGCGGATCTGCCGCAGGCGATGAAGGACCGGATCGAGGGACTCAAGGTGCGACACTCGCTGTGGTGGTCGCGCAGCCGCGCCGGCTATCCGCTCACGGAGGAGGAGATCGACGCGCGGCCGCACGCTGTCCATTCCCTGGTGCACGTGCACGAGGGCTCGGGCCGTAAGGCGCTCTACGTCGCCGCCCATGCGCGGGATATCCTTGGAATGCCGCGCGATGAAGGTCGCGCGCTGCTGCGCGAGCTCATCGAGTTCGCGACTCAGCCGCAGTACGTCTTCAACGTCACGTACCGGCGTGGCGACATGAGCATCTGGGACAACCTCTGCAGCATGCATCGCGGTGGGGATTTCGAGGATCTCACTCACCGGCGCGACATGCGGCGCACGACCATTCGCGAGGGCGCCGCGCCGGTGCAGCCGGACGATCCCTTCACCGACCTGTTCGTGGCATCCGGCGCGACTGCATTCAATCGCCCGCCGGCTCACCGAGGTGGCGGCTCGTGAAGGAGGTCGAGGGCCGAGTCGCATTCATCACCGGCGGGGCGAGCGGCATGGGCCTCGGCATGGCCAAGGCATTCGCGCGCCACGGAATGAAGGTGGTGATCGCCGATGTGCGGCCCGCTGCGCTCGAGGAGGCCATGGGGCATTTTCGCCGCACCGGCGAGCCCGTGCATCCGGTGAGCCTCGATGTGACGGACCGCGCCGCGTACGCGCGCGCCGCGGACGAGGCCGAGCGGAAGTTCGGCAGGATCCACGTCCTCATCAACAATGCCGGGGTCGGCCCCGCCGGGCCGATGCAGAGCGCGACCTTCGAGGACTGGGACTTCTGCCTGGGCGTCAATGTGGGCGGCGTCGTCAACGGGCTGGTGACGGTGCTGCCGCGGATCCTCGCGCACGGCGAGGACGGACACGTGGTTTCAACCTCCTCGACGGGTGGATTCTCGGCAGTGGGCGGGGCCGGGCTCTATTGCACCTCGAAGTTTGCGGTTGCCGGGATGATGGAATCGCTCGCGAGCGATCTAAAGGGTACGCGCGTCGGTGCCTCGGTCTTCTTTCCGGGCCCGGTGACCACCAACCTCGCCCAGTCGACTCAGGCCGTGCGCCCGGAGCACCTGAAAAGCACGCACGCGCCGCCGCCGCGCCCACGGCCGCCGCCCGCCGGATCGGGCGCGCCGCTCAACTTCGCCGAGATCTTCATGGATCCGCTCGAGGTGGGTGAGCGGGTGCTCAATGGCATTCGCCGGGGCGACCTCTTCATCATGACGCATCCGGAGTTCCGCGCCGGACTCGTTGCCCGCAGCGATGCGCTGGTGCGCGCGCTGCCCGAGGAGCCGATCAACGTGCGCCGCCGGGAGGCGCTCAAGGTGTTCGGCACGCTCCTCTACAACCCCATTTATGACTCGCAGCACCCGGTGCGGCCTCCGGAGGGCTTTCCTGCGCGGTAAGCGGAGCGTGCGCTTTCGGTTCCGCGTCCGCGCGCTTAAGATTCCTCCGTTCATACCACTCCGGGGAATCCCATGCCGCTTTCGCTCTACGATGCGACCGTTGCGTGCTATCGCCAGACCCTCGAGGCCGTCACGGGCCTCCTCGGCAAGGCTGAGGCGTTCTGTGCCGAGAAGAAGCTTGCGCCGGAGACGCTCATCCAGGCGCGGCTCGCCGAGGATATGCTGCCCTTTGCCTACCAGGTGAAATCGACCACGGTGCACTCGCTCGGGGCGATCGAGGCGGTGCGCAAGGGGGTCTTCTCACCTGACATGACGCCGCCGCCGGAGAGCTTCCCCGCGCTCAAGACGCGGATCGCACAGACCGTCGAGGGCCTTGCACGCATCGAGCGCGCCGAGGTCGAATCGTTCATCGGCCGCGACATGGCGTTCGTATTCGGCGAGCGGCGCATCGAGTTCACCGCGGAGAGCTTTCTCCTGTCCTTCACGCAGCCGAACTTCTACTTCCACGCAACCACCGCCTACGACATCCTGCGAGCGAAGGGCGTGCCGATTGGCAAGCGCGACTTCATGGGCCCGTTGCGGATGAAGAAGTGAGCCGCGCACGCCGCAATGGCGCGTAGCACACATTGCCCGGCCGCGGCTCAGCGCTCGCGGCTCAGCAATCGCGAGAGGTCGGCGCGCTCCTCGGTCGAGATCGGCCAGGACTCATCGCAGCTCGAGCAGTAGGCCTCGATCACCGAGCCCGAGCGCAGCAGCTCACGGAGCTCCTCGCGGGTGTAGCCGGTGAGCAGGCGCTCCTGATTGCACGCGGGACATTCGGCGGAGAAGGGTGCGGTGCTCGCCATGCCCGCAAGCAAGCCACTCGCTCGCGGTTTCGTCAAGCAGCGGCGCGCGCTGCCGAGGCGCTAGGCTGCGAGAGACGGCACGCGCCGCCTCAAGGCATCGAGAAACCCGGCCTGGTCGGCCGGGGAGATCACGAGTATCCGGCCGCGCGAGTAGGCGATCTCGAGGCGATCGAGCGACAGCGCCGGACCGGAGCGGGTCGTCCGCGATGCGCGCACCGAGGAGATCTCCGCGAACCGCACGTGCCACGAGAACGGTCCGCAGTGCGCGACGAGCGCATCGCGCTCGAGCTCGTAGTACGTCGAGCAGCTGACCCACACCACGGTTGCCGCAACGAGGACCACCGTCGCGACGGGAATCCAGAGCATGCGCGTGGCGTGGCTCGGGCCGAGGAGCAATGCCGCGAGCGCGACCAGCACGCTCGCGCCTGCGATGGCGTGGAGGCTCCCGTCCACCTTCGAAGGGAACCGCATGCGCGCTTCCGGGCCGGCGCCGCGCGCAAGAGCGCGCGCGGCCTGGCTAGGGGCTCGCCTTGGCCGCGTCGATCGCGAGTTGCAGCTGGCGCTCCGCGCGGCGCAGCAGATCCTCGGCGCGCAGCCCGTGACCGGCCATGTCGTAGTGATTGGCCGCACGCGCGCGCTCCATCTCCTGGATGGCGCGCACGACCTGATCGTGGACGCGCGCAAGATCGTGCCAGTCCCGGACAGGGTCAGCGGATGCGCCGGTCGATGCGAGCGAGACGGCGACCACGATTGCGAGGACGGCGCCCTTCACGATAAAACCCGCTGATCTCATGACGACTCCCTCAAATGGTCTTGTTTGCGACGGCGGACGGCTGGCCCGGCCGCGACAACTCTATCATGCAGGGCCGGCGAGCCGCAGGCTGTGACGCGCTCATCAACCGCGCTCGCTGCAGGGCGTACGCGGACCCTGATCGTGCGGCGCGCTGCACCCGCCAGGCCCCTCGCGAGCGTATCTTGAGTGTATATGGACCGCCCGTCGACGCCCTGCCTGCTCATCGAGGCCCGGGAGCTGAGCTGCGAGGAGGACGACGCGCTCGAGGCGGCGCGAGCCGGCGATGGTGCGGCGTTCTCGCGCCTCGTGCGCGCCCACCAGCGCGCGGTGTACAGCCTCGCGCTGCGTGCGCTCGGCAGCCGGTCCGACGCCGAGGAACTGGCACAGGATGTCTTCGTGCAGCTCTACCGAAGCCTCGATCGCGTGCAGTCGGCAACACACCTGAGAGCGTGGTTGCGCCGCACGACGACGCACCGGATCATCGATCGGGTGCGTCGACAGCGACGGATTCCCGAGATCCGTCCACTCGAGGGGGTCGCGGGCGACGCGGCGCTGATCACAGCCGACAGCGGCGCGGATCCCGTGCTCACGCGGCAGCTCGCACACCTCCTCGGCGCGCTGCCCCTGATGCCTCGGCTCGTCCTGCTGCTGCGGTTCCAGGAGGATCTCGATCCGGCGGAAATCGCCGCGGAGCTTGCAATCTCCGTGAACACGGTGAAGAGCCATCTCAAGCGGTCGCTCGAGCGGCTGCGCGTGCGCTGCCAGGAGACACACGTGCATGAATGAGCGAGACACCTCTGAGCTCGAGACGCGGTTGCGGCAGGCCCTGCGGCCTGTCGAGCCGCCGCCGGGCCTCGAATCGCGAGTGGCGGCGGCGATTGCGCGCGCAGGTGGCACGGCGGGACCTGCGGCCCAAATGCGCGCGCGCTGGCCCGTGACGGGGCTCGCGGCGAGCGTCGCTGCGGGGATGGTGGTCGCGGGCGGCTTGGCGTGGTCGGTGCACCGCGCCGATGTCGATCGAGCGCAGCGGGCCGGGGAGCAGATCAGGACCGCCCTCTCGCTCGCGAGCGCCCAGCTCACGAGCGCACTCGCGCTCGCGAGCAGTCTGTCGGCGTCCGATGCCGACGGGGATCTATCGACGAAGACCGATTCAGGCGGCTCGCGTGCGGATCGCCGGCCGCAATTCGACAGTCACGATTGATCGAGGAGAATCCCATGCGCTACCGCTGCCTAGTGTTGAGCCTGTGCCTGCTCGCGGCGCCCCTGTCTGCACTCGCGCAGGCCGGACGCGTGCAGCTTCCCCCTGACCTCGACCGGCTGGCAAAGCGTGCCATCGATTCGGTTGTCGTCTCGCTCGATGGGAACATGCTGCGGATGGGCAAGCAGTTCATGCAGTCGGATGGGGACGCGCAAGCGAGTGCGGTCGCCGAGGGGCTGCAGGGCGTATATGTGCGCAGCTTCAAGTTCGCGCACGATCATGAATACTCGGCGAGCGACGTGAGTCTCATCGTGCAGCAGCTGAGCGGGGCGGGGTGGGTACCGATGATCTCGGTCCACAAGACCTCCACGGACGAGAACGTCGAAATCTGCGTGCACCGCGACAATCATCGCGTGCAGGGGATGGTGATCTTCGTCGCGAAGCCGCGCGAGCTCACGCTCGTCAATCTCGTTGGGAACATCGACCTCACGAAGCTGGGCGAGCTGCGTGGCCAATTCGGCGTCCCGAGCGTACCGGACCTGCCGCTCGGGGGCAGCGCGCCCGCGCCTGCCGCTCACTAGTCGCTGCGCAGCGTCTCGAGCGCCACGAGCGTGCCGCCCGCATCGATCTCCACGTGGAATTC
This sequence comes from Steroidobacteraceae bacterium, assembly GCA_035523875.1. Taxonomy (GTDB): domain Bacteria; phylum Pseudomonadota; class Gammaproteobacteria; order Steroidobacterales; family Steroidobacteraceae; genus JASHUC01. Next base: position 129,052 of record DATKPY010000029.1, read on the forward strand.
GATCGGCCGACAGCACACCTGGCAGTCCTCGAAGTAGTTTGCGGAGCCGGCGCTCGCGTCGATGAGCGTTTCCTGGCGCTCGCCGCAGTACGGGCAGCGAATCCTGCGGAGCTCGCAACCGTCGGCTCTGCGATCGGCTCCCCCCTCTCGACCCGGCTCGAACACGGGCTCGAGGCCGTAGCGCGCATCGATCGCATTCGTCCCGGCGTGAACGGTGCGCGGCGCGGACGGTTTGTTTTCGTCACGACGGTACGCCATACGGGTACTATCCGCGCGACGTGCACGCTTGCCAAGGGGAGAACTGCGTGAACTCGAGCGCGACTCCATGACTGCCATGTGGCCGCTCCTCGGCGTCGCGGTGCTCGTTCTCGGGTTCGCGCTCAGGCTCCATCCGCTCATCGCCATCCTCGCCGCGGCGCTGGTGAGCGGTATCGCCGGCGGGATGGCGCCGCTGCAGATTCTCGCTGCGCTCGGGAAGGCCTACAACGCGAGCCGCTACGTCTCGATTGTTTGGCTGGTGCTGCCGGTCATCGGTTTGCTCGAGCGCGAGGGACTGCAGGAGCGGGCACGGGTGCTGATCGCGCGGTTGCGCGTCGCCACGGCGGGGCGTCTGTTGCTCGTCTACCTGGCCGTGCGTCAGATCACCATGGCGCTCGGACTTTCCTCCTTTGGCGGACACGCGCAGATGGTCCGCCCGCTCATCGCACCGATGGCCGAGGGCGCGGCGGAAGCGCGCCTGGGCGCGCTCTCGAGCGCGATGCGCTTGCTGGTTCGCGCCCATGCGGCAGGGGCCGACAACGTGGGGGCGTTCTTCGGCGAGGACATCTTCATCGCGGTGGGCTCGGTACTGCTCATCAAGGCCTCACTCGCGCAAAGCGGGGTAGAGGTCGAGGCGCTGCGCCTTTCGCTGTGGGCCCTGCCGACGGCCCTCCTCGCCTTCGCGATCCACGGCGTGCGGCTGTGGCGGCTCGATGGGACGCTCGAGCGGCTGAGCGCAGCGAGCCGGTCATGATCGGTCTCACGCAGGTCTATTGGCTCGCCGGGGTGATGTTCGCCGGATTCGCCATGCTGAGCCTGTGCGACGGCAGGCGCCGGCGGCGCGGCGGCAATGCGCTCTTCTGGGGCCTGCTCGCCACGAGCTTTCTCTTTGGCGCGGAGCTCAGTGACTTGGGAAACGGCGTGCTCGTCCTCGCGCTGGTGCTGGTTGCGGGGAGCGGCACCATGGGCCGCGCTGAGTCCGGAAGCGCCGCGCCCGCGGAGCGCGAGGCGCGTGCCAAAGCACGCGGCGACACGCTCTTCATCCCGACCCTGGTCATTCCCGCGGTCACGATCACCGGCGCACTCACGCTCGGCATTCCCGTGGGGCGCCTGCACCTGGTCGCCGCCGGTCAAGTGACCGTCGTCGCGCTCGCGCTCGGCATCGCGGTCGCGCTCCTGGTTGCGCTGTGGCTGCTCAAGCCGCCTGCGCTCGCGCCGCTCGAGGAGGGCCGGCGGCTCGCCGACACGATCGGCTGGGCGACGGTATTGCCGCAGATGCTCGCTGCGCTCGGTGCCGTGTTCGCCCTCTCCGGCGTCGGCTCGGCGGTGGGCCGCATCGCGACCGCGTGGCTGCCGCTCGGACACCACTTCGCCGCCGTCGCCGCCTACTGCACCGGCATGGCGCTCCTCACCACGGTGATGGGCAATGCATTTGCCGCCTTTCCGGTCATGACCGCAGCGATCGGCGTGCCGGTCATCATCCACCGCTTCGGCGGCGATCCGGCGATCGTCGGGGCGATCGGCATGCTCTCGGGCTTCTGCGGCACGCTCGCGACGCCGATGGCCGCCAACTTCAATATCGTGCCGGCGGCGCTGCTCGAGCTGCCCGGAAACGCGGTGATCCGCGTACAGATCCCGACCGCCATCCCGCTGCTCGCGTGCAACGTCGTTCTCATGTATGTCCTCCTCTTCCGGCTCTGAGTGGCTCGCCGTGGCGGCCCATCCGACACCCGAGCTCGCCGCGCGCTTCGCGCGTCTCGCGCTCGGGCATGTGACGCGCGAGTACCCGAACAAGCTCGATCACGTCCTCGAAGCGCCGGAGGACCTTCGCGCGCCGCGGGCGCTGCACCCAATCTTCTTCGGCAGCTTCGATTGGCACTCCTGCGTCCACGGCCACTGGCTCCTCGCCCGAATCTATCGCCGCTTTCCGCGGCTCGATGCGGCCGCCGACATTCGCGCGCTCCTCGATGCGCAACTCACCGCGGCGAAGGTCGCCGGGGAGCTCGCCTACCTCGCTCGCCCCGCGACCCGCGGATTCGAGCGGCCCTATGGCTGGGCGTGGGCACTCATGCTGGCGGGCGAGCTGCTGCGCCACGCGAGCGCCGAGGGCCGGCGCTGGGCGCAAGCGCTCGCGCCGCTCGGCGCCGAGTTCGTGCGCCGGCTCGCCGGGTACCTGCCGCTCGCCACCTATCCGGTGCGCGCCGGGGTGCACTCGAACAGCGCCTTCGCGTTGCTGCTCGCACGCGATTACGCGCGCGCGGCGGGCGACACCGCGCTCGGCGAGCTCGTGGCGCAGACGGCGCAGCGCTGGTATGCAGCCGACCGGGGTTACGGGGCGTGGGAGCCCTCGCAGGACGAGTTCCTCTCCCCTGCGCTCACCGAGGCCGCGCTGATGCACGAGGTGCTGTCGGAGCGGGAGTTTCGCCGATGGTTCGCGAGCTTCCTGCCGGATGCCGCAGCCGGTGCGCCCGCGGCGCTATTCTCTCCGGCGATCGTGAGCGATCGCAGCGATGGCAAGATTGCCCATCTCGATGGGCTCAATCTCGCCCGTGCGTGGTGCTGGCGACTCATCGTCGCCGATCTTTCCCCGTCCGATCCGCTTCGGCTGCGCGCGGAGCGCGCGATCGCAGAGCACCTTGCGAGCGCCCTCGAGCACGTGGCGGGCGATTACATGGGTGAGCATTGGCTTGCAAGCTTTGCACTGCTCGCACTCGATCCGCAATCGGCGTAGGGCGCTGCGACCGCACTCAGCGGCGAGCGCCGGCATCATCGAGCAGGGCGCGCAGTCGCTCCTCGGCAATGTGCTCCTCGAGGAAATCCGCGAGGCCATCGAGGGTATCCTCGAGCGTGGGCGTTTGCTGCCCGAACAGGGCGCGCATGACGGCGGAGTTCTCGAACAGCCCGTGGACGTAGAGCGCGAGCACGGCGCCCGATTGCCAGCCGGTGTGATCGGGTAGCACGGGGTGTAGCGCGGCCGGGGTCGCACGGTCGCCGAGCGCGCGCGTGTGGCCGTGACGGATCTCGTAGCCCTGGAGCTCGAGGCCGCTCAGCGGACGCCAGTAATCCTCGAGCGCAGCGAGCGTATAAGAGCCGTGCGCGTAGCGCTTGAGCGGTGCGAATTCCGTGGAGTAGGGCAGCAGGCCGAGCCCCTGCGCCGCCCCCTCGACGCCCTGAGGGTCGGCGATCGCGTGTCCGAGCATCTGCAGTCCCCCGCAGACCGCGAGCGTGGGCCGGTTCGCGCGCACGTGCGCAGCGACCGCGTGGTCCAGCCGATGGGCGCGCAGCCATTCGAGATCCGCGGCGACGTGCTTGGAGCCGGGCAGGATCAGCAGATCCGTCTCGGCGATCGCATCGTCCGTGCGCGCCCAGGCGATTCGAGCGCCTGCGATGCGACGAAGCGGTGCGAACTCATCGAGGTTGCTGATGTGCGGATAGCTCACAATGGCGATCCGCGGACCCGCACCGCCGGCTGTCGAGCACTCGTTGACCCCATCCTCCTCGGGCAGGCCGTGCGCGTGCCAGAGCGGCAGTACGCCCAACGTCGGCACGCCGGTCAGCTCCTCGAGCCGCTGCGGACCGGGGGCCAGGAGCCGCGCGTCGCCGCGGAACTTGTTGAGCACGAAGCCGCGGATGAGGGCCCGCTCCTCGGGAGGCAGCAGTTGATGCGTGCCGTACAAATGAGCGAACGCGCCACCGCGATCGATGTCTGCGACGAGGAGTGTGGCCGCCGCGGCGGTCCTTGCGACTCTCATATTGACGATATCGGTCGCGTGGAGATTGATCTCGGCAGGCGAGCCCGCACCCTCGATCACGAGTACGTCGTGCTCGCTGAGCAAGCCGAGCAGGCAATCGCGCACGAGCGGCCACAGCATCGCGCAGCGGCTGCGCCACTCCATCGCGGCAATCCGGTCGTCGCGCCGGCCGAGCACGATGACTTGGCTGTGGGTGTCGCGCTCCGGCTTGAGCAGCACCGGATTCATGCGCACCTGCGGGGTGGTGCGCGCCGCGAGCGCCTGGAAGTATTGCGCGCTCGCCATCTCCCCGTCCGCGACGACGCGGGCGTTGTTGCTCATGTTCTGCGCCTTGAACGGAGCGACCTTGAGCCCCTGGCGCGCGTACCAGCGCGCAAGCGCGGTGGCGAGGAAGCTCTTGCCGGCTCCGCTCGTCGTCCCGCATACCATCACCGCGACGCCGCGTCCGCACGTCCGCGAGGAGCCGCTCACGACCGGCTCGCGTGCCTCAGGCATGGTGCGCCGTCGACGGCGCCGAGGCGATGATGTCGGCCGTCTCGGTCTGCGGGTCGAAGACGATTCGGGCCTCGCGGCGGCGCAGCCGCTCGAGCACCTCGGCGACCTTCTCCTCGAGGGTCCGCTCGCGTTGCCCGTAGTCGGTCCCCTCGCGCAGGATGACGCTCTCGATCAGACGCCGCAAAGTCTGGGGTGCGAGCTCGGCGAACGGCACTTCAACGGGAGGAGAAGCACTCGCGGCCTCATTCCCCTGGGCATCGCGCGCCATCGGCCTACGGGCCGGAGCTCATCTGCCGCACGGCAGTTGCGGAGGGAGCCGGCTGCTGCTCCCAGCCGCCGCCGAGCGCCTTGTAGAGTTGCACCAGATCGAGTGACGCCGCACGCGTGCTCTCGACGAGCGCATCCTGGGCGCCATAGAGCGTGCGCTCGGAGTCGAGCACGGTGAGAAAGTCGGTGAGCCCGCTGCGGTAGAGCTCGGTCGCGAGGTGCAACGCGGCCGCGCTCGCGCGCTCGGACTGCGCCAAGGACTGCCTCCGGGACTGCTCCTTTGCGTAGCCCACGAGCGCATCCTCGGCATCCTCGAGCGCGGTGAGCACCGTCTGCCGGTAGCTATCGAAGGCCTGCGCGGCGCGCGCCTGCTGCACGCGGACATTGGCACGAAGCCGGCCGCCTTCGAGCAGGTTCCACTCGATGCCCGGTCCGGCCGCCCAGTAGCGGCTCGCATACTCGAGCCAGCGGGACTCCGAGATGCTCACGAGTCCGACCCCTCCGGTGAGCGAGAACTTCGGGAACAGATCCGCCCGCGCAACGCCGATCTCGGCGGTGGCGGCCGCGAGCTCGCGCTCGGCGCGCTCCACGTCCGGCCGGCGGCGCAGGAGCTCCGCGGGCAATCCGACCGGAATCACCGGAGGGGTGAGCGGGATCGGCTGCACGCGGGACATGCGCTCGATCAGCGCGCCGGGCTGCGCGCCCACGAGCACGGAGAGCTCATGGACCGATTGCGCGTAGCCGCTCTCGAGCGCCGGCAGCTGCGCCTGGGTGGCGGTGAGGAGCGCGGTCGCCTGCTCGACATCGAGGTCGGTCGACAGACCGCTGCGGTAGCGGCTGCGCGTGAGCTCGACGATGTCCGCCTGAGCGGAGATGTTCCGTCGGGTGATCTTGAGCCGCTCCTGGTAACCGCGCGCCTCGATGTAGCTGCGCGCCACCTCGGCGAGCACCGAGATCAGTACGTCGCGCCGCGCGTACTGCGCAGCACCGAGCTGCGCGTTCGATGCCTCGACCGCGCGGTGCACGCCGCCGAACAGATCGAGCTCCCAGGCGGCATCGAAGCCGACGCTGTAGAGATTGAAGGTGATCGGGGTGCCGGGCGGGAGCGGGGGAAAGTTATTCGCGCCGTAGTCGTTGTTCGAGTAGGCGACCGTGGTACCGGCCGAGGGCCAGCGGCCCCCGGCGACAAAGTCGCGCTCGGCGCGCGCCTCGCGGACGTGCTGCTCTGCCGCCCGCAGCGTCAGGTTCGACTCGACGGCCGCGGTCTCGAGCCGATCGAGATCTGCGTCGTTGAAGCTCCGCCACCAGTCCGCAAGCGCGAGCGGAGCGTCGGTTTCGCCGGCCCCCAGAGGCGTGGTCCACTTGACCGGCGCGCTCGCCCGCGGTGCCTGGTAGTTGGGGCCCACGACGCAGCCGGCGAGCAAGAGGGAGACTGTCGATCCGAGTAGCGCTTTTCCGCTCATCGCGCGACCTCCCGGCCGGTGCGATTGAGCGTCTCGAGCAGGCGCAGAATGCTCTCGACCGTGTCGTCGTCGCCGATTCCGGTATTGAGCATCACGTGAAAGTACTGCCGGTTCGGCCACTCGTGCCCGAAGTAGTGCTTGACGAATTTCTTGCGGTCCTCGTCCATCTTGTCGACGAGCTCCACGGCCTCGTGCTGGTCCCCCACGCGCGCGAGCACCCGGCGAAACCGCAGTTCGCGCGAAGCGTAGAGAAACACCGATAGGGTATCGGTTCGCTCACGCAGGAAGTAGGGCGCACCGCGTCCGACGATCACGCACGGTTTGGCTTTCGCGGCCCGTTCGACCGCTTGCTGGATGAGGCGCACCAGCCGGTCGGTGTCGAGGATGGCAAGATCCGGGGAGGGGAGGTTGCGATCGAACGTGCCGCGCCAGATGACGTTCACCAGGCGATGCAGCCACGGGTCGATCCGCTCCTCGCGCCGGCGGCATACGTCGACCGGGATGCGCGCGAGCGCTGCGATCTCGCGGGTGAGCTCCTCGTCGAAGAGCGCCCAGTTGAGCCGCCGCGCGATGCGCTCGCCGATGGTGCTGCCGCCGGAGCCGAATTCGCGATCGATGAGCAGGATCTCTTTCATCTGCGTTGCCACTCACTCGGCCACGGACACGGCATGGACCGTGGTCGGCGTACGGAAGATCGGGATGCACAGAAGGCAAATGCCGCACAAGCAGCCGATGATGAAGAACAGATCCACGAACGCCCAGTACTGGGACTGCTCGAGCAGCAGGTGATAGAGCAGCTCGCGCGCCCGGTTGAGGGCGTCCGGAGCCGTGAAACCCCGCTCGAAGAGCCGCTGCGCGAGTCCGAGCTGCGTGCGGTATTGAGGATTGAGCGGCGAGAGCTGTCCGACGAGCAGCGCCTGGTGCACCTGCGCATAGCGCTGCAGCATGGTCGCCACATAGGAAAGCCCGATACTGCCGCCGACGTTGCGAACGAGATTCTGGATGCCGGCCGCGTTGCCGATCTGCTCGTTGGGCAGCGTTCCGATCGCAAGCGTGGTGAGCGGGACGAAGATGAAGCTCGTTCCGAGTCCTGCGGCGATGTTCGCAACGAAGACGCTGCTCATCGCGATCTGCAGCGTGAGCCTGCTCAGGAGCAGGCTCGAGATTGCGAGCATGGCGAAACCGAAGCCGACGAGGATCTTCGGATTGACCCGTCCCACCAAGGCGCCGACGATGAGCAGCGCCACCGTAGCCCCGATACCGCGGGGCGTCACGGACAGTCCCGCATCGAAGGCCGGGTAACCCAGGAGCGATTGCAGGAACAGGGGCTGCAGCGTGATGAGCGCGTAGAGGGCGAGACCGAACAGACCGAACAGGACGCTGCTCAAGGCGAAGTTGCGATTGCGGAAAACCCGCAGATTGACGATCGGCTGATCGATGAGGAGCTCGCGGGCGATGAAGGCGACCAGCGCGAGCGCGGAGATCCCCGCGAACCAGCGCAACCACACCGCCGAGAACCAGTCCGCATCCTGACCCTTGTCGAGCACGATCTGCAGGGTTCCCAGGAAAAGCGCCATCAGTCCGAAGCCCGCCCCATCGATGCGCCGCGGGCGACTCGCGCGGATGTAGGGCGGATCCTCGATCAGCAGCAGCATGAGCGCGGTCGCCGCCACGCCGACCGGAAGATTGATGTAAAACGTCCAGCGCCACGAGAGCTCGTCGGTCAACCAGCCTCCGAGCGTAGGTCCGATGATCGGGGCGACGACGATCCCGATGCCGAAGAGTGCCGTCGCCGTGCCGCGCTGGGTCGGCGGAAAGCTCTCGAGCAGGATCGCCTGAGAGAGCGGTTGCATCGCCCCACCGCCGAGACCCTGAAGGACGCGCGAGACCACGAGCATCGGCATGGTGACCGCGATACCGCAGGTGACGGATGCGAGCGTGAAGATGATCGTGCAGCCGATGAGAAATCTCTTGCGGCCGAGGAAGCTCGAGAGCCACGCGCTCGCGGGAAGGATGACGGCGTTCGCGACCAGATAGCTCGTCAACACCCACGTGGACTCGTCCTGGGTCGCACCGAGGTTTCCGGCGATGTAGGGCAGGGCGACGACGACGATGGAGGTATCGAGGACGACCATGAAGGTCGCAAGCATCACCGGCAGCGCGATGAGCCACGGATTGACGCGTGGTCGCCACGCGGCGTCGACCGCGGATGCGGCCGCGCTCATCGCACCTTGACCGTGGGAACCACGGACATGCCGGGCGCGATGTCGAGATCCGCCGGCAAGGCGCCGTCGAAGACGATCTTGACGGGAACCCGCTGCACGACCTTCACGTAATTGCCCACGGCATTCTCGGGCGGCAACAGGCTGAAGCGCGCACCCGTGCCGGCCTGCAGGCTGTCCACGTGCCCCTTGAGCGCGCGATCCGGATAGGCATCGAGGCGCAGATCGGCCGGCTGCCCCGGCCGCATGTCCTTGAGCTGGGTTTCCTTGAAGTTGGCCGTAACCCAAACGTGTTGCGGCACGAGCGCGAGCAGTCCCTGTCCCGGCTGCACGTAGTTGCCGGTATCGACGGTGCGGGCGGTGACGCGCCCATCGACCGGCGCAACGATCCTCGTGTACGAGAGGTTGAGCGAGGCCTGCCTCACCTTGGCCTCCGCGAGCTCACCGGCCGCGGCGGCACTGGCCACGCCGGCCCGGCTCAGCGTCACGCCGGCCCGTGCACCCGCGAGATCACTGCGCGCGGCGCGCAGCTGTGCGGCGGTCGACCGCGCCGCGGCGCTGATCTGATCGAAGGCGGTCTTCGACACCGCGCGGGACTCGACGGATTGGTACCGCCTGAGGTCGTTGCTCGCGCGCTCGGCATCCGCTTCGACCGCCGTTTCGGTGGCCTGCGCCTGCGCGACGCGCGCTTCCGAGACACTGAGCTGCGCCAGGGACTGCGCCTGCGCGGCGCGGGCGGCCGCGAGCTCGGCGCGCGCCTGCGCGAGACTCGCGTCGTAGTCGCGCGGGTCGAGCTCGAGGAGCACCTCGCCCTGTCGCACCGCTTGGTTGTCGCGCACCAGCAACCTCACGACCTGGCCCGGGACGCGCGAGCTCACCAGTGTCACGTAACCGTCGATGAACGCATCGTCCGTCGATTCGTAGGGCGCGATGAAGGCGATGTAGTAGGAGATGACCGCAGCGAGAACGATGACGGCCGCGATCGCGATGAGCAGGGGGCGTCGGCGCAGCCGGCGTCGGCGCGGGGGGGGCGGCAGAATCGGCTTCTCGGTATCGCTCTGGGCCGCCGTTTCGCTGGGTGTTTGCGCCATGACGAGAGCCGGATTCGAGGCCGCTCATTGCGAGTGAGCCGCGTGCAACCTGTGGGAACGCTCGGGCATCGTACCCGCGGATCGTGACGAACGATACCACACGAGGCTCTCCTCGGACGGCGGGCGCTACTCGCTCGAGACCGAGACTTGCGCGAGGTAGCGCGCAACGAGCGGCCCCCAGATCGCCGATCCGCCCGGTCCAAAGAAAAGGTGGTGCCCCTCGCCGTCGAAGCGGCCGGGCTGCTCGAGGTCGACGTGTCCGCCTGCACCGCTGAAGGACAGGTACAGGGCCCGTGCGATCGCAGGCCCAAAGTAGGTATCGTTGAGCGCATAGACCCACAGCATCCGCGTCGTTGCGGTCGCTCCATAGCGGGCGGCGGCTTGAGCCAGTCTCTCGGGATGGCAGTTTTGGTTCGGATGATCGCGCAGGTGAGCGCCGCGCCCGCCCGCCATCACGATGAAGGCCGAGACTCGGGGATGCGGCACGCTGTCGTAGGCGATCGTTCCCCAACCTCCCGCGGACTGACCGACGATCACGACACCCTCCGGGCGGACGAACGGCAACGTGGTGAGTGCCTCGACGGCAGCGTCGATGTCCCGGGCGGTCTCGAGGCCCGCGTGGAAGTAGTCGGCGCGATTGCAGCCGCCGTAGCCCTCGGCCCACGCGCCGCCCGTCGCACCGTAGCCGCGCCGCAACGGAAAGGCGACCACGTATCCGCGTGTGAGGAACCACTGCGCCGCCTCCTCGCCGCAGCGACCCACCTGCATTCGAGGCCGGGCCGCAGGGTCCGGCGGAGAGCCGTGGTTGATGACAACGAGCGGTGCGGGAGCCTCGGTGGCGGGGCGGCACACACGAACGAGAATCCGACTGCCGCCGGACATTCGCACCGCGAAGGCCAGCTCCCGACTCTCGTTGACCGAGGCGCTGACTGGCCCCGGGGCGGGGCTTGCCGCCACTGAGGTGTACGACGCAACGAGGCCCAGCGTGAAGAGGGTGAACCTGCAAGAGCGCCTCATGAGCTCCACCGTGTTAGCGAATGCTGAATGCGCGGCACGAATGCGCGGGCAACTGGATCGGGATGACCGCGCGCGAGGCGAGCGTAGCGATCCACGAGAAGAATCGGAAGCCCGAAGGATGCGGCGATGCCGCGGACGAGCGGCCAGGCCGCGTGGCTCACGTCGATCGCGACCCGAAACCTCCGGTAGGCACCTGCGGGCCGCGCGAGCGGTGGGCCGGCTGTGACGCAGGTCTCACGCTGCGGCGCGATTCCTTGATCGATTCGCTGGGCAACCCGGCGCGGTCGACTAGTCTTGGACTTCACATCGAGCGCGCGCTGCACCCGAATGAGGATTGTCCGATGACGGCCAAGATCGATCGAATTCCAGGCGTCGACACCGCGCTCAATCGGCGACTGCAGCGGCTGGGGCTCGACGGCCAGGAGGAGTCCTGGATCGACCGCTACGTGCTCTGCAACCACCTCCTCAATCCGAGCGCGGCCATGTCGCGCCAGAAGTTCGAGGCGACGGCGCGCTTCATCCGCGATCTGGTCGCGCACCGCTGGGCGCGCACACGGCTGTCGCGCGCGGAGGCGAAGGCGAAGCGCGTGCACTACCTTTCGATGGAATTTCTCCTCGGGCGGACGCTGCGCAACAACATGATGAACCTCGCGGCTGAGCCGATCGTGCGCCACGCGATGCAGCGCGAGGACTGGAATCTCGATGCGCTCATCGAGGAGGAGCCGGACGCGGGTCTCGGCAACGGCGGTCTCGGGCGGCTTGCCGCGTGCTTCATCGACTCGCTTGCGACGCTCCAGTATCCGGCTATCGGCTACGGGCTGCGCTACGAGTACGGTATCTTCCGCCAGACGATCGAGAACGGCTGGCAGGTCGAGCGCCCGGACGACTGGCTCCGTCACGAGGATCCGTGGGAGGTCAAGCGCCCGAACCGCATGTACGCCGTGCCGCTCAACGGCTCCTTCGCGCTGCAGGGGGCGGGGATCACCATCGAGCGCGATCGGCCCTCGAGCCTGCTCGGCATCGCCTACGACCGGCCGGTGGTGGGCTACGGTGCCCATTGCATCAACACGCTGCGTCTGTGGGCGGCGGTCGCGCCGAACTCGCTCGACTTCGCCGAGTTCTCGCACGGCGACTTTGCCGGCGCCGTTCTGCAGAGCGTCGCCGCGGAGTCGCTCACCCGCGTGCTCTACCCGGACGATTCGACACTCGCGGGCAGGGCGCTGCGGTTCCTGCAGCAGTACTTCCTCGTCAGTTGTTCGCTCCAGGACATCATCGCGCGCTTTCGCAAGGACGGCGCGGAATGGTCGCGGCTGCCGGAGCGGGTCGCAATCCAAATGAACGATACGCATCCGGCACTGTCGGTCGCGGAATTGATGCGCTTACTGCTCGATGAGGCCGGACTCTCGTGGCCCGATGCCTGGGAGCTCACGTTGCGGACCCTCGCCTATACCAATCACACGCTCCTCCCGGAGGCCCTGGAGCGCTGGCCGGTCGAGCTGTTCGAGGTACTGATCCCACGGCACCTCGAGATCATCTACGAGATCAATCACCGGTTTCTCGATGACGTGCGCCGCGCGTTTCCCGGCGACGATGCGCGCGTCGGGCGCATGAGCTTGATCGAGGAAGGACCGGTGAAGAAGGTGCGCATGGCGCACCTCGCCGTCGTGGGCTCGCACAGCACCAACGGCGTCGCCGCCATCCATTCGCAGCTCCTGAAGACGCGGGTGCTCCCCGACTTCAACGAGATGTTTCCAACGCGCTTCAACAACAAGACAAACGGTGTCACGCCGCGGCGCTGGCTGCAGCAGGCGAACCCGTATCTCTCCGATCTCATCACGCGGACCATCGGTCCGGGGTGGATCACGGATCTCGAGGAGCTGCGCGAGCTCTTGCACTTCGTCGATGACGCCGAGTTTCGCGAGGAATTCCGAGCGGCCAAGCGCGCCGCCAAGCTCGCCTTCGCGAATTGGCTCAAGGTGAGCTGCGGTGAGATCATCGACCCCGCGGCGATCTTCGACGGTCACGTCAAGCGCATTCACGAGTACAAGCGCCAGCTGCTCAACGTGCTGCACATCGTGGTTCTGTACAACCGGCTGCGGCAGGATCCCGGCGCCGAGCTCCCGCCGCGCGTCTTTCTGTTCGCCGGCAAGGCCGCACCGGCCTATCGTCTGGCAAAGCTCATCGTCAAGCTCGTCAACAACATCGCCGGAACGATCAATGCCGATCCGCTCGTTCGCGGCCGCCTGAAGGTGCTGTTCCTTCCTGAATACAACGTGAGCATGGCGGAGCGTCTGATCCCGGCCTGCGATGTCTCCGAGCAGATCTCGACGGCGGGATTCGAGGCGAGCGGAACCGGCAACATGAAGTTCATGATGAACGGCGCGCTCACGATCGGCACGCGCGATGGGGCGACGATCGAGATGGCGGAGGAGGCGGGCGCCGAGAACCTGTTTCTCTTCGGGCTCACGGCCGAGCAGGTCGCGGAGAGCGCGGGCTGGTACGATCCGAACTGGCACTACGCGAACGAGCCCGAGACCCGGGCGGCGCTCGATCTCATCTTCTGCGATCACTTCAGCCGCAACGAGCCGGGCGTGTTCGCACCGATCCGCGAGGCATTGCTCGTGCACGGTGATCCGTTCCGGCACCTCGCGGATCTCACCGACTATGCCCGGGCGCACCGAGAGCTTGCGGCGCTGTACGCGGATGCCGAGGGGTGGACGCGCAAAGCGATCATCAACGTGGCCTGCAGCGGCAAGTTCTCGAGCGACCGCACCATCGCCGAGTATGCCGATCACATCTGGAATCTGAAACCGTCGCCGGTGAGATAGCCGCAGACGCGCGCTCCCGTGGGCGTTTGCGACGGCCGCATCAGTCGAATGCGATGTAGGCACTGTAGCTCACCACGAGCACGATGAGCGCAGCGGAGACGATCAGCTCGGCGCGCACGCTCTTTGCCGAGTGAACGGCCGGATCGTCGATGAGTGCCGATGTGCGCACGAAGCGGACAGTCGCGAGCGCGATGATCGCAATGCCCACGACGATGAACGCCAGGCCCTCATAACGGCCGAGCGAGCCTGCCAGGCGCTCGAGCCGGACGCGCTCCGCGATGCCGGCTGCGCGGGCGAAGGTCAGCACGAAGAGATTGAATTTCTCGACGACAAATCCGAACGCAACGACCGCGATACCGGTCCGCACCCAGGCGAGAAACGTTCGCTCATTCGCTGCGTGATCGCTGTAGCTCGGGATCATATTCCTCCGTATCAGGCAGCGGCAGACTCGATCAGCGGCACCGCCGCGGCCAGATTGACGGCAAGCGAGGCCGTGATTGCGTAGCGCTGCACGATATAGTGGGGGTCGTTGTAGGCCACCCAGACCTTGCCGTCGGCGTCCTGCCACGCGAGCACCTTGAGCGGCAGATCGAGACCTACGGCAGGGACCTCGAGCATGAGCGGAGTGCCGGCGCGCGGATTCCCGAAGATCAGCATCTGCTCGGGGCGCATGTGCAACCCCGCGCGAGCGGCGTCACCGCAGAAATCGATGCGTGCGAACACCACGATGCCGCGCTCCTTGAGGCTTGCCTCGAGCCGATCGATCGTCGCAGCGACGGAGTGGCGTGAAGGCAATCTGACGAGTCCGGGAATCGCGGCCTCAGTACTCACGGCGGATGCTCCAGTCGGATGAGTGGGGTGCGAGGCGTTCGGGTGCCAGAGGGACGGCAGCAGATTCGTGGAGCTATTATGTATTACAGACGCAGGCTTGTGGCGCTGACATCGCCGCGAGGAGTAAGCCCGTGAGTATCGTGGTCGTGATCGCAGGGGCAACGGGCGCGCTCGGACAAGCCGTGACGCGCAGCTTCCTCGAGGATGGGGCCGTCGTGGTGGCGCTCTACCGCGATCAAGCGCGCTTCGATGCGCTTGCCTCGTCGATCGACGGGCCGACCGGGCGACTGGAGGGCCACCGGATCGATGTGACCGACATCGGATCGACCCGTGCACTGATCGATGAGGCGGTCGGTCGGCTGAGCGGAATCGATGCACTCATCAACACCGTCGGCGGCTATGCGGGAGGCGCGCCGGTCTGGGAGCTCGACCGAGCATCGCTCGATCAGATGCTCTCCTTGAATCTGTTCTCGTTGCACAGTCTCTGTCGCGCCGTCATCCCGCACATGCTCAGGGTCGGCCGAGGCGCGATCGTCAATGTCTCGAGCAAGGCGGCAGTCGCGCCGCCGCAAGGAGCCTCCGCGTACGCGGCATCCAAGGCGGCAGGTCTTGCCCTGATGCAATCGCTCGCGGCCGACCTCAGAGGCACCGGCGTGCGAGCCAACTCCGTCGTTCCGAACATCATCGACACGGAGGCCAACCGACGCGCAAGTCCCAAGGCGGACCCGGCTCGCTGGACGCAGCCCGCCGCGATCGCGCGCGTGGTTCGCTTTCTGTGTGGCGATGATGGCAAGGCCGTCCGCGGCGCGGCGATTGCCGTCTAGCCGGCGGGACGGGGGCTCTCGCGCGGCTCCACCTCGAGCCCGCGCCGGTATTCGCGAATCCGGGCAACGTAGTGCTCGGTGGTCTCAGCCATCATCGTGAGCTCCCGATCGGCGACCTGCCGTACCACCTTCCCGGGGCTACCCATCACCACGGAGTCGTCGGGAATCGTCTTTCCGGGCGGAATCAGTGTGCCTGCGGCGATGAGGCAGCGGCGCCCAATGGTGACCCGGTCGAGCACGATTGCGCCGTTCGCGATGAGCGAGCCCGCGCCGATGGTACAGCCGTGAAGGATCGCGCCATGCCCGATCGATACGTCCGCCTCCAGGCTGACCGGGACACCGGCGTCCGTGTGGATGATGGAGCCATCCTGCACGTTGACGCGGTGACCGAGGGCGATCCAGTCATTGTCACCGCGCAGCACACAGCCGAACCAAACACTCGCGGAAATGCCGAAGCGTACGCGTCCGATCACCGACGCGCCGGGCGCAACGTACCAGTCGTCGCTCGCCGTTTCGATGCCGATGCCTCCCAGTCTGTACAACACGCTGCACCTCCGCTTGGCGGCCGCCCGGCTGAGTCAAGGATATCTCGCAGTGATCTTCACAATCGATGGCGAGCGGGTCGACGGTCTTGAGGCGTGCGACCGGGCTCGCGCTCGATCCGTCATCCGCGCCGCCGCAGGTATTCTCGCGCAAGCTCGCGTAAACGCGCACCGTCGAAACTCGGCTCATGTCCGCCGTGGACGATGCGGGCGGGGAGCTGCTCGAGCCGCCGCATGGTCTCGAGGTAGACGGGGATGTTGCTGTCCGGCAATTCATCGAGCAGGGGCCCATCGTAGATCGCATCTCCCGAGAACAGGGTCCCGGTCGCGCGCTCCCACAGTCCGATGCTACCGGGGGAATGACCGGGCAGATGCAAGACCTCGAAGGCGCGATCGCCCAAATCGATGACATCGCTTTCGCGAACTCGTCGGGTGGGGGGGGCGGGCGGGCAAGCATGGTGCCGCAGGGAAAACCCGGCATGCGGCAGCGCCGAGATGAAGCAGGGCGCAACCGCGTAGCCCGCGCGCTCCAGCCCCGCAATGAACTCGACCGGGTGATCCGCGCGCAGCATGCTCCAGTTGTCGGACGGTGCGTTCAGCCGTTCGGCCTCGGCTTCGTGCACGATGCGCTCGGGAAACTCGTGGAGCGAGCCGACATGGTCGAGGTGTGTGTGGGTCGCAACGGCCAGGAGCGCCTTGCCGAGGACCTCGTTGGCCGCCTCGCGGAGGCTCGCAATGCCCATCCCGGTATCGATGAGCAGATCGCGGTCCCGGCCGCGCACGTGCCAGATATTGCACCGCATGACCGGCTCGACGTGCGGCTCCCAGATCCGCGTGATGCCGTCCTCGATCCGCTCGAAGGCAAACCAGCGGTCAGCCACCCGCAGCGTCATGCCCGCTCCTCGCCAACGCTGCACGGCACGTAGGGTGCGGGCTTCCAGCCGGCAAATGCAGCCAGTATCTCCTCGCTCCGGCGGCGCGCACCGCTCTGCAGGTATTCCATCGCCCGCAGTGCCGCCGCGTGCGCCTCGTGCGTCGAGCCGCCCACACAGTCCTCGACCACGCGACAGTAGTAGTCGCCCTGGTGCGCATCGACGAAGGTGTAATGGACGCATACATCGGTGAGGCCACCGGTGAGGATCAGCGTCTGGACCTTGAGCCCCTTCAGGAGAATCTCGAGATCCGTCCCGTAGAAAGCGGAGTAGCGTCGCTTGGGAACGAGGTAGTCGCCGGGCCGAAAGTCGATTTCCTCGGCGGCGATCTCGGTCGAGCGCATCCCCTCGAGGCAGTGCACGTCCTCGCTCCCATCGAGCTCGCGGCCGAAGTCGATCCGATCGGTGCGGTGAATCTCCTGGACGAAGATCACGGGGACGCCGGCGCTTCGGGCCGCGGCGACCAGCCTGCGCGCGATTCGCCGCCGCTCCGCGCCGCCGCTCATGTGCGGGACCCCGCCGTCTTCCCCGGGCACGTAGGCGCCGCCGCGCTGGAAGTCCACCAGCACCAGCGCCGGTCTGCCGACGATCAGCGGCCGAGCGGCTGCGGTGCGCGGGCTCATGCGCGGCTCAGCGGAGCGCGCGCCGAAAGGCCGCCGCCGTGCTGACGGTCCCGAAGAGCGTCAAGGGATTGCGGATCATCTCGACCGCGGCCTCCTTGAGCTCGCGAGTCACCCCAGCCGTGCAGTCGCTCAGCAACAGGTTGTCGAAGCCGCGATCGGATGCTTCGCGGATCGAGGTATGTACGCAGCATTCAGTGGTCACTCCGACGAATACGAGATTCGAGATGCCTCCGGTGCGCAGCAGGTGCTCCATCTCCGTTCCGTAGAAGCAGCCGCTGCCCACCTTATCGATCACCGGATCGCCCGGCACCGGGGCGAGCTCGGGGATGATCTCGTGGCCGGGTTCGCCCCGAATGAGAATCCGCCCGAGCGGCGCGGGATCCCCGACGCCGGCGCCGCCGAGACGGCTGCGGAACCGCTTCACGGCGGTGAGATCCCGTCCATCCGGCCGATGACCTTCGCGCGTATAGACGATCTTCATGCCGAAGGCGCGCGCGGCGGCGAGGGCGGCCGCAATGGGCTCGATCGGCTCGCGCATCATGTCGATATCAACGTCCGCGACGGTCGAGAGTCCGCCACGCCCGCAGAAATCCACCTGCATGTCGATCACGATGAGCGCCGTGTTCGCCGCGCTCAGGTTGCCGTGGCACGGAAAGTCGTAGGCGTCCGCTTCGATCTTGAGTGACATTCGGAGGCTCCTCGCGCCGTGGGCGCGGGATCGGCCTGCACCCGTGGGTGGCGGCGATTTTAACGCGCCTGTCGCGCCCGGTCCGACTGCTCACCAAATTGGGGCAGGTGCTCGTGCGCTGCGCGCTTGTGGAGCGCTCATCGCTGCACGGAGCTCGACGGGCGCGAGCGCTCTCGAGATTATCGAGGCGCAGAACAAGTGCATTTCGCGATGCCCGCGCGCGGCCGTGCGATGGGCACGCGGATTGCATCATCCGGCGCATAAATGTGCGTCTAGGGTTCCGGCCTGTGCGATGCGCAGGCGGCAGGTCCGAGAGAGGCAGTCCAGGCGCGTCGATGCGCAGGGATACACGGCGGGATAAAAGCCCGGGAGATTGGTTTGCGGGGTGTTGCGGCGTCCCCGGCTGATCTCCACAGTGTGGGTTCGGGCCGCGGGCTCAACGCACGGTTCTCCTCGCAAGTTTGTCGGGCATCTTGCAGACGGAGATCGCGCCGCATGACTCGCTCATCAACTCGCGCACCTCACTTCCCGCGTCGCCACGAGCGACTCACTCCGGTCGCCGCGGCAGTGCTGGTTGCGCTCTACGGTGCGCCCACTCGCGCCGACCCGGCTTCGGGATCGGCGCCGCCGAGCGCAGCTTCCGCGACCACGGGTGCGTCGACCGCCGCATCATCGGGGAGCGCCGGGGGAGGCACGCTGGAGGAGGTCACGGTAACGGCCACGCGCCGCGAGGCCTCCGCGCAGGACGTTCCCCTCAGCATCACCGCAATCTCCGGCGATCAGCTCGATCGCGAAGGCGTCAATGACGTGGGCAAGCTCGCCGAGACGATGGCGGGCGTGGATTTCACCGACAAAGGCCCATTCGGCGGGGTCACCGGGGCCAATCTCATCATTCGCGGTCTGAACAGCGACGCGACCGGTTGGCTGCCCGCTGCCGCCTCCCCCGTGGTGCCGCCGGTCGCCACCTACGTCGATGACACGCCGCTCTTCGTCAATCTCAGGCTCCAGGACCTCGATCGGGTGGAGATTCTGCGCGGCCCCCAGGGCACGCTCTACGGCTCCGGCTCACTCGGAGGCACCATCCGCTTCGTGCAGAACGCGCCCGATCCATCCGGTTTCGATGCCCGCGTCCAGGTCGACGCCGGCGATACCGCCCACACCGACCGGCCGAACGGGGACGTGAACGGCATGCTGAACGTGCCGTTCTCGGACACGCTCGCGCTGCGTCTCAACGCCGGGTGGACCTACGACGCCGGCTTCATCAATCAGCCGAACCTGTATCGGCTCGACTCCTCGGGCGCTCCGATCGCCGCGCAGCCCGGGAACCTGATGAGCCCGCCCGAGATCTACGGGCGCGACTACACCAACGACTATCAGTACAACACGGCGCGCGCCTCGCTCCTGTGGAAGCCGAGCGATGCGTTTCACGCTCAGGCCTCCTACTACTACCAGCTCGGCACGGCGGGGGGCTTTCCCTATATCGCGACGAGCCCGCTCGCGTACACGCAGCCCATCTCGAGCGCGAACCTGCCCGCGGGGAACTACACGAATCCTCCCGCGCTCACGCAGCTTTACTCGGCTGAGCTTCCCTCGGGCGTGGACCGGCTCTCCAACGCCGACAACGGCCAGGATACCACCCGCGATCGAGTGAACCTCGCCGCGCTCGACCTGCAGTACGACTTGGGTTTCGCGACACTCACCTCCTCGAGCTCCTGGGCGCAGCACGACAATCTCTCCTACGTCGATGAGACCGGGGAGTACGTCAACTTCACGTTCTCTCAGGATCTTTATGGCCAGAACCCGCGCATCTTCATCGTCGGTCGGGAGAGCTTCGACGACAAGGAGTGGGCGCAGGAATTCCGTCTCGTCTCCACGAGCGGCGGCCCGATCGACTGGCTGGTCGGCCTGTTCGATCGGTCGGAGATGACGGACATCGAGGAGAACGACTTCTATCCCGGATATCTCAACTACTACAACGCCTGCGAGCCGATCTACGGCCAGAGCATCGGTGATGGGGTGACGCCGTCCCAATGCGGCATCGGCGAGACGGCGTATGCGCCGGGTCCCATTCAGTACGTTGCGGGCCTGCCGATCATCAAGGACGACGTCTACATCAACGCATTCGAGACGAGGTTCAAGGATCTCGCGGCATTCGGCGAGGTGACCTGGCACCTGACCTCTGCTTGGTCGCTCACCGGTGGCACGCGTGCGTTCAAGCAGACCGTCTCCCAGGGACAGCAAAATGCACTGCTGTTCGACGGCCCCGACTACGCGGCGAACGAGTCTCTGAGCGATCAGTGGCGACGGGCGTTGTGGAAGCTCAACACGGCCTACCACTTCAATCGGGACAACCTCGTCTACGCGACGTGGTCCCAGGGATTCCGGCGCGGCGGCGTCAATGCACTTCCCCCGAGCGAGCTCGCCGGCGCATACGTGACTCCGGCCGCCCTGAGCCACGTGTCGCCCGATACCGCGGATAACTATGAGGTCGGTTTCAAAGGGACCGTTCGCAAGCGCGTCCGCTATTCGCTTGCGATCTTCGATATCGAGTGGCACAACATCCAGGAGGGAGTCGACCTGACCCCGCTCGTGCTCCCGGGCGCTCTCAACATCGGCTCGGGATATAGCCGCGGCGTGGAGCTCGAGGGGGATGCGCTCATCACGGACCGCATCACCGCGCACTTCGGCTACACCTACGATCAGACGAAGCTCACCTCCTTGAGCCCGCTCTTCGAGCAGCCAAATACCTCCTTCGCGCCTCCGGCGACCGGCGGAGCGCTGCCGGGCACGCCGCGCGATAGCGCGGTGCTCGGTCTGCAGTACGGCGCCTTGAGGTGGGCAGGGGGAGCGTGGACCTACGCCATCAACGCGCACTATCAGAGCGACGTGCTGCCGGCGCTGTCGGCGACCATTCCGACGGTGCCGGGATTCACGATGCTCGACACCCGGCTCACATACGAGCGCTCCCAGTGGAGCGCGGCGCTCTACTGCAACAACCTCACCAACACCCTCGGGATCACCTCGTACCAGGACCCCGCGCTCTTCGGCAACCGCAATCAGGCCATCATCTCGCAGCCGCGCACCGTTGGCGTGACGTTCGTGTACTCCTTCGCAGGGCTGTGACGGCAGCGCGCATGCGGAGGGATGGCGATGCCGGCTGAGGAGGAGGTAATCCCTCACGGGAACGAGGTCTTCGCGATCGAGGTGCGCGGGTTCGATCACATCCCCGAGCCCGAGCGCAACATGACGCCGCGACAGGTGGACCAGCTGTGGGTCGGCACGAGCGTCAACTTGCTGTCCTTCGCGCTCGGTGCAATGGCGATCACCCTCGGTCTCAACCTGTGGTGGGCCCTCATGGCCTGCGCGCTCGGCAGTCTCACCTACGCGTACATGGCGTTTGGATCGATCGTGACCGTGCGCGCGGGCCTCCCCGTGACCACGCTCGCGCGTGCCGCGTTCGGCATGCTCGGCAACCTTCCGAATGCGCTCCTTGCGTGGCTCGCATCGGTCGCCTTCGAGGTCATCAATACCATCTTCGGCGTGGATGCGCTCCTGTCGCTGTTCCGGCTTCTCGGTTGGGGCGAGCCGGGGGACCCCGGCAAGGTGATCGCGGTGATTCTCCAGCTGATGCTCTGCGGCGGTATTGCCGTGCTGGGACACGCGACGATGGTGTGGTTCCAGCGAGTCTTTGCCGTGCTCATCGGCGCGGCGCTGCTGCTCGTGATGGCGTTCACCGTGGGCCAGGTCGATTGGCCGCACGCCGCGCTGCCGCATGCGCGTCTCGGCTCGGCGAGCGTGCTCGGAGCGTTCCTCACGGCAGCCGCGGTGATCGCGTCCAATCCGATCTCGTTCCTCTTCAATGGTCCGGACTGGGTGAGGTATCTACCGTCGCGCACCGCGGGGCGGAGCATCTTCGCGCACGTCTTCTGGGCGAGCTACATCCCTTCGCTGGCACTGACCGCGATGGGCGCGCTCTGCGCGACGCTCGGGGACATGTCGGATCCGGTAGGCGGCATGAAGCCGTTCATTCCGCCGTGGCTGTTCCTGCTCTACATCCTCGCTGTCGTCGGCGGGTCGCTGGCGAACAATGTACCGACCTACTATTCCTCGGGTCTCTCGCTCCAGGCGATCGGGCTCAAGGTGCACCGCTACGTCGCCACGCTGTTCGACTTGATCGCCTCGACCGCAATCGCGCTCTACATCCTGTTCGTACGCGATTTCTCCACCGCACTCAACGATTTCATCGCTTTGCTCGTGCTGTGGGTCGGGCCCTTCGGCGGAGTGTGGATCGGGGACGCGCTCCTGCGACGCGCGCGCTACGACTTTCGGTCCATCCATGGCGCAGCCGGTGCGAGCGGTCGGTACTGGGGTTGGGGCGGTGTCAACCCAAGCGGCTGCCTCGCACTGCTCGCCGGGATGGCCGTCGCGGCGTTGACGATGAGGTCGCCGCTTTACGACGGACGGTTGGCGGTGATGCTGGGAGGCGCCGATTTGAGCTGGCTGCTCGGATTTCCGGTCTCGATGCTCACCTACCTCGGGCTCGCCGCGATTCTGCGGCAGAGCGCCGGCGCTGCGGCAACGGCGGCCGTGCGAATCGAGTGACCCCTCTCCACGCGAGGAATGGCCATGCGCTCTTTCCAGGTCCGATCACCGAGCAGGGTCCCCTGCGGCGCGTTGCATCAATTGCCCGCGACTCCTGCGACGGTGCACTGGGGCTACTTCTCCTCGTCCCTGGCGCCCGCGCTGCGCGTGAAGAGCGGCGATCTGATCGAGGTGCAAGCCATCACGCACCATGCCGGAGACGATCCGGATCTGATGTTCGATGCGACTGTCGAGGCGCTGTTCGGCGGGGTTCCCGAGGAGGACCGTCTGCCCGGACCGCACATCATGACCGGACCGATCTACATCGAGGGCGCGCGGCCTGGGGACATGCTCGAGGTGCGCTATCTGCGGATGACACCGCGCTGCGCGTACGGGTCGAATCTCGCGGCGAACTGGGGCTACCTCTACGAGGAAGTCGGGCGCAAGGACCGTGTCACGATCTATCGAATCAACGAGCAGGCCAATGTCGCCCACGCCCTTTACGCCTACGATTTTCCGGGGACCTACCGAATTCCCGGCACGATTACGCGCTGTCCGAGCTGCGACCGGAGGGCGGCGCTGCCGGGCGTGCGCATTTCCGTGCGGCCGCACTTGGGAACCGCCGGTGTTGCCCCGGATGCGCCCGGCCGGATCAGCACGGTGCCACCCGGCAGCCACGGTGGCAACATCGATAACTGGCGCATCGGCGCCGGCGCCACGATGTACTACCCCGTGCAGGTGGACGGCGCGCTGTTCTCCGTCGGCGATCCCCACATCTCTCAGGGCGACGGGGAGGTGTCCGGCACTGCGATCGAGTCCTCGCTCGATGTGCTGCTGCAGGTGGTGATCCGGCGCGATTTCGGCTTTCCCTCGCCGCTGCTCGAGACATCGGATAGCTGGATCGTCCACGGCTTCGATGCAGACCTCAACGTGGCGATGCGCAATGCGGCGCTCGACATGCTGCGATTTCTGACCGAGCAGCGCGCGCTCTCCACGGACGATGCGTATTCCCTCATGAGCGTCGCGGCGGATTTCGCGGTCACGCAGGTGGTCGATCAGCGCCGTGGCGTCCACGTTCGCATTCCGCGCGACATCTTCGCGAGCGAGGCGGACGAGGAGCCGAGGTGAGCCCGGTCCTGTTCCACATGGTCGCGGGTGCGCCGGAGCCCGTGGGCCCGTTCTCCCACGCAACCGAGGCGGAGGGCTGGGTCTTCCTCACCGGACAGATGCCCACCTACCCGGACCGGCCTCGAGCCGCGTTGCCCGAGGGCATCGAAGCGCAGACGCATCTGGTCATCGACAACCTCTGTCGTGTGCTCGCGGGGCTCGGCTTGGGGCTTCGCAACGTCGTGCGCGTGGGCGCGTACCTCAGGCGATTCGAATCGGACTATGAGCCGTTCAACCGCGTCTATCGATCGTACTTCGAATCGGATTCTCTGCCAGCGCGCACCTGCATCGGAGTAGCGGGACTCGCCCGCGGCGCCTTGGTGGAGATCGACTTAATCGCACGGCGACCCGGCAGGTCCGGCCGGGGCACCTAGCGCACGCCCCCGCGGTCAGCCGGGCTTGAGGATTCCAGCCAAGAGCGCGCTCAGGCCGTTCCACATGATCTGCACCCCGATGCACAAGAGAATGAATGCAGAGAGGCGAATGAGGACGTTGGTGCCCGTGGTCCCGAGCTTTCGCAGGATGCGCTCGGCATATCGATAGCAGAGATAAACGGCCACGGCGGTGACGAGCACGCCCACGACGTGCGCGAGCGCCGTCGTCAAGAGCGAGCGCAGGCCGCGGGGCGGAGTGGCCCCGAGGGTGATCGCGGCGGAGATGGAGCCGGGTCCGACGGTCAGAGGCATCGTGAGTGGATAGAAGGCCCGTTGCGTGAGCGCATCGTTCCCGGCAGCGGACGCCCGGTCCGAGACCGCGGGCGTTCCCGGGGTCATGAGGAACGACCAGCCGATCGCGCACACGATGAACCCGCCGGCGAGCTGCACGGCCGGGATCGATACCCCGAAGAAGTCGAGTACGTAGGCGCCGATCAGCACCGAGGCGAGGAGGAGCAGGAAACTGTTGATCGCAACGAGCTTTGCCATGCGCGAGCGCTCGGGCGGGGTGAGCGTGGTGATCATCGCGAGATAGATCGGTGCGCCGCCGAGCGGGTCGACGATCGGCAGGAGCGCTCCGACGGCGATCAGCGCCGTCGAGATGAAGTGCCGCACTGCGTCGATCAGCATCTGCGGGCATCCGGTCGTCGCAGTCGATGTCGCATTGACGACAGGCCGCCTCGCAGAGCCCGCGATGAGGCCACCCGGCCCGCCAATGAGCTCAAGGCCGAGCGAAGCGTGGCCGCGAACGATCGTCCGCCTGCGGCTCGGAGGGCCGCCGCTCGACGCGAATTGCAACCGGATCGCTCGCAGGAAAGGTTTCCTCGAGTGCCTCGTCGAGGAGCTCATCGAGGTGGTGGGTCTCGGGGAGGCTCGGACGGGCCGATCGATTCGCCGGATCTTCGGTCATCGGGTGTGTCTCGCTCAGGTACGGATGAGGTTTGCAGGGCCCGCCGGCGGTGCCGTGCGGGCTAGGATTGGGCCGGGCGCGGTGCCGGGACCGGCGCCGTCGATTCGAGCGCACTCACCGGATACCCCGCCGCGGTCCAGGCGTCAAGACCACCCCGCAGCGGTCGCACGCGCGCAATGCCGTGCTTCATCAGGAGGTGTGCCGCGCGAGCGGCTGAAGCCTCGTTGGGACAAGTGCAGTAAAGAATGACTTCCCCGCCGTGCACGAGCGACGCCATGATGCGCCCCATCTCATCGGGCGGAACCTGCAGCGCCCCGGGGATCGCGCGGGGGTCGAGCGCGCGGGCGCTGCGCGAGCGCACGTCGACGACCATGGGCGGAGGCGTACGTCCCATCATCGAACGCAGCTCGTGCACGTCGATGCGCGCCATGCGCAGGGCGGAGTAGAACCGTCGCCGCTCGAGCCACTTCAACAGAGCAAAGAGCACGGCGAGCGAAGCGATCAGGATTGCAGCGCGTCCGCCGAGCTCACCGATCCGCGGCAGTAGCGCCATGATTCGCGGCGCCGCAAGTGCGCCGATTGCCGCAAAGACTCCGACCCAGAGCAGGGCGCCCAGGCTCGTCATCAGGAGAAACGAGCGGAACCGCAGGCGCAACGCGCCGGCGAGCGGAGGCGCGAGGGTGGACAGACCGGGTACGAACTTGGCGAAGATCAGCGCCCTCAAGCCCCAGCGCTCGAACCGCGCGTGGGTATCGCTGACGCAGGAATCAGGAGAGAGCGAGACCCGGCAGAGCAATTGGATCACCCGGTTCCCATAGCCGCGCCCGGCGAAGTACCAGCAGACATCCGAGGCGATGCAGGCGATGGCAGCCAGGGTGATTGCGGCGATCCCCCAGCGCGGGTCGGCGACGGCGAGCGCCCCGGCGACCAACAGGGTGGGCACGGCGGGGATCGGGAGTCCCGCTTGCTCGGAGAGGACATTGAGGAACACGAACGCGAGGCCGCCGCGTCCCGAAAGCACATCCGAAGTAAAGACCATCTTGGCCGTTCAGTCGCTCCCGTGCCCTTGCCGCAGCCGATGGTCGCCACCGTTGAGCGCCAAGTCCTCATCCTCGCAGCGCCGAGCCCGCCACGAATCGGTTCGCGAGTATGGAGCCGGATGGGGCCCGAAGTTCAAGTAACTCATTGATTTTATTACTCAAGCTGCGGAGAAGTTGCGGCGAGGCGCCGAGGTGCCTTGTGAATTCAAACCGAGCTGCCTGGAGTAGACTTGGCCCCTTTGCCGTCGCAGAGCATATCGGCGACCGCGTGACGCCGACAATGGCCGCCGGGAGAGCCCCAACAATGCGCTGCACGAACCGCTGGTTCATCGTTTCGCTCATCACCGCGCTCGCACCGAGTCTCCTCGCCCACCCGAGCGCTGCCCAGTCGCAGGCTTCCTCGGACCCACCCCTACCCCGTCCCTCCGCGAGCGCCGCTCCGCTCGTCATGAAGCTCCTGACAGTCGACATGCGCGTTGGCGCGGACGGGCTTTACACCCAGCGCGTCCACTGGGAGCTCACCCCGACGAATGACTCGGCGGCGAGCCGCGCCGGACAGCAGGCGGTGTCCTACAGTGCCGCGCTCGAGGACGTGCAGATCATCGAGGCCTATACCTTGAAGCCCGACGGCCGCCGGCTCGCCGTGGAGCCGTCGCAGATATTCGATCAGTCGCCGCAGGGGGCGCTCCAGTTCCCGCTATTCAGCGACGAGCGGCGCAAGGTGATCGTGTTTCCGAGCGTGGCGGCGAACGACACGATCGCCCTCACTTACCTGAAGAGGGCGCTCAAGCCCGAGTTTCCGGGACAGTTCATGAGCTTCGACATGTTTCCGCGGGCCATTGCGTGGAACGAGGTGCGCGAGCGGATCGTGACGCCGAGGGGCTTCCCGCTCACGGTCGAAGCGCACGGTGTGGAGTTTCAACGCGTGACGGGCCAGAACGAGGTGACCTACGCCTGGCATTTCAGCGCTCCGGATCCGCTCACCGCAGACATCGCAGCAGTCAGTCCCTACGATCGGGAGCCGCGTCTGTTCGCCTCGAGCTTCAAGAGCTACGCGGATCTGGGTCGCGCGTACGCGCGGCTCGCTGGCCCCAAGGCTGCCGTGACCCCCGCAGTGCAGGCGCTCGCCGATCAGATCGTGGGTCGGGAGAAGGATCGGCGCAGCCAGGCCGAGAGGTTGTACGACTGGATGAGCGGCCACATCCGTTACGTGGCGGTGGAGTTGGGCCAGGGTGCGGTGGCGCCGCATGACGCCGACACCGTGATTGCCGATGGCTACGGGGACTGCAAGGATCAGGTGGTCCTGTACTCGGCGCTCCTTGCGGCGAAGGGCATTCCGAGCGAGATGGTGCTCATCAATCTGGGCAACAGCTATACGCTCTCGGGTCCACCCACGCTCGCGCAGCTCAACCACGCGATTACCTGGATTCCGGAGTTTGCGACCTACGCGGACACGACCACGGGCGTTGCACCCTTTGGAATACTGCCCTTCAACGAATACGGCAAACCGGTGGTTCACGCGCTCGCGACGGGCGGTGCGCTGCGCACCACGCCGCTCCTGGGGCCGGGCGCGGCCACGGTGACCTTGACGACCGTCTCGCGCCTGGGGGCCGATGGCAGGCTGAGCGGAACGAGTACGACCACGGCGACCGGGCCGTTCGCGGTCCTCTTGCGCCAATTCGGGCGCATCGTCGAAGAGAACGGCGCGGAGCGGGTCCTCGAGGCGCTCCTGGCGCGGGAGGGCGGCTCCGGAACGGGAGATATCGAGTTGCCGGAGAAGGCGGGTCTGGGGGGTCCGAGCTATTCGATCTCGGCGCAGTTCGAAATGCAGCCCCGGGTGCCGTTCAGTCCGGGTCAGGGATTTCCGATGCCGCCCGGGATCCGGCTGCTCGGCTTCACGGGAGATAACCTCATGGGGTCGATCTACAACGGCCGATTGCCGGCGACCGAAGCGACTCCCTGCTGGAGCGGCACGATGGTCGAGGATCTGTCGCTCGAGCCCCCGCCGGGGAGGCAATTCGTGAGGCTCCCCGCCGACACGAGGATTTCGACCGACAACCTGACCTTCACTGCGCACTGGTCGCAGGCCGGCCGAACCTTCAGGGTGCGCCGCGAGTTCGCGAGCCGCATGACCCAAGCGCTGTGCACCGGCAAGATCCGCGCGGCCACCGCGGCCGTGCTGCCGCAGATTGCGGCCAACTATCCGACTCAGATCGTAATCGACGGCAACTGAGCATGGCGGGTGCCCGAGAAGCGGCACGCGCGAGGAGATCCCTGTGATGAAGCCCGCCACCGCAGCGCTCGTTGTCGCCGCCTGTGCTCTCGCAGGTGCCACGCCTCGTGCCTGGGCGCAGACGGCTCGAACGGTATCCGCTTCCTGCGCGCCTGCAGGCGGCCTGAGCTTCGTCTGTGGCCTCACGAACGTCGAGGATTTTCTGCCGATCGAAGGCGGCCGCTGGCTCGTCGGCAGCTCGCTGAAGCTCGGCTCCGCGGGGCTCTATCTGATCGACACGGCTCGAAAGACCGCCCGGGCGGTGGCACTCTCGGTCGCGCCAAGACCCGATCCACGCTACGCAGGTTGCTCCGCGCCCGATTTGACGGGGCTGTCGACGCATGGTCTCGACGTGACCCAGCATCACGGCGACATCAGGGTGTATGCGGTCAACCACGGCGGACGCGAGTCCGTGGAGATTTTCCATCTCGAGCCGCGGAGGGCTGCGGCCACGTGGGTCGGCTGCGTGCGGTTGCCGCCGGGCGCAAGCGGTAACGCGATCGCCGTCCTCCGCGGGGGCGCCTTTGCCGTCACGAAGTTTCTCGATACCGCTGATAAGCAGGCATTCCAGCACATCATGGCAGGGAAGATCACGGGCACAGTCTACCTTTGGAGTCCGGGGCTAGGCTTTCGCGAAGTCGCCGGCACGCGGCTCTGCGGGGACAACGGACTCGCCGCCTCGGCTGACGGCAGGTGGCTCTTCATCAATGCGTACGGCACGCGCAAGATCTACCGTGTACCGCTCTCCGGTCACGGCAGCAGCACGAGCGTCGCGGTCGACTTCAACCCGGACAATCTCCGCTGGGCCCCGGATGGGACGCTGTTCGTCACCGGTCAGTTCATCGGCGCGCGCACGCGCGACGGGCGCGACGGCTGGGCGGTGGCTAAGCTCAATCCGAACACGATGGCGTTGACCGCAGTGCTCCGTGAGCCCGGCGAGGCCGAATTCGACGATGCGACGAGCACGGTGCAGGTCGGGCACACGCTGTGGTTCGGCACCTTCAGGGGTGACCGCGTCGCCTACCGAGGGCTCCCGAGACCGTGATCCTCCGCGCCGCGGGAACGGGAGCCGTGCGCCGTGCGCACTTGAGGTCGCCGCTCGCCAGCAACGCCGTCGGATGCACCGCCGCGAGGCGCGCGTCCGCTCAGGCTCGGATCGTGACGCCGCTCGGCGGATGAGGGAATTGGTCGGCTGCGTCGCGAATCCATTCGCGGAACTGGACGACCTTCGGCATTCGCAGATAGCCCGGTGGGCACACGAGATAGTACGCCGAGCTGTGCGCAAGGGCTTCGCGGCCGGCAATGCGCAGCGTGCCGCGGAGCACGGATCGCGCCACCAGGGACCAGCGAACGAGCGCAAAGCCGAGCCCTTCCTCTGCCGCGGCCAGTGTGCCAGCGGAATCATCGATCGAGGGGGCCCGCGTCTCCCATTCGCGCTGCGCGTCGAGCCGCCGCCAGACTCGCCACGGCGCATCCTCGCCCTCGAGCAGTGGCAGTTTCTCGAGGTCGGTATCAGGCTCGAGCGGCCCGTACCGCCTCACGAGCTCCGGATGCGCAACCGGTACGATCCATTCGTCGAGGAACTTCTCGACGTGCAGACTCGGGTACTGGCCGCGGCCGAAGCGCAGTCCGAGGTGAATCGGCGCGCGGGAGAAATCCACCAGCTCGTTCGAGGTGTGAAACCTGAGCGCGATGCTCGGGCACTTGCGGCGGAATGAGCGGATACGCGGCAGCAGCCACAGCTGCAGGAAGGAGGCGAGGAGCGAGATGTGCAGGGGGCCGCCGCGCCGGTGCTGCCTCACGTACTGGAGCGCGGATTCGAGCTCGGTCAGCCCGGCGCGCACGCGCGGCAGGAGCTCGAGCGCCTCCTCGGTCACCTCCACGCGCCTGCCGCTGCGTCGAAAGAGGGGCAGCCCAAGATAATCCTCGAGCGTCCTGATCTGCTGGCTCACGGCGGCCGGCGTTACGTTGAGCGCATCGGCCGCGGCACTGAAGCTCAAGTGCGTCGCGACCGCCTCGAATACCCGCAGTGATCCCAGAGGCAGTCGGTCGTGGGCGACCGGCACGTTAAGTTTTCCTTAACGACTGCTCAGCGCTTCCGTTTGTTGGTTCCGCCGCCGCCGCGCATCGTAGCGCCGTTGAAACCAACACCAGGAGCAAGTCCATGAACGACCGCACCGCAATTGTCCGCCTGGCCCGAGTGGCTGCCACATTTACCGTCGTCGTCGCCGAGCTGCTCGCGTTCTGGAGCGTGATGCCCAAATGATCTTAGCGTCGCCTGGAATGCGCCGGCAAGCGCAATCTCCCGCGACTCGAGTGCACAGGCGCGAGCCGGTGCCTCGAGTGGCGGGAGCCAACGCAGTGAAGCGCGAAGGGCGCCGCCGCGAGCTCATCGGGTGGCCGGCGAGGCAGGCCCCGGGGTGGTCACGGACCGCAAACCCGACGTTTCAGACCGCAGACATCGAGGCGAGCGCCTGGCGCGGGCCATCGTGCTCCCGCGGATCTCCCTCGAGCATGCGGCAGAATTCCGCGGCGGCGACCGCGGCGCTGAACAGAAACCCCTGATATTCCTGACAGCCGTGCCGGCGCAGGATCTCGAGTTGCTCCCGAGACTCGACTCCTTCCGCAACGACTTTGAGGGAGAGCGAATGGCCGAGTGCAATGATGACTTTGGTGATGGCGAGATCGGCCGGATCCGTGGCGATGTCGCGCACGAAGGAGTTGTCGATTTTGATGCTGTCGACAGGAAAGCGCTTGAGGTAGGAGAGCGAGGAGTGTCCGGTGCCAAAATCGTCGATGGCCAGCGTTATTCCGTAAGTCTTGATGTGTTCCAGTAGCCGCAGGGCGCTGTCCGGGTTCATCATCACGACGCTCTCGGTAATCTCGAACTCGAGCGACTGCGGGTCGCATCCGGTGTCGCGCAAGATCTGATCGAGGTCATCGAGGAGCCGAGAATCCGCAAACTGCTGGGCGGACAGGTTGATTGCCACTCGAATCGCGGGCAGCCGGGCGCATCGCCAGCGAACGACGTCGCGGCAGACAGTCTCGAGCACGATTTTGCCGATCGCGCCGATCAATCCGACCTCCTCGGCGACGAATATGAACTCGCCCGGCAACAACAGCCCGCGTTGTGGATGACGCCACCGCACGAGTGCTTCGGCGCCCGCAATGCGACCGGTGTCGATGTCTACCTTCGGCTGATAATGAACCTCGAACTCGCGCCGCTCTGCCGCCTGACGCAGCTGATTCTCGAGCGAGAGTCGCTCGAGACTATGAACGTCGATCTCGTTGGCGTAGAAGTGATAGGTGTTGCGGCCGGTCGATTTCGCCCGGTACATCGCAATGTCGGCGTTCTTCAGCAACGATGCGGCATCAGTTCCGTCCTTCGGAAAGATGGCAATGCCGATACTTCCCGATAGCTGGTACTGCGCGCCGTTGAGCGTCACGGCACTCGACATCGTGGAGAGGAGCTTCTTCGAGATCAGCACGAGGTCCTCGATGCCCGACGCGTGCTCAACCACCAGTGTGAACTCATCTCCGCCCACGCGCGCGAGTAGATCCGATCCGCGCACGCAAGCTCGCAGGTGCCGCGCGATCTGCGCGAGCGCGCTGTCTCCCGCGGCATGGCCGAGCGTGTCGTTGATGACCTTGAATCGATCGAGATCGAGGAACAGGAGTGCCAGGGCACTGCCGAGCCGCTCGGCCCTGGCGAGCGCCTGTTCGAGTTGGGAATTGAAAAGGAACCGGTTCGGCAGACCGGTCAGGTCGTCGTGATGAGCAAGGTGCTGGATCCGCTCGGCGGCCCAACGCCCCTCGATCGCGATGCCGGCGAGGCCGGTGCAGATGCTGATCAATCGCAGGTCGTGCTCGCGCAAGGGGTTGCCCTGGCGCGCAAACAGATAGAGCGCCCCCAGGGGCTGATTCTGGCTCCCCGATATCGGGCAGGTGGTCACGTAGTGTGGGCCCGTCTCGCCGATCTGTGCTCCGAGGGACGCATCGAGCTGCCGCACGGCAAAGTTTGCAAGCGTCGGGGTACCGATGCTCGAGACTGCCCGTGAGCCGGATTCGCTAGACTCGGGCTCGCCCGCAGCGGCGAGCGCCTGCGCGAAACCCGCAGGCAACGTGGGCGCGGCCACGAGACTTCGCTCGCCGCTCGCGTCGAGCGCGGCGAGCGCACAGCGCAGCCCGTTGCACTGGGTCTCGAGGAATTCGACGAGCGTCGCGAAGATGACCTCGAGATCCGCGCCGGCGGCAATCAGATTGAGGATGCGGTTCTGGTCGGCGAGGATCTGTGCCTGGCGGCGGCGCTCAGACTCCCGGTACAGGCTGTCGAGCGCGAAGGAGACCTCCATCGCGAGCTGCTCCATCAGCTCGACGATATCGTCTCCGAAGAAGGCCTTTTCCTGCGAGAAGACGCAGAGCGCACCGACGATTCTTCCCTGACAAGTGAGCGGAAACGAAGCTTCGGAGTGGAACGGGCTGCCACCGGCGTCCTCGCGCTCGCGATGCAGCACCTGAGAGCGGCCGGTGTCGAGCGCGACATGCATCGCCTGGGAGGGAATTTCCGAGCGCTGCGCGGCCGCGGTCATGCAGGACAGACGCTCGGCCGCCTGGCCATGTGCAGCTTTGAAGTCGAGGCCGCTTCGGTCCTCCTTGAGGAGACCGACCGCCGCCAGACTCAATCCGCTCGTATCGGCGCAGATTCTGCAGAGCTCATCAAAGAGCTGACCGCGATCGCGAACTCGGGAGATGAGCTGGCTCGTCTTGCCGAGCGCCGCATAAAGCTCGGTGAGCCGTGCCAGTCCACGTTCCTTGGCGAGGCGCTCGTTGACGCGGGCGCGTGTCACCTGAATGCACAGCAGGCCGGTGATCAGCGTTCCGCCGGTGAGCGCCAACACGAGCAGCGTTCGAGCCGTACGCGCGAGCTTCCCCAGCGTGTACGAGAACCGTGCCGAGAGCGGAGTGAGCTCGCGATTGATGGTATCCAGCTCCGCACGGATGGCCGCGAGTCCCGCGAGAGACGCTCGCGGCCCGCCGGCGGAGTGCAATTTATCGGCGAGCGCGCAGAGGCGCATCGTGTAGCGGTCGCCCTCGGTCCAAATGTCAACCGCCTCGCGCATCAGGCCGAAGTCACCGAACATTCGGAACAGCATGACGATGCTGTCGATGTCCGCGGGGTCGTTGCCTCCCTGGAGAAAGCCTCTGCGAGCGGCTGCGATGTCCGCTGGATGATGCTGGAGGGCAAGTCGCGCCTGCCGATCGCCCAAGGGATAGGCGATGGCGGTCCTGTATAGGCGGAAGTCCTGCTCCGAATGCGTGGCTGCGTAGCGCGCCAGATAGTAGATGGCGCTCTTCTGACCCTTCGAATAGAGACTCTCGCCGCCCACGTACGCACGAATGGTCGAGAGCATCTCGAGGCTGACCACCGCTGCGACCAGCATCAGGGTCAGGGAGACGAGAACCGGGGCCACGAACCGAATCGTTGATCGTGACAGCCCGTGTGATTCGATTTGATTGTTGCGGTCGGGCTGCGCCATCCCTGAAGTCCGGGAGCTCTTGGACCACTCGGATGAGAGACTGTCGATAAAGCTTATCGAGCCGGGGTACGCGAAACCGAGAGCGCGGTCGCCCTTCCGATCTTATGTTTCGAGTCCGAATCGGCCACCGCCTGCCGGACTGCTCGCGGGCTCAGTTGCACAGTTCAAAACTCATCCGTTAGACTGGACATAACCTGGCTTTACATATAATCGCAAGTGCCAGATATTTAACGAGTTTTTGGATTGACGAGCGGATCCGTTGAGGCCGACCGTGCCAGGCGCCGACCGCGGAAGGCCCAAGCGAACTAGAACAAACAGGTGCGAGGGGAGGTCAGTCGTGTCTGCATCCGTTTCGAGCAACGAGGTGCTGAGCGCGCTTCTGCACCCGCAGCCGAGCGGCGATGAATGGGTCGAGACGCTCAAGGCTTACGTTGAGCCCGACTGGCGCGATCTCGTCGAAGGGGAGTGGGCGCTCAAGCTCAAGTCGGGTGCATGGTCGACGGATGCCATGCGCGGGTGGTTCCTGCAGCTCTATCCCTTCATTCACGCGTTCCCGAAGTTTCTGGCCGAAGCGCTCATCAAGGTCGAGGATGAGTACTCGCGATCATTTCTGATCGATAACATCAGAGTGGAGAAGGCGCACGCGGAGCATTGGATCTGGATGGCAGAGGGCTTCGGCATCCCGCGGTCCGAGATGCTCGCCATCGCGGAGGGGGCGCGCCCAGTGCTGCGCGACGTCCAATCGCTGACCGATTGGATCTGGTACATCAATGCGAAGGGTTCACTGGCCGAGGCGGTCGCCGCGACCAGCTTCGCCATCGAAGGTGCCACCGGAGATCTTACCCGCACGCTGCTCGAGGGCTTCATCGCCTACGGCTCGCGCGCCGGGGTGACCATGAACCCGCGCACGACCAAGTGGTTCCGCAATCACGCGAAATACGACGACGATCACCCCCGGATTGCGCTCGAGATCGTGCAACGCTCGGCGCGGTTCGAACGCGATCGGTACAAGGTCATGGTGGCCGCGCGGCGTAGCTTGCAGCTGCTCAACCTGGCGCTGCTCACTTCCAGCCGCGCGTACTCGACTGAAGCGTCCGAGTTACCTCGCTTGGAGCGGCGGCGGACGCAGCAGTCGATTGCGTTTCCCGACCGTCGTGTGATCGACTCGAATCGCCCGAGCGCGCCACGAACCGCGTGATTGCCGACCGGGCGCATTGACGCGGGGAAATCAGGATTGCACTTGGGCCACGTGGGCGCCCGCTCGCGCGAGGTTCGCCACACCGACTTCCTCAAGTGGATACTGGCGTCTTAATATCTCCGTCCGGACCACTCGATTCTCGAGGCGGAGCTTGATATGGCCGGTGAGATTTTCCCGATCGATCTCAAGCAGCTGCGGCCGCTCAAGCTCGATCCGAAGCTGAGCGCGCTCAGCGATGCGCAGAAGGCGGATCTGCGCCACAACATCGAGCTGTGCCGCGACACGATCGTGTTCTTCACCGCGCTCGCCGGCGCCAAGGGACTC
>DATKPY010000030.1:0-53533 GCA_035523875.1 Steroidobacteraceae bacterium
GCTGCTGAGCACCCTTGGGGTCTGGGCTCCCGGCGCGAGGTGGGGACCGGGCTTCGGCACGGCGGGAGGCCGTGGTGGTGGGGCTCACACAGCTCGAGCTCGCCCCGAAGGGGCGCAGCCTTTTTGATAGAGCGAATTGCAACGCCCCTTCGGGGCGAGCTCGAGCTGTGTGAGCCCCACCACCACGGCCTCCCGCCGTGCCGAAGCCCGGTCCCCACCTCGCGCCGGGAGCCCAGACCCCAAGGGTGCTCAGCAGCGTTTCAGCATCGCGAGCGTAGAATCCGCCAGGTGAGCGCGCTCCAGGACACGATCGTGGCTGCATCGACGGCTCCGGGTCGCGGCGGCATCGGCATCGTGCGCATCTCGGGCCCGAAGGCCGCCGAGATCGGTCGCATCATCGCCGGTGAGCTGCCGCCGCCGCGGCGCGCGGCCTTCAGTCGCTTTCTCGACGCCGAGCGCCAGCCGCTCGACGCCGGCCTCGTGCTCTATTTTCCCGCGCCGCACTCCTACACGGGGGAGGCGGTCGTCGAGCTGCAGGGCCACGGGGGTCAGGTGGTGCTCGATGCGCTGATCGCGCGCGCGCTGGAGCTCGGCGCGCGCCGGGCACAGCCGGGGGAGTTCACGGAGCGAGCGTTTCTCAACGACAAGCTCGATCTGGCGCAGGCCGAGGCCGTCGCGGACCTGATCGACGCCGGCTCGCGCGAGGCGGCGCGTGCCGCCATGCGCTCGCTCCAGGGCGAGTTCTCCGAGATGATCCAGGGTCTCACCGAAGCGGTGATCGAGCTCAGGACCTACGTGGAAGCGGCGATCGACTTTCCGCAGGAAGAGATCGACTTCCTCGCCGAAGGGGACCTCGCCCAACGGCTCACCGCGGTGCGCGACCGGCTCGACTCCGTCGAGCAGAGCGCACGTCAGGGACGACTGCTGCGCGAGGGCATGACCGTCGTCATCGCCGGACGACCGAACGCCGGGAAGTCGAGCCTGCTCAATCGGCTCGCGGGCTACGACGCGGCGATCGTCACGCCGATTCCAGGCACGACACGCGACATTTTGCGCGAGCGCATCCACATCGACGGGATGCCGCTGCACGTGCTCGATACCGCGGGCCTCCGCGAGGCGAGCGATCTCGTCGAGGAAGAGGGCATCCGCCGCGCGCAGGCGGAGATGACCCGCGCGGACCGCGTGCTGTTCATGGTCGATGCGGCGAGCGATCCGGCCGCAAGCGCGTACCGGGAGGAGCGCGCGCGGCTGCCGCCGGATGTACCGGTCACGCTGATCTTCAACAAGTGCGATCTCGCACCGGGGATCCCGCTCGCCGACACCCTCTCCGGTCCGCCGCGCGTGGCACTCTCGGCGCTCACCGGGGAGGGGATCGACGCCCTGCGTACGCACTTGAAATCCTGCATGGGCTATCACACGCTCGAGGCGGGGACGGTCTCCGCGCGCGCACGCCATCTCGAGGCGCTCGCGCGGGCGCGCACGCACGTGGAGGCCGCCGCGCGCGAGCTCGGCGAGCGGCGCGCGGGCGAGCTCGTCGCTCAGGAGCTGCGCGAGGCGCAGCAGGCGTTGAGCGAGGTCACGGGGGAGTTCACGAGCGAGGATCTGCTCGGGAGAATCTTCGCGGGATTCTGCATCGGAAAGTAGCCGCGGCGCGCACGGCGCGAAAGGGGGAACACCCATGGCGAGAGCAAGATCGAGATGCGCGGCAGCGGCGGTGGCGCTGCTCGCGCTCGGGGTCGCAAGCGCCGCGCGGGCGCCCGAGAACATCGTTGCCGCGGGACGCTGCGACCGCGCGTGCTTGATCGACCTGGTCGACCGATACCTCGCGGCGCTCGTCGCGCACGATGCGAGCCAACTGCCGCTGCGCCACGGCGCCCGCTTCACCGAGAACGGTCAGACACTGCGGCTCGACGATGGGCTCTGGGGCACGATCGAGGGGCTCGGTTCCTACAAGCTCTACTTCGCCGATCCGACCGCCGGTCAAGTGGGCTACTTCGGCACGGTCAAGGAAAGCGGCCGCCTCGCGCTCATCGCGCTGCGCCTGAAAGTGGAGGGTAGGAAGATCTCCGAGATCGAGACCCTCGTCGCGCGCAGCTCGGGCCCGGGAAGCCGCGCGCGCTTCGGCGATCTCAAAGACAAGCCGATCTTCCACGCGCGGCTGTCGCGGTTCGATCATCCCTCGCGCGATGAGCTCGCCGCGATCGCGAACTCCTATTTCGAAGGGCTCGAGCAGGCGACCGGCAGGATCACGCCCTTCGATCCGCACTGCACGCGCGTCGAGAACGGCGCGGTGACCGCGAACAATCCGCAGGCACCGAACGCGATGGGGCGAATGACCTGCGGAGAGCAGTTCGATACGGGCTTCTCGACTTTCATCACGGAGGTGCGGGGAAGGCGCTTCCCCATCGTCGATCGCGATGATGGCCTGGTGCTCGCGATCGGCTCGTTCGACCACGCCGGACGGATCAAGACCGTGAAGCTCGCGGACGGCTCGACACTCAAGGTGCCGCCGCCCTTCGATGCCCC
Organism: Steroidobacteraceae bacterium; assembly: GCA_035523875.1. Taxonomy (GTDB): domain Bacteria; phylum Pseudomonadota; class Gammaproteobacteria; order Steroidobacterales; family Steroidobacteraceae; genus JASHUC01. The sequence continues at coordinate 2,527 of DATKPY010000030.1, forward strand.
CTACAGCTTCCTCATGGCGGAGCTGTTCAAGATCAAGGAGCGGCGCATCACGCAGGTCGAGGCCGTGATCGTGACCACCCCGTACGCGATGCCCTCCGGCTGGTGAACGGCCTGCGCCTCGGACGGAAGGTCGCGCTGCCGCCGGCGATCCGCGCCGGCCTCGAGCGGATCTTCGGCGACGCCGGGGCCGCCATCGCACAGGTCGCGATCATCGAGCACTCGCTGTTCGCGCGCCTGCACCTGGCTGCGGTCGCGACCACGCGCCGGCGGCGCATCTTCCTGAGCGGCAGCGCCGAGGATTTCTTCGGCGATCCGGCGCTGATGCTGCACGAGTACTGTCACGTGCTGCTGCAATGGGAGCCTGGCGCGCTCACGACACCGCGTTACCTGCGGGAGTGCCTGCGTCACGGCTACTGGAACAACCCGTACGAGGTCGAGGCGCGCACGTTCGCGCAGCGGCATCTCTCCCGCCTCCGGCAGCTCCTCTCGAGCGGCAATGAGGCCGGCGCGCCGTAGAGGGCTCCTGCGACGCCGTCGGTTGGTACTTCCGGACCGGCACCTTAGAATGTCGCGCCTGTCCGAGCTCGCGAGCGCGCGCGAAATTCATGCACTACCCCCATCCCTTCGATGTGATCGTCGTCGGCGGCGGACACGCCGGCACCGAGGCCGCGCTTGCCGCGGCGCGCATGGGCGCGAGCACGCTGCTCGTCACCCAGAGCGCCGAGACGCTCGGGCAGATGAGCTGCAATCCCGCGATCGGCGGCATCGGCAAGGGCCATCTCGTGAAGGAAATCGACGCGCTGGGCGGCGCCATGGCGCGGGCGGCCGACCGGGCCGGCATCCAGTTCCGGACGCTCAATGCCAGCAAAGGACCGGCCGTGCGAGCGACGCGCGCGCAGGCCGATCGCCAGCTCTATCGGCAGGCCATCCGCTCGCTCATCGAGAATCAGCCCAATCTCACCTTGTTTCAGCAGGAGGTCGCGGACCTCGTCGTCGAGTCGGCACGGGTGCGCGGCGTCGCGACCGTGAGCGGGATCGTGTTCGGCGCGCGGGCGGTGGTGCTCACGGTCGGTACTTTCCTCGGCGGGCGCATCCACGTCGGGCTCGAGCACCATTCGGGCGGCCGCGCGGGCGACCCGGCGTCCCTGCGGCTCGCGGCGCGCTTGCGCGAGCTGCCACTGCGCGTCGGGCGCCTCAAGACCGGGACCCCTCCCCGGATCGACGGCCGCACGATCGACTTCTCGAGCATGCGATCGCAACCGAGCGATGATCCCCAGCCGGTGTTCTCCTTCCTCGGACGGCGCTGCGAGCATCCCCGGCAGGTGTGCTGCCACATCACCGACACGAACCCACGCACGCACGACATCATCCGCGCGGCGACCGACCGCTCGCCGATGTTCACCGGTGTCATCGAGGGCATCGGCCCGCGCTACTGCCCCTCGATCGAGGACAAGGTGGTGAGGTTCGCGGAGAAGTCCTCCCATCAGATCTTCGTCGAGCCCGAAGGGCTCGACACGCACGAGGTGTACCCCAACGGGATCTCGACCAGCCTGCCGTTCGATGTGCAGCTCGCCTTCGTGCGCAGCATCCGCGGCTTCGAGCGCGCGCATCTCACTCGCCCTGGCTACGCCATCGAGTACGACTTCTTCGATCCGCGGGATCTCAAGCCCTGGCTCGAGACGCGCGCGATCGAGGGGCTCTACTTCGCCGGTCAGATCAACGGCACGACCGGCTACGAAGAGGCGGCCGCGCAGGGACTCATCGCCGGCATCAACGCCGTGGCGCGCACGCGCGAGCAGGAGCCCTGGGTGCCGAAGCGCAGCGACGGCTATTTGGGCGTGCTCATCGACGATCTCACGACGCGCGGCACGCGCGAGCCGTACCGGATGTTCACGAGCCGTGCGGAGCACCGGCTGCTCTTGCGCGAGGACAACGCGGATCTGCGCCTGACGCCGGTCGGGCGCCGGCTGGGGCTCATCGGCGAGGAGCGCTGGCGGCTGTTCGAGCAGAAGCGGCGACTTGCCGACGAGGAGGTCGCGCGACTCGAGTCGGCGCGCATCGATCCGCGGACGCTCGCGCCCGCGTGGGCGCTCGAGGTCCTGCGGGCGCCCCTGACGCGCGAGCAGAGCGCCTTCGAGCTGCTGCGGCGACCGGAGGTGTCCTACGCCCAGCTCCGAGAGCTGCTCGGGGCGCCGCAATGGGCGGATGTCGATGAGCGGCTCGCGGCGCAGATCGAGCTGCAGGTGGATGTGCGCGCAAAGTACGCGGGCTACATCGAGCGCCAGCAGGCCGAGATCGAGCGCCTGCGGCGGAGCGAGGAGACCGCGTTGCCGCCGGACCTCGATTATGCGGGCGTGGCCGGGCTGTCGACCGAGGTGCGCCAGCGGCTCGCGGAGACGCAGCCGGTGACGCTCGGTCAAGCGGCGCGCGTTCCCGGGGTGACCCCTGCGGCCATCTCGATTCTGATGGTGCACCTGAAAAAGCGGAGCCTGCGCGCAGCTGCGCGCGCTGCACCGGCGCGGGACCGCGCATGACCGGCTTCCGCGCGCGCCTCGATGCGGCATGGGCGCGCGCTCAATCCCTCGTGTGCGTGGGTCTCGACCCGGAGCTCGAGCGCTTTCCGCCGGCGTTCGCGGGGCAGCCCTCGCCCATCTTCCAGTTCAACAAAGCCATCGTGGATGCGACGGCGGACTTGGTCTGCGCCTACAAGCCGCAGTTCGCCCATTACGCGGCGTACGAGGCGGAGGATCAGCTCGAGCGCACCGTCGAATACATTCATCACCGCTATCCGGGCGTGCTGGTGATCCTCGATGCCAAGCGCGGGGACGTGGGCAACACCGCCCGGCGCTACGCAATCGAGGCCTTCGAGCGCTATGGCGCCGATGCCGTGACCGTCAATCCGTATCTCGGACTCGACTCGGTCGAGCCGTTCCTCGAGCACGAGGACCGCGGCACGCTCGTGCTGTGCCGCACCTCCAATCCCGGGGCGCGCGAGCTCCAGGACCTGCAAGTGACGGGCCGCGCGCTCTACCAGGTCGTAGCCGAGCTCGTGGCGCGACGCTGGAACTCGCGCGGCAACTGCGGCCTCGTGGTCGGCGCAACCTACCCGAGCGAGCTCGCCCAAGTGCGCGCGCTCGCGGGCGAGCTGCCGCTGCTCGTGCCCGGCGTGGGAACGCAGGGCGGCGATGTCGGTGAAGCCGTGCGCAGCGGCCAGACTTCGGCCGGTACGGGGCTCATCGTGAGCTCCTCGCGCGCGATCCTCTACGCCTCCTCGGGCGAGGACTTTGCGCGCGCGGCTCGATCCGCGACGCTCGCGCTCCGCGATGCCGTCAACTCGCAGCGTCATGCGCCCGCGCCGGCCCCCGCGTCGCGCTGAGCGCCCGCGCAGGTGCACGCACCTGGCGCCGCCGCTGCTGGCGCTGCTCGTTGCGCTCGTCGGCGCCGCCTGCAGCCGCGCGCCGCAGAGCGGCCTCGCCGGGCCGGCCGGTGCGGCCCCGCGGGTGCTCATCCGCGGCAGCGGGCCCGAGCCCGACTCCCTCGATCCGCAGAAGGCACGCACCACCCAGGCGCAGGGGATCCTGCGCGATCTCTGCGAAAGCCTCACCTCGGTCGCGCGCGACGCCGGAGTCGCGCCCGGGGCTGCCCGCGAGTGGACGGTGAGCCCCGACGGCAAAACCTACTCATTCATGCTGCGGCCCGATGCACGCTGGTCGACCGGCGAGCGCGTCGTGGCGGCCGACTTCGTCGCCGGGCTCGAGCGGCTCGTCGATCCGGCGACCGCTTCCCCGTACGCCGAGGTGGTCGAGGTCATCCGCAACGCCTCCGACATCATCGCGGGCAGGAAGCCGCCGAGCGCGCTCGGCGTGCGCGCACCGGACGACTCGACGGTGGTCGTCGAGCTCGAGGCCCCGGCACCGTATCTGCCGGCGCTGCTCTCTCACCCGAGCACCTGTCCCGTGCACCGCCCCACCCTCGCCCGCTACGGTACGCGGTTCGCAGAGCCCGGGATCATGGTCTCGAACGGCGCGTTCGTGCTCAAGGAATGGGTCCCGGGCTCGCACGTGCTCCTCGTGCGCAATCGCCACTACTGGAACGATGCGGCGACACAGCTCGATGGAGTGCGCTACCTCTCGATTCCCGACGAGAACGCCGAGCTCCTGCGCTATCGCGCCGACGAGCTCGATGTGACTGCGGTGGTGCCGCGGAGCGAGCTCGACTGGATCCGCGCGAACATCCCGCGGGAGCTCCATATCTCCCCGCAACTCACCACCTATTTCTACGGCTTCAACCTCGATCGCGAGCCGTTCAAGGACCATCTGAAGCTGCGCCGCGCGCTCTCCATGGTGATCGATCGCGAGCGTCTCGCGAGCGCCGTCCTGCGCGCGGGCGAGCTGCCCGCCTACGGCTGGGTGCCGCCCGGCGTGCACGACTACACCTCGCAAGTGTTCGACTATCGCGGCATGCCGCTCGCCGAGCGCATCGCGCGCGCGCGCCAGCTCTACGCCGAGTCGGGGTACTCGGCATCCCACCCGCTCAAGTTCGAGCTTCGCTACAACTCGAGCGAGCTCAACAATCGCATTGCCGTGGCGGTCGCCTCGATGTGGAAGGAGGCGCTCGGCGTCCAGGCGCGACTGGTCGCGGTGGAGTTCAAGTCGCTCCTGCAGGACATCGATGATCGCGACGTCGACGTGTTCCTCTCGAGCTGGGCGGGTGACTACAACGACGCCTACACGTTCGCGCAGTACCTGAAAAGCGACTTCGGCGTGAATCTGCCGCACTACCGAAGCCCCGCATACGATTCACTGGTGGAAGCGGCCGCCCGCGAGGTCAATCCCGCGAAGCGGCGCGCGCTGCTCGAGCAGGCCGAGCGCGTCGCGCTCGCCGACCAGCCGCTCATTCCGATCTACTTCTACGTGAACAAGCACCTCGTGAAGCCGTGGGTGACGGGCTGGTACGACAACGTGCTCAACGTCGTCTACTCGAAGGACTTGGGGCTGCGCGCGGATGCGCCGAGGCGGTGAGGCACGGCGGCGGCTCGCGACGGAGGGTGTCGGTCCCACCGCGCCATCACCTCGAGCTCGCCCCGCAGGGGCGATCTTCATTTGAATTTAGAATGAGATCGCCCCTGCGGGGCGAGCTCGAGGTGATGGCGCGGTGGGACCGACACCCTCCGTCGCGAGCCCCTGCCCCGGCCCACCGCTTCGAGGCGTTAGGTGCGTCCGCCGGCCTTTCTAGCCGGCGACGCGGCGAGGGGTGGTGCGGCCGCCCGCGTATCGAGGAGGCGCTCGCCCGCGAGATCGCTCACGAACTCGCGGTACCAGTTGTGAATGTCGTGGCGGCGAACCGCGCCGAGCATCTGCTCGTGGCGCTGGCGGCGCTCGACGAGCGGCATGTGCAGCGCGGTCTGCAGTGCGTGCGCGGTGCCGCGCTTGTCGTAGGGATTGACGAGCAGCGCGCCGGTGAGCTCGCGTGCCGCGCCGGCGAGCGGCGAGAGGATGAGCACCCCGGGGTCGTGCGGATCCTGCGCCGCGACGTACTCCTTGGCGACGAGATTCATGCCGTCGCGTACCGGAGTGACCAGTGCGACCTGCGAGGCGCGCAGCAGTCCCATGAGCGTCGCGTGGGAGAAATTGCGGTTGAGGTAGCGCAGCGGCGTCCAGTCCGCCTCGGCGAAGCGGCCGTTCAATCTCCCGGCGGTCTGCTCGAGCGCCATGCGGATCTCGCTGTACGCGAGCACGTCGGCGCGGCTCAAGGGCGCGATCTGCAGGAACGTGACCTTGCCGTGGCTGTCGGGAAATGCCGCGAGAAAATGCTCGAATGCGGCGAAGCGCTGCGTCAAGCCCTTGGTGTAATCGAGCCGGTCGACGCCGATGATGAGCTTGCGTCCGAGGAGACTCTCGGTGAGTCGCCGCACGGTCTCCTCGCGCGCCGCGACCGTGCCCTCGCGCGCGACCTGATCCGCGTCCACGCCGATCGGATACACGCCGAGCTTCACGTTGCGCCCGCCGACCTGCGCGAGCGAGCCCGTCGCCGTCCGGGACAGGCTGTAGGTGGGCTGATCGAGACAGGATTCGAACGCGCGCAAATCGTCCTCGGTCTGAAATCCGACCAGATCGTATTCGCACAGATCCCGGACGAGCTCTCCGTAACTCGGCAGCACGCGCAGAATCTGCAGCGGCGGGAAGGGAATGTGCAGGAAGAAGCCGACCGGCCCGCGAAACCCGTGTTCGCGCAGCGCGCGGCCGAGCGGAATCAGATGATAGTCGTGCACCCACACCACATCGTCGGCACGCAGCAGCTTCGAGAGCTGCGCCGCGAACTCGGAGTTGACCGCCTGATACGCCTCGTAGTCCTCGTTCTCGTAGCGGAAGCGGCCCACGGCGTAGTGGAAGAGCGGCCACAATGCGCTGTTGCAGAAGCCGCTGTAGTAGCGCTCGAGATCCGCCGCCCGCAGGTCCACGGTCGCATAGACCACGTTCTCGCGGACCAGGATCTCCGGCTCGCCACGCGGCTCCTCGGCCGTCTCGCCGCTCCAGCCGAACCATAGGCCGCCGACGCGCTGCAGCGCCGCCAGCACGCCGACCGCGAGCCCCCCGGGGGGTGTCGCCCGCCGCGGGATCGCGATCCGATTCGAGACACAGACCAGACGTTTCACTCGTCCACGAGCCTCCTCAGCCAAGCACGCACCGCGGCCGGCGAGGCAAGCCAGCCGTCGAGCCCCGCAAGCGGGCGAGGACCCACGAATATACCGTGACCGCCGGCCGATTGAGCAAAGGAGAGGACCTCCCGGTCCGTGAGGTCATCGCCCGCGTAGATCGGAACTCGGCCGGCGAACGGCGATTCTGCGAGGAACTGCTCGACCGCCGCGCGCTTGGTCGCCGATCTGCCCTTGACCTCGAGCACCAGATGGCCTGGCTGCAGATGTGCCTCCTGCGGGAGGTGTCCGAGGATTCGCTCGAGCGTCGCGCGCACGGCGGTCTCGAGGTGCGGCGCCTGACGAAAGTGCACCGCAATGCTCGCGCCCTTGTCCTCGAGCAAGAGCGCTGGATGGGCGCTCACGAAGCGCCGCAGCTGCCCGCGCACCGGATCGAGCTCGGCGCTGGTGAGCCCCACGCGCCGCGTGACCCCGCGCGCATCGCGCCGCTCGGCGCCGTGGATGCCGGCCGCCGCGAGCCGGCACGGGGAGAACAGCCGATCGAGATCGGCGATCGGACGACCGCTCACGAGCGCGATCGCACCCTCGAGGCGCTGCGAGAGCCGCGCGAGGAGTGGCGGAAGCTCGGGCGGAACGCGCGCTTCCTGCGGTCGCGGAGCGAGCTCGATCAGCGTGCCGTCAACGTCGAGGAAGAGCGCGCAGCCATCTCCGGTGAGCGGAGCGACCCAGCTCATCTCACCGCAGCTGCACCCAGCCCATGCTCGGCCGGAAATCCATGCGGCGCGGCGGTCCGACCGCGATGTCCGGCGTCGCGACCTTCGCTCCGCCGTCGCGCAGAAAATGTCCGACCAGCACGAGCACGCTCTCGCACGCCTGGACGGCTCCGGAGCCCTCCGGAAGATGCGCGGCGATCTTCGCCTGCAGATTGCGCGCCGCGGGAGCCGCTTCGCGTAGCGCCTCGATGCAGCGATCGAGCAGCAGCAATTCCGTCGCGAGCGTCGTGTCCGTCACGTCCGAGGGCTGCGAGCCGCGCACGATGAAGCGCAGATGCAGCAGCGCACCCGCTTCCTCGACCGCGTCGTAGAGGGCGACCGCGATGCCCGAGACAAGCTCCGCGCGCAGCACCGCATCGTCGACCACGACCTCGAAACGGTCGGGCGGCACGAGAACTTGGCGAAGCGTTGCTTCCATAGGGGCGCTGTATACCGCCGCGCGCTGCGCGCGCGACCTGCACCAATCCTCACATTCGTAAACTCTGGTACGCAATGTGCGCCAGTTCCACCTCTGCGCCGAACGTAGCATGCCGCGAACGTTGGGTTTCGCCGACACCGTCACGGCGCAGCGTCACGCGCGTGCCCGATTCGGCGGCGCTCGGCGCTCGCGCGCACTCGCGCCGAGGCGGCGGAGTATCATGGGCTCCCCGGGCGCGCCGTGGCCGACGCGCCGCCCCGGGCCGGCGGGAGGGGTCCATGACCACGATGCGCCAGCTGCTCGACCGTAAAGGCCGCGCGATCTACTCGATCGACCCCGACGATCCCGTGCTCGAGGCGATTCGGCTGATGGCCGAGCACCACGTAGGCGCGCTGCTCGTCATGCGCGGCATGGAACTCTCGGGCATAGTGTCCGAGCGCGACTACGCGCGCAAGATCATTCTCTGGGGCCGCTCCTCGAGCGAGACGCCGGTGTGGCAGATCATGAGCTCGCCCGTGACGACGGTCTCCCCGCAAGCGCGGGTCGAGGAGTGCATGCGCATCGTCACCGAGCGGCGCATCCGCCATCTCCCCGTTGTGGAGGAGGGACGCGTGATCGGCGTCATCTCGATCGGGGACCTGGTGAAGGCCGTGATCGAGGACCAGCAGCAGACGATCGAGCAGCTCGAGAGCTACATCAAGAGCTGAGTGCGCGCCGCCAGGCTCGGCTTGCGCGCCGTGATTGCCCGAGGTGAGAAGGACTGCGGTCGCGACTCGATCGGCCGAAGGTCCCCATGTCGAACCGACCGCTCCACTTGCGCGCGATCCGTGCGCGACTGAAGCGCCCGGTGGGCGCCCGCGGAGGTGCAATCCCGGCCGCAGCCCGTCCGTTGGATGCGCTGCGGCAAGAAAAGTTGCACCGCGCTACTTGCGCCAGAACGCCGGCGTGAGCAGCACGAGCACGCTGAATATCTCCAGGCGGCCGAGCAGCATGGCCGCCGTGCAGATCCAGAGCTGCAGCGACGAGAGGCTCTGGTAGGTCTTGAAGGGGCCGACCACGCCGAGTCCGGGCCCGGTGTTGTTGACGGTCGCGACGACCGCCCCGAAGGCGGAGCGGAAGTCGAGGCCGGTCGCGAGCAGCGCGAACGTGAGCAGTACCGTCGTCGAGAAATACAGGAACACGAACGCCAGCACGGAGTCGCGGACCCGCTCCGGGACGAGTCGCCCGCCGATGCGCACCGGGGCGACCGCGCTCGGGTGCACGAGGAGCTTGAATTCGCGCCCGGCCTCGCGCGACAGCACCAGTGTGCGGAACATCTTGATGCCGCCCCCGGCGGAGCCGGCGCTCGAGAGCACGGTGCACAGGAACAGCATCCAGAATGGCGCGAGCAGCGGCCAGCTCGTGTAGTCGTCGGACACGAGCCCGGAGGTCGTCGCCACGGACACCACGTTGAAGAACGCGTGGCGCAGACAGCTCCAGAACCCCGGATAGGTGCCGTGCACGGTGAGGAGGAGCGCGATGCCGAGCACGCTCGCGCCCAGCAGCACGACGATGGCCTTGGCTTCCGGGTCGCGCGTGTAGGGCTCCAGGGTGAAGCGGCGCAGGGCCGCAAAGTGCCGCGCGAAGCTCAGCGAGGCGACGATCATGAGCGCCGCGAGGGTGAGCTCGATCGCCGGGGAGTGAAAGTAGCGGATGCTCTGATCGTGCGTGGAGAAGGCGCCGAGGCCGACTGCCGAGAAGCAATGGCAGATCGCGTCGAACCACGACATCCCGCACAGACGCAGGGCGATGATGCCGACAGCCGTCAACGTGGCGTAGGCGAACGACAGCGATCGCACGGTCTCGGTGATGCGCGGCGTGAGCTTGTCCTCCTTGACCACGCCCGGGGTCTCGCCGCGGTAGAGCTGCATGCCGCCGATGCCGAGGAGCGGCATCACTGCGATTGCGAGCACGATGATCGCGAGCCCCCCGCACCACTCGAGGGTGCAGCGCCAGAGGTTCACCGACGGGGCCAACCGGTCGAGCCCCGTGAGCACCGTCGCGCCCGTGGAAGTGAGCCCCGACATCGCCTCGAAGTACGCACGCGTGAAGGTGAGTCGCGGCAGGAGCAGTATGAGCGGCAGCGCGGCCGATGCCGACATGATGAGCCACCCGGCGGTGAGCAGCAGGAAGCCGTCGCGCGGCTTGAGCTCGCGCGCCTTGCGGCGCGTCGCGTAGGCGAGCGCGAGTCCGACCCCGGCGGTCACGAGCGCCGCGCCGAGGAAGGCCGCGAACGTGCCGTCGCCCGAGAGCAGCGCCGCGAGGAGCGGCAGGACGTAAGCGATGCTGAACGCGACGAGCATCAGCCCGAGCATGTTCGCTACGGCCAGCACGGGCGGCGCTCTTATCTCACGCGCCCAGGAACAATCGCTCGATCGCCTCGACGTGCCGGCGATCGGAGAGGTACACGATGACGTGATCGTCGCTCTGCACGACCGTGTCGTGGTGGGCCATGATCACCTCGCTCCCGCGCACGACCGCGCCGATCGATGTGCCCTCCGGCAGCGGGATCTCATCCACCCGCCTGCCGACCACGCGCGAGCTCTGCTCGGTTCCGTGAGCGATCGCCTCGAGCGCCTCGGCCGCGCCGCGGCGCAGCGAGTGGACCTTGACGACGTGGCCGCGGCGCACGTGCGCCAGGAGCGATCCGATCGTGATCGTCTGCGGCGAGATGGCGACGTCGATGCTGCCGCTCTCGATGAGATCGGCGTACGAGGGCTTGTTGATGAGCGCCATCACCTTGTGCGCGCCCAAGCGCTTGGCGAGCATCGCCGAGAGAATGTTCGCCTCCTCGGAATTGGTGATCGCGACGAACACGTCCGTGCTGTCGATGTTCTCCTCGACGAGCAGCTCCTCGTCGGCCGCATCTCCGTTCAAGACGATCGTGTTCTCGAGCAGCTCCGAGACGCGCCGCGCGCGGCCCGCATCGCGCTCGATGAGCTTCACCTGGAAGGTCTTCTCGAGCGCGCGCGCGAGGCGCAGCCCGATGTTGCCCCCGCCGGCGATCACCACGCGCCGCACCGCCGGGTCGTCCTTGCGCACCTCTCCCATGATGCGCCGGAGCGCCTCTCCGGCTGCGAGGAAGTAGATCTCGTCTCCGTCCTCGATCACCGTGTCGCCGTCGGGACGGATCATGCGCCCCGCGCGATAGATCGCGAGCACCCGCACGTCGGCGTCGGGCACGTGCTCGCGCAGCTCCCGCAGGCGCTGTCCGAGCGAGCGGCCGCCCTTGCGCGCGCGCACGCCGACGAGCCGGACGCGCCCGTCGCCGAAATCGACCACTTGGAGGGTGCCGGGGTAGCGCACGAGGCGCTCGATGTGCTCGGTGACGAGCTGCTCGGGGCTGATGAACACGTCGACCGCGAGTGCGTCCTCGCTGAACAGCTCCGGCCGGCTGGTGTATTCGGCGGCGCGGATGCGCGCGATCTTCGTGGGCGTCCGGAACAGCGTGTAGGCCACCTCGCAGGCGGTCATGTTCACCTCGTCGCTGTTGGTGAGCGCAACGAGGATGTCCGCCTCGGCCGCTCCGGCGGTCTCGAGCACTGTCGGGTGCGCCGCATTGCCGGCGATGGTGCGGATGTCGATCCGGTCCTGAAGGTCGCGCAGCACCTCCTCGTTGATGTCGACCACCGTGACCTCATTCGCCTCCTCGCGCGAGAGTTGATAGGCGGCGGTGCGCCCGACTTGGCCCGCGCCCAAGATCACGATCTTCATGGCGCCGTGCGCTCCGGGGTGCTCATACCGGCTCGAGGTTCGCGTACTGCAGCATCAGCCACTTCGTCCCCTGGCGCTCGAAGCTCACCTGCACGCGCGCATGCGGCCCGTTGCCCTCGACGTTGAGGATCACGCCCTCGCCGAACTTGCCGTGTCGCACGCGTGCGCCGAGCCGCATCCCCGGCGCCTCGGGCTCCTCGGTGCGGAAGCGTCCCGCGCTCACGGGACGCGCGAGCGCGACGCGCGGGCGCACCTCCTCGACGAGCTCCTCGGGCAGCTCACTCACGAAGCGGGAGACCTGGCTGTAGCTGTCGACGCCGTGCAGGCGGCGTTGCTCGGCGTAGGTGAGGTAGAGCTCACGCATGGCCCGCGTCATGCCGACGTAGCACAGGCGGCGCTCCTCTTCGAGCCCCTCCAGATCGGTGATCGAGCGCTGATGGGGGAACAACCCGTCCTCCATGCCGCTCAGGAACACGACCGGAAACTCGAGCCCCTTCGCGCTGTGCAGCGTCATCATCTGCACGCAGTCCTCCCACGCTTGCGCCTGACCCTCGCCGGACTCGAGCACCGCATGGGCGAGAAACGCCTGCAGCGGCGGCATCTCCTCGCCTCCCTCGGGCGCGAATCCGCGCGCCGCGCTCACGAGCTCCTCCAGGTTCTCGACGCGCGCCTCGCCACGATCCACCTTCTCGCGGCGGTAGTGCTCGATGAGTCCGCTCGCATCGAGGACGTGCGCCACCTGCTCGCTCAACGGCAGCCGCTCGATCTCGCGCGCCAGGCGCTCGATGAGCCCCATGAAACTCTGCACGGCGAGCGCGGCCTTGGGGCCGAGCGCCTCGGCGGCGCAGGCGCCCGCCGCGTCCCACAGCGATGAGCCTGCGCCCTTGGCGCGCTCGCGCAGCGTCTCGAGGCTGCGTGCGCCGATGCCGCGCGCGGGAAGATTGACGATGCGCTCGAACGAGGCATCGTCGGCGCGATGGGTGATGAGCCGCAGGTAGGCGAGCGCGTCCTTCACCTCCGCACGCTCGAAGAAGCGCAGTCCGCCGTACACGCGGTAGGGAACGCGCGCGGAGAGGAACAGCTCCTCGAAGACGCGCGACTGCGCATTCGAGCGGTAGAGGATCGCGAGATCGCGCCGTCGTCCCCCCTGAGCCACCCAATCCTGGATCCGGCGCAGGACGAACTCCGCTTCGTCGCGCTCGTTGAACCCCGCGTAGATGCGGATCGGGTCGCCCGCCGAGCCGCTCGTCCAGAGGCTCTTGCCGAGCCGGCCGGTGTTGTGCGCGATCAGCGCGTTCGCGCCTGCCAAGATCGTGCCGGTGGAGCGGTAGTTCTGCTCGAGCCGCAGGAGCTTCGCGTGCGGAAAGTCATCGAGGAACTCCTTCAGATTCGCGACGCGCGCGCCGCGCCAGCGGTAGATCGACTGATCGTCATCGGCGACGAGGAACGGATGGGACTCGGAGCCCACGAGGAGCTTGAGCCACGCGTACTGAATGGCGTTCGTATCCTGGAACTCGTCGACCAGCACGTGACGAAAGCGCCGGCGGTAATGCTCGAGGAGTTGCGGGTGATCGCGCCAGAGCTCGAATGCGCGCAGCAGCAGCTCCGCGAAATCGACCACGCCTGCCCGCGCGCACGCCGCCTCGTACTCGGCGTACAGGCGGATCAGCTGCCGCCGCGTCGGGTCGTTGCCGTCCTTGAGCGATGCGGGACGGCGACCCTCGTCCTTGTTCGAGTTGATGAACCACTGGATCTCGCGCGGCACCCAGCGCGTCTCATCGAGGCTCTGCGCCTTCTCGATCTTGCGGATGAGCCGCAGCTGATCCTCCGAGTCGAGGATCTGGAAGCCCTGCGCAAGGCCCGCCTCGCGCCAATGCAGCCGCAGCAGCCGGTGCGCGATGCCGTGGAAGGTGCCGATCCACAGCTGCGCGCCAGCCATGCCAAGCAGCTGCTCGACGCGCCCGCGCATCTCTCCGGCCGCCTTGTTCGTGAACGTCACCGCGAGGATGCCGTGCGGAGACACGCGCTCCGTCTCGACCACCCACGCGATGCGGTGCGTGAGCACGCGCGTCTTGCCGCTGCCTGCGCCTGCCAGCACGAGCACGGGGCCCGCAGGCGCGGTGACTGCCCCGCGCTGCGCGTCGTTGAGCGGGGCAAGGATCGCGGATGAAGCCATGGGGCGCGCATTTTATACCACTTGAGCGCCGCGCCGTTCGCTCACTCAACCGTCGTCGACCACCGTCTCCTGCGCGATGGCAATCAGTGCCGCGATGAGACTCAAGAGCACCGGCCCCAGGACGATGCCGATGAGCCCGAACGTCGCCGCCCCGCCGATCGCGCCCACGAACACTGCGAGCGTGGATACCTCGCCGTGACGCGAAGTGAGGAGCGGCCGCAGGAATTGCTCGCCCACGGCGATCATCAGGCTCCACGCGGTGAGGAACGCGGTCGCGCCCCAGCTGCCCGTCGCCGCGAGATACAGGATCGCGGGCACGAGCACCACCGCGGTACCCACCGCGGGAATGAACGAGGCGAGCGCCGCGAGCACGCCGAAGACCACCGGCGAGGGGAGCGCAACGAGCGCGAAGCCGATGCCGATCAGCACGCCCTCGGTCACGGCCGTCGCGACGGTGCCGAAGATCACGGCACGCAGCACACCGGTGAGATGCGCGGTCAACATCTTGCGCCGGCGCGCCTCGAGCGGCACGAGGCAGATCAGGCTATCGAGCATCGCGCCCCCATCGCGCAGCAGGAAGAAGAGGAGGAACAGCACCAGGAAGAATCCGACCAGCGTTCCGGCGACGCCGAGCACGAGCATGCCGCTCGCGGAGGCCGCCGACTGCAGCACCGAGGTCACCCCGGAGGTGACCGAGTGCTCGATCTGCCCCATGGTGATCGGCAGGTGATGGCGCACCCACAGCACCGGCGGGCCCAAGACCGGATAGCGCTCCAGACGTCCGAGGAGCGCCGGCACGGTGAGCGCCCGCGGCGATATGCCGCGAAGCTCGCTCACGAGTGTTCCGACCTCGCGCGCGAATGCGAGCGCCACGTAGGTGAGCGGGGCGACCACGACAAAGGGCGTGAGCACGGTGAGCACGGCGGCGGATGCCCCTGCGCGGCCGCGCAGCACGCGCGTCAACCAGCCGTGCAGCGGGTGCAGAAGGAAGGCGAGCACCGCCGCCCACTCGAGCGCGGTGCGGAACGGCTCGAGCAGCCGCAGCAGCGTGTAGCCGAGGATCGCGACCGTGGCGAGCACGAACACGCGCCGGTAGAAGCTGGAATAATGCTCCACGCTCGCTCCTCCCTCGCGCCGCACGCGAGCACCACGTATTCTCGCGCCAGGCGCCGAGGTCGGCACGGCAATTTCGCGCGCGCGGCTTGCGCGCGCGCCACAGCGGCGCCGGGAGGCCCGCGGTGCTCACGCTCTACGATTACCTCGATTCCGGCAACGGCTACAAAGTCCGACTGCTGCTCGCGCAGCTCGCACGTCCCTACCGGTGGGTCGAGCTCGATATCCTGCGGGGCGCAACGCGCACGCCGCAGTTCCTCGCGAAGAATCCGAACGGTCGCATTCCGACGCTGGAGCTCGAGGATGGCACCTGCCTCGCGGAGTCGAACGCGATCCTGTGGTATCTCGCCGAGGGTACCGACTCCCTGCCGCCGGGCGGGCTCGAGCGTGCGCAGGTGCTGCAGTGGATGTTCTTCGAGCAGTACAGCCACGAGCCTTACGTCGCGACGCCGCGCTTCATCCTGAAGCACCTCCCGGCCGATTCGCCGCGGCGCGCGGAGCTGCCGCGGCGCCTGGAGTTGGGGCGCGCCGCGCTCGCGGTCATGGAGCGGCAGTTGCGCGGCCGGCGCTTTTTCGTCGCCGAGCGCTACTCGATCGCGGACATCGCGCTCTACGCGTACACACACGTTGCTCACGAGGCCGAGCTCGATCTCGCGCCGTACCCGGAGATTCGCGGCTGGATGGCGCGCATCGCGGCGCAGCCGCGCTACGTCGCACTCAGCGCGGCGCCCGATCGAGCGGGTTGAGGGCGTCCCGCGCGGCGATCTCGCGGCGGATGAACGCGGGATCGGTGAGGCTCTCGAGAAAAGCGATGAGCTCGTGCCGCTCGCGCGGAGCGAGCCCGAGCGGTGCGAGCCGCCGGCCATCGGGCAGCACGATCCGGCCTGCGCCGCTCGCGCGCTCGTAGTGGTCGAGCACTTGATCGAGCGTCCGATAGCGCCCATCGTGCATGTAGGGCGCGGTGAGCGCGACGTTGCGCAGCGTCGGCACCCGGAGCGGCGCGGAGGTGGTGCCGTCGCTCGCGAAGCTCGGCGCGCCGGTCGCACCCTCGGCGTCGCGCCAGCTGCCGGAGAAGTTGAAGCCGGAGTGGCAGCCGGCGCAGCCCGCGCGTGTCGAGAAGAACAGGTCCATGCCCGCCTTCGCGGAGGCGCTGAGCGCGTGCTCGTCGCCGCCGAAGACATAGCGATCGAACGGTGAGTCGCCCGAGATGAGCGTGCGCTCGAACGCGGCAATCGCGCGGATGAGATTCGCGAAGTGAATCGGCTCCCGATCGCCAGGGAAGGCCGCGGCAAACAGCGCCGCATCGGGCCGATCGGCGCGCAGCACTGCGAGCAGCCGCGCTTCGCGGCCGCTCGCACCGAGCTCCACCGGGTGGCGGTTGAGCAGCGGCTCGCGCATCTGCTGCTCGAGCGTGCGCGGCCGGGGATCGGTCCATCCGTAGCTCACGGCGTACGCCACATTGACGAGCGTGAGCGCGTTGCGGGGCAGCGGCGCTCCGGTTGCGCCGCGCGCGACGCGGCGCCCGTCGGTGAAGGCCCTGGCGGGCGAGTGACAGCTCGCGCAGCTGTAGCGCCCGGTGATCGACAGACGCGGGTCGTAGAACAGCCGCTCCCCGAGCTCGACCTTGGCGGCCGACATCGGATTGTCCGCTGGCACGAAGGGCACCGGAAAGCCCCGCGGCAGATGCCACGCGTAGGGCGCCGGGACGGCGCCGAGCGCGAGCAGCATCAGCGGCAGCAATCGCGGACTCGCCGCGGCGGGCGACTCAGCGCCAGCTCGCCGCCGTCCCGGCGCGAGTGAGCGCTGCGGTCTCACCCGCGATGTGCGCTCGCTCGTCGACCCACTTACCGAGCGCGGCGACCGCCCCAGGGTCCACGCCGGCCGGCGGATGCGCCTGCGCGGTGCCGACCCAGCGCTTCATCACCTCGAGAAATCGGCCCGCCACGGTGCGGTCGCTCACGAAGAGGTCCATGTAGGACTGCTTCGCATCCTCGAGTCGGTTGAGCCTCAAGTACGCCTCGCCGCGGTACTCGAGGGCCGCGGGAAAGTCAGGCTTCAGTGCGAGCGCGTGCGCATAGGCGGCGAGCGCGGGCTCGTAGTCGCCGAGCTTGCGGCGGCTGTAGCCGAGATCGTTCCAGGCCTCCGCGAGGGACGGATCGCGCCGGGTCGCCTCCTCGAAGTGGGCGCGAGCCTCCCCGTACGCTCGCCGCGCGGCCGCATCGGTCGCCGGGACGAGCGAATCCGCTCCCCCCGCGGCCTTCGCATCGAGCGCGTCCGCGCGCTTGAGAGTCGCGACGCCCGCGTTGTATGCAGTCACGGCCGCCGCGTTGTGTGCACCGGATGCGCCGGCCGAGCTCGCGCCCGGGGCGGGCAGCTGATCGCTCGGCAGCGACCAGGCCGCGGGTGCGGCGATGAGCAGAAGCGACCCGATCAGGGCCTGGGTGGAGGATGGCATGTGTTCTCGCTCTTTCGGTGATGGGAATGCGTTGCTACCAGCGGTTGCGCAGCTCGCGCAGCTTCAGGAACACGGTCTTTGCATCCGGGTGCGCTCCGATCTCGGGGAAGGATTCCCGCAGCTGCGCGATCACGTCCGGGCTCTGCAGGCGAAAGAACGTGTTGATCCGCTTTTCCTGGCCGAGCGTCGTCACGATGGTCGACTCGGGAGCGGCGTTGCGGGTGCCCTCGAGGAGCGCTGCAGCGTCGCGGTTGTGGGGCTCGCGGTCGAGGGTGAACTCGAGATTGCGCGTCAAGTACTCGTGTCCGGGATAGACCCGGGTGGCATCCGGGAGGCGCGCGAGCTGCGTCACGAACGTCTGGTAGAGCAGATCCGGCCGTCCGCTCGTGTGGCAGTTGCCCGCGCCCGCGTTGAAAAGCGTGTCGCCCGAGAACAGCGCCGGCTCGGGCGCGTGCGCGAACAGGCAGATGTGCGAGAGCGTGTGGCCGGGGGTATCGAGGCACTCGAGCTCCACCGTGCGCCCCACCCGCACGACGTCGCCCTGGTGCAGACCCACATCGACGCCTCCGATGCGCGAGGCCGCCTCGGCGTGCGCGAGCACCCGGGCGTGCGTGGCGCCGACGAGCCCGGCGTTTCCGCCCGTATGGTCGGGGTGCTCGTGCGTATTGAGGATCTGCGTGATCTGCCATCCGCGGCGGCGCGCCGCCTCCAGGCAGCGTCGCCATTCGAGCGGGTCGACCGCGAGGGCCTCGCCGGTCTCCTCGCAGGCAATGAGGTAGTGGAAATTGCGGAAGTCGTTCGCCGCCCACACCCGTTCGATCAGCATGCAATGCACCTCGTGGTGAACGGAGCTCCCGCGAGCACACGATGTGCCCGCGGGCGCGGTTGCGCGCCATAATGAGTCGCCGCGAGGGTGAGGCACCCATGCATCACACGTTCCTCTACGAGCCTGGCCTGTGGACGCTCTCAGGGATGTTCTGGAGCGCCGACACAGAGGGTATCCCCGTCGACGGGCGAACCGAGATATCGCACGGGAAGGAATCCTGGCTGCTCGCGGGGCGCATGCGGGTTCTCGCCTCTCCTCCGGTCGAGTTCGTGAACGTATACACCATCGAGGCGCCCGGCACCGATGCGCTTGCATCGCGCTGGAGCTCGGAGAACTCGACGCTCGGCAAGCTCCACGGCGTGTTCACGATTGTCGGGGCGACGATCTTATCGCTCTATCGGTCCGAGCACGGCGGCTACCAGGGCACCGAGCACCTGCGCCAGATCGCCAAGGACCAGTATGAGGCCTACGGTGTCCTGCTGATGGGCGAGCGGCGGCTGTCGTCCTGGCATGTGACCCTCACGCGCTGACCGCCGATGTCGCTCCGCCTACGTACCCCAAGACCCGCACTCGGCACTCACGGCTTGAGGAGCTGCGTCGTCGGCAGATAGTGATCGACGAGCAGCGCCGCGAACAGCCACATGAGGTAGGTCACCGAGAAACGGAATACCCGCATCGGCAGCTCCCTGCGCGCGGTGAGCTTCAGCGCGAGCGCGTAGTACATGAAAAGCGTGTTGAGCACCAGCGCCGTGCCGAGATAGATGAGTCCGCTCATGCGCGTGAGAAACGGCATCAGCGTCACCACGACGAGCAGCATCGTGTAGAGCAGCACGTGCAGGCGCGTGTACTCGATGCCGTGCGTGACCGGCAGCATCGGAATTCCGGCACGCGCGTAGTCGTCCCGGCGCGCGATCGCGAGCGCCCAGAAGTGGGGCGGCGTCCACGCGAAGATGATGAGGAAGAGCAGCAGCGCGTTGGCGTCGACGTGGCCCGTGACCGCCGCCCAGCCGAGCACCGGAGGGGCCGCACCGGCAGCGCCGCCGATCACGATGTTCTGCGAGGTCGCGCGCTTGAGCCACACCGTGTAGATCACGGCGTAGCCGATGAGGGAGATGAACGTGAGGAGCGCGGTGAGCGGATTGACGAGGAAGCCGAGGACCGCCATGGAGAGGAAGCCGAGCACCGCGGCGAACGTGAGCGCCTGCCGCTCGCTCAACTGACCCTGCGGCAGCGGTCGGCCGCGCGTGCGCGCCATCTGCGCATCGATGCGCCGATCGAGGATGTGATTGAGCGCCGCGGCGCAAGCCGCCGCGCAGGCGATCCCGAGATTGCCCCAGATGAGCGCACCGAGCGGCGGCCAGCCGGGGCTCGCGAGCAGCGTGCCGACGATGGCCGTGAACACGATGAGCGCGACCACGCGCGGCTTGGTGAGCGCGAGGTAGTACCGCCAGACCGCCGCTGCCGGGCGGACGAGCGCGGGGCTCGCGAGCTCGAGCGGATTGCGCTGCTGCGTCACCGGCGCGCCCCGACCGGCCGTGCGATCGGCGCCGCGAGCGCCGCCGGCGCGCGCAGACTGTGCACGAGCGCGACCACCGCGAGCAGCGTGAGCGCCGCCCCGGCGTTATGCGCGGTCGCGAGCCACAGCGGAAACCCGCGCAGCACCATCGAGATGCCGATCGTCAACTGCGCGGCGAGCGCGAGGAGCACCGCGCCGCCGGCGAGCCGCGTGCCGCGCGAGGTGCCGCGCGCGAGCGCCGCGACCGCGGCCGCAACGAGGGCACAGGTTGCAACGAGCGCGCCGAGGCGATGCGTGAAATGGATGGCGGTGCGCGCCGGATTGGGGAGCAAGCCGCCGGCGTAGTCGAGCCGGTGTGCGGTCGAGAGCGCGAATGCATCGCGAAAGTCCATCGCGGGCCACCACGAGCCCTGGCAGGTCGGGAAGTCCGGACACGCGACCGCCGCGTAGTGGCTGCTCGTCCAGCCGCCGAGCGCGATCTGCGCCACGAGCGCGGCGAGCGCAAGCAGCGCGAGGCCGCGGAGCGGGGACCTCATACGCGCAGCCACGGCCACGCGCGGCGGAGCCGCGCGCCATACCGCGCCGGGCTCGACCGCGCTCGCGCGCAGCGACAGCCACAGCCACCACAGCAGCGCGAGCGTCGTGAGTCCAAACAGCAGATGCAGCGTCACCACGAGCGGCTTCAACTGCCAGGTGACCGTGAGCATGCCGAGCACACCCTGTGCGACCACCGTGGCGAGGAGCCCGAGCGCGTAGGCGGGACTGACGATGGGATCGTGACGCGTCGCGATGGCGAGCGCCGCGATCGTCACGATGAGAAGTCCGAGCGTGGATGCGGCATAGCGATGAATCATTTCGCGCCAGGCCTTGCCCACATCGAGCGGCGTTCCCGGGAGGACCGCGCCCTCGGCAACGCTTTCCTCGGCGCCGATCGGCGTCAGATGCCCATAGCACCCCGGCCAGTCCGGGCAACCGAGCCCGGCCGCGGTGAGTCGCACGTAGGCCCCGAGCACGACCACGCCGAACCCGAGCAGGAGAGCCGCGAGAGCAAGCTTGCGCATCCAGGCCGCGGCTGGCACGGAGCGCGTCGCGATGAGTTCAGCCAATGTGCGAGAGCTCGAGCAGCCTACGGAGGTCTTGGAGCAGACCCTTGGGGTCGCGCCGCAGATCGTAGCGCATCATGAGGTTGCCGAGCGGATCGACCACGAAAATGGTCGAGGCGAGATTCTCGGAGGGAAATTGCGCGAGCAGCGGGAGCGCCGCGCTCCCGCTCGCGTCGAGCACGATCAGTCCCGGATAAGCCCGCTCGAGGTATGCGCGCTCGCAGCAGGCGGAGCTCGCGAGGAACACGCGCTGCACGCGGTCCATGTCGCTGTTGAGCGCGAGCCGTGTCTGCCGCATCGCAAAGAGCGAGTGCCGGCAGGCCTCCTCGCAGGAGCCCGGACCGATGTAGACGAGCGTCCAGCGACGGCTGAATACCTTCGCGACCGTCACGCCGCGCTCGGCGTCGGGGAGCCTCACGGGCGGCAGCTCGCGCACCGGCTCGATCAGCTCGCCGTGGTTCATGTGCGCCGCGGGGCTCCAGCCGACACCGTAGTAGAGCCAGAACGAGGCCGCGACCGGGAGCACGAAGAGCGCGCCCAGCCCGAGCACGGTACGCAGGTTCCGTGTCCGCAGCGCAGCTTTCGCGGACTGCGCTGAGCTCGGCTCGTCGCTCGGCTGGGCTTGCATCAGTGTCGCTCGCGGGGTCTGCGGGCTTTTGCCGCGCTCGTCTTCGGTGCGCTCGTCACCGCCCAGATGACGATGAGCGTCACCGCGAATCCCCACCACTGGACCGCATAGGAGATGTTCCGGTCCGGGGAGATTCCGGGCGGCTGCCAGTCTCGCACGTACCCGTACGGATCGTGCGGATCGAGCAGCAGAATGCGCGGCTCGAGGGGGACCCCGAGGGCGTGCGCGAGCTCGTGCATGTCCGGGTAGCTCGTGACCTTGGGCCAGCTCGCGCCGGGCGCGGGCGCGGTGCGTCCGAGACTGAGTCCCGGCGCGGGCAGCGCATCGATCCGGCCGGTCAGCACGAGCGGTGCGCTCGCCGCGAAGCGCACGTCCGGCAAGCGGGAGCGGTAGCCGGAGAACGGCACCCAGCCGCGGTCGACCAAGAGCATGCGGCCGTCGTTGAGCGCGAAGGGCGTGAGCACCTCGTAGCCGGCCGCCCCGTCGTGCACGAGGTTGTCGAGCAGGAACTGATGCGCGGGATCGAAGCGGCCCTGCACGCGCACGCGCTCGAAGCGCGGCACCGCAGCGGTGTCGCGCGCGCCGAGCGCGACGGGCGCATCGGCGCCCCGGGCGAACGCGGCCCATTCCGCGCGCCGCAGGATTCCCTTGTCCCACTGCCAGTCGCCGAGACGGACGAACAGCACGCAGAGCGCCGCTGCGAGCGCCGTCATCGCCCAGCGCGGCGCGAACACGCGCTCGCCGAATGCAATGCGCACAATGGGCACGGTGGTCGCTGTCCTCGTCCTATACTGCGCTCGCGGCGGCGCGGCGCCGTCCAGCTAGGCACAAACCATGGCAAGCCTCATCCGTCTGCTCGTCGTCGTCGGCCTGCTCGTGGTCGTGGCAAGCCTGGGCAATGCGCTCTATCACCTCGCCCGCGGTCCCGGACGCGGCGACTCGCGCAAGCTGCTCCGCGCGCTCACCTTTCGCATCGGGCTGTCGGTGGTCGTGTTCATCCTGCTGATGGCGGCGTGGTACGCGGGGCTCATTGCGCCGCACGGTGTCGAGCCGCGCTGAGCTCGATTGAGCGGGGGGTCGGGGAGTGGCACGGCCTGCGACTTGAGCCCGCCCCGAAGGGGCGCAGCATCTTTTAAATAAGGAAGGCTGCGCCCCTTCGGGGCGGGCTCAAGTCGCAGGCCGTGCCACTCCCCGACCCCCCGCTCAATCGAGCTCAGCGACTCCGTCAGAGCCAGTAGACGAAGATGAACAGGCCGAGCCACACCACATCGACGAAGTGCCAGTACCACGCGACGGCCTCGAACGCAAAATGCCGCTGCGGCGTGAAATGCCCACGCAGCACGCGCAACCAGATCGTGAGGAGCATGATGGCCCCGATCGTCACGTGCAGGCCGTGGAACCCCGTCAGCATGAAGAACGTGGATCCGTAGATTCCCGTCGACAGGCGCAGTCCGAGCTCGGTGTACGCCTCGCCGTACTCGCGAATCTGCAGCCCCACGAACGAGAAGCCGAGCAAGAACGTCAAGGCGAGGAACACCGTGAGCACCTTGCGATTGCCCTGGCGCAGCGCATGGTGCGCGATCGTCACCGTGACGCCGCTCGTGAGGAGGATGAGCGTGTTGATCGCCGGCACGCCGAATGCAGGGATCACCGAGAACGTGCCGTTCGCGAGTCCGCCCACGTGGCCCGGACCATTGGTCGGCCAGGTGCCGGCGAAGCCGGGCCAGAGCACGTAGTTCGTGAGGAACCGCACGCCGCCCCCGCCGAGCCAGGGCACCGCGAGGATGCGCGCGTAGAAGAGCGCGCCGAAGAATGCGCCGAAGAACATCACCTCGGAGAAGATGAACCACATCATCCCCATGCGGAACGAGCGGTCCACCTGCAGGTTGAAGATGCCGTGCTGGTTCTCATCGATCACGGTGCCGAACCAGCGGATGAACATGAGCGCAAACAGCACGAACCCAGGAATGAGCGACCAGGCGCCGCTCCAGTCGTTGAGCAGCGCGACCGCGCCGATCATGGTCGTGAACAGCGCGACCGCGGCGAAGATCGGCCACGGACTGCCGTTCGGTATGTAGTAGTGGTTGCCGTCCGAAGCGTGCGCCTCTGCCATGTTCGCTACCTGTCTGAAACGCTAGGTGACCGGTCGCGCGGCGCTCAGTGCTGCGCCTTCACGACCGCCATGATGATGAAGCCGAAATAGAACCCGAGCGCGATGAGCGCGAGGATGAGCGCCGTGCGCCGCACCCGTCTGCGCCTGTCGGCGCCGTCGCTCTCGGTCAATTCGCATCGCTCCGGGCCGTGCCGCGCCGCTTGGGCGAGCTCTCATGCCATCAATGCTCGGCGCCGCGGGCGATGATGGCCTCGGACGGCGCGACCGACCACGAATGGTACGGCGGCGGAGAAGGCAGCTCCCACTCGAGACCGTGCGCGCCCTCCCAAACCCGGCTGCCGGCGCGCGCGCCGCCGCGCACGCACTTCCAGATGAGGTACGGGAAGAGGAACTGCGAGAGCCCGAAGCAGAACCCACCGATCGAGGACACGCGGTTCCAGTCGGTGAACTGCACGGCGTAGTCGGGAATGCGTCGCGGCATGCCCGCGAGCCCGAGGAAGTGCTGCGGGAAGAACAGCACGTTCACGAAGATCGTCGACAGCCAGAAATGCCACTTCGCGAGGCGCATGTCGTACATGTTGCCGGTCCACTTCGGCAGCCAGTAGTACACCCCCGCCATGATGGCGAAGATCGCGCCGGGGACGAGCACGTAGTGGAAGTGCGCGACGACGAAATAGGTGTCCTGGTACTGGTAGTCGGCCGGTACCATGGCGCACATCAGGCCCGAGAACCCGCCGATCGTGAACATGAAGAGGAACGCGAGCGCGAACAGCATCGGCGGCTCGTAGGAGAGCGAGCCCTTCCACAGCGTCGCCGTCCAGTTGAACACCTTCACGCCCGTCGGAATGGCAATGAGCATCGTCGAGAGCATGAAGAAGAGCTGCCCCGCGAGCGGCATGCCGACCGTGAACATGTGGTGCGCCCAGACGATGAAGGACAGGAACGCGATCGAGGCCGTCGCGTACACCATCGCCTCGTACCCGAACAGCGGCTTGCGCGCGAAGGTCGGAACGATCTCGGAGACGATGCCGAAGGCGGGCAAGATGAGGATGTAGACCTCGGGGTGCCCGAAGAACCAGAAGATGTGCTGGAACATCACCGGGTCGCCGCCACCGGCGGCGTTGAAGAACGAGGTGCCGAAGAAGTGATCCGTGAGCAGCATCGTGACCGCGCCGGCGAGCACCGGCATCACGGCGATCAGCAGGTACGCGGTGATGAGCCACGTCCACACGAACAGCGGCATGCGCAGCAGGCTCATCCCGGGTGCGCGCATGTTCATGATCGTGACGATGACGTTGATCGCCCCGAGGATCGAGGAGGCGCCCATCATGTGGATGGCGAAGATGGTCATCGGGAAGGCGGCGCCCGTCTGCACCATGAGCGGCGGGTACATGGTCCAGCCGCCCGCCGGGCCGCCGCCGGGCACGAAGAGGGTCGAGAAGAGCAGCAGGAACGCGAACGGCAGGATCCAGAAGCTCAAGTTGTTGAGCCGCGGCAGCGCCATGTCGGGCGCGCCCACCTGCATCGGGATCATCCAGTTCGCAAGCCCCGTCCACGCCGGCATCACCGCGCCGAAGATCATGAAGAGCGCGTGCATCGTCGTCATCGAGTTGAAGAACGCCGGATCGACGAGCTGCATCCCGGGGCTGAACAGCTCCGCACGGATCACCATCGCCATCGAGCCGCCGATCAGGAACATCAGGCCGCTGAACACGAGGTACATCGTGCCGATGTCCTTGTGATTGGTGGCGTAGACCCAGCGCCGCCAGCCGTGCGGCTTGTGATCGTGATCGTCGTGGGCGACGGGGGCGGAACTCGCGTGCGTGTGCTCGGCCATGTTTGAATCTCTCGCCTCTACGTTGTCTGGGTACTCGCGACTCGGGGACCGCGGCGTCCTTGTGCTCAGCCGGTCGCTGCCGCGGCGTGCGGTGCGGCGGTGGCTTGCGGTGCGACCGTGGCTTGCGGCGCGGCGGCTTGCGCCTTCTGCGCGGCCTGCTCGGACTTGAGCCACGCCTCGAAATCCGCCTTGCTGCGCGCGTCGACCACGATCGGCATGAAGCCGTGGTCGCGTCCACAGAGCTCGGCGCACTGTCCGCGATAGATGCCCGGCTTGTCCGCGTCGACCTTGAACCAGGCGGTGTTGATGTAGCCGGGGATCGCGTCCTTCTTCACCCCGAACGCCGGTACCCACCACGAATGGATCACGTCATCCGCCGTGATGAGCAGGCGCACCTTGGTGCCGACCGGCACGACGAGCGGATGGTCGACGTTGAGGAGGTAGTGGGGTACCGAGAACGGGCTGATTCCCGAGTCGAGCTGGCGCGCGGCGTCACTCGCCCGATCGAGCCGGGAGAAGAAGTTCACGCCGCTCGCGAGGTAGTCGTAGTTCCAGCCCCACTGAAAGCCCGTCACCTTGATGGTGAGCTGCGAGTTGCTCACGTCCTCGATCCTCACCAGCGTGCGCGCCGCGGGAATTGCCATCCCGATGAGGATGAACACCGGCACGATCGTCCAGATCACCTCGACCTTGGTGTTGTGCACCATGGTCGTGTCCGGTACCGCGCCCTTCGAGTGCCGGAACATCACGATCGAGTAGATCATGACGCCGAACACCACCACGCCGATCCACACGCATATCCAGAACACGAGCATGTGCAGGTCGTAGATCCGGCGCGAGATGTCCGTGACGCCTTGCGGCAGGTTGAGCAGGCCCCAGCCGGACTCGGCGTGCGCCGCCTGGCCGGCCGCGACGCTGAGCACCGTCGCCGCAAGGAGCTTGGACGCTATTTTTTGGATCATTTCTTTCGCAGCCTCGCGGCCGACTCTCCTCCGATAATCTCGCCATCCGCGCGCGCAACTCGCCTCGCCCGCGCGCACGCGCCGGGGCTCGAGCGCCCGCGGCGCAGGCGGTTGCGCCGCTCCGGTCCGCCTCACGCCAGCGTTGGCGACTCATTGATGCGGCCGATCAGCCGGTTGAGCCGTTGAGCGAGCCCGCGGCGCTCCTCCTCCGTGAGGAAATCCCCGAGCTCGCATTGCCGACCGTGCGACTCGATGACGAGGCGGCTCGGATGCAGGCGCGACGCGGGGCGGCGCAGTTTAACCTGAGCCCAGTGCCGCGGAAACACGACTTGCACGCACTGCGAGCCCGCACGCGACTCGACGAGCACGTCTCGCTCTGAGACCGTGATCGTCTGGCGCTGTCCGCGGCGGCGCAAGCTCACCTTGAGCGCCCACGCGAGCAGCACCATCTCGAGGCCCGCGAACGGCAGCACCGGCCAGAAGCCGCGCAGCGCGATGATCCCGGCGATCGTGAATGAAACCATGCACGTGCAGCCGAAGAAGATGAGCGCACCCTGAACGCTCAGCGAGCAGTTCGGTGCGATCTCGATGCGCTGTGCCACCGTGTCCACGACGTCGGCACCCTCTGCCTCAGCCACGTGGCGGTCAATGAATGGCCGCCATTCAGAAAATCCATGTTACCGCAGCAGATTCATTATTCAAGACAAAAGCTTACGCCCGCGCGGTCACTCATCCGGCACGTGGTGCGGAGCGCCGCGAGGAGCCGCGCAACCGCGGCGTCGGGGAGCTCGGCGCCGTGCTCGAGGACGAGGCCCGAAGCGGCGGGCCCGTGTGGGTGCGCCTGCGGCGCGTGCTCCAGGACGGCGATCGGCGCGGCCCCGAGCCACCGCTCGAGTGTCGCCAAGTTCTCCGCGGCACGCTCGAAGCCGGGGTCGATGCGGTTCCCGATCCAGCCGGCGAGCGCGTGCCCGCTCGCGCGCACCGCGCGCGCAGTGAGGAGCGCGTGGCTCAGGCAGCCGAGCCGCAAGCCCACGACCAGCAACACGGGAAGCTCGAGCGTGTCAGCGACATCCGCCATCGTGAGGCTCGTGCCGATCGGCGCGAGCCAGCCGCCCGCACCCTCGACGATCACGCAGTCGGCGCCCGCGCCGAGCTCGCGCAGGGCGGCTGCGAGCCGCGTGAGCTCGATGTCGACGCCCGCCTCGGCGGCGGCGAGGTGGGGAGAGACCGCCGCGGGCAGGCAATAGGGATTGACGAGCTCGTAAGGCGCAGCGCGGCTCGCGGCGGCGGCGAGTGAGGCGGCATCGGCGTTGCGCAGCCCCTGGGCGGTGGCGACCGCGCCGGCGGCGACCGGCTTCATCGCCGCGACCACCAGGCCGCGGCGCGCGAGCGCGCGCACGATGGACACCGCGGCGCGTGTCTTGCCCACGCCCGTGTCGGTGCCGGCGACGAAGAGGCCCGCCGCAGGTGCGGTCTCGGGCATCGCTAGCGCTCCGGCGCGGCCGGCCGGGCGCAGCCGTGCGCGCGCTCGGTCGCCGTACCGCGCACTCGGCGGCGGATCGCGCCCGGAGCGATGTGCGTCTCGCTCCCGGCGTGCGCGGCGCGCGCGCCGGAGGGCGTGCCCCACGCGGCCCCATAGATGACCTCGTAGGTCGCCGGGAGTGTCCCGTCGCGCCGCAGCGCTTCGTACGCCTGCGCCATCGCGCGCCACTTGCCCTTGCCGGTGAGCCCCCGCGCGCGAGCGGCCATCACGTTGTGGGCACCGATCGATTTCAGATCGCGCGCGAGCGCGCGCGCATCGGGGTAGGTGAGGGCGAAGCGCTCCGTATCGAGCACCGGCTCGGCGAGCCCGGCGCGCGCGAGCGCCTCGCCGATGTCGTGCATGTCGAGAAACGCGCTCACGTGCAGGCCTGAGTCCGCGGCGAGCCAGGCCGCGCGCAGCTCGCGCAGCGTATCGGGCCCGAAGGTGCTCAGGGCGAGAAAGCCGCCCGGCTTGAGCACGCGGCGGATCTCCGCGAGCGCGCGATCGAGATCGTCGCACCATTGCAGCATGAGATTGCTGTAGATGAGATCGATGCTCGCCGCGGGGAGCGGCAGCCGGTAGGCATCCGCGCACACGCGCGCGAAGCGGCGGAACGGCCGGCTGTGGCGTCGCGCCTCGCGCAGCATCCCGGGGGCGACGTCGAGCGCGATCACCCGCGCCGCGCGATAGCGGCGCTTGAGCTCCCGGGCCGCGAGCCCCGTGCCCGCACCCAAGTCGAGCACCACCGCGGGATCGAGCCGCACGAGCTCGAGCCGCTCGAGGAGCTCCGCGCGCACGCGCGCCTGCAGTACCGCGGCGCTCTCGTAGGCACCGCTCGCGCGGTCGAAAGCGAGCCGCAGCGCAGCCCGATCGAGCCGGAACTCAGCGCGCGGGTCGGTGCCGCTCATGAGGCCGCCGGTGCGGCCGTGAGACCGCGCAGCGCGAGCGCCAGTGCCTCGATGAGCGCATCGACCTCCGCCTCGCGATGCGCAGCCGAGAGCGTGATGCGCAGCCGCGCGCTGCCCTGCGGGACGGTCGGCGGGCGGATCGCCGCCACCCAGAATCCGCACTCGAGGAGCCTGCGGCTCGCGGCGAGTGCCGCCTCGGCGGTGCCGAGCACCACGGGCTGGATCGGCGTGTCGGACGGGGCGAGCGGCAGCGCGCATTGCTCGGCCGCACGCCGGAAGCGCGCCGCGAGCGCAAGCACCCGCTCGCGGCGCCAGCTCTCGGCCTGCGCGAGCGCGAGCGCGGTGCGCGTCGCGGCGGCGAGCGCGGGCGGTAGCGCCGTCGTGTAGATGTAGCTGCGGCCGCGCTGGATGATGAGCTCGATCAGCTCGCGCGCACCGGCGACGAACGCGCCAAAGGTTCCGAACGCCTTGCCGAGCGTGCCCACGAGCAGCGCCACCGCACCTGCATCGAGGATCCCGCAATGCTCGAGCGAGCCGCGGCCGCACGCCCCCAGCACCCCGAGGCCATGCGCATCGTCGAGGAGCAGTGATGCTCCGCGCGCGTGTGCGAGGCGCGCGAGCTCGGCAAGCGGCGCGAGGTCCCCGTCCATGCTGAAGACGCCGTCGGTCGCGATCACGGTGCGCCCGCGGCCGCCGTCCGCGCCCGCCGCGTGCACCGCGAGCAGCCGCTCGGCTGCCGCCGCGCTCGCGTGGGCGTAACGGCGCAGCCGCGCGCGCGAGAGCAGCGCCGCATCGATGAGCGAGGCGTGGCTCAGCCGGTCGAGGAGCACGAGATCGCCGCTCGCGGCGAGCGCGCTGATCGCCGCGAGGTTTGCCATGTACCCGGTCGAGAGGAGCAGCGCCCGCTCGCGCCGCACGAACTGGGCGAGCTCCTCCTCGAGCGCCGCGTGCTCGCGCCCGTGGCCCGTCACGAGGTGCGAGGCACCGCTGCCGACGCCCCAGACCTCGCTCGCCGCGCGCAGTGCGGCCGCGACCCGCGGATCGCGCGCAAGACCCAGATAGTCGTTGCCGCAGAAGTTGACGACCCGGCGCCCCTCCACGACCACGTGCGCGGTGTCCGCCCCGTCGCCAAATCCCTCGACAGTGCGGCGAACGCGGGTGAGGTGCTGTCGCTCGATCTCGGCGAGGGCGCAGTCAGGCGTCGACGGCGGGCTGGGCATCATGGCTCGGCGAGCCGCACAGGGCGAGCGGCTCCTCCGGCTCCGGAGCGGCGCTGCCCGGTGCGACAACTTCGGGCCGCAAGCCGAGACGCTCGAGGAGGCGCCGGTCGTGATCCACGTCCGGGTTGCCCGTCGTGAGAAGCTTCTCGCCGTGAAAGATCGAGTTCGCGCCCGCCAGGAAGCAGAGCGCCTGCAGCTCGTCGCTCATCTGCGTACGGCCGGCCGACAGCCGCACATGTGCGCGCGGCATCAGCACCCGCGCCACGGCGACCGTGCGCACGAACTCGAACGGATCGATGCGCTCGGCGCCGTAGAGCGGCGTGCCCGGCACCTGCACGAGCTCGTTGATCGGCACGCTCTCGGGATGCTCGGGAAGGTTGGCAAGGGTCGCGAGCAGTTGCGCGCGATCGCGCCGCGACTCGCCCATGCCGAGGATTCCGCCGCAGCAGACCTTGAGGCCCGCGGCGCGCACGGCCGCGAGCGTATCGAGCCGGTCGCGGTAGGTGCGCGTCGTGATGATCGCGCCGTAGAACGCCTCGGAAGTGTCGAGGTTGTGGTTGTAGTAATCGAGCCCAGCGCTCTTCAACTCGAGCGCCTGCGCCGGGGTGAGCATGCCGAGCGTCGCACAGGTCTCGAGCCCGAGCGCGCTCACCTCGCGCACCATGGCACAGATCGCATCCAGCTGCTTCGGCCGCGGCGAGCGATACGCCGCGCCCATGCAGAAGCGCGTCGCGCCGGCTCCCCGCGCGCGCCGCGCGCACTCGCGGACCTCCTCGAGCTCGAGGAGCGATTCGCGCTCGAGTCCGGTGTCGTAGTGTGCGCTCTGCGGGCAGTACGCGCAGTCCTCCGGACAGGCGCCGGTTTTCACCGAGAGGAGCGTGCTCAGCTGCACCGTGTTCGGCTCGTGACAGGCGCGGTGCACGCGCTGCGCTTCGAGGATGAGATCGGAGAGCGGCAGCGCGTAGAGCGCCTCGACCTCCGCGAGCGTCCAGTCGTGGCGGATCGCGACGGAGCGAGAGGCAGCCGGTGGATTCATGAGCGGTTCCGAGCTGGAGCGACGCATGCAGTTTTCAGGGCGCGGCGTCCAGTGTCAACTCGAGGGCAGCCTCGGGGTGGACAATTGCTCACGTTTTGACCAGCACGCGCGAGCCGCTGCGGTACCATACGCGCTCGCGCGCCGCCGCGGGGCGGACGCCCGCAACCTGAGGGGGATACCGTAATGAGCCGCGATCCGAACCGAGACCGGGACCCGGCGGCCGAGCCGCCGCGGGCTGAACAATCCACACCCGCCGACGAGGTGCCGCTCGACCGCCGCCGCTTCATGGGCGCTTTCGCGACCGCAGGCGCGGGCGCGGTGCTCGGCGGGCTCGGCGCGGCGCCAGCGGCGCAAGCCGCAGTGCTCTTCCCGCTCGAGCGCGGCGATTTCGGCGGCGGCGGCTCGGAGCTGGGCGGCGTCAACCGCTCGGAGAACGATCTCTACGACTGCGAGGTGGAGGGCGATCTTCCGCCCGATCTCGACGGAATTTTCTTCCGCGTGGGCCCGGATCCCCAGTATCCGAAGCCGTTGAGCTACATGCACGACATTCCCTTCGACGGCGAGGGGCACTTGAGCATGTTCCGCATCAAGGATGGGCACGTCGATTTCCGCAGCCGCTACGCGCGCACGCAGCGCTGGAAGGCGCAGCACGCGGCGCGCCGCTCGCTCTTCGGCATGTACCGCAATCCCTTCACCGACGATCCGAGCGTCAAGGGACTGAGCCGCGGCACGGCCAACACGCAGATCTTCTTTCACCACGGCAAGCTCCTCGCGATGAAGGAGGACAGTCCGCCGGTGGTGATGAATCCGCTCACGCTCGAGACGGTGGATGACTACTACACCTTCGACGGTGGGCTCCTCGGCCAGACCTTCACGGCACACCCCAAGCTCGATCCGCTCACGGGCGAGCTCATCGCATTCGGCTACGAGGCGAAGGGGCTCGCCTCGAACGACGTGTTCGTCTTCTCCGTCGACCGCGCGGGCAAGGTGAATTGGTCGACGTGGATCAAGGTGCCCTATGTCGGCATGATCCACGACTTCGGCGTGACCCAGCACCATGTGCTCTTCTACGTCTGTCCGCTCGCAACCAACATGCAGCTCCTGCGCAGCGGCGGCCCGCACTTCGCGTGGGACTCGACCCTTCCCACCTGGCTCGGTGTCATGCACCGCGGCGGCGACGGCCGGGATCTGCGCTGGTACAAGGGCCCGGGCTACATGTGCACGCACACCATGGGCGCTTGGGCCGACGGGGAGAAGATCTACTGGGACATGGACGGAGGCGATTCCAATCAGTTTCCCTTCTTTCCCCAGGTGCACGAGAAGTGGGATCCCGCGAAGGCGACCGGCCGCGTCATGCGCTTCACGGTCAACAACGCAAGCCGCAGACAGAAGACTTACGACATCGAGAACCTGTACCCCGGCGTCGCGGGCGCACTCTCGCGCCAGGACGATCGTTTCCACACCGTGCCGTATCGGTACGGCTTTCTGCTCTCGAGCGACCGCACGGTCGGCAGCCGCTGGGCGATGTTCGATCAGCAGACTCGCACCGCGCGCTTCTACGCGCCGGGGCGTGAGACGAGCCTTGCCGAGATGTGCTTCGTGCCGCGCAAGCGCGGCGCGCCGGAAGGCGACGGCTATTTGATCGGCGTCGCCGGGCGGCTGAAGGAGAGCGGCCGCTCGGATCTGATCCTCGTCGATGCCCAGCACCTCGAGGACGGCCCGATCGCGACCGTCAAGATGCCCTACCGCGTGCACGGGCAGATTCACGGTTTCTGGGTGCCGGGCGATGAGCTCGAGGCCACCTGAGGCGACTTATTTTTCCCGCCGCTCGAGCGTCTGTGACGCAGTCCGTGCATCGCGTGTGATGCACTGAGCGATATCGAAAGCGAAGAAGGCTTCTCCGAGCCCGATCGGGATAGTCTGAAGCCATTCAGAATCCCAGCCCATTGGAGAAGCCCATGTCCAGCAGAGCTCTATCGACGTTTGTGAATTCTGCGCTGCTCGCAGCCGCGTGCACGCTCGCCTCGGGCCTCGCGCAGGCCGGTCCGGTCGATGGCGGCATGCCCTCAGTCAAGGTGAGCTCGGCCGGTCTCGACCTGGGCTCCGCGAGCGGAGCGCGCGCGATGTTCAAGCGTCTCACGGCCGCGGCCGAAGGGGTGTGCGGTGTCACGGCCGAGTTCGACGCGGTGCACGCCTCCAGCTACCGGCTGTGCTACAAACAGACGCTCGGGGGCGCCGTTCGCGCGCTCAATCAGCCGGCCGTAACGCAGGTGTACGTCGCGCAGTATCCGCGTGACGCCGCGCGCTTCGGCGTCGCCGCGGGTGGCTTCGTCGCGAGCAGGTAGTGCTTCCGCGGGCGCCGCGCCGAGCGATTCGGCGCGGCGCTCAGCGGCGAGCGTAGAGATACTGGAGCGCGATCCCGACGAAGATCGCCATGCCCACGTAGTTGTTGTTGAGAAACGCGCGCAGGCACGCGGCCGGCTCGCGCGCGCGGATGAGCCACTGCTGGTAGCAGAAGAAGACCGCCGCGGCGAGGAGTCCGCCGTAGTACCAGCGTCCGAAGTGCAGGCTCCGCCCGGCGAGCACCAGCGCGAAGAGCATCATCAGCTGCAGGATCCCGATCATCGCCCGGTCCATGTCGGCGAACAGGATTGCCGTCGAGCGCACGCCGAGCTTCAAGTCGTCCTCGCGGTCGACCATCGCGTAAATCGTGTCGTAGACCACGGCCCAGACCACCGCCGCGATGAAGAGCACCCAAGCGACGCGCGGCAGCACGCCCAACTGTGCGGCGAAGGCCATGGGGATCCCCCAGCCGCCGAAGGAGATGCCGAGGTAGAGCTGCGGTAGCGCGAAGAACCGCTTGGCGAAGGGATAGGAAAGGGTGAGCGCGGCGCCCACGAACGAGAGCTTCACGGCGAGCGGATCGAGGCGCGTGACGAGCGCGAACGCGGCGAGGCCGAGAGACGCGAACAGGAGGAGCGCCTCGTAAGGCGAGACGCGGCGCGCAGCGAGCGGCCGCTCGCGCGTGCGCTTCACGTGCGGATCGATGTCGCGGTCGGCGAGGTCGTTGATGATGCAGCCGGCGGCGCGCATCAGAAAGACGCCCGCGACGAAGATGAGCAGCACGCGCTCGGCGGGGCGGCCGCCGCCCGCGACCCACAGCGCCCAGAGCACCGGCCAGAGCAGCAGCCACGTCCCGATCGGGCGATCGAGCCGCATGAGGAGCGCGTACTCGCGCAGCCGCCGGCGCAGGCGGAACCACAGGGGTGCCTCCCCGCGACGAGGCGGCGGCGCGGCGAGAAATTCCGGCGTCACGGCAGCCATCTTGAGCCTCAGCCCACCCGTCCGTACCGCTCGCCCGGTCCGATCCAGCGAGCGGCCAGCGGTCCGATACTATCCGGATACATCGTCAGCATCAGCTCCGCGGCAGACTGGACGCGCGGCAGCAGATCCGCATCGCGCATGAGATCGGCGACGCGCATCTGGGCGAGGCCGGTCTGTCGCGTGCCGAGCAGCTCGCCGGGTCCGCGCAGCTCCAGATCGCGCCGTGCGATCTCGAACCCATCGGTGCTCTCGCGGATGACCCGCAGCCGCTCGCGGGCGAGCTGCGAAAGCGGGTGACGATAGAGCAGCACGCACGTGCTCGCCTCGGCGCCGCGCCCGATCCGGCCGCGCAGCTGGTGCAGCTGCGCGAGCCCCAAGGTCTCGGCGTTCTCGATGACCATGAGGCTCGCGTTCGGCACGTCCACGCCCACCTCGATGACGGTGGTCGCGACGAGCAGCTGGAGCTTGCCGCTCGTGAACGCCGCCATCGTGAGCTCCTTGCGTGCCGGCGGGAGCCGCCCGTGAACCAGGCCGATGCGCACCTCGGGCAGCGCCTGAGCGAGTGCGCTCGCGGTCTCCTCGGCGGCCTGCTGGCGCAGCTCCTCGGACTCCTCGATGAGCGGACAGACCCAGTACACCTGCGCTCCGGAGCGGCACGCCTCGAGGATGCGCTGCACGACTTCCTGGCGGCGCTGCTCGGGCAGCACGACCGTGCGCACCGGTGTGCGCCCGGGCGGCAGCTCGTCGATCACCGAGATGTCGAGGTCGGCGTACGCCGTCATCGCAAGGGTGCGGGGAATGGGCGTGGCGGTCATGATGAGCTGGTGCGGGAAGCGCCCACCGAAGCGCCCTTTCTCCTGGAGCTTCAGTCGCTCCTGCACGCCGAAGCGATGCTGCTCGTCGACCACGATGAGCGCGAGATGCGCAAATTGGATCTCTTCCTGGAACAATGCATGCGTTCCAATGACAATTTGTATCTCACCTGAGGCAATCGTGGCCAGGGCAGAGCGACGGGTGCGCACGGGCATCGACCCCGTGACGAGCGCGACGGGGATTCCGAGGGGCTCGAACCAGGCGCGGAAATTCCGCCAGTGTTGCTCGGCGAGCAGCTCCGTCGGCGCCATGAGCGCCGCCTGCAAGCCGCTGCCGGCGGCCCGCGCCGCCGCCACCGCTGCGACCACTGTCTTGCCGCATCCCACGTCCCCTTGCAGAAGCCGCAGCATCGGGCGGTTGCCGCGCACATCCGCATCCACCTCCTCCCGGGCTCGCCGTTGCGCCCCGGTGAGCGGAAACGGCAGCCGCTCGAGAAATCGAGCGGCGAGGCCCGTCGCGTCCTCGAGCGCCGAGGCGCTGCCCGATTGCACGGCGCGCTTGAGGAGCTTGAGGCTCAGGTGGTGCGCGAGGAGCTCCTCGAAGGCGAGCCGGCGCTGAGCGGGGTGGCGTCCCTGCGCGAGCTGCTCGAGGCGCGCGGTGCGCGGCGGCCGGTGAACATCGTGCAGCGCCTGCGCAAGCGCGGGCAGCTGAAGCTTGGCGAGCACGGCTTCCGGAATCCAATCGACGATCTGCGGGGGCGCGCCGCCCGAGGCGGTCTCGAGCTCCCCGAGCGCCCGCTCGACCAAGAGCCGCAGGCGCCCCTGGGCGAGGCCCTCCGTGCTCGGGTAGATGGGCGTCAACGTCTCCTCGAGCGGCTCGGCCGCGCCGAGCACGCGGCGGTATTCCGGGTGCACGATCTCCAGTCCGACGGGTCCACGGCGCACCTCGCCGAAGCAGCGCAGGCGCGTGCCGCGCGCAAGCCCGCTCTGCTGGGCCGCGGAGAAGTGGAAGAAGCGCAGCGTGAGAAAGCCGGATCCGTCCGAGATGCGCGAGAGGAGCTGGCGCCGCCGGCGGAACGCAACCTCGGTCAACTGCACCTCGCCCTCGACCGCCGCCCGCGAGCCGGCGATGAGCGAGCCGATCGGCACGATCCGCGTGCGATCCTCGTAGCGCAACGGCAGCACGAACAGCAGATCCTCGATGCGCGTGACGCCGAGACGCGCAAGCCGCTCGGCGAGCGCGGCGCCCACCCCCCGCATCGCCGTGACCGGCCGGTCCTGGGCGGCGGTGCTCCGCGGCGCCGCGGTTTGGAGAGGCTCAGCCAAGCGCGAGTATGCACTCCATCTCGACGCGCGCACCGCGCGGCAGCTGGGCGACCCCGACCGCGGCACGCGCCGGATACGGCTGCGGAAAGTACTCCGCCATGAGCTCGTTCACCTTGGCGAAGTGGCCGAGGTCGGTGAGGAACACGGTGAGCTTCGCCACGCTTGCGAGCGAGCCGCCCGCGGCCTCGGCGATCGCCTTCACGTTCTCGATCACGCGGCGGATCTCGCGCTCGATGTCGCCGGCGACGAGCGCTCCGGTCGCCGGATCGAGCGGAATCTGCCCCGAGACGTACACGGTGTCGCCGACCCGAACGGCCTGCGAGTAGGTGCCAATCGCCTGCGGTGCGCGCGCGGTATGAATGATCTCGCGAGTCATGCTTTGGAGCCTTTGCGGGTGGAGTGGGCTGCGATGGTACGGGTGACGCGCAGCACGTCCGGCATCCGCCGGATCGTGCGGATGACGCGCGCGAGGTGCTCGCGGTCGCGCACTCGCAGCTCGAAGACGAGCGTCGAGGTGTCGTTGTCGCGCTCCTCGACGGTCACGTGATCGATGTTGGTCTCGGCGCTCGCGATCCCCGCGGCCACGGCCGCGAGCACACCCATGCGGTTCGGCACATCGACGCGGATCTGTGAGCCGAAGAGCCGCTCCGGGCTCGCCTGCCAGGATACCGGGAGCCATTTCTCCGGGTGCTTGCGGTAGTCCTCGACGTTCACGCAGGTCTCGCGGTGAATGACGATGCCGCGCCCGCTCGAGAGGAACGCGAAGATCGGATCGTGCGGGATCGGGAAGCAGCAGCGCGCGTAGGTGACGAGGAGGCCCTCGGTGCCGGCGACCGCGAGCGGGGCGGGCTGCGCGGTTGCGGTGCCGATCTCGCTCACCTCCGACCCCCCGTCCGTCTCGAGCGCCTGCAGCGGCTCCGCCGGGAGCAGGCGTCGCGCGACGAGCGGAGCCAAGCGCTCGCCGAGTCCGAGCTTCTCGAAGAGCTCATCGAGGTCCTTCATGCCGAGCTCGCCCACGGCCGCCTGGATCGACTCGGGGCTGATCTCCTCGATCGACAGCTGGAACTCCCCGAGCGACTGATTGAGCAGGCGCTGTCCGAGGGCGATCGCTTCGCTCCGCCGCAGGCTCTTCAGGTAATGGCGGATCGCGGTGCGCGCCTTCGCCGTCACCACGAAGTTGACCCACGAGGGGTTCGGCATCGCGCCCTTCGCGGTGATGATTTCGACCGTCTGGCCGTTGCGCAGCACGGCGCGCAGCGGCGTGAGCCGCCGGTCGACCTTGGCCGCGACACAGCGGTTACCGATATCGGTGTGCACGGCGTACGCGAAGTCGACGGCGGTCGAGCCGCTCGGGAGCCTCAGGATCTCACCCTTCGGCGTGAACACGTAGACCTTGTCGGGGAACAGGTCGACCTTGACGCTCTCGAGGAACTCCTCGGAGCTGCCGCCATCCTGCAGCTCGACCAGATGCCGCAGCCACTCCCGTGCACGCTCCTGCTGCGCCGAGCCGGGCTCGTCGCCCGCCTTGTAGCGCCAGTGCGCGGCGATTCCGGACTCGGCAACCCGGTGCATGTCCTCGGTGCGGATCTGAACCTCGATCGGCACTCCATTCGGGCCGAAGAGCGTGGTGTGAAGCGACTGGTAGCCGTTCACCCGAGGAATCGCGATGTAGTCCTTGAACCGCCCCGGCATGGGCTTGAAGACGCTGTGCACGCTCCCGAGCGCCCGATAGCACGTGTCGGCGGTGTCGACGATGATTCGCAGCCCGTGCACGTCCACGATCTCGTTGAGCGGCGCGCGCTTGCGCTGCATCTTGCGGTAGATGCTGTAGAGGTGCTTCTCGCGGGCCTCCACGTGCGCCGCAATCCCGTTCTTCATGAGCGCCGCGGTGATCGGCTGCTCGATGCGGCGCAGGAACTCCCTCTGATTGCCGCGCGCCCGCCGCAGCGCGCGCTCGAGGACGCGGTAGCGCTGCGGGTAGAGCGCCCCGAAGCCCAGGTCTTCGAGCTCGAGCTTCAGGTTGTAGAGCCCGAGCCGCTCGGCGATCGGGGCGTAGATCTCGAGCGTCTCGCGCGCGATCGCGCGCCGGCGCACCGGGGAGATGGCATCGATGGTGCGCATGTTGTGGGTGCGATCGGCGAGCTTCACCAGCACCACGCGCAGATCCCGCACCATCGCGAGCAGCATCTTGCGGAAGCTCTCGGCCTGCGCCTCCTCGCGGCTCTTGAACTTGATCTGGTCGAGCTTCGTCACCCCATCGACGAGCTCCGCCACATCGGCGCCGAAGCGCTCGGCGAGCTGGTCCTTCGGCGTCGGGGTGTCCTCGATCACATCGTGGAGAATCGCCGCGATGATCGTATCGGGGTCGAGGTGCAGGTCGGCGAGGATGGAGGCGGCGGCCACCGGATGCGCGATGAACGGCTCCCCGGAGAGGCGCTTCTGGCCCTTGTGAGCCGAGGCACCGAACTCGGCCGCCTCGCGAATGCGCTCGACCTGCTCGGGCGGCAGGTACGTCCCGACGTTGGCGAGCAGCTCCTTTAGACCCGGAGTGCGCCTTCCACCGGGGAGCAATCCCAGGAGCGAAGACGCATAGTCCATGGCCGGTGAGAGCGGTTCACTCTCCGAGGCCGAACTGTGGAGCGCGGAAGCTCGCTGGGTGCTCGACGTCCGTGAGCGAAGGCTGCTCGGG
The DNA here is from genome assembly GCA_035523875.1 of Steroidobacteraceae bacterium. Lineage (GTDB taxonomy): Bacteria > Pseudomonadota > Gammaproteobacteria > Steroidobacterales > Steroidobacteraceae > JASHUC01. Next base: position 41,692 of record DATKPY010000030.1, read on the forward strand.
CGGGGGCTCGGGCTCGCGGAGCATCTCGGCGGTCACGTTGCCTTCGGCGATCTCGCGCAGGGCGACGACGGTGGGCTTGTCGTTCTCCCACGGCACGGTGGGCTCGGCCCCGTTCGCGAGCCGGCGCGCGCGCTGTGCGGCGAGCAGGACCAGCTGGAAGAGGTTATCGACGCTCTGCAGACAATCTTCGACGGTGATGCGTGCCATGGCTCAAACGGGGTCCGAATCGTGAGGGGAGTACCGTCCGCCCGCGGGTGGACAGAACCGGTCAGCTAGTATAGGGGAAGGGTCGCGGAATTGGCCAGCGCTAGCCGGCGAGCAGCTGCTCGATCAGGGGATGAAGCGCCGCGCGCTCGCGGCGCAGCGCCTCGCCGCGCCCCGCGACGACTGCCGCGAGCTCCGCGACGGCATGCTCGAAGTCGTCGTTGACGACCACGTAGTCGAACTCGCTCCAGTGACGCATGTCGTCCACCGCATCGCGCAGCCGCCGCGCGATGACCGCGGCGGAGTCCGTCTGCCGCCGCTCGAGGCGCTCTTCGAGCGCCTGACGCGAGGGCGGCAGGATGAAGATCGTGACGCAGCCGGGCATCGCGGCGCGCACCTGCCGCGCGCCCTGCCAGTCGATCTCGAGGATCACGTCGCTCCCCGCCTCGAGCAAGCGTTGCACGGTGTCGCGCCCGGTGCCGTAATCGTGATCGAACACCTGCGCGTGCTCGAGGAACGCTCCGCGCGCGACGAGCTCGCGGAACTGCTGTGGTGAGACGAAGTAGTACTCGCGACCGTCCTGCTCGTGCGGGCGCGGCTTGCGCGTGGTGTGGGAGACCGAGACCGCGAGTGAGGGGTCGCGCTCGCGCAATGCCTCGACGAGCGAGGTCTTGCCGGCGCCGGAAGGCGCCGAAATCACGAACAGCCGGCCGTGTCGCGCCGCGCCCGCACGCCGCGCGGACGACTCCTCCCCCACGGCTTTCGTCTGGACCCCCGAGGGCCCCTTGTGCGTGTCCGGCTGCATCGCTCTCTCGCGCGGGAAGTCTAGCAGGCGCACCGCGCCGAGCCCGTGATGGGGGTCGAAGCAGAGCCGCGAGGGCGCCGCAGACTGGCACTCAAACGACGGACGCCCTCGCATTAACGATCATTAATGCCGCGTTCACGGCCGCGACGGGCCAAGCGCTATAACATCAGCGCCCGGCGAGGTTGCGGAGCCCTGTATGCGCACTCCCCTGGTGAGTTTCACGACGCTGTGCCTCATATCCGTCTCCGCTGCGGCGCTTGCCGTCGATCGCGGCGGCGCAGGCGCAGGTGGTGGCGGTTTCTCGGGAGGTACCCCGAGCGCGCCCGCAGCCCCGGCGCCGGCCGCCTCCGGCGGACACTTTGCGAGCCCGGGCCCGGGATCCGGCGGTGGCCGTGGCATCCACCTCGGCGCGATGGGTGCGGGCGGTGCGATGGGCGGCCGCATGGGTCACGGGTACGCCATGCTGAGCACGGCGCGTCCGGCGAGCGGCGTTTCCTTCATCGGCAGCCGCGCGGCCTCCGCCAACCCGCGCGCGGCCGTCGGTGACCGCCAGATCGGGGTCGTGGTGGGTGCGCTGCCGCGGAGCGCCGCGGCCGCCGTGCGCGCCTCGAAGGAGGCGCGTCCCCAGCCCCCCCGTTCCCACAGTTCCGAGCTTCCGCGGCTCAGCAACTCCGCGTGCCTCGGCGGGGGCCCGACCTGGGCGTGCCCGGCCGGCGACTACGGCTTCGCCTGGCAGACGACCTATTGCACGGAGGTCTCTTACAGCACGCTCGGTTACTCAACGGGATCGCCTTGCGGTGGCGGCGCAATGAAGTTCGGACCCGTCGGAGGCAATCCGGTGAGGTCGACTCGGTGAGGCCGGGCACGCTCGAGACGCCCGCCAGCCCGGGTGACGCGCCGCTCTGAGCGCCGGTCTGCGACACAGCGGACTCGGGCGCGCCCGATGGATTCTGGGGGCGTCTGCGTGCTTCGCCGGCGCGTGCGCCACGTCACTGGACGAGCCCCCGTCCGCCTCGGATCTTCAAGCGGATGTCGTGCAGCTGAGTGCGGCCGATCCGGACTCTCCGGCCACCTTGAGCGCACGACTCGCCTACGCCGAGCGCGTGGCGGATGACTCGAGGCCGAGCCGTTGCCGGCGGCGCCTTGCGCAGGCGAGCTCGCAACTTGCCGCCGTACGCGCAAGCCCCGCAACGGCGCTCCTCTTTCCGCACGGTTGGGCGCGTGCGCTCGATACCGAATACCGCATTGACCGCCTGAGCGCAGCCTGCGCGCCCGATGCGCAGACGCGAGTCCGCGAGCTGCGCGCGGCAGCCGCGGCAGCACGTCGCGCAGTCGAGCTCTACCGCGACGCGCTCGATGACTACTCGATGGCGACGATGCAGTTCAACGTCGCCGTCGTCGAAGATGAGCTCGGCGAGCACCGCCTCGCGCTCGCCGCACTCGAGTCGGCGATCGCGATGGATCGGGAGTTCGGCTTCCGCGAGGACGCGCAGGAGAACTACGGGCATCTTCTGCGTTTCGACCATGAGCCCTCCGGTGCCGCACACATCGCCGCACGGATGAAGGACTTCCCCGAGCGCTCGGTGACGCTCAGGTTCGCGTGGTCCGCATCGACTGCGCGCGTCACGATTCGTAGCGACCGGGCACGGCTCGTCGATGGGGCGATCCTCACGAGTGAGGCGCACAGCGAGCTGCAGCGCACCGTGCGTGAGGGCGGCGGCCATTGGATCGTTTCGTATCGGCGGATCTCGGCGAGCGACGATGCCGGCGTCTGGCCGCTCGCGCCGAGCGTTCATGGGCTCGAAGACTCGGTCTTCACGCCCGTGCTGACGCAGCTTCCAGATATCGAGGTCAGCGCGGCGGGCGATCTTGAGCGAGTCGACGACGTTGACGCGTTCGCGAGCCGCATCGCCGAAGAGGCCGAGGCACAGATTCGCGCACACGCACCGCACGGCGCGCACTCGAGCGGTCTCCTCGCGCGCGGCCTTGCGGAAGTGCCGCGCATCCTCGCACCGCAGATCATCGAGGCGGAGACGAGGCAGTCCTACAGCCTCGAGACCGCGATGTGGATCGGTGCCACCCTAAAGCAGGGGGTCTGGTACGACAGCGACGCCACGTTGATGCTGCCTGGCATACGCACCGTCGTGCTCGCCTATCGCCTGCAGTTCGCTTATACGCGCCCCGTCCCCTGTCCCGGCACATCAGGTGCTCGCACCTGCGCCGAACTCGTCATTCACGCCGTACCCGATGCCGATGCGCTGGCCGAGTATCTCGGCAGCGTCGTGCAGCACTTCGGGCAGCCGCTCGACTACGCATCGGCGACTGACCTCCGTCTCGTGATCGATCCGAGCACGCTCGAGCTCTACGTCGAGGAGGTGCGACGCTACTGGTATGCAGCGACGGGCGCCCGGCCTGGCGCGACCGGCAAGGCTCGACGGCACGAGGGGCTCATTGAAGCGCAGCACCGGATCTGGAGCGCGTCCTATCCCTGAGGCCGAAAAGGCGAGTCGACGGGAGTCGACTCGTCCAGGCTAGGCGTAGCCGGCATTGCAGGATCTGATCGCGGCTCAGATGAGCATGCCGCCCGAGATCTCGATGCGCTGCGCGGTGAGCCAGCGGTTCTCTTCGCTCAGAAGCGCTGCAACGGCGGGGCCGATGTCCTCCGGCACCCCCACGCGTCCCATGGCGGTGACGGAGGCCACGTAGTCGTTGAGCGGCTTGTCATCGCGTACGCGCCCGCCGCCGAAGTCGGTGGCGATGGCGCCCGGTGCGACGGTGTTGACGGCGATGCCGCGCGCGCCGAGCTCGCGCGCGAGATAGCGGGTGAGCACCTCCACGGCGCCCTTCATCGCCGCATACGCCGAGTAGCCCGGGAAGGTGAAGCGGGCGAGACCGCTCGAGACGTTGACGATGCGCCCGCCGTCGGCGATGAGCGGCAGCAGCGTCTGCGTCAGGAAGAACACACCTTTGAAGTGCACGTTCATCACGCTGTCGAACTGCGCTTCGGTGGTCTCGGCGAAGGGCGCATGGACGCCCATCCCGGCGTTGTTGACCAGGTAATCGAAGCTTGGACGGCCGAAGCTCCCGATGAGGGTCTGCTTCACCTGGGATACGAAGGCCGCGAATTCCGCGATCTTGCCGGTGTCGAGCTGGAGCATCGCGGCCTTGCGGCCGAGGCGCGTGATTGCCGCGGCCGCGGAGTCGGCCTCGGTCTTGTTGCTGTGATAGGTGCCGATGATGTCGACGCCCTTCTGGGCGAGCGCGATGGCGGTGCTGCGGCCGAGGCCGCGACTGGCTCCGGTGATGAGGGCGATCTTGCTCATGCGGGTCTCCTGAAGTGGATGTCCGGTCGGTCCGGGCACGGTTCGGAGGATAGCTGTTTGGGGTAAGCGAATAATCAGGCATCATCCGGCAATTCCATCCGGAAATTACGAATAATGGATCGGCTGGACTCGATGAGGGTCTTTGCGCACGGATGAAATCTCGCGCTGGATCCGCGAGGATCGGGAGCACGTGCACTGATGCCGGTCCCGCTGGTCGTTTGGGCTCGCTACCGCAGCGCCTTGCGCTCGAGCTTGCGCAAAATCTCGCGCTTCTCCTGAACGCCAGCAACGATCTGCGGCCAGCGTGCTTTGTGGAGCGAGGAGGTGGTGCGAAAGTCCGCGAGCGGAACCGCGGCGAGCGGATCGATTCCGTAGAGCACGAACACATGAACGGCGGCGATGTCACCCGCCATATCGGCTACGCGCTCGAGAAGCTTCAGTGCCGCGCGCTCGCCCGAGGCGGCGATCTGCTGCCGAATGAACGCCTGAACAACATCGATGGCGAGTTGTGCCTGGGCGATTCCCGCGGGGTTACGCTTCTGCGGTAGCAAGTGCAAATTCTGGATCCGGCTATCGAGCACATCAATCGGGTGGATGACGCGCAAGCGACCGAGCTCCGGCACGTCAAGCTCGATGGCCCGTCGCGCCAGGTCTTTGGTCGTAAGGCCTGCGACACCCGAGAGGAAGTCCACTTGCTTGATGCCACTTCGCGTGCGGTGGGTCACCTTACCGGTCCGCGGTGTCGCCTCCTCGAGCGAGGGGAGCCACGTCGTCCATCCGAGACTTTTGCCCAGCTCCTTCGCAAGCGCGGAGTCGCCGATGAAATCGGCATCGGCCGTAACGCTTGAGAGCAGGCTCGCGGGGCGTCGGACCTCGAGGTGGTCGGCCCAGAATGCAAGCGCCTGTCCGCCAACCAGGAGTCCGCGGGGCGAGCAAATGCTCAGGATTCTGCGGACGTCCTCCGGAGCGAGCGGTGCTTCGGAGTCACGCGGAGTCTTCATCGAATGGGGCAGGATCATTCAGGATTCGTGCGGCGCGCGCGCGCTCGGGAGCGATCATATGCGTCGCCCCCCAGGTGGGCCTGGGCGAGCCGGCGCCGGCCTCGTCGAGCGCGGCGCGCAGTGCCGCGGGGGACATCACGACCGCGACCACGCGGCCGTGTCTCAAGATCTCGACGCGGCCGAGGGCTGTCACCTCCTCGATCAGGCCGCCGAAATTATTTTTTGCATCGGTCGCGGAAACGGTCTTTGTCATGCGTGAATATTAGCTAATTTAGCTATTTGATGCAACGCAACGAGCGCTAGCTAGCCCTTTAAGCGGCTATGTTGCAAACAGCCTTTATAAGAGCTAAAGTGTGCTCAGAGCTTTAAAGGGCTACACGGCAATGGACTATCCCCTGCTGACGCCAGCCCAACTGGCTGCATATTTGCGGTCGCTGCGGCGCTCGAAGCGACTCACCCAGTCCGCACTCGGCTCGAAGCTGGGCTTGAGCCAAAGACGAATCGCCACAATCGAGCACGACCCCGATGCCGTGAGCCTCGGCCAGCTGATGAGGATCCTCGCCCTCCTGGATGCGCGCCTCATCCTGCGGGTTCCGGGCAAGAAAGACGACACGACGCCGGCCCCGCGGAGCGATGAGGGCGCTTGGTAGCCCCGTGCCAACCCTCAACATCTGGATGAACGGTGAACTGGTCGGCGAGTGGACGACGAGCCGCACGGGCACCCCGATTCTTCGCTATGCGGAGTCGTGGACGGAGTCCCGCCGAGCTCGTGCGCTGTCGCTTTCATTGCCGATCACCCCCGATCGCGAGATCCGCGGCAATATCGTCGATTACTATTTCGACAATCTACTTCCGGACAATCCGGACATTCGCCGCCGTATTCGCGACCGGTATGGATTGAAATCCACCGACGCATTTGACTTGCTCGAGGAAATCGGTCGCGACTGCGTCGGTGCGGTGCAACTGCTGCCCCCCGATCGCAAGCCTGATCACTGGAACACAATCGACGGGACAGCCCTATCAACTGCGAACGTGGAACGAGAACTGCAAGCGGTTCTCGCTCCCGCGCGGGGACCCCGCTCAGAAGAGGACGACGGCTTTCGAATCTCAATTGCGGGTGCACAGGAGAAGACTGCTCTCCTCATGATGGGTGACACCTGGTATCGACCACGTCACGCAACACCCACTACGCATATCCTCAAATTGCCGCTCGGCATCATCGGAAACTTTCGTGGCGATTTCTCAAATTCAGTCGAGAACGAATGGCTCTGCTCGCAATTTCTTCACCAGCTCGGCCTTCCGGTCGCGCATACAGAAATGGCCAAATTTGGTGAACTAAGAGCACTCGTCGTACGGCGCTTCGATCGTCGGTGGGTGGGAGTGGAGGAAAGCGTCGAAGAGCGGAGTGGTTTTTTGCCCGGAGTGGGAGTGTGGATTGCCCGCTTACCGCAAGAAGACTTCTGTCAAGCGACAGGACGTCCTCCTACGCAGCGGTACGAGAGCGACAGTGGTCCATCCATGAATGAAATTCTGGAGATTCTGGCGACCAGCGCTCATGCCGAACGCGACCGCGCAAACTTCGTTCTCGCCCAGCTAACATTTTGGTTGCTCGCCGCGACCGATGGCCACGCGAAGAACTTCTCCATACATCACTTGGTCGGTGGCGCATTCGAAATGACGCCCCTCTATGACGTCTTGTCGGCTTGGCCTGTCATTGGGAGGGGTGCCAATCAGCTGCCCATCCAAGATGCGAAGCTGGCCATGGCCGTTGCTGGAAAGAATCGGCACTACAAGGTGGTCGACATTCTGCCCCGGCACTGGCAAGCGCTCGCAACGCGCATTGGCGGACCGGCGCTGTGGGACCGCATGCAGTCTCTAGTTGATGAGGCGCCTCGCGCCTTCGATCGGATCAAGCTGCCGCGCGGCTTCCCCGACGTCGTGCTATCCCGGATCTCTGAAGGCGTGCGGGAGCAGTCCCGGAAATTCTTGAGGGCTCTCCGCTTGCAACCGAAGGCCGGCTAGCAGGTTCGCGCAGAGGGCAACCGATTACCGAAGGAGTCCACCGTGGCAAAACCACCACCGCCCAAAGCCGTCGCACTGCGCATCGAGCTGCTGGAAGTGGTCCCCTTGGTCTGGCGGCGGGTGCTGGTCCCCGACCATTGGACGCTGGCGAGCCTGCACCATTACCTGCAGTGGGTTGTGGGCTGGACGGAATCTCATGCCCATGAGTTCGAGGTGGGGGATGGCCTCGTAGCCCCGGACTGGTGGATCAAGGAGTCGGGCTCGGAGGAGGAGGCCGGTCGCTATCGCGACGAGCGGCGGGTCTCGGTGGCCGCCGTCGTGTCCGAGCTCGGAGCCCGTGGGGAGTTCGAGTACCGCTACGACATGGGGGATGGCTGGGAGCATCGGATCGTCATTGAAACTCCACCGGCATCGACGATCAGCAACCCCCGCCTACCGGTCTGTCTCGCCGGCGAGAACGCCTGCCCGCCGGAGGACGTCGGCGGTCCCCATGGCTATGCGACGTTCCTGGAGATCCTCGCTGACCGTCGTCACGAGCAGCACGAGGACATGGTGCGCCGGATCGGTGGGGTCTTCGACGCGAAGGGCTTCGATCTCAACCGGATCAATCGCGACTGGAAAGGCGCGAAGCAGCGCCGACGGCGTTGACGGCTGTCGTTGTGCGGCCACGCCCATACCCGATCTACGGCATCGATATGCCCCATAACACCGGCGCTCTGCTTGATCCCGCAACCGCAGGCGCTTCCATCGAGGGCTACAAAGGATTCCTACTGACCGTAGCGACAGGCGACCAAGCTAACGAGGCTCGCATCCTGGAAGGCGTGGTCGCGCACGGCTATGCGTGCGCTCGATCATCTCAATGGATCCCTTGATGTTGATCTGGACGTTGAATCCGTCGGCAACCTCACGTCGAAACGCCTCCTTAGATCATCCCCTGCGCTTGACATCCCTCTTTCAAGATGTATTCTGCGCGGCTCTGAATTCGGAGCATACATGCGAACTTTATCGAAGCGGATATACAGGCACGCGATGTAGCGCCAGCCCGCGAGCTCACGGCTGCGGGTAGCGTCCTACCCCAGCCGTTTGGGCCGACCCGCGTCTCGCGCGGAAGCGTTAAGCCCTCGGCAGGGATTCTTGCCGGGGGCTTTCTGCTTTTGGGAGCTGTCGATGCGCGAAGACATGTACAAGGTGATCGTCGAACGCCCGCGTCGCGGAAAGCAGCGTGACGCCCTGGCCGCTCGGTTGCGTAACGACTTGAACGGGCCTGCGCGACTTGGAGCGCGCGCCGGGTACGGCTACCGCGATCTCAATGAGAACCTCGCTCCCCTACGCCGCTATCTGCATACCCAGATTGGGCGACCCTGGAACAGGGTGTTCAGCGAGATCTGCGCCAGCATAGACCGGCGCAATACCGTGCAGCAGCACATCCATCAGCATATCAGTGACTTCATCGCGATCGATGTCGGCGTCCGCGACGGCCGCTTGGTCGGTCTTGCTAATCGTTGGGCCTTCCTCCGCAGCAGTTCTGGAATCTATCAGGAGCTCTATGTCGATCCACGGACCGGTCTGATCCGACTCAACAAGTCGTACCGCTCGTGGCGCCATGGAGCCGCGGAGCGTCGCCGGCGTGAGCAAGCCGAAGTCACAGCCCGTCGTCGCACAGTGAACGAGCGCACCTTTCTCCTGCTGTTGGATGAGGTGTGGTTTCGCGTTGAGGTTGACGTGTTGCCGCGTGTGCGCCGCGTTGAAAACGTCGTCGATGGCAAGCCGCGCCAGCAGGTGATTGCTGAATCTCGGTACGACGTCGTATTGCGACGGAATATCTCCCGTGCGATGAGCGCCGAGCTGCAGCACTGCAAACATCTGTACGGCTCCAGCGATCTGTACGCCGTCAGCAAGCGACAGATCTCGACGCGGGAGATCAAAGCGCACAAGCTACGCGAGGGAAGGCAGGATGCGTGAATGCTGATTTGTGCAGCCGGTGACATCCACGGAGCGATGGGCCTGCTGTATCGGGACGTGCTCGCTTTCGAGGGATCGCTCGGCGTTCGTTTCGACTGCGTGCTTCACGTGGGCGATTTCGGTGTCTGGCCCGATCCCGCCCGGATCGACAAGGCGACTCGCCACCATGATGGCGCGGGTGACTTTCCTGCGTGGCTTCGGGAGGGTCGACAGGCGCCACGTCCGACGAGGTTGAACGGCTTTCGGTCTCAGGCCGTGTGGACATCTTGCTGACGCACGATGCGCCGGCCGGGGTACGTTTCGAGCGGCATCGTCGCGGTGCCGGGCATGTCAGCGAGGCGCTGGGCTTGGATGTGCTCTTGGCACAGGTCCAGCCGCGCGTGTGCTTCTTTGGTCATCACCACACCCGAATCGACGCCGACATCTCAGGTGTGCGCTGCATCGGGCTCAACAAAATCGCAAGGCCGGGAAACCTGGTCGCGATAGAGATAGAAGCGGGCAAGCGTGACTGGTCACTGCTCGCCGAATACCGTGGGAGTCAAGATTCGACGTGAAGTAGGGATCCCTCGTATCGGCAGCCAAGAGCGCCTCATTGCGTACGGTACGGGGCGTTTGCGCGGACGCTGGGATCCTTGTCGTAGTTTCGCTTCCGTGCAAGATACTTTCCCAGCTGCTGAGTGAGGTTCATCCGCTTGGCGAGACGTCTGAGCCGGCGCTCGTCAAGACGCTCCAGGTCGATATCGAGGGGAGGAGGTGCCAGTTTCGTGCGCGGCGACGCTCCGAGGTACACCCAATCCAACAGTGCCTTCTCCGGCGAGGCCCGCGGATATTGGACCGCAAGGTCCATCCGATCTTCTGCGGCTCCGGCCTCATCGTCCAATAGTCGGGCCGGCATCGCATGAAAGCGATACTCGATGCCATTTGCGATGACGGACCGACTCGACTGTGCCACACCTCCACGCACCGGCAGGACCGAGGTGACGATATCCGAGTAGCTGTTCGTCACCCCAGCGTCGCCGAGCACGGTCTGTAGGCTCACGATCGCGCCGGAGCGAACGAAGCTCGCCGCCTCTGCGGCCACGGGTTGCGGGCGAGCCAGCTGATTCAGGTAAAGCCCTCTCGTGACGGGCCTGAGAACCCCCGCCTCGGTCTGCTCGCGGATCCACTTGAAGATCGTGTTGCGCGCGGGCTTCTTCCGCCGATCCGCAAACGCAGCGGTGATCATCGGTACCGTCAAGACGCGAGGCACCTCAGCGCCCAGCAAGATCGTAGTCGGTGTCCGAGTCACGATTCATATCCTTCGCCGGTCTCGCCTTGGGGATGGCTTCCGCAAACCACCGGCCGACCCCTGCGGCGACTTCGAGCTGTATATCGCCCCATCTCTTCGCGTCGATCGTGCCGCGGATATCCCGCGCGAGGTAAGGCAAGAGCTCCGAATTAGCCAGCGGAAAATCGATGAGCGACACCTTGGGCAGGACCGCATCGCGCTTGCGCGCGAGGTTCTCGCGCGAGAGATGCTCGCTCCAGAGTGCAACCGGCGATGCCCCGCGCCGCACCAGGTCTGCCAGATCGTAGACGTCGCGCGGAACGCTGCGATTGGCGCTCAGCAAGGCATTGACCTTTCCTGCCGCCATCGCCGCTTCGCTGTAAACGCGGACGACGAACGGCGCCAAGGTGTACTCGTACGGAGGCTGAATCGGGCGTGTCTCGATGAACCGCGCATCGGGAACGCCCCGCCTTGAGAGCTCCACCTCCCAGGTGACGGCCACGCCATCCCGCGTGCGCCCGATGAGGCGCCAGCGGCTTGCGCGCACGCCGGACTTGGTTCGATCGATCTTCTGTTCGACAATTCCGGCAGCGCGCGCGGCCTGTTCCATTGCCGCCGGGATCCGTGTCGCCAGCGACCGGTCGGAGACGGAATCCTCGCAGTCGAAGTCGACATCCTTGGTCAGGCGAGCGCTGCCATACAGCGCTCGCATCGCCATCCCGCCTTTGAGGATGTAGCGATCAGCGCCCTGACGCATGAGCGAGGACAGGAACGCCATCTGGCTCCTGTCGCGGACTTGAGCCTCGGAGCTGAATCCGAGTGCCGAGGCTGACTGCATCATATTCAGTACATTAGTATCATAAAAGTGCTATTAATGTACTGAATAACCGCGGGCTCGGCAACCTCCACGATGAAGCACAGATGCCCGATCTGAGCTTCACCGGCTCATGGAGGCGCTTGGTCGTGACGCCCGAGAGCGCAGCGAGGTGGCGGTCAAGCAGCACCCTATTTCGCGCTGCGTACTTGATGTGAAATGCCCGCGCCCGGTGCGCGGCGTATCGCGACGATCTTGCCCACGCCCCGCTCCGCCTGGATCAGCAATTCGGTCCACTGCTCGAGCGCTGCGCGGCGCTCGTGGAAGTAATCGTGCCGGTCATAGGTGCCCTCGATTCCACGCGCTTGAGGGCGGCGTTCAGCGTGTCACGCCCGACGTGCGCCACGCGCTCTCGCGGGTCACGACGTCGCTTCTGGAAGACGT
>DATKPY010000031.1:0-21516 GCA_035523875.1 Steroidobacteraceae bacterium
CGCGCCGAGCGTCCACTCGATGCGACCCGGCGTGCGCTCCACGTCCACGCGGCCCGAGGCGGCATCGAGCGCGTAGGTGAGATAGCACACATCGCGCGGGTCGCTGAGCGCCTCGCGGCGGAACACCGCGACGATCTCACCGCCCGCATCGCGCACCGAGCGGCTCTCGATGCCGGGCTGCGAGGCCGCCTCGAGCTCCGCGCCGATCGCCTGGCAGAAGCGGTAGTCCTCGGGGTCGATGAGGCGCGGCTCGTGCGCACACGCGGCTCGCAGGTCGATCAAGAGCGCCTGGCAGCGCACGCGGTGCACGCGCCGCTCCTGATAGATGGGCGTGGGGCTTTGGCGCGCAATCTCGCTCGCAAGCGTGTTGCGCCGGAAGTGATAGACCGTCTCGTGAACCGAGGTGCGGAGCGTGCGCGCGCCGTACCAGACGCCGTAGGCCCCGCTCGAGTAGCGCGAGCGGCACGGATGCTCGAACGGCCAGGCGATCGCCTCGCGAACGGGGTCGTAGAGCGCGGCCTCCTCGAAGGGGCGGTCGAGGATCGGGGTTGCGCCGCGGGCGGGCTTGGTCGCAAGCTCATGCGCGATGAGCACGTGCGCATCGGCGGGGTCGGCAACGAGCTCGGCGAACAGGGCCACGCTTGCGCGCAGGCTCACGATGTTCCTGAGCCAGTCGCCGCGGCAATCCTCGCTCAAGGCGTAGATCACGGCGCGCGGGCCCGGTCACTCGCCGCGCAGGATGTCGAGCGTCCCGCGCACCATCGCGAGGCCCGGGAGCCCGAATCGGCGCACGACCTCGATCGGGGTTTCCCCGCCGAAACGGCGGTTGGGCGAGCCCATCCACCCCCGCACGATCGCCTCGTTCCGCGGATAGAGGAGCTTCAGGGACTTGTGGATGCCGAGCAGGTGCCCCGCACGGTCGAGCAGGTCGCGGCTCGCCCCCAGCGGCTCGCCCTGCGCGTAGCGCTGCAGGGCCGTGCGGTTGCCCTCCGCGAGCCCGAGGAGCGTCAGGCGGTCCTGAGGGCCCAGGCTCCAGAGGTCGAAGAGGCGCATGAGCGCCTGCGCGAGCACGGAGCGGTCGTGGCGTCCGTTACGCGCCTCGACCGAAGGCAGGGAGTTGGGGTTCTCTGGGTGTGAATTCACACCGAATATAGTATAACTAATACCCGTTGCCCGCAACTCGTGAGGAGGCTCAGCGCTGCTGCTTGAACTCCTCCGGGGTGAGCTGGTGACGCGCCAGGAGCTTGTAGAAGTCGGTGCGATTGCGCTTGGCGAGCCGTGCGGCCTGGCTCACGTTCCCGCCCGTGATCTGCAGGATCTGGGAGAGGTAGCTGCGGGTGAACTCATCGCGCGCCTCATCGAAGGAGGGGAGCCGCCCCGGGCCGCCGCCCAGGGACTGCTGCACGAGCTCCACCGGGATGATCGGGGTCTGCGAGAGGGCCACGTTCTGGCGCACGACGTTCTGGAGCTGGCGGATGTTGCCGGGCCAGTCGGCGGTGGCGAGGAGCTCGACGGCCTCGGGGGCGTAGATCTTGCGCACGCCGCTCTCGGTGGCGATCTGCGCGAGGAAATGCGCCACCAGGAGCGGAATGTCCTCGCGCCGGCGGTTGAGCGGGGGCATCTCGATGTGCACGACGTTCAGCCGATAGTAGAGGTCCTCGCGGAACTCCCCCGCCGTGAGCAGCTGCTGCAGATCCCGATGCGTGGCCGAGATCACCCGCACGTTGACCGCGATCGGGTCGGTGCTGCCGACCGGACGCACGGCATTCTCCTGCAGCACCCGCAGGAGCTTCACCTGCAGCCGCATCGGCATGTCGCCGATCTCATCGAGCATCAGCGTGCCGCCATCGGCCGCCTGGAACAGGCCCCGGTGCGCGCGCATGGCGCCGGTGAAGGAGCCCTTCTCGTGACCGAAGAGCTCGGACTCGAGCAGGCTTTCCGCCATCGCGCTGCAGTTGATGGCGACGAACGGCTTGTTGCGCCGGGGGCTCGCCTGATGGATCGCGCGCGCGAGGAGCTCCTTCCCCGTGCCGCTCTCGCCGGTGATGAGGACCCGCGCATCGGTCCCGGCGACCATGTGCGCCTGGGCGAGCTTCTCCTCCATGAGGGCGCTGCGCGTGATGATCTCCGCGCGCCAGTCCTCATCCGATGCACCGAAGCCGGAGATCCGCAACGCCTTCTGCACCTGATCCAAGAGCTCCTGCTTGTCGACGGGCTTGGTGAGGAAGCCGAAGGCGCCCATCTGGGTGGCCTGCACCGCATCGGGGATCGTGCCATGGGCGGTCAAGATGATGACCTTCAGGCCCGGCCAGCGGTGCTGCAGCTCCTTCAGCAGCCCGATGCCGTCCATCTGGTCCATGCGCAGGTCCGTGATGACGAGGTCGGGGCGGAAGCGGCTGGCCGCGGCGAGCGCTTGCGCCCCGCTTTCCACGGCCTCCACCTCGTAGCTCTCGGCGCGCAGCCGAATCGTGAGGAGCCGCAGGAGTCCCGGATCGTCGTCCACGACGAGGATGCGTGCCTTGCGTTTTCCGGTCTGGTTCACGGTGGCGATCCTTCAGGGCTGTCCTTCTTGGGGTCCCGGGCTGGGGGTCGATGCGTGTTGAGCGAGCGCTCGATGTTCGCGATCGCATCGAGCTTGGCGCGGGTGTCTTCGAGCTCCTTGCGCAGCCGCGCATTCTCCTCGCTCTCGCCTTGCAGGCGCTTGGCGACCGCCGCCGTGCGCTCGCGGTCGGTGCGCTCGGAGTCCGATTGCAGGCGCTGATTCTCGGCGACGAGATTGAGATGGCTCTGGACGTTCTGGAGCGTCAAGAACGCGAGCGCGCGCTCGGCCGGCATCAGCGTCTCCGGGGTCGCGAGCACATCGCGCAACAGCTGCTGCGCGCGCGTCGCATCGAAGCCCGCATGCCCGGGGGCGGCGAGCACGAGCGCGAGCTTGAGCTCGTTGCTCGGGGTGGGCGCGGTGCCGTAGTCGTGCTCGGCGGAGGCCAGGATCTCGGCCTGCTCGGCGGGCTGCGCCTGGATCAGCCGCTCGAGCACCTGTAGGTAACTCGCCGCCACCACCGCGGAGAGCGCGGCGCGGTCGACCCTCGGGGTGGTGTCGATCGCCCGCGGGCCCGCGCTGCCCAGGCCGCTCGCGCAGCCCGAGAGGCTCGCGACGCCGCCCAACGCCGCGATGAGGAGGGCCGCGCGCTCAAGCCGCATTGGCACGATCCCGCGAGGGGGCTCCGGAGCGCGTCTCATCGGGGCGGGCGAGCGGCATCGTGATGCGAAAGTGCGCCCCGGGGAACACGCCGTCCATGATCTGCACGGTGCCGCCGTGGGCGGCGACGAACTCGAGCACCACCGAGAGGCCGATCCCGGTCCCCTTCACGCTCACGCCCTTCGCCGCCCGCGCGGTGTAGAACGCTTCGAAGATGTGCGCGCGCTCATCCACGGGAATTCCTGGCCCGCTGTCGGCGACGTCGAGCACGAGCTGGTCGGTCGCCGTGCGGGCAGCGAGATAGATCGTGCCGCCCTTGGGGGAGTACTTGATGGCATTGGACAACAGGTTGTCCAGTATCAGACGGAGCTTGCCGCGATCCGCGACGAGCGTCACATCCTCGATCTTCACATCGAGCCGCACGCGCTGGGAGAGGAGCGTCAGCTGCTGGTTCTCGAGCACCTGCTTGACGAGCGGACGCAGGCGAAACTCGCTCGTCTCCAGGCCCACGCTGCTCGTCTGCCAGGCGCTGTAGGAGAGGAGGTTCTCGATCATGCGCTGCAGCTTGATGCTGTTCTCACGCAGGATGCCCGCGACCTCGCGCTGGCTCGGATCGAGCTCCCCGACCGCCCCATCCATCAGCAGCTCCGTGCCCTCGCGGATGTTGGCGAGGGGGGTTTTGAGCTCGTGGGACATGTGCCGCAAGAAGCGGCTGCGCTCCTGCGCGTGGTCGAGGAGCCGCGCCCGCAGCCATTCGAGCTGCTTGCCTAAGCGCGCGAGGTCGGCCGGGCCCCAGACGGCGATCGCGTGGGAGAAATTACCGCGGCCGAGCTCGCTGATCGCCCGGTCGATCTGGCTCAAGGGCCGTGCGATCGCGAGCGTCACGACCAAGATCGCCACGAGCGAAACCGGCAAGAGCAGCATCGACTGCCAGAAGAGCCGCCGCTGCGCCGCGAGCGTGCGGCGCTGGATGCCGGCCACCTGATTGTCGATCTCCGCCTCGCTCTCCTGCGCCACCCGATCGGCGAGCGCGCGCAGCTCCGTGAAGCGCGCCGAGAGCTCGCTCAGCTTGGTCGGGTTCCCCGGAGTCTCGAGCAACAGCGCCCCGATCGGTGCCTCGCGCTCGCCCAGCGCATCGAGCGCCTGGCGGGCCGGAAGCGCCCGGCGCAGGTACAGGCTCAAGTTGTGGCGCGTCTCGGCGAGCTGCGCGTCCTGCTCGCGGTAGAGCTCGAGGAGCGCGGGGTTCGCGAGCACCTGATAGAGCTGCGCGATGCGATCGAGCGCATCGATCTGCGACTTCAAGTCCTGGCTCGAGCGCGCCGTGCTCACCCCTTCCACCACCAGGTCGCGGCTGGTGTCGGCGAGCTTGCTCATCTGCAGCGCGGCATTCACGATCGCAACGAGCAGCGGCACCGCGATCACCGCGAGGCCCACGAGCATGATGCTGCTCAAGGATTTCGGAAGCAGAAACCGCATGGGGCGCATTGTACCCTGCGGGGCTTGTTTACCAGGGCTCGCGCAGCATGCGCTCCTCCCAACGGAGCGATGAGCGCACGATCGCCTCCAAGTCATCGAGTGCGGGCCGCCAGTGGAGCTCGGTGCGGATGCGCTCGGCGCGCGCGACCAGCACCGCCGGATCACCGGCGCGGCGCGGCTCCTCGCGCACGCTCAACGGCCGGCCGGCCACCCGCTCCACCGCCGCCACCACCTCGCGCACGCTGTAGCCGTGCCCGTAGCCGCAGTTGAGCACGGTCGATCGGCCCCCGGCGCGCAGGTAATCGAGCGCATCGAGGTGCGCGCGCGCGAGGTCCTCGACGTGGATGTAATCACGCACGCCGGTCCCATCGGGCGTCGGGTAGTCGGTTCCGAAGATGCTCAGGTGCGCACGCTTGCCGACCGCGGCCTCGCAGGCGACCTTGATGAGGAGCGTGGCCGCGTGGGTGGCCTGACCGATCCGCCCGCCGGGATCGGATCCGGCCACGTTGAAGTAGCGCAACGCCACGTACTTCAAGGCGCTCGCCGCCGCCGCATCGCGCAGCATCCACTCCGAGACGAGCTTCGAGGTGCCGTAGGGGTTGATGGGTGCGGTCGGCGTCGACTCCTCCGCGTACTCCCCCGGGGGAGTGCCGTAGACGGCGGCGGTGGAGGAGAAGACGAAGTGCTGCACCCCGGCCTCGAGGCAGCACTCGAGCAGGCTGCGCGTCCCGCAGGTATTGTTGCCGTAGTACTTCAGGGGCTCGCGCACCGATTCCGGGACGATGGTGTGCGCCGCAAAATGGAGCACGGTCTGCACGCGGTGCGTCGTCAGGAGCTCGAGCATGCGGGCGCGGTCGCCCACGTCCGCCACGACGAGCGGCGTATCGCCCACGGCTTGCCGAAAGCCGCGCGAGAGATCATCGACCACGATCACCTGCTCGCCGCGCTCGCGCAGCTTCAGGAGCACGTGACTGCCGATGTAGCCGGCGCCGCCGGTCACGAGGAGGGTGCCGTTGTTCATTGAGACCCCGAGGATGCCCGCTGAGGAGCGTCCATGATAAGCAAACGCCGCGGGCGCGAGGATCCTACCCCGTTCGCGGGGCTCGCCCCCGAGGTGGTGCTCGATGCGGCGGCCTCCGTCGGCATCGAGGCCGACGGGCGACTCCTGGCGCTCAACAGCTACGAGAACCGGGTCTACCAGTTGGGGGCGCCGGAGCAGCGCTACGTGCTCAAGTTCTACCGCGCGGCCCGCTGGAGCGATGCGCAGATCGGCGAGGAGCACGCCTTCACCCACGAGCTTGCGGCCGCCGAGCTCCCGGTCGCCGCGCCGCTTGCGATCGAGGGGCGCACGCTCCTCGCCTACCAGGGGTTCCGGTTTGCGATCTTTCCGTGGATGCGCGGTCGCGCCCCGGAGCTCGATCAGCCGCAGGCGCGCGAGATGCTCGGCCGCGCGCTCGCGCGGCTGCATCGCATCGGGGCGGTCAAGCCCTTTGCCTATCGTCCGACGCTCACGCTCGAGCGCTTAGGGGTGGCGGCGCGCGCCGCCGTGCTCGCAAGCGGCCTGCTCCCCGAGTCGCTCGCCGAGCGCTACGGGGAGGCCTCGCAGCGCCTGCTTGCGCAGATCGCCGCGCTCATGGAGGAGGTGGGCCCGGTCACGCAGGTGCGCATTCACGGGGACTGCCACTTGGGCAACCTCCTGTGGAACGAGCAGGGCCCGGTGTTCGTGGATCTGGACGACTGCATGATGGGGCCGCGGGTGCAGGACCTGTGGATGCTGCTCTCCGGGGCCCCCTACGAGCAGCAGAGCCAGTGGGAGGAGCTCCTCGCCGGCTACCGGCAGTTCGCCGACTTCGATTTCCGCGAGGTGCGCTTGATCGAGGCCTTGAGGGGGTTACGAATGCTGCACCACGCTGGGTGGGTCGCGCAGCGCTGGAGCGATCCGGCCTTCCCGCGGGCGTTCCCCTGGTTCGGCGAGGTGCGCAATTGGGAGAGCTACGTCACGGATCTGTATGAGCAGTCGATTACCATCGACAACCAACCCCTGCTGCAGTGACGGCGCTGCCCGCAGCTTCACGGATAAAGGGTCATGGGAGCCGAACGCCGCAGACACCGACCGAGCCCGAGTGCGCGCCGAACGGGGCGCCGCACCCTCGTGCTCATTGCCGCTTGCGCGCTCGTGGCCGCGTGCGACGGCGGCTGGCCGCACTTCGGATCGAGCCGCCCGCCCGCGGCACTCGCGCACCGGCCCACGGCGCCTGCCGCTGCCGGCGCGCCTTCGCCCGATGCCGACATGGTGGCGGCGGTCGCGAGCACCCGCTCGGACGGCATCGTGCAGGTGCGGTTTGCGCTGCGTAAGCGCCCGGAGGTCGGGGCGCCGGCGGAGCTCGACGTGGAGCTCGTGCCGGCGACGCCGCTCGATCGGCTGGTCGCAACCTTTCACGGCGAGGACGGACTCGCGCTGCGCGAGGGCGGCGATCCCGCCGAGTTCGATCGTCCCGAGACCGGCGTGCCGATCTCCCATCCGCTCGAGATCGTGGCCCAGCACGACGGCATCTTCTACATCCACACCACCGTGCTCGCCGATTCGGGTGCGGAGTCGATCGCGCGCACGTTCACGATTCCGATCATCGCCGGTAGCGGCACCCCCTGAACGGCCGCGCCCTTGGCGCGCGCAACGCTCGTGTACACTTTAGCGCGTGAGTGCGCGGGAGCCTCCGTTCACGGTCGGCATAGAGGAGGAATACCTCCTCGTCGACCTCGAGAATTACGATGTGATGAGCGATCCGCCGGCCGCACTCCTCAAGGAATGCTCCGAGCGCGGCGGCGGCCAGGTGAGCCCGCAGTTCCTGCGCTCGCAGATCAAGGCGAGCACGCGCGTCTGCCGCACCGTCGCCGAGGCGCGCGCGGATCTGGGGGAGCTGCGCTCCACGTTGACCGAGGTGAGCCGGCGCTACGGACTCGCCCCGATCGCCGCCTCCACCCACCCCTTCGCCCGCGCCGAGCAGCAGAAGCCGCGCGAGGGTGAGCGCTACGTCGAGCTCGCGCGCGAGATGCAGGCCGCCGCGCGCAGCATGATGATCTGCAGCATGCACGTGCACGTGGGCATCGATGATGATGACCAGCGCGTCGATCTGATGAACCAGTTCTCCTACTTTCTCCCGCACCTGCTCGCGCTTTCCTGCTCCTCGCCGTTCTGGGAGGGCGAGCACACCGGATTCAAATCCTTCCGCCTGACGGTGTTGAGCACGTTGCCGCGCACGGGCCTGCCGGAGCGTTTCGAGAGCTTCGAGGACTTCCGCCGCCAGATCGACATGCTGGTCGCGAGCGGGCTCATCGAGGACTCCACCAAGATGTGGTGGGACTTGCGGCCGAACGCCCATTATCCGACGCTCGAGATGCGCATCACCGACTGCTGCACGAGCATCGACGATGCGGTGTGTATCGCGGCACTCGCCGCCAGCACCCTGAGGATGCTCTTTCGGCTGCGCCGTCAGAATCGCAGCTGGCGCCAGTACTCGAACGTGCTGATCGCGGAGAACCGCTGGCGCGCCATGCGCTTCAGCTTCGATGAGCGGCTGCTCGATCTCGGCGCGGGCGAGCTCATCGACTTCGCGGTGCTGCTCGAGGAGATGATCGCGCTCGTGCTCGAGGATGCCGAGGCGCTCGATTGCGTGCGCGAGGTGCGCCATGCGCGCACCATCCTCGCGCGCGGCACGAGCGCGCACCGCCAGATCGCCGTCTACGAGTCGGCGCGTGCCGCGGGCGCGAGCCCGCGCGAGGCGCTCAATGCGGTGGTGGCGTTTCTGGTGCGGGAGACCGCCGCCGCGCTCGCCCCGCCCGCGCGCATCAGCCGCTCTCGGTAGCGCACACGAACAGGTGCGCGGGCAGCACATTGAGCGGCTGAAAGCCGCGCGTGACGACCTCGAAGGTGCGCTGCAGGTCGGGCAGCACCCGCCGTGAGAACTGATAGACCAAGAACGCCCCGCCCGGCTCGAGCGCGCTGCGACTCTTGCGCACGATGTCCGCGCGCAGCGCATCGGGCATCGTGCTGAAGGGAATGCCGGAGATGATGTAGCTCGCAGCGGCGAGCCCGAGCCGCGCGAGAATCGCATTCACATCGGCGGCCGAGCCCTGCACGACGTGCAGGCGCGGGTCGGGGAGGGCGCGCTGCAAGAACGCGACGAAGTCGCGGTTGGTCTCGATCGCGACCACGCGCCCCTCGGGGTGCATGCGCCGTAAGATCTCCGCGGTGATGCTGCCCACCCCGGGGCCGTATTCGACGATGACGCGCGCGCGGCTCCAGTCGACCGGCTCGAGGACCTGCTTGATGAGAAAGCGCGAGCTCGGAATGATCGAGCCCAGCATCCGCGGATGCTGGAGGAAATTGCGCGCGAACAGCAGGATGTCGGGGAATCGGGAGCGAGCGGTTTCCGGCATGACGAATCCACTTGTACGAGGCGTTTCGCGAACTTTAGCTCACCTGAACTCGCGCGATGAACTGCGTTACGGTGGGATGAATCGGAGATGACAGGGTTCCAGTGTCTCTTTATTTTACATAATCGTGGAGAATTGGGCAGGCGGCCGGAGCCCGCGGAGGGAGCCGGCGCGGCACGGCAGGCTCCGAGCGAGGGGTGAGGGTCAGCGCAAGCGTGGACATCTACGTCTGGAAGCTGCTGCTTAAGAACCTGGTGCTGCCGCCCGCCGGGCCGCTCATTCTGAGCGCGCTCGGCCTGGCGCTCGCGGCGAGCGCGCATCGACGCCTCGGTCTCACGCTCGCGGGCGCGGGCGTGGCGCTGCTGTGGCTCCTTGCGACGCCGATCTGTGCCGATGCGCTGGTGCGCTCGGTGGAGATTTATCCGCCGCTCGATCTCGGCAAGCCCACCGCTGCGCAGGCGATCGTCATCCTCTCGGGCGGGGTGCGGCTCGATGCACCGGAGTACGGGCGTTCCGTGCCGAATGCAACGACGCTCGAGCGGTTGCTCTACGGAGGGCGCATCGCGCGCGCCACCGCGCTCCCGGTGCTGGTGTCCGGCAGCCGCATCGAGGCGGTCGCGATGAGCGAGTTCCTCGCCGGGACCCTCGGGGTGATGCCGCGCTGGATCGAGAGCCACTCGCGCGACACGCACGAGAACGCGACGCGCTCGGCCGCGATCCTCGAGCCCGCCGGGATTCATCGCATCGTGCTCGTCACCTCCTCGGCGCACATGGCGCGCGCGGTCGCCGAGTTCCGTGCCACGGGACTCGCGGTGGTGCCGGCGCCGGCGGAGATGTGGACGCGACGCGACCCTGGCATCCTCGCGTGGGAGCCGAACGTCGATGCGCTCATGCGCTCGCAGCGCGCGCTCTACGAGATCCTGGGCCAGAGGGTGCAGCGCCTGCGCTTCGCGCTGGCCGCGCACGGCCTGCTGCCTGCGGCGCACCCAAAATCTCACGCCGGCCACGGGGGAGCGGTTACGATTCCGGGCGCATGACCTGGGTCCTCTCCCTCGCCTGGCTCGGCGCCGTCGCCTGGCTCATCGCGCACGCGCTCGGACAGCGCCACGCGCTCGCGCGCGTGCGCCCGCTCGCCGCGCGCGCCGATGCGCCGCCGGTCGCGATCCTGGTGCCGGCGCGCGATGAGCGCGACAACATCGCGCCCTGCTTATCCGCGCTCCGCGCGCTCGACTATCCGCGCGAGCGCCTGCGCATCGTGGTCATCGACGATGATTCGAGCGACGACACCGCGGCGATCGTCGCGCGGCTCGCCGCCGAGGATGCGCGCATCACGCTCGTGCGCGCACCGCCCCTGCCGCCGGGGTGGAAGGGGAAGGTGCATGCCTGCGTCTGCGGGGTGGCCGCGGTGCCCGCCGAGGTGCCGTGGCTCTGCTTCCTCGATGCGGACATGCGCGCGGATCCGCCGCTCCTCGCGAGCGCGCTCGAGGCCGCGCGCGCGGGCGCGCTCGATTTGCTGTCGCTCGCGCCGCGGCAGCTGCTCGGCAGCCTCGCCGAGCGGCTGATCCTGCCGTGCGGGCTCTACCTGCTCGGCTTCTCGCAGGATCTCGCGCGCGTGCAGGCCCCGGACAGCGGCGATGCGGTGGCGACCGGACAGTTCCTGCTCGTGCGCCGCGAAGCCTACGAGCGCAGCGGCGGGTTCGCATCCGTGCGCGCGGAGATCTGCGAGGACGTGGCGTTTGCCCGCCGTCTCAAGCGCGCGGGCTTTCGCGTGCTCCTGGAGGACGGGAGCGCCGTGCTCGCGGTGCGCATGTACACCGGCTGGGCGACGCTCTGGCCCGGCATCGCGAAGAACCTGATCGAGATGATCGGCGGCGCGCGTCGCACGCTGCTCACCGCGGCGGTCGCCGTGCTGCTCGCGTGGGCGGCGATCCTGGTGCCGCTCTACGACTTGAGCGCGCGCGCACCGGGCGCGGCGCTCGCGAGCGTGCCGCTCGCGGCGGCGCTCGCAGGCTCTGCGGCCGCGTTCGGGCTGCACTTGGCCGGCGCCGTGCACTTTCGCATTCCGTGGTACTACGGGCTCCTCTTCCCGCTCGGCTACACCGTGGGTGCAGTGATCGCGCTCGACAGCGTGCGCTGGCGGGTGCAGCGGCGGGTGCGCTGGAAGGGACGCCTCTACACATGAGCGCGCCCGATCCCGCAGCGCCGCGCATCTCCCCGGTCGTGGCGCTCGCGATCGCGGCGGGCACGCTCGTCTTTTTGTATCTGGTTCGTGACATTCTGTTGCCATTCGTCATCGCGGGCATCGTCGCCTATGTGTGCACGCCGCTCGTCGATCGGCTGGCCGCGCGCACCGCGCTCCCGCGCTGGATGTACGCGATCGCGGTGCTGATTGCGCTCATGGCGGCCGCGGCGCTCATCGGCTATCTCGGCGTGCCGGCACTCCTCCATGAGGCCGCGCGCGTGCTGCGCGATCTGCGCGGCACCGTCGCGGGCTTCATGCAGGCGCTCATGGGCGCGCGCACGATCACGCTCATGGGGACGCCGTTGAGCGCGGCGAGTGTGGCGGCGTACGCCGATGCGGGGCTGCGCAGCTGGCTCGGCGCCGATGGGCGCATCGTCTACCTCGCAGCGTTCTCCATCGCCGCGCTCTTCAGCGCGCTCCTGGTGTGGGTGTTGCTCGGCTACTTCTTGATCGATGCCCCGCGCATCGCGCAGGGACTGCTGTGGCTCGCGCCCCCGCGCCACCGCCCCTTCATCGAGCGGGTGTGGCGCGAGCTCGATCCGGTGCTGCGTCGCTATTTCATCGGCGTCGCGCTCGTCGTCCTCTACGCCTCGATCGCCGCCTACATCGGTCTCGGGCTCGCGCTCGGGCTCCATCACGCGGTGTTCCTCGCGCTCCTCACCGGGCTCCTCGAGGTGATTCCCTTCATCGGGCCCGCGGCCGCCGCGATCATCGCCGGGCTCGTTGCCGTCCAACACGCGGCCACCTCGTGGGACATTCTGTCCTACATCGTCTATGCGATCGCGCTTCGGGTCTCGATCGATCAGTTCTTCGGCCCGATCGTGCTCGGGCGCGCCGCGCGCGTGAGCCCGATCGTGGTGCTCTTCTGCTTTCTCTCGGGTGGACTGCTCTTCGGCGTGGTCGGCGTGATCCTCGCCGTTCCGGTTGCCCTCGTCATCAAAGTCATACTTGCGATCCTCTACGGCGAGCCGCACACTGAGCACCGTTGAGATGCGGCCCGGGCCGCATCGTGTGGCGGCCAGGCGGAGTCCTTGCTGTGTCCGTGGAGCTCTCGGAAAGAAGAACCTCCAGCCCCGGGTGGCTCGAGTCTGCGGTGTTCACGCTCGACCGCTGGCTGCGCAGTCGTAACGGCATCTACGAGTTCACCGACGATCCGCAGTGCTTGTTCCGCATCGATGTGGCCGAGGCCGATCACAGCTTCGCGCTCGCCGACGGCACGCTCGTCCACGCGGGCGATCCCATCGTGAGGCTGCACCTGTGGAACGAGCATTTCCCGCCCATGGGCCGCGGCGGCCCGTCCATGGCGTGGGCGCGCCAGGTGAGCCGCGCGTTGCACGCATCGCTGCGCGCGCTCGCGCAATACCTGCAGCAGCAGAGCGTCCTCGACGATGTGGTGGCGCTCGCCGGGGAGATGCATCTGGCGAGCGTCGAGCAGAGCGCTCAGCTCGCCCGCATCCTCGCGCGCTACGGCTTCGAGATGCTGCGCGACGATGAAGGCGAGCGTTTGAGCGCCGTGCACCGCTTCGGGCGCTGGATCCTGATCTTCCTGCTGGTGGCGGCCACCAACCCGGTCGCGCTGCGCAGCACGGTGCTGCGCCGCTACCGCCGCCGCGTGGTGCTGTCGCGCCTCGCCCTCGCGCGCCGCTACCGCACGCCCGCCGCAGCGAGCGCATTGAGCGCAGCAAGCCCACCGAGCGCCCCGAGCCCCTGAGCATCGCGCGCGGCTGCGCGCGCGGGCGGGGAGTTGACAGGCTCGCGGCCCAGCGCCGATGCTCTTCACCATGGCATCCGCATTGTGGATCGGCACGCGTAAAGGCGCATTCGCGCTGCGTCCGGATCGCGCGCGCCGCGGCTGGCGGCTCGCGGGTCCCAAATTCCTGGGCCACATCATTCATCACATCGTGCAGGACCCGCGCGAGCCGCGCGCGCTGCTGATGGCGGCCAAGACCGGACACTTGGGGCCGACCGTGTTCGTCTCCTGCGATCGCGGACGCACCTGGCGCGAGGCGACCCGCCCGCCGGCGTTCCGCAAAGCCTCCGAGACCGAGACCGCCCGCGCGGTGCAGCGGGTCTTCTGGCTCACGCCCGGGCATGCGAGCGAGCGCGGCAGCTGGTACGCCGGCACCTCGCCCGCGGGCCTCTTCCGGAGCGAGGACGGCGGACTCAACTGGGAGCCGATCGCCGGATTCAACGACCACCCGATGCGCCCGAAGTGGGCGGCCTTCGGCACCCCCGACGGGGAGCTGTTGCATTCCATTCAGGTCGATCCGCGCGATCCGCGGCACCTCTACATCGCGATCTCGGTGGGCGGGGTGTTCGAATCGACCGACGGCGGAGCCGACTGGGCCCCGCTCAATGAGGGGGTCGCGGCCGATTTCCTTCCCGATGCGGCGGTGCCCTACGGTCACGATCCGCATTGCCTCACGCAGCACCCGTGCGCACCCGACCGTCTCTATCAGCAGAATCACTGCGGCATCTATCGGCTCGATCGGCCGGCGCGGCGCTGGGAGCGCATCGGCAATGCGATGCCGAAGCGCATCGGCGATGTCGGCTTCCCGATCGTCGCGCACCCGCAGGATCCGGACACCGCATGGGTGATTCCCATGGACGGCCAGACGGTCTGGCCGCGCACCTCGATCGCGGGGCGGCCGGCGGTGTACCGCACGAGCGATGCGGGGCGCAGCTGGCGCCGTCTCGATCGCGGGCTGCCGGCGCGGCAGGCGTGGCTCACGGTGCTGCGCCAGGCGATGTGCACGGACGGGCATGCGCGCACCGGCGTTTACTTCGGCACCACGGGGGGAGAGGTGTGGGCGAGCACCAATGCCGGGGAGAGCTGGCGGGCGATCGCGCGGCACCTGCCGGAGATCTATTCGGTCACCTACGCCCATTAGCGATGAGCTGCACGGTTCGTGTCGCGAGTCCGCTGCGCTCCTATACCGAGGGGGCCGCGAAGGTGGCCGCCGAGGGCGCAACCCTCGCCCAGGTGCTGGGCGATCTCGAGCGCCGCTTCCCCGGGATCCGCTTCCGCATGATCGATGAGCAGGGGCGCATCCGCCCGCACATGCGGCTCTACGTCAATACGATCGAGGCGCAGGCGCTCGATGCACCGATCGCAGGCGGCGATACGGTGCACGTCATCTGCGCGCTCTCCGGAGGCTGAGCGATGGGGCTGTCCGCGGCCGAGCGCGCCCGCTACGCGCGCCACTTGGCGCTCGCCGAGATCGGGGTGTCCGGTCAGGAGCGCCTGAAGGCCGCGCGCGTGCTCGTGGTCGGCGCCGGGGGCTTGGGCTCGCCGGCGGCGATGTATCTGGCGGCCTGCGGCGTGGGCACGCTCGGCGTGGTCGACTTCGATCGCGTGGAGCTCTCGAACCTGCAGCGGCAGCTCCTCTTCGACAACGCGAGCCTGGGTGAGGAGAAGGCCGCCGCGGCGCGCGCGCGCCTCGAGCGCTTGAATCCCGAGATCACCGTGATTGCCCACGCCCTCGAGCTGCGCGCGGCGAATATCCGCGCGGTGCTCGAGCCCTACGAGGTGATCCTCGACGGCTCCGATCGCCACGCCACCCGCTACCTCGTGAACGACGCCTGCGTGCTCGCGGGCAAGCCCCTCGTGAGCGCGGCGATCCACTGCTTCGAAGGGCAGGTGACGACGATCGTGCCCGGTCGCGGCCCGTGCTACCGGTGTCTGTTCGCCGATGTGCCCGAGGGGGCGGTCGCAAACTGCGCCGAGGCGGGCGTCCTCGGCGTGCTGCCGGGTGTGCTCGGGGCGATTCAGGCGACCGAGGCGATCAAGCTCGTGACCGGCATTGGCGAGCCGCTCATCGGGCGGCTCCTCACCTACGATGCGCTCGAGATGCGCTTCGATGAGCTTCCGGTCGCGCGGCGCCGCGACTGCGCGGTGTGCGGCGAGCAGCCGAGCATCCGCGAGCTCTCCGAGCGCGCACCGCTCTGCACCAGCGAGCCACTCGCCGCCGTGCGCAGGCTCTCCGCCGCGGGCCTCGCCGCCGAGCTCGCCGCGGATCGGGGGGGTGAGCTGTTGCTCATCGATGTGCGCGATCCGCTCGAGTTTCGCATCGGGCACTTGCCCGGTGCCATCAACGTGCCGGTGGTGGAGCTCGCGCAGCGCTTGGGTGAGCTCCCGCGCGCGCGCACCGCGGTCTTCATCTGCCGCAGCGGCGCGCGCAGCCTCACGGCCTGCAAGCTTGCGCTCGCCGCAGGCGCTGCGGCGGCGGCGCATCTGGAGGGCGGCCTCATCGCCTGGACGCGCGAGGTGGACGCGCGCTTTCCGCTCGATCCGGCGGGCGGTGCCCGCACTTGACTGCGCCGCGTGCGCAGAGTGCACCGCCGCGCACCGTGGCGGTCGTCAAGCTCTCGGCGATCGGGGATGTCTGCCACACCCTCCCCGTGATCCGCACGCTCGAGCGCGCCTGGCCGCAGGCGCGCTTCACCTGGGTGATCGGTGAGGCGGAGGCCGCACTGCTGGGCGGCATTCCCGAGATCGAGTTCTTGGTCCACGCCAAGCGCTCGGGTCTCCGCGGGCTCGCGGCGCTGCGGCGCACGCTCGCCGGACGGCGCTTCGATCTGGTGTTGCACATGCAGTTCGCCTGGCGCGCGAGCATGATCGCAACGCTGTTGCGCGCGCCGGTGAAGCTCGGCTACGACCGCGAGCGCGCGCTCGACCTGCAGTGGCTGTTCACCACCGAGCGCATCGCCGCGGGCGGACGCGAGCACGTGATGGACGGCCTCTTTGGCTTCGCACGCGCCTTGGGAGTCGAGGAGCGCGACTACCGCTGGGACATCCCCGTGCCGCCGAGCGCCGCGGAGCGCGCCGCCACGCTCATTCCGGCGGGACATCGTGCGCTCATCGTGAGTCCCTGCTCGCGCCACGTGCTGCGCAACTGGCGCGCCGAGCATTACGCCGCCGTCGCCGATCACGCCTTCGCGCAGCTCGGGCTCGAGATCTTTCTCTGCGGCGGTGGCTCCGCGCTCGAGCGGCGCATGGGTGAGGAGATCGCGGCGCGCATGCGCGCACCGCACGTCAATCTCATCGGGCAGGACACGCTGATCGAGCTCTATGCGCTCATCGGGCGGGCGACGGTGCTGCTCGCGCCCGACTCGGGGCCTGTGCACATGGCGACGGCGCTGCGCGTGCCGGTGGTGGGGCTCTATGCGGCCACGAGCGCGGCCCGGAGCGGTCCGTACTTCAGCCGCGAGTGGTGCGTCGACCGCTTCGAGCTGGCCGCCCGGCGCTACCTCGGGCGCAGCGCCGCCGAGCTTCCGTGGCGGACCAAGATCGAGCGGCCGGGCGTCATGGACTTGATCGAGCCGGCCGCGGTGATCGAGCGGCTCGCGGTCGCCGCGGCGGCGGGGCGTGTGCAGGGGCCGTAGTAGACTTGGGAGTTAGCGAACTTACGTGGAGATCTCCGCATGGATTACCAGTCGGCCGAGAACCAGGCCATTCAGCTTCAGAATCAGGCGAATCAGGTCGGGGAGGAATTGAAAGGGCTCGCCGGCAAGCTTCAGCAGAAAGTGACCGACGCCGCACTCTCACGCGAGCTCACGCTCGACCTCAAGGAGGCGGTGCTCGCGATCCAGCAGCAGAATCAGTCCGCGCTCATGCTGATCCAGCAGATGGCCCAGTACATCCACACCCTGGAGAGCCACTTGGCGACGCTGCCGCAGCCGGGCTATCAGTCGCGCGGCTGGGCGATGCAGTCCTACCCCACGAGCGGCGGGTTCATGGGCAACGTGATGTCGGGGCTTGGCATGGGTGCGGGATTCGGTCTCGCGAGCGACCTCGTGAGCAGCATCTTCAACGCGCTCTGAGCGGCCCGCGGCGCGCTCGGGCACTTGTGCCCGCCCGGCAGGCGCTCCCGCGCCGCCCGTCAAGGCCGCAGCGGCGGACGTTCCGGCTAGAATTGTCTTTGATCTACGCGCGAGAGGGGTGAAGAGTGGAGCGATTCTGCACGGTGGCGCTCGGCGCCCTGATGACGATGAGCCTCGTGGCGTGCGAGCACGCGGCGCGGGTGAGCCCCGCGACCTCCGCGGCCACGCCGATCGCGAGCCGGCCTGCGAACGTGACCGCCGCGCGGCTCGATCGGGCGGCCGCCGAGCCGTCGCAATGGATGACCTACGGCGGCACCTACGATGAGCAGCGCTACAGCCGCTTGACGCAGATCGACCGCGCCAACGTGAAGACGCTCGGCCTCGCCTGGTATGCCGACTACGACACCAACCTCGCGCAGTACGGGACCCCGCTCTACATCGACGGGGTGATCTACGTCTCCACCGCCTGGAGCAAGGTGTACGCCTTCGCTGCGGCGAGCGGCCGCAAGCTCTGGGAGTACGACCCGAAGGTGCCGGGTCAATGGGCGGTGAACGTCTGCTGTGGACTTGTCAACCGCGGCATCGCCGCCTGGGACGGCAAGATCTATGTGGGCACGCTCGACGGTCGGCTGGTCGCGATCGATGCGCGCACCGGGCGGCCCGTGTGGTCGACGCTCACCATCGATCGCGCCAAGCACTACTCGATCACGAGCGCACCGCGCGTGGCGCAGGGCCTGGTGCTGATCGGTGAGTCGGGCGGCGAGTACGGCGTGCGCGGGTACTTGAGTGCCTACGACGCGGAGACGGGCAAGCTCGTCTGGCGCTTCTACACCGTCCCGGGCAATCCGAAGGACGGCTTCGAGAACGCCGCGATGCGCCGCGCCGCGGCCACCTGGCACGGGCAGTGGTGGAAGCTGGGCGGCGGTGGCACCGTGTGGGATGCGATCGTCTACGATCCGGTGACCGACCTCATTTTCTTCGGCACCGGCAACGGCTCGCCCTGGAACGACTATTTTCGCGACCCGCAGAGCGGCGACAACCTCTATCTCGCCTCCGTGATTGCGGTGAAGGCGCGTACGGGTGAGTACGTGTGGCACTACCAGGAGACCCCGGCGGATACCTGGGACTACGATGCGGTGAGCCCGATGATGCTCGTCGATCTCACGATCGACGGGGTGCGCCGGCGCGTGCTGCTGCAGCCTTCGAAGAACGGGTTTTTCTACGCACTCGATGCGGCGACCGGCAAGCTCTTGCGGGCGACCCCCTTCACGCCCGAGAACTGGGCGAACGGCGTCGACATGCGCACCGGCCGCCCGCGCGTGCGGCCCGCGGCGCGCTACCGCGACGGCAAGGTGTTCAATGGGCTCCCCGGCGCACAGGGCGCACATGGCTGGCATGCGAATGCGTACGACCCGCAGACCCATCTCATGTACATCCCGACGCAGCACGCCTACTACCCCTGGGAAGCCGATCCGAAGTACCAGCCGAGTGCGGTGGGCTACAACCTGGGCGTCGATTTCGGCGCCTCGTTCACGTACTACCGGCTGCACCCGAAGGTGCCGAGCGGCTTCATCGGCTATCTCGAGGCCTGGGACCCCGTCGCCTGCAAGGTGATCTGGCGCAGCGCCCCCAATCAGGGTCCGACGGGCGGAGCGCTCGCGACCGCCGGCGGACTCATCTTCCAGGGCGGCGGGAGCGATGAGGAGTTCCGCGCGTTCGATGCCGTGAGCGGTGCCGAGCTCTGGAGCACTCCCGTTGAGACCGCCTCGCTCGCCCCGCCGATCACCTTCTCACTCGCTGGCCGGCAGTACGTCGCGTTGAGCGTCGGGGGCAATGTTCGCGGCGGCTACTACGCGCCAAACTATTCACGGCTGCTCGTCTTCACGCTGAACGGCAGCGCGCGGCTGCCGCCGCCCACGCCCTTCACGCAGCGGCCGCTCGATCCGCCCCCCGCCACCGCTGCAGCGGCGATCGTGCACGCAGGGAACATCCGCTATGCGCGCTACTGCGCACCCTGTCACGGTGAGAACGGCGAGACGCGCGGGGCGAATTTTCCCGACTTGACGCGCACGCCGCTCCTCTACACGCAGGAGGGCTTCGATCAGGTGGTGCTGAAGGGGGTGCTCGCCGAGCGCGGCATGGATTCCTTCGCCGCGGTGCTCGCCGCGAGTGACACGCGGGCGATCCGCGCGTACATCATCGCGCGCGCGAACGCGCTCAAGCACGCTCCGCAGGGCTTCCCGCCGGCGGGCAGTCCCGATGCGGCGCGGCCGAGCCCCGATGCGGCGCCGTCCGCGCGGGCGCAGCCGGGCGGATAGCGCACGATGTGCGCGGAGCGGGCGCTCGAGGGGCGGCGCGCGCTCGCGACGCTGGTCGCGCTTGCGGCGCTCGGGGCCGCGCACCCGGCCGCCGCGCGCACCGCGAACGCCACGGTCGCCGGGGATTTCTGGGTGGAGCCCCCGACGCTGGTGTCGCTCGGATTCGAGTGGCGCATTGCGGGGGATGCCAACCGCAATGCGGCGGTCGCCGTCTCCTACCGCCGGCACGGCGAGCGGGCCTGGCATCGCGCGCTGCCGCTCTTTCGGCTTGAGCGTGAGTCGGTGCCGGGCGGCATCGCGCGCAACGGCGGTGCGCACTTCAATCGTTACGTGGCGCCCAACATGTTCGCGGGCAGCATCCTCAACCTCGCGCCCGACACGCTCTACGACTGCCGCTTCGCGCTCTCGGATCCCGATGGAGTCACGGGGCAGCGCGTGCACGTGGTCAGCGTGCGCACGCGTGGCGAGCCCGAGCCGGCTGCGGGCGGAGCGGTCTACCACGTCTATCCGTTCGGCTACCGCGGCGTGCGGCAGCAGCCCGCGTTCACGGGGCTCCTCGCCGCCTACTACCTGGGATCGGACGAGTCCGACCACAATCGCGAGATGCCCCCGCGGGTGAAGCCGGGCGACATCATTCTCGTGCATGCGGGTCTCTACAAGGACAGCCGCTTCCACTACGGCGGCTTCGATCCGAAGATTCCCGCGCTTGGCACGCCCTTCGATGGGACGTACTACCTCACGGCGAGCGGTACGGCGGCAAAGCCCATCGTCATCGAGGCCGCAGGCGACGGGGAGGTGATCTTCGACGGCGACGGCTGCGACAACCTCTTCAACCTGATGGGCGGGAACTACAACTACTTCGAAGGGCTGACCGTGCGCAATACCCAGGTCGCCTTCAAGCTCGGGATGGAGCGAATCGCGGGCTCGAGCGGCTTTACGTTGAAGCGCAGCCGCATCTACGACGTGGGGCGGGTGGTCGAGGCGAGCTGGTCGGGGTCGAAGGACTTCTACATCGCGGACAACGTCTTCATCGGGCGGCACGATGCGCGCAAGCTCCAGAGCTGGTTCACGCCCGAGGTATGGGCGAAGTTCCCCGGCTATCCCGCGCTCATCACCTCGGAGTACGCGCTGAAAGTTTATGGCCAGGGTCACGTGATCGCGCACAACTACGTTGCGAACTGGCACGACGGCATCGACATCGATACCTATGGCGACCCCGACGGCACCCCCCATGAGCTCAGGGATCGGGTGCCGGTCGCCATCGACATTGACGACAACGACATCTACAACGATGCGGATAACTGCATCGAGGCGGACGGCGGCGCGCACAACATCCGCGTGTTCCGCAATCGCTGCTTCAATTCCACGGGTGGCGCCCTGAGCGCGCAGCCCACCTTCGGCGGGCCGCTCTATTTCTACGAGAACCTCGTGTACAACACGACCACGGGCGGGTTTTTGAAGCTGGTCGACACTCCCTCGGGCGTGCTCGTCTATCAGAACACGCTCATCGGGCAGAGCCGCTTCTTCGGCCCGGCCTCCAACGTGCATTTCCTCAACAATCTGATTCTCGCCGACGGCTGGGGCGGCCCGGTGCTGGCACTGCGCAGCTTCACCGGCTACTCGAGCTCCGATTACAACGGGTTGCGGCCGAATCCGGGCGCGGCGATCGCCTTCGAGTGGGATTCACCGCCGGCCGGAATCCGCACCGACTACTCGGGCAAGCTCGAGACGCGGCGCTTTGCCACGCTCGCCGACTACGTTCGCGCGACCGGAGAGGATCGCCACAGCGTGCTCGTCGATTACGACGTGTTCGAGCGGGTCGCGATGCCGAACAAGGCCGATCCGCAGCGCCTCTACGATCCGGAGGATTTCGATTTTCGCGTGCGACCGCAGTCCGCCGCCGCCCAGGCGGGCACCGTGCTGCCGACGATCACCGATGGCTACTCGGGGAAAGCGCCCGATCTCGGCGCCTATCCGGTCGCGGGCGCGCCGCTGCCGCACTACGGGCCGCGGGTCGCTCCGCC
>DATKPY010000032.1:0-3053 GCA_035523875.1 Steroidobacteraceae bacterium
AAGTTGCCGCTGCCGATCGCGATCGCGAGCGACACGCCGATCGAGGACCAGATCGAGTAGCGTCCCCCGACCCAGTCCCACATCTGGAAGCGGTACTCGGGGTGCACCCCGAACTCGTCCATCGCCTTGCCGTTGACCGAGACGGCGGCAAAGTGCGCCGGCACCGCCGCGCGCCCCAGCTGCTTCTCGAGCCAGGCGCGCGCGGTGAGCGCGTTGGTGCGGGTCTCGAGCGTCGTGAAGGTCTTCGATGCGACGATGAAGAGCGTCGTGCGCGGATCGGCAGATTCCAGCACCTCGGCGAGGTGGCAGCCGTCGACGTTGGACACGAACTCGCAGCGCGGCGCGCCGGCGCTGAAGGCCCGCAACGCCTGTACGGCCATGGCGGGACCCAAGTCCGAGCCGCCGATACCGATGTTCACGACGAGCGTGAAGCGCTGGCCCGCGCTGCCGCGGATCGCTCCGCCGCGCACCCCATCGGCGAATGCGAGCATGCGGGCGCGCTCGGCGAGCACCAGCTTCTCGATCTCGGCGCCGCCCACTGCGGCGCCCGGCGGCTGGCGCAGCGCCACGTGCAGCACGGCACGACCCTCGGTCGGATTGACGATCTCGCCGCGCCACATGGCCTCGATGCGCGCGCGCAGGTCCACGGCGTCGGCGAGCGCCCGCAGCGTCCCGAGCGCGCCGGCATCGAGACGCTGGCGCGAGAAATCCATGAAGAGACCCGCGGCTTCGCGCGAGAACTGCTCGAAGCGCAGCGGGTCGCGCGCGAAGAGTTCACGGACCGGCTCACCGGCCAGCCTCGCGGCGTGCGCGGTGAGCTCACTCCATCCGGCCGTACGGGGTCCGGATACCAGGTCGCTGCCCATCGATGCTCCCGTCGCGCTCCGCGCGCGCCTCAACGGCGATAGAAATCCCTGATGGTCGTCACCACGTATTGCAGCTGCGGCTCGGTGAGCTCGGGGTATATCGGCAGTGCCAGCGTCTCGCCCGCCGCCCGCTCGGACTCGGGAAAGTCACCCGGCTTGTGGCCGAGGTACGCGAAGCAGCGCTGCAGGTGCAGCGGCACCGGGTAGTAGATCTCGGTACCGACCCCGGCCGCGGCCAGATGCGTGCGCAGCGCGTCGCGGCGTTGCGCACGGATGACGTACTGATTGTAGATGTGGCGTGCTCCGGGTAGGGCACGCGGCGTCACGACGCTCGCAGCGGTGCCGGCACGCTCGAATGCGGCGTCGTAGAAGGCGGCATTGCGCTGCCGCGCGGCGCTCCAGGCATCGAGGTGCGGCAGCTTCACGTTCAGCACCGCCGCCTGCAGCTCGTCGATGCGGAAGTTTCCACCGATGAACTGGTGGTAGTACTTGGGTTTCCCGCCGTGGACCCGCAGGATCTCCATGTGCTCGGCGAGCGCCGCGTCGTTGGCGACGCACATGCCGGCATCGCCGAAAGCGCCCAGATTCTTGGTCGGAAAGAAGGAAAGGCAGCCGATGTCCCCGAAACTGCCGGCCCGCCTGTGAGCCGCATCCTCGGCACCGATCGCCTGCGCGGCGTCCTCGATCACCTTGAGCCCGTGGCGTTGCGCGCTCGCCATGAGCGCGCCCATGTCGGCGAGCTGCCCATAGAGATGCACCGGCATGAGGGCACGAACCCGCGCCCCCGTCGCACGCTCGACGAGATCGCTGCCGCGCCGCTCGCAGCGCTCGGCCAGAAACGCCGCGATCGCCTGCGGCGAGACATTGAAGGTGTCGGGCTCGATGTCGCAGAACAGCGGCCGCGCACCCGTGCGCGCGATCGTCCCGGCGGTCGCGAAGAACGTGAACGGACTGGTGATCACCGCGTCCCCGGGGCCGATGCCGAGCGCCATCAGGGCGAGCAGCAGCGCATCCGTTCCCGAGGAGACACCGACGCCGTGCCGGCACTGGCTGTAGGAGGCGACGGCGGACTCGAGCGCCTTGACCGCGGGCCCCAGGATGAACGCCTGACTCGCGCAAACTCCCGCGATCGCCGACTGGATCTCGGTGGCGAGCCCGGCGTACTGCGCTTTCAGATCAAGGAGTGGGACCTGCATGGCCCGCCATTCTAGCAGCGTCGTGGCGGGTGGCCCGAAGTGCCGGGTCGGTCAGCGGCGGTAGCCGTAATACTCGCAGAACCACTCGACGAAGGCGCGCACCCCGACCTCGACCGGCGTCGCCGGCCGGTAACCGACGTCGCGCACCAGATCCTCGATGTCGGCGCAGGTCTCGGGGACGTCGCCCGCCTGCAGCGGCAGGAAGTTCTTGACCGCCTTGCGCCCGAGGGTCTCCTCGATGAGCTCGATGTAACGCAGCAGCTGCACCGGTCGGTGGTTGCCGATGTTGTAGAGGCGAAAAGGCGCGAAGCTCGAGGCCGGATCCGGCGTCTTGCCGTCCCAGGCCGGATCGGGCGCCGCCACGTGCTCGGAGGCGCGCACCACGCCCTCGGCGATGTCGTCGACGTAGGTGAAGTCGCGCTGGTGGTGCCCGTTGTTGAACACGTCGATCGGCTTACCTTCGAGGATGTTGCGCGTGAAGAGGAACAGCGCCATATCCGGCCGTCCCCACGGCCCGTACACGGTGAAGAAGCGCAATCCGGTCGTCGGCAGCTTGAAGAGCGCCGAGTAGTTGTGCGCCATGAGCTCATTCGCCCGCTTGGTGCTCGCATAGAGCGACAGCGGATGATCGACCCCGCGGTGCACCGAGAAGGGCATGTTGGTGTTCGCGCCGTAGACCGAGCTGGTCGAGGCATACACCAGGTGCCCGACGCCCGTGTGACGGCAGCCCTCGAGGACATTCAGCGTGCCGGTCACGTTGCTCGCGACGTAGGCGTGGGGGTTCTCGAGCGAGTAGCGCACGCCCGCCTGCGCGGCGAGATGCACCACCCGCTCGAATTTCTCGCGCGCGAACAAAGCGGCCATCTGCGCGGAGTCGGTGAGGTCGAGCTTCACGAAGCGGAAGCCCGCATGCCCCGTGAGGCGCTTCAGGCGCGCCTCCTTGAGCGTGACGTCGTAGTAGGTGTTGAGGTTGTCGAGCCCCACGACCTCG
>DATKPY010000033.1:0-27525 GCA_035523875.1 Steroidobacteraceae bacterium
CTCGCGCTGCTCGCCGGCGCGGGCGGCGAGGATTACTCGTTTCTCCACGCCGCTGATCGAGCTTGGCCATGACCGTGCGTTCCACGCTCGCGCGACTGCTGCCCTCGCCGCTCACGAGGAGCTCGGCGCTGCTGCACCTCGGTGCGGCCGCGAGCCTCATCGCACGCCCGCGCGCATGGCCCTGGGCCGTGGGCGCCGTCGTGGCCGATCACCTGCTGCTCGCCGGCAGTGGGCTCTTGCCGCGCAGCGCGCTGCTCGGACCCAACTTGACGCGGCTACCGGAGCCCGCGCGAGCGCGCCGCGCCGTCGCGCTCACGATCGACGACGGCCCCGATCCGGAGGTCACCCCGCAGGTGCTCGCGATACTCGATCGCTCAGGGGCACGGGCGACGTTCTTCTGCATCGGCCGGCAGGTCGCGAGTCATCCCGAGCTCGCGCGCGAGATCGTCGCGCGCGGGCACGCGCTCGAGAATCACAGTTACAGTCATCGCCACGATTTCTCGCTGCTCGGTCCGCGGCGAATCGCCCAAGAGATCGGGGAGGCGCAGTCGACGATCCGAGCAATCAGCGGCTCCGCGCCAAGCTTCTTTCGCGCACCGGCGGGACTGCGCAGTCCGCTGCTCGAGCCCGCGCTCGCGCGCGCGGGACTGGCCCTCGTGAGCTGGACGCGGCGCGGATTCGACACCGTGAGCGGCGATCCGCGCCGGGTTCTCGAGCGGCTCACGCGTGACCTTGCGGCCGGCGACATTCTGCTGCTGCACGACGGTCATGCGGCGCGCACGCGCTCGGGCGCTCCCGTCATCCTCGAGGTCCTGCCGCGGCTCCTCGATACGCTCGCCGCGGCCGGCCTCGCGACCGTCACGCTCCGATCGGCGACGGCTGGGCGAGCGCAGTAATATTGTCCCATCGGACAGTCCGGGTGGCGTGGGCACGCGCGAGCCGGCGCATTCGGCTAGAGTGCGTTCTCAAGAAGCTTTGGAGTCGTTCCCGCATGAGCTTGATCTGGTACGCCCTCTGGTACATCGTCGCGGTCGGGTTTCTGGTCATCGTGCACGAGTTCGGCCACTTCTGGGTCGCGCGCCGACTCGGCTTCAAGGTGTTGCGCTTCTCGATCGGCTTCGGCAAGCCGCTGTGGCGCAAGTGCGTCGGTGCCGACCGGACCGAGATCGTGCTCGCGCCGATCCCGATGGGCGGCTACGTGAAGATGCTCGACGAGCGTGAGGGGCCGGTCGCGGCGGCCGATCTGCCGCGCTCCTTCACGCGCCGGCCGCCGTGGCAACGCATACTGGTGCTGCTCGCGGGGCCCGCATCGAACGTGCTGTTCGCCGTGCTGCTGCTCTGGGGGCTCTTGTGGGTGAACGGCACCACCGACGTGCGGCCCGTCGTGGGCGAGGTGAGCGCCGCGAGCATCGCGGCGCGCGCCGGGTTGCGTAGCGGCGATGACATCACGGCGGTGAACGATCACGCCGTGGCCGACCAGCGCGATGTGGATTTCGACCTGCTCGACTCACTCCTCGGCCGCGGCGAGGCGCGGCTCACCGTTCGCGGCGCGAGCGGTGCTGTGCGTGGCGTCACGCTCGTCGTGAGCGACCCCGCCGAGCGCAAGCGCCTGAGCGAGCTTCCGAACGTCCTCGGAGTGCTCGGATTCCGCTTCGCCGAGCCGATCATGCCGCCGGTGCTCGTGAGGGTCGATGCGGGAAGCGCGGCCGCGCAGGCCGGCCTGCGAGGAGGTGATCGGATCGTCGCCGTCGACGGCAAACCGGTCGATGACTACAAGGCATTCGGGCGCTACGTCGCGAGCATGGCGGACAAGTCGATCACGGTGGCGTATATGCGCGCCGGCGCGCGCCGCACGGCCCAGATCACGGTCGCGCGGGTGACCGTCGACGGACAGGTGATCGGACGCATCGGAGCCTGGGCACAGGGCGAACAGTACCCACCGGGCATGGTGGTCCACCGCGCGCTCTCTCCGGTCGCGGCGCTCGCCGCGGCGGGCGGCGAGGCGTGGAATCTCACCGCTGTTCAGGGGCAGCTGCTGTGGCGCATGGTGCTCGGTCAGGTCTCGCTCAGGAACCTGAGCGGTCCGATCAGCATCGCGCAAGTCGCGGGCGAGTCCGCCGCCGCGGGCACCGCCTCGTTCCTGAGCTTCCTGGTATTCATCTCGCTCGTGATCGCGCTCTTCAACCTGCTGCCGATTCCCATCCTCGACGGAGGTCAGATCGTCTTTCAGGCGTTGGAGTGGGTAAAGGGAGGCCCGCTCTCCGAGCGCGCCCAGATCTTCGGTCAGCAGGTGGGGATCGCGCTCATCGTGCTGCTGCTCGGGGTCGCGCTGTTCAACGATGTGACGCGGCAGTTCGGCTGAGCGCGGTGGGCGGGGCCGGCTGAGCAGCCGGCACCGCGCGCACGGTCGGGTCGCCGTAGAGCGTCGTGCGCCGGCGCAGCGGCCGCCCGGCGCTGAGGGCGATCCGCTCGAGAGCCTCCCGCGTCATCTCCTGTCCGTTCGCCCCGCCCGCCGCGCGCGTGATCGATTCGTTCATGAGCGTACCGCCGAGATCGTTCGCCCCTGCTCTCAAGCAGGCGGCCGCCCCATCCGGCGCCATCTTCACCCAGGAGGTTTGCACGTTCGGCACACACGGGTGAAGCGCGAGCCGCGCGACGGCATGCATGAGCAGCGCCTCGCGGAACGTCGGGCCTGGCCGCGCGAGCCCCTTGCGCCAGAGCGGCGCCTCCATGTGCACGAAGGGCAGCGGCACGAACTCCGTGAACCCGCCCGTCTCGCCCTGCAGGGCACGCACGCGCAGAAGATGCAGCGCCCAGTGATGCGGCTGCTCCACGTGTCCGAACATGATGGTGGCGGTGCTGCGCAGGCCGATGGCGTGGGCCGTGCGCATCACCTCGAGCCATTCCGCCGTCGTGAGCTTGTCGGGGCAGATGATGGCGCGCACCGCGTCGTCGAGGATCTCCGCGGCCGTGCCGGGAAGCGTGGACAGTCCCGCCGCGCGCAGTCGCCGCAGGAAGGTGGCGAGCGAGACGCCGAGCGTGCGCGCGCCGTGGAGAATCTCGAGCGGGGAGAAGGCATGCACGTGCATCTGGGGCACAGCCTGCTTCACCGCGGTGACGATCTCGGCGTAGGTCTCACCGGTGTACTCGGGGTGGATGCCGCCCTGCAGACAAACCTCGGTGGCGCCGCGCTCGGCGGCCTCCGTCACGCGTCGGCCGACCTCCTCGAGGTCGAGCCGATAGGCCGGGCCGCGCAGCGCCTTGGTGCCGCTCTTCGAGAACGCGCAGAAGCCGCAGCGATAGCGGCAGATGTTGGTGTAGTTGATGTTGCGGTTGACGACGTAGGTCACGGGCGCGCCGACCACCTCCGCGCGCAGTCGATCGGCCGTCGCGAGGGTCGCGCGCAGATCCGCACCTTCGGTGGCAAAGAGCGTCACGATCTCCTCGACCGCGAGGGTCTCGCCGCGCCGCGCGCGCCGTAGAATGCGGCTCACGAACCGCGAGG
This sequence comes from Steroidobacteraceae bacterium, assembly GCA_035523875.1. GTDB lineage: Bacteria > Pseudomonadota > Gammaproteobacteria > Steroidobacterales > Steroidobacteraceae > JASHUC01. The sequence goes on from DATKPY010000033.1 coordinate 3,506, forward strand.
CGCCGCGCGCGCCGCCGCCGAGCCACTCATCGACGCATTGAGGCGGTGGGCACGCAGAGCCTGCGCACCAGCTCTCGGTGCGGGCGCGCCCGCCGCCGTCGCTGCGTGTGCGCACCGCTTGCACGAGTCCCGGGTCGACCCAACGTGCGGGCTCGCGCGCGTACGCAGGGGTAATCGCGAGGCGCTCGACGAGCGTTCGACCGGCGGCCGCGGTCGCCGCGCGCAGCGCATCGAGATGCGGCCAGGGTGCCTCGGGGTTCACGTGATCGGGTGTCACGGGCGACACCCCGCCCCAGTCGTTGACTCCGGCGCGCACGAGCGCAGCGAGCGCCTGCGGCTGTAAATTGGGCGGTGCCTGCACCGACATGTGCGGACCGAAGAGCAGGCGCGCGACCGCAACCGTCCAGAGATGCTCCTCGAGCGACGGCTCGGGACTGTCTGCCATGCGCGTGCCGGGCTTGGCGCGGAAATTCTGGATGATGACTTCCTGGATGTGTCCGTGGCGCTCGTTGAGCGCGCGCAGCGCGAGGAGCGACTCGATGCGCTCGCGGCGCGTCTCGCCGATTCCGATCAAGATGCCGCTCGTGAACGGGACAGCGAGCTCACCGGCCGCAGCGAGCGTGGCGAGGCGCACCGCCGGGAGCTTGTCAGGGGAGCCGAAGTGCGGTCCCCCGCGCCGCGTGAGCCGCTCCGAGGCCGACTCGAGCATGAGTCCCATCGAGACGGCGGCCGGCCGCAGCCGCTCGAGCTCCGCGCGCGACATCACGCCCGGATTGAGGTGCGCGAGCAGGCCGGTCTCCCCGTGAACCGCGCGCGCCGCCGCCGCCAGGTACTCGAGCGTGCTTGCAAACCCCAGCTGCGCGAGTGCGGCGCGTGCGGCTGCGTAGCGGCGCTCCGGTCGGTCCCCGAGTGTGAACAGCGCTTCCTTGCACCCGGCGGCCGCACCGTGGCGGGCGATATCGAGCGTTTCAGTCAGCGTCAGGTACGGGCGCGCGACCGCTCGCGGTGCCTTGGCGAATGTGCAGTAGTGGCACACGTCACGGCAAAGCTGCGTGAGCGGGATGAAGACTTTACGCGAATACGTGACCGTCGCGCCGTGGCCGGCGAGCGTCAGCGCCTCGGCCGCGCGCAGCAACGGCTCGAGATCCGGGCGCTCGAGCAGCGCGAGCGCCTCCTCCCGATCGGGACGCCTGAGTGCGAACGAGCTCAACGTGAGTGGATTCGGTGTGGCCATGGGGATGATCTCGGTGGCAATATGCGGCGCACCGCCGGATTCTACGGCCAACGCGAGTGAGCGGGCAGATTCCAATGACTACACGGCTCGAGGGGAAGCTGCGCTCGGGGGATTTCGTCGTGACGACCGAGCTCACGCCCCCGAAGGGGATCGATCTCACGGAAACGTTCGCCAAGGCGCAGCTCCTCGCCTCGTGCGTCGATGCCATGAACATCACCGAGTCGCCGCGCGCGCGCATGGCGATCGAGCCCAAGTCGGTGGCGCATCTACTCATCGATCGCGGGGTCGAGCCCATCGTTCAGGTCACGGCCCGGGACCGCAACCGCATCGCTATCCAGGCGGATCTGCTCGGCGCGTGCGCGCTTGGTGTGGGCAATTTCGTCTTCATGACCGGCGATCAGCCGAAGAATGGCGATCATCCGGATGCGAAGCCCGTGTTCGATCTGTCGACCATCGAGCTGCTGCAGGCGGCGCGCGCGCTCGCCGGCGGTCACGATCTCGCGGGCAACGAGCTCAAGGGCACGCCGCACCTCTACTGCGGCGCCACCGCCAATCCCGGAGCCCCCGACTTCGACGGCGAGGTCGCGAACGCGCGGCGCAAGATCGATGCCGGCGCGCGCTTCCTGCAAACGCAGGCGGTATTCGAAGTGAGCCGGATCGTGCGCTATCTGGCCGCGGGCAATCTCGGGGAAGTGGGACTCCTCGCGGGGATCATCCCTCTCAAGTCGGCCAAGATGGCCGGGTGGCTCAATGCGAACGTTCCCGGTGTGCGCGTACCGGAGGAGCTCCTCGAGGAGATGCAGGCGGCCGCCTCCGCAGGTCGCGAGGAAGAGGTCGGGCTCGATATCGCGGTGCGCCTGATTCGCGGCCTGAAAGGGCAGTGCGCGGGGGTCCACATCATGGCGCTCGGCTGGGAAGCGCACATTCCGCGGATGCTCCGCGACGCGGGCATCCGCGGCTGACCGCGCCGCAGGCGTTGGGCGCCGCGGCCGTCGCCTACCTCACGGTGTATCCGCGCCCCTCGAGACAGGCCGCCATCGCACGGTCATAGTCGGCGCGCTTCCCGGCGTTCTGCGGCGGTGGCACTCCGCCGCCGACCGTCATCGGATCGAACCCCGTTTGGCTCACCGCCCAGGTGTGGCACTCGTAGCGGTCTCGTGCCTGCTGGTCGGGACTCTGCCCGTTGCGCGGGTAGGCGAACATTTGGCCTTCGGGGCCCGGCGGCGCGGCCGTCTGAACGCTCTGGTCGGGCGGTGGCGGAACCACCTCGTACCCCTGGTCGGGCCCACGATAAACGTAATAGGCGTCATCGGCGTAGTAGTACGGTGCTCCGCCCACCCAGATCGTCGTATAGAAGGGCGGCAGCACCGGAATGAAGACGCCGAAGGGCGGTGCAACCACGACCCATCCCGCGCCGCGCGGTGCATACCACACCCCGCCGGCGAAGAAGTAATGCGCTCCGCCATGCACGACTTCAAAGTGCTCGCGCGGCAGCGCGCCGACGAAGGCGCCGCGGGCCGGATACGCGTGATCATGGTTGTAGCGCGTGTCGAAGTGCTCGTGTCCGCGATCGAAGTGGGACTCGTGTCGATCGGGGTGCTCCTGTGCGTTCGCGAGGCCGAAGGCTGCGAAGCTGCAGAGGGCGAAAGCGAGCAGGGTGAGCACGTTCGTGCGTGGCATGTGCATGGGGGACTCTGATTGCCGCCGTCGGTCGTGGGTTGAATGGGAGGGGAGAATTCGGGGGCGCCGGATCACTGGACGGTGTAGCCGCGGCCTTCGAGGCAGGCGCTCATGGCGCGGCGATAGTTTGCCGCCTGTGCGCGGATCTGCGCGAGCTGCGCCCGATCGTAGACCACGGTCTCCTGCGTCTGCTGCGCGCGCGAGGCGTCGACGCTCGAGCCGATCGCGCCGCCAACGAGTGCCCCGGCCAAGGCGCCGAAGCCGCGCGACCAGGGGTTGGAGATTGCGGCGCCAACGACTGCGCCGGTGACGGCGCCCACCGCGGTGCCGGTCCCAGGCGGTGGGCCGCTCACGACGCGCACGCGCTCCTCGGGCGGCACGCTCGCAGACCCCGGATCGAAACCGGTCTGCTGCTTGGCCCAAACGTAACAGTCGTAGCGGTCGCGGTCGAGCTGCTCAGCGCTCTGGCCGTGCATCGGGTAGGCGTAGACCGTCGTATTGACCATGGGAGGGGGCGGCGGAGGCGGCCGCGGGGGCGGAGGCGTCACGCACGCGGCGAGACCGGCGACCACCACGCCAACCAAGATCGTCTGCGACGCACGGCGGATTCCCGAATTCCTGTGATCGAATCTCTCCATCGCTCCTCCAGCTCCCAGCGGACGCTCAGCCCGATTTTAAACCCAGCGTAGCGGGCGAACGCGGGACGTGCGTTCCGGTTGACCTGAGCTCCACGCCGAGCGCAGCTCAACGTCCTCGAATTACAGCAGGTTACAAACCCCCGCTCCTCACTTTGACACGCGTGCGGGCGCCTCGTTCCGCCAGGATGAAGCTTGCCAAGGTCTGCATCCGACTGGGTGCCAATCCTCGATGAGCCGGGCGACGCCGCTTGGCTAAACTACATGAGATAATATAGTTATAATATTAATAATTCATGTGAAACTCGAAGTAGCTATCGGCCGCGTGAGCGGCAAGCGAGCTCGGCGGCCACCCACGCCGGGCGCCCCCGCACGCTGCCGGTGAAGCGCGCGAGGGGCGGCATATGCTCATTGCCAAGAAGTCTTGGAGAGCGTGTGAGCGCCCGCAGCAGCACGCTCGGGGGGCTGTGTACACTTCGACGCAAGGTCCCCACGCATGTCAGAGAGCACCCTTCTCGAGGCCATGATCGGCGCTGCCGTGGAAGCGGGTCGCGCCATTCAGCGGTTCTACGAGAATGGATTTCAGGTTCGCAACAAAGCTGACTCGACGCCGGTGACCGATGCCGACCAGGCCGCGCAGACGATCATCCTCGCGCGGCTTGCCGAACGCGCGCCCGGTCTGACCGTGGTCGCAGAGGAGGAGGTGGCGGCCGGGCGTGTGCCCGCACCGGCGGAGGAGTTCGTTCTGGTTGATCCCCTCGATGGCACCAAGGAGTTCATCGCGCGGCGCGGCGAGTTTACCGTCAACATCGCGCTGGTGCGTCGCGCGGCTCCGCAGCTCGGCGTCGTGTACGCACCCGCGAGCGCGCTTTTGTTCGCAGCGGATGTCGCCGCGGAGCACGCGTTCGTGAGCGAGCAGCATCCCGACTCCGCAGCGCCCGCGCCGCGCCGCGCGATCCGCGTGCGATCGGTCCCACCCGTTGGGATCACTGCGGTCGCTTCACGCTCGCACGCGACGCCCGAGACCGACGCGTACCTCGCCCGCTATCGCGTCGCGGAGCGGGTCGCGATCGGCTCCTCGCTCAAGTTCTGCCTGATTGCGCAGGGGAAGGCGGACCTCTACCCGCGCATGGGCGCGACGATGGAGTGGGATACCGCGGCCGGCCACGCGGTGCTCCTCGGAGCCGGAGGATGCGTCATCGCGCGCGACGGCAAGCCACTCGCCTACGGCAAGCCGCAGTACCGCAATCCGTGGTTCGTGGCGAGCGGCACGCTCGTCCCGGAAAGGATGGCGCAGTGACGGGAGTGCTTTCGCGTCATCTTGCGCGGCTCGAAGCGGAGTCCATCGAGATCATTCGCGAGGTGGCGGCGGAGTTCTCGAATCCGGTGATGCTCTACTCGATCGGCAAAGACTCCGGCGCGATGCTGCACCTTGCGCTCAAGGCGTTCCATCCCTCCAAGCCGCCGTTTCCGCTGCTGCACATCGATACGGGGTGGAAGTTCCGCGACATGATCCGGCATCGCGATACCGTCGCGGCGCGCTATGGATTGAAGCTGCTCGTGCACACCAATCCCGAGGGGCGCGCCCGCGGCATCGATCCGATCAGCTCCGGCTCGCAGCTGCATACGCAGGTGATGAAGACCGAGGCGCTCAAGCAGGCGCTCGATCTGTGGGGCTTCGATGCCGCCTTCGGCGGCGCGCGCCGCGACGAGGAGCGCAGCCGTGCGAAGGAGCGCATCTTCTCATTCCGCTCCGCCGGACACGTCTGGGATCCGCGCAACCAGCGCCCCGAGCTCTGGCGGCTGTACAACACCCGGATCAGCAAAGGGGAGAGCATCCGGGTCTTTCCGCTCTCGAACTGGACGGAGCTCGACGTTTGGCAGTACACGCGCTGCGAGGACATTCCGGTGGTGCCTCTGTATCTCGCCGCCCCGCGGCCGGTCGTGCGACGCGACGGGCTGCTCATCGTGCGCGACGATGAGCGGCTCCCGCTCGAGCCGGGCGAGACGCCCGAGATGCGGATGGTGCGCTTCCGCTCCCTCGGCTGCTATCCGCTCACGGCGGCGGTCGAGAGCGCGGCGACGACCCTCGATGAGGTCATCGAGGAGATGTTCGCGGCGCGCACCTCGGAGCGCTCGGGCCGGGTCATCGATGCCGATGAGTCGGCGTCCATGGAAAAGAAGAAGCGCGAGGGTTACTTCTGATGACCGCGAGGCTGCCGACCGAAGTCACCGTGAGCGCAGAGATGCCCGCTCAGGCGAAAGGCGTGCTGCGCTTTCTCACCTGTGGCTCGGTGGACGACGGGAAATCCACCCTCATCGGGCGGCTCCTCTACGACAGCAAGCTCATTCTGGAGGATCAGCTCGAGGCGCTGCGCCGCGATACGCGCAAGCACGGCACGACCGGCGAGGAGATGGACTTCGCCCTCCTCGTCGATGGGCTCGAAGCGGAGCGGGAGCAGGGGATCACGATCGACGTGGCGTATCGCTTCTTCAGCACGCCGCGCCGCTCATTCATCGTCGCCGACACGCCCGGCCACGAGCAGTACACGCGCAACATGGCGACCGGAGCGTCGAATTCCGAGGCCGCGGTCATTCTCATCGACGCACGTAAGGGTGTGCTCACCCAGACCCGGCGCCACAGCTACATCTGCTCGCTCCTCGGCATCCGTCACGTTGTGCTCGCCGTCAACAAGATCGACCTGGTCGACTTCTCGGCCGAGCGCTTCCATCACATCGTCGGGGACTACTTCGGATTCGCGCAGTCGCTCGGGTTTGCATCCGTGACCCCGATCCCCGTCTCGGCACGCTTCGGCGACAACGTGACTGCCTGCTCCGAGCGGTTGCGCTGGTACGACGGCCCGACGCTGCTCGCGCACCTCGAGACACTCGATGCCGAGCAAGGACTCGCGGCGCTGCCGTTTCGCTTCCCGGTGCAATGGGTCAACCGGCCGAACCTCGACTTTCGCGGGTACGCGGGGACCGTGGCCTCCGGATCGATCGCGGTCGGCGACACGGTGGTGGTGGCCGCCTCGGGCCGCCAGAGCACGATCGCGCGCATCGTCACCGCCGACGGTGACCGGAGCGCTGCGCAGTCCGGGGACGCCGTGACGCTCGTGCTCGCGGATGAGATCGATGTGGCGCGCGGCGATGTGCTCGCGCACGCGGAGGCGCGCCCGGAGGTGGTCGATCAGTTCGCAGCGCACGTGCTGTGGATGGCTGAGGACGCGATGCTCCCGGGGCGCTCCTACCTCATGCGCATCGGCACCCAGTACGTCCCGGCGCGTGTCACGACGCTCAAACACAAAGTCGACGTGAACACGCTCGAGCACATCGCCGCGAAGACGCTCACGCTCAACGAGATCGGGCTTTGCAATCTCGCTACCGCGATTCCGGTCGCCTTCGACCCGTACGCCGAGAATCGCGCGACCGGCGCCTTCATTCTCATCGACCGCTTCAACAATGCGACGGCCGGAGCCGGAATGATCGCCTTCGGCCTGCGCCGCGCGACCAACGTCCACCGCCAGAGTGTCGCGATCGACCGCGAGGCGCGGGTGCGGCGCAACGGCCACCGGCCCGCCCTCCTGTGGTTCACCGGCCTCTCCGGTTCCGGCAAGTCGACCATCGCCAATCTGGTCGAGAAGGAGCTGCACGCGCAGGGAGCGCATACCTACCTGCTCGATGGGGACAATGTGCGCCACGGTCTCAATCGCGATCTTGGATTCACCGATGCCGACCGGGTGGAGAATATCCGGCGCGTAGGCGAAGTCGCGCGGTTGTTCGTCGATGCGGGATTGATCGTGCTGTGCTCGTTCATCTCGCCGTTCCGCGCCGAGCGGCGCATGGTGCGCGAGCTCGTGAGCGCGGGAGAGTTCATCGAGATTTTCGTCGACACACCGCTCGAGGAGTGCATCCGGCGCGACCCGAAGGGTCTCTACGCGCGTGCACAGTCAGGCAAGATCAAGCACTTCACCGGCATCGATTCGCCCTACGAGGTGCCCGAGCAGCCGGAGCTCGTGATCGAGACGGGCGCGGTCACCGCCGAAGAGGGCGCGAGGCGCGTGATCGCGGATCTCAAGGCGCGGCAGATCATCGCGTAGCGGAGGTCAGATGACGCCGCGGAGGAGCGTCGCGACGTGCGCGGCGATGGCGAGCGAGGCGGTGAGGCCCGGCGACTCGATCCCGAAGAGGTTGACGAGCGGTCCCCCGCACTCCTCGGGACCGTCGATGCGAAAGTCGGCGGGCGGCTCTCCCGGCCCACTGAGCTTCGGACGAATGCCGGCGAACGCGGGCTCGAGGGCCCCGTCGGGCAAATCCGGCCAGTAGCGACGGATCGCGCCATAGAAGCCCTCGGCGCGCCGGGCATCGACCCGGTAGTCCCGCTCTCCATGGGGCAGCTCGCCGCTCGCGAGCCACTCCACGTCCGGTCCGAAGCGACCGCGGCCGGAGAGGTCGAGCGTCAGGTGCACGCCGAGCCCGCCGGGCTGCGGGACGGGGTATATGAGATGCGTGAACGGCGCGCGCACGGCGAGCGCGAAGTAGCTCCCCTTCGCGAAATGCGCAGTCGGGACGCGAGCGGCGGGCAGACCCTCCGTGGCGCGTGCGAGCGCCGGCGCCGCAAGGCCGGCGGCGTTGACGAGCAGCGCCGCGCGCAGCGTTGGGTGTCCTCCGTCGACTGCGAGCGTGATGTCCCCGGGGGTGAGCCACAGCCGCGAGACCCGCGTGCGGTAGGCGAAGCGCGCGCCATGGCTCTGCGCCTCGCCGGCGAGCGCGAGCATCAAGCCATGCGAGTCGACGATGCCGGTGTGCGCCGAGCGGAGCGCCGTGTCGCAGCGGAGCGCGGGCTCGCGCGCGCGCAGCGCGGCGCGCCCGAGCCGCTCGAGCTCGACCCCGTTGGCGGCGGCGTTCGCCGCGATCGAGTCGAGCTCGCGCTCCTCGGCCAAGGACCCCACGATGAGCTTTCCGCAGCGACGGTAGGCGACGCCGCGCCGCTCGCAGAAATCATAGAGTTGGTCCCGACCGGCGACACAGAGCCGCGCCTTGAGCGAGCCGGGCGGGTAGTAGATGCCCGCGTGGATGACCTCGCTGTTGCGCGCGCTCGTGGCGGTGCCGAAGGAGTCGGCGGCCTCGAGCACGAGCACCTCGCGTCCCGCGAGCGCGAGTGCGCGGGCGATCGCAAGGCCCACTACCCCGGCTCCGACGACGACAACCTCGACGGAGTCCACCGGGGTGCTATCGGTCGAAGGAGGGCGCAGGTGCCGCGATTCCGGCGCGGCGCCGCTGCGCGGGCGTGACCGTGGAGAGAAACGGCGAATCGCGGTCGAAGAAGCGCCACCTGCGCGCGGCCCACTCGCGCGCGTAATCGACGCCGATGCGCCGGTCGGCGCCGATGCGCGCCGCGCGTCGCCCTGCCCGGGGGCGCTCGATTCGCAACAGCTCACCGCGCAGGTCGACGGCGTTGAGGCTCCGATCGATGCCCATCGCGCGGCAGAGAAGTCCCGGTCCCCAGGTGGGTGCGCCGAGGCCGGCGATCGGCTCCACGGCACGAATCAGGACGGCATGCGGCACGCCGGCCGGCGCGGTCACCACGTTCAAGCAGTTCCAGAAGCCATAGATCAGATAGATATACGCGTGACCCGGCGGCCCGAACATCACCTCCGTGCGCGCCGTGCGTCGCCCGCGTGCGGAGTGGGCCGCCAGGTCCTCCGGGCCCATGTACGCCTCGGTTTCCACGATGCGCCCGATGCGCAGTGCGCCGCCCACGTTGCGCACGACATGCAATCCGACCAGGTCCGGCGCAACGGCGAGCGCCGGGCGCGCGAAGAAGGCGCGCGCGAGCCGCGAGCCGCGGTGCGCTCCGGTGGAGCTCGAGTGCTTGGAGGAGGAGCGAGGCAAGCGCAAGCCAGCATAGCAAACCGGACGTGCCAACTCGTGCGGCCGGCGCAGCTCCGGCACCGGTGCGAGGGGTGTGGTCACACGTCGCAAATCCGCATCGCCGAGTCCCCCAGGATGCGATTCCGTCTAGAATGCGGCTCAGAGCGTAAGCCAACTCACCTCGCTGCGAGCCGAAGAGACCGATGCCTCACGAAGCAAGACCGGCCCTGCCGAAGCGTTGCTTTCGCGGATCTTCCACTGGAATCAGTCGCGCGCTCACCGGGCGGCTCGGTGCCGCCCTCCTTGCCGCAGCGCTCGCCGTGCCCTCCGCGCCCGCTCGGGCCGCGGTGTATGTGCTTGCGAGCGATGGAAGCACCCAGGTCGTGGGGCAGGACCTGCACATCAAGACGCGGTTCGAGGACACCCTTTACGACCTGGCGCGCAAGTACGGCGTGGGCTCGGAAGAGATCATCCGCGTGAATCCCGGGGTGGATCCGTGGCTACCGGGCCGGGGGACGGATGTGCTCATACCCGGGCGGCGGATCCTGCCGCCGGGCCCGCGCGTCGGCATCGTCGTCAATCTCCCGGAGCACCGGCTCTACTACTATCCGCGCCCCAAGCGTCACGCCGAGCGCGTGGTGGTCACCTATCCGGTGAGCATCGGGAAGATGGACTGGAAGACTCCCCTCGGCGTCACCCACGTCATCCAGAAGATCCGTAACCCCATCTGGTATCCGCCCGTCTCGGTGCGCCAGGAGCACCTGCAGGAAGGTGATCCGCTGCCGAAGATCGTCCCGGCCGGACCGAACAATCCGCTCGGCCTCTATGCGATGCGCCTGAACATCCATCCCGGCGACTATCTCATTCACGGCACCAACAATCCCCTGGCGGTCGGGATGCCGGTCACGCACGGATGCATCCGCATGTATCCGGAGGACGTGGCTGCGCTCTTTCCGACCGTGCCGGTGTGGACGCAGGTGAGGCTCATCAACGATCCCGTCAAGGTCGCGTGGGTCGATGGGGAGTTGCTTCTGGAGGTCCACCCGCCGATCGACGCTCAAGGACAGACGGTGGCACCGCAGCTCGCCAACTTCGAGCAGTTGCTCAACCAGGCGCTCGGCAACACGACCACCGCGATCGACTGGGACTACGCGGTCCAGGCGCTGAAGACCGCGCGCGGAGTCCCGGTGACCGTTGGAATCGAAGCCGACGAGACGCCCCAGCAGGCCGCGGCGCCCGCCGGCGCACCCTGACGCACGTGCTGGCGCTGCGCTTGCACGCGCCAGGCGCCCCGCTCGTCGCAGAGCGGATGACGCTGCGCGATCCGGGTCCGCTCGAGGTGCTCTTGCGGGTGCGTGCCTGCGGAGTTTGCCGCACGGATCTGCATTTGCTCGACGCCGAGCTGCCCGACATTGCCTACCCCGTCACCCCGGGACACGAGATCGTCGGAATCGTGGAGCGGGCGGGCGCGAGTGTCACGCGCTGGCGCTGCGGCGATCGGGTGGGCGTGCCGTGGCTCGGGAGCGCCTGCGGCGCGTGCGAGTACTGCCGGCGCGGACTGGAGAATCTCTGCGAGCAGGCGCGCTTCACGGGCTACACGCTCGATGGCGGTTACGCGGAATACGCGCTCGCCGACGCGCGCTTCTGCTGCGCGATTCCCGAGCGCTACTCGGATGCGGAGGCGGCACCGCTCCTGTGCGCGGGGCTCATCGGCTATCGCGCCTACCGTGCCGCCGGTGACGGCGCCAACCTGGGTCTCTACGGCTTCGGCGCTGCCGCGCACCTGCTCGCGCAGGTGGCTCGCGCGGAGGGTCGCCGCGTGTTCGCGTTCACGCGCGCAGGCGACGTCGAGAGTCAAGCGTTCGCGCGCCGGCTCGGCGCGGTGTGGGCCGGCAGCTCCGAGCAGCTGCCGCCGGAGCCGCTCGATGCGGCGATTCTCTTTGCACCCGTAGGCGCGCTCGTGCCGGCGGCGCTCGCCGCCACGCGCAAGGCCGGTCGCGTGGTGTGCGCCGGCATCCACATGACCGACATCCCGAGCTTCCCGTATCGATTGCTCTGGGGCGAGCGCTCGCTCGCCTCGGTCGCCAATCTCACCCGCGCCGATGGCGAGGCGTTCATGCGCCTCGCGGCGCAGCTCCCCCTCGCGCCGTGCGTCGAGACCTTCCCCTTGGCGCAGGCGATGAGCGCGCTCTCGCGCCTTCGCGATGGACGGCTCCAGGGAGCGGCCGTGCTGGTGCCGGGCGCGCAGTGAGCGGTCGCGGCGGCCCGTCTACGGGCGCGCAGACGCCGGGACGAGCAGCGAGGCGGCCGCGCAGGCGAGCGTGTGCTCCTCGTCCACCGGGATCACCCCGACGCGGATGCGGCTCGCTGCACCGCTGATCCAGGCCTCGCATCCGCGCGCCGCGCGATTTGCTTGGCGGTCGAGCTCCACCCCCGCCCAGCCGAGCGGTGCGAGGATGCGCTCGCGAATCTCGGGCTGGTGCTCGCCCACCCCCCCGCCGAAGACGATCCCGTCGCAGCCCCCGAGCACGGCAAGGTAGGCGCCCAGGTACTTGCGGATGCGATAGCAGTACAGCTCCACCGCGAACCGGGCTTCCTCGCGCGGATCCGCGAGCAGCGTGCGCATATCGCCGCTCGTGCCGGAGAGACCGAGCAGGCCCGACTCCTCGTTCAGGATCTCAACGATGCGCGTGGCGGAGGCTCCCAGCTGCTGGGCGAGGTAGGGCACGAGCGCGGCGTCGATGTCGCCCGAGCGGGTCGCCATGACCAGTCCCTCGAGCGGGGAGAATCCCATGCTCGTATCGAGCGGTCGGCCGCGCGCGATCGCCGTGATCGAGGAGCCACCGCCGAGCTGCAGCGTGATCACGCGCCCGCCCGAGTCGAGCGCCGGATTGAGCAGGCACCAGCGGCCCCACAGCCCCTGGTGAGCGATACCGTGAAAGCCGTAGCGGCGCACGCCGAGCGCAGCACCCGCGCGCTCGGGCAGCGCGTAGCGCGCGGCGAGCGCCGGGAGCCCGGCGAAGTAGGCGGTATCGAACACGGCGATCTGTGCCACCTGCGGTGCGCACACCGCGCGCGCAGCGGCGATCCAGCGCACCGCGACGGGATTGTGAAGCGGGGCGAGCGCCGCAAGCTCGCCGATCGCGGCCTCCACGGCGTCGTCGATGCGCACCGGAGCGGTGAACCGCGCTCCGCCGTGAACGACGCGATGACCGACGGCGCCGAGCGCAGATGCACCGAGTGCGCGCACGAATTCGCGCAACGCGCTCTGCGGGTCGGCAGCGCCGGTCGCGAGCTGCTCGCGCTTGAGGAGCTCGAGATCGCTGCGCTCCGGGGAGCCTCGATAGGCCGCGAGCTTGACCGAAGTGCTGCCGGCGTTGACCGTGAGGAAAAGCACGTCCTGACCACACATCCTGGAGCCGTGCGGGAGCGTGGGCCTTCGCGCAGGCGCACGCAAGCGCCGCGGGCGCGAGTCTTGCTTGTCTTACACGCGCTCGCGCCGGGGACCATAATCGCCTTGCGACCGAGAGAGCACATCGAGGCCTCCCCCTGGAGCCAAGGCAGGCGATCCATGGACGACAATCCGCTCGCGCGACTCCGTGCACGCGGTCAGAGCGTTTGGCTCGAGGAAATCCACCGGCGCATGCTCGCCGATGGCACGCTCGCGCGCCTGATTGCGAGCGACGGTCTCGCGGGGCTCACCTCGAACGCGGGCGTCTTCGCGCGCGCCATCACGACGCACGCGGAGTATCAGGCGGCAGTGGCGGAGCTGCGGGGCAAGATCGCAACGGTGGGCGAGCTCTACGATGCGATCGTGCTCGACGACATCCGCCGCGCCGCGGATCTATTTCGCATCGTGCACGAGCGAACTCGCGGCCGCGACGGCTTCGTCTGTGTCGGCGTCTCACCGCACCTCGCGTACGATGCGCAGGCGACGATCGTCGCGGCGCGCCAGCTCCGCCACCGCCTGGAGCGCACGAACGTCATGATCAAAGTGCCGGCGACGCGAGCCGGGCTCGCCGCGAGCCGCGCGCTCATCGCCGAGGGCATCAGCGTGAACGTGACGCTGCTCGGCTCGCCCGAGCGCTACCGCGCCGCGGCCGAAGCTTACCTGGGCGGGCTCGAGGAGCGCATCGAGCGCGGCGGGGAGCCCGACGCAGTGGCCTCGGTCGCAACCTTCTACGTGAGCCGCATCGATGCGCTCGTAGACCGAGAGCTCGATGAGCATGCGGGACAAGGTCGCGGCGAGGCACGCGCATTGCGCGGCCGCGCGGCGACGGCGCTCGCCGACCGCGCCTATGAGCTCTACCGTCAGGGCTGCGACTCGCCGCGCTGGCGTACACTCGCCGCGCGCGGCGCGCAGCCGCAGCGGCTGCTCTGGGCGTCGGCCTCGACCAAGGATCCGCGCTTTGGCGATCTCAGATACGTCGAGAGCCTGATTGCCCCGGAAACGGTCATTACCTTGTCGCTCGAGACCCTCGCGGCGTATCGCGACCATGGTAAAGGCGGCATCGGTCTTGGCGGTCCGACGGAGGACACCGGCCGGGTGTTGCGCGGCCTCGCGGCCCTCGGGATCGATCTTGACCGGCTTGCCGAGCAGCACGAGACCGAGGGCGTTCGCGCGCTGATCGAGCCGTTCGACGAGGTGCAGCGCTGGCTCGAAGCGCGGAGCCGATGACGGGGCCTGGGTGCCCCTTGGAACCGATCATCACCGCCCATATCAGTCCGGTTGGGGATGAGACGCAGGCGGCGCAGCGTACCGAGCGATCGGCCACGGCTTCGCCGCCCGCGCTCGAGGAGTTAATCCGTGCGGCCGATCGATCATCTTGACTGGATGTGGGACCAGGCGCTGCGCGCGCTCGAGTCCGCCGAGCGGCGGCAGCGACGCTTCTGCGCGCTGAGCGGTCTTGCCTCGGCGCAGCTGCGGTGGGAGCCGCCCGCCGATGTCTTCGAGACCGAGTCCGAGCTGCTCGTCTCGATCGTGCTACCCGGAATCGAGCCAGAAGGCGTGACGGTCGAGGTGATCGCCGATGGGATCGTCGTCAGCGCGGATCGCGCGCTGCCCGCCGAGATCGCCACCATGCGTGTGCGGCGGCTGGAGATTCCCTACGGGCGCTTCGAACGGCGCATCGAGCTCGCGCGCGGCCGCTACGCGCTCATCGAGCGGCGCATGACCGCCGGCTGCCTCACGCTGCGGCTGGTGAAGGAGTAGCGATGGCCGAGGACACTCAAGAGCTCATCATCCTGCCGCTGCGCGACAGCGTGCTCTTTCCCGGCGTGGTGCTGCCGATCGCAGTCAATCGTCCACGCTCGACGGCTGCCGCGCAGGAGGCCGTGCGCACGCGCAGCCCCATCGGCATGCTGCTGCAGAAGGACCCGGCGGCCGAGGATCCGACCCCCGCGGATCTCCATCGGGTGGGCACCGTGGCGACCATTGCGCGGTTCGTGACCGCCCCGGACGGCGTGCACCACCTCATCTGCCAGGGCGAGCAGCGCTTCGAGGTGCGCGAGTTCATCGCGACCGATGCGCTCCTCAAGGCGCGCGTCGTGCTCCATCGCGACCCCGAGCAGGTGAGCCGCGAGGTGGAAGCGCGTGCGCTCTACCTGCGCGACCGCGCGATCGAGGCGCTGCAACTGCTCCCGCAGGCTCCCGCCGAGCTCATCGGCACCATTCAGTCGATCAAGGCGCCCGGCCAGCTCGCGGACCTGGTGATGAGCGTCACCGATGTGCCGACGCCGGAGAAGCAGGCACTGCTCGAGACGTTCGACCTCACCGCGCGGCTCGATGCCGTGATCGCCGCGCTCAATAAGCGCATCGAGGTGCTCAAGCTCTCGCGCGACATCGGCGAGAAGACCCGTGAGGCGCTGAGCGAGCGCCAGCGCGAGGCCGTGCTGCGCGAGCAGCTGCGGCAGATCCGCCGCGAGCTCGGCGAGGACGTGGGCGAGGGCGGGCCGGTCGAGCTGAAGGAGCTCAAGGACTCCATCGAGCGCGCCGCCATGCCGGAGGAGGTCAACGAGCAGGCCGAGCGGGAGCTGCGTCGCCTGGAGCACATGCCGGAGGCAAGCGGCGAGCATTCGATGGTGCGGACCTATCTCGACTGGCTCGCGGCGCTCCCGTGGTCGAAGCTCGATCCGGAGAACCCCGACATCGAGCGCGCTCGCGAGGTGCTCGATGCCGACCATTTCGGCCTGGAGAAGATCAAGCGGCGCATTCTCGAGTTCCTCGCGGTGCGCAAGTTGAACCCGCAGGGCCGCAGCCCGATCCTCTGCTTCGTCGGCCCCCCGGGCGTCGGCAAGACCTCCCTCGGACAGAGCATCGCCCGCGCGCTCGGCCTGAAGTTCGTGCGCGTGAGCTTGGGCGGGGTGCACGATGAGGCGGAGATCCGCGGGCACCGCCGCACCTACATGGGCGCCTTGCCCGGCAACATCGTGCAGGCGCTGCGGCGCGCCGGCACGCGCAATCCGGTCATGATGCTCGACGAGGTGGACAAGCTGAGCGCGAGCATCCAGGGCGATCCGTACTCGGCGCTGCTCGAAGTGCTCGACCCGGAGCAGAACGCCACGTTCCGCGACAACTATCTCGCGGTGCCCTTCGATTTGAGCAAGGTGCTCTTCGTCTGCACCGCGAACGTGCTCGACACGATCCCTCCGGCCGTTCGCGACCGCATGGAGGTGATCGAGCTGACCGGCTACACCGAGGAGGAGAAGCTCGAGATCGCGCGGCGCTACCTGGCGCCGCGCCAGCTCACGGCGAACGGACTCAAAACGGAGCAGGTGCAGCTCGGCGAGGAGGCGCTGCGGCGGATCATCGCCGACTACACGCGCGAATCGGGCGTGCGCAGCCTCGAGCGCCAGATCGGAGCCGTCCTGCGCTCGATTGCCGTCGGCATCGCCTCCGGACGGGAGGTCTGTGCACGCGTCGGACCCGAGGAGGTGACGCAGATTCTGGGTGCCGCACGCTACCACGGCGAGATCGCGATGCGCACGAGCGTCCCCGGCGTCGCGACCGGGCTCGCCTGGACGCCGGTCGGGGGGGACATCCTGTTCGTCGAATCGAGCCGCGTGCCGGGAAGCGGCCGCCTGATCTTGACCGGACAGCTCGGTGAGGTGATGAAAGAGAGCGCGCAAGCGGCCGTGACGCTCGTGAAGACTCATGCGGAGCGTCTCGGTGTCGACCCGCTCGGCTTCGACAAGATCGATCTTCACATTCACGTGCCGGCGGGCGCGATCCCGAAGGACGGCCCGAGTGCGGGTGTCGCGATCTTCACCTCCCTCGCATCCCTGCTCTCCGGGCGCACCGTGCGGAGCGACGTTGCGATGACCGGCGAGATCAGCCTGCGGGGTCTGGTGCTTCCGGTCGGGGGTATCAAGGAGAAGACGGTGGCCGCGGCGCGCGCCGGGATCCGTACCGTGATCTTGCCGGCGCGCAATCGGCCCGACTTCGAGGACATACCCGCGAGCGCGCGCGAGCGGTTGCAGTTCATCTGGGTGGAACGGATCGAGGAGGTGCTGAGCGCCGCGCTCGACCCCGGCGCGCGCCGTGCGGCAGCGGCGTGAGCACTCGAGCGGCGGCTACTCGCGCTCCTCGCGCCAGAGTCCCAAGTGCCGCTGCAGCGGCAGATCGGAGAACCCGAACAGAACCAGGTCCGCGGTCGCACTCAAGCGGTACCAGCTCCAGGGCGGCGCGGTGAACACGTCGCGCGGCCGTAGATCCCAGGAGCGCTCGGAGAATTCCACGCGTCCTTCACCCTCGAGCACCGCGAAGACCGCACCGTCCGTCGCGCGGTAGCGCGCTCCGGCGAAGCCGCTCGGCAGCAGCTGCATGAACGTTCCGATCGTAGGCATGGGCGGGCCGCCGCTCGTCGGGTCGACAAACGCGAGCGCGAGCCCGCGGTGCTCATCCCAGGGCCCGCGTTTGCGCAGCACCTCGAGGGCCTCGCGTGTGCGCTCGTAGGGGTAGTAGCAGAGTGGCAGTCGAGCGCCGCGGCGCTCGAAGTCGAGCGGCACGAGGCCGGAGCCGAAGCGCGCGAGCGCATCCCCGTCGGCCGGGGCCGCGGCGCGGCGCGGGCGGGGATCCGGCTCGGTGAAGGTCGCGCTCAGCAGGCTCACGATGGGCACGTCGAGCCCGTCGAGCCAACTCACCGGCTCGGCGCCCGGATTGGCATGTCCGTGAAATGCCCACGACGGGGTGATGATGAAGTCACCGGGGCGCATCGCAATGCGCTCGTCCTCGACGCTGGTCTCCGCGCCTTCGCCTTCGAGCACCAGCCGCAGCGCGGCGGCCGCGTGGCGATGGCTGCGCGCGACCTCGCCCGGAAGGATGAGCTGAACCCCGGCGTACAGGCTCGGGGTGATGCGCGATTGGCCCGGCAGGCCGGGGTTCTCGAGCACCAGGACGCGCCGCTCCGCCTCTGCAGCCGAGATGAGTTGCCCCGCCGCGCGCAACTCCTCGGCGAGCCTCGCGCCGTGCCAGTGCCAGGGCACGGCACTCACCATGGGCTCAGCCGGCGCGAGCTGGGCCAGCACGCGCCACAGCGGCGCCAGATGCCGCTGCGGCAATTCCCGCTCGAACTGCTCCAGAGTGAGCGAGCCTGCCATAATTGAGAAGTATGGCAGCATTCGAGCCCTCGGGCGTCATCACGCTCATGACGGACTTCGGGCTCGAGGATCCGTTCGTCGGCGTGATGAAGGGACAGATTCTGTCGCGCTTCCCGGCGGCGCGGATCGTCGATCTCACGCACGGCATTCCGGCACAGCGACCCGCGGTGGCCGGAGTGTGGCTCGCGCGCTCCTTCGAGTATTTTCCACGCGGTACCGTTCACGTCGCGGTGGTTGATCCCGGCGTCGGTACCGCCCGGGCGATCCTCTGTCTGAGCGCGTCCGCTCAGGTGTTTCTCGCCCCTGACAACGGACTTCTCGAGCCGGTTGCCGCGCGCTCTGCGGATGCGCGAGCGGTGCGAGTCGCCGCATCGAGCTTGGCCGAGCTCGGCGCCGCGCGCGTGAGCGCGACGTTCCACGGACGCGACCTGTTCGCGCCCGTCGCGGCGGCGCTCGCATCCGGCGCAAGCACCCCGGAACGCCTCGGGGCACCGGCCCCCCTCACGCGGGGCTCGCTGCCCGCGCCGCGGGTTTGCGACGGCCGGATCGAGGGGGCGATTCTGACCGTGGATCACTTCGGCAACCTCATCACCGATATCGATGCCCAGATGCTCGCGCACGTGCCCAACCCGCAAGTCCGTATCGCCGAGCGCGCGCTCGCCGTGCGGCGCACGTATGCCGATGCGGCACCGGGTGAGCTGCTTGCGCTCGTCAACGCCTTCGATCTGCTCGAGATCGCCTGCGCAAACGGCGATGCCGCGCGCGTGCTCGGGATCGGACGCGGTGCCACGGTGACGGTGAGCTCGGCCAGCGACTGAGTCACCGGGAAGCCGGGCACCCCGACGCCGCGCCCGCCCGGGAGCCCCCCGGCGGGAGACTTGCTTGGCGGCGCGAATCGGCTATAGTTCGCCCTCCCTGCCGACCGCGGCAGGCACCTTAGCGCTTGATTTTCGTGGGAAAATTGTGCTCTAGAGATGTCAGAACGCGACAACGAAAGCTTCGATCTGGATGAGGAATTCCTCGCGACGCCCGAGGATGGTACCGATTACGACCGCCTGCTCGACCGCGTCGATAAGCGCGTGCGCAACCAGGGCAAGCGTGGCAAGGCCGCGTGGAGCAAGCTCGAAGAGGTTCTCGCCGATCGAAAGCTCGAGAAGGACCTGCGCGACATCTACGACGATGATGTGTGAGTGCGGGTGTCCCCTCCAGCCTGGATCGTCCTTAAGTTCGGCGGAACGAGCGTCTCGACGCTCGCGAACTGGCGCAACATCGCACGAGTGACGGCGGCGCGCCGCGCCGAGGGCGCGCGCGTGCTCATCGTCCATTCGGCTCTCTCCGGCATCACCGACGCGCTCGAGAAACTGCTCGCCGGCGCACCGCACGGCCGGCACACCGCCATCCTCGCGGATATCGAGGCGCGGCACCGGCGGCTCGCCGGGGAGCTCGGGATGCTGATCGGCCCCGAGCTCGAGCGGCATTTCGCCGAATTGAGCCAGATTGCCGCGGGCGCGGCGCTCGTCGGGGAAGTGAGCGATCGCATCCGCGCGCGCGTGCTCGCGGCGGGCGAGCTCATGGCGACCGACCTCGGGGTGCGCTTCCTCAGATCCGCAGGGCTCCCCGTCGACTGGGTGGACGCTCGGACGCTCCTCAAAGCCGAGGAGCGCCGCAGCGCGTCCCCCCGGGCGAGCGTGCTCTCCGCGACCTGCAACTTCGCACCCGATCGGGCGCTCGCAGCGCGCCTCGCGGGGCTCGCACCGGTGCTCGTGACGCAGGGCTTCATTGCAAGCGATGCCGAGGGCAACACCGTCGTGCTCGGCCGGGGCGGCTCCGATACCTCTGCCGCTTACCTCGCGGCCAAGCTCGAGGCGCGGCGCCTCGAGATCTGGACCGACGTGCCCGGCATGTTCAGTGCGAATCCCCGCGCGACGCCCACGGCGCGGCTGCTGCGTGCGCTGCACTACGACGAGGCGCAGGAAATCGCGAGCAATGGCGCCAAGGTGCTCCATCCGCGCTGCATCCTGCCGGTGCGTCAGCACCAGATCCCGCTGCACGTCTACGCTACCCAGAATCCGGAGCTGCCCGGAACGGTGATCAGCGGCGCCGCGGGCGACGACTCCGCACTCGTGAAGGCCGTGTGCCTGAAGAAGGGCATCACCCTCGTCGCCATGGACAGCCCAGGCATGTGGCACGAGGTCGGCTTCCTCGCCGATGCCTTTCAGGTCTTCAAGGCACACGGGCTGTCGGTCGACCTGGTGTCGACCTCGGAGACCAATGTCACGGTCACGCTCGATCCGGCGGCCAATACGCTCGATGACGGTCTGCTCGCCGAGCTCATCGCCGATCTGTCGCGCATTTGCCGCGCCGAGCTCATCGGGCCGTGCGCGAGCGTGAGTCTGGTCGGGCGCAACATTCGCGCGATCCTGCACCAGCTCGGCGAGGCGTTCGAACTGTTCGCCGAGCAAAAGGTCTACCTCGTGACGCAGGCCGCGAATGACCTCAACTTCACGTTCGTGGTCGACGAGGGGCAGGGCGATCGGCTGGTCGAGCAGTTGCACGAGCTCCTGATCCGTCCCACGCCCGGAAACCGGGTGTTGGGACCGACCTGGGAGCAGCTTTACGTGCAGCCCGCCGCGCCCACGGCGCGGGCCGCGCCGTGGTGGGAGCGCAAGCGGGCCGCGCTCTTGGGCGCGCTCGAAGGGCGGGAGGCGGCGTACGTGTACGACCTCGCGACGATCGGAGAGGCTGCGCGAAGCCTGCGGGCGCTCGCAGCCGTGCGGCGCGTGCTCTACGCGGTCAAGGCCAATCCTCATCCGGAGGTGCTGCGGACGCTGCATGCGGCAGGTCTCGCTTTCGACTGCGTCTCCCGTGGGGAGATCGAGCAGGTGCTGCGCAGCGTGCCGCAGCTCGACCGCGAGCGGATTCTGTACACGCCCAACTTCGCGAGTCGCGCGGAGTATGCCTGGGCGCTCGGCGAGGGTGTGCGCGTGACCCTCGACAGCGAATATGCGCTCGAGCGCTGGGGCGAGATGTTCGCGGGCCGGGAGCTCTTCCTGCGCATCGACGCCGGACTCGGCCGCGGCCACCATCGCCACGTGCGCACCGCTGGCGCCCACTCGAAGTTCGGAGTGCCGGTGGCCGAGCTCGATGCCCTCGCGCGCACGGCTCGCGCCGCGCGGGCGCGGATCGTGGGACTGCATGCGCACAGCGGCAGCGGCATTTTCGATGTCGCCAACTGGGAGGAGAACGGGACGCTCCTCGCATCCCTCACCGAGCGCTTTCCGGACGTGCGGATCATCGATGTGGGCGGCGGTCTCGGCGTTGCCGAGCGGGAGGGCACGAGCGGGCTCGACTTGGGCAAGCTCGGTGCGGCGCTCGCGCGCGTGAAGGCGGCGCATCCCGAGCTCGAACTGTGGCTCGAGTCCGGACGCTTCCTGGTTGCGGCGGGCGGCGTGCTGCTCGCGCGCGTGACGCAGCTCAAGTCGAAGGGGGAGGTGCGGTATGTTGGGGTCGCGACCGGGATGAACTCGCTCATCCGCCCGGCGCTCTACGGCGCCTACCACGAGATCGTGAATCTGACCCAGCTCGGGGCTCCCGCGACCCAGCTCGTCAACGTCGTCGGCCCGATCTGCGAGAGCGCGGACACCCTCGGGCACGATCGACTGCTGCCCGAGGCACGCGAGGACGATGTCTTGCTCCTTGCCCACGCCGGAGCCTACGGCCACGCCATGAGCTCGCGCTACAATCTGCGCGAGCCTGCCGCGGAGCTCTGCATCTGACGTGCGGATCGGGAAGCTGATCATCGCTGGGGGACTCGTCGCGACGATCGCCGCGGCGATCTACGTCGTGCATCTGGATCGCATCGTGACGCGGGAGTTCGAGGGGCGGCGCTGGACGCTGCCGGCCCAGGTGTACGCGGCGCCGCTCGAGCTCTATGTCGGTCGCGCGCTCTCGACGGGGGATGTGGAGCAGGAGCTGCGTCTGCTCGCTTATCGGCGGGTGAGCGGAGCGCTGCGTACCGGTACCTACACGGAGGCGGGCGGTGAGATCGAGGTGGGCTTGCGCGCCACGCGCTTCGCCGACGAGGCGCGCGCGGCCGTGAGCCTGCGCATCGTCACGAGCGGCGGTGCGATCGTGAGCCTCGAGGATGCGGCCGGTCACGCGGTGCCGATCGTGCGGCTCGATCCGCTGCTCATCGGCAGCATCTTCCCGATCCACGGCGAGGACCGCATCGTCGTCACGCCGAGCGAGGTTCCCCCGCTCCTGCCGGCTGCGTTGAAAGCGGTGGAGGATCGCACCTTCGACACCAACCACGGCATCGATCCGCTCGCGATGCTGCGTGCGCTGTGGGTGGATCTGCGCTCGCGCCAGATCGAGGAAGGCGGCAGTACGCTCACCCAGCAGCTCGTCAAGAGCATGTTCTTGAGTCCGCGCCGCACGGCCTCGCGCAAGATCCGCGAGGCCATCATGGCCGTGGCGCTCGATGCGCACTTCAGCAAGGCGGATCTCATGACCGCCTACATCAACGAGATCCACTTGGGCCAGGACGGCGACCGCGCGATCCACGGCTTCGGCCTCGCCGCGGAATTCTATTTCGGCAAGCCGCTCTCGGAGCTCGACCTGAGCGAGATCGCGACGCTGGTTGCGATCGTGCGCGGGCCTTCGTATTACGATCCGCGGCGGCATCCGGACCGGGCACTCAAGCGGCGCAACCTCGTCCTGAAGGAGATGCTCGAGCAGCAGGTGATCTCCGCCGCCGACGCACAGCGCGCCGCGGCGCGGCCGCTCGGCGTGAGCGCGCGGGCCTCGGGGGCCTATTTCCCCGCCTACCTCGATCTCGTGCGCCGCACCTTGCGGCGCGACTACCGCGAGCAGGACCTCACCGAGACCGGCCTCGAAGTGTTCACCAATCTCGACCCGCTGGTGCAGGCCGACGCCGAGCGGACTCTCGATCGCGAGCTCGCGCGCCTCGACCGCGCGCGCCGCCACCGTCCGCCCCTCGAGGGCGCCGTGGTCGTCACCGAGCCGCAGAGCGGCGATGTGCTCGCGGTCGTCGGCGGGCGCGACGTGGGCTACGACGGCTTCGACCGCGCGCTCGATGCGCATCGCCAGATCGGCTCGCTCGTGAAGCCATTCGTTTATCTGGCGGCGATTGAGACGGGCCGCTACGACGCGGCAAGCATCATCGAGGATCAACCGGTCGCCGTGAAGCTCGCCGACGGGCGCATCTGGCGCCCGCGCAACTTCACGCGGCAGGATTACGGACCGGTGCCGCTCGTGCGCGCGCTCGCCGAGTCGCTCAACGATGCCTCGGTGAACCTCGGGATGGACGTGGGGCTCGATGCGGTCACGCGCTCCCTCGAGCGCTTCGGGCTCACCGAGGAGTTGCCGCAAAACCCCTCGCTGCTGCTCGGCGCGGTGGATCTGACTCCGCTCGAGGTCGCACAGCTCTACGGCGGGCTCGCCAACGGCGGCTTCCGCACCACGCTGCGCGCCGTGCGCGCCGTGATCAGCGCCGCGGGCAAGCCGCTGCAGGCCTATCCGGTCGAAGTGCAGCCGGTCGCCAAGCCGGATGCGGTCTACGAAGTGAACAGCATGCTCGAGCACGTCTTCGATCGTGGGACCGGCCGTTCCGCGCTCGCCGTCCTGCCGCGCGGACTCACCTTCGTCGGTAAGACGGGCACCTCCTCGGACCTTCGCGACAGCTGGTTCGCCGGATTCTCCGGGAGCGATCTCGCCGTGGCCTGGGTGGGCTACGACAACGATGCGCCGACCGGGCTCGAAGGGGCGACGGGCGCGCTTCCGGTGTGGTCGCATCTGATGGCTGCCATCAGCACGAGCTCGTGGGACGAGCCGATGCCCGACTCCCTGCAGCAGATCACGATCGACTATCCCACGGGCCTGCGCGCCGCGCCGCTCTGCTCGAGCGATCCCGTGACCATTGCGGTGCCGGTCGGAACGAGTCCGCCGATCAAGCCCGGATGTCCCGGCGGCACGCTCGG
>DATKPY010000034.1:0-90807 GCA_035523875.1 Steroidobacteraceae bacterium
CGGCCGACCGGTTGTAAGCGAACGTCGTGTGCAGCGACTCTCGTTGCGACACCGTGAAGACGAGCGGTATCGCGTCCCCCGATTGTCGCCCGCGAGCAATGCCCTGTGGCGATAGGCCACCGCCTGCCGTATTGTCGAGCCACAGACACATGAATTCGCTCGTCTTGACGTGCCAGCTCAGGAGCACGATCGCCTCGTAAGCCGGCGTGCCGTCGGCGCTGCGCTCGCGCGATACCTCATGGAACCGCAGGTACTCCCGTCTGAGCACCCAACTGGCCTCGACATCGTGGACCGTCTGCTTTCCACCGAGCGTCCCGGTCATCGTCCATGAACCGACGAGGTGATTCATCAATGAGGCTGCGGCATCCGCGTCGGACTGCTGAACCGATGCGACGGCGAGTAGGGCCAACAGTGTGGCCGCGATTGTCATGATTCGATGGCCGGCTTAAACGACTATGACAGCTTGGGACCTGCGGCTGCCGCGCGGCGCTCGTTTACTCACACCGGAGCGCTGCCGCGTCCGCGGCCCCGATCCTCGCGATCACGACGTCGTCGGTAGCGACCTGCATGGCCGTACGCTGGGCCCTCGCCATGGCGTCGCGTGTGCATGCCGAGTCCCGAGCGCAGTTTGGCGCCAACGTACCCGCCAGAGCCCGCACCATGTCCGCGTACTCGCCTGAGCAGCTCTTCAGGGCGGCACGCGCGACGGCCTCCGAGGAGAGAACCTCAGAGGAAGATTGGAGATCGTCGAGCCGCGGTATCGCGGCTCGGATGCATTGCGCCCAAGCGTTGCGTGCGATGCCAAGTTCTCTGGCGGCCCCCCGCCGCATGTCCACCGTGTGCTGCGGCGCGGGCACGCTCGCACACCCCCATAAAGCAGCCGTCGCGGCGACCGCCGCCATCAGCTCGATCAGATACCTGTGGTTCACAGTTGCTCCTGGCGCGTGGAACGATCACATACTCCGGCAGTGAGGGGATCGACGAGCGTCCGCTTCGGAGAAGTTCCGGGCCGCCATCGGATTCCGGTTTGTGCCGCTTCACGACGCTTGAAAAATTCCGCGCCTTCTATCCTCCGAGCTCCCGATCCATGTCCTCCGTATTCAATTCAAAGACGTGGTCATCGTAATCGAAAAAGTACAATGCCCTATTGGAACGAGCCCTTATGAACTCGCGCCCCATGGTTTGGAGTTTTGCGATCGTGGCCTCGAGAATTTCCGCTGTGGCGTGAAAGGCAATATGGTCCCCGGTCCGGGCACGTTGAACGGGTGCGCCAACCAGCACAATCCAGGTGCCCGCCAATCTGACGAATGTTTCGCGATGTCCCTCTTCGTCCTCATGCTCAACCGCTCGCGCGCCGAACAGATCATAAAACAGCGCGGCTGTCGGGGCAGGTTCCTTTACCACGAGGGCAATGTGGCTAATCGATTCGAGCATGCGTCACCTGGGTAGACGTGCCGCTCTATGATACGCACTCAGGAGAACGTCCGCGAAGCGGAAATTCGTCGGGGGCGTAAAGCCTTGACCGGCCGTCGAACGCGCGCGCAATGCACTCATCCGCCCCGGTTGCTTGGGGGACTCTCCGGCGGCGTGCCAAACGGATGAGAATGCTGGATGGAATTGGAAGCAATATGAATCCACTCCATAAGCGCTTGGTTCGGTCTGCCGTTGCCGGAACTATCGTGCTGCTGGCGCTGATTCTTGTCCCGGCTTGGACGCTTCAGTACTGGCAGGGATGGGTATACGTGGCCGTCTTCACGATCTGCTCCGGCGCCTACACGGTGTATCTTGCCAAGCACGATCCGGCATTGCTGATACGACGCACTGAAGTCGGTATCTCGCACGAAAGGGAACTCACTCAGAAAGTCGTGATCGCATTGTTCTTTGTCGGTAGCATCGCGCTCGTCGTTCTGTCCCCGCTTGATGTCCGGTTCGGCTGGTCGTCAATGCCGTGGCAAGTCTCAATCGGAGGCGACGCGCTTGTTGTGTTCTCCTTCTACGTCTTCTATCTCGTTTCGAAAGTCAATACTTACGCTGCTGCGAATGTGCGCGTCGAAGTGGGACAAAAAGTGGTTTCGACGGGCGTCTACGGATTCGTCCGGCATCCGATGTACTTCGCGGCTTTGTTTCTTCTTCTTGGCACGCCGGTTGCGCTCGGATCGCGGTGGACACTGCTTTTATTTCCCGCATTCATGCCCATACTGGTTACCCGCATCCTGAACGAAGAGAGCGTACTGGTTCGGGAGTTGCCGGGCTACGTCGATTGTATGGACCAGGTTCGATATCGATTGATTCCGGGCGTCTGGTGATACGCCGAATGCGCGGGATGATCGTCGTGCGGCCTCGGCTATTGCGATGCACCGAAGATGCGCGACCGCAAGGCCGCGCCCACCTGAGGCGTGGGCGCTCGAATTCTCCGAATGAGGGCGACAGGGTACGCAGGTCAGTGGCCGCGATGTCGCAAACTGACCCCACGCAGGGTGCCTCAGATGAGGCCTTAGTCACCGTTCCGGCCAATGGGCATGGGGCGGCGTGCGGCGAGGTGCTATATAACCGGCGTCATCGGCTGTTCCAGCGGTGAGGACGCCAGGAATGAGAGTCGTCGCCTGTCTCATCGCCGCCGCATGCCTGTTTGCGGCGGCGCTGTTTGATCATGCCTACACGCGATCTACCCCCGGAGCGGTACTAACCGAGGGCACAGTCGTTGACTTCGTGCGCCGAAACTCCAAGCAGGTGTATCCCGTTTTCGAGTTTCAGGACCTCGACGGAAGGACACACCACGTTGTGAACTCGACTCAGCAAGCGCTTTTTCGGTTTGTCGCTGGAGATGCCGTTGCAATCGCCTACTCCCGCGCGGATCCGGAGAGAGCTCGCATCGACACCTTCTGGTTCGATCATCGATGGGTGAGTGCGGCCCTGATCGTCGTCATTACGGTGCTCGGCGGTGCGTTCCGCAAGGGCGCCGCAAGCATCGACAGTTAGGCTGGCTCACGTCGCGGCGCAGCAACCGGCGTGGAGTGACGGCGTTCGAGGAGACCGAACCTGAACCTCGAATCTCCGTTCGCGGCCGGCACCAGGCTTCTGATCGCGCCGGCTGAAGTCGACCCTTCTGAGCCGTTTCGCATGCTCTAAAGCATCCGTTCATGGCCGTCATTCAATTCGTATTGCTCAATGCATTCGCTGCCGCTTCCGGACACATGCCGACACAATGCTCAATGACAAGCGCCAGCCAAGCTGCGCTAATATTCCGACGGGAATACGTAAGCGGCGTGAATCCTCGCCGCTATCCGGAGACGCCTCCATGCCCACGCGGATCCTGATGCTCATTGCGACCGTCGGCCTCGTCGCATGCGTTACGGTCAAACCAGCAGCCACGACACCTGCGACGGCGGTTCCGGCCGCGGCAGCGGGTGCGAGCCAACGCGCCGTGTGGATACAGCGAAAGGCGCACGTGGTGGCCTACTGGGTGCCATGCGATGTGATGCACGACCTCGTGAAGTGGTCGCTCCTGCGACTCGGTGCACGTGCGAGCGACCTGGACGTACAAGAGCCCGCCGACGAATGCAATCACGGCCCGCACCATGACGTGGGCATCGAGGCGACGTTCTCGGTGCTCGCGCCGATCGACAACACGGTTCTTGCGCAGCTTCAGGAGCGCTTTGGCCGGAAGAATGCCGTCGCAGCAGTAGTTGAAGCGCGCTGGCAGACTGTTGAGCTTGTGCCGCGAGGCTATTTTCTAAGTGGTGGAATCTCTGGTGGCGGTAGTCACATTACTGGAAGCGGCCTTGGCAATGCCCTGGACAATTGCTTCCTGCCCAAGCTGGTCCAGCAGGAGATTGTGCCCTTGTTTTTCGCTAGAAACGCGAAGCTTACCAACGATTGCAACCTGCGCGTCCAGGAGCTCACTGCCGCTCCGGTGCCGGACGCTCAGTACTTGCTCCATCTCGAGCGTGAGGGACACTGACCGATGCCGCAGGTCCCGTAGCTGCTTCAGCAACGATCGTCGTGAGGCAGCTGATGATGCCATTCGGAACTTCAAACTCTGGCCGACAAGCGCCTGATCGGCCTCTCCATTCCCGCCGTTGGGCGTGCCGTTCAAGGATGGATCGATCGATCAATCGTCAACCGAAGCCGGCGTCGGTGACTGCCCGCTTCACGGAAGGCACAATTGGCGGAGGCCCGGACAGATCAGATACTTCAGCAACAGATACTGGACGTGCCATTGGCCTCGGCTATCTCAGCCCCGCGGCGTGGCTGATCGCGGCGGTCGAGAGGCCGACCCTGGTTCCGGCTAATGCAGGTGAGCGTCGCCTCCCAACACCCGCGCCATGCGATCCGACACTTCGAAGCGTTGGTCGCGGAGGGCGACATCGGTGTGGTAGAGGGCCTGGAGGAATGTTCGGTCCCGATCGCTGAGCGCCGCGGGCCGCGATCGGGCGCTCGCGGTAAATGAATTGAGAATACTCGGTGGATCACCGACCTTCACATCCGGGTTGATCCGCGTGAGGCCCACCATGGGAACGTAGTCGGCCACTCGACTCCAGTTGAACCCAGCAAGCCGAGTGGGATCGACCATAGCGACGAACGCCAGCAGACTGGGTCATCGGCCGTAGCACGCTCGCGTCGCCCCCGATCCCAGCTGGGGCGCGATTTCGATCCGAAGGGTTGTGAATGAGTTGCGTCCTGTGCGTGAGCGGGCACAGAATCGAATTTCCAGGCGCGGCGGGGAGCGCCAGAAAAGAAGAATTCGCGGAGGGAATCCTCCCGGGGGAGCTGCCATGGACGAACGGTCCATCCATTTACGCTACCGCGTGGCGTTGCTCGCGCTTGCCACCCTCCTCACGAGCGCTACGGCATCGGCGCATCACTCGTACGCGATGTTCGATATGGCGCATCCGGCCACGGTGAACGGGAGTGTCGCCAAGATCGAGTGGGTGAATCCACATGTTTTCGTTTGGATCTACGTCAGAAAGTCGGGCCAGCAGGGCGGCTACGACCTGTACGCATTCGAGAACGGTCCGATCGGCATGCTCGCGCGCTACGGCTGGACCAAGAACGCCTTCCGGGTCGGTGAGCAGGTGACCGTCGAGTACTTTCCACTGCGGGACGGGCGCACCGGCGGCTACTTCATTAAGGCCACACGCTCCGATGGCACGGTACAGATCGGGGATCCGTACGCGCCCGGCGTTGCGAAGGAGTTGGCCAAGGACCGCGCGGCCGCGAAGGCCCTGGCACATTGAAGCAGCGATGCAGGTGGTCTGGGAGGGACCGCTGCAACATCAGGGGTGATGTGGATGCGTATTAGTGCGGACCCTCGCGCCTCGATAGCCGCCGCGATCCTCGCGGCGGTACTCGGGGGTATGACCGCTCTTTTGGCGGCCTGTACAAAGCAGCCGTCGGGCGTTGCGCCGATGTCAGGAATGACCTATGAGTCGCTGCCGTCGCTGCCGGACTTCAGCGGATGGTGGTACTGGGATGTCTCGCCGGAGCAGTACCTGGCTGGGCTCGGGGAGATTCCCCTCAAACCGCAGGGCGCCGCCGTTCTCAAGAGCGTCCTCGAGGGCGCCAAGGCGGGCAAGATTCCCGATCTCGGCGCTCAGAGGGGGAGATCCGAATACTGCGGGCCGGCACAGTTTGGCGGCCAAAACGGCGGAGTGAGCATCGAGATCGAGTTTCTGTTCACCCCAGGCCGCGTAACGATCACGGACGAGGCGGGCGTCGTCCGCCGCATCTATCTTAGCGACCGTCCACCGCGCGCCGACGCCGACGAATCGGACACTGGCACGTCCGTCGGGCATTGGGAAGGGCGAACGCTGGTGGTGCAGACCGTCGGCTTCAACAGCCACATGGAATTCATCGGACCGATCGATTTCGGCCACAACGTGCGCCTGACCGAGCGATTCACCTTGAAGGGACCGGACGAGCTCGAGATCGCATCGCGTATGACGGCGCCTGAAATACTCACGGTACCGTGGGAGCAAACGCTGCTCTACCGCAGGGATCACGGGCATACGTTTCACGAGGCCGTCAGCTGCGTGGACGACGACCGCTCCATCGATCCGACGACCGGGCGGCAGCGCTTCGACCTGACTCCTCCGACGGATCTTCCCCCGCCACCGGGCTAGAGGGCGGCAGGTATCGTCAGTGATTCCGGTAGACCACGCCACCCTTCATGACAAACTGCACGTGCTCGACCGCGCTGATGTCCCGGGTCGGATCACCCTGCACGGCGATGATGTCCGCATCCAGTCCATCGCGTAGCTGACCGAAATGCTCCTGCTGGCGCAGAATTCTCGCGTCCACCGCAGTGGCGGCGAGCAGCGCGCGTGCGGGCGACATGCCGTCGCGCACCATCCACTCAATCTCCTTGTAATTGGTGCCGTGTGCGAACACGCCGACATCGCTGCCGCAACCAATGGTGACGCCGGCCCGCATCGCGAGCTTGAATGCGTTCTGCGAGGCGCGCATCTCGTCGGTCGGCGGATCGCCAGGCTTCCAGTGCTCGAAGTATTCCGCATAGGCGGCGACGGCTTCCAGCGTCGGCAGGTAGGCAACGTGGTGCTTCGCCATCATCTCGAACACCTCGCGCGTGCCATAGAACCCGTGCTCGATGGTGTCCACGCCTGCGAGGATGGAACGACGCATGCCCTCCGAGGTGGTGGAGTGCACCGACACCGGAAGACCAAGCGAATGCGCGGCTTCCACACCTGCGTTCAATTCCTCTTGCGTGAAGGTCGGCACCGAACCGTGGCTCTTGCCACAGTGGTAGTCGGCGTAGATCTTGATCCAGTCTGCCCCGTGGCCGGCCTGGTCGCGCACCGCCGCGATCATTTCGGGCACCCCCGCGACCGGGATGCCGCCCTGCGGCAGCGAGATGTCTTCTCGGAAACCCATCGGGCCCGGGCCGTAGCAATCCTTGGCGACGGTGGCGCGGGTGGCGACGAATAGGTGCGGGCCGGGAATCAGGCCTTCGTTGATCGCGCGCTGTACATCCACGTCAGAATATCCCGCGCCTTCGGTACCAAGGTCGCGCAACGTGGTGAAGCCAGCCATCAGCGTGTCGCGCACGTGATTGACCGCTTCGATCGTGCGGTAGGCCAGAGGCTCCTTGAGCACCTGGTCATTCCACAGCGTCTCGCTGTACGGGTGCAAAAAGATGTGCGAATGCGCATCGATCAGGCCGGGCATCAGCGTGGTGCCCGGCATGTCTATGACGTGCGCATCGCCGGGCACCTTGATCCGCTCGGCAGGACCGACCGCCACGATCGTGCCTCCCCGCACCAGGACCTCCCAGCCGGTATGCGTCTGCTCGCTGCGTGCGTCGAACACGCGATCGGCCTTCAGCAAGTAACTCGTCGCGGGCGCAGCCGGATTGTCCGCCGCAGTGGCGGCGAGCGCGAGCAACGAAGCACACAGGGAGAGCGGAAGTTTGCGCAACGACATGGTGATTCCCCATACGGGCATCCCCCGAGAGTACACCCGAAGCGCGCGCGATTGGCACCCGTGTGCCTTAGGCGACTCCAATGGGTCATCCCCCACGCTTTGCTTTCGGGGTCTTTTCAATGCGTAGATCGAAAGACCGTCAGACCGTCGTAACCCGATCATGGCAGCCGTTCGCCGTATGGCGCTCTCTGCAGCAATCGCCACTCCACCGCGGCGGCTGCCGATCGAGGCTTCGAAGGTCGCGGCGCACGCATCGCCAGCTTCACTGCAGACGGAAGTCACGGACCGGGTTGCCGGCACCGATCCCGCCGTGGCCCGGCAATCGGGCTGCCTGTGTCAGACACCTTGATCGGGCAGACTCGATAAATCAGCTCGCACTCGGGGCGCTGCTGAAGGCCACCCCCCCAACGAGGTGAGCGATCATCAATTGATCGTATCCATTCTGTACGCTCGGGCTGTAACGTCGTTCCAAGGCGCCCTGCTCCTTGCAGGGCAGGGAATCGTGGCCGACGCCCGCACCATCGTCAGATCGTTGGCGGAAACGACGATCGTTCTCAATACCACCGTGATATGACGAGGAAATCTGCGATTTCCTGATTACGCGGCGCGAGATCAATCAGCGCAAGATATTGAACGCCTGGCTTGCAGATCCAGTTGCGCAAGCTGCAATGAGCGACCGACACCACGAATTTCTGACGGCAGCGCAGAAGCGCTTCGCCAGGCAGGCCGCAAAAGACCCGATCAACATCGAGGCATTGGCGGTGAAGATCGGCCTAGATTGGCTTTATGATATGGTGTATCGAATGTCCTCAAGCGATGCTGCGCACGTCAGTTTGGACGCATTCGAGTTGTGCGAATATGCACCAAGTTCGTGCGCGAAGGCCGCGCCGCTCTCAGCGACGTTCCGGGTTACTCGCGGTATCCGATGTCGCTTCTAATGAAACTGGTTGTTGCCAAGGCTGCAGTGCTGGTTCAGCGATAACGGGGCGACCAGCGTGGCTAGGTTTCCACTCGACTCCCCGCGGCGGTAGCCGAGCCACAGCAGGATCACGCCGGCGATAACCATGGGAACACAGAGCAATTGCCCTTCAGTGACCCAGCCGAACAGCAGGTAACCGCGGTTCGCGTCCGGGACTCGCACGAACTCGAGGGCAAAGCGGATGGCTCCGTAACCGAGCAGAAAGAGCCCGGAAGGCACCAGTCGGGGCCGCGGGCGTGCCGTGAATATCCACATCACGGTGCCGAGGACAATCCCCTCGAGCAGCGCCTCGTAGAGCTGCGAGGGATGCCGCGGCACACCATCGTAGAGGACTGCCCAGGGAACTGACGTGGGCTTCCCCCATAATTCGCCATTGATGAAGTTCGCGACGCGCACCGCGAAAATGCCCACGCCCGGGAGAGCAGCAGCGAAATCGAATACGTCCGCGACGGATCTGCCGCGCCGACGGGCGAACAGAACCATCGCCAGAATGGCACCGGAAAGCCCACCGTGGAACGACATGCCGCCCTCCCATATCCGCAGCACGCGCAACGGGTCGGAGAGCTCATACTCAAGCCCATAGAGGAGCACCCAGCCGATGCGGCCACCGACGACCGCCCCAACGGCGCCGAAGAAGATGAGGTCATCGACGTCGTTGGATCTCCATGTCGAGCCGGGCTGAGCCGCTCGGCGGCGGCCCAGTAACCAGGCGCCGGCGAAGGCGAAGAGGAACATGAGCCCGTACCATCGGACGGCGACGGGTCCGACGGAGATCAAGACAGGATTGATATGCGGATACGGCACCATCGGCGACTCCACAGTCTAGCATTCCCAAGGCTTCGAACGCGCCACTGGTGCACGGGCTTGAACGACGGCGTTCTCCCGATACCGGTTCAGTCCGGATACTCACTCGCGGACCGAATGCGGTGAGTCCTCTATCGTCTCCCGGGTCGCGGCGTTGATGCGGTACCGGGGCAATTGTGCGAGTGGAACACAGAGGGCAAGGTGCTGGCGTTCCGCTAGCCGTATGCGCGATAGTTGACGCTCGCGCGCCCGCTCACTCATCACACGCGAGGAGCCTGGATGGCCAGTCTCGACGCATTCCCGATCACCCGAAAATGGCCTGCTCACCACCCAGACCGGCTCCAGCTCTATTCGCGCCCGACGCCGAATGGCGTGAAAGTCTCGATCATGCTCGAGGAAACCGGTCTGGAGTACGAGTCACATGCCGTGCGCTTCGAGCGCAACGATCAGCTCTCGCCAGAATTCATGTCACTCAATCCCAATGGCAAGATTCCCGCGATCCTCGATCCGGCCGGCCCGGGCGGCAAGCCACTCCCACTGTTCGAGTCGGGTGCCATATTGATCTATCTCGCCGATAAGACCGGGCAGCTCATGCCGCGAGACGCCGGCCGGCGATACGAGACCATTCAGTGGCTGATGCTTCAGATGGGCGGGATCGGCCCGATGTTCGGCCAGCTCGGATTCTTCAATAAGTTCGCCGGCAAGGACTACGAGGACAAGCGTCCCCGCGACCGTTACGTCGCGGAATCGAAGCGCCTCCTCGGGGTTCTCGAAAGACGGCTAGCCGGCCGTGCCTGGATCATGGGCGACGACTACACCATCGCCGACATCGCGACTTTCCCATGGGTCCGCAATCTGATCGGCTTCTATGAAGCCGGGCAGTTGGTCGGCATCGAGAATTTCCCGCAGGTGACTCGCACATTGAACGCCTTTGTGGCACGGGCCGCGGTGGCGAGGGGACTCGAGATTCCGCAGCGGGATTGACCGCCGCAAGGGCGCCCTCATTTGTGCGGGTGATCGAACAGCTCGACGAACCCTCCAACATCCGGATCGCGGATCATGGCGACTCGCGTGCCGCCACCGCGCATTGTGACGATACCGTCGGACACCATTTCCGCCCCGGCGGCCCTCGCTCGCGCGAGGAACGCCTCGAGCCCCTGGACCTCGAATCCGACATAGCCGACGCCGATATCCGTGATGCGGGCCGGAACGACCGGTTTCTTTCGGTTCTGGAACTCGACGAGCTCGAAGTTGATGCGCGAGCCTGGGGCGGGGCTCGCGAGTGCGGGATCTGAGCCGGCGAGTCGCGCCTCGAATGCGGCGGGGAAGGATTCATTGAAGAAACGCAGGATGTTGCCATGCCCGCCGACAGCGGCATCGTAGAAGTCGCCGTGCATCCACCGCGACTCCGGGCTCACGAGGCTCCCGCCGAGCGCGTCTCCGTAGAAGGCGCGCGCCTTGGCCGAATTGAGTACGACCAGTCCGACATGATTGACGCCCGGAAGGAGCGCTGGTCGTGCGGGCCGTCCATCGACTGCAGGCGCTGGGGGATGCTGGTCGATGATCTCGATATCGATGCCATCCGGGTCGGTGATGTAGGCGATCGTGCCCTTTTTCTGTCCGGGCGGCGCGATCAGCCGTCCTCCCCACGAAAGGGCATGCAACATGCCTTTCAACTCGAGATGCGACCACAGTGACTGCGCGTCGGGCACGACGAGTCCGAAGTGGCTCGCGCCGGGGTCCCAAGCAGTATGGTGCGAGAGATTGCGGCGCGGGATGCCCTTGAGCTCTCGGAGGTAGATCACGAAGCGCCCGCCGGCGGTTTCGTCTACGTACATCTTCGCCATGCGTGTTTTGACGCCGCGCGCGTTCCCGATGCCGTCGATGCGCTGGAAAACCTCTTCGCTGCGCCACACGGGCGGTGCAGCCGGATCAAGCTTGAACCCGAGCGCCTCGTAGAACGCGATTGATCGGTCGAGGTTCGAGACGCTGCGTCCCGCGAACGCGAGCCCCACCAAGTGACCCTGCTCCGCAGCTGCAGGGGCGCTGTCCACTGCGCCGGACGCGACTCCCTGTGGAGCGTCGCGGGACGGCGCCGGGTGGGCGAGAAGAGCAAGCGCGCCGGCAGTGAATGCAGCGGCCAACGCAGATGGTTTCCAGACCACGAGTCGTTTCATCGGCTTCTTCCCCCTCGATCCCGTGAATTCTACGACGGCGACGTCCCCGCCCCGCGGCTCGCGTACGTACTTGGGCGGCTGACGATCAGTTGGCGTTCGGCCTCGGAACAGTCACCCTGGCATTGGTGCGGATCCGTCGGACGGATGCATCCATGTGTCCAATCGCAATGAACAGCTTATTGAGCAAGCTGAAGTGCCAAGGCATTCTCCGCGCCACGTCCAACCAGAACACCACTCTGACTTCATCGGATTCATTGGCTGCATCGTGCAGGAACGTGTCATCGAACATCACGGATACGCCATCCTTCCAGTAGTATTTCTCCCCGTTCTCGATCTCCTCGGGTCGGGAGCGATCTTGTACCCTTGAGTTGACGCGAAGCCAACACAGTTGGTTGCGGTTGTTATCCGGAATGACGACGCCCAGATGATAGCGTACGAAACCTTTCCAGTAGCCCCAATGCGGCTTGATGTGCTGGTGCGGTTCCAGAATGGAAAAGAAGGCTGTGTAGACACCGGGAATCTGGCGCAGCAGCGCTGCCGTCCTGGGGGCCAACGCGCAATTTTCTCTAATGAACTTGCCCGACTTGAACATGAAGGTCTTCCAGGCAATGGTATGGATTCCGCCCGACGTATAGGTGGCGCTCAGCGTATGCATTCTCGGAAGCTCCACGCGTTCTGCCAACAGCGCCAGGCATTCTTCGCGCACGATCTGATAATTGTCCTCCAGAATGCGAAGTGCCGGATACTCCTCAAGGAAGTTCCGATCGAAGCCGGACAGCTTGCGGAACACCCCGCGCGCCTCGGCGCGCACGAAGATCGATGCCGCCCACTTCCTCGTGCGATTGCCGGCCGCTGCGCCCAGGCCTCGGCCGAGGTATGCGGCCAGTGCCACGCCGGCGCAAATGCACAGAATGACCAACCCGACGGTCATGCACGATCCTCTTAAGCCGATCCGGCTCGGGAAGCATCGCCCGAACGATCAAGCGTCGCTAACTCCCGCGCTCCAAACGTGCCATGCTTATTGGCCGGCGCCGGGTAGTCTCGATCTGTGACGCTACCATCGGGGGCGTCCGCGGCGGCACCCCGGGTCTCCGAGCTCACGGAAAAAGCCAGCTGACCGTCAAATTGGCGGAATTTGAGCACGTGGGCAGGGGCGCCGCCCAAACCACCGATGACGATTCGTCGATCCAAGTCCGCAGACGACCCCGCTGCATTGGATGAGCGCAACGAGCCTGGGCATCGGGCAGCGCGTACGTCGGCGACAACTCCTCGACGGGAATAGGACATCGGGGCCGCTCGAGGGCAGTGAGCATTCGCAATGCATTCGCGACCGACACTTCTAGACTAGCTTAACACCTCGCGGTTTCAAAGGGTCCGGTGAGAGGGGCCGCTCTCGGTGTCGCCTGCAGGCGCGCCAAACGCTTGAAGCAAGGGGGCGACGCCGCGACCGCTAGTGCCGCGGACGAGCTCGCCGTTCGTGCGAGCGTGTAAACGTCGTTCTGTGTTTGAGACTCGGCAACGCGCGTGAGCGCGAGCGGGTTGACTTCGTTTCTCAAGGCGCGGCGAGGTCATTCCGCGGATTGAGCGTTCCTCGACTCCGAGCTCAAGCATTGCCGATAGCAAGCCGGACGTTGGGCGCGCATCCCGGGGAGGCGCGTCCGTGGGTAACCGCACAACACAGCGTGTGGGGGGTTCGACAGAACGCATGGCGCATCGAGTTCGCGTGGTCTCGGCGCGCCTCAACCCTTCCCGCTACGCGCGCGGTTGTTGCCGCGGAACGTGCTTGCACCAGCAGTTGGCAGAAGCTCAATAGGGACAGAAGCTTACGACCGCCGGCGCAACGTCGAGCGGGGGCGTCAAAGCGATGGCTGCCTGCCGGTTGCGCCACTCCAACGTGCTCGACTGCATTTTGTGCTTGCGGAAGTTGCGCGGGAGGTCGCACGATCCGGTGAGGTCGAAGACACCTCGTGCCGTATCGTTCGCAAGGGGCCAGACGTAAAGGGGGAAGACGCATGCTGGGGACACCGTATCCGAACAAGCAGATGCATCGCATCGCGTACACCAAGCTCACCGCAGAGCAGATCGCCGCCAAGCTTGGCCCGGTTGCCGAGCGCGGGCCGCAAAGCGTCTCGCCGCTCGCGACGGATTTCGCCGGCGAGTCGATGCGCATCGTCACCGACGACGGCCCCACATTGAGCTACAAGTTCGCGAGCGACGCCAGGCTGTCGGTGGCCGAGAACGGCGGCAACCCGGTCGACGCCGGCTTCGGCGCGCTGGAGATCGACCACATCTGCCTGTTCACGCACATGGTTCCCGGCACGCAGCGCGGCTACACCGTGGTGACGGACCGGCACAGCAAGCTAGCCACCGTGATCGAGCTGTGGTTCAGCGGCTACGAGGACAACCGCGAAGTCCAGCGCCAGATCTACTACGGCTATGTCGAGGCGGGCGGCGAGGCGCCCAAGAAGCGGCACGAGCTGAGCGACCGCATGGAGGGCCGCGGCTATCACTGGCGGCAAGACACCGGCATGGAGACGCTCGAGTACTACCCCTCAGCCGGCTATTCCCATTTCGTGGAACTCTCGCGCACGGGCGGCGAGCTCGGCTTCTGCGCGCCGTCCGATTACGTCAAGCTCGACAATGACTTCTTCGTCTATACGCGCACCGAATGCGAGTTTTCGGGCACGTTCACCGCCTATGTGGTCGACATGAACCGCACGCAGCAGATCGGTGTGCGGCTCGGCTTCGATGAGCACGACAACCTGCATTACTACCTCTTCCGCGGCCACGGCGACATCGTGGGCCAGATCGCCCGGTTCGAGAAATTCGGTGACTACTCTGGTGACCCAATCCCCGGTCCCAAGGGCAAGGACGGCAAGCCCGTGAAGGGCGGGCGGCGCGTCTACCGCCCGATCAAGACCATGGAGAAGCTCACCCGGGAGCAAGTGGCCAAGGTCGTCGAGGAACATTCCACCGCTTTCCCTGCGCGCGTCACGACTGGCGGCGCCGCCGGCATGGCGACGAACGCCCTGTCGGCAAACGACTTTCTGACGGGAAAAGTCTTTACCCTGCGCTACGACAGTGGGCCCGTGATGGATTACAAGGTCGACAGCGCCGATGAGCTTGCCTGGCGTCGAGACGGCGAGGGTGACTGGACCAAAGCGCGCTACCACGCGTACGAGGTGGCACCGGGATTGTTCCTGTTCGGGCATTTGCTCGCGGGTGCGCCCAACCACGACGGCCACATCATCGCGGTGGATTTCCACCAGGGGCTCGCGACTTGCTACAACGGATTTCTCAACACGCCCTATTTCGCCAACGAGGCCGGAGCGCGCACCCTCTTCGGAGTGCTCGAGATGCAGGGCATCCAGCCGCCGATGTATCGCCGCCACGCCAGAACGACCGAAATGCTGGGCCGCTGCATCACCTACAGCTACGCGCCGGGCCTCACCTCGATGCATCTTTACTCCACGCCCAACACGGTGTCCTGGATCATCTTCACTCCCGACGGGCACGGGGGGATGGAGTGGAGCGGACCGGGCGACTTCGTGAAGATCCGCGACGGCATCTACTTCATGTACT
This sequence comes from Steroidobacteraceae bacterium, assembly GCA_035523875.1. Lineage (GTDB taxonomy): Bacteria > Pseudomonadota > Gammaproteobacteria > Steroidobacterales > Steroidobacteraceae > JASHUC01. Next base: position 14,983 of record DATKPY010000034.1, read on the forward strand.
GGCTGGAGGAGGCCTGTAACGGCACACTCGGCACGGTGCTGCTCAACTTGAACATCATGCACGACGCCGGCATTGGCTATTTCTGCGGCTCGCGCGGCCTCAACATGAGTCAGATCGGCGCAGTTGTCCGACACGCGGGCAAGTTTGAAGTCGACAAGTACTTCCAGATCAAGACCTGAGGCGCGACGACATGACCCAAGACAACACCTCCAGCCGCCGGACGTTCCTCAAAGGCGGCGCGCTTCTGACCGCGCCCATCGTCACCGCGACGGCTTCCGCCGTGGCGCTGGCCGACGAGGATCTGAAGGCTCGCCTCAGACGCCTGGAAGACGAGGTCGCAATCCGCGAGTTGCATCAATCCTGGCTGCGGCAGGTCAATGCCGGTGACGGCCATGCGCTGCTCGACAAAGCGGTGCGGCGGATCATCGTTGATCATGGCGGCGTGCCGGACAAGATCGAAATCGCCGCGGACGGCGGCAGCGCCGTGGGGCGCTTCGACCATGCCGTCGAGGTGGAAGCGGCGCTTCCCCTGGACTGTACGCTCGCGCAGATGGCTCATGCCCAGGGTAACGGCACCTTGCACCGGACCGAGCGGCGCATGCTGTTGGTCGACTACGCGAAGACCGGCGGCACCTGGAAGATCGCGAAAGTCGTATTGACGACGCCTCAGCCCGAAGCGTGATAGCGGGCCGCCCGAGGCGGAGTGCGGGCGGCTTGCGAGTGCTGCGAGCACGGATAGGAGTGGCTACTGCGGAACGCGTACCTCGGGAGCGTGGCCACGGCGAGCCCGCTGCAACATCATGAACGCAAGCAGCACGACGGCGATCGAAACGGTGGTCGTCCAGAACTCGCTGCGGTGAGCGGGCGTGAGCGCCATCGCGACCAACACCATCACCATCCCTGCAATCGCGAGATAGCTCAACCAGGGAAACATCCACATCGCGAGCGCCGGAGCGGGGCAGCCGGCGCGCTCTCGTGCACGCCGCGATCGCACCTGCGATACCGCGATGGCGAGATAAATCACCGCGATGACGGCGCCCGATGCGTTCACCAGGAAAGCAAATACGACGCTCGGGGAAAGCACCGCGGCGATCACCCCGGCAAACCCCACTGCACTTGCCAGCACCACCGCCCGGGCCGGCACGCGACGGCTATTGGTGTGCACCAGCCAACGCGGTGCATCGCCGCGGCTGGCGAGAACGAATAACACCCGCGAGGCGACGTAGAAAGCCGAATTGAGGCACGAAAGCACCGCCGTAAGGATCACGATGGCCATGATCATGCTCGCATAGGTGAAATGGATCTGATCGAGCGCGAGCGTGAACGGCGACTGACCGGAGACCACTCGGGTCCATGGAACTGCGCAGACGATCACGAAAATCGAACCGATGTAGAAGATCACGATACGGCTGATGATCGTCGAGGTCATCTTCGCCACGGCCCGCGCTGGCTCGGGCGATTCCGCCGCCGCGATCGTGACGACCTCGGCGCCCATCATCGACCAGATCACCGTGGTCACGGCGGCCAGCACGGCAAATTTTCCCCGCGGTGCGAACCCGCCGTGCGCGAGCAGATTCGAGAAGGTCGGCCCGGTTGCCGAGCGATACCCGCAGACGTAGGCGCCGACGACGACGATGAAGCTGAGTATGGCGGCGACCTTGATGGAGGAGAACCAGAACTCGAACTCGCCATAGGCGCGCGCGGACATCAGATTCACGCACGTCATGAGCGCCATGAGCACGGCTCCGATCTCCCAGATCGGCAGCGGCAGCCAGCGCTCAATGACGCCCGCTCCGGCGATCGCCTCTACCGGGATCACAACCACCCAGAAGTACCAGTAGAGCCAGCCCACCGAGAATCCGGCCCAGTTGCCGAGCGCGGCGCGCGAGAACTCGGTGAATGAACGAACCTCCGGCATCTCGACGGCCATCTCCCCGAGCATGCGCATGATGAGCAGGATCAGCACGCCGGTGAGCGCGTAGCTCACGACGATGGCGGGTCCTGCGGCGACGATGGCCACGCTGCTGCCGACGAACAATCCGGCGCCGATGATGCCACCGATCGTGATCATCGAGACGTGGCGTGCGCGTAACGAGCGGCTGAGCGTGTTCTGCTCGGTTGCGGCGCCGGTCGCGAAGTCGTTCATTGCGCCGAGTATACCGCTTGTGAGCCCAAGCGCCCGGCCGGTGCGCCAGGAGCGGCGCCTGCAGGCGGCAAGCCGCTCCTGGCGCGATGGCGAATGCTTCGATATGATCGGAAGTATGAAAATAAATGATGCGATCGTTGCTCTGGGGGCGCTCGCCTCGCAGCCGCGCCTTGCCGTCTACCGGTTGCTGGTCAAGCGCGGTCCGGATGGGTATACGCCCACCGAGTTGGCGCTGCGGCTCGCCGTCCCGGCGCCGACTCTGTCGTTCCACCTCAGAGGTCTGGAGCATGCGCGCCTCGTCGTGAGCCGCCGCGATGGACGCAATCTCCACTACCGCGCGAACCTGGAACGGGTAAGGGGCCTCGTCGGGTTCCTGACGGAGAACTGCTGCAGCCTGGCGGCCGAGCCCTGCGATGCGAACTGTCGCCCGCTATCGGCTCCCCGCACCGAGAGGAGGCGGGCATGACCCGGTGTGCGGCCCGGCGTTCGAAGCGGGCCATCTAGGGGTCCCCGGGGCGCCCCTTGACCGACCATCGCTACAACGTTCTGTTTCTCTGCACCGGCAATTCGGCGCGCAGCATTCTCGCTGAGGCGTTGACCAATCATTCCGGTGGCGGAAGATTTCGCGGCTTCAGCGCCGGTAGTCACCCGAAGGGCGCGGTCCATCCGATCGCCCTCGAGCTGCTCGAGCGGATGCGGATCCCGACCACGGGGTTGCGGAGCAAGAGCTGGAACGAGTTTGCGACCGCGGACGGGCCGCGACTCGACTTCGTCTTCACGGTCTGCGACAACGCGGCAGGCGAGCTCTGCCCGTTCTGGCCCGGGCAGCCGATGACCGCTCACTGGGGACTGGCGGACCCCGCGGCGGTCGCAGGATCGGATGCCGACCGCTGGTTGGCGTTCCGCTCGACGTTTCAGGCACTCGACAATCGCATCAGGATCTTCACCAGCCTGCCGCTCGCCTCAATCGATCGGATTAGGCTCAAGCACACGCTCGATGCGATCGGCAGGGGAGAAGCGCCCCCCGAGTCGACATGAGCTTGCCGCGGCGCTTGGCGGCGGAGGCCCTCGGTTCGCTGCTGCTTGCCGCAACGGTGATTGGCTCGGGTGTCATGGCCGAGCGCCTCGCGGGCGGGAACGCGGCGATCGCGCTGTTGGCGAACACCGCGGCGACGGTGGCGGTGCTCGCGCTTCTGGTGTCGCTCTTCGGCCCGGTGAGCGAGGCTCACTTCAACCCCGCCGTCTCGCTGGTGCAGGCGCTGCGCGGATCGCTCTCGTGGCGCGATGCAGGCGCCTATGCCGTCATTCAGGTTCTCGGCTGCTGCCTCGGGGCTGTCCTCGCCCACGCAATGTTCGCTTTACCGTGGCTGCAAACCTCGGCGCACGAGCGCAGCGGGGCGGGTCAATGGCTGGCGGAGTCCGTGGCCACCTTCGGGCTCGTGCTCGTCATCCTCGGACATCGCCGACCGCAGGATGCGCCCTGGATGATCGCGGCCTGGATCGGTGCGGCCTATTGGTTCACTGCCTCCACCTCGTTTGCGAATCCGGCCATCACGGTCGCGCGGTCGCTGACGAACACGTTCACGGGAATCCGGGCAGCCGACGTCCCCGCTTTCGTCATTGCGCAGTTGATCGGGTCGCTCGCCGCACTGCCCGTTGCGCACGGACTGTTCCGAACGGAGTGCATGGCCGGGATCGAGCGGCCGACTCCGGCCGCTGCGCGGCGTGGCTCGACCGGCGGGTCCGACGGGATTTGATCTCACCGTGCGAGTGACTGTCGCGAATTAAGTCAAAACCACGCTTGCTCGTGCGAGGACCAGCGAGTAGAGTTCCGCTACGCGGTCGCCGAGAATAAGTGAATTAACCGCGGCGCGCTGAGCGACCGAAAGCCAACCGCTACCGTTCGCCATCGTCTGGGGGAATCTGCATGAGCTCTGACAGTCTTGGCCCCTCGTGGGTCCGCTCTGCGCTGTTGATGGCGGCAGCCCTGTGTGCCGCGACGGCGAGCGAGGCCGCAACGGAAACCTACATCACCGACTTCACGAAGACCAACGATATCCAGACGGGACTGATCAATACGTTCCCGACGGGAGTCTTGACGCCTTCCAACTCCTTCGGCGCCTCATTCGACATCACCTCGTCCGGGTCGAGCTGCGGGATTGCCGGCTTACCCGGGGCGGGTGCCTGCAACTTCTACGACGGCTTCAACTTCACCTCCGGACGCAGTCTCACCGTTCCGGTCGGCGTGGCGGGTGTTACCGATGTGTATACGCTCATGAACGCCTACTGGGCGTCCGCCGACACCGGTCAGGTCGCGACCGTGGAGTTCTTCGGGAGCGCCGGTGCGACTGAGACGTTCACCCTCGATGGCGGCTCGAACATTCGTGACTTCTATCTGAGCAACCCGGTCACGACCAGCACGATCAACGGAACGACGACGCAGAACGCCTTTCTCTGCAACGACCCTTCCACCTGTCTCGGCGCCGGTGCAACCGGCAACGTCACGACCGGACGCACGGGCAACTACGGGGTCGACGAGCAGCAGTTCGCCCTCGATTCCAGCTTCGCGGGTCAGACGCTCGTTGACTTCGTGATCACCAACGACTGTGCGTGCACGAGCCCGATTCTGCTCGGCGTCACCGCCGTGTCGAGCCCGAGCTCGACCCCGGTGCCAGAGCCGACGGGACTGACCTTGATGGGCCTCGGCGTCATCGCGCTCGGATTCTCGCAGCGGCGACGCCATCGCTGAGACCTGGGCAACCGGGGGCACCGCGAGCGCGGCCGACAAGCGCCGCGAGTTTCGTGAGATCATCGACACGAGCGAGCCCCAGGCGCTTCGCGCGCGAAGCGGCTCGTTGCGCCGGTATCCACTTGCGCGCAAGCAACTGTGCGGGTCCATGCAGGGGAGTCGAACGATGATGAAGCGAGCACGCCTCACGTTGATGCTGCTCACGCTGAGCGCCGCGCTCTGCACCGCAACGGCGCTCGCCGCCGACTACACCACGATCACGCTCGATGTCTCGGTCGATCGCTCGGCAGACAGCGTGTGGAGAAAGATCGGCGGCTTCTGCGACATCGGCGCATGGATCAAGATGAGCTGCACGTACGCCTCCGGTTCGGGCGACCTCGGCACCGTGCGCCGCCTGGGCGATCGCATCGTCGAGGTGATGGTCGGCAAGAGTCGTCATTCCTACACCTACACCCAGCCGGACTCGAAGACGCTGTATCACGGGACGCTCGAGGTCGAGCCCGTAGGAGCGAACCGCTCGCGGATCATCTACCGGCTCTTCTACGATCAGTCGGACTTGGCGAGCGCGCAGGCGCGGGAAGCCGCACGCGCGCAACGAACCAAGGTGTTCTCGGCGCTGCTTGCGACGATGAAGCGGGCGGCGGAGGGACCGTAAGGGGCGGCTCAGTCGCGCCGTGCGTCGGGGTTCCTGCAGGGCACCAGCAGTCTCGAGACGCACGTCTGCACGACCGCGCCGGATTGGTTGCGCGTCTCGATGCGCATGACGATGCGGCCGCGATCGGAGCGCGTGCGCGAGGGAATGGATTCGACCACCTCGCCGCTCACGCTCAACGTATCACCCGGCCGCACAGCCTTGTGCCAGCTCAACTCGGCGCCGAGTCCGACGGTTCCGCCGGCCATCGCCGGTCCGCCTTCGATGATCAGGCGCATCGTGAGCGCAGCCGTGTGCCACCCGCTCGCGACCAGTCCACCGAAGACCGTCGCCTGTCCGGCATCCGCATCGAGATGAAACGGCTGGGGATCGAACTGCGCCGCAAATGCCTTGATCTCGGCCGCATCGAGCGTATGGGTCGCCGTCGCGGTGAAGCGCTGGCCGACGCGCAGGTCCTCGAAGTACAGTCGCCCCTCGCTTCGCCCGCCGCCGCTCATTCGCGCCCGATTACCGCCACGGGGACCAGGTGAACCCCACGGAGAGAAGGTAGGGGTTATCGATTCCAGTCTGGAGCCGCTCGAGCTCCGCCCGGACGGCGAATGCGCCGAAACTCGCCTGGGCGCCGGCGCCGTAGCCCAATCCGGTGTCGACGCGATTGATCGAGAACGACCCCGGTTGCAGGACCGTACAGCTCGTCGTGCAGGAGGTGAGCGTGACCGGAAAATCCCCTCCGTAGGTATCGTGCTCCTGCAACCGGGCGACACCGAGCTTGCCGAACACGTCGAGCCACGGCACGGGTAGCGGCAGATAGCCGAGAACGAACCCGGCGCCCGCGCTCGCGTGCGCGTCGGCGCCCGTGAACTCACCGGTCGTGGTGCTCCCGCCGGCACTCACGACCAGAGGTCCCGCGCCGATATGCGTGCTCCCAAAGTCCAGGTACTCGAGCTCCGCGCCGATGAAGGGGATCGGGCGGATGCCCATGAGCACCTTCCAGCCCAAGCGATGGTCGTCATAGTCGTACACACCGCTGTCGGCGGCGGCGTCGGCCACGAACGACTGGTGCACGTCGGTTGTGCCCACGCCGGCGCCGATGTAATACCCGAGGGGGTTGTCGTCCGCGAATGCCGTTGCGGTTAAGGCGCAGGCGAGCGCGCCGAGGCTCGCAAGCAGAAGCCCGAACTTGCGCACAATCACTTCCCCTGCGATCAAGCTCACACGCAGCGCAGATTACCCCAACGTGGGCGCCCGCGGGGCAATTTGCCGCGGAGCGACTGTAACCCTCCGTAACCTCCGAGGTCAGTCGGGCCGGTCAGTGAGTGGCATCGCGAGCCTTATCGAGCACCGAGATGCTTCCGCGACTGCTCTTGTGCGACACGCGCGGCGCGGTCTCGTGGAGGAACGCGCACACCAGGAGACCGGCTATCTGTCCGCCGAGCGCCATGTAGAGCGTGTACTCGATGCCGAGGTGCTGTGCCACGGTACCTGCGAGCGAGGGGGCAATTCCGCCGCCGAAGATCTCGCCCGCTCCGATCACGAGTCCTGCGACCGAGGCGATGAGGCCGACCGGCGCCGCCTCCGCCGGAATCGGGCCGGCGAGGATCGCAAGCGCGCCGAAATTGAACATCGCGGCGATTGAGAGCAGGACGAACAATCGGGGAATGTCGGCGCCCGTATGGATGAAAAGCCACAGAAACACGGCCGCGACGACGAATGAGATGAGCGTGGCCGTGCGTCGGCCGATGAAATCCGAAAGCGTGAGGAGCCCGAGCTGGCCGAGCGCTCCGCCGAAACCGATCGCCGAGGTGACGAAGCCCATCTGCTGCGGGTTCAGCTTCAGGTAGTCGACGAGATAATTCGGCATCACCGCCGAAAGCACGAACACGCCCGTCATTGCGCACAGCAAACCGATCATCGACAGCGGGACGTTGCGATGTTTGAACATCGCGGAGAGCGGTGCGCGTTTGTGCGGTCCCTCGAGAGCCTGTGCACCCGTGGTCGCGGGCTCGCGGATGGTGAACCACATGAAGAGCGCGACGAGGAGTCCCGGTGCGCCGACGATCCAGAACACGGCGCGCCAGGAGGTCACCCGCAGCAGCTGAGTCGCGAGGATCGGCGCAAACCCGGTTCCAAATAGCGCAATCGTGCACTGGAAGAAGCCGTTGTTCATTCCACGGCGGCGCGGGTGCGAGGCCTCGACAGCCACTGCAACGCCGGTCGAGGCGACTGGGCCCTCGGCGAGCCCCATGACCGCGCGAATGACGAGCAGGCTCACGAGCCCCGCCGCAAAGCCGCTCAGCACCGACAGCACCGAGAAGAGCACCACGGCGGGCACGAGCACGCGACGGCGCCCGAGGCGGTCCGATAGGTTGCCGACGAGAATGGCCGAGAGGCCCCAGGCGACCCCGAGCACGCCCACCAGGTTGCCTAGATCCTGGTAGTCGAGCTTCAAGTCCTTCATCATCGCCGGAAAGAGCGGCGGCAGGACGAAGCGGTCCACTCCCACCAGACCGAACGCGAGGCTCAGAATCAGTACCGCGCGCCACTCGTACGAGACATCCCACGTCTTGGCAGTCATAGAATCGGTCCCCCCTGTATTTGTTCTTCTGGAAATCTTGTTCTTCTCGCACCGCTCGACGGTCCCGGTGCGAGCCGCGACGAGTCGCCCGCCGCGCGCGCGGGATCACTGCGCAGCTAGGTTATACCGGGACCGCACACCGCGCCAGCCGTCGAACGGGCGCGTTGCCCCCGCCGGGTCGACAGTGGTTCAATGCGCCGCTACGCGAGCGGAACGATGAGGGGGCGGACCGAGATGTCAGCGCGTCGATGCATTCACCCATGTACGGTCTCAATCCTGAGCGCTCTCGCCATCCTCGTGCCGCTCGCTGCGAGCGCGCAGGCGCGCAGCCATGCACACACGGGGACGCCTGCGCCGTTCACGGCCCCGCAGGCCGCGCTCGGTAAGCGCGGCTACGCCGAGAACTGCGCGAGCTGCCACGGTCAGACGCTGAGCGGCGGGGAGTTCGCGAGCGCGCTCGATGGCAACGCGTTCAGCCAGAATTGGGGCGGAAAGCCGCTTGCGGCGCTGGTCAACTTTGTCCGCACGCGCATGCCTCCGGCAAAGCCCGGATCGCTTTCCCCCGAGCTCACCGCGCAGATCGTCGCGTACGTGATTGCGGTCAACGGCGGGCACGCCGGCAGCACCGAGTTGCCGACCGCTGCCGCGGCGCTCGCGGCCTTCACGATTCCGCGCAGTCCGCTCGCGCCGACCCCGCCGATGATGCCGCTGTCACCGCTTGCGCCGCCCGCTCGGCCGGTGATACTCCCGAATCCACTCGATCACATCACCCCGGTCTCCGATGCGCTCATCGAGCACCCCCCCGCGAGCGAATGGCTCCTGTGGCGCCGCACGTACGATGATCAGGGCTTCAGCCCCCTGCGTGAGATCGATCGCGGCAACGTCGCTCGACTGCGACTGGTTTGGGCCTGGTCGCTTCCGATCGGGCCCGATGATGCGACGCCGCTCGAGCACGACGGTGTGCTGTTCGTGGACAGCTACGGCGACAATGTCCAGGCGCTCAATGCGGCAACGGGCGATCTGCTCTGGCAGTATTCCCGCGCGCTGCCGCTCGATGCGCAGCCCGCGGTCAAGCGCAATCTGGCGATTTATCGCGACCGGCTCCTCGTGCCCACCTCCGACGATCACGTGGTCGCGCTCGATGTGAAGACGGGCGCCGTGGTGTGGGATTCGGCGGTGGCCGATTACCGCAAGGCCTGGCGCGTGACCGGCGGCCCGCTCGTCGCGCAGGGTCGTGTGATGCAGGGTGTGGCCGGCCAGTCCCCCGGCGGTGGCTCGATCGTCGGGCTCGACTTCGCGAGCGGGCGCAAGCTCTGGACGTTCTACACGATTGCGCGTCCCGGTGCGCCGGGTGGCGCGAGCTGGAACGGACTGCCGCTCGAGAAGCGCAATGGTGCCTCCGTGTGGACCGCCGGAAGCTACGATGCCCAGTTGCATCTCGCCTATTTCGGCGTGGGTCAGACCTACGATACCGGTCCGCTGTTGCACCCGCTCGGCAAGCCCGGCATCACGAACGACGGCCTGTACACGGATTCGACGCTCGCAATCGATCCGGATACGGGGCGGCTCGCCTGGTACTTCCAGCACCTGCCGAACGATCAGTGGGATCTCGACTGGGCGTTCGAGCAGCAGCTCATCCCATTGCCCGTGGATGGAACGATGCGCAAGCTCGTTGTCACCTCCGGGAAGATGGCGATCTACGAGGGGATGGACGCCGCAAGCGGCCGCTATATCTTCTCGAAGGACCTCGGGCTGCAGAACGTCGTCACGGCGATCGATCCGAGCACCGGCCGGAAAACGATCAATCCGCAGGTCGTCGTTGGCGATGGCAAGGCGCACACGATCTGTCCGCATGCCGGCGCGGGGCGCAGCTGGATCGCGACGTCCTACGATGCGACGAGCGGTGTCCTCTATATCCCGATGAACGAGGCGTGCATGGATCTGATTCCGGCACCGCCCGGCGAGCGCCCGAATCTTTCCTCCGGCGTCGATTGGTTCATTCGCCCGACACCGCAGAGCGACGGCAAGTTCGGGCGACTGGAGGCCTTCAGCCTGTGGACTCGCCAGCCGGTATGGACCGATCGGCAGCGCGCGCCGCAGACGAGCTGCGTGCTCGCGACGGCGGGCGGCGTGGTCTTCGCCGGGGCGCTCGACCGGTATCTGCGCGCATACGATGCGCAGTCGGGGCGGCTGCTCTGGAAGGTGCGTCTGAACGACGTGCCGACCTCCTGCCCGATCTCCTACCGCGTCGCGGGCAAACAGTATCTGGCGATCGTGGTGGGCCACGGCGGACCGCTCACGCAAACCTATCCGGTGCTCGTCCCCGAGATTCAGAACCCTCCGCAGCCCGGCGCGGCGGTCTGGGTCTTCGCGCTGCCCGATGCGAACAGCACCGGGGAGTGATTCAGGGCGGCGTGTTCAGCACTTCGTCGGCGACTTGCGCGGCCTGCACGGCTCCGGGCCAGCCGCCGTAGAAGGCGACGTGTGTGACGAGCTCGGCGATCTCCTCGCGCGTGACGCCGTTCTGTAGGGCGAGCCGGAAGTGAAAGCGCAGCTGCTCGGGCCGGTAGAGCGCGGTGAGGGCGGCGCAGGTGATGAGGCTGCGGTCGCGCTTGGAGAGCTGCGGCCGCTCCCACACGTCGTCGAACAGCACCCGGCTCGTGAGCTCGGCGAGCTTCGGGGCGATCCGCTGCAGAGAATCCGGCGGTCTCAGCGGCTTGTCGGCCATCGCAACGTCTCCTGATGAATGAACCGATCCTAGCGCACCTCGCCACCGGGTGCGACGCGGGGCGCGCGCTCAGAGCGGTTCGACGTCGTGGAACTTTGTGTAATCGAAGCGATCGACGCCGTCCGCCCCCGGGGTGAGGATGTCGACGAAGGTGTGATTCCAGCGCAGGGCCGCGGGCAGATATGCGTGCCGTGCCATGAGCACCTGTCCGGTCGTCTCGTCCGTGCCGAGGACGCTGAGCAGGATCGCGGCGTGCGCCGCGGCGAGCGCCTCCTCGCTCGCGCCGGCGAGCGGGCTTGCATCGTCGATGACGTGCATCATCGTCCACCCGAACAGGAACAGCGGCTGCTTGCGACGCCTGAGCGGCAAATCGTGAATGCGGCGGATCGGGTAGCCTTCGGATGTGCGCTCATCGCGAATGAGCCGCAGCTGCGCCGAGGCCTCCATGATGATGTTCTGCCGCGCATTGGCGGCGCGCAGCAGCAGCGTCTGGCGCCCGTCGAGCGGGCGGATGACGGCGTGGCGCGCGAACAGGATCCGTGCGCGCGGTCGCGAGAAGCGCGCGAACATCATGCCGGTGATCAGGGCAAGGCTCATCATGCCGGTGAAGATCTCGACCGAGGCGACGACATGCGCGAAGGTCGTCTGCGGGTGCATGTCGCCGTAGCCCACGGTGGCGAGCGTCTCGACGCTGAAGAAGAAGGTGCCCCAGTAGCCGCTCGGATTGAGGTTCGCGATCCCTGTGGGCTCGAGATCGTAGAGGCACGCGAAGGCGAGATTGAAGAGCACGAAGAAGCCGGCAAAGGTCGCGAACAGCCGCGGCCAGCCGATCGTCATGAAATGGTGGTAGAGGTCCTGCCACGGCCGCCGCGGCAGACCATACGAGATGAACGGCCGTCCGGTGGGGGAGCGGAGGCCCATGGCGCGAGAGCTGTGCGGCACGCGCGGAGTCTACCCCGGTTCCGTCTAGAATGACCCGGTGTCAGCGTCCGAAGAATATCAGCGCCGCCTGGCCGCGCGCTGCGCGCGTGCCGAGCGGCTCGCCCGCGCCCAGGCGCGCATCGGCACCCTCAGGCTCGCTCTGGCGGCGGCGACGCTGCTCCTCGGGTGGGCGGCGCTTCACCGCCACGCGCTGTCGGCATGGTGGCTGCTCGTACCGATCGGATCGTTCGTGGCGGCGGTGCTCTACCATGCCCGATTGCGGGAGCGGCGCTCGCGGGCTGAGCGCGGCGCGGCGTTCTATCGGCGCGGACTCGCCCGCATCGAGGATCGCTGGAGTGGCGGCGGACAACAGGGCGCGCGCTTCAACGATCCGCATCACGTGTATGCGGCGGATCTCGATCTGTTCGGTGCGGGCGGACTGTTCGAGCTGCTGTGCGCGGCGCGCACACGCATGGGCGAGGAGACGCTCGCCCGCTGGCTGCTCGCGCCGGCGACGATCGCGCAGATCGAAGGGCGCCACGCCTGCATCGAGGATCTCAGGCCGCGCGTGGACCTGCGCGAGCGGATCGATGCGCTCGGGGAGGAATCGGCCCTCGCGGTACACCCGGAGGGGCTTCTCGAGTGGGTCGAGGCCCCCCATGCGCTCGCGCGCCGGGGACTGCTTCTCATCGCAATCCTGCTGCCGGCGCTCATGCTGGCCGGCGCGCTCTTGTGGGCGTTCGCCGCGGTGCGCACTCCGTTCATCGCTGTCCTCGTCATCGAGTTCGCGGCGCTTCGTGTGTTTGCGGCACCGGTGGCGCGCGTCCTCGATGGCACCGAGCGGGCACTCGCGGACGTGCGGATGCTGGCCGAGCTCATCGCCCAGATGGAGCAGGAGCGCTTCCAGGCGCAGCCGCTGCGCGAGCTCGCGCAGCGGCTTGCAACCGAGGGCTCGGGCGCGGCACGCAACCTCGAGAAGCTCGCGGTGATCGCCGAGCTCGCGGGTCATCGGGAGAATCTCGCGGTTCGCTGGCTCCTCAATGTGCCGTTCATGTACCCGTTGCACGTCGCGCTCGCAGCCGAGGCTTGGCGCGCGGCGCACGCCGGCAGTGTGCGCGGTTGGGTCGAGGCCGTCGGGCACTTCGAGGCGCTCTCCTCGCTCGCCCAGTACCGCCACGAGCACCCCGCCGACGTGCTCCCGAGGCTCCTCGAGGGGGAAGCGCAGCTCCACGGTGTGGGTCTCGGCCATCCGTTTATCCCCGCCGCCAGCTGCGTTCGCAACGACGTGGAGCTCACCGGCTCCACGCGCGTGCTGCTCGTGAGCGGCTCGAACATGTCGGGCAAGAGCACGCTTCTGAGGACGGTCGGGATCAACGTGGTGCTCGCAATGGCCGGCGCACCGGTGCGGGCGCAGCACCTTGCGCTCACGCGGCTGCAGCTCGGCGCGAGCATCCGTATCAACGATTCGCTGCGCGAGGGGAGCTCGCGGTTCTACGCCGAGATCACCCGACTGCGGCAGCTCCACGATCTCGCGGCACTCGAGTGCCCACTGCTGTTCCTACTCGATGAGGTGCTCCAGGGCACCAACTCCAACGACCGCCGCATCGGCGCCCAGGCGCTCCTGGCCGCGTTCGCGAGGCGCGGCGCGATCGGGCTCGCGACGACCCATGACCTCGCGCTCACGGAGATTCGCGGTCTCGCGCCCGGGAGTCTCAAGAACATGCACTTTCAGGACGAGGTGGCCAACGGGCGGATGCAGTTCGATTTCAGGCTGCGCGAGGGCGTGGTGACGAAGAGCAACGGGCTCGAGCTCATGCGATCCATCGGCCTCGAGGTGTGATGGATCCGCGGCGGGCTTGCATCCGCCGGACGAACTGGATATATATACAGTCTCCCCGGAGACCGCCATGACCACTTCCGCTCGTATGCTGATCGAGACCTCCATTGCCCAGCTGCAATCGCTGTCCGCCTGCCTGGTGAGCGAGCTCGGTGCGCTCGGCCCGCGACGCCCCGGCGAATCCCTCGAAGCCAGGGCTTGCAAGGAGATCCTCCTCTCCATCACCGTGCTCGTACCGAAACTTCAGGCCGCGCGATACGTCATAGGTGAGGACGAGCAGGGGCCGCTACGCTGCAGGCAGTGCGAGGACGGCTAAGCGGTGGCGGCGACTCGCGCAGCGGCGAGCCGTCGCGCGGCGCGAGCACAGGGGGTCGAGGAGCGATGTCCGATCTCGAGCAGCGCTTGCGATCGCGCCTCACGCTGGATTTGCGTGCGGCACTGAAGGGGCGCCAGGCGGCACGCGTCGCCGCGCTGCGCTCGCTCCTCGCCACACTCGATCATGCTCAGGCGGTCCCGCTCGCCGCGCTACCGGCGCACGATCCCCTCTGCGGCGCGATCGGCGAGGTACCGCGTCGCAGCTTGACGGATGCGGAGATCCTTGCCCTCTTCGCGAGCGAGCTCGACGAGCGCCGTACGGCCGCGGTGCTGCTCGAGAAGCATGGCTGCCAGGAGGAGGCCGAGCGTGTGCGAGCGGAGCTCGACGTGCTCACCGACTATTCGGCAGAGATCTGCGACCGTGGTGCGGCGCCCGGGAACTGAACGTGGCCGCAACGCTTGCGCCGCGGGTCGGGTTCGGATGGCACGCCGTTCCCTTGAGCACACCGAGCGCACGAGGACGTCGTGCGCTGGTGGTCGCGCTCGTGCTCGCACTGCACGGCGCATTCGTGAGCATGCTGCTTCTGCGCTCAACGGTTCCGCCCGCCGGGCTCATGGAGCTCGCCGCGCCCTCGATGGTGTGGTTGCGTCTCCCCGAGCAGGCGCGATTGCGGCTCCCCTCGACCCCGGGGGCAGCGCTCCTGCACCCTATCGCGCCCGTGCGCCCTGTGAGGCCGGATGCCGAGCCGCTCGCGATTCCGGGCTTCGCGGAGCCGCCGGAGCTGCAGGTCACCCCCCAGGTCGACTGGTGGTCGGAGGCGAGGCGCGTGGTGCGCGACATTGCCGCCTCCCGGACCGCGAGCGAGGCTGCCACCGCCACGGACGAATCTCGATCGAGCTCGGGCTCTGCCGGGGGAATCGGGTCCGACTCGCCGGCGCATCACGCGGGCGAGCAGTACCGCATGGAGACCGGCGAGCGGGTCTACTGGGTAAGCGATGGCTGCTATATCGTCTCCGCGCCCCCCGCAACGGCCATACCGGATTTTCTCACGGTCCCCCGACCCCCGCGCACGGTGTGTCCGGGTGCCTCGAGCACCCCGCGCGGTGACCTGTTCAAATCGGTGCCTGCCTATGGCAGATTCCACCCCGAGTAGCGTATGGACGTGATGATCATCGGCCTCGTGCTGTTTCTCGCGCCGCACAGCGTGCGGATCTACGCGCCGGGCTTGCGCGAGCGCGCGATCGAGCGGCTCGGCCTGAACCTCTGGAAGGCGCTCTACGCGCTCGTCTCTGGGGCTGGACTCGCGCTCATCGTGTGGGGCTTCGGCCTCGCACGCGCGCATCCGACCGTGCTCTACGTGCCGGCGGGATGGTTGCGCCATCTCAATGCGCTCTTCACGCTGATCGCCTTCGTCCTGTTCGCGGCGGCGTACGTACCGCGCAACCACCTGAAGGCGGCGATCGGCCATCCGATGCTCGCCGGCGTGAAGATCTGGGCACTGGGGCATCTGCTCGCGACCGGGATGCTCCACGATGTGGTGCTGTTCGGCGCGTTTCTCGTTTGGGCCGCCGCCGACTTCGCGGTCCTGCGTCGCCGCGACCGACGGACGGGCACGGCCTATCCGCCCGGCAGTGCAGCGGGCGATGTGGTGACGGTGCTGGCCGGCGCCGTGGCGTGGGCCGTGTTCGCGTTCTGGCTACACGCGGCCCTGATCGGCGTCAATCCCTTCGGCTGAAGCGCTCACGAGCGCCACGCGCTCTGCACGGATTCGCTCACGGAGGCTCGGAAGACGCCAGTCTCGATGAGCTCGTAGTGCGCCTCGTCCATGAGCTCCACGCGATTGCGTCCGCGCAGCTTCGCCTCGTAGAGCGCCTGATCGGCCAACTGCAACGCTCCGCGGCAGTCGCGCTCTGGTGCGGGGTGGATGGCGGCCACGCCGACGCTGATCGTGACGCGTTGAGCGCTGCGGTAGCGACCGTGATCAATCGTGAGGCCCATCACGGCACGTCGCATCCGCTCCGCGAGCTCCCACGCCTGCTGCGCCTCGATGCCGTAGAGAACCGCCGCGAACTCCTCCCCGCCGTAGCGCGCGAGGATGTCCTGCGCGCCGAGGACGAACGTCTGCACCGAGCGGGCGATGTGGCGCAGTGCCTCGTCTCCGGCGAGATGCCCGTGTCGATCGTTGTAGGATTTGAAGTGATCGACGTCGATCAGCACGATCGCGAGCGCCGCACGGTCGGCCGCTGCGTGCTGCCAGATCCGCGTGAGGTGCTCATCGAACACCCTGCGGTTCTTGGCTCCGGTGAGCGCATCGCGCTGCGCGAACTCCGTCATCACGCGCCGCTCGAGGAATGCCATGCGTGCCAGACGCTCGATCTGCAATCTCGTCACGGCGCAGGCGATCAGTGCGAGCGCGAGAAGCACCCCGGAACGCAGCAGGAACGGCTGACGGAGGTGCAAGCTGGCGGCGAGGAGAACGAAGGTGACGCCCGTGACGACCCCGCACAGAAGCGCGACTCGAAAGCGCAGCCCCATGAAAAGGAACGGCCCGATCAGCATGAGCGGCAGGATCATGAGCAGATCGGGTTCGCCGTGGGTGGCCGCCACCGCGAGATGGGCGGCGACCAGGGCATTGCGCAGCGGCACGATCAGCTCTGCGGCCGGGAGGTAGCGCCGCTCGAGCGCGGCAGACCAGGCGAGCGCGACAAGGGCCACCGAGCCCGCGATGATGAGCGCGAACTGCGCGATGAGCAGCGGCCCGGGAGTGGCGGATGAGAATTGCTCGGCGATGCGCGCGATCGCGACGAGGAGCGCGACCGTGGCAGCCCCGCGGATGATCGGGCGGTTCTGCAGCAGCTGCGCCCGCAGGTACTCGGCCTCGAGCGCGGGCGCGAAGGGGCGCTCCGGGTCCGGCCACTCGAGCGCCGGGGCGAGGCTCGCGGCGGACGGGACGGCGGAACTCGGCGGTGGTGCAACTCCCATGCGTGGAAACTTATGCGGGATCGGCGCATCGCGGTGTGATCTGCTGCAAACTCCCGCAGCACGAGCGGTCCGGCCGTTGCCTCGGGGGTCTCCCAGGGCGCAGCGATGCGTCCGGGCACGGTGCGCTACACTTCGCATGGTACGCGGCTCCGCCCGAGGGAGGGCTCATGGAATACGTACGGCTCGGCTCCTCGGGACTCAAGGTCTCGCGGATTTGCCTCGGATGCATGAGCTTCGGCTCCGGATCCGACTGGATGTTGCCCGAGGAGCCGAGCTTCGCCATCGTTCGCAAGGCGCTCGATCTCGGCATCAACTTCTTCGACACGGCGAATGTCTACTCACTCGGCGAGAGCGAGCAGATCCTGGGGCGCGCTCTGAAAGCCTTCGGCGTCAAGCGCGAGGATGCGGTGATCGCGACCAAGGTTTTCCACCCGATGGGACCCGGGCCCAATCAGCGTGGCCTCTCGCGCAAGCACATATTTCAATCGATCGACGACAGTCTGCGGCGGCTCGGGCTCGACTACGTCGATCTCTATCAGATCCATCGCTTCGATCGCGAGACGCCCATCGAGGAGACGCTCGATGCGCTGACGCAGCTCATCCGCGCCGGCAAGGTGCGCTACCTCGGCGGCTCGACCATGTCCGCCTACCAGTTCGCGAAGCTTCTCTACCGCGCCGATCAGCTCGGGCTCGCGCGCTTCGTGAGCATGCAGAACAATTACAGCCTGCTCTACCGCGAGGAGGAGCGCGAGATGATCCCGCTCTGCCGCGAGGAGGGCGTCGGGCTCATTCCCTACAGCCCGATCGGCGGCGGGCTGCTCGCCGGAAGCCGTCGCTCGGGCACCGTGCGCTCGCACTCGGTGATGGCCCGCGATCGCTTCAAGCGCAGCGCGGATGAGGCCGTGATCGATGCCGTCGCCGCGGTGGCGCGTGCGCGGGGCGTACGGCCCGCGGAGATCGCGATTGCGTGGCTGCTCGCGCAGCCCGGCGTCTCGGCGCCGATCGTGGGTGCAACGAAGGCGAGTCAGCTGGAGGATCCGGCGAAAGCGCTCGCCACCGCGTTGAGCACCGAGGAGCTCGCCCAGCTCGAGGGCGCATACGAGACGCAGCCCCCGCTGCCGGTGTATTTCCGTCCGCCGCCCGCGGCGCCGGCGGCCGCGTCCGCGAGCGGGGGAGCGCGGTGAGCGCGCCGCACTTGCGCGCGGTCGCGGCCGTGCTGATCGCCTCGCTCTGCCCGGCTGCGTGGGCGGCCGAGGGCGCTGCCTGCGACCGCTCGTGCCTCGAGAGCGTCATCGGACGCTTCCTCGATGCGCTGGTGGCGCACGACCCCTCGTCGCTCGACTGGGCGCCGGGGGCCATGTACACCGAGAACAACGTCGCGCTCGCGATCGGCGACGGCCTCTGGGCGACGGCGAGCCGCAGGGGCGACCCGAGCCACGCCATCACCTTCGCCGACCCGGAGCATGGAGAGGTCGCGTACTTCGGTGTCATCGAGGAACGCGGCGTGCCGGCGTATCTCGCACTGCGATTGAAAGTCGACGCGCACCGCATCGCCGAGGCCGAGCTCATCGTCAACCGCAAAAGCGAGACCGGCCCGCGCGGGGATCCGATGCAGCTCTCGCCCGATCCGGCGTTCCGGCGCGCGGTCCCGCTCGACGAGCGCGTTCCACGCGCGCGCATGATCGATCTCGCTTACGGCTACTTCAGCACCCTGCAGCTCAACGACGGGAAGATCTTCACCCAATTTGCAGCGGACTGCGGCCGACTGGAGAACGGCATGCCCACCGCGGGCGATCTGCGCGCCGCCAATCCCTATTCGCGCCTGCATTGCGAGGAGCAATTCAAGCTCGGCAACTACCGCTGGGACACGCGGCTTCGCGACCGGCGCTTCCCGCTCGTGGATGAGGAGCGCGGCCTGGTGCTCGCGAGCGGCTTCATCGACCATTCGGGCGTTCTCGATCGCTACGTCCTCACCGACGGCACGGTGAAGAAGTCGCCGATCCTGGCGCCGCACGCGTGGCACTTTCTCGAAGTCTTCAAGATCGAGCGCGGCCGGATCAGCCGTATCGAGTCGGTGTTCGTCTACGTGCCCTACGGCATGCCCTCGCCGTGGACGGCGCGCGTGCGCGGGAGCGCATCGGGCCAACCGCCCGGCGGCCCGCCCCTGCCGCCGTAGTAGAATCGACCGGGCAGCCACGCGACCGGGGGAGGGGACGATGTCGCGATTCAACACGAAGAGTGCCCGGGCACGCAGCGCACGGTTCGTTGTGCTTGCCGCCGTCACGCTCGGCCTCGGGAACTCGGGGGCGGCGCTTGCCGCCGCGAGCGCAACCGCTTGTGGGGATGGGTGCCTCAAGGGCTTCATGGACGCCTATCTCAATGCGCTTGCCCGGCACGATCCCGCGCGGGTGCCGGTCGCGGCACACTACCGCTACACGGAAAACGGCGCCGAGCTCACGCTCGGTGAGGCGTTGTGGGTGACCTTCAACCGCTACGGCGCGTACCGGCACGATGTGTACGATCCGCAAAGCGGAGGCGTCGCGAGCTACGTGACGCTGCTCGAGAATCACGAGTTTCCGTTTCCGGATTTTCTCGCCGTGCGATTGAAAGTGGTCCACGGGAGGATCACGGAGATCGAGACCGTGGTCGACCGCCATGCGCGCGGTGCCGCCAACATGCCGCCGCGCGACCCGAGCTGGATGGCGATCATGCAGCGTGAGGAACCGCTGCGCACGCGGCTCTCACGTGCGCAGCTCGAGCGCGGCGCGCTCGGGTATCTGCGCTCGGTCGCCTTCCACGACGGTTCGCTTGCGCCCTACGCCGACTCGTGCATCCGCCTCGAGGATGGCAACGTGACGGCGCTCGGGCCCCACGACACCCCGCCCGTGCCCCTCGGACCGCCCCCGACTGAGGTGCCGGGCGAGCCGCCGCGGCCGCACCTGATGGGCATCGGCTGCGGCAAGCAGCTCGCGTACCTGTCCTATTCCTTCATCACCGGGTATGAGGATGCCCGCTTTCCCATCGTCGACGTGCCGCGCCAGGTGGTGTTCGCGGTCTTCGACTTCATGCGGCGCGGGAATGTCGAGAGCTGGAGCTATGAGGGGCACTCCTTCGCCATGCCGGAGGGGATGCGCTATCCGAACGAGATCCTCAACACGGAGATGTTCAAGTTCGTCGACGGCAGGATCTCGCGCGTCGAAGCCGTGTTCGAGGGTCCCCAGGCCTACAAGCGCGGCACGGGCTGGCCCGGAGGCACCAAGGCCGAGTCGCGCCCGATCGGTGAGTGAGCCGGCGCGCTCCCGGCCCCGCTAGCCGAAGTCCACCTCGTCGTCGCCGATCCACAGGCCGTGGAGGCCGGAGGAGCGGAACGGCAGGATGACGCGCGCCACGTCGCCGTCCTCGAGATGCCGGGCGTCGGCGATGATGAGCTCCGAGCGCATCTCGGCATAGTTATTGGCAACGCCGATCAGGTAACCGTCCCCCTCGCTCGTGCTCCCCGTGCGCGGCACAAAGCAGGATTCCTGCAGGCTGTGGACATCGCCCGCGAAATAAGAGCGCACTTCGCGGCTCTCGAGGTCGAAGCGGCAATACGAGTTCATGACGCGGCCACGGAGATTCCCGGCGCGTCGCTCGTCGAAGGGCTTGCTCGAATCGTTGTAGCCGGAGAAGCCGTAGCGGTTGGGCAGCGTCATGAAGCGCGTATCGATGCGCGCGATGTCCTGCACCGGGGTGTCCCACAGGACTTCCTCCTGGTAGGTGTCGTGCCGCGAGCCGAGATCGATCGTGTACTTGCGAAACAGCGCACCGCTCCCCTGCAAGGGCGAGCCGTCGACCGATTTGAAATAGGGCATGAAGGGAATGAAGGCGCCGTCGACGTGTGCCGCATAGAGCGTGACGATGTTTCCCTCGCTCTTGGCGTTGAGGATGTGCACCATCGCGCGCGCCTTGCCCTTGAACCAACGCACATCCTCTGCATCCCCATCACGCGGGAGGACGCCGATGATGCTCGGCTCGCGCGGGTCCCAGCCCCAGTGGCAGTTGCCGGCCTTGAGCCATTCGAGGCTCGTCACGTACGGGCCGAACGGAAAGATGAAGTGCTTCTGGGTCGCCGCCATGTCGTGGATCATGCTCACGCGCGGCATCTTGAGCCGCCAGCGCCGCGTCACGTGGCCCGCCTTGCTGAGCGTGTAGACGAACAGATCCGGCGTGCACAGCCCCGCCGCCTCGTAGCCGTAGGCGAGCAGTTCCCCGGTCACGGGATCGATCTTGTTGTGCGCGGAGAAGGTCTGGCTGTCGTACTCGCCGTGGAAGTTCCACGGTGCGCGGGTATCGAGCGTCCGCGGGTCCATCTCGTAAGGCAGCGCGTCCTCCTTGATGGCGAAGAGCTTGCCCGCGTGCGCGAGTGTGTGGGTGTTGGCCGAGGTGCGCAGGCTCGGCTTCGCGATCGTCAGATCGCGGATGCTCGGATCGTCGGTGAACGGATTGCGGTACTTACCGTAGAGCTGCCGGTGCGCTTCGCGGTCGTTTTCCCAGCGCAGCGTCTTCACCCAGCGACTCTTGTAGTCGACGCGGCCGTTCCGGAAACGAAACAGGTTGATGTAGCCGTCGCCGTCGACGGGTCCGTCATCGGCATACTTCTGCGGAAAGTAGAACTCCGGCCCGACGCGCACGTAGGCGCCGGTGAAGTCGGAGGGGATCTTGCCCACGACCTGACAGTCGTAGACATCCGCCTCAAAGCGCATCGGCTGGTTGAAGCCGCGAGCATTCTTGGGAAATTCGATCAAGGCCGTTGCTCCGGTTGGGATGGCGCGAGCGCTCGGGGCCGCCCCGGGGGGGCGCGCGCCGTCAGCAGTAGCCGAACTGACCGAGAAGCTGGACCGTCGCGATCTCGGCCATTCCCTCGCCCGAGCGGGTGCCGCAGGGCGGATGGTACGGCTCGGCGGCGCCGCTCGGGTCGAGGTAGGGGCGGTCCATGTGAAAGCCAACGACCGGACCGCGCGGTGCGCTCGCAAAGCCGGCGAGCGCGCTCAGCCTCGCGAGCACGGCGGTCGAGCCCGCGAGCGCTGCGGCACGGCCGAGGAAACCGCGGCGCGACAGCCGTCGCGCCGACGGGCCGGATGCGTCCGCCCGATTCTCATCGCAGATGAGGTCATGCATTGCTCGAGTGCTCCTCAAACCGTGTCGTCTCAGGCGAATGCCAGACGATCCTCGGAAATCCAGTTGCCGTGCACCTGCGCTCCGAGGCGAAAGGGCAGGATGATCCGCGCGAGGTCGCCCGCTTCGAGGTGCTGCGCATCGGCGATGACGAGTTCCGAGCGCATCTCGGCAAGGTTGTTGGCGATGCCGATCAGGTAGCCGTCGCCTTCGGGGCTGTCGGGGCGGCGCGGGACGAACACCGGTTCGTTGAGCGTATGGGTGTCGCCGGCGAAATACGCCGCGGACGCCCCGCTCCTGAGATCGAAGCGCCCGTAGCAGTTGGTCACCCGCCCGCGCAGATTTCCGGCCCGCGATTCATCGAACGGTCGGCTCGGGTCGCTGAACCCGGTGTACGCGTAGCGGTAGGGGAGCGAGATGTAGCGATCGTCGATGCGGCCGAGGCCGCTCACCGACTGCTCGAAGAGAATCTCCTCGCTGAAATCGTCCCGCTTGGAGTCGAGCTCGAACACGTGGCGCCGGATCGTGGTGCCGTGGCGCGCCTGGGCGGAATCCCCGTTGCCCGGATCCGGCGGGAAGAACGGAAACGGATTGGTCTCGGTCACGGGGGATTCCAGGATGACCTTGCTCCCCTCGGTGCGCGCGTTGAACGTGTGCACGATCGAGCGCGTCGGACCCTTGAACCAGCGCATGTCGCGCGCCTCGCCATCGCGCGGGAGGATTCCGATGTAGGTCGGTAAATGCGCATCCCACGCCCAGTGGATTCTGCCCGCCCGCAGTCGCTCGAGGCTCGTGGTGTACGCGAACACCGGGAAGACGATGTGGCGCTGCGTGACGGCGATATCGTGGATCATGCTCACGTAGGGCGCCTTGAAGCGCACTTCGCGAGTGACACGGCCCGCTCGATCGACGCTGTAGAGGAACACGTCGTTGCTCGCGAGTCCCGTCGCCTCGTATCCGTAGCAGATCATCTCGCCCGAAACCGGATCGATCTTCGGGTGCGCGCTGAAGGTCTGGCTGCGATAGCGGCCCTCGAAGCTCATCGGCCCCCGGGTCGCGAGCGTTTTCGGATCGAGCTCGTACGGCGGCCCATCCTCCTTCATCGCGAAGAGCTTGCCGGCATGCGCGATGACGTTGGTGTTGGCGAGCGTGCGCAGGTAGGGCCTCTCGATGGTCTGCGCGCGCAGGCGCGGGTCGTCCGTGAACGGATTGCGGTAGTAGCCGTAAAGCTGCCGGCTCGCCGCCATGTCCTCGTGCCAGCGCGCCGTGCGCACCCAGCGTCCCGCGAAGTCCACGACGCCGTTCTTGAATCGAAACAGGCCGACGAAGCCGTCGGCGTTGAAGATCGAATCGTCGGCAAAGCGCGGCGGATAGAGCCATTCCGTGCCGACGCGCACGAACGCGCCGTTCATCTCCGTCGGCACCCGTCCCTGCACCTCGCAATCGAAGACGTTCGATTCGAAGCGGTCGGGGGCATAGAAGCCTCGTGCCGTCGGGTCCTTCGAGAAGTCCACCATGGTTGTCACTCCCGCTGGCGAGCCCGCCGCACCGCGGCGCAGCGCGGGCCTCGGCAGCGGGAGGAGTTTACCCCCGGAGCGGTGCGGATGCGCCCGTGGCGGCTCGCGATCGCACCGCCTAGGATAAGCCGTCGTCCCCGTTTCTCTGGACCGTCCGAGGAGCCACCGCATGTCCGCGCACGATGAGCCCAAGAGTCGCAAAATGAGCGGGGCAGGGCGCGAGCGGCGCCGATTCCTCGAGCGCACCGTGTTCGCTGCGGCCGGGAGCCCGGCTGCGGCATGGCTCTCCCCGCTCGCGGCGGCCGCTGCCGATCACGGGACCGTCGCTCCCCGTGAGTGTCCCGCCCTGCCCACACCCATGCGCGAGGTGGACGGCAAGGTCGCCTTCGTGACCGGCGGCGACAGCGGCATCGGACTCGGCATTGCGCGCGCGTTCACCGAGGCCGGCATGAAGGTCGTCATTACCTACCGCACGAAGGCACACCTCGATCAGGCACTGGAGCAGCTCGCCGCCGCCGCGAAGCGTGTGCATGCCATCAAGGTGGATGTGACCGACCGAGCGGGTCTCGAGCGGGCCGCGGAGGAGACCGAGCACACCTTCGGCAAGGTGCATGTCCTCGTCGCGAACGCGGGCGTGGCGGTGATCGGACCCTTAAGCACCGCGACCTACGACGATTGGGACTGGGGCATGGGCGTCAATGCCACCGGCGTGTTCAACAGCATCCGCACCTTCCTACCCCGCATCAAGAAGCATGGCGAAGGCGGGCAGATCGTCGCAACCGCTTCGCTCGCGGGTCTCCTCGGTCACTCGAGCGCAGCGGTCTACACGGCATCGAAATTTGCGGTCGTGGGGATGATGGAGGCGCTGCGCGGGGAGCTGATGGAGAGCCGGATCGGCGCCTCGGTGTTCTGTCCCGGGCTCGTCAACAGCAACATCGGCAGCTCCAACCGCAACCGCCCATCGAGCCTCGCCGACAGCGGCTTCAAGCCCGACCCGAAGGCATTCGCGCGCATGGCGAAGCAGATGCGGCAGATGCGCGGACCGCCGCCCGGCATGGATCCGCTCGAGGCGGGGCGACTGGTGCTTGCCGCCGTCCGCAACAACGACCTGTACGTGCTCACGACACCGGAGTTCGCACCGCAGTTTCGCGCACGCGGCGAGGCGATCGTCGCCTCGCTCCCCGCGCACCTGAAGGTTCCCGAGACACGCGTCGCACTCGAGCACATGATCGTCGGGCGGGACATCTACACGATCGAGCGCGACCGCAGGCGCTGCGAGCGGGCGCGCTCGCGGAAGGTCTGAGATCGAGCGGCCACGACGGCGCTCCGGGGGTCACCAGGGAACCGTGGAGCCGTCGTACAGCATGAAGCGGCCCGTATCCTTCAGGGTGAGACCGGCGATCGTGTCGATCATGTGATGGACGGTGAAGGGCATCTCGACCATGCCCGGATACTTTCCGCGCAGGTACGCCTGGCGCTCGGTGAGGACCGCTCCCGGGTGCATCAGCACGACGATGACGCCGTCGCCTTTGAGTGCGCGGGCGACGAGCTGCATTTCCCGATTGAGCGCGGCCTTACTCGCCCGGTAGAAGATCGCTCCGTCCCCCGGAAGCGGCCGGGTGAGCGAGCCGTTGGTCGAGCTGATGTTGATGATCTTTTTCTCGCGGCTCGCCCGCACGTTGGCGATGAACGCCTCGGTCACCATCAAGGGTCCCTTGACGTTGACGGCCATGATCGTGTCCATGAGCGCGAAGTCGAGCCGGCCGAAGTCCTGCGTGCGCCAGTTGCCGCGATCGTTGTACACCCCGGCGTTGTTGATGAGCACGTCGATCGGCACGTTCCCGAGCTTCCGCGCGAGCGCCTGGATCTGGCTCGCATCGGTCACGTCCATGCGCTCGACGCGCACCTTGCGGTAGCGGCCTGCCAGGACGGCGAGCGTCGCGGGCGTCGTATCGTGACGATGGGTAGCGATCACCGTCCAGCCTCGGGCCGCGTACTCTTTCGCGAACTCGAGCCCGATCCCGGAGTTCGCCCCGGTGATGAGCACCGTGTCGGCACGTGCGAGGCGCGTGTGCGCCGTGAGCGCGAGGGCCACGAGCGCGAGCAGCGCCACGTATCGAGCCGGCCTTTTCACGGGTGAGTCCTCAGGCGGGCCGCAGCTCGCACTCGATCCCGTCGGGATCGGCGAATCGCAGCACCCCGCGGATGCTCCCTTGGGGCGGATGCACGGTGGCGCCGAGCTCACCGAGCGCATCGGTGAGCCGCGCCGGATCGAAGCGCTCGACGCGGATGGCATAGGAGGCGATGCCCGGCTTCTCCGCGGGAGCCGTGAGGCGCAGCGCGAGCCGAATCGCGCCCACGCGATAGAACACCTCGCCCGATGCGCTCTTCCGCGCAACCAACCCGAACAATCTCGTGATGAGGGCGCTCGAGGACTCGAGGTCGGCCACGTGCAAGGTGACGCGCTCGAAGCCGTGCGCCGTGACGAGCGGCCGTCCGGTGTAGAGGGGCGGCATGGGCTTGAAGCCCCCGCCCGCCGGGGGTTTGTGCGTGCCGGGGCTACGCCCGCCGATGAGCTGCACCGGGATGTCGCCGATCTCGACGAACGTGCCGTGCGCGAAGTAGCGCACTTTCTCCTCATCGAGGCGCGCCCGCCAGGCCGCGGCATCGAACGGCTGCGCGGCGACGCAGAAATGGTCGATGAAGGGCCGGACTCCGCCCGCGCCGGCCGCCGCACGCAGTGCGCCGATCGAGAGCGCTCCGGGGTGAAAATCGATCTCGTAACGAAGCGCCGGGGTGTCCTGACCGAGGATCCCGTGACCCTCGAAGAGGTGGCTGTAGAACGTGGCCGAGCGCGTCACGTCGGTGACCGAGATGCCGATGTGATTGACGAGCTCCCGCAGCCGCAGCGGAAGTCTGAGCGGCTGCACACCCGGTCGATCGGCGGCGATCGCGAGCCAGGGAGTGGCCGCGAGCGCACCGAGCCCCACGAGCAGAGACCGCCGTGAATGAACTCTCATCTGTGCTCCTCGCTCGAGGCCGGATCGACGGTCACCTTACAGGCGCGACCGGCCGGGGTCCAGCTGGCGCGCCGGCACCGTATAATCGCCGCTCACGGCGGAGGTCCGATGATAGAAGCCGCAGGAACCCGTGCGCTCGCGTTCGAGCCGGCCGTGAGGCTCCTCGAGCGGATTCGCCGCAGGCAGATCGGTTGCCGCGAGCTGCTCGAGCATTACATCGCGCGCACCGAGCGCTACGGGGCGACGGTGAACGCGATCGTGGTGCGGAACTTCGATGCCGCGCGCGAGTGCGCGAACGCGGCGGACCGAGCGCTCGCCCGGGGCGAGAGCCTCGGAGCCCTGCACGGGTTGCCGATGACGGTCAAGGAATCGTTCAATCTTCGCGGAACCCCGACGACATTTGGCTTGCGCGAGTTTCGCGACAACCTCGCGCACGAGGATGCGGTCGTCGTCGCCCGGCTCGTGCGCGCGGGCGCGGTCATCTTTGGCAAGACGAACGTGCCCCCGGGGCTCATGGACGGTCAGAGCGCCAACGAGCTCTATGGGCGCACGAACAATCCGTGGAATCCGGCGCGTACGCCCGGAGGCTCATCGGGCGGCTCGGCCGCCGCGCTCGCCGCAGGCCTCACCGGCCTCGAGCTCGGGAGCGATATTGCCTCATCGATTCGCAACCCCGCCCATTACTGCGGCGTGTTCGGCCACAAGCCGACCTTTGGGATCTGTCCGCAGCGGGGACACATGCTGACAGACACGCTGCAGGCGACCGATCTCGCCGTCGTGGGGCCGCTCGGCCGCAGCGCCGCCGATCTGGAGCTCGCACTCTCCGTCATTGCAGGGCCGTGCGGTGCGGAAGCGCGCGCGTGGTCCCTCGAGCTCCCGCCCCCGACCGCCGTCGGGCTCGCGGACTTTCGTGTGGCCGTGGTCCTCGACGATGCGTTCGCGGAAGTCGATCGCTCGGTCGAGCGCGAGCTCGCGAAGCTCGCGGACTTTCTCGTGCAGGCCGGAGCGCGCGTCGAGCACGCTACCCGACCGAGCTTCGACAGTGGCGAGCTCTACCGGCTCTACATGGTGCTGCTGCGCGCAGCCGGGTCGGCGGGAATTGCGGACGAGGAGTTTGCGCGCGAGCAGGCGCTCGCGCACGGCGCGCATCGCGCAACGCGCGAGATGGCGCGGCTCAACGCCTACGGCGCGACGCTCACGCATCGCGACTGGCTGCGCCTCGACGAGGAGCGCTTGCGCAACCGCGCCAAATGGATCGAGTTCTTCGAGCGCGTCGATCTCCTCCTCTGTCCTACGCTGTCGACCGCCGCGTTTCCCCACTCGACCGTATCTCCCGCTGAGCGCACCCTCGTCGTGAACGGACGGGAGGTGCCGTTCGAGAATCAGCTCTTGTGGGCGGGGCTTGCGAGCCTCAGCTATCTGCCGGCGAGCGTTGCGCCGATCGGGCTCACCGCGGAGGGGCTGCCCGTCGGCGTGCAGGTGATCGGAGCACCTTACGCGGATCTGACGTGCCTGCGGTTCGCGCGGCTGCTCGAGGAGCGCTACCGGGCCTTCGTGCCCCCGCCGGGATTCTCCGCCTGATCGAGCCGCCGCCGCGGTCGCCCGGACGGCCTCAGCGCCGATCGGCCCGAAGAGCGAGGAGCATATTGCCGCCGTGGCCCAGGAACTGGCCGTAGCCGCAGTTCACGTAGAGGACGCCGTCGACCACGACGGGCCCGCCGGCATCGAGGGAGCCGCCGTGCGCGGACTCCGCGTTCACGGCCGGATAGGACCGCGCGGTGTCGAAATCGCCCACGATCCTTCCGCTCTCGGCATCGAAGGCGCGCAGGTGCCCGTCCTGCGAGCCGGCAAAGACGATCCCGTCGATCGCGCTCACCGCCTGCGACAGCGCGCCGTGGCAATCGTCCGTGCCCCACGCACACCTTGGAATCGGCGCCGGCGTCCACCACTTGAGCTTGCCGGTCGCCGCGTCGATCGCGCCCAGACCGGGACGGGGCGTATCATGCGGATGCGTCGGCATCGAGTCCGAGATCGGCACGTACACCGTATCCCCGATCGCGGCCATGCCCCACTCGATGCCGCCGAAGACACCCCCGGCGCCGAGCTTTGTCCTCCAGAGCACCTTGCCGTCCGCGCTCGGGTCGAGGCCGTAGACGACGCCCGATTTCTGCGCGGCGATGAGCACCTCGCCTCCCGAGTGCAGCTGGATGAGAATGGTCGATGCGGCGATGTCGGCGTCCGCTCCAGCCGGTCGCGGGCACGGTCCGCCCAGCGCACAGCCCGCCGCCCAGTCGTCATGCGCCACGAGCTGCCGCGCCCACCGCAGCCTTCCCGTGGCAAGACTCAGCGCGAGCACCGAATCGGTCGTTGCAGCGCTCAGGTCCGTGTAGTCGTTACCCGTTCCGACGTAGAGCACGCCGCGCCGCGGGTCGACGGTCGGTGCATTCCAGACCGCTGCGCCGGCCGGACCCCAGAGCCGGGTCGGATCGCCGGGGCGCCGGTAGGACTTGAGCGGTCCGGCGATCGTGCGGTGCTTCCACAGGATCCGACCGCTCTTCGCATCGAGCGCAACGACGCTCCCGCGAAACGTGCAGCACGCGTAGCCGTCATCCGCGGCGGCGCCTTCCTCGAAGGAGGACACCGGCACGAGGAGCCGCTCGCCCACGAGAACCGGTGAGCCGGTGATCCGGGCGAAGGGATGATGATCGACGTGCACCCGCCACAGTGGCGCTCCGGTGTCGGCATCCACGGCATGCGCGTACGCCGCGACATCGCCGAAATAGGCGATCGCGCGGTGTCCCGGACCGCCCGGCCCGATCGAGATCGCGGTGCGCACGGGCGCTCCGACCTCGAGGCTCCAGAGCGTGCAGCCACTCGCCGCATCGAGCGCGTAGACCTGGCCCGTCGTGCTCGCGACAAAGACCCGCCCGCCGACCACGGTCGGCTGACCCCAGGTCATCGCGCCGGGATAGGCGAAGGCCCATTTGAGCTCGAGGCGTACGATGCCGGCCCGCGCGAGCTCGGAGTGCGGCTGGTAGCGGCTGTTTGCGAGGTCGCGACCCCAGCCGTTCCATCCGGAGCGGGCGAGGCGCATCGGACCCCTCGGCAGGC
This sequence comes from Steroidobacteraceae bacterium, assembly GCA_035523875.1. Lineage (GTDB taxonomy): Bacteria > Pseudomonadota > Gammaproteobacteria > Steroidobacterales > Steroidobacteraceae > JASHUC01. Next base: position 44,691 of record DATKPY010000034.1, read on the forward strand.
GGCAGGGATTCGCGTGCAGGGCGGCGGTATGCGACGCCGCCCCGGCGGTGAGGAACGCAGCGATCGCCGTGACCTCGGCGTGCGACAAGCCCGCGGCCTGCGGTTGCATGGCTCCGGTCATGAGCGCCATCACGATGTTCGTCGAGGAGCGATTGCCGAGCGCCTCACGGGAGGGAACGTGCCCCTGTGTCTGTTCGTGGCACTTGGCGCAGCGCTGCGCGTACAGCGCTGCGCCATCCGGGCCCGCGGCGGCGGAGCTCCGCGAACCGACGCCCACGAGGCTCGCCACGATGCCCGCCACAAAGCCGGCGCGCGAGATTCTGCTGTTCATGGTCTTCTACTTTCCTCCTCGGGTGGCCGCGCCGCGCAAGTCACGAGGCGGCGCCCGGGGCAAGCGCGGGCACCCCGAGGAGCTTGCGCGTCTCCTCGACGCGGGGCGCAACCCAGCCCCGGCCGAGCTTGAACGCCGCCTGCGTGCGCGGCCGTGCGTGGCAGCGGCGCAACCAGTCCATCAAGTGCGGCACCTTGCGGTCGTTGACCTCCTCGGGCCGCAGCACCGGAAAGGCGAAGATCGTGATGAGCGCGACGATGTCCGCGAGCCCGAACGCCGGGCCACTCAGGTACGGATGCTCGGTGAGCGCCTGCTCGAACAGTCCGATTCCGGCGTTGATTCGCCGGTCCGACTCGTCGAGCTCGGCCTGCGGCACCTGCTTGGCCATGATGAGCCGCCACACGCGGCGGCGCTCCGGCATGGGGATCCGCCCGACCAGCTCCTCGATGGCCGCGGGGTCCTGCGCAGGCATGCGCCGGCTCGCGCCCGCTCCGCCGAACATCGCGAGCGCGGGACAGTAGTGAAAGTCGAGGAAGCGGATCCAGCGTCGCATGCGCCAGCGCAGGTACGGCTCGCGCGGGCGCAGCGCCGGGCCCTCGAGCGCCGCATCGAGGTACTCGAGCGCCGGAGAGGACTCGGTCATCACGTGCCCGTCGTGGATGATGGTCGGAACCGTACCGCTCGGGTTGATCTCGAGATACCGCGGCGAGTGCTGCTCGCGCTTGCCGATGTCGACGTAATGGTAGTGGAACGCGGCGCCCTTCTCGGTGAGCATGAGCAGCGGCTTGCCGGAATTGGCGTTCGGTTCCCAGGTGTACACATCGATCATGAGCTTGTTTCCTCGCGCCGCGGTTGCGCGCCTCGCCGGGCTCACAGCCGCTGCGCAGCGCTGACCTCGCCCACGCGGCCGACCTTGATGTGCGCGATCTTCCCGTCGCGCAGGGTGTAGTAGACGAGCACCCGCAGCCGCACGAACTCCCCCTTGCGCAGCGGCGCCACCACGAACGCGGGCGCATCGGCGAGCGCAGTGAACTGCGAGGTGATGTCGGCGGCGATGCCGCCGTCGTCGGCGACGAAATGATTGACCGTGAGCGATTCGCGCACGCTCTTGAACATCTCGCGATAGAACTCGAGCAGCGCGTGCTTGCCCCGCAGCTCCATGCGCGCGAGCTCGCAGACCACATCATCGGTGTAATAGGCGCCGAAGCGCTCGAAATCCGCGTTGCTGAAGGCGCGCGTGTACTCGCGGTAGGCTTGCCGCTCCTCGAGCGTGCCGCCGAGCCGAACCGTCGGGGTGGACACCCCCACATTGGCGGGCCAGCTGCCTGCCTTCAGGTACGCGACCTTGCCATCCCGCAGCGTGTAGAGCACGAAGAACTTCACCGTGAGGCACTCGCCCGATTGCAGCGGCCCGAACAGGAAGTCGGGTCGGTCGCGCGTCGCGTGAAAGTCCATGTCGATCTCGGCGAAGAGGTGCTGCTCGCTCTCGAGTACCACCTGCGGACGCATGATCTCCCGGATGCCGTCGTGCGCCCAGTGCAGGAACTCGAGGAGCTGAGCGCGGCCCACGACGGTCCGGCCGCCGCTCTGGAAAACGCAGTCCTCGGTGAACTGCTCCTCGACGAGCCGTGCATCGTCGCCGGAATTGAACACCTCCGCATAGCGCTTGAAATCCATCCTCATGCTCCCGGCCGCGACGGTACCTCAAGGAAGCGCGGCCCGGCGGGCCCAGTTGCCGTGGTAGCCGGGACGCAGTCGCACGGGCAGATGGATCGTCGCGATCGGCCCCTCCTCGAGCCGCTGCGCATCGAGCAGAAAGACATCAGTGCGCATCTCGCGGATCCGCGTGGCAACCGTGATCACATAGCCATCGCCCTCGGGCGCTGTATCCGAGCGCGGAATGAAGCACGGCTCCTGCAGCGCCGTGTCCGCATCCGCCGACCAGCGGCGCGTGCGGCCGCGCGCGAGGTCGACGTGGGCGATGCTGCTGCGGCCGGGGTCGAACCCGAGCAGCCAGCCGTGACGGTAGGGACGAGTCTGGTAACGCGCGTCGATCTTGGGGAACTCCCCCACGTAGTCGCTCAAGCGCTCGACGGAGTGGAAGCCTTCGTGCGCCGAGGACAGGTCGACGGTCCAGCGTGTCAGACGCGACTCGGCCCGCGCCGGATCCCACGGCTTGTCGAGCTCGGGGAAGAACGGGAACATGTTCCCCTCTGCGACCGGCACGTCGATGTGCACGCGCGGACCGTCATTGAATGCGTTCATGACGTGCGAGCAAAACTGGTTGGGTGCCCGAAACCACCTGAGATCGCGCGCTGCACCGCGCCGCGGCAGCACCCCCAGATGGATGTCCTTGCTCGAGTCCCATGCGTAGTGCGGCCTGCCGGCCTTGAGCGCCTCGATCCCGGCTCCGCATACCGGAATGATCGGAAACACCGCGTAATCCTCGGTCACGCCGAAGTCGTGGAGCATGCAGTAGTAGGGAGCCTCGAACCAGATCTCGTGCACGATTCTGCCGCTTGGACTCACCTCGTAGTAGGCCACGTCGCGCGAATAGAGCCCCTTCGCCGCAAAGCCGAACGCGATCATCTCGCCCGTGGCGGGATCGATCTTGGGGTGGGCAGTGAACGTCGGCCCCGCGAGCGTCCCGTGGAAGCTCCAATCCCCCTCGGTCGCGAGCGAGATCGGATTCATCGCGACGGGAGGACTGTCCTCGCGCAGCGCGAGGAGCTTGCCGTCCCAGACGAGCGGCGTCGTGTTTGCAAGATTGCGGCTTCTGCCCGCGACGCTCGGATCGTCGGTGAAGGGATTGCGGTACTTGCCATAGAGCGCGCGGCCCGCGGCGCGCTCGAGTCTGAAGCGCTCCGTTTCGACGTAGCGATGGCGCAAGTGCACGCGGCCGCCCTCGAACAGAAAGCGCGAGACGGTGCCGTCGGCATTGAACGGCACATCGTCGAGAAAGCGCGGCGGATACTGGTGATCCGGCGCGATGCGGTAGAAGGCGCCGGCGAGATCCTGCGGGAGCGCCCCGTCGAACTCCAGGTCGCCCAGGTCGATCTCGATGCGGCTCGGGGCGTTGATGCCGGCCAACATCGGCAGAGCGGGGAATCGCAGCCCGCGGGTGCGGGTCAGGATGCTCCGCGGCGCATCGCTCATGGGTGGCGCTCGGGATGGGTTGGAGCAACTCGAGGCTCCGTGTATAAGAAATGCCGGCCGTGAGCGCAAGCGCCGGGCGGGCGCAGCGATCGGGGAGCGGGCACCGTGGCAGCACAAACGGAGCAGAGGGCGGACGGCGAGCATCCAAGCGGTGATCGTTCCGGCGATAGCGCCGCGCTCAGAGACATGGTCGATCGATACCTCGCGGCAGTGGTGGCGCGCGATCCGCGGCGGCTTCCGCTCGCCGAGCGCGTCAAGTTTACCGCGATGGGCCAGCAGCTTGAGCTCGGCGAGGGATTCTGGCACACCGCGAGCGACGTCGGGCGCTACCGGCACTACTTCCCCGATCCGTGCGCCGGGGAAATCGGTTTCCTTGGCACGATGCGCGAGTTCGGCGCTCCGGTGCTGATGGGGCTGCGACTGCGCGTGCGGGAGGGCCGGATCAGCGAGATTGAAACGGTGTTCTACCGGCGCGGATCGGGTCCGGCGTGGAACGACGCAGGCATGGAGCGGCTCGATGCGACCGCAGCGGTGGATCCGGTGTGGCTTGCGCCCATTCCACCGGCGGAGAGGCTCTCGCGCAGGCAACTCGCCGCGGTCGCGAACCTGTACTTCGTCGGGCTCGAGAACAACGACGGCAAGGGCCTCGACGGCAGGGGCTTCTATCCGTTCACGCCCGACTGTCTGCGGCTCGAGAACGGCGTGCAGACGAGCAGCAATCCCACGCTCATCCCGAACGTGCCGCCCGCAGCATTCAACTATTTCGCGCTCGACTGCGCCGCGCAGTTCAGGAGCGGTTATCTTGCGCTCGTCACGCGTATTCATCACCGGCGCTTCATGGCGGTCGATCCCGAGCTCGGGACCGTCTTCACGCTCGTCGTGTTCGATCAGGCCGGCACGCCCTCGGTGCGTCTCACAAGCGGCGAGAGCGTCGCGTCATCGCTGTTCACGCGACCCTCGAGTATCCTCCTTGCCGAGGCATTCAGGATCGAGAAGGGGCTGATCCGCCGTATCGAGGCAATCGGCGCGGGGGTGCCCTACCACATGAGCCCGGGCTGGGAGGCGAGCGCGGTGCGGCCACCGCGCGGTGCGATCCAGGCCCTCGCCCTCATCCCCGAGCGGCGCCAGCGGCTCGAGCCGCCTGCGGCCGATTGATCCGCTCGGTTTCTGCGCGCGTCGATGCGGGGCCCGTGTTACGGCTGCCGAGTCCGCCGCGCGCACCGTCCTTGCTGAAGGGCTCGGGATCCCCCGCGCGCAGCTTCAATCCGAACAGCGTGTGCATCCCGGGGTGCCGTCCGAGACCCCCATACAGGTCGAATCCCCGCTCGAGCCAATCGCGCAGTGGATCGTCGGCCGTGAGAGGCGGAGTGGTGGCGACCGATGCTGTCCACAGGAAGACCGCGAGCGCGCGATAGTCCGCGTAGCTCGGCTGGTCGCCCCCGAGCCATTTGCTCTCCGCGAGGAGCTGGCGGAAGGGCTCGAGCGTCGGCGGCACGAGCGGCAGGCGCTCCTCGCGGCCGGCCTGCGTCTCCTCGAGCTTGCGGCCGAGCATGTTCTCGCGGCTGCGGGTGACGTACTCGTGGTCCTGGGGGAGCGAGAGATCGCGATAGTCCTTGATGTAGCAGGAGAACCAAGGGCGGATGGCCGTCTGCCACAGCCAGCCCTCGAGGAACTTGGTGAGCGGCTTCATCGTGGAGCCATCGAACAGCCGCGGCCGCTCAGGGTAGGTCTCATCGAGGTATTCGGCGATGAGCCAGCTGTCGAGCACCCACTTGCCGTCGTCGACGATCACGGGCAGGCGCTCGGAGCGCCCGCCCGTGCGCTCGAGGATTCCGGTGAAGCCGCCCGGGACGATCTCGATCTCGAAGCCCTTGTGCTTCAGGGCGTACTTCGTCGCCCACACGAATGGGCTGATCGTGCAGCCCGAGGCGAGCTGCAGATCGTAGAGCGTGATGGTGTTGTTTCTGGCCACGGGTTTTCCCCAATGAGAATGAGTTGGATGCGTGCGAGTCCGGATGGTTCGGGCGCGGCCTCAGGCGCCACGTGCGGCGGGGAGTCCGTCGATCGTGGCGGGGGCGCCCGGCCAGCTCTTCATCTCCTCGAGACACCGTCTCGCGAAGAGGCGGATCGAGCGCATGCACTCATCGTGCGGCATCCCGCCCGTGTAGAGGTGCGGCATCATGCCCTGCGGCTCACGGCGGCGCCTCACTTCCTCGAGTTGCTCGAGCACCTCCTTCGGGCTGCCGGCGATCGAGCTCTTGTGGGCATTCTCGATCGCGATCTGAGCCTGCTCCGGGGTCATCTTGAGCGAGCTGTAATTCTCGTAGCCCTTGACGGTGCCGTGGTGCTCGGAGGTCATCTCGTAATTCTTCACCGCCGCGGCGAAGGTCTTGGCAGTGTAGATGCGCGCGAGCTCACGCGCGCGCGCGCCGCTTTCATCGATGAAGACCAGGTTCGACACGAACGGCGCGACGGGCTCATCGTGCGGGTGGGCTTCGTGCCAGGTCTTGAGCCAGGCATCGGACGCCTCGTCTGCGACGACCCGGCCGATGCTCGACGGCGATTGGGCGTGTCCGGCGACCATCGGCTGGCCGAGATAGAGCCGCCCGAGACCGAGCTTGGCCGCCGAGACCATCGAGGCGGGGGATCCTGCCGCGCAGAAGGCGCGACCCTTGAGCGCGCGGATCGGCCGCGGCCGCAGTTCCCGGCGCGGTTGCTTGAAGATCTCCCCCTCGCCCTCGATCACGCCCGTTTCCATGGCCCGCATCACCATCGCGACGCTCTCGTCGAAGCGCTGGCGCGCCTCGCCCTGATCGATGCGCAGCCCCTCGTACTCGATGCGCGAGAGTCCGCGTCCGAACCCGATCAGCGCGCGACCGCCTGAGACGTGATCGAGCAGCAGGATCTCCTCGGCCATGCGCACCGGGTCGTGCCACGGAACGACGAGCACCTGCGTGCCGAGGCGCACGCGCGGATGCCGCCCCGCGAGATAGGCGAGGTACACGAGCGGATTCGGGCTCACCGAGTAGTCGCTGAAGTGGTGCTCGGTGATCCAGATTGATTCGAAGCCGAGCTGGGCGGCGAGCTCGAGCTGTGCGAGCTCCTCGCGCACGAACTGGCGATCGGGAACCGAGGAGTGATTGGCGAAACCAGTGGCGATCCCTACGTGCATGGCCCCTCCGCCGTAGGCGTCCGCCCGCGCTCGGCGCCCGCTCGGATATCGTCTATAAGGAAGCCTGACACGAAAAGCAAGCGGCGCGCCGTGCTAGCGCAAGCGAGCGGCGAGGAACGCGCCGGCCTGGGCGAGTGCGCTGCGTCCCTCGTCAAGCGCGAAGGAAAAGGCGTGCCACACATGCGGCATCCCGGGCCAGATCTCGAGCTGCGCATGAACGCCCGCTGCGCCCGCCCGCCGCGCGAGGCGCACGGCATCGTCGAGCAGGATCTCGATCGAGCCCACTTGGATCAGAAGCGGTGGGAGCCCCGCGAGCTCGGCGCCGACGGGGCTCGCGAGCGGCGCGTCGCTCGAGGCTGCGCCCAAGTACTGCGCGGCGCAATTGAGCAGTCCGGGGCGGGTGAGGCTCGGATCCGCGGCGGCGTTGGAGTAGATCGAATCCGCGGTGCACGCGAGGTCGGCCCACGGAGAGAGCGCGAGCGCCGCGGCCGGCGGGGGCAATCCGAGCCGACGCGCTTCGGCGAGCGCGGCGATCGCGAGCCCACCGCCGGCGGAGTCTCCGGCGACTGCGATTGAGGCGGGGGAATAACCCTCATCGATGAGCCAGCGGTAGGCCGCTACGGCATCCTCCACCGCCGCCGGGAAGGGATGCTCGGGCGCGAGGCGGTAATCGATGCCGAGTCCGCGAGCACGACTCGCCTGCGCAAGCCCGCTCCAAAGCGGGCGATAGCTCCAGGCATCGCCGATGACGTAGCCGCCGCCGTGCAGATAAAGGAGCACGCGGTGCTCGGCCGCCTCGGGCGTTCGCGACCAGAATCCGCGCACGCCGCGGGCGGCAATCGGTGCGAAGTCGATGCCCTGGGGCGGCGGGATGTTGGCCAGCATGTCGCTGAATTGCCGCCGCGCGATGGCTGCAGGCTGCGTGAGATCGGGTCCTGCCCCACCGCGCAGCATCTCGATGATGCCCGCCAACTGCTCCTGGCTCATGAGGTGACCTCGGCGCGCGCCGCATCCAGGCGCTCCCGAAGTCTACCGGGACGCTCGCCTCGGGTTCATGACCATCCTGCGCGGCCACGCTATGCTGTGCGGCATCGATGCGCCTGGGAACTCACACATGCTCGATACCGATGTGCTGATCGTCGGAGCCGGACCGGTCGGCTTGTTGAGTGCGCTCGCGCTCGTGCAGAAGGGCGTGGGAGTCACGGTGATCGAGGCCGATGCGCGCCTCAACGACTCTCCACGCGCCGCGATCTACTTTCCCTCGACGCTCTGCGCGCTCCAGGAGCTCGGAGTGCTCGAGGATCTCGAGCGGCGCGGGTTTCGCAACGCGCGACTGGGGCACCACGTGCCCGGACTCGGCTTCCGCGCCCTGATGACACTCGAGGTCCTGCGGGGCATCACCTTCGATTACATGGTCCACGCCGGACAGGACGTGGTCGACGAGGTGGCGCTCGAGCACGCGCGGCGCCGCGGTGCGCGCGTGCTCTTCGAGCACTGCCTCACGGGGCTCGAGCAGGACGCGGGCGGCGCAACCGCTCGCATCGCAACTCCCGCGGGCGAGCGCGTGCTGCGCGCGAGCTGGGTGATCGGAGCGGATGGCGCGCGCAGCACCGTGCGCCATTTGCTCGGAGTGGATTTCGAGGGTCATACCTGGGCAAACCGCTTCGTCGCGACGAACGTGTACTGCGATTTCCCGGCAGCCGGCTACGAGCCTGCGAATTTCATCTGCGACCCGGTCTACTCCGGCGTCGTCGCGCTGCTCGACCGCGAGGGACTGTGGCGCCTCACCTATCAGGAGGACGCCGCCCTTCCCGTGGAGACGTTCATGGAGCGGCTGCCCGAGCGCTACGCGCACTTCATCCCCGCGGGCATGCACTACCAGATCAAGGCGGCGCGTCCCTACACCATTCACCAGCGCTGTGCGGCGCGCTTGCGCGTGGGTCGCGTCTGTCTCGCGGGCGACGCGGCGCACGCGACGAACCCGCTCGGCGGGCTCGGACTGACGACCGGGGTGTGGACCGGACTCATCCTGAGCGACCTGCTCGGCGCAGTGATCGGCGGCGAGGCCGAGGCCGCGATCCTCGACCGCTTCTCGCAGGAGCGGCGGCGCGTTTTCTGGGAGGTGACCTCGCCCGGGGCGACCGAGAACAAGCGCATGGCGGAGGAGAAGGATCTCGAGCAGCGCCGGCGGGATCTCGCGACGGTGCAGGCCGCAGCCGATAACCCTGAGATCGCGCGCCTGATGATGGCCTTCCCGTTCAAAGTGATCGGCGATCCGCTGCGTGAGAATTCGCGCTGGCGCGGGTTCGATCCGACCGCCCCGGCGGGCATCGACCTCTCGGCACGACGCTCTCAGGTCGGCTGAGGCGACGCGCAGAGCGGGCGCTCCTGCGGCCGGCCCTCAGCTGAGGCCGTTGGCTGCGATCCAGCGCTCGATGACCGCCGCGACGGCGTCGCTGTTGATCTCGAGCATCATCGCGTGACCGTTGCCGTGCACGCCGTGATCCTCGAGCCGCAGGTGCTCGATGTGCGCGCCGGCCTGACGCAGAAAATCGACCACTCCGTGATTGTCGGTCGCCATCCACGAGGCCTCCGCGGTCACGACGACGATCGGAAAGCCCTCAAGGTGCGGCAGGCGGCGCGCCGGCTCCTTCTGCACCCGACACGCCACCGTTCCCGCACGCACCGGCGCGCGCTCCTCGAGCTGGAGCTCCGAGGGTGAGGCGGCCGGCGGGTCGAAGGTGAGCGGCGCGGCCGTCAGGCCCCACTGCAGCGTTCCACCCGCCCGCTCGGTGAAGGGCGGGCCCGAGGGCTCGACTGCGATGATGGCCTTGACGAGGTTCGGGCGCGCATCGGCGGCGAGCCAGCCGGCCGGACCTCCTGCCGAGTGCGTGAGCAGAATCGCGGGGCCGACCGCATCGAGAAGCTCGGCCATTGCGCGCTGGACATCGCGGTGCGCCTGCGCGAGGTTCGCCTGATGCGGGCCCGCGCTCGCGAGGAAATGATCGAACAGCCGGTCCCCGAATGTCCCCGGTCCGGGCCACTTGTCGTGCAGGCGCGCTTGCGGATAGCGATCGGGATAGCGCTCGGGGTGGCAGAACCATTCGGCGAGAAACGCCGTTGGCAGGAGGGGTCCCATCGGTCCGAGCACATCCGGGTGGAAGGGCGCGCGCCCGTGTCCCGGTCGGTCGACGACGTAGACTGCGTGCCCGCGGCGGACGAACCAGTGAACCCAGCCCTCGCGGCCGTCGACCGTGCCGAGGAAGTCGAGCCCCTGCCCGCCGCCGCCGTGCACGAGAATGAGCGGCCAGGGATGACGGAGCTCCTGCGGTATCCAGTACTCGACGTACATCGGTGCGCGCAGCGCTGGACCCGCGGAGGTTTCGCAGCGCTCGCCGCTCACCCAAAAGAAGCCCTGTGCGGCGAGCGTCAGGGCGCCACGGCTCGCGGCGTGCAGCTCTCCCGGCCGCACCGGCTTGACCGGACCGGTCACCACCGAACTCCGGCTGCTCGCACCGCGCCGGCGTGCTCGCTCCGCAGGAGGCCGCGTTCGTTGATCATGAGCACCTCTCGAGCGATGAAGGTCGCGACGCTACTCGCGCGGCAGCCTGGCCGGGGCCTACGGAGCGCGGTAGCGCCCGTCGGCCAATTTGGCGTCGATCAGGGCCTCCGCCGCCACCCAATCCTCGAGCTCATGCCCGGCGCCGAAGCCGCGACGTTCGGCCAGGAAGTATGCCGCCTCGCAGATCATCGCGTAGCGCTGCGCGGCCGTAATCGGCGCCTGCATCCGCGAGAGCAGCGCCTGGGGCGCGCGCGCCGTCGCGGCCGTGCGTGGCAACGGTGCGTCGGCCGGTCGTTGCGACCCCTTTCGGCTGCGGGATTTTGCGATCTCGGTCATCGCGGTCACTCCTCGGGTTCCGATTTTGGCGATCCTCCGCGCGCCGCTCCGATCGTGCAATACGAGCTTCTACGAACGAGCCGGCGGGCACTCGCTGCGCGCAGTCGCTCCGTGGCGGCGCGTACTGCGCCACGCGCAAGTACCTATACCGCGCACCGGCGTCCGAGCCTAGGATCGATCGCAAGGACGTGAGGCCGCGCGAGGCAGCGGGCCCAAGGGCAGGTAACGTATGACAACCGAACGAATGCCGAGACTGATCGCATCCATCGTGGTCGCAAGCGCGCTCATGGTTGCGGCCGCGGGAACCGGGCTCGCGCAGCGGAGCGGTGCTGCGCCTGCGCACGGCGCCGCGGGCGCGCACGCGGGCGGCGCGCCCCGCGCTGGCGGTGGCGGTGCGGCTCCTGGACGCGGCAGCTACGGAGGCGGATACCGCGGCGGATACTCCGGATACGGATATGGCTCGCGCGGATATGGATGGGGTTCGCGCTGGGGCTGGGGAGCGGGTTACGGCTGGGGGTGGGGCTGGCCGCTCGGGGTTTATATCGCTTCGCTCCCGCTTTACTACTCGACGCTGTGGTGGGGCGGCATTCCCTACTACTATGCCGACGGCAATTATTATGCGTGGGACGACAGCGTCGGTGAGTACCAGCAGATTGAGCCGCCCGGCGCAGTCGCTCAGCAGGCGACGGGCGCACCGGCGGGCTCGATGGAGCTCTTTGCGTACCCGAAGAGCGGGCAGAGCGATTCGCAGCAGGCGAGCGACAAGGCCGAATGCCGCCGCTGGGCCGAGGCACAGAGCGGATTCGATCCGGCGGCCTCCAACGCGATGGATGCGCGCCGGCAGGATTACCTCCGCGCCGAGGCCGCTTGCCTGGAGGGGCGCGGATACAGTGTGGAGTAGGGGATTGATTGGCGGCACCTGCGGGCTGCAGGGAGGAGGAGTTCGACCATGTACAAGCGCATTCTCGTACCATTTGACGGGAGCCCCACGGCGAAGCTCGGTTTGAGCGAGGCGATCAAGCTCGCCAAGGAGCAGGGTGCGACGCTGCGCATCGTTCACGTTCTCAACGAATGGCTCGCGGTGTCCCCCGATGCCTCGGGCGCCGATCTTGGACCGGTCGTCGAAGGGCTGCGCGCCGCGGGCGAGGCGATCCTCGATGAGGCGGACAAGGCCGCGCGCGCGGCCGGGGTGGATGCGCATACGGTGCTCGTGGAGGAGATGGGGGATCCGGCGGGTGTGCAGATCGTCCGCGACGCGCGCGAGTGGCCCGCGGATCTGATCGTCTGCGGCACGCACGGCCGACGGGGCGTTCGGCGGCTCCTGCTCGGGAGCGACGCCGAGTACGTGGTGCGCCATTCGCCGATGCCAGTGCTCACGGTGCGCGGCGAAGCCGCGCCCGAGGAGCCCTCTTCACCCCTCACTGTCGGGTGATGCTCGCGGCGCCCGTCACGATGTCGAGCAGCTCCGCGGTGATCTCTTCCTGGCGCGCCTGACGAGCCTGCTGCTGCAGCTCCTCGAGCCGCTTCGCGACGTTGTCGTGCGCGGCCTCCATCGCGGCGAACCGCGCCGCATTCTCGCTCGCGAGCGCGTCGGTGGCTGCCCGCGTCAGTCGCGCAAACACGTATTCGGCGATGAGCTTCTCGAGAAGCTCCGCGGGCGCGAGATTGTGTAGCGGCGGCAGCTGCGCCCGCGTTCCGACGGGGCGTTTGAGGTCGATGGGGAACAGCGTGCGGCGCTCGATCGTGGGCGCAGCGCTGCGCCGGTAGCGGGCGAAGATCATCCGTGCTTCACGGACCTCCCCCGCGGAGATCGCCCGGTAGAGCTCGGCGAGGATGTGCCGGACCGTGTCCGGAACCGAGGCGAGGCGTGTCGGGAGCGGCAATCGCCAGCCGATTCTCAAGCCGCGCTCTTCGGCGAGGGCCGCTCCGCGGCTTCCGAGCGGGCAGAGCACGTCGCTCGCGCCCAGATCCTCGCATGCCGCATCGAGCAGGCGCTCGTTGAGTCCGCCCACGAAGCCGCTCTCGCTCAGAAAGACGATCACCAGCCGCACCGATCGCGCCGGGGCGCGGGTCGTTGCGGAACCCTCGGGCGTCAATTGCAGCGCATCCGCGATCGCCGTCGCGATCGTGGCCGCGTACTGGCGGATGCCGTCGAGCGCCTTCACGGCCTCCTGGACGCGCATGCTCGCAAGCGAGCGCAGCGCAGCGACAATCTGCTCGAGCTCCGTGAGGCTCGCAACGCGATCCTGGAGCTCGGCGAGGCGTGTCACGAGGATCCGCTCCGGCTCGCCGTGGCAGGGGGCGCCGCGGCAGCCGCGAGCGGGCGCGCGAGCGAGGCGAGCGCCTCCTTCAGCCGCGCGCGCTCCCCATCGGAGAGTGCGGGCGACTGGTCCGTGAGTGCCAGCACCTCGGGGCAGTGCACCGCGAGCGCATCGCGGAGTCCCGAGCGAAATTGAGCGATGCACTCGAGCGGAACACCATCGAGCACCCGCTCGCCCACGGCGAGGAGCAGTGCAACCTCCTCCCCGAGACTGAGCGGTGCGAACTGCGGCTGGCTCAGCACCGCGCGCATCCGCCGCCCGTGCTCGATCACCTTGCGGGTGCGCTCATCGACCATGGTCCCGAATCGAGTGAATACCTCGAGCTCGAGGAATTGCGCGTAATCGAGCCGCAGACTCTCCGACAGCGGCTTGAGCGCGGGGGCCTGTGCCTTGCCGCCCACCCGCGAGACGCTCCGGCCGACATCGATGGCGGGCTTCTGACCCTCGTAGAAGAGCCGCGGGTCGAGGTAGATCTGCCCGTCGGTAATCGAGATCAAGTTGGTCGGAATGTAGGCGCTCAAGTTTCCGGCCTGAGTCTCGGCGATGGGCAGTGCCGTGAGTGAGCCGCCGCCCCGCTCCGCGGAGAGCTTCGCCGAGCGCTCGAGAAGCCGCGAGTGAATATAGAAGATGTCGCCCGGATAGGCCTCGCGTCCCGGCGGTCGCTGCAGCAGGAGCGAGAGCTGCCGGTAGGCGGCGGCGTGCTTGGTGAGGTCGTCGATGACGAGCAGCACGTCGTGGCCGCGGGACATGAAGTATTCCCCCATTGCACAGGCGGCGTAGGGAGTGAGCCACTGCAGTCCCGGGAGCGCATCGGCCGCGCCGATGACGTAGATGCACCGCTCGGGTGCCCCATGGAGGCGTACCGCATCGATCACGCGTGCCACCGACGATGATTTCTGGCCTACGGCGGCGTAGATCGAGATCACATCGGTCGCGCGCTGATTGATGATGGCGTCGACGGCGATGGCCGTCTTGCCGGTGCCGCGGTCGCCGATGATGAGCTCACGCTGGCCGCGGCCGAGCGGGATCGTGGCGTCGATGACGAGGATTCCGGTTGCCAGCGGTCGCGATACGAGTGCGCGCTCCACGATCTGCGGCGCCGGCTCCTCGATCGGCGCGAACGTGGTCGCGGCGATCGGCTCACCGCCGTCGAGCGGGGCTCCGAGCGGATCGACCGCACGCCCGAGCAGCGCCTCGCCGACCGGTACCCGGGCGACCTCTCCCGTGCCGTGCACGAGACTGCCGGCGGCGACCGCGGGGGACTCACCGAGCAGCACGCAGCCGATCGTCTCCTCGCCGAGATCGACGGCGAGCCCATGTGCGCCACCGGCAAACTGAAGCAGCTCGTCGAGTCGCGTGTCAGGCAGCCCCGAGACCGTGGCGACCCCGTCGCCCACGCGCACGACTCGACCGATTTGCTCGAGCTGCGGAGCGAGCGGCGCGGCACCGATCCGTCCGGAACGTTCGGCGAGCCAGTGGTGCAGATCGTCGCTCAATGTCGGCATACGGCTTGCCGCCTCAGCCGCGCTCGAGCTCGGCGCGGATCGCCTGCGCCGCGCTCTTGAGCGAGAACGACACGATGGTATTGGGGAAGTGCAGCTCCGCGCCGGCAACGAGCTTGGCATCGACCGCGAACGACACCTGCACGGGACACCCGAGCGCCTGCGCGAGCCGCGCGCGCCACGCGGCAGCCGCCTGCTCGGAAAGTGCGGAGGCCGTCAGGACGTCGAGTGCGCCCGCACCCGCGAGCTGGCGCACGAGCGCATCGCGCTCGGGGCTCGGTAGCGCGGTGAGGTAGAGTCCGATGCGCTCGAGCCACGCCTGCGCGCGCAGCTCGTGCGGCAGCTCGAGGAGCACGCGCCGTGCGACCTCGACGCCGAGATCGACTGCGGCATGGCGCGCCGCCTCGAGCGCCTGCGTGCGCTCCGAGGCGAGTGTGCCGCGCGCCTGCTCGAGCATCGCGGCCGCCTCGCGCCCGGCGGCCGCGCGCTCGGTCGCGGTCGCCTCTTTGGCCTCCGCCGCGGCCGCCGCGAGGACCGCGGCCCGCTCGGCCGCGAGCGCGGCGCGCTCGCGCTCGAGCGCGGCGAGCTGAGCCTTGGCATCGCCTTCCGTCCGCTGCGCCTCGGCGAGCTCGCGATCGAGCCCCGCACGGCGCGCGTCCACCATCTTGAGGACGGGACGATAGAGAAAGTGCTGCAGCAGCCACACCAGCACGGCGAAGTTCACCGTCTGCAGCAGCAGTGTCGTCCAGGAGAAGTGCATGCGGGCTTTAGGCGTACGGATTGGCGAACAACAGGAGAAGCGCCACCACCAGGCAGTAGATGGCCATCGTCTCGATCATGGCGAGCCCGACGAAGAGCGTGCGCGAGATCGTCCCCGCCGCCTCCGGCTGGCGAGCGATGGCGTCCATCGCCGCCGCGACCGAGCGGCCCTCGGCGAGCGCGGGGCCGATGGATCCGATCGAGACCGCGACCGCGGCACCGATGATGCTGATGAGCTTGGCGTCCATAGATGACTCTCGAGCGCTGCTGAACTTTAGGATGATTCGCCGCCGCCGGCTGCAGCGCCGATGAAGACGGTGGCGAGAACGGTGAAGATGTAGGCCTGGACCACTCCGACGAGGACCTCGAGCGCCATGAGCGGAATGGGCACGAGCAGCCCGGCGAGCGCGATGGTGAGCGCGATCACGAACTCACCGCTCATGATGTTGCCGAACAGACGCACCATGAGCGAGAACGTGCGCGTCACCTCCGAGATCACGTTGAGCGGCAGCATGACGAGCTTGGGCTTCGCGAAGCTCGCGAGATAGCCGAGCGGCCCGAGCGAGCGGGCGCCGAAATAATGCACCGCGAAGAACACGATGAGCGCGAGCGCCGCCGGCGTCTCGATCTTGCCGGTCGGCGCCTCGACGCCGGGTACGAGACCCGATAGGTTGGCGGCGATGAGATAGATGAACAGGGTGGCGATGAGCGGTAGATACGGCCGCGCGTCCTTGCGGATGACCTCCTCGATCTGGGCCGAGATTGCGGTGACGAGCAGCTCCAGGATCATTTGACGCCGCGACGGCGCGACGGCGAGGCGGCGGGTGAGCGCCCACGAGCCCAATGCGAGCACCGCCATGATGACCCAGGTCGTGAGCACGGGCCGAGTGATGGCGAGCGGTCCGAGGTGCGCGACCACGAGACTGGACAGCGGCGAGGGGTGCATCAGGGGCTCCGCGGGCAGGCGCGCAGCGCCCAACCCCGCGCGGCCAGGAAGCCGATGAGACTCGCGAGCAGCGGCAGCGCCCCCAGGCGCCCGAGCACGGCAAAGAACGCGGCCGCGCCAACGAGCCGCGCCGCGGTGAGCGCAAGGGGCGCGAACCGGCTCGCCCCGCTCGAGAGTCCCTCGACCGAGCGGCGCAGCAGCGCAAAATACCCGCGCCCGAGTGCACCCCCGGCCGCCGCAGCGCCGAGCGCGGCCGCAACCGTCATGAGCGGCGGAGCGGCACTCATCCGCGACGCACCCGCTGCCAGGCGAGGGAACAGCCGAGGGCGAGACCGGCCGTGAGCAGGCCGAGCGTCCAGAACAGTCCGCTTCGAAAGTGCCGATCGAGGAGGCGGCCGGCAAAGATTCCGAGCAGCGTCGGGATGACGATTGTCCAGCCGATCACCCCGATCAGGGCGAGATCCTGTCCAATCGAGCGGCGCCCTTCGCGTAGCCCGCGCTCAAGACGCTCGCGTCGCGTGCGCACGGCCGCATCGAGGCGCTCCTCGTGCGCTCCGTCGGTGGGCGGATCCGTCGTCACGGCGTGGTTCCATCGCCCGCCAGGGGCGGGGGCTCACCGGCCGCGGCGCTGCTCGAGCGCTGCGGTCGCAGCAACCGGACGATCTGGTGGATTGCCGCGAGGTAGAGCCGCTGCGCGTCCGCATGGGCGGCACGCTCCTCCTCGAGCTCGCGCCGAAACTTCTCGAGCGTCGTCGATTCGAGCTCCGTTAGATCATCGCCCGCGACCGCCTCGGGCGTGGCCACCTCGATGCGAGCGCCCCCGCGAATCTCGAGCAGGCCGCCGCGCACCGCCACGTGATGCTCGGCACCCCGGGAGTCACGCCAGCTCAAGAGCGAGACGGCGAGCACCGTGATGAAGTCCGCATGTCCCTGCAGCAAGCCGAACGCCCCCGTGTCGTCCTCGGCGCGCACGTGGATCACATCGTCCGCCTCGACGATCCGCGTGAGCGGGGTCGAGACCGTGAGTCTCATGCCGCGCCGGCCTTCGCGCGCCGTTCGCGCTCGCGTGCTTCATCGATGTCCCCGATCATGTACAGGGAGCTCTCCGCCCAGCCGTCGGTCTCGCCGCTCAGAATGGCGCGGCACCCCGCAAGCGTGGCATCGAGCTCCACCGTGCGTCCCGGCCGCCCGGTGAACGGCACGGTGACCATGAACGGCTGAGTGAGGAAGCGCATCAGCAGGCGCGCCCGCTTCACCTGTGTGCGGTCCGCCGCCGAGAGCTCCTCGATTCCGAGCAGCGCGATCACCTCCTGCAGCTCGCGGTAATGCGCAATCATCTCGCGCACATCCTGTGCGATCTGAAAATGATCCGCGCCCACCACGAGCGGATCGAGGAGGCTCGAGGTCGAGGCGAGCGGATCGACCGCGGGGTACATGCCCTCGCTCGCCATCTCGCGCGAGAGGACGATCGAGGAGTCGAGGTGGCTGAAGATCTCCGCCACCGCCGGATCGGTGAAGTCGTCGGCGGGCACGTACACCGCCTGGATCGAAGTGATCGCGGCTCCGGCAACCGGGGCGATGCGCTCCTCGAGCTCCGCGATCTCGGTCGCAAGCGTCGGCTGATAGCCGACTCGCGACGGCAAGCGGCCGAGGAGGCCGGA
The DNA here is from genome assembly GCA_035523875.1 of Steroidobacteraceae bacterium. GTDB lineage: Bacteria > Pseudomonadota > Gammaproteobacteria > Steroidobacterales > Steroidobacteraceae > JASHUC01. Next base: position 62,437 of record DATKPY010000034.1, read on the forward strand.
GACTTCCGCCCCCGCCTGTACCAGACGGTAGACGTTGTCGATCAGCAGCAGCACGTTCTCGTGCGCGGTGTCGCGAAAGTACTCCGCGATCGCGAGCGCCGCGAGTCCCACCCGCCAGCGTGCACCCGGTGGCTCATTCATCTGCCCGAACACGAGCGCGGTGCGGCGCATCACGCCGGATCCCTGGAGCTCGAGCAGCAACTCGTGTCCCTCGCGCGACCGCTCGCCGATGCCGGCGAACACCGAGAGTCCCGAATAGTGCTCGACCGTGGTGCGGATCAGCTCCATGATGAGCACGGTCTTGCCGACGCCCGCCCCGCCGAACATGGCGGCCTTGCCGCCCTTGAGGAGCGGGGCGAGCAGGTCGATCACCTTGATCCCGGTATGAAAGATCTCGCGCGCGGTGACTTGTGCGTCGAGCGCCGGCGCTGCCGCGTGCACGGGGCGCCGCGCGGTTCCTTCGGGAAGCGCGGGGCCGCGATCGGTGGGCTCGCCCACCACGTTGAGAAGCCTTCCGAGCACCGATTCCCCCACCGGCACGCGAATGGGTCCACCGAGCCCGCGCGCGCGGGCGCCGCGCCGTAATCCGCTGGTGCTCGCGAGCGCGACCAAGCGGACCCGGTGGGTGTCGAGGTGCTGCTGCACTTCCGCGACGATCGGCGGGCCGCGATCCCAATCGATCGCGACCGCCTCGCGGATTGGGGGCAGCGCATCCGGGGCGAATGCCGCATCGATGATCGAGCCGTGCACACTCACGACGCGGCCTGCCGCGGGCTCCACCGCGGGCGATTGCGCACTGTCGGCGCTCGCCGTGATCGTCATCATCGCCTCTGGTGGTGTCATTGCAGGTAGAGCTCCTGCGGAGCATCGCGCGCCGCGCCCATCCTCTTCAATCAAGCGCACCGCGGAAATCCGTACATCATCTTACGTCCGATCGAGGCGCCGGCTCGTCGTCGGTACTTCCCCTTACTGCGGGCTGTCATGTGGGGTCGCTAGACTATCCGGGGGAGGCAGTGCGTGATGGACCTCGAGAAGCACTGGGCTGTCATCCTCGCGGCGGGCGATGGCCGTCGCCTGCGCGGGCTCACGACCACCCCAGCGGGAATCTCGGTACCGAAGCAGTTTTGCGCGCTCGATCGCGGCCCCTCCCTCCTCGAGGAGGCGGTGGAGCGGGCGCGACGGGTCGCCGCGCCCGAGCGCGCGTGTGCGGTGGTCGCGGAGCGGCACGAGTGCTGGTGGGCCCTCCAGCTGCAGGGACTTGCCGCGCAGAACATCCTCGTTCAGCCCGAGAATCGGGGCACAGCGAACGGCATCCTGCTTGCGCTTTTGTGGATTCTGCGGGGCGACCCGCTCGCGCGAGTGGTGCTCCTTCCCGCCGATCATCACGTGCATGATGAGGAGACGCTCGCGCGGGCGCTGCGCGAGGCGGCGAGCCGCGCTCGCCCCGGCTGGGCGGAGATCGTGCTGCTCGGTATCGAGCCACGCGAGGTCGATAGCGAGCTTGGTTACATCGTTCCGGGCAACGGCTCACCCGGGCATCATCGCAGCGTCGAGCGCTTTGTCGAGAAGCCGGCGCCGGCGCTCGCGCGAGCGCTCATCGAGCGCGGGGCGCTGTGGAACGCCTTCATCATGGCGGCGGATGCGCAGGCGCTGCTGCGACTCTACGAGCGGCGCTACCCGGATGTCGTGAGCGCGATGCGCAGCCTCATCGCTCATACGGGGCAGGGCGCGCCGAGTGCGCACGCGCTTGCGCATCTCTATGCCGGGCTCCCCGAGCTCGACTTCTCGAGGAGCATTCTCCAGGGTGAGGAGCCGCACCTGCGTGTGCTTGCCGTGCCCGAGTGCGGCTGGAGCGACCTCGGCACGCCGCAGCGGGTGGCCCAAGCGCTCCGCGATCCGCAGCACCTGCGGCCGGCCGGCCCGGCCGCAGCCTCGCACGCGTTTCTAAGCCTCGCCGCCCAACACCGCGCCGCGGAGTCACGCGCTGCGGAAGGTCATCCGGCCGGTCGGTGATGCTATCCTGCGCGCTCGGGCGGCGCGCAGGACGGGCAGCATCCTGCCACCGCTCCAGCATTGCGGCTGGAGGTGTCCATTGCGATATTTCGTCCTGGCGACGAGCCTGGTCGCGGCTGCGGCGTCCCTCGGTGTTGCGCATCCTGCCGCGGATTCCGATCCCTATCTGTGGCTCTCCCGCATCCACGGAGCGCGCGCGCTTGCGTGGGTGCGCGAGCAGAACGCGCGCAGCGATGCGGCGCTCGAGACCGATCCGCAGTACCGTGAGGATCGCAGCGAGATTCTCAGCGTGCTCAATGCGCGCGACCGCATTCCCGATGGCACGCTCGAGCGCGATTGGGTGCTCAACTTCTGGCAGGACGCCCTGCATGTGCGCGGCATCTGGCGCCGCACGACGATCGCGCAGTACGCCGAGCGCGCCCCGCGCTGGCAGACGCTGCTCGATCTCGATGCGCTCGATCTGCAGACGCATCGCGACTGGGTGTGGAAGGGCGCCGACTGCACCGCCGATTTCGCTCGCTGCCTCGTGAGCCTCTCGCCCGGGGGCGGCGATGCGGTCGAGGTCCGCGAGTACGATCCGCGCGCACGCCGGTTCATCGCGGGCGGCTTCACGGTGGCACTCGCGAAGTCGACCATTCAGTACCTCGATGAGAACGACGTGCTCGTGGCGACGGACTTCGGGCCCGGCACGATGACCCCCTCCTCGTATCCGCGCATCGTCAAGCTATGGCGCCGGGGCGAGCCGCTCAGCGCTGCGCAGACCGTCTTCACGGCGCGCCCGAGCGACATGGCTGCGAGCCCGATCGTCTTTCGCGGACCCTACGGCGTCGTGGCGCTGATCGAGCGCAAGCCGAGCTTCTTCAAGAGCGACTATTTTCTCCTCGGGCCGCACGGAGAGACGCGCGCGCTGCCCTTGCCCGAGGACGCGCAGGTGCAGGGCGTGACCGATGGCGAGCTGATCGTCACGCTGCAGGATGACTGGCACCTCGAGGGGCGCACGATCCGCGCCGGTTCGCTCATCGCCTTCCCCGCGCTCGCGTTCGCACGCTCCGGTGGCCATCCGCGAGTGGCGGTCCTCTACACCCCCGGCTCCCATTCGATGATCGATCAGATCTCGGCGGGGCGCGATGCCGTGTATGCGGCGATCTACGAGGATGTGAAGGGATCGATCCACGAGTTCAGGCCCGCGCAGGGCGCCTGGAGCGACCAGCGGCTCGATCTGCCCGCGGACGGCTCGTTCGCGAGCGTCGCGACCAACGACTTCGGACCCCAGGCGTTCTTCGTCTACCAGAGCTTCCTCGTCCCGCCAACGCTCTACGCATACGATGGCACCGGGGCACCGCACGAGATCGAGGCGCAGCCCGCACGCTTCGCAGCCGCCGGGCTCGGCGTCGAGCAGCATTGGGTGAAGTCGCGCGACGGGACGGAGATTCCCTACTTTCTCGTCCGCCCGAAGCGGGCGAGCGGGCCGATCCCGACGATTCTTTACGGCTACGGCGGCTTTCAGCTCTCGCTCACGCCGTGGTACTGGAATGACGGCCACAAGCCCCTCGATGCCGGTCAGACCTGGCTCACACGCGGCGGGGCGATCGCCGTGGCGGACATCCGTGGGGGCGGGGAGTTCGGGCCAGCGTGGCACGAGGCCGCGCTCACCTACCACCGGCAGCGCGCTTACGACGATTTCGAAGCCGTCGCGGAGGATCTCGAGCACCGCGGCCTCACCACGCCGCGTCAGCTCGGAATCGTCGGCGCATCGAACGGCGGCCTGCTCGTGAGCACGGTCATGGTCGAGCGGCCGGAGCTCTTCGGCGCCGTGGTGTGCCAGCGCCCGCTCATCGACATGCTGCGCTACACGCGCTTCGGCGCGGGCGCCTCCTGGGAGGGCGAGTACGGCAATCCGGCCGTGCCCAGGATGGCCGCTTACATTCGTCGCTATTCACCGTACCAGAACGTCGAGCGCGACGTGCGTTACCCGCCGATCCTGTTCATCACCGAGACGAGCGACGACCGGGTGACGCCGGTGTTTGCGCGCATGATGGCAGCCAAGATGGAGGCGCAGGGACATGTCGTGCTCTTCAACGAGGCGCTCGAGGGGGGCCACGGCCCAGGTGCCACCCACGCCGAGGAGGCCAACTACTGGGCGCTCTCCTACGCGTTCCTGGCACGACGCCTCGGGCTCGGACAGAGCCGGTGAGGCCTGTTACCGCTTGATTCGCCCGTCCCGAACCGCCTCCGCGATCACCGCATCGATCGCGGTGGTGGGCCGGCCGATGAGCCGGCTCAGCTGCCGCTCGCCCTCGTAGAGCGCGCCGCTTGCTGCGGCCACATCGGACTTCGCGATCATCGTCGCGTACATCGCGGGGATGCCGGCAGCCTCGAGCGAAGCCGCGAAGTCGGTCTCGCTCACGTTCTGGTAGGCGATGGTCCGGCCGACGTGCCGCGACAGCACGGCGGCGAGTCCCGGAAGTGTGAAGGCCTCGTCGCCGGCAAGCTCGTAGATGCGGCTCGCCGTATCCTTCGCCGTCAGCGCGGCGGCCGCCGCATCCGCATAATCGGCGCGCGGCGCGGCGCAGATCCGCCCCTCGCCCGCCGAGCCAACGAGCGTCCCGCTCGCCACCGCCGAAGCGGCGCGCCCGAGATAATTCTCGCTGTACCAGCCGTTTCGCAGCAGCGCATGCGCGAGTCCCGAGGACTTGATGAGCGCCTCGGTCTCGCGGTGCTCGGGTGCGACGGCGAGAGGGCTCGTCGGAGCCCGGAGTACGCTCGTGTAAGCGATGAGCCGCACGCCCGCCTTGCGTGCCGAATCGATGACCGCACCGTGTTGCGCGACGCGTCGGCCGATTGCCGTCCCGGAGATGAGCAGGAGCTTCTCGGCGCCGCGAAACGCCGCATCCAGGCTCTCCGGGCGGTCGTAATCGGCCGCTCGAACTTCAACGCCCGCCGCGGCGAGATCCTTGGCCTTCTCCGGGCTGCGCGCCGCCGCCACGATCTGCGAGGGCGGGAGGCTTCTGAGCAGGGCCTTGACCACGAGCCGACCGAGCTGACCGCTCGCAGCAGTAATGACGATCACAGTCGTTGTCTCCTGTACGCGGGGAGGTGCCATCGTAGCGCGCACCGCCGCGTCGCGCGAATGCGCGCGTGCGCCGGGCGGCGCTAAGATCGGGCGCTCGGCAGCGTGGCTGCGAGAGGGGGGGTAGGTGGATGAGCCGGATCGATCGACGTGCGCTCCTGCGCTACCTTGCCGCAACGCCGCTTGCGGCGCTCGTGCCGCCCGCCCGTTCAGCCGATCGGGCGGATCTGCCGGGGAGCGCGGCGGATGCGCTCGATGTATTCGACCTCGAGGCCGTCGCGCATGATGCGCTGCCGCCGGCGCACTGGGGCTATCTGCAAAGCGGCGTCGACGGCGATGCGACGTTGCGTGCGAACGAGGCGGCCTTCGCCCGCTACCAGCTGCGCGGCCGCAGACTCATCGACGTGAGCCACGTGGATCTGTCGATCCGGCTCTTTGGCGCACGGTTCGATTCTCCGGTGTTCTGCTGCCCGATCGGAAGCTTGCGCGCGCTCCATCCGGACGGCGAAGTCGCGGTCGCTCGGGGCGCGAAGGCGGCAGGAGCGCTGCAGATTCTCTCCACGCAAACTTCCTTGCCGCTCGAGGCCGTGGCGGCGGCGCGCGGCGCGCCGATCTGGTACCAGCTTTACACGACCAATCGCTTCGAGGTGACCCGCAGACTCTTGCGGCGCGCCGAGTCGGCCGGCTGTCCGGTCGTTGCGGTCACGCTCGATCTTCCCGCGGGACGCAACACCGTGACGGCGGCGCGGTTGCGGCGTGCGGACTCGCGCGACTGCAGCGCCTGCCATAGCGTGGACGCCCGGGGCAATCCGCGCCTCGATCTCGCATCCGAGCCGATGTTCGCAGGCATCGACACCCACGGCCTCGCGCTCACCGCCCCAACGCTTACCTGGGACTTCGTCAAGCGCCTGAAGGACGCGACGACGATGAAGGTCGTCCTGAAGGGCATCGAGGCGCGCGAGGACGCCGAGCTCGCCGTCGAGCACGGGGCCGACGGGATCATCGTATCGAACCACGGCGGTCGCGCGCTCGAAAGCGGTCGAGGCACGCTCGAGTCGCTCCCCGATGTGCTTGCGGGCGCGGCGGGACGCATTCCGGTGCTGATGGACGGTGGCGTGCGCCGGGGCACGGACGTCTACAAGGCGCTCGCGCTCGGCGCGAGCGCGGTGGGCATCGGGCGCCCTTATGGATGGGGACTCGCGGCGTTCGGCGAGGCCGGTGTCGAGCGGGCGCTCAAGATTCTCAACCTGGAGCTGCGCTTGGCGATGGTCGGCTGCGGTGCACGCTCCGTGGGCGAGATCGGCCACGACTCACTGATCGACCGGGAGCGGGTGAGTTAGTCCGCGCCGCGCCTAGCGCCTCCAGCCGCGAGCCCGCGCGGCTGCCTCGGCGTGCGCATCGAGCGGCTCTCCGGCGATCTCATCGCCGAGCGCCGCGAGGATCGCCGGTGGAATGTTCGACGCCGCCTGGCGATACGGGCCCTGTCGGCCGCGAGCGGCCGTGCTCGCCGCGAGCGCCTGAATCTGCCATCCCCCGCTTTCGCGGCAGGCGAGGCCGGCGAGAGCGCTCTGCGCTTCGAGCGTGAACGTGCGGCAATACTCGCCGGTCTTTGAGATGAAGCTGATTCCCACTTGCACGGCGGCTCCCGGCGCGTGATCGGCGGCAAGCTGCGTGGTGAGCGCGGCGGCGAGCTCGCCGTGCGCGAGCAGCTTTCCGCTGCGCTCGCTCAATGCGCCGCTTTGGAACTGCCGCATGAGCAGCTGACCGCCGACGGCGCCCACGAGCAGGCTCGCGGCAATCGCGGTCCAGCCGCGCAACGCCCGCCGCTCGGGGCGTGCCGCGTTCGGCCTCCGCAGCGCAATCACGTTGGCGCTGTCTCGCGGCGGGTGCGCGTTGCGCGCCGCGCTGATCAGACGCTCGGGAACGTGCTCCTCGAGCACGCCGTCGTAGGCGCTACGCAGCACACTTCGCAGTCGTCGCTCGCGCTCGATGCGCCGGGCAAGAACGGGATCCGCCGCGATTGCGCGCTCCACGGCGGCGCGCGCCTCGGCTTCGAGCTCGCCATCGATGTAGGCCATCAGGGTCTCGTCGGAGAATGTCATCGAGCGGTCCTCAAATGGCATCGCACAGCAGCGCCTGCAGCGCCTCGCGGCCCCGTGCGAGCCGGCTGGTCAGCGTTCCGATCGGCACGCCCATCGCTGCGGCGGCTTCCTTGTAGGAGAGGCCCTCGATGAGCACCAGCGCAACCGCCGAGCGCTGCTCCTCGGGCAAGCGGCTCATCGATTCCTGCACGGACAGGATCTGCTCGTGCGCGCCGCCCCCGGCATCGCCGATCTCGGCGCCCAACTCCTCGGGCGCGAACAGGCGCTCCTGGCGATTGCGCGCACGCACCTCGTCGATCCACGCATTGCGGAGAATCCCAAAGAGCCATGGCGCGAGCGTGGCATCCGCGTGGAGCTGATCGCAACGCGCGAGGGCGCGCTCCACCGCAGTCTGCACGAGATCATCGCCGTCGTGTGGGCTGCGCGCGAGGGCACGCGCAAAGCGCCGCAATCGCGGCAGCATCTCCACGATCCCGGCCTGCACCGCTTCGATCGATTTGCTCATTGCGCTTATGTCAGCATGACGATCCGCAAGGCCATTTTCTTCCATCATCGGCCCCAATCCACTATGGTTCGAGGATGACTCGTGGCATCGTGGTCATGGTTCTCGTTCTCGCCGCACCGCTTGCGCAGGCGCAGCTCGGCCTGCCCTTGCGTCTTCCGGGGCTGCCGACCGGCGGGCTCGCGGGTCTCATCGACCGCACGCTGCCCGCGCCAGAGGATGCGAACGATCCCACCTTGCTGCGCGACGCAAGGCGGCAGCGCATCGCGGCGCTGCTGCGCCGCTACCCGCGTCTGATCGAGCGCGACCCGAATGGGGCGCCGATCCTCGCGAGCGAACTCCTCGCGTTTTCCCCGAGCGATGCGGTGCTCGCGCGCGCCCGCGCTGCCGGCTTCGGGGTCCTGCGGGAGCGGGCGCTCGCGCCGCTCGGTGCGCGGATCGTGGTCCTTGCCGCACCGGCGCGCACCTCCACGCGGCGCGCGCTGCAGGAGCTGCGTGCGTTCGATCCGTCGGGCACCTACGATTTCAATCATCTCTACTTCGACAGCGGCACCGCGCTCGCAGCGCCCACACCGGGGCGCGAGCCGGGCGGAACGCCGATCGCGCCATCGCCGCCCGCGCTGCGTGCCGCGGCGTCCTCCGCGGTCGCGAAGCTCGGCCTGATCGACGGCGGGGTCGATGCGCACCATCCCGTTTTCCAAGGCATCGCCGTCAAGCAGTATGGCTGCGGGGGATCGTTGGTGCCTTCGGCACACGGCACCGAGGTCGCCTCGCTCATGGTGGGCCGGGCCGGCGACTTTCGCGGTGCGGCGCCCGGCGCAGACCTCTATGCGGCGGATGTCTATTGCGGCCAGCCGACCGGCGGTGCGGTTGATGCGATCGCCGATGCTTTCGCCTGGCTCGTGAGTGAGCGTGTGCCGGTCATCAACGTGAGTCTGGTCGGGCCGCCGAATGCGCTGCTCGAGCGCATCGTGCGGGCCGTGATCGACGGCGGCTCGCTGATCGTTGCCGCGGTCGGAAATGACGGACCCGCGGCGCCTCCGCTCTATCCGGCCGCATATCCGGGTGTCATCGGGGTGACCGGTGTCGATGCGCATCGGCGTGCGTTGTTCGAAGCCGAGCGCGGCCCGCAGGTGAGATTCGCCGCACCCGGAGCCGACATGGCGGCGGCAACCATGCCCGCCGGCTACACGACGGTCCGCGGCACCTCGTTCGCCGCTCCCATCGTCGCCGGACTTCTCGGCTCCGAGCTCACTGCGCCGGACCGAGTGCGCGCGCAGCGCGCCATTGCGGAGCTCGCTCAGCGTGCCGTGCACTTGGGCGCGCCGGGGGCCAACACGGTGTACGGCTACGGGCTCGTGGGCGCTGATCTGCGGCCGGCGCCCGCGCTCGCGAGCGCTCGGTGAGAGCGGTGCCGAGACGCTCGCGCCGCCACGGTCGCGACTAAGTCAAATCGGATCTTCGAGCGCTGTCAGGGAAGAAAGCGCGTTGCTCGCTCGTAGTTCCTTCAGAAGGTCGCGCACGGCCGCGGCCAACCGATCAGGAGCACGATCATGGATACGAATCGGATCATTGCAGGCGCTGCGGTCGCGGCCCTACTCGTTGTGACAGCCCCGGCGGATGCCGGGATGCTGGGAGGCGGGCTCGGCGGCGGATTCGGCGGTGGATTCGGCGGCGCCACGCGTGCCATGGGCGGTGCCGCAGGCATGGGCGCGGGTGCGAACGGCGCGTTGAGTGAGCGCTTCGGCGCCTCGCGCATCGGTCGCCTGGACGATGACGGATCGGCATCCGCGCACCTCACCGGGGCGAGCGCGAGCCAAGCCGAGCGCGGCACGCAGCGGGCGAGCGCGAAGGCGGCCGCATCCGCGGCCGGCGGCGTGAAATCCTCACCGGCGGTCGCCGCCAAGGCGGCCGGAACCGCGCCCGCTAGCGCCGGCCGCGCGAGTACGGCGCTGACCGCGACCCGCGGCCCATCGACTCAGGGAGTGAACGGCGCGGCAAGTGGAGCGGCATCCGGCGCGCTCACGGGCGCGGGGACGAAAGCGACCGGCAACTCCGCGGTGACGACGGCCGCGAGCGCATCGCGCGGTCCCGGACTCCAAGCTTCCGGCAATGCCGATGCGTCGGTTGCGGCCTCCGCGCAGCGCTGACACGGGCAGCGGGTCGACGCCGAGCGCGATCGATCGCGGCGGCGGGTGCGCGGGCGCCCGCCGCCGCGCGCTGCGGACTCACTTCTGCGGCGGCACGTCGATGACCATGCCGGTCGCGGGCTCGATCCACACCAGATGATCGACGATGCCCTTCGCGCCCGGCGTGTTCTCTGCGAGCACCCGCAGCGCTTGCCGCTCACGCTCGTCGGTGATGAGTCCGCGAAGCTCGACGATGCCCTGCGTCACCGTCGCGTCGAGGTACGGGCGCGGCGCCCACGGCTGCCGGTCGAGCTCGCTCAGGAACCGCCTGCGGATCTCGGCGTCGGTCGCGGCAGCGGTCGGCGACTTCGGGAGCAGCTGCTCGAGCGCGCGCAGCAGGTCCGCCCGGCTTACGATGCCGATCAGCCGACCTCGCTCCAGCACGAGGACGCGCTTGATACGCCGCGCCTCCATGAGCGCAACCACCTCCGCGAGCTCGCTCTCCGGGGCGACGGCGATCGGCGGCTGGCTCATCACCTCGCCCACCTTGCGCGCGTGGGTGCGAACGTAGCTGCGTGCTCCCGGGCCCGGACCGGCGAGCCAGCGTCGCCAGGCGGGTTGCGGCTCTCCGGTGCCGGTCTCGACCCGTCGCAGCAGGTCCCCTTCGGTGAGCAGGCCGAGGACGCCCCCGCTCGCATCGACCACCGGCAATCCGCTGATGCGATGTCCGATCATGATCCGCACCGCCTCCTCGATCGGCGTGTCCGGTCCGACCGTCACCACATTGCTCGTCATCACTTGCGAGGCGCGCATTGACATCTCCCCGAGGTTGGAGCTCTCTTGCCGTCGAGCCGTACCGCAACTTTGCCTCGGCGGACGCGTCGCGGCCAGCCACCCTCAAGAGTGCCGGTGAGTCCATGGCGCCTGCGACCCTGCCTCAGATCCTGGCCGAGCGGCTCGCGCTCTCGCCCTCCGCGGAGGCGTACCGCACGTTCGATCCGGTTGCGGCGCGCTGGCTGAGCCTCACGTGGCGCGAGTTCGGGCAGCGGGTGCTCGAGTGGCGCGCGGCGCTCGGCGGCGAGGGCCTTGCGGCGGCTGCGCGCATCGCAATTCTCGTGCCCAACGGGGTCGAGCATCTGTGCATGGACCAGGCGGCGCTCTCTCTCGGGCTCGTTCCGGTTCCCATGCACCTGATCGATGAGCCCGAGAGTCTCGCGTACGTTCTCTCCGACAGCGGCGCGGCGCTGCTCCTCATCGACACCGTTGCGCACTGGGAGGCGCTCGCGCCCCACGCAGCGCGGTTCCCCACGCTCACACGAGTCGTGTATCTGTCCGGCGAGAGCTCCTCCGCGGAGGGGATCGCCCGGCCGCTCGCGCAGTGGCTCGAAGCAGGCCGCGCAGCCGCGCACAATCCGCCCGGTGCCGAATACGCGGCCGCTCCGGATACGCTCGCCGCGCTCGTTTATACCTCGGGCACGACGGGGCGCCCGAAGGGGGTCATGCTGACGCATCGCAATGTCGTGGCGAACGTCGAGGCGATTCTGAGCGTCATCCCGGTGTTCGAGTCCGATGTTTTCCTGTCGTTTCTGCCACTCTCGCACACCCTCGAGCGGACCGCCGGCTACTACCTGCCCATGGCGGCCGGTGCCGCCGTCGCGTTCGCGCGTTCCGTGCAGGCGCTGCCGAGCGACCTCATCTCGGTGCGCCCGACGGTTCTCATCTCCGTACCCCGTATATATGAGCGGGCGTATACGGCGATTCGCGATGCGCTTGCCCGCCGCGCCGTGAGCCGGACGCTCTTCGACTGGACGGTCAGTCTGGGTTGGCAGCGCTTGGAGCACGCCGCGCGAGCGGCCAGGGCGCCGTCGCTGCTCGCGCGGTCGCTGTGGCGTCTGCTGGATCGATGGGTCGCCGCGAAGGTGCGAAGCCGCTTCGGCGGGCGGCTGCGCGCGGCGGTCACCGGAGGTGCCCCGATCCCGCAGTCGGTTGCACGCACATTCCTCGCCCTCGGTGTCCCGCTGCTGCAGGGCTACGGGCTCACCGAGTGCTCACCGGTCGTCGCCTGCAATCGACCCGAGGACAATCAACCCGATTCGGTCGGCCCACCGCTGCCGGGCGTCGAGGTGCGAATCGGCGCCAACGACGAGCTGCTCGTGCGCGGGCCGAGCGTCATGCGCGGCTACTGGGAGCGGCCGCAGGAAACCGCGGGAGTCCTCGACCGCGACGGGTGGTTGCACACGGGCGATCAGGCTCGCATCGAGCAGGGCCGCCTCTCCATCCGCGGGCGCATCAAAGACATCATCGTGACCTCGACCGGCGAGAAGATCGGGCCCGCCGATCTCGAATCCGCCATCCTCGCCGATCCGCTATTCGAGCAGGTGATGGTGATCGGTGAGGGCCGTCCCTATCTCGCCGCGCTCCTCGTGCTCAATCGCGACCAATGGGCGCGGGAAGCCGAGCAGCTCGGGCTCGACCCGGCCGATCCGGCGAGCTTGCGAGCAAAGGCCGCGGTCGATCGAGCGCTCGAGCGCATCGCTCGAGCGGTGTCGGCCTTTCCCGGTTACGCGCGACCGCGTGCCGCTTCCCTGTCACTTGCCGGATGGACCGTCGATGCGGGACTGCTCACTCCGACCCTCAAGCCCAAGCGTGCGGCGCTCGAGAAATACCTCGCCGCGGAGGTCGCCGCACTGTATCGCGGTCACGCGGATCCGACGTGACTCTTGACCTCGAGCCGTCGCTTGCGCTCGTAGTCCTGGAGCCTGCGTCGCGCGGCGCGGAACGCATCGCGCAGCGCGACGTAGGCATCCTCGTGCGCGGGATCCGCGGGGCCGGCCTTGCGGATTGCGATTTCCTCCTCCGGCACCGTGATGTCGATGCGGAACTCGTGCAGCCCCCCCTGGCGCTGATGATGCGGTAGCGGCTCCACGATCACGTGGCAACGCGTGATCTGCGCGCTGAACTTCTCCAGGCGCGTGGCGTACTCGCGAATGCGTGCCTCGAGCGCGGGAGACGGGTCCATGTGCCGGAAGGTGATTTGCAGGGGCAGTTGCATGCTTCGCTCATCGGGTGCGGATCGCCAGACAGTCACTGAAGCCTAGGTGCGATGGCGATCACGTTCGATCCGCGAATGTACGTACGCGCACCGCGCGCCGGCGCGCACGGTCGAGCGGAACGCGAGCGCCCGCGTCATTCGCGACGCGTGTCACGGTTCGCGGCTCCGGGCGGCCGGGGCGCGCGCTGCGGGCTGCGGCCCGCGTGCTCCAGTTCCGAGCCCCGCACTGGCCCCTTGCGGCATCCTGACCGATCGGAGGGCGGGCGGGGCGGTCCGGGCAAGTCGCGGAGCGAGTAGCGATGTCAGCAAAGGAGCGTGTGCGCGTAGGCACATCGGCACTACGCATCGCGGTCGTCGATGACGATCGCACGATTCTCGCGCTGCTCGTGCAGATGTTGGGCGAGTGCGGGCACAGCGCGGTAACCACCTTCACCAACGGCGAGCAGGCCCTGCGGCACATCCGTGACACGGTGGTCGATCTGGTGCTTCTCGACATCAACATGCCGCACCTCGACGGCGTGCAATTCATCCGAGAGTTGCGGCAGTTCGGCTTCAAGGGCGCGGTGGCGATCGTGAGCGGGGACGATCCGCAGCTCGTCGAAGGGGTTCAGCAGCTCGTGCTCACCTCCGCGTTGTGCTTGGCGGGCGCGCTCGCGAAGCCGTTGCGCATGAAGGAGCTCAGCGCGCTGATGACGCGCTTCACGCAGCGCGCAGCCCAGCATTCCGGCGGGCTCAAGCGCAGTTACGGCTCCGCTCAGCTGCGGAACGCGATCGCCCGCGGCGAGCTGGTCAACCACTACCACCCGATCGTCTCGCTCAGCACCGGTGCGCTGGTTCGCATCGAGGCGCTCGTGCGCTGGCGGCATCCGACCGACGGGCTCATCTATCCGGATGAGCTCATCCCGCTCGCCGCCGAGCACGGTCTGCTCGCCGCGCTCACGCGCACGGTTGTGGCGAACGCCCTCGAGGACGCGAGCCGCTGGAGTGAGTTTGGCCAGACCCACGATCTCGCGGTCAACGTCACGCTCGAGGATTTCTCCTGCCTCACCTTCCCGGATGAGGTGGAAGCGCTCGCGCGCGATCACGGCGTTCCGCCCAGCTCCATGACCTTCGAGGTGAGCGAGAGCCAGGCGACGGCGACGCTCGAGCGGGCGCTCGATGTGATCAACCGGTTGCGCCTGAAGCGTTTCCGGCTCTCGCTCGATGACTTCGGTGCCGGGCACTCCTCGCTCGCCCAGCTGCGATTGCTGCCGTTCAACGAGATCAAGCTCGACCGCGGACTCGTTTGCGGCGTCGCCGGCGATCAGCGTCTGCAGGCGATCTGCAAGGCGAGCATTCGCATGGCAAAGCAGCTCGGGCTCTACGTCGTGGCCGAAGGAATCGAGGACATTCGCGACTGGGAGCTGCTGCAGTCGAAGGGGTGCGATGCCGGCCAGGGCTACCTCATCGCGAAGCCGGCAGCGGCTGCGCACCTCGGGGAGATGCTCGAGGGCTGGGAGAGCCGCCGGATGGCCGCCGCGCGGCGACGCTAGAGTCCGGTCGTCCTCGCGAGCAGGGCCGCTCCGCAAGGTCAGCCGCTGCAGGGACCTCGCCGTTCGCGTAGGATCGGCGCAGATCTCTCGATTCGAGCGGCCGGGTGCGCTTCAGGCGTGGTCACCTTCACCGTCAACGGCAATACGCGCAGCGTCGAGGCGGACGCCGATACGCCGTTGCTTTGGGTCTTGCGCGACCATTTGGCGCTCACCGGCACCAAATTCGGCTGCGGCGCGGGGCTCTGCGGCGCCTGCACCGTGCACTTGGAGGGCGTCGCGGTGCGTTCGTGCGTCCTGCCCCTGGGTGCGCTCGAGGGCAAGCGCGTCACCACCATCGAAGGCCTATCCAAGGAGCGAAATCACCCCGTGCAGCGAGCGTGGATCGAGCTCGACGTGCCGCAATGCGGCTACTGCCAATCCGGACAGATCATGTCCGCGGCGGCGCTGCTCAGATCGAATCCGGCTCCGAGCGATGCCGAGATCGATGCGGCGCTCTCCGGCAACATCTGTCGCTGCGGCACGTACGTCCGCATTCGCGGAGCGATCCATCGGGCGGCTGCGATCCTGCGCGGGGAGACGCCTCCGTGAGCCGAGGCAGCCGGCAGCTCCCTCACTGCATCGATCAGGGGCGCCGCGGCTTTCTCCGCCGCACGGCTTGCCTGAGCGGGGGTCTGGTGCTCGCGATCGCCGTGCCCGTCTCCCTGGGCAGTGCGCGCGAGGGGGGAGCGGAGCCCCACGTGTTGAACGCGTGGCTCAGGATCGGTGCCGATGACTCCATCACCATCCTCGTCGATCGCTCCGAGATGGGGCAGGGGGTGTACACCGCTCTGCCGACGCTGCTCGCCGAGGAGCTCGAGGTGGACCTGGCGCGCATCACGGTCATCGCGGCCCCGGTGGGTCAGGCATACGTGAACGCGCTCAACGGAGGTCAGATCACCGGCACCAGCAACAGCGTTGCAGACGCCTGGGAGAAGCTGCGCAAGGCCGGCGCGCAGGCGCGCTCGATGCTGATCGCGGCCGCGGCGCGAAGATGGCACCTGGATCCCTCCGAGTGTCGGGCGCTCGACGGCCGGGTCGTCGCGAGCCACGGCCGCACGGCGCGCTACGGGGAGCTCGCCGCGGCGGCCGCGCGGATGCCCGTTCCCAAGGATGTGACGCTCAAGGACGCCGCACGCTTTCGACTGATCGGCAAACCCTTGCCGCGGCTCGATACGCCGGCCAAGGTCGATGGCAGCGCCGAGTACGGACTGGACATCCAGCTTCCCGGCATGCTCTATGCGGTGATTGCACTCAGCCCGACGTTGGGCGGCAAGGTCGCATCGGTTGACTCGACCGCGGCGCGCGCGCATCCGGGAGTGCGCCGGGTTCTGCCCACCGCGCGCGGCGTGGTCGTGGTCGCGGATCACTTCTGGCAGGCGCGCAAGGCGCGTCAAGCCTTGCGGATCGAGTGGGATCGGGGCCCCAATGCGCGCCTCGACAACGCGGCCATCCGCTCGCTGCTGCTGCGTGCCGCGTCAAATCCGGGCGCATCGGCGCTCCAGAGCGACGATGTGGCGCCGGCGCTCAAGGTGGGCAACGCCGCTCAAGCGCTCGAGAGGGCGGCGAAGATCGTGAGCGGTGTGTATGAGGTGCCGCTGCTTGCGCACGCGACCATGGAGCCCATGAACTGCACGGCCGACGTGCGGGCCGACGGCTGCGAGGTCTACCTCGGCACGCAGGTGCAGCAGCTGACACAGGCCGCTGCCGCCGCCGCGGCGGGCCTGAGGCCGGATCAGGTGAACGTCCACACCACGCTGCTCGGCGGGGGCTTCGGTCGACGCTTGGAGGTGGATTTCGTGCCCGCTGCGGTCGAAGCATCCAAGGCGGTCGGCGCGCCGGTGAAGCTCATCTGGACTCGCGAAGACGACATGACTCACGATTTTTTCCGACCGCCCGCGCGCGAGGAGGTCACGGCGGGTCTGGATGAGCGCGGTCGGCTGCTCGCGTGGTCACTGCACATCACGAGCCCCTCGATCACGGCACGCTTCGATCCGACCAACAAGGACCCCTTCGATTCGGTCATCGAGTATGTGCAGAACTTTCCCTATGCCGTCGCGAACTTTGGCCTGCGGTACACGCGCCAGGAGATCGGCATCGAGGTGGGTTATCTGCGCTCGGTGAGCCACGCGGCGAATTGCTTTGCGATCGAAAGCTCGATCGATGAGCTCGCGCACGCGGTGGCCAAGAACCCACTCGATTTCCGGATCGAACTCCTCGCGGGGAAGGCGCGGCACACGCGGGTGCTGACCGCCCTCGCCGCGCGCTCGGGCTGGGGGCATCCGCCGAAGGGCCGCCACCAGGGAATCGCCTTCATGGAAGGCTACTCGACGAAGATTGCACAGGTCGCCGAGGTGTCGATCGAGGACGGTCAAGTGCGGGTCCATAAGATCACCTGCGTCCTCGACTGCGGGCAGACGGTCAATCCGCGCATCGTCGAGTCACAGATCGAGAGCGGCATCATCTTCGGGCTGTCGGCGGCCCTATGGGGCGAAGTCACGCTGCGCGACGGCCGGGTGGAACAGAGCAACTTCAACGATTACCGCGTGTTGCGCTTGAACGAGACGCCCGAAATCGACGTGCAGATCATCCCGAGCGATGCGCCGCCAGGGGGCATTGGCGAGGCCGCGGTGCCACCCGTCGCGCCCGCGCTCTGCAACGCCATCTTCGCCGCGACCGGCAGGCGCTTGCGTTCGCTCCCGATCGGCGCGCATCGGCTCGTCTGATCGGCGCCGCCGCGGCCTGCAGTTTCTGCGTGATCAGTGGGTTCACGTCACCGCTCAAAACGGCGGTTTTTCTTACAGATTGCGTTGCGGTTTTGGGCAGCGGCCCGCAAGTCCCTGAATTGCCATTACCCGGGTGAGTCGGCATGACTCTTGAATGGTGCGTAGCAGGCGCCCAATCGAATTCGAGCGCTAAAAAAAGCAGAAAGCCACGGGGGACCGGAACTCATGTACGCGCGTATCGGCCTGTTGGGCCTGATGGTGTTGGGCCTTGGCGCACTCGCCAGCGCCCATGCCTCACCCTCGATCCTGGGGACCTGGGATGGACGGTGGGACTACTACCCGGCGGCCTGCGGCGGCTCGCCATGTCCGGGGTCGGACTATTTCGAGAACTTCACGTTCACGGCACAGATCCCCGACGGTGGCGACACCTTCACGATTCTCGGCTCCTCCTACGAGTGCGGGTCGTCCGGGTGCAGAACCTTCAGCTGGGAATCCGGGACGTTGGTCGGCAATCAGCTGACGCTGCTGACGGATGCGACCAGCGCCAACGACTACGAGGGCTACGAGTTGATCGTTGATCTGACCAATGACGGCAATTCGCTCACCGGAGACCTGACACAGGGAGCCCTGGACGGCGCCTATGGCTGGGTTCCCGTCGGAAGCGGTTTCGGCTTCCTGGCGTGCCCCGACACTGGCTGCACTTCCGCCGCGCAGACCGCCAATGTCGTGACCACCGAGCTCGGCGAGACCACGGATTACGCGGACTACTTTCCCAACTCCTATACCGCGAACCGCGTTCCAGAGCCAGCGACGCTTGGCCTCATGGCGCTCGCTCTCGCCGGTATCGGAATCGTCAGGCGCAAGCGCGGCGCCTGATCGTCGCCGCCGAGTGCGCGCGAGCGACCCGCGCGGGCCAGCGGGTGCGCGACCGATCGCGCGGCCAGCCGTTCCCCACGGTATTCAAATGCGTGTTACAGACCTGAGAGGGGTGAGTATCAAGCTCGCACGCCCGCACGGATTTTGCACAATGACACCCGGGGAGTGGTGGACAGCAAACGGCCTTTTCTGGATCCAGGCATACGCATCCGCCACGATGTTCGCCGTCGTCAATTACTCGACGCCAGCTCTGCTAGTCGTGCCGATTCGAAAAATACCTGGGGAATCAGGAGACCCGCCGCGTAGTACGACCTGGTACGCGTCCGCCACCTGTTTCATCATTCCTTCATCTGCAAGCACCCGCGCGAGCGTCGCGCGCCGATACCGCCAGCTGCGCCAGATGTCATCGGGCCATCCCTCCCCTCGTGCGTGCTCGGCTGCGGCGGCATAGAGGCGAAACGCTTTGAACAGACGCTGATCGGCTTCGCGACGGGAGCTCGCCGTAAGTGCCGCGTGCTCATACTCGGCCGCGAATCTCGCGAACGCGTTTGCATCGCCGGCGAGCGCGGCCTTTCGATACCACAACCATGCCCGCGCCGGGTTCTTCGAAAGAGTTCGGGGCACGTCGCATCCCGAGACGCCGCTCTCGTAAAGCTCACCCAGGGCGAAGCCAGCGTAGGAGAGGCCCTGATCCCAGGCTTTCTCATACAGCGATACCGCTCGTGAAATATCGATCATCCTGGCTCGAGGGTCGGTGAGCAGTTGCGCGAGGTCAACCTGCGCCGCCACGTAGCCTCGAGACGAAGCAAGATCGAGCTGCCGGCGCGCGCCGGCGAAATCTCTCTTTGCAACGAGCGCGCGTCCGGCCTGATAAAGCGCTCGAGGAGTAACTCGGCGTGCGAGGGTGAGAGGCACGCAAGCTTCGACTGCCATATCGGGGTCGATGCTCTCCTGTTCCGCCCCCTGCGCCTGTCGCTCGGGATCGTAGAACGCGGCGACCTGGCGATCGCAAGGCGATGAATCGCCACGCGGCCAACTCGGGGCGTGATCGCTTTGCGTATCCGTGTGCAACGTGCCATTCGCCAGCAAGGCTGTTGTCGGAGCGAGTCCCAGTTGTGGGAGTCCCAGCTGTGCCCTCTCAACTTCTGGCAGAGCGTCGGGCTCGACGGCTTGCTCCCAAAGCACCTGTGTCGTCACAGAGCCGTCAATCTTCGCGTCCCATATCATCACGGTCTTGTCGCGCGAGACGCTTGCAATGTGGGAGCCGTCCGGGGAATACGCGACCCCAAGCACCGCGTCTCGGTGCCCCGCGAGCACTGCAAGCTGCAAGCCATCGCGGGCGTCCCAGATGCGTACGGTCTTGTCCCACGACCCCGTAACGACGTATCGCCCGTCAGGTGAAAAGGCAGCCGTCTCCACGAAACTGTGATGTCCGGAGAGCGAGGCAATCTGCTCCCGACTGCGTGTATCCCAAATGCGCGCTGTGCCGTCGTCCACGGCCGTGAGAATGCGCGTTCCGTCGGGCGAGAACGCAGCCATCTGGACGAAGTCATCGTGCGGCAGGATGCCGACGGGCTTGAGAGAATTGGAATCCCAGAGTCGGGCCGTCTTGTCGACGGAGCCTGTTAGGATCAGCCGCCCGTCCGGGGAGAATACTGCGCTCGTAATGTCGTCTCGATGACCGGACCCAATAACGCTTAAGGCCCGGGTTCGCGTATCCCAGACTCCGAACTTGAGGTCGAAACTGGCGACGATGCGCCGGCCGTCCGGTGAGTAGCTTGCATACAGAACAGGCCCCGGAGTGTGAGTGAAGACGGCAGACAACGCGCCTGTTCTCGAGTCCCAGATCCTCACAACCTTCGCCGTGGATCCCGCGACGATGTGCGCGCCATCGGGGGAATAGGCTACCGAATCGAACTCCTCGGGGCTCGAAATGACGATGAGCTGCTTCCCCGTCTTCGGATCCCAGATGCGAACCGTCCTGTCCGCTGACGACGTCGCGAGACGGCCGCCATCGGGGGAATACGCGACACTCTCGATCAGGTCTTGATGACCCGAAAGAACCGTGGGTACCGGCTTGGTCCGCAGATCCCACGTTCGCGCTGTGCGGTCGAGACCTACGGTGACCAGGTGAGCGCCGTCTGGAGAGAACTCCACATCGATGAGCACGCTGGTGTGACCCGAGAACACACGGAGGAGCGCCCCAGTCCGAGCATCCCAAATCCGCGCTGTCTTATCGGGCGAGGCGGTAGCAATCAGGGTGCCATCGGGGGAGTATACGGCCTGCCAAACATAACCCGCGTGACCTGAGAGCACGAGCAGCATCCGGCCCGTTGCGGCATCCCAAATTCGAGCCGTCTCATCGCCGCCGGTGACGATGCGCTTGCCATCGGGCGAGTACGCGGCAGTTGCGATGGTGTCGGTGTGCCCCGCGAGAGTCTCGAGCATTTTCCCAGTTTGCGCATCCCACACGCGAGCGGTGCGATCCCCCATGGTCGTCACAATGCGCGTCCCATCAGGTGAGTACGCGACTGAGCCGCGGTAGCCGGTGTCTGCATGCGACCCGAACGTGGTCCCGGGGGAAGGTAGTGTCGAGACTGGCCGCCCCGAGCGCGCGTCCCAGATTTGGACTTTCGTATCGGAGACGGTCGCGATCCGGGACCCATCCGGTGAATAGACAGCGCAAGTGAAGCCATCGCCACTGTGGAAGATCAGCAGCTCGCGACCACTCCGGGCGTCCCAGACGCGGGCCGTACCATCATCTGAGGCGGTAACAATTCGAGTGCCATCGGGCGACCAGGCTGCTGTGAGCACGGTGCGGGTATGCCCCGAGAGCACCCTCTGCTCGATGCCCGACCATGCATCCCAGATGCGCGCAGTCCCGTCGTACGAGGCCGTCACGATGCGGGTGCCATCTGGAGAATACGCCGCGCGCCGCACCGCTCCGGTGTGGCCGGTGAGGATCGCCCATGCGGCATCGGCTTCTCGGAGCTCTTGAAAAACATTCACCGCGGCAGGGTCGGGCCGCTTCGTGGAGCCTCGTCGGAGCACCTCCAGGATTACCCCGCGCGCAAAGGGGAGATCTCCCTCCTTCAGCCGCTCCGCCGCCGCCTCCGTAAGCAAGCGCATCTGTGCCTGGATGGCCTGTGCAGTTTGATGCGCCGCCTCTTGCCGTTGCCGGTCGGCAACCCAGGCCGCTATTGAGGCTCCGACGGCGAGGAGTGCAATGAGCATTACTGCGGTCCGCTTCAGGCGCATCGTCCGTCGGAGTTGCCGCTGCGAGCGTTCGATGAACGTTTGCACGTCCGGCGGCAGCTGAACATCCGCCGCTCGCAACGCTTGAAATGCCGCGACCTTGTCCGTGGACGCGAGCCAGGCCGTCGATTCTCCGTGTTCCGTCCACAGCCGTGTTTCGCGCTGCGCGAGGTCGCGATTCTGGAGGAGTACGGTCTCCTCGCTCAGCCATTCAGTGAGCGCCGTAAGCGTCGCGAGCAACGAGTCATGGGTGAAGGCGACGACTGGCTTGCCCCCCTTTTGATCGGTTACGCAGAGTCTCGCCCGCACCAGCCGATCGAGAAGCTGTCTCTGCTCAGGTCCACGCGCGGCCTCGTCGATCGGCGCGTAGCGGCGAGATGCACGCCCATTCTCATCTACGCTGATCAGGCTGCGGAAGAGCCGCCGAACTGCCCGCTGAGATTCCCGGTCCTCGCCCTTGAGGACTCCGGCTGCAATGGTCGCGATACTGCCGGAGAGACCTCCGATCTCACGGTAGGCCTCATAGGTGAGCGCGTTGCCTGCGCGTCGGGAGTACAGCTCGTTCAGGGTGAATTGCAGCAGGGGCAGGCATTCCTTCTCGTTGTAGGCCTCCTCTCTCAACAGCTGGTCGAGTGTTCCACCGTCCGGAGTCCTGCCAAAATTGAGATCGGCAGCCCTGGCTGGAAGCACGATGACGCTATCGAGGGCAATTCCACTCAACGTCGGCAGGTAATACTGACCCTCGTTGGTCCCGAACAGCTGGCGGAAGGTCTCGTGTCGCTTGAGCTGCGGTAATGCATCTGCCCGGACCGACACCAGTGTCCACACGCCGTCCGCTTGCAGCTCGCGCAGGAACTGCCCCACCGTCTCGAGTCGAGCCTCGGCCCCTTCGAGAGTCAGGATCTCCTCGAACTGATCGATGAGCCAGACGAATCGCAGCGCTCTCGGCCATCCGCTGCTGAGGCTCCGCGCGAGGTGCGCGAGCGTTTGAGTCGGGACGGATTGCCATTCCGCGGACCACTCCGAGTACGCCGCCCAGGACTCCCGAATCGATCGCACGATCCCAGACTCCTCGAGCCCAACAGGCATCAGCCCCGGACGCCAGACCGCGTGGCGCACCCCGCCGCTTACCGGTCGCGCGCGGATCGCATCCTGTACTTCAGCGGGCTGGTCGCGAGGATTCACCAGCGCGGGCAGCAATCCGGCCCGCAGGAAGGAGCTCTTGCCGCTGCCGCTCGGCCCCTCCACCACCAAGCCCGCACAACCGGCGGCTTCCCGCCGCAGTAGCTGCTGTACAACCTCTCGCACCTCGCGATCTCTGCCAAAGAAGACCGGATGGTGCTCGTACTCGAAATGCTCGAGCCCGCGAAACGGACTGCGCAGATACACTCGCTCCAGCGTGATGCCGAGATGTGCTAACGCTTCGTCCAGATGTCCGATCGGCAGGAGCCTCACGCGCGACGAAGGCAGCGGAAGACCCGCCTGCTCGACTTCGTCAAGGTTCTCAGCAGGAAAGAAAACGAGAGCGGGCCCTAGGGTCAGTTCATTCAGAGCCGCGCGAAGCTTGGCGGGTGCGTGCTCGACCGCTCGGACGGTGCCGTCGGAAGCGAGGATTCCCGTGGCCGTAACGGTTTGGAAGGAGAATGCCGTGCCGCACCTGCTGTTCGCCTCTTCGTAGACCTGTAGCAGAATCGCGAGCGCGAACGCCAAATCGGCACTGCGCCCCACGATGTTCGCGGGCGCGCGCGGCACGCAGCAGCGAACCACGAGCTGCGAGCGTACGATCCCTTCGCGAAAGAGAATTCGATAGGCTAGGCGTGCGCTTTCCTTGGCGGAGGCATACAAATCGTCCGAACGAACGGGACGAAAGCTCACCGTTACATCCTCCCCGCCAGGGGAGGTCTGCAGAAGCTGCGTGTGCAGTGGCACTGCCCGGGCGGGCCGGGAGGGGTCCTGCGGATCTGCAAGAAGCAGCGTAACGCTCATCTGTGCTGATCAGCGTCCTCGTGGCCTGCGAATGCCTCGGGATGCACCCGGAGCTCCCGCCCCGCCGGGTCGAGCGGATCGACCAGAAGTAAGGACCACGCTCATTCAGGCTCGCCGTGCCTCGGGAGCTCTGCCGACTGCTCCGCGAGCTCTCCGACCCGGAACACGAAGGGGGGCTTGAACGCAAACCCCGCTGGAAGGTCACCCGTGGCCTTACCGTCGACGTCGACCTGCCCGAGCTCGATCCACTGACCGCCCGCAGCGACGCGCACGGTTTGGCCCCGACAGGCCTCGACCAGCTCAACGGGACACTCGACGAGCAATCCAATCGGTGGGGACCCTTCGGCCGCGCTCGAGGTATACAGGGGCGAGATGGTAAAACCATTCGGAGTGCGCAACCGCGGCAGCCATCCGGTGTGATCGGAGTCTGCTGCAGCGAGCACCTCCAGCTCCTCGACGTATGTACCCGATTGCACACGGTCGGCAATGTCATTGCGGTGAGTGCGCTGCACCGACTGAAATGCGCGATGCGCTGCCCGCGCCGCCTCCATCACGGCTACGGAGGGCTCGAGCCCGCTCTCGCTGCGGGCGCCGGCCTCCCCGAACCAGCGCATGAATTGGTCGAAGCTGACCGATTTCGGGTCGTCAGGCATGAAGCGTTACCTCGAGCGTTAGCGAATTGTGTGGGTGGAACTCCCCCTGGTAATGCCGCGCCAAGAAGCACTCTTGGTGAAAAATCGTGCCGGCCCGGCGCAGGCGGGAGCGTACGAACCAGACCGTTAGCACTCGGCACGCTGGCGCTTGCGTCGTCCCCGCGCCTGGCGCGCCAATTCCGGGAAGAAGTGATGGAACTCCTCCCGAATGCGCTCGATCGCATACTTGACCTGATTGCGAGTGAGCCCAAGCCTTCGGGCAATCTCCTCCTCATTCGGCTGAGGCGTCTCGCGCAGTGCCCCGAGCACTGCCATGAGGCGGTCGAATTTCGCACGCAGGGACCACACGCGCAATTGCTGCGAGCGTCCCCGGCCTCGAGTTGTCGGGGTCGCAAGGGCACCCTCAGCGCGCGTCAGAGGGCCGCGTAGGAACTCGAGGAACGCTCGGTAGCGGAACTCCACGCTGCCTTGCCCTGCTGAGTCGGTCCGTGAATCTCCGCACTCTTTGGCCTCGCATGAGAACTCGACAGATTCCCCTTCGAAAGGCCGAGCGCCGTCCAGATCGAGTTCCTCGAGCGCGTCGTCCTCGTACCCATCGGCGACCGGTTCTCCTGTCTCGTGAGCGAGCTGCGGTCGCCTCTTCCTCAAGTGATCGACCAACTGCCGTTTTGCAATCGTATAGAGGAGCGCGTTCGATGGAATCGCGAGTTGGGGCAGGCTCTCGCAGATTGTGCCGATCGCTCGGGCCAATGGGCTCGCTCCGGAGCAACTGATCGAGGTGTGCAGCAAGTGCAGTCCCTCCTGGCGAAGCGGGTCGACGTGGCCGTTGATCTCCTCGCGGAGCGCCCTCCAGCTCCCGGGCTCACTTTCACAGGCCATGCCAAAGCGGATGGCAGCATCCCGGAAGCTGACCAACCGTCCTTTCCAGCGCTCGATTCGGTGCGCGTGCAGATCCGTAAGAGAGAGTGGCCGAAGCTCCGCACTGGCTTCACGTAGCCGCTCGTTCGCCCTGCGACGCTCGATTCCCAGATGCCCGAAGAACTTGATCAGCGCCTGCTGTGCGATATCTTCGGCGATCGACGATTCCGTGCGCAGCGAGCGGAGATAGCGGCACACGATCGGGAATGCCGCGCGGAAATAGCGGCTGAATTGCTCCTCGGCTTTCGCGTCGTCGGATTCTGCGAGCCACGCATACAGCAGGAGATCGAGCTGCTGCTCGGAATGGCTCACCGGACCCACCCTTATCCTGAGTTATTCGCTTTTTGTAGACCCGCTGCGTCCGAGAATAACTGACGCGAGGTAAGGCGCAAAGGCCGCCTTTTGAGCGAGCGAGCCTGCGCTGCTTGCCGCGCGGTGGTATGGCCTAACTGTGCGCTAGTGCGCCGCAGCAGCGGAGCCGCTTACTCTCCGCCGTCAGTGACGAGTTTTCACCAACGAGCCTTGCAACCTCGTCTGAAATCGAAACAGGTCACGCCGACCATCTAAGGAGTCCGGCTCATGGGTATCAACGGCGGCACTTCGTTCGGATCCGTACGGGTTGCCCGCAGCGCAAAGGCACGCGCGCTCTGCTTGGGACTTTGCGCTCTGGGAATCGCTCTTGCGGCGAGCGCAGGGACGCCAGAGATGAAATTCATCACCTTCGACGTACCCGCGGTGGGAAATCTCCCCGGCGCGGGAACCGGCTTCTTGCAAGGTACCGGCTGTTTCTGGAACTTTTTTCAGTCTTACGATTGCTCCGTCATCCTCAACGAATCAGGGACAGTCACGGGCTACTACGTTGACCAAAACTATGTGGGTCACGGCTTCGTGCGCAGTCCCAACGGCACGATCACCACATTCGATGAGCCCGAGGCCAATACGAGCGCCTATTCATTTGCCGGTACCTTTCCTACCGGCGTCAACGACGCGGGAGCGATTGCCGGAGAGTACCTGGACAGCGGGGGATTGCAGCACGGCTTCCTGCGCAGTCCCGATGGCAGGTTCACGACGGTTGACCCTTCCGGCAGTTCGTTCACCTCGATCAATGGCTTGAACCTGCAGGGAGCCGCCGTCGGCTGGGACGCAAACGGCGGCATAGTCCAGTCTTACTTACGCCATCCCGACGGTTCGTTTGAAGCTTGGACCGGTCCAGGCCAGTGCGAGACCAGCCCTTCCACCAACACCGATCCTCTTTGTTACGGTGGAGCGGCTTTGGGCATCAATGTCTTCGGAATCGTCGCGGGGCTTTACGAAGACGAACAGGGCGTCCTCCACGGCCTCGTGCGAAGTCTTGCCGGTCACCTCACAGCATATGACGTTCCCGGCGCGGCCACCGCTCCTGTTGAGGTGGCACCTGGCGTGTACTCCCCCCAAGGCACGGGCTGCCCCGCTTGTTCGAGTCCCATCAATTTGTGGGGGGCAATCGGCGGCTACTACACCGACTCGAGCTCTGTGGTTCACGGCTACCTGCGCAGTCCCAGTGGCTCGATCACGAAGTTCGACCTTCCCGGCCCGGGCTGTCCCTCCGATTGTTCTATGGGCCTCAACGACTTTGGGGCAATCACGGGATATTACTCGGACGCGAACCAGATTTTTCACGGATTCCTGCGCACCCCGGACGGCAAATTGATTAGTTTCGATGCGCCCGGCGCAGGTACGACGACCCCAGGTTGTTTCCTGCCCTTCTTTTGTGAGGGCACCTATCCTGTCAGCATCAACGACGCAGGGGTAATCGCGGGGTACTACGTCGATGCGAACGGCACATCGCACGGTTTCCTGCTGTTGGCGCCGGAAGGTGGATGGTGATTGATGGGGGTCCGACCCCCTTGATGGGATCGGACCCCGGGACGCGGCGACGCTTCTGGCCGCGCCCCCAATGGTGCAAGCGATCTGCGCTGCCGATGCGCTGCCGAAGAACGAACCGGTAAATCGAAAGCATTACGGGGAGAAATAACATGAGGTTCACCGTCACGCTCACTCTGGCCGCCATGGCCGTAATCACGGGCTCGGCTGCTACCTTCGCAGGCGACGATGACTGGAAGTACAAGGATCTCTACGAGCTCAAAGAACTGCACGCCGCCTTCCACCAGGCCGTGTCGCACGCTGGAATCAATGCGACCACGAAGGCTCAGGCCCTCGCAGAGATACTTGCGCTCTGGACAGACGACGGAGTCATCATCTCAGGGGGCGTCACCTACGCTGGAAAAGGCACACCGGGCACGGCCAGCTGCGATCCCGGATCGCAGACGTTGTGCGACTTTTATGAAAATCACGCCGGCGGCCTGGTGCTGGGTCACGACTGGGTCTCGCTCACTCCGATCTTCACGGAGAGCATCAACCTGCTCGATCACGAGACCGCCGAACTCTACTTCCAGTGCATCTACTTCGACGTGAACAATAACGACGCGCTCCAGTCGAACGCCACCTTCGGGCTGCCGACGGAGACCCACACCGCTATCGCGAAGAAGGTTAGGGATCACTGGCTGTTCGCGTTCGGTGAGTTCACGTCCATCCCACCGCCTACCCTCGATGCTTATCAACAGTGAGCGACGCCGCTCCGATTCGACTCGGACCCCGGGGCGCGAGCTCCGCTCGTGCTCTGGGCTCCCGAGCCACGTTGTGAGGGTGAACACCCCGAAGCGTGCGGGACGACTGCGCTCGAGCGCCCACGTGCAGCTCTCATTACCGCAGTGGGGAATCTCGCTCAAAGGGCGTCGTCCGCGCCTGACGCTCGAGTAGATCGAGCCGCGCTTGCAAGTGCTGTATTAGGCGAGTCGCTCGCCGTTTCAGGCGAGATCGACCGTGTACGGAGCGCTCTCGACGATGCGCTGCGTGCCGGTCACGGTCGCGGTGCGACGCGGATCGGATCGGGCGGAGCGGCGCCGGCGGTCAACGCGCCAAGGCGCCCATGGATGTTACCCGTCCCTCACCCGAGGCCGACTTTCAGGGGCATCCTGTTCTGTAAGCCGTTGATTTCATGGCGCTCCCTACGGGATTCGAACCCGTGTTACAGCCTTGAGAGGGCGATCCGACGTAAATCGTCGTGAGCGGCCGAAAAGCACAAGCCCTGGAAAACACGGAAGATTGTACGCGGGCGTTCATGGACGTAAACTGGCGCCAGCGCTTAGAGTCGACCAAAGTAGACCGGGAATTTTCGATGTCCGGCCGTGTACAGCCTCGCATCGCTACGCCGACAAGCCGGAGGGTGTTACAGCCCCGGGACGCACCTTATTGGACGGAACTGCGGCGCGGGCTGCGCCTCGGGTACATCAAGCCGCGCTCGGGTGCCGCTGGCGTCTGGGTGCTTCGCGAATTCAAGGCCGGAGGAGCCGGCGAGCGCGGCCGATATGTGCGGCGCCGGCTCGGGCTCGCCGATGATCTCGCGCCGGCGGACGGTGCCGCGATCCTCACCTACGCGGAGGCGCAGTCTCAGGCGATCAGCCCCGAGCGACCGACAGTCA
>DATKPY010000035.1:0-90021 GCA_035523875.1 Steroidobacteraceae bacterium
GCAGCACCGAGACGCCCGTGAGCAGTGCCACTGGCGCGCGCTGCACGTGAGCGAGCGCCGCGAGGTCCCATCCCGACACGACGCGCCGCTCGAAGGCGCCGACGACGACGAAGAGCCCCGCGAACATCACGAGCAGGCTCCAGTCGATCTGCGGATAGAGGCGCTCGGGGCGCACCCGCCCGAGCAGCAGCACGGCCGCTGCCCCGAGTGCGACGATCGCGACCGGTGCGCCGGCGAAGAAGCCCACGACCAGCGCCGCGAGCACGACGGCACCCTTGCGCAGCAGCTGCCGGTCCGGTTCCCCCGCCGGGTCGCCCGCAAGCTCGCTGCCATGCGAGGACTCGGGCGCCTCGTCCGTCTCGCGCGCAAGCGACGCGCGGAAGGCGATCGCGACGACGGCAAAGTCGATGGCGAGCCCGACCGCCGCGATGGGTGCGAGCCGCGCGGCGAACGCCGCGTAGGGGATGTGCGACATGGCGCCGATGATCATGTTCTGCGGGTTGCCCGTGATCGTCGCGACACTGCCCGCGTTCGAGGCCATCGCGACCGCAAGGAGGTACGGAACGGGGTCACGCCGCAGGCGCGCCGCGATTCCACAGACGAGCGGTGTCAGCACCAGACAGACCGCGTCGTTCACGAGGAACGCCGACAGCACTCCCGTGACGAGCACCACCACCGCGAGCAGCACCAGCGGGTGGTGGGCGCGCGCGGCGAGCGCCGCGCCGGCTGCGGCGAGGAATCCCGACAGCCGCAGATTCGCGACGACGATCATCATTCCGAGAAGAAGCGTCAGCGTGCCGAGATCGATCGCGCGATAGGCACGCCCGAGCGGCAGCACACCGGTCGCGACCATGGCCGCCGCGCCGGCGAGTGCGGCGCCGGTTCGGTCGAGCCGTAATCCCGGGGTCCGCCCGAGCGCCATCGCGAGGTACGTGAGCGCGAAGATGATGATCGCGGCAGCGTCGGTCGGCATGCGGCGGCTCGGTACTCGTGCGTGGCCGGACGTAGGCGCCGGATGTTAGCGGAGAGCGCACGCCGCTGCCGAGACGGCGAGGCGGCTGCGTTGCCGGTAACATGGCGCCCGGGCAGGGGCCGAATCGATGCTAGAGAATCTCCGTGCGATCGCCTTCGATCTCGATAACACGCTCTGGGACGTTGGGCCCGTCATCGCGCGCGCGGAGCAGCTGCTGCAGCAATGGCTGCGCGCCAACTGCCCGCTCATCGCCGAGCGCGTGTCGCTCGAGGACATGCGCGCCGCGCGCGAGCAGCTCGCCCGCGAGGAGCCCGCGAGGGCGCACGATCTCACTTACCTGCGCACCGCGGCGCTCGCGCGCCACGCACGCGAGTGCGGCTACGCGCCGCACATCGCCGGGCGCGCCTTCGAGGTGTTCTTCTCCGCCCGCAACGACCTCGAGCCATACGACGATGTACGGCCTGCGCTCGAGCGGCTGCGAGCGCGCTATGCGATCGCCTCACTCACCAACGGGAACGCGGATCTCACGCGCATCGGGGTCGCGGACCTGTTCGCGCTCTCGCTCGATGCGCGACAGATCGGCGTCGCGAAGCCGCATGCAGCCTGCTTCGAGCGGTTGGCACGGGAGCTGCACGCCGCACCGCGCGAGATCCTGTACGTGGGAGACGATCCGGTGCTCGACGTCGAAGCGGCGCGCGCCGTGGGCCTGCGGACCGCGTGGATGAACCGGCGCCGCGCCCCGTGGCCGGCGGAGCTCGACGCGCCGGACCTCGTGATCGGTGATTGCCGCGAGCTCGCGAGTGCGCTCGAAGAGGGTACTTGAGGCGCTTGCAGCGCGGTCAGCGCGCGCGCCGTGTGAGATCGGGTGCGGCGCCTGTCTCCGGTAGCGCCACGGAGAGCTCGAGCACGTCGTGGCCCTGGGCACGGTCGAGATTGACGTGGACCGCGTCCGCATCGATGTTGAAGTACCGGCGGATCACCTCGAGGAGCTCGCGACGCAGCAGCGGGAGATAATCGGGCCCGCCGCGCGCGGAGCGCTCCTGGGCGACGATGATGCGCAACCGCTCCTTGGCCACCTGAGCCGACGGCGGTTGACGGCGGAAGAGCTCGAGGAGCCGCACGTCAGGTCCCGAAGAGCCGCGCGAAGAAGCCCCTCCTGGGCTCCTCGACGTAGCGCAGCGGCACGCTTTCCCCGAGCAGCCGCGCAACCGCGTCCTCGTAGGCGTGCGAGACGATGCTGTCCTCCCTGAGAATGATGGGTGTGCCGGCGTTCGAGGCCGTGAGCACGTCGTTCGATTCGGGGATCACACCCACCACGTCGAGACCGAGAATCTCCTTCACGTCGCCCACGCTCATCATCTCGCCTGTGGCGACGCGCCGCGGGCTGTAGCGCGTGAGCAGCAGGTGCTCGTGCACGCCGCCGTTGCCCTTCTCGGCCCGCATGGTCTTGCTCGCGAGGAGCCCGAGAATGCGGTCGGAGTCGCGCACCGAGGAGACCTCGGGGTTGACGACCACGATGGCGCGGTCGGCGAAGTACATCGCGAGGTGCGCGCCCTTCTCGATTCCGGCAGGCGAGTCGCAGATGACGTAGTCGAAGCCGTCCGCGGCGAGCTCATCGAGCACGCGCTGCACGCCCTCGGCGGTGAGCGCGTCCTTGTCGCGGGTCTGCGAGGCCGCGAGCACGTACAGGTTCTCGAGCCGTTTGTCGCGGATGAGCGCCTGCCTGAGCGTGCACTCACCGTGGATGACGTTCACGAAGTCGTACACCACGCGCCGCTCGCACCCCATGATGAGATCGAGATTGCGCAGCCCGATGTCGAAATCGATGACCGCGACGCGCTTGCCGCGGCGTGCGAGTCCGCATGCGATGCTCGCCGAGGTCGTCGTCTTGCCGACGCCTCCCTTACCCGACGTGACCACCATGATCTCGGTCAATTCTGGTTCTCCTCATGCGGACAGCCGCGCGACGCGTCGGCTGCAACAAGTGGGTGCGAGCGCATCGTGTCGGTGTGTTAGCCGCCGATCCGAGTGACGCGCAGATCGCTTCCCTCGAGCCACGCCTGCACGGGACGGCCGGCGAGCTCCGTGGGGATCGTTTCGAAGACGCGGAAGACGCCAGCGACCGAGACGAGCTCGGCATAGAACTCCTGGCAGAAGATGCGTGCGCTCGCTGCGCCATGCGCGCCGGCCATGGCACGGCCGCGAAGTGCACCGTAAACGTGCACGCAGCCGTCGGCCATCAACTCCGCACCGGCGCCGACCGGTGCGACCACGATGAGGTCGCGCTGGCGCGCGTACACGCGCTGCCCCGAGCGCACCGGGTGCTCGTGCAGCAGCGCCGGCCCCTCGCGCTCCGCGGGCTCCGGCACCGCTTGCAGTACGGGCGGTGGCTTGACCGGATTGCGAAACGCCGCGAGCACGGGCAGATCGAGCGCACGCGCCACGCTTTCGATGAAGGGCGGACCGGATACCAGTCCGACCGGCAGCATGCCGGCCCGGCGCACCGCATCGATGAGCGCGCGCACCTGGGAGGGCTCTGGATCCCGCTCGAGGAGCCCCAGATCGAGGCCCACGGCCGCACGGTCGAAGAAGCGCGGCGCGGTGGCCACCCGTCCCGTCAGCTCATCGAGGATCACTCCCGGATCGATCGAGCGGATCCGCACCTGTGCAAGATCGAGTGGACCGAATCGAATCTCGAGCGCGGCTTGCGCTGTCGCTTCGGCTGCTGTGCTCATTAATTGGATTTCCGCATGCCCCCGGGGAGAAGCCGGGCACGCGTCCTGCGACATCGACCCGGAAAAATGCCGCAGTGTACTCGCACCGCACCGGCGCGCAAACGGGCGCGCTCACTCGAGGTTGTAGACCGATGCGATGCGCTTGAAGATCGCACGTATTTTCTCTGTCGCACCTAAGATGTCCTGAGCTCGCAGGCGTGCCCAGAGCGACTTGTGCAGCTCGACAAGGGGCTTCAAGCCCCCGCCCTGCTGAGCGATGCGGCGCAGCGTCACTCGCCCGCGCACGTCCCAGTGGAGCGAGTCCCATACGGTGAGGAAGGTGCGATTGCCGCTCGCCTCGATGAGCCGACGGTGGAAGCTCAGCGCCTCCTCGATGTAGCGCTCCGGCTCCTCGTGCGCAACGGCAGCGGCCATGCCGCGCACGGTACGCTCGAGCTCCTTGAGCACCTCGGTCCGAAACGGTGCGGCGAGCTCCACGGCACGCACCTCCATCATGCACCGTAGCTCGTACGATTCGCGCATCTCATCGAGATCGGCGCCGCGCACCCGCGTGCCGCGGAAGCGCTCGCTCGTGACGAGCCCCGATCCCTCGAGCTCGCGCAGCGCCTCGCGGATCGGCGCCTGGCTCACGTTGAACTCGCGCGCGAGGGAAAGCTCCTTGAGCTGCATCCCGGCCGGATACGTGCCGTCGAGGATGCGGGCGACGAGCACGTCGCGGATGTGGTCGCGCATGCACGTTCGCTTGAGCACGGGCGTCTCGATCATGGCTCGCTCCGCGCGGCGGCCGCCACGGCGGCGGCCGGTGGGTCGAGCTGCTCCCGGCTCCAGCCCCCGCCGGTCGCGCGAACCAGCGCAACGGCCGCGTTGAGCTCGAGCACCCGCACGCCGAGGGCGTCGCGCTGCGCCTGGAGCGCCGCGGTGTGCGTGGTCGTCACCTCGACGTAGTCTGCGACGCCCGCGACATAGCGCTCGTCCGCGTGATGCGCCGAGCTCAGGGCCGAGCGGGCGGCCGCCTGATCCGCGGCGAGCTCATCGGCGAGGTGGTGGAGGGCCG
The DNA here is from genome assembly GCA_035523875.1 of Steroidobacteraceae bacterium. GTDB lineage: Bacteria > Pseudomonadota > Gammaproteobacteria > Steroidobacterales > Steroidobacteraceae > JASHUC01. Next base: position 4,763 of record DATKPY010000035.1, read on the forward strand.
CGAGGTTGTCCTCCACCTCCTGGTAGGCGGTGAGCGTGATGCCGCGGTAGCTCGCCACGGCCTGGCGGTACTCGGCCCAAGCCGCGCGGTTCTGAGCGAGCCGCGCGCCGGCGTCGAGCAGCGGCAGCTCGACGCCCGGGCCCACCGACCACAGCTCGCTCGGTGCCTTGAACCAGCTCGAGGCGACCGTGCTCTCGAATCCCGCAGCGCTGCTCAAGGAGAAGACCGGAAACCACGCGGCACGCGCGACGCCGATCTCGGCGTTGGCCGCGGCCACGGCCCGCTCGGCGCTCGCCACGTCCGGGCGCCGCTCGAGGAGCGTCGAAGGCAGTCCCGGATCGATGCGCGGCGGGGCCGCCGCGAGCGGCCCCGCCGCAAGGGAGAAGTCCGACGGCGCCTCGCCCACGAGCACGGCGATCGCGTGCTCGAGCTCTGCGCGTTGCAGGCGCACCGCGGCAAGCTGCGCGCGGGCGCTCTGCCTGAGGGTATCGGCCTGATCCACGTCGGTCGCTGCTGCGATGCCTTCGTCGTAGCGGTTGTGAGTGAGCTCGTAGGCCCGGTCGTAATCGCGCACCGTGTCCTCGAGCAACGTCATATCGGCGTCGTCCCCGCGCAGCGAGAAGTAATCGGTGGCGAGCTGCGCCTGCAGAGTGAGCGTCACCGCGGCGAGGTCGCCCGCGCTCGCCTGCGCCTCGGCGCGCGCGGCGGCGAGGGCGCTGCGCAGGCGGCCGAACACGTCGATCTCCCAGGAGAATTGCAGCTCGCCCATGAAATCGTTGTATGTGACCGATTTGTTGCCGAAGACGCCGGCGAGCGGCGCGTTCGCAGAGACCCGCTCGCGCGTGGCGCTCGCGTCCGCGCCCACCGTGGGCAGAGTGCTCGAGCGCGCCTGCAGCGCGATCGCGAGCGCCTGGTCGAGGCGGCCAACGGCCGCGCGCACGCTCGGATTCTCCTGCGTGAGCCGGCCCTCGAGCTCATCGAGCGTCGCATCGTGAAACACGCCCCACCACGTGCCGCGCGGTACGGTGTCGGCCGGCCGCGCGGGAAGCCAGTCGCCCGCTTCCTTGAAGCGCGCGACCGCGAGCGTCGGCGGCGGTTGGTAGCGCGGCGCAAGCGTGCAGGCCGCGAGCACCGCGCCGAGCGCGGCAGGCAGCATGAGAGCGAGCGCCGCTCTCATGATCTCGCTCCTCGCAGGGCGCCCGAGGACTTCACGACGCGCACGATCGCTCCGGCTGCGAGCGAGTCGGGCGGACTCAGGATCACATGGTCATCGCGGTTGAGGCCGGCGACGATCTCGATCGTCGCGCCGTAGTCGCGGCCGATGGTCACGGGCTTGAGCACCACGCGATCCTCGGGTCCGACGGTCGCCACGTGCAGTCCGTCGCCACGAAAGAGGAGCACGTTCGCCGGCAGCACGAACGCCTCGGTTCCCGGCGCCGGGGGCACGCGGAAGTGGACCTCGGTATAAGCACCGGGCAGCAGCTCGCGCCGCGAGTTGTCGACGATGAGCTCCACCATGAGCGTGCGGGAAGCCTGATCGATCGCATCCGAGGTGGTATCGAGCCGCGCGACGAACGTCCTCGCCGGGCGGTCGGGGAAGCGCAGCTCGGCCGTCAGGCCGGGCCGCATCAGCGCCGCGTAGTTCTGCGGCACGCGCACGTAGAGGCGCAACCGGCTCACGTCCGCGATGCGGAACAGCTCAGGTCCGGTGCCGCTGCCGGCGTTGATGAGCTGGCCCACGTCCGTGTCGCGCGCCGTGATGACGCCGTCGAACGGCGCAATGATGCGCTCGAAGCCGGCGAGATCACGCAGGCGGCTCACGTTGGCACGCGCCGCCTGCACCTCGGCATCGGCCGCGGCCGCCGCGCTCAGCTTCTCGTCCGCCTCCTGCTTGGAGACCGAATCGCTCGCGAGCAGATGCTTCCAGCGCGCGGCGGTCACATCGGCGATCGCCTGATTCGCCCGGGCGGTCGCAAGGTCGGCGAGCGCCTGGCGCAGCTGCTGATCGACCTCGGGCGACTCGATCTCGGCGAGCAGCTGCCCGCTCTTCACGCGGGCGCCGATGTCTACGAGCCAGCGCTTGAGATAGCCGCTCGTGCGTGCGTAGATCGGCGCCTTGTAGTTGGCCTGTAGGTTGCCGGGGAGCTCGAGATCCGTGTCGCCCGCGAGCGGCTGCGGCTCGGTCGTGGCGACCGTCACGAGCGCCTGCGCCTCGGTGGCAGCGCGCAGCCGCGCGGCGGCGCGATGGCCGGAGTAGATGATGCCGCCGGCGACGATGAGCGCCACGACCGCGAGCCCCGCGCCGATGCGCACGAAGCGCCCCGCATCACCGGCGGCACCGGCGCGCACGGCGTCCCCGCTCGCGACCTCGTCCGAGCTCACTCGTTGATCCATGATGAAACCTCGCGTTCCTTATCGCGCCCGTGGATGGCAGCGAACACCGCCGGCACGAATACCAAAGTGGCGAGCGTGGCGAACAGCAGACCGCCGATGACGGCGCGCCCGAGCGGAGCGTTCTGCTCCCCGCCCTCGCCCATGCCGAATGCCATCGGGAGCATGCCGATGACCATCGCGAGCGCCGTCATCAGCACCGGGCGAAAGCGCGTGAAGCCGGCATCGAGCGCGGCCTCGACCGCGGTAGCGCCCGCGTGCATGCGCTCGCGCGCAAAGCTCACCACGAGGATGCTGTTCGCCGTGGCGACTCCGACCGACATGATCGCTCCGGTGAGCGCCGGCACGCTCAACGTCGTGGCGGTCGCGAGCAGCACCCAGGCGATGCCCGCGATGGCGGCCGGCAGCGCCGTGATGATGATGAAGGGGTCGGTCCAGGACTGGAAATTCACCACGATGAGCAGATACACGAGCACGATCGCCCCCGCGATGCCGACCGCGAGTCCCGTATACGAGGCAATCATCGTCTCGACCTGGCCGCGCAGCAGAATTCGCGTGCCGCGCGGAAGCCGTCCCTGCCAGGCGGCAATCTGCGCGCGGATGTCAGAGGCGATGGAGCCCAGGTCGCGTCCCTGCGCCGCGCCGTAGATGTCGATGATCGGCTGCGCGTCGTAATGCGAGACGATGGCCGGGCCGAAGCCGCGCGTGATCCGCGCGAGCCCGCCCAGGACCTGCGTCTGGCTCGCGGCATCGATCGGCGCGGCATCGATCGGCACGTTCTCGAGGTCCGCGAGCGAGGTCATCCGGTACTGCGGCGCCTGCGCGACGAGCGGATAGGAGATGCCGCTCTGCGGATTGAGCCAGAAGGAGGGGTTGATCTGACTGCTGCCGGAGAGCGTGAGCAGCAGGTCGTTCGCGATGTCCGCCTGGCTGATGCCGAGCTCCTCGGCACGCGTGCGGTCGGTCGTTACGCGCAGCTCCGGGAGGTTGAACAGCTGCTCAATGCGCAGGTCGACGAGCCCCGGTACGTGGCGCAGCGTGTCGAGCAGCCGATCGGCGATCTCGCGGTTCTGCGCGCTCGGACCGACCACCTGCACGTCGATCGGCGCGGGCACCCCGAAATTCAAGATCTGGCTCACGATGTCGGCCGGCAGGAACGCGAACGTCGTCGACGGAAACTCCCGCGGCAGCCGGTCGCGCAGCGCCGCGACATAGCGGGCCGTCGGCGCGTGGTGCGGGGTGAGTCCGATCATGATGTCCGCGTCGCTCGAGCCGACGGTCCCGGAGTTGCTGTAGGTGAGGTTGATGCTCGAGACCGGCAGGCCTACGTTGTCGACGACGCTTGCGATCTCGCGCGGCGGGATCACCTCGCGCACCGCGGCCTCGACGTGATCGACGAGCGCGGCGGTGTCCTCGACGCGCATCCCGGTCGGCCCGCGCACGTGCAGCTGCAGGCGCCCGGAGTCCACCTCGGGAAAGAAATTCCGGCCGAGAAGCGGATAGATCAGCATCGAGGCGCCAATCCCGCACAGAAACACCGCGATGAACACCCGCCGGTGCAGCAGCACCGACCCGAGCAGCTCGCGGTAGCGGTGCCGCAGCGCCTCGAAGCGCGCCTCGAAGCCGAGCTGGAAGCGCCGCAAAGGCCCCGCGGCCGCGCGCCCGGCGCGCTCCTCGGCCGCCGTGCGCAGCCAGTACTTGGCGAGCGTGAGCACCAGAGTGCGCGAGAGCACGTAGGAGGTGAGCATCGCGAAGACGACCGCCTCCGCCATCGGGACGAAGAGATAGCGCGCGACGCCCGAGAGCAGGAACATCGGCACGAACACGATGCAGATGGAGAGCGTCGAGACGAGCGCCGGCACCACGATCTGGCGTGCGCCCTCGATGATGGCCGGCTCCACGTCCTTCCCCTGCTCGAGGAAGCGGTTGATGTTCTCGATCGTGACCGTCGCATCGTCGACCAGGATGCCCACGGCGAGCGCAAGGCCGCCCAAGGTCATGAGATTGAGCGTCTCCCCGAGCGCATCGAGCATGATGATCGAGGCCAGGATCGAGAGCGGGATCGAGATCGCGACGATCAGCGTGCTGCGCCAGGTCCCGAGGAAGAGGAGGATCATGAGCGCCGTGAGCGCGGCCGCGATCGCCGCCTCGGTCGCGACGCCGCGAATCGCGGCGCGGACGAACACCGACTGATCGCCGGCGGGCGTGATGGAGGCGCCCTCGGGGAGCAGCTCGCGCACCCGCGGGAGCCGTGCCCGGATCGAGTCGACGATGCTGAGGGTCGATGCCGTGCCGGTTTTCTGGATCGTCATGAGCACGGCGCGCCGGCCGTTCACGCGCACGATGTTGGTCTGCGGCGGATGGCCGTCGTGCACGAACGCCACGTCGCGGATGTAGGTGACGGTGCCGTTCTTGGCCCGGATCGGCAGATCGTTGAGCCGCTCGACCGTGAGAGGGCTGCCGTTGAGCCGCACCACGTACTCGGTGTCACCGATCTTCTCGGTACCGGCCGGCACGATGAGGTTCTGATCGTTGATCGCATTCTCGACGTCGATCGGCGAGAGGCCCTGGGCGCGCAGCGCCGCCGGATCCAAGTCGATCTGGATCTGGCGCACGGCTCCACCGTACGGATAGGGCACCGAGGCGCCGGCCACGGTCGCGATCTGGGCGCGGATGATCTGATTGCCGAAGTCAAAGAGCTGCGCCTCGGTCAACCGGTCGCTCGACATGGCGAGCTGCAGGATGGGCACGCTCGAGGCGTTGTACTTGAGGATCAGCGCCGGCTGAATGCCGGGCGGCATCTGCTTGAGCGACAACTCCGCGAACGCAGAGATCTGCGACATCGCAAGATCGATGTTCACCCCGGGCTGAAAGAACACCTTGATCACCGTCATGCCGGGGTAGCTCTGCGATTCCACGTGCTCGACGTCGTTCACCAGCGTCGTCACGTAGCGCTCGATCTGGCCGGTGATGCGCCCCGCCATCTCATCGGGCGGCATCCCCGCGTACTGGAACGTGACCGCGATGATCGGGATGCGGATTTCTGGAAAGATGTCGGTCGGCATTCCGGGCCGCAGCGGCGTGCCGAGTATCACGAGTGCGCCGATGAGCGGCAGCAGCAGTGCGAGGACGATGAAGGTGTAGGGGCGCTTGAGCGCCACCTGAATGATCCACATGGCTTCGAGTCCGCGGTCAGGTCCGCAAGGATGCCGGGGCGGGACTACAGGAGGACCGCGGATACGTGCATCGCACGCACCCGCCCGCCGTGACCGCCCCCTGAGCGCTCTCGATTATCGATAATTTCCGGCCGAAGGCAAGCTTTGCCCGCCTGTCGGTGCGCGCGCCCCAGCGCGGGACGGCCGCGCGGCCTCAGGCCGCATCGTGGAAGATGATCCCCATCGTCAAGCGCTCGCCCGAGCGCACCCGGCTCACTCCGTGGCGCACGTTGATGCGGTAGATCCCGCGCGCGCCGCGCGCCGGACGATGGCGCACGGCGAAGAGCACCGCTTCCCCCAACTTAAGCGGCACCACCTCCGCTCGCGTCTGCATGCGCGGGCGCTGCTCGGTGAGCAGGAACTCCCCACCCGTGAATTGCCGCTCGGGCTCGGAGAGCAGCACCGTCACCTGGAATGGGAAGGCTTCCTCGCCGTAGAGGTCCTGATGCAGGCGGTTGTAGTCGCCTGCGCGGTAGCGCAGCAGGAGCGGAGTCGCCCGCGACTGGCCGCGCTCGCGACAGCGCGCGAGGTAGCTCGGGTGAGCGGCGGGGTAGCGGACTCGGCTCCCGAGCGCCTCGCACCAGCGGTCGGCGATCGGCGCGAGACGCGCGTAGAGTTGAGCGCGCAGCGCCTGCACGAGCCGCGGGAGCGGATAGTCGAAGTAGCGGTACTCGCCGCAGCCGAAGCCGTGGCGCGCCATCACCACGGTACTGCGGAAGCGCGCATCCTGGCTGTAGTAGGCCGCGAGCAGCGCGGCCTCGGGGGCGCTCACCAGCGCCGGCAGGGTCGCATGGCCGCAGGTCTCGAGGCTGCACTCGATCTGCCGCCAGTCGAGCCGTGCGACGCTAGGCGATGTCCTCACCGTAATCGCGGTCCGGATGGTCCGTCTCCCCGAGACGCCAGTAGCCGCGCGTGACGAGCCGCTCACGCGGGAACTGCCGCTCGGTGAGGAGGTGCCGCCGGATGCGGCGCATGGCATCCGCCTCGCATGCGATGTACATCCGGCCCAGCCCCGCGGGAAGCGGCACGGCGCGCACCGCCGCCTCGAGCGTGCGCCCGGCGCTCGCCGGATCCGTCCCGCGCACGAGCCAGGTCACCTCGCAGTTCGGTGCCGCCACCCCGAGCGGACGCTCCTCGGCGGCATCGACCACCTCGAGCAGCACGAGCTTGCGCGCGGCCCCCGGCAATGCCTCGAGGAGGGTGCAGACCGCCGGGATCGCGCTGTCGTCGCCGGCGAGCAAGTACCAGTCGGCGGCGCTGTCGAGCTCGTAGGCGCGGCCCGGTCCCGCTACCGTCAGACGCTGTCCGACGGCGGCCTGCGCCGCCCAGGCCGACGCCGGGCCCTCCCCGTGGATCACGAACTCCACGTCGAGCTCGCGCGCCTCGCGGTCGAAGCGACGCGGGGTGTAGGTACGCGTCGTCGCGCGGGCGGCCTCCGTCGCATCGGGGCGCGCTTCGGGCGCGAAGAGGAGCTTCACGTGCGATGCCGGCCCGCTCCAGAGGAATCCGCCGAGCTCCTCGCCGCCGAACGTGACGCGCACCATGCGCGGCGACAGCCGCTCGATGCGTCGCACCTCGACCGCATAGCGCGGCTTGCGTGCGCGCGCCACTGCGGCGGGTGCGGGATCGCGCGAGGTTGCGCTCGTCATCGCCACTCAGTGCGCGAGGCCCACGGTGCCGATCGCCGCGGGGGTCGGACCCCGGCCGAGCGACTCGGCCGGAGCGGCCTCGCGCGGCTCGCTCGTCCAGATGCGCGAGGTGGCGAGCTTCGCGGTGAGCAGGAGCTTGCCGTCGAGGTTCATGCGATCGAGGCCATACACGTCGTACAGCGCCTCGAACGAGGACGCTCCGTGCACGCTCCCGGTGAGCTCCGCGAGGCTGCGTGCGTGGGTGACCGCCTCGGCCGTGTGCATCACCGCGACATCGCGCGTGCCCGAGATCACGATGATCTGATTGCCGCTCGGGCCAGGGAAGGTCGCGAAGTACCCGTAGTCGTGGTACTTCTCCTCGCCGCGAGGGCGCTCGGCCTCGCTCATGTAGTGCTCGCCGGTCGCGCGGTCGATGAGCTCGTCGTAGGAGCGGCCCACCGAGAAGCGCGAGCCGGCGAAGACCAAGTCGTGGAGCATGCCCATGCCGCTCAAGTAGCCGATGTACACGATGTGCGCGGAGGTGAGCACGGCCGGGCTCAGCTCCGAGGCGAGCGCGATGCGCACGCGCCGGTGCGCCGGCGCGAGCAGCGGCATCACGTCGGCGAGCGCGAAGCCGGCCGCGGTCGGCAAGTAGTTGAGCTGCAGATCGACGTAGCGGTCGGCATCCTCCGGATGCTGCTTCAGGTACTGATCGAGGTCGGTGGGGGAGTTGATCGTGGACTCGCGGATCAGGCGCTTCACCTGCGCCGTGTTGTCCGTCTCCCCGAACATGTAGTAGTCGCCGAGCACCAGAAAGATGGTGCGGTCATCGCTCAAGATTCGCGACCAGACCGGGTTGTCGCGCAGCGCCTGAAGATCGTTCGGAGGGCTGTGCCAGCGGTGATACGCGACCGCGAGAAACCCGGCGAGATTGACCAGCACCGATGCCGCGAGGCCTGCGACGAGCCAGGTGCCGCGCCGGCTGTGCGGCGGGGGGTGCGCGGCGGGCTCGCTCACCGGCTCGAGGATGAACCGGTAGGCGCCTTTCTGAATGGCGAGCCGCATCGGCTCGGTGCGGCCGGGGCCGGCATAGAACTCATCGAGCTTGCGGCGCAGCTTGTGAATGTATACTCGAACCATCGCATCCTGCGAGACGTCGAATCTGGCATCCTTCCCGAACACGTCGATCGCGACCTCGATCTCCTTCGGCGCCTTCTCGGTGAGCGAGCAGTCGACCAGGAAGTCGAACAGACGGCGGATCAGACGGGAACGTCCCAGCACGCCGCTTGCGCGTATTCGCTCCGCGTGGGCATGCAGCTGGTGGATGTCGAGCATGGGCGGGTGTGGTGGCGCGGGGCGGTAATGCTAGCACGATTTGTTAACGTTAAATAACGCCGTGCGGAACAGTAATTTACGCGACAGCGCACGCGCGGTGGCGGAACATCACGAGTCTTTGATCCGAGCCGCCCGACGTGCGGCGCTCAGGCGTGCGGGCCGGGCGGCGGCGCGTGGGGCGGCGTAACCTCCAGCTCGCGTGTTGACATGACAATAGTCCGATTTCGCGGGGTGATCCTGTGATCTATACCTTCTGCACCTGGCTCTCGCAGACGCCGGTCAGCGAAGCCATCCAGAACGCCTTCTGGGTGATTCCCACGGTCCAGACCGTGCACATCCTCGCCATCGCCACCGTGATGGCCTCCGTCGTGATGCTCGACTTCCGGCTGCTCGGGCTCGCGGGGCGCCGGCAAGCGTTGCCGGATGTCGCAGAGCGCTACCTGCCGTGGATCTGGGGAGCCGTCGCGGTGCTCTTGTGCTCGGGATCGATCCTCATCATCGCCGAGCCCGGACGCGAGCTCGAGAGCGAGGTCTTCTGGCTGAAGATGATCCTGCTCATCTGCGCCCTGAGCGTCACCGGAGTCTTCCAGTACGCGCTCAACCGCGGCAAGCAATTCTGGGAGCGGCACCGCGCGATCGCGTGCGCCACGGCGGTTACCTCGCTCGCGCTGTGGACGGCGATCCTGGCCGCGGGCCGGTGGATCGCCTACGTCGAGCACGGTTGAAAGGCAACCGTGATGGCGCTCAATCAGCTGCTGACACTGATCGAGAACACACCCGTCGGGACCGCCGTTCGCGAGTCCACCTGGCTCTTTCCCACGATCGAGACGCTGCACGTGCTGTCGATCACCCTGGTCGTCGGGACGATCATGATCGTCGACTTCAGGCTCATCAACGTCGCATCGCGCCGCCGGGCGGTGAGCGAGCTCATGAGCGAGGTGCTCCCGTGGACGTGGACGGCGTTCGTCTGCGCGGTGATCACGGGCAGCCTGCTCTTCTCCTCCGCGGCGGTGAAATATGCCCACAGCGCTGTGTTCGAGTTCAAGATGCTGATGCTCGTCCTCGCGGGCATCAACATGACGGTGTTCCACCTTGGAACCTACCGCAGCGTCGCGCGGTGGGATCGCGACGTCCTCACGCCGAGGGGCGCGCGCATCTCCGCCGCGCTCTCGCTATGCATCTGGGTGACGGTCGTCTCGCTCGGGCGGTGGATCGGCTTCACCACCAACTGAGGCGAGGCAGCCCGACGCGGCGCGGCGGCTTGGCGAGGCTCGCGCGCGCGAGCGCGCTACGGTGCGGCGGAGGGGCTCGGGGCGCCGCGGGCGGCTGCGGCCTCGCGCCTGAGCCGCGTGCGATTTGCCTTGAGCCAGCACCCGGCGAGCAGGGTCTTCATGTCGTTGATCTCGCCGCCAGCGATGCGGTTGAAGAGCTTGCGCGGGCTCAGGATCGTCGTGCGGATGTTCTCCTGCTCGGTGGGACTGCCGTGGACTTCGCTCGCGAGCGGGGCCGTCACCGCGGCGTACACGATGGCGATCGACTCCGAGGTGCCCCCGGGGCTCACGTAGGCACGCTCGTGGATGATGTACGGCGCCTCGAGCTCGAGTCCCGCTTCCTCGCGCGCTTCGCGCACGGCCGCATCGAGTGCGGTCTCGCCCGGCTCGATGGCCCCCGCGATCAGCGCGTCGGAGAATGCGGGGCCGCCCGCCGCCAGGATGCCCGCGCGCAACTCATTGACGAGCACCACCCGATCCTGCCGCGGGTCGTAGGCGAGCACCGCGACCGCGTGCCCGCGCTCCATGACGAGTCGCGTGACGCGCTGGCGACCGCCACGATGCAAATCCTCCTCGATCTCGTAGCGCCTGATCGAGAGGTATCCCTGGTACTCGGTCGTCACGCCGAGCGTCTTCGCCGCGAGCGTGCGCCTGCGGGCCATATCAACCGTCCCGCCTGGCGAGCAGCGCCTGCGCCTTGAGCGCGCGCCGGCGTTCCTCGAAGGCGAGCCGCGCGGGCGGCGGAGTCTCCTCGGGAAGCGCCTCGAGCGCCTCGGCGAAGATCTCGCGCAGCTCCTCTTTGAACTCCGGGTGCGTGAAGATGTAGAAGTCGTTGCGCCGGATGGCGCGCAGCACCTTGTCCCCCACCTCGAGCGGCGTCATCCCCGCCCTCGCGTGCAGATCCGCCAGGCGTGCCATGAACTCCCGATCCGATGAGCCGGAGGTCGAGGCGAGACGCGCCGGGCGCACCCGAGCGCTTTCGTGAATGGCGCTGTTCACGAGGCCCGGACACAGCACCGATACCTCGATGCCGCGCGGCGCGAGGCTGAAGCGCAGCGCCTCGGAGAGACCCCGCACCGCGAACTTCGAGCAGGTGTAAATGCCCGCCGCGGGACCCGCGATGAACGCGGCCATCGAGGCCGTGTTGACGATGTGTCCACCCTCGCCGTGCTCGAGCAGCCGCGGGAGGAAGGTCTGCACGCCGTTCACGACTCCGCCCAGGTTCACACCCAGAATCCAGTCCCAATCATCGTAGGTCGCCTCCGCGATGTCGCCGAAGAGGTTGATACCGGCGTTGTTGCACACGAGGTGCACGTGTCCGAAGTGCCGCTCGGTCTCATCGGCCGCCTCACTCAGCGCCTCGCGATCGGTCACATCGAGGCGGATCGGGTGCACGTTCGCGCGCCGCCCGATGCCCTCGAAGTGGGCCATCGCCGCATCGAGATGGTCGGAGCGGATGTCGGCGATCGCTACCCGCATGCCCGCTGCGCAGAACGCCTGCGCCATGCCGAATCCAACTCCGCTCGCGCCTCCGGTGATGAAGGCGACCTTTCCCGCGACCTCTTTCATAGGTGAGCTCTCCGAGGGATGCCGGCCGGCGACGGGCCGGCAGGATTGCGTACGCTCGGCCGCGCTTTTAGCACCTTTCCCCGGGACGGGCTATGCTCGCGGCATTCGACCGAGCGCCCGCGCGCGACGGTCCGGCCAACCTGGCGAGCCCGATCCCATGCCGCTCATCAAGATGGAGCACTACCTCGTTCTCACCGACGACATCGAGCGCACGAAGGATTTCTACTGTCAGGCACTCGGTATGCACGTGGGGTTGCGCCCGCCGCTCGAGTTTCCCGGGTACTGGCTCTACCTCGGCGATACGCCGTGCATCCACATCGCCGAGTGGCAGACCTACACGGCGCACTCGTTGCGGCAGGGCATTCCGGTGTCGCGGCGCGCGCCCGGAACGGGGCCGTTCGATCACATCGCCTTCAACGCGGAGAATTACGACGAGGTGCTCGAGCGCCTGGAGCGCCACGGCGTGCGGCCGGGCAGGAACAACGTGACCGGAGCGGCGCTGCGGCAGCTGTTCCTCACCGACCCGAACGGAGTGAAGATCGAGATCAACGTGCGCGTCCCTGCGGCGTAGCGAGCGTGGCGCGCGAAGCGAGGAGCTGGTGGTGAACGAGCCTCATGAGGAGACACTGCGCGAGCTGGTCGGACGGGTGCACGAGCGGCTTGGCCGTGCGAGCGCGGTCGACGCGGATGCGCGCGAGGTCCTCGGGACGCTGATGCAGGACATTCAGCGCGCGCTCGGCGCCCGAGCGGGCGGCGGCGGGCTCGATCGCGAGTCGCTTCCGCGGCTCGAGGCGCTCGCGGTGCGCTTCGAGGCCGTCCATCCGGCGCTCGCGCAGGTGCTGCGTCAGCTGATCGACGCGCTCGGCAAAGCAGGGATCTAGCGCACCGACTTCGAGCGAGCGCGGGATCGCGGTTCCGATCAGTCGTCCATGAGGAAGCTGCGCAGCTGCTCGCTGCGGCTCGGGTGGCGGAGCTTGCGCAGCGCCTTCGCCTCGATCTGGCGGATCCGCTCACGGGTGACATCGAACTGCTTGCCGACCTCCTCGAGGGTGTGGTCGGTGTTCATGTCGATGCCGAAGCGCATGCGCAGCACCTTGGCCTCGCGCGGCGTCAACTGTGCGAGCACGGAATGCGTGGTCTCGCGCAGCGACTCCATGGTCGCCTGATCGATCGGGGAGGCGACCGAGGTGTCTTCGATGAAATCCCCGAGATGCGAGTCCTCGTCGTCGCCGATCGGCGTCTCCATCGAGATCGGCTCCTTGGCGATCTTCAGGACCTTCCGCACCTTGTCCTCGGGCATCTCCATGCGCACGGCGAGCTCCTCCGGGGTCGGCTCGCGCCCCATCTCCTGGAGCATCTGGCGTGAGATGCGGTTCAGCTTGTTGATCGTCTCGATCATGTGCACCGGGATGCGGATGGTGCGCGCCTGATCGGCGATCGAGCGCGTGATGGCCTGGCGAATCCACCACGTCGCGTAAGTCGAGAATTTGTATCCGCGGCGGTACTCGAACTTGTCGACCGCCTTCATCAGGCCGATGTTCCCCTCCTGGATGAGGTCGAGGAATTGCAGCCCGCGATTGGTGTATTTCTTGGCGATCGAGATCACGAGCCGCAGGTTCGCCTCCACCATCTCCTTCTTCGCGCGCCGCGCCTTCGCCTCGCCGATCGACACCTCGCGGTTGATCTCCTTCAGCTCGTTGATCGTGAGGTGGTACAGCTCCTCGAGGACTTCGAGCTTCCTCTGGCGGCGGTCGATCTCCTCCTTGAGCTTCGCGAGCGCGGCGGAGTACTTCTTGCCCGCCTTCACGTGCTTGGCGAGCCAGCGCGGGCTCGTCTCGTTCTTCGGGAAGGTCGAGATGAAGTCCTTGCGCGGCATGCCGGCATCGCGCACCGCGAGCACCATGATCTCCTTCTCGAACTGGCGGATCTCGCTCACGTGAGCGCGCAGGTTGAGAATGAGCGCATCGAACATGCGCGGGGAGAGCTTGAGCTCCATGAACTCACCCGCGAGCTTCTTGCGCAGCTTCATCGACTTGGGATCCGCCGCGCCGCCCTTCTGGATCGCGGTGAGCGCGTGGAGGAACGTTTTCTGGATCGAGCCGAAGCGGCGCGCGGCCTCCTCCGGATCGGGACCCGTGTCCACGGCCTCCTCGGAGTCCTCGGCGTCCTCGCCTTCCTCCTCGTCGTCCGCGCTGTCCTCCTCGGTGATGAGCTCGATCTTGGTCGGGTTCTGCGGCTGCGCGATCACATCGGGCGCATTCGGATCGATGAATCCGACGATCACATCGACCAAGCGCGCCTGTCCGCTCCTCACCGGCTCGTAGGCCTTGAGCAGGAAATCGTAGGTGGGCGGATACATCGAGAGCGCCGTGCGCACGGCGTCGAGGCCCTCCTCGATCCGCTTGGCGATCCGGATCTCGCCCTCGCGGGTGAGCAGCTCGACCGTGCCCATCTCGCGCATGTACATGCGCACCGGATCGGTCGTCCGTCCAAGCTCGGCGTCGAGTGCGGCGAGTGCCGCGGCGGCTTCCTCGATCGCCTCCTCGTCGGCCGGAGCGGCCGGCTCCGTGGCGAGCAACGACTCGGTGTCCGGTGCCTTCTCGTACACCGGAATGCCCATATCGTTGATCGTGTTGACGATGTCCTCGATCTGCTCGGGATCGACGATCTCCGAGGGCAGGTGGTCGTTCACCTGTGCATAGGTGAGATAGCCCTGTTCCTTGCCGCGCGCGATCAGCAGCTTGAGCTGTGACTGGCGGTCCTCGGACATGACGGATACGCGGCGTTCGATACCCAAGACTCTCTTCTCTCCAGCAGTGCTCGGGCCCTCGCCCGCCTCACTCCCCGTACGCGCCTCGGCCGCGCTCGAGCGAGTCGCTCCGAGCGGTCGCCGGGCGTGATGAATCGCACCGGTGAGCTCGGCCCTCGCGCCGGGCTTGCCGGCGCGGTCGGCCCGAGCCGACTCGGCGTGTGTCGCGCTTCCCGTCGCCCCCACGTTAACGGCAGCGGGCGCCGCGACTTCAGCGCTTTTTTCTGCGCTCCGTCGCAGTAGCGGTGCGACCCTGCGGTCCTTGATCGCGGAACCTGCAGCCACTTTCTTCAGTGCGGCGGCTTTCGCGGGCTTGCGCTCCGGGTGAGCGCTTTTCCTGCTTGCGACTGCGGGAGATTTCGACTTGCGTGTCATGATGGTGTTGCGCGGCGCTTCAGCGCTTGACGAGAAGAGTTCACGTCCCCTATGTGAGTACCGTGGATAGGCAACTCAAGGGCCGGCCGGGCAAAGCGGGCTATTCTATTTGACAACCTGTCAACTGCCAAATTTCGCTCGATTGCGCATATTCAGGGGGGTGGCGGTGCGGAGCGGGTGCGGGCCAGCTCAATCGTAAGTCTTTGAACTTCCAGTTTTTCTTCCGTAGACAGGCCCGCCGCGCGGTCCTTCTCGAGGAGCCGGTCGAGCCGGCGGCGACCTGACTCGCCGGCCAGTCGGGCGAGCGCCTGCTCAAGCTCGTTCGCGGCGGCCGCAACCCCCGGTACGAGCGGATCGTCCGCCGCGAGGCGCGCGAGCTGCCCGCTCTCCGGGCGATCGCGCCAGCGCTCGAGGACCTGCGCCGCATTCTCGGCCGGCCGCTCGCGCAGCTCCGCGAGCAGCGCCCGAAGGAGCGGCGCGCCGGGCTCCTCGGCCTGCTCGAGGCCCGCGATGCTTTCCGCGGACATCCGGATCGCGCACGCCGGGAATTGCACGAGCAGCCGCACGGCCTGGCGCACGAGGCCGCCACGCCCGGCGCTTGCGCCCGCGCGGCGGCCGGAGCCGACCTGGCGCTCGCCCATCGCCACGCCGAGCAGGTCCGCGAGGCCCTCCGGCGTGCGCTGAAATGCGAACGCCTGACCCAGCCGCTCGAGCAGCAGCCGGCGGTAGATGCCCGGGGGAATCTGCTCGATGAGCGGCCGTGCGGCTTGCGCGATGTGCGCCCGACCGTCCGCGCCCCGGGCGCTCACGCGCTCACCGAGCTCGCGCACCAGATACTCCGATAGCGGCAAGGCGTCGCGCGCGAGCCGCGCTTCGAAGGCATCGTGGCCATCCTTCGCCACGAGCGTGTCCGGATCCTCGCCCTCGGGCAGGAACAGGAAGCGGATCTCGCGGCCCTCGACCGCCTCGGGCAGCGCGTTCTGCAGGGCACGCCACGCGGCCGCGCGGCCCGCGCGGTCGCCGTCGAAGGCGAAGATCACCTGCGGCACGAGCTGGAAGATCCGCCGCAGATGCTCGGGCGTGGTGGCCGTGCCGAGCGTTGCGACCGCGTACGGCACCGAGAACTGGTGCAGACGCACCACATCCAGGTAGCCCTCGACGACCAGCAGTCGCGTGAGCGGGGCCCGCTCGCGGCGCGCCTCGTAGAGCCCGTAGAGCTCGCGACCCTTGTGAAAGAGCACGGTCTCGGGCGAGTTTAAGTACTTGGGCTCCCCCTCATCGATCACGCGCCCGCCGAAGGCGATGATGCGCCCGCGCGCATCGCGGATCGGGAACATGATGCGATCGCGGAACCGGTCGTAGTGGCGCCGCTCGTTGGGGCGCTCCGCGCGCGGCGGCGCATCGCGCTCGCGCTCGATGATGAGGCCGAGCTCGCTCAGCCGCCGCCGCCCCTCCTCCGTGGCGCCGAAGCGGTTGAGCACCGCGTTCCAGGAGCTCGGCGCGTAGCCGATTCCGAAGCGCTCGACGATCTCGCGATCGAGGCCGCGGCGGGCAAGATACTCGCGCGCGCGCTCACTCCCCCGCAGCGCTCCCGCGTAGAACTTCGCCACCTCACCCATGAGCTCGTGAAGCGAGCTCGAGTCCGGTCGCGGCGCCGCCGTGCCCCCTTCGCGCGGAACCTCGAGCCCGAGGCTCGCGGCGAGCTCTTCGACCGCCTCGGGAAACGGCAGGTGGTCGTGCTCCATCAAGAACGTGAGTGCGGTTCCATGCGCTTCGCAGCCGAAGCAGTGGTAGAACTGCTTCTCGGGGCTCACCCAGAAGGAGGGGGTCTTCTCATTGTGAAACGGGCAGCAAGCCTTGTACTCGCGCCCGGCCTTCTTGAGCGCGACGCGCGCACCGACCACCTCGACGATGCTGGCGCGCGCGAGGAGCTCATCGATGAAGGTGCGCGGTATCAGACCCATTGAGCCGTATGGCGTCGTCCCGGTAGCAGCGCGAGAATACTCCGAGCACTCCCCTCAGGGCTTTGCGGTCAGACGTTCCTTGATGCGCGCGCTGATCGCGCCCATGTCGGTGCGGCCCTGGGCCTTCGCCTTGACGGCGCCCATGACCTTTCCCATGTCCTTGATCGAGGCGGCGCCGGTCGTGCGAACGGCCTCGTCGATGAGCGCGACCACCTCGGCATCGGAGAGCTGCGCGGGCATGTAGCTCTGGAGCACGCCGAGCTCGGCGGTTTCCTTCGCGACCAGGTCGGCACGGCCGCCGCTCGCGAACTGCGTGATGGATTCCCGGCGCTGTTTGACCATCTTCTCGAGGACCGAGACCACCTGCGCATCGTCGAGCGTGATGCGCTCGTCGACTTCCCGCTGCTTCACCGCCGCGAGGATCAGCCGGATGGCCGAGAGCCGGTCGCGCGCGCCCGAGCGCATCGCGGCCTTCATGTCCTCCGTGATGCGATCTTTGAGACTCATCGCGCTCGAGCGCGGGCGCTAGCGCTGAGTGCGCAGCATGGTGTCGCGCGAGATCCGCTTCATGTGCCGCTTGATGGCAGCCGCCTTCTTGCGTTTCCGCTCCTGCGTGGGTTTCTCGTAGAATTCCCGCCGGCGCAGCTCCGTGAGGATGCCCGCCTTCTCACAGGCGCGCTTGAAACGCCGCAGGGCGGCATCGAAGTACTCGTTCTCGCGAACACGAACGCTCGGCATTCAAAACCTCGAGCCGCTCAAATGGCTCAAATTGCGACGGGCCCGGACGGGATCGGGCCGGGGATTCTAAATAGCCCTGATGCAAAAGGCAAAATCTGACGCGCACCCGCCGGAAGCCCCGGCCGAGCGGGCGGGCGGGGGCGAGGGATTGCGCCTGCTTGCGATCGAGTCCTCCTGTGATGAGAGCGCAGCGGCGGTGCTCGACGAGCGCCGCGGCCTGCTCGCCCACGAGCTGTACAGCCAGGTCGAGCTGCATCGGCTCTTCGGCGGGGTGGTCCCGGAGCTCGCCTCCCGGGATCACGTCCGGCGCCTGCTGCCGCTCGTGCGAGCGGCGCTCCAGCGCGCGGCCGTCGACCCGCGCGAGCTCGATGGGGTGGCCTACACGGCCGGTCCGGGGCTCATCGGCGCCCTGCTCACGGGCGCGGCACTCGCGCGCAGCCTCGGCTACGCTTGGGGGATTCCGACGGTCGCGGTGCACCACCTCGAGGGCCACCTGCTCGCCGCGATGCTCGAGCCGCAGCCACCCCCCTTTCCGCACGTGGCGCTGCTCGTCTCCGGCGGGCACACGATGCTGATCGAGGTGCTCGCGGTGGGGCGCTACCGCCTGCTCGGTCAGACGCGCGATGACGCCGCGGGCGAGGCCTTCGACAAGACCGCAAAGCTTCTCGGTCTGCCGTACCCCGGGGGGCCGGAGCTCGCCCGGCTCGCCGACGAGGGCCGCCCTGGCGTGTTCCGGTTTCCGCATCCGATGGTGGGGCACGCGGGGCTCGAGTTCAGCTTCTCGGGCCTGAAGACGGCCGTGCTGCATGCCGTGCGCGCCGGGCCCGTTACCGAGGTCGTCAAGCGCGACGTGGCGCGCGGAGTGCAGGATGCGATCGTCGCGACGCTCACCGTCAAGGCGCTGCGCGCGCTCGAGCAGACCGGCCTCGATGCGCTCGTCGTCTCGGGCGGTGTCGGCGCGAACCGCGCTCTGCGCGAGCGGCTCGGACGGGCGGCGACGGCGCACGGTGCCCGGGTCTACTACCCGAGGCCGGAGTTCTGTACCGACAACGCCGCGATGATTGCCGTGGCGGGGCTCGCGCGGCTCAAGGCGGGCGAGCACGATGACCTCGCCATCCGCGTCCGTGCACAATGGCCTCTGGATCAGCTGCGGCCCCTCGACTCATGACCACCCGGCACGCCGATGACCGCATCTTCCTCGAGTCGCTCAGCATCGAGTGCATCATCGGCTTCATCGATTGGGAACGGCGCGTCAAGCAGACGGTCGTCATCGACCTCGAGCTTCCGGTCGATTGCCGGGCGGCAGCCGCGAGCGACGATGTGGCGGACACGCTCGACTACAAGAAGGTCGCCAAGCGCGTGATTGCCTTCGTCGAGGCCTCGCAGTTCAAGCTGATCGAGACGCTCGCGCAGCGCGTCGCCCTGCTCATCCTCGAGGAGTTCGGCGTCGCCTGGGTGCGCCTGCGTCTCAACAAGCCGGGCGCGATCCGCGGCTCGCGTACCGTCGGCGTTGCGGTCGAGCGCGGGCGCGCCGATCTCGCGCCGCCCGAGGTCTGACGCTGGTGCCCGAGGTTTACCTCGCGGCGGGCAGCAACGTCGATGCGGAGCGGCACCTGACGCTCGCCGCCGCGGAGCTCGAGCGGGTGTTCGGCCCGGTGCGCTTCTCGCCCTGGTACCGCAACGCGGCCGTCGGCTTCGACGGCCCGGATTTCATCAACTTCGCCGCGGGATTCGCGACCGAGCTCCCGGTGCGCGAGGTGATCGCGAACCTGCGCGCGATCGAGGCGATCTGCGGCCGGCCGCGCGCGGCGCCGAAATGGGCGCCGCGCGGAATGGATCTCGACATTCTTCTCTACGACGGACTCGTCTGCGATGAGCCCGGGCTCAGAATCCCGCGGCCCGATCTCGTGCGCCGGGCGTACATGCTCGGGCCGCTCGCCGCCATCGCGCCGGATTTCATGCACCCCACCGCCGGAGCGACCATCCGGGAGCTGTGGGCGCGCTTCGATCGCGCCTCCCATCCGCTCGAGCGGATCGATCCGTCCGCTACCAGCACACACTCCGACCGCCGTCCACCGCGAGCGTCTGGCCGGTGACGTACGGGGCATCCGCGGCGAAGAACAGCGCTGCGCGCGCGACGTCCTGCGGCGAGCCCGGGCGCTTCAGAAGCGTGCGCGCGACGATCTCGGCCTGCAGCTCCTCCTCGGCGGCGTCCGGCCACATGACCGGACCGGGCGCGATCGCGTTCACGCGCACGTGCGGAGCGAGCTCGCGCGCAAGCGCCTTGGTGAGCATGATGAGGCCCGCCTTCGCGACGCTGTACACCGGGTAGCGGGGCAGAGGCCGCATCCCGTGGATGTCCACCAGATTGAGCACGAGGCCGCGAGTTGCGATGAGCTCGCGCGCCGCCGCCTGCGCGAGGAACAGCGGCGCCTTCAGGTTCGAGCCGACGAGATCGTCCCACGCGCGCTCGGTGACTTGACCGAGCGGCGTCGGATAGAAGCTCGAGGCATTGTTGACGAGGATGTCGAGCCGCCCGAAGGCCGCCGCGGCCGCGGCGACGAGCGGCGCGATGCGTGCGGTCTCGTTGAGGTCCCCGTGCACCACCGCGGCCGAGCCGGAACGGAGGGCATTCAAGGCGCGGGCGAGCTCATCGGCCTCGCGCGCGAGCGTCCGGTAATGAAGGACGACGCTCGCGCCTGCCCCGTGGAGGGTCCGCGCGAGCTCCGCGCCGATGCGGCGTGCGGAGCCGGTCACGAACGCGGTCTTGCCGCTGAGCGGCCCCGCGGAGCCGGCGGGCGAGTGTGCCATGGACGGAGATTATGACGCGATCGGAGCCGGCCTCAACGCTTCCGCCGCTGACGCCCGAGGAGGCGGCGCACAGCGCCCGCGCGCAGGCGCGGATCCGCGAGCGCATCTACGCCGCCGGCGGCTCGATCGACTTCGAGACCTTCATGGAGCTCGCGCTCTACGCGCCCGGGCTCGGCTACTACAGCGCGGGCAGCACCAAGCTCGGCGCCGCCGGGGACTTCGTGACGGCACCGGAGCTCTCCCCCCTCTTCGGCCGCTGTCTCGCTCGCCAGTGCGCGCAGATCCTCGGCGCCCTCGGCGAGGAGAGCGAGATTCTCGAGTTCGGCGCCGGGAGCGGGCGCCTCGCCGCGGTGGTGCTCGAGTCCTTGGCCGCGCTCGGCCGTGCGCCGCGGCGCTATCAGATCCTCGAGGTGAGCGCGGATCTGCGCGAGCGGCAGCGCGAGCGCCTCGGCCGGCTGCCAGCCGCGCTCGCCGAGCGCGTGGTCTGGCTCGAGCGCTTGCCGCGCTCGGCGATCCGCGGTGTCATCCTCGCGAACGAGGTGCTCGATGCGCTGCCGTGCCGGCGCTTCGTGATCCACGCGGCGGGGCCGCGCGAGCTCGGCGTGGGACTGGCGGACGACGGGCAGCTCGTCGAGGTGGAGCGCGAGCCAGATGCGCGCCTCGCCGCTGCGCTCGCGCAACTCCTGGCGGCGCTTTCCGCGCCGCTTCCGCTCGGCTATCGCTCCGAGCTCTGCCTGCGCGTGGCGCCTTGGATCACGAGCGCCGCGGAAAGCCTCGCCGAGGGCGTCATGCTGCTCACCGACTACGGATTGCCGCGCGCGCAGTACTACCATCCCGAGCGCGGCACGGGGACGCTGCGCGCGCACTTCCGGCACCGTGCACACGAGGAGCCACTCGCGCGCGCCGCCGTGCAGGACATCACCGCCTGGGTCGACTTCACGCGCGTCGCCGAAGCCGCCGTGGCCGCGCAGCTCGATGTGGTGGGCTTTGCGACCCAGGCGGGCTTTCTGCTCGGCACGGGAATCGAGGCGCTCGTCGCCGAGGCGGGCGAGCTCAGCGAGCGCGTGCGACGTGCGGGCGAGGCGCGCCGGCTCCTGCTCCCCGGCGAGATGGGCGAGGCGTTCAAGGCACTTGCGCTCGCGCGCGCATGGCAGAGCCCGCTCGCCGGCTTCGCTGTGCAGGATCTGCGCGCTTCGCTGTGAGCGGTGCGGCTGCGGCTCAAGAGCGCGCCGCCGCCGTGAGCGCGGTCACGGCGGCAAGGCGTTTCTCGCGGAGCCTCGCGCCGATCGCGGGCCCCTCGAGGCCGCGGCGCTCATCTTCGGTGAGCGCGGCCGCCGCCGCGGCGGCGTGTGCGCGACGCAGATACTCGGCCTGAGGATACGGCTCGCGCTCGAGCCCCTTGCGGCCGCGGGCGTCCGCCTCGCACGCGAGCAGCAGCTCGCCGAAGCGTTCCGGGCGGCGGAACGCATCCGTCGTCTCGAGAAGCTTGAGCAGCGTCGCAGGCTTGAGCTCGAGCGCCCGATGCACGCTCGTGTGGTGTCGGGCGCAGAGCACCGCGAGCTCGAGGCACTCGTTCGGCACGCGCAGCCGCGCGGCGAGCGCGGCGATGAGCGGCACACCGGCCTCCTCGTGGCCATGATGGCTCGGCCAGCGCTGCGGCGCGGTGAGCGCCTTGCCGAGGTCGTGAACGAGCGCGGCGAAGCGCACGGCGGTCGAGGCGCCCGCATCGGCCGCATAGCGCAGTGCGAGCAGCGCGTGAACGCCGGTGTCCACCTCCGGATGCCAGCGCTCGGGCTGCGGCACGCCGAAGAGCGCATCGAGCTCGGGAAAGACCACCGCGAGCGCGCCGCAACCTCTCAGCACCTGGAAGAAGACCTCCGGGCGCGGCTCGGCGAGGGCACGCGCGGTCTCCTGCCAGACCCGCTCCGGGACGAGCGCATTCGCCTCCCCGGAGCTCACCATGCGCTTCATGAGCGTCAGCGTCTCGTCCGCGACCGTGAAGCCGAGCGGCGCGAAGCGCGCCGCAAATCGCGCAACGCGTAAGATCCGCACCGGGTCCTCGACGAAGGCCTCGGAGACGTGGCGCAGCAGGCGCGAGGCGAGGTCGCGCCGCCCACCGTAGGGGTCGATGATCGCGCCCGACTCGCTTTCCGCGATCGCGTTGATGGTGAGGTCACGCCGCCTCAGATCCTCCTCGAGCGTCACCTCGGGGGAGAACTGCGTCGTGAAACCGCGGTAGCCGGGCGCGATCTTGCGCTCGAGCCGCGCGAGCGCGTACTCCTCGTGCGTCTCGGGATGCAGAAAGACCGGGAACTCGCGCCCGACCGGCGTGAACCCCCGGGCGATGAGCTCGCCGGGCTCGGCGCCCACGACCACCCAGTCGCGCTCGCGAACCGGCCTGCCGAGTAGTCGGTCCCGCACCGCGCCACCGACCAAGTATATTTGCATGCACGCATGTTAACTCGGACTCGCAACGGCATCGCCGGACGACTCGATCGAGGCGCGCTTTCCGCCCGCTGCGGCGTGCGCGTACGTCTCGGGCTCGCCGCGCTCGCCGTCCTCGCCCTTCCCGGATGCGGCACGCTCTACCTGTTGCAGGCAGCGCATGGGGAGATGCAGGTGCTCGACAACCGCCGGCCCATCTCCGAGGTCATCGCCGATCCGCAAACCTCGCCGCAGCTCCGTGGCACGCTCGAGGAGGTGGTCGCGGCGCGCGACTTCGCTTCCCGGTCGCTCGGCGAGCCCGACAACCGCAGCTATCGGACCTACTCCGACATCCACCGCCGCTTCGTCGTGTGGAACGTGGTCGCCGCACCCGAGTTCTCCGTGGAGCCGAAGGAGTGGTGCTTTCTGATCGCGGGTTGCGTTGCCTATCGCGGATATTTCAGCGAGCACGCGGCGGTGAGCTTCGCGGCGAAGCTGAAGGCGGACGGCTACGACGTGATCGTCGACGACGTGCCGGCGTACTCGACCCTCGGGCACTTCGCCGATCCGGTGCTGAGCACCATGATTCCGTACGGCACCGTCGAGCTCGATGCAATCATCTTTCACGAGCTTGCGCATCAGCTCCTCTACGTGGCGAACGACTCCTCCTTCAACGAGGCGTTCGCGACGACCGTCGAGGAGGAGGGCATCAAGCGCTGGCTGCACGCACGCGGGCGGGACGCGGAGCTCGCGCGATTCCGCCGGGCGAGCGATCTCGATCAGCAGTACATCCGCCTCTTCCGCGGCTACCGCGAGAGGCTGCAGAGGCTCTACGCCTCGCACCTCGCCGTCGCGCAGATGCGCGCGCGCAAGCGCGCCGTCTTCGATGAGCTCGCCGCGGACATGCGCCGCATCGAGGCGCGCACCGGTGAGCCCTCGCCCTACGGAGACTGGCTCGCGCAGGGACTCAACAACGCGGATCTTGCCTCGGTCGCCACGTATTACGACTGCGTGCCGGGATTCGAGCAGCTGCTGCATCGCGACGGCGATGACCTCATCCGCTTCTATGGAGATGTGCGCAAGCTCGCCCGGGAGAAGCAGGCGGAGCGCGATGCGGCGGTGTGCGCCGCCCCGCCGGGGCAGCGACCGGTCACCGCGCGCGAGGCCGAGCGCGATCGCAAGGCCGCGCGGAGCGCGCTCAGCGCTCGACCGTCGCGCGGTAGCGATCGAAGCGCCGCGGCTGCGTGAGATCGCCCAAATAGGTCGGCAGAATTCCGGCCATGCGCCGCGGGTCGATGCGAAGGGCCGCGAGACCGTCTTCGCGGCACAGGCTGTCGACGCCGAGCGAACGGAAGTTATCGAGCGAGAACGGCCTTCCGGGGAGCATCCCGAGCACGAGTCCCTCGAGCCATCCGAGCAGCCCGGGAAGCTTGAGGATATGGCACGGCAGCTGCGCGGCGGCGGCAGTCGTGCGCACGATCTGCTCGAGCGTGAGCACTTGTGGACCGCAGAGCTCGTAGGTCTGTCCGATCGTCGCGCGGACCACGAGCGCGCAGGCGAGCGCGCTCGCCACGTCCTCGACGAACACGGGTGCGAAGCGGGCGCGGGGGCGAGCGAGCGGCAGCGCTCCGAGCCCGAGACGCAGCAGTCGCGCGAAGCGCTCCGTCAGAGAGTCGCCCGGCCCGAAGATCACCGACGGTCGGAAGATCGTGACTGCGAGCGAGGAGCTTGCGGCCTTGAGCAGCGCCTCGGCCTGGCCCTTGCTGCGCAGGTAGCGGCTCGCACCGCGCTCGGCATCGGCGCCGATCGCGCTCATGTGCACCACGCGCGGGACGCGCGCGAGCCGCGTCTCCTCGATCAGCTTCTCGACCAGCTCGACGTGCACTCTGTGAAAGCTCGCGCCGCTGCGCTCGTTCAGAATGCCGATGAGATTGACGACCACGTCGATATTGGCGAAGAGCTGCCCGAGCACGCGCGGCTCGTGGACATCCGCAGCCACGAGCTCCACGGTCGGGAGCACCGTCAAGTGCTTGCCGCGCGCGAGGACGCGCGTCGGCACGCGGACCCAGTGGCCCGCAGCCGCGAGCAGGGCCACGAGCTCGCTGCCGACGAACCCCGTGCCGCCGAGCACGCAGATGCGCAATCGCGGCGCCGAGAAGCCGAGTACGCTCACTTCGGGCGCCGCCTCAGTGCACCGGAACGAGGACGATCGTGTTGCCGCGGCGAATCTCGAGCACGAGCGTGGAGACGCCCTGTGCGCGCTCGCGCAGCTGCTCGACGCTGTCCACGCCCTGTTGATTGACGCCCACGATGAGGTCGTTGCTGCGCAGCCCCGACTGCGCCGCGGCGCTGCCGGGCTCCACTCCGCGCACCAGCGCGCCGCTGCGGTCGGGCGCATCCACGAGACTCGCGCCCTCGAGCCCGCGATTGATGTCGGCGGGCTTCAGAGGCGCCGTCTGCGCCGCCGGCGCCTCGGCGATCACGACCCGGACCCGCTCCGGCTTGCCGTCGCGCAGCACATTGAGCTCGGCCTTATCGCCGACCCGCATCAGGCCGATCGCATTGCGCAGATCGGTGGGGCTCTTCACCGAAGTGCCGTTGATCGCGGTGATGATGTCGCCGATCTTGATCCCGGCGTGGTCCGCGGCCGAGCCCTGCACGACCTGGGTCACGAGCGCGCCGTGGGCGCTCGTGAGCCCGTAGACCTCGGCGATGTCGGAGCTCACCGCGTAGGTGCTCACTCCGAGCATGCCGCGCTTGACCGAGCCGTACTCGATCAGCTGGTCCATGATCGTGCGTGCCATGTTGACGGGGATCGCGAAACCGATCCCGATGTTGCCTCCGGTGCGCGAGAGGATCGCGGTGTTGATGCCGATCAGCTCGCCGCGCAGGTTGACGAGCGCGCCGCCGGAGTTGCCGGGGTTGATCGATGCATCCGTCTGAATGAAGTCCTCGTAGCCGTCCGAGCTGATGTTCGAGCGCCCGAGCCCGCTCACGATCCCCGAAGTGACCGTGTTGTGCAGGCCGAAGGGATTGCCGATCGCGACGACGAAGTCGCCGACCTCGACCTTCGAGGAATCTCCGAGCCCGATCTGCACGAGATGCTCCGGCTTGACCTTCAGGACCGCGATGTCCGAGGCCTCATCGCTCCCGACGATCTGGGCGTCGAGATCGCGGCCGTCCTGCAGAGTGACGGTGATCTCGCTCGCGTTCTCCACCACGTGCGCATTCGTGAGGATGTAGCCGCGCTTGGCATCGAAGATGACCCCGGAGCCGGCGCTCTGGAATGGATGCTCGCCGGTGTCCCCGCCGGGCGGCACATCGAAGAAGCGGCGAAAGAGCGGATCGTCGAGGAGGGGATTCTGGGGGCTGCGCTCCCGGATCGTGCCGCGCGTGGCGACGTTGACGATCGCGGGCGAGACCCGCTTGATCATGGGCGCGAGCGACGGCACCGGGGTCGAGCCGACCATGGCCGGCAGCGTGGTGCCCGCCGGGGCGGCGGTGGCGGCGAATGCCGCGACGGCGGCGAACAGGGAGAGGATGCGGCTCATGGGGATTCCGGTCGGGCGCCCGCGCATTGTAATGCGCCATCTTCCCCTCGCGTGGCGCAACCGCAGCCCTTGCGCGTCACGAATACCGCAGTGCACAGGATGTGGGCAAGCTGTGCGCGGCCTGCGCACAGACTGTGTGCGGCCGACACAACATCTTGGGGTTGGCAGCCACTCGGGGTCTCCGCTCAGGGTGAAACTTTTTCTCGCTAATTTGCGGCGGATATTCTTATAACATCATGAAAATAATGACTTAATTATGCTTCATTTGTTGCGGTTTTATGTCTTGACGGGTTCGGCAGCCGTCATTAGGCTCCTTCTCCCGACACTAGATCTTGTGTCGCGCAACGCGATCGGGATTTCGAGCATCGGGGGGAGATCTCAGGGGGATGCGGCCGTCTGACAGCGGTCGCGCATGCGTCGGCTCGTCAGACACCTGTCTCGAGGCGTGGCCGCCGTCTCTTCTGCGATTTGTGACACGGTCTGCTATATCGGAGCGTTTCGGATTCATGAATAGCCTCGTGAAAATCGATCCGCAGGAAATCGAGAGCGTTCCCTTCCAGGAAGCCTCGCTCGACATCTGGGACAAGAAGTACCGTCTCACCGCCAAGGATGGGACGCCCATCGACAAGTCGATGGACGATACGTACAAGCGCGTCGCGCGCGCGCTCGCCGACGTGGAGCGCGACGACGCGCGCGAGCAGTGGTACGAGCGGTTTCTTTGGGCGTTGCGCCGGGGCGTGGTCCCCGCCGGGCGCATCATCTCAAATGCCGGGGCGTGGCAGCACAAGCCGGCGACCTCCACGATCAACTGCACGGTATCGGGGACCATCCGCGACTCGATGGATGACATCTTGCGGAGGGTTCACGAGGCGGGATTGACGCTCAAATCGGGCGCGGGCATCGGCTACTGCTTCTCGACACTGCGTCCGCGCGGCGCATACGTGTCGGGAGCAGGCGCCCACACCTCCGGCCCGCTCTCGTTCATGGATATCTTCGACAAGATGTGCTTCACGATCTCCTCCGCGGGCGGCCGCCGCGGCGCGCAGATGGGAACCTTCGATGTCGGACATCCGGATGCGATGGAGTTCATTCGGGCGAAGCGCGAGAGCGGACGTCTCCGCCAGTTCAATCTGTCGCTGCTCATCACGGATGAGTTCATTGACGCCGTGCGCGAGAATCGCGACTGGAATCTCGCCTTTCCCATATCCCGCCGCGAGCTCGAGAC
Organism: Steroidobacteraceae bacterium; assembly: GCA_035523875.1. Taxonomy (GTDB): domain Bacteria; phylum Pseudomonadota; class Gammaproteobacteria; order Steroidobacterales; family Steroidobacteraceae; genus JASHUC01. Next base: position 32,069 of record DATKPY010000035.1, read on the forward strand.
GGAGCAGCCCGACCTCTCGGACTCCGCCAAGTTCCTCTGGCGCGAATGGGAAACGCACGACGGCTATGTCGTGAACGAAGAAGGGCTCGTCGCCTGCAGGATCTACAAGACGTTGCCCGCGCGTCGGATGTGGGAAGTCATCATGGCTTCCACGTACGATTTTGCCGAGCCGGGGTTCATTCTCATCGACCGCGTCAACGAGATGAACAACAACTGGTGGTGCGAGAACATTCGTGCGACCAATCCGTGCGTGACCGGGGACACTTGGGTTCACACCAGTGACGGCCCGAGACAGGTGAGCGAGCTCATCGGCCGGCCGTTCCAAGCGCGAATCGACGGCCAGGACTACGCGACGGGCCCGGAAGGCTTCTTCCTCACCGCACGCAAACCGGTCGTACGGATCGAAACGGCGGAGGGCCACTGCCTGCGCCTCACCGCCGACCACCGCGTGCGCCGCTATTCGAAGCTGACACCATGGACTGCTGAGTCGCAGTGGTGCAGCGCGGGCGATCTGCGCACCGGCGATCTCCTCGTACTCAACGACCATCGCGGCAATGCCTGCTGGCCGGGCGCCCATACCCGAGAGGAAGGCTATCTGATCGGACTGCTGATGGGCGACGGAGCACTGGCGTCGGACACGGCAGTGCGATCGATGCGGGCCGCTCGAGCGCAGGCGAACGGATTCGCGGGCGGTGTCGCGCCGGGCATCCGCGCCGTCCTCGCGGACGCGGAGGCAGCCGCAACGACGCTCGCACACGGCGAGCGAGCGGATTCCACGGGGTGGAATTCGGTAGCCGGGCAGTGCGAGTCTCGAATGTCCTTCAAGCCGCTCGCAGCGTTGGCGGAATCCCTCGGCATGGGAGGGGGATGCAAAGCGATCACGCCGATCATGGAACGCGCCTCGAGTGAATTCTATCGGGGTTTCCTGCGCGGCCTCTTCGATGCCGAAGGAAGCGTACAACGCCGGCAGGAAAAGGGCGTGAGCATTCGCCTTGCTCAGTCGGATCTCGGGCGACTGCAAGCCGTGCAACGCATGCTGCTCAGGATCGGAATTGCGGCGCGCATCGATCGCGACCGCCCCCGCGCCGATCCGCTATCGGCGCGGCACGAGCTCACCGTGAGCGGCGCATGTCTCGGGCGCTTCGCGACCGAGATCGGCTTCGGCGATGTCGAGAAGCAGGCGCGCCTCGAGTCATGGCTCGGCGTGCACGGGCGATCGTCGCATCATCGACGCTACGCGGCACGGGTCGAGCGAGTCGTGGAGGACGGCGCCGAGTGGGTCTTCGACGTGCAGGTCCCCGGCATCCATGCCTTCGACGCGAACGGGCTCTACGCGCACAACTGCGGCGAGCAGGCGCTCCCCGAGTTCGGAGCCTGTCTGCTCGGATCGGTGAATTTGACGAAGTTCGTTCGCCACCCGTTCAGCGAGTTCGCGGAGTTCGATTGGGCCGAGTATCGCGAGGTCGTCAAGGTGTTCACGCGGATGCTCGACAACGTGGTCGAGATCAACGGGTTGCCGCTAGAGCGACAGCGCGAGGAGATCAATCGAAAGCGCCGACACGGGATGGGCTTCCTCGGGCTCGGCAGCACCCTCACGCTTCTCGGGATGAAGTATGGCGCGCCCGAGGCGGTCAAGTTCACCGAGGACGTGTCGCGCGAGATGGCGGTCGCGGGCTGGGAGACCGCCCTCGAGCTCGCGCGCGAGAAGGGCCCGGCGCCCATCATGAACGAGGAATTCGTCGTGACGAAGGCGATGCTGCGCAAGCGGCCGGAAATGGCGCGCGACGGCTGGAAGCCGGGTGCGAAGATCTCGGGCAGACTGCTGCACGCGAAATACAGCCGCTACATGCAGCGGATCGCGCAAGTCGCCCCGAACCTCGTCCACGAGCTCGCGGAAACGGGAGCTCGCTTCACGCACCACACCTCGATTGCCCCGACGGGAACGATTTCCCTGTCCCTCGCCAATAACGCATCGAACGGAATCGAGCCCTCCTTCGCCCATCACTATTTCCGCAACGTGATTCGTGAGGGAAAGAAGTCCAAGGAGAAGATCGACGTCTATTCGTTCGAGCTCCTCGCCTACCGGGAGCTGATCACTCCCAAGGCGAAGCCGAATGCGACGCACGATGCGGAGCGACTTCCCGACTACTTCATCGCTGCCGACGAGGTGACGCCGGAGCAGCACGTGGACATTCAGGCAGCGGCTCAGAGGTGGGTCGACTCCTCCATCTCGAAGACTGCGAACGTGCCCACGAACTTTCCGTACGAGAAGTTCAAGGACATCTACATGTACGCGTACGAGCAGGGCCTGAAGGGCTGCACGACGTTCCGCTTCAATCCGGCGGCGTTCCAGGGCGTGCTCGTGAAGGAGCAGGATCTCAAGAACACCGTCTACCGCTTCACGCTCGAGGACGGCACCGTGGTCGAGGCGCGCGGCAACGAGGAGATCGAGTACGACGGCGAGATCCACACCGCCGCGAACCTGTTCGATGCGATGCGCGACGGCTATTACGGGCGCTTTTAGCCGAGCGCGCGCCAGGACTGCACGAGGACAGCGTTCCATGACCATCAAGATCGCGAAGAAGATCGTCAAGTACGAGGTGATGAAGCCGCAGGAGCCGGCGCCGCCGCCCAAGCCGGAGGAGGCGCAGCCCGCCGTCGCGAGGCCGGCCGCGCCCGCCGCGGAGCCGGATATGGTGCAGGACCGGACCGGACGGCTCGCCAAGGTCATCCGCATGCACGAGAAGGTCGAGCGCCCGGAGGTGCTCATCGGCTCCACCTACAAGATCAAGACGCCGATCTCCGATCACGCGATGTACGTGACGATCAACGACATCGTGCTCAACGAAGGTACCGAGTACGAGCAGCGGCGGCCGTTCGAGATCTTCATCAACTCGAAGAATCTCGATCACTTCCAGTGGATCGTCGCCTTGACGCGCATCATCTCGGCCGTCTTCCGCAAAGGCGGCGATGTGACGTTTCTCGTCGATGAGTTGAAGGCGGTGTTCGATCCGCGCGGCGGCTACTGGCAGCCGGGCGGCAAGTTCATGCCCTCGATCATCGCCGAGCTCGGTTACGTGATCGAGCGGCATCTGCAGAGCATCGGACTGATGAGAAAGCGCGAGCTCGACGAGCATCAGCAGAAGCTGGTGGACGAGAAGCGCGCGGCCTTCGAGGCGCGGGCGAAACAGGCGGATGCGTTCGCCAAGACCCACTTTCCGGAGGGCGCTCAGCTTTGCGGCAAGTGCAACACGGCGGCGGCCATCATGCTCGATGGGTGTATGACCTGCCTCAACTGCGGCGATTCGAAGTGCGGGTAAGGGCGCGCACTGCGGGTTTGGAGAGAAGGATCGAGCGAAGCTGACAGACTTGGGCGCAAGGTACCCCTTCCCGTCCCTGACGGGAACGATCAATGCGCCACCTCGAAGGGCAGTCCGTCGCGGCTGCCCTTTTTTACGCCCGACGCGATCCGGCGCGCGCCATGGCCGCCGCCGCGGCGGCGCGCTCGATCACCGGGCGCCGCCCGCCGGCGCGCGGGCTCTCCTCCTCGACCGCGGGCGCCACGAACTGGGCGTTGTAGAGCTCGTGGTAGGCGCCCTCGCGGGCTAACAGCTCCTCGTGGGTGCCCTGCTCGACGATGCTGCCGTTGCGCATCACGAGAATGAGGTTGGCGTCGCGGATGGTCGAGAGACGGTGGGCAATGACGAAGCTCGTGCGGTTGGAGCGCAGCGCCGCCATGGCGTGCTGCACCAGTGCCTCCGTGCGGGTGTCGACCGAGCTCGTCGCCTCATCGAGGATGAGCAGCGCCGGATCGGTGAGGAAGGCGCGCGCGATGGTGATGAGCTGCTTCTGGCCGGCGCTCAAGTTGCTGCTTTCCTCGTCGATGACCGTGTCGTAGCCCTCGGGGAGGCCGCGGACGAAGCGGTCGACGAACGTCGCGCGCGCGGCCGCGACCAGCTCCTCGTCGCTCGCCTGAGGGCGGCCGTAGCGAATGTTCTCGCGAATGGTGCCGTTGAAGAGCCAGGTATCCTGCAGCACCATACCGATGCGCGCGCGCAGCTCGTCGCGGCGCAGCGTCTTCACGTCGACGCCGTCGAGCGTGATGCGGCCGGAATCGAGCTCGTAGAAGCGCATGATCAGATTGACGAGCGTGGTCTTGCCGGCGCCTGTCGGCCCGACGATGGCGATCGTGTGGCCGGGCTCGGCGACGAGCGACACGTCCTCGATGAGCGGCTTGTCCGCCTCGTAGCGGAACGAGACGTGCTCGAACTCCACCCGCCCGCTGACCGCGATCGGGTGCGCGGCCGCGACCGGCTCGGCGGTCTGCTCCGGCGCATCGAGCAGATCGAACACCCGTTCCGCGGAGGCGACGCCCGACTGCATGCTGTTCGCCATCGAGGCGATCTGGGTGAGGGGACGGGTGAACTGCCGCGAGTACTGGATGAACGCCTGCACATCCCCGAGGCTCATCGACCCGGTCGCAACCCGCAGCCCCCCGATCACGGCGACGAGCACGTAGTTCAGGTTCCCGATGAACATCACCGCCGGCATGATGATGCCGGAGACGAACTGGGCGCCGAAGCTCGCCGTATAGAGCTGCTCGTTCTTGGTATCGAAGCTGCGCGCAACCTCGCGGTGGCGTCCGAACACCTTGACGAGCTCGTGGCCGGTGAAGGCCTCCTCGATCTGGCTGTTGAGATCACCCGTGTGCGCCCACTGCGCGATGAACTGTCCCTGTGAGCGCTTCCCGATCACCTTCGTCACATACATCGCAAGTGGAATGGTCACGAGCGCCACCAGGGCGAGGAGCGGCGAGATCACGAACATCATCGCCACCACGCCGATCACGGTGAGAAGCGAGGTGAGCAGCTGGCTCAGCGTCTGCTGCAGGCTCTGGGAGATGTTGCCGATGTCGTTGGTGACGCGGCTCAAGAGCTCCCCGCGCGGCTGCTGATCGAAGTACTTGAGCGGCAGCCGGTTCACCTTGTCCTCCACTTCGGCGCGCAGCCGCAGCACGGTCGCCTGCACCACGTCGTTGAGGAGGTACGCCTGCGCCCACTGGAAGAAGCTCGAGACCAGATACAGGCCGATGAGCACGAGGAGCAGGCGCCCGAGCGCGGCGAAGTCGATGCCGGCGCCTGGCACGAGATGCATCTGAGCGAGGAGCTCGGCGAAATGGCGGTTGCCCGCGGCGCGCGCCGCGGCGACCGCCTGCGCGAGCGTCGTGCCCGCGGCGAGCTGCCGGCCGACGACGCCCGAGAAGATCACGTCGGTCGCGCGCCCGATGATGAGCGGGCCGATGACCGCGAGCACGATGCTCGCGACGGCGAGCGCGACCACGCTCAGCACGCGGAAGCGGTCGGGTCCGAGCAGGCGCAGCAGCCGGCGCGCCGACGGCCAGAAATTGAGCGACTTCTCGGTGGGCCGGCCCACGTTCATCCACGGCGGGCCGCCGCGAGCGGCGGCCTGGCCGGCCGCAGGCAGGCGCTGCGGCAGTGCGCTCGCGGGACGGTCGCTCATGCAGCCTCCTCGGCGGAGAGTTGCGAGGCGACGATCTCGGCGTATGTCGCGCAGCCGCGCAGGAGCTCCGTGTGTCGGCCGAGACCGACGATCGTGCCGCCGTCGAGCACCATGATCTGATCGGCGTCCCTGACCGTGGAGATGCGCTGCTCGACCATGATGACGGCGGCGCCGCGGGTGACCGGACGCAGCGCCGCGCGCAGCCGCGCATCGGTTCCGAGATCGAGCGCGGAGAACGACTCGTCGAACAGATAGATCTCCGGCTCGCGCACGAGCGCGCGGGCGATGGCGAGGCGCTGGCGCTGGCCGCCGGAGACGTTCGTGCCGCCCTGTGCGATCGGGGCGGCGAGCTTCGCCGGCATGGCATCGACGAAGTCGCGCGCCTGCGCGATCTCGAGCGCGCGCCAGAGCTCCTGGTCGCTCGCCTCGGGATTGCCGTAGCGCAGATTCGTCGCGATCGTCCCCGAGAACAGGTAGGGCCGCTGCGGCACGAGCCCGATGCGGGTCCAGAGCAGATCCGGATCGAGCTCGCGCACGTCGACCCCGTCGACCAGGACCTTCCCCTGCGTCGCATCGAACAGCCGCGGGATGAGCGACAGGAGCGTGGTCTTGCCCGCGCCGGTGCTGCCGACGACGGCGAGCGTTTGCCCGGCGGCGACGCGGACGGAGATCTCCCTCAGCACCGGATCGGCGGCACCCGGGTACTGAAAGCGCACGCCGCGAAACTCCACTTCGGCGTGCGCGCTCACGCTGCGCACCGGATGCGCCGGCGGCACGACGGAGGACTCGGTATCGAGCACCTCGGCGATGCGGTCCGCACACACCGCCGCGCGCGGGATCATCATCAGCATGAACGTCGCCATCATCACCGACATGAGAATCTGGGTGAGGTACACGAGGTACGCGGTGAGCGCGCCGATCTGCATCCTTCCCGCATCGATGCGCAGCGCGCCGAACCACATCACGGCGGCGATCGAGACGTTGAGGATCAGGATCACCGTCGGGAAGATGAGCGCCATCAGCCTCCCCACCTGAAGGCCGGTGTCGGTGAGCTCCGCGTTCGCGACCCCGAAGCGCCGCGCCTCCACCGACTCGCGCACGAACGCGCGCACCACCCGGATGCCGGCGATCTGCTCGCGCAGAATCCGGTTGACCGCATCGATCCGCGTCTGCATCAGACGAAACTGCGGCACCATGCGCTGGATGAGGAGGCCGACCGAGAGCGCGAGCAGCGGTACGCTCACGCCCATCAGCCACGAGAGGCCGGGGTCCTCGTGCACTGCCATGATGATGCCGCCGATGCACATGATCGGCGCCGTGATCATCATGGTGCAGGTCATCGCGACGAGCAGCTGCACCTGCTGCACGTCGTTGGTGTTACGCGTGATGAGCGAAGGTGCGCCGAAGCGCGCCACCTCGCGCCCGGAGAACTCGCTCACCCGGCGGAAGATCGCGGCGCGCAGGTCGCGCCCGAAGCCCATCGCGGTGCGCGATCCGTAGTAGGTCGCGGCGACCGAGCAGGCGATCTGCGCGAGGCTGATGACGAGCATCCAGCCGCCCATCGTCACGATGTAACCGGTATCGCCCTTGGCGATGCCGTAATCGATGATGTCGGCGTTGAGGTTCGGCAGGTAGAGCGTTGCGATCGTCCCGAGCAGCTGCAGGACAATCACCGCGAGGAGCGCGCGCGAGTAGGGGCGTAGATGCTTTCTCAGCAAGCCGATCAGCATGGGGATCGTCCCTTGGAGCCGGAGGGCTCGCGAGTGCGGATGCCATCGAGGATCACGCCGACGATCTCCTCGGGAGCGAGCGGCCGGCCCTCGGCGATGCCGGGGTGCGAGCCGGAGAAAAGGAGCATCCGCACGAGCCGTGCGGCCTCCACGGGGCTCACGCGCAGCGTCCTGCGGTCCGGCTCGATGAGCCGCGCGATCGTCTGGCCGATCGCGCTCGAGGGACGCGCGCGCCGTGCGAGTCTCGGATCCCCGGGCCGCAGACGCTGCGACGCCATCATCAGATGGATGACCGTGGTGAGCCACGGCTGCACGATGCGCACGATCGCCGTGAGCCGCTCGCGGAGCGGCGCGCGACGGTCGATGTGCTCGAGCGCAGCGACAATCGGCGCCGGGTCGAACGCGGCGCTCACCGCCGCCTGGATGAGGCTCTCCTTGTCGGGGAAGGCACGAAAGATCGTCCCCTCGGCGACCCCGGCGGCCGCGGCGATCTCGCGGGTGCTCACATCGAGGCCGCGCGCACGGACGAGCGGCAGCGTCGCGCGCACGAGCGCGGCCCGCCGCGCCTCCGGCGAGAGTGGCCGCGCGCGCCGGCCGGAGGTGGCTGTGGGTGTATCGAGCATGAACGGCCCAGAGCCTATCACAAATGAGTGAGGACTCACTCATTTGCGCGACCGGCCGACCGCACGGTCGAGGGGCGCGGTGCGCGCGGAACCGCGGCGCTGCGCCCGGCTCAAAAAAAACCCCGCTTGCGCGGGGTTATCGGTCGCTTGCTTGCTGTGGAGGAGTGTCTTCTCGTTCTTGTCCGGTGTCGATCCTCGGCCCGTGCGAGCGTCGCGCCGGGGATCGCGAAATCGGGATGCGTCGTTTTGTCCTGCTTGGGTTCTTCCGGGCCCCATCGTCCGGGGTCGCTGAAGGAGGAAGCAATGCGCGTGCCAAGTCGCCTCCCGCGCCCGTGGATCTGACATGTTGTATCTGAGACGCAGTTCAACTGTGACGAGATCCGCCTTATGCGAGCTTTATGTACCGCCGCGCGGGTGCGGCAGGTACGCACGCCCGAGCGCTCGGCGATCCAAGTGTCAAGACCACCGACGGATTCACGCGCCGCGCTGAGCGCGCGGATGGGATGCAATTGCTCAAGCTGTTGAATATGCTTTCGATTCGCGGTTCACGAGAGGTGTAAATGGAGCCGACACCGTCAGGTAGGCGCTCTCCGGCGTGGAAGCGAGGCGGCTCGACGCCGCGGCTGCTCGCGCTGCTGCTCGCCACCTGTGCGCTTGCGCTGCCCTGGACGCGTGCGGCGCGCGCCGCGGACGAGCTGTTTCCGCGACCGGCGCAGCTCGAGCGCGACGTGGATTTCTGGGTCCGCGTATACACCGAGATCGATACCAACTCCGGCTTCGTGCACGACGAGAACAACCTCGCGGTCGTCTACGACACGGTGCACTTCGCCCCGCACACCAGCGCGCGCGAGCGCGAGCGGATCGTCGATGCGGCGCGCGACCGCTATGCCGCGGCGCTGCGACGGATCGCGACCTCGAGCGGAGCGCTCTCTCCCGAGGACGCGCGCATCCGCGCCCTGTGGGGCGATGAGGCCACGCCGGCGCAGCTTCTCGATGCGACCCAACACATTCGCTTCCAGCTCGGTCAATCCGATCGGTTCCGCGATGGCCTCATCCGCTCCGGGCGCTGGGAGGACCATATCGCGAGGACCCTCGCGCGGCTCGGCCTGCCCCCCGAGCTCGCGGTGCTGCCGTACGTCGAGTCCTCGTTCAATCCGGCGGCGCGCTCGAAGGTCGGCGCGGCCGGACTGTGGCAGTTCATGCGCTCGACCGGCCGGCGCTACATGCGCATCGATTCGACCGTCGACGATCGGCTCGATCCGTTTCGCTCCACCGAGGCCGCGGCGCAGCTGCTTTCCTACAACTACCGGCTGCTCGGCACCTGGCCGCTCGCTCTCACCGCGTACAACCACGGCGCCGCCGGCATGCGGCGCGCCGTCGAGACGCTCGGCACCGACGACATCGTGACGATCGTGCGCGATTACAAGACACCCTCGTTCGGCTTCGCCTCGCGCAACTTCTACGTCTCGTTCCTCGCGGCCCTGCAGGTCGACCGGGATCCCGAGAAGTACTTCGGCGACCTCGACCGGGAACCGAAGGTGCGCTTTCAGGAGGTCGCGCTACCGGAGCGCGCCTCGGTGGCCTCGCTCGAGCGGGCGCTCGACGTGGGTGAGCAGGCGCTTCGGGACCTGAACCCGGCGCTGCGTCCGGCGTGCTGGAGCGGCCGACGGCCGGTGCCGAAGGGCTACCGCCTGCGGTTGCCGATGGGAGATACCGAGTGGACCGCATCGCTCCTCGCCGAGCGGCTCGGGACGCCGAGCGCGCTGCCGGCGAGCGAGACTGACTACACACGACATCGCATCCTGCCGGGCGAGACGCTTGCGAGCCTCGCCGACCAGTACGGCGTGACCGTGCTCACGCTCGCGCGCCTGAACCGCATGCGTCCCCGCGCGCGTCTGCATGCTGGCCGCTACATCCGAATACCGGGTGCGGCCCCGAGCGCCTTGGCGCTCGCCGCGAGCGCGAATGCAGCGGCTCCCACGCAGGCCGGCCGCGGGGCAGAAGCGTCCGGCAGGTCACTGCGCGCCAGTGTGGTGCTCGTGGCCGCGAATCCGCCCACCACGCTCGGCGCGCCCGGTGTCCCAGGTGCGCCCGGTGTGCCGGGTACGCCCGGCGTGCCCGGTGCGCCTGCCGCGCCTGCCGCGCCCGGGGCGCCCGCCCCACCGGGTGTGTCTGGGGCGCCGGCCGCGAGCACGCCGTACGGCGCCGGCGGCGGCGCTGCCGGCGGCGTTTACGTGGTGAGCCCCGGCGAGTCGCTCACGGACATCGCTGCGAAGGTCGGGGTGCCCGAGTCGCGGCTGCTCGCGCTCAATCACATGCCGGATCCGAACTTCATCTTCGAGGGAGAGCGGCTGGAGCTCGCCCCGATCGGCGCCATGGCGGGGGCGGGTGCCAGCGTGTTCGGCGACGATACGCTCGCGGGGAGTGGACTCACGCCGCCGAACGCGACGCTTGCCGCGGCCGGCGGGATTTCCCCGGAGCGGGCGGAGATCGAGAGCGAAGAAGACGCCGCGGCGCTCGCATCGGCGCGCGCGCCTGCGGCGCGCGGGGAGATCGTCTCCGAGGCTGAGGAGGATGCGCTCGGGCCGGCGCTCGGACCCGCCTCGCTCGTGAGCACCGCAACGGCGGACCCCATCGACTACTCGGTCGGGAGGAACGACACGATCGTCGTTGCCGCGGCCGAGACGCTCGGTCACTACGCCGACTGGCTCGACGTCCCGGCCTCGCGGTTGCGCGCGCTCAACCACATGCGCCATGGCCGCCCGGTGATCATCGGGCGGCGGATCAAGCTCGACTTCAAGCGCGTCTCGGCGGATGCGTTCGAGACGAAGCGCCGCGAGTATCACCGCCTGCTCGAGGCGGGCTATTTCGCCGCACATCGCATCACCGGCACCGAGATCCACGTGGTGCGCCGCGGGGACTCGCTGTGGACGGTGACCCAGCGCTACCAGCATCTGCCGATCTGGCTGCTGCAGCAGTACAACCCCGACCTCGACTTCAGCGACATGCGCCCGGGTACGCAGATCGTCGTGCCGCGCATCGAGGACGCGGCGAGCGCGGGGAGCTGAGCGCCGTCGCGCTCACGGTCCGGCGAGCCGGGCCGCGAACGCGGCGATCGCGGTCAACTGGGCACCGTTGCCCGAGAAGTGCTCCGCGACGCTGTCGGGCAGGTGCGTCTCGATCGCGATGCGCCGTGCGCTCGCGAGACATCGGAGCGCCGGCTGCGGAAGATGGAAGTAGCGCGCACGGCCCGTCGGGACGACGCTCTGGTACGGTGGGCCGGAAGCCTCCAGCCCGCTCGGCACGCGCTCCGCGGAGGGGAGTGCGAGCAGGTGACCGTCGCACTGCACCTCCACGGCGATCGGAATGCCGTTGTCCTCCGGAACGGAGACCCACAGGTACAGGTCGCGGTGTCCCATCTGATCGGTATCGAACGGGCCCAAGAAGGCGTACGGGTCGCGCAAGGGCCCGCGGTTGCGCTCCGTGATGAGCTCGATCGGACGGCTGAGCGCAATGATCGTCACACCGGTGCGTGTATCGAGCCGCTCCGCGACCTGGGGCGGGGCGACTGCGCACGCCGCGAGGAGGAGCGCGGCGAGCGCCACGGCCGCGGCGTGCCCGCCGCCGCCCCCGCCCCCGCTCCGGCACACCTGCGCCCGGGAGACGCTCGGTTGTGATGGGTTCCACATGCTTCGAGCCATGACCCGCCTCTATAATCCCTCGAGGTGACGGTTTTCAACGGTCGACGCACTTTCATGAGCCTCCTCTGGAGCGCAATGCGGGGATCGGCACGCCGTGGGCGCTGCCGCTCGCTCGCCTGTGCCGTCGCACTCGCCGCTGCGAGCGCCGCGGGGCTCGCAGCCGCGCACGAGGCACCGCTCGCGGGCGCCGAGCGTGTCTCCATCCGCACCGCGAATCCACTCGGGCAGCCCGCGACGCGCGCGCCGCTCGGGACGCTCCCGCTCGCCGACCACATCGTGGTGCGCAAATCGGAGCGCCGCCTGTACCTCATGCGCGGCGACACCGTGCTGCGGTCCTACCGGATCGCGCTCGGCCTCAACCCGATCGGCCAGAAGGAGCGTTCGGGCGATTTCCGCACGCCGGAGGGCCGGTACTTCCTCACGCGCCGCAATCCGCGCAGCGATTACTTCCTTTCCATCCAGGTCTCCTACCCGAATGAGTCCGATCTCGCGCGCGCGCGGCGCCATCACTGGGATGCGGGCGGCTCGATCATGATCCACGGCCTGCCGAATGACTTGCGACGTGAGCCGGAGTACTACGAGCGCACCGACTGGACCGACGGCTGTATCGCGGTCTCGGACTCCGACATGCTCGAGATCTGGCTCATGACCTCGGACCGCACGCCCATCGACATTCTGCCGTGACGTTGCCCCCACGGCGGGATGCCCGGGGCCCCGGGGCGCCGTCAGGGACCTCCATGGAAAGCAGCATCGTCATCCCGGAGTTCGTCGATGCCCGCGTCGGTCCGCGGGGCAGCCTCGAGAATCTCTCCCAGTCCGAGATCACCAAGCTCCTCGACTCGAGCCAGGGCGGGCTCTACCCCCTGTTCCGCAAGTGCGCGCTCGCGGTGCTCAACACGGGCGCCGACACCGACAACGCGAAGGAGATCTTCGACCGTTACAGCGACTTCGACATCGAGGTGGTGCGCCACGCGTGGGGCATCAAGCTCGAGATTCGCAACGCCCCGGCCACCGCCTTCGTCGACGGGGAGATGATCCGCGGGATCAAGGAGCACTTATTCGCGGTGCTGCGCGATGTGGTGTACACCGCCAACGAGATCATCGACAGCGGCCGGTTCGATCTCGCGAGCCCCACCTCGATCACCAATGCGATCTTCCACATCGTGCGCAACGCCCGGGTGCTCGACTTCAAGGCGCGTCCGAACCTGGTCGTCGGCTGGGGCGGCCACTCGATCGGAGAGGCGGAATACCAGTACTCGAAGAAGGTCGGCTACGAGCTCGGGCTGCGCGGGCTCGATGTCTGCACCGGCTGCGGCCCGGGGGCGATGAAGGGCCCGATGAAGGGCGCGACGATCGGCCACGCCAAGCAACGGATCGCCTCGGGCCGCTACATCGGGCTCAGCGAGCCCGGGATCATCGCCGCCGAGCCGCCGAACCCGATCGTGAATCAGCTCGTGATCATGCCGGACATCGAGAAGCGCCTGGAGGCGTTCGTACGGCTCGCCCACGGCATCGTCGTCTTCCCGGGCGGGGCGGGCACGGCCGAGGAGATCCTCTATCTCGTCGGCATCCTGCTCGATCCGGCCAATCGCGACCAGCCCTTCCCCGTGGTGCTGACCGGACCGCGCGCGAGCGCCGCGTACTTCGAGCAGATCGCGCGCTTCGTCGGCGGCACGCTCGGGCGCGAGGCCATGAGGCGCTTCGAGATCATCCTCGACGATCCTGCGGCAGTGGCGCGCCACATGGTGCGGGGGCTCGAGGCGGTGCGCGAGTTCCGCAGAACGCGCAGCGACTCGTACAACTTCAACTGGCTGCTCACCGTGGGGCCCGAACTGCAGCGGCATTTCCAGGTAAGCCACGAATCGATGCGCGCGCTCGCGCTCGACCCCACGCTCCCCCCGCACGTGCTCGCCGCGAATCTCCGCCGCGCGTTCTCAGGAATCGTCACCGGCAACGTCAAGGAGTCCGGCATCCACGCGATCGAGCGTCACGGGCCCTACGAGCTCACCGGGGAGCCCGAGATCATGCGGCTGCTCGATGAGCTACTGAGCGCTTTCGTCGAGCAGCAACGCATGCGACTGCCCGGTGCGCTTTATCGCCCCTGCTATCGCATCGTCGAGCGGCGCACGGCGTGAGCGGGTGACATAAGCCGCTTGCCTCGGTGATTACGAGTCGCGCGTGCGTGCCAGCGGGATTTCCGTGTGACCCAGTTCCTGTCGTCCGGTGCGTCCGAGTCCGTACGCTGCCGGCAATCATTCAGGAGTCGTCATGAGCTCATCCGACAGGACGCGAGGAGGCCCGCTACCAGCGCGACACGACGCGGCAGCGGTGCCGACGCCGTCGTCGCCCGGCTCACCGGATCCCGACGGGAACTGGCTCGACCGCATGCAGCGCGCCCGCGCGCGGCACGCGACGATTACCCGAAACCTGCATACCTGGTCGAACTACAAGAGCTGGGCGGAACAGGTCAAGGATTCCTGGGAGAGCGAGCCGAAGAAGTAGCGCCGCTCAACCGGTCGCGGTCACCGGAGCGGGCGCGGGATTGGGCGGGGCGCGGGGCACGCTCGGCTCCGCGAGCCACGCGATGAGCGGCTCCCACTGCGCCACGTCTTCCCGCACGATATAGCTCTTCATCTCGTGCACGCCGAGCCCGAGCTCGGCCGAGCGCACGTAATTCTGCGAATCCCGTATGGTCGCCACGATCGGTACGCCGAGCGTGCCCAGGAAGCGCGTGAGCGACTGGTAGATGAGCGTGTTGCGGCGGACGCGGTTTGCGACGACGCCGAGGCGGTTGTCCTCGCGGCGGATCTTGGCGACGAGCAGCAGATCGCGAATGCAGCGCGAGCAGGCGTGGATGTCGATGTCCGAAGGCAGCACGGGCACGAGGATCTTGTCGGCGGTGCGAGTGAGGTCGGGCATCTCGTGCGCATCGATCGCGGCCGGGGTATCCACGATCACGTGCGTCGTGCCCTCGGGCGTGCGCAGCTGAAAGGCGCGCGTGGTGCGCGTATCGCGCTCGAAGGCTGCGATCGCATAGACCCAGGGCTGGGTCGGGTGGCGCTTCTTCACCCAGCGTAGCGAGGAGCCCTGAGGGTCATAATCCAGGAGGACCGGCATCTGCTGGCGAGAGGCAAAGTAGCTCGCCAGATTGATTGCGATGGTCGTCTTCCCGGAGCCCCCCTTGGGGTTGAGGACGACGATGCGCTGCATGGACAGGTTCTCGGTGCGCACCAGTCATTAAGACTACTCGCGACTCCGCGAGCGCTGCAAGCGCACGCCCGCCCCGTCGGATCGAGAACTCGAGCACACCGAGTGTCATGATCGATCCCTAGAGTAGCTCGCGTGGAACGCTTGCTGCTCCTGTGGGACGAAGTCGATGACGTGCTGGCGGTGTGCCGCCACGTCGCGGCGATAACGGCCGAGGAAGTCGCCGGGATCGCAGGCCCGCTCGCTGCGACCCTCGCGGCGCTCGCGGCCGGCGGCCTCGCGGCCTCCGTGCTCGCTCCCTGGTCGCTCTGACCTTCCTACCGCGCTCTTGACCGCGCTCCGCCCCCGCGGCGGAGGTGCCGGGCCTCGCCTGGCGCTTCGCGGCGCTTGAAAAACCCCCGCGCCCGCCCCACATGGCACGCTCGCGAGCGAGAGATTCCTCGAGGAGCGAGCATGTCGGCACAAAAAGAGACCCTCGGCTTCCAGGCCGAAGTCCGTCAGCTGCTCAAGCTGATGATCCACTCCCTCTACAGCCATCCGGAGATCTTCCTGCGCGAGCTCATCTCGAACGCATCGGATGCGAACGACCGGCTGCGCTTCCAGGCGATCGCCGAGCCGGCGCTCCTCGCGCAGAGCCCCGAGCTCGGCATCTGGGTGGACGGCGACCCGGATGCGCGTGCGCTCACCGTGCGCGACAACGGCATCGGCATGACCCGCGACGAGGCGGTCGCGCATTTGGGCACGATCGCGAAGTCGGGTACGGCCGAGTTCTTCCGCTCCCTCTCCGGTGATCAGCAGAAGGACTCTCAGCTCATCGGACAGTTCGGCGTCGGTTTTTACTCCGCGTTCATCGTCGCTGACCGCGTCGAGGTGTTCACGCGCAAGGCGGGCCGACCTCCCGAGGAGGGCGTGCGCTGGGAGTCGAGCGCGGACGGGGAGTTCACCGTCGAGACGGTGACGCGCGAGGAGCGCGGCACCAGCATCGTCCTGCACCTGAAGGAGGATGCGAAGGAGTTCGCCGACCCGTACCGGCTGCGCACCCTGATTCAGCGCTACTCCGATCACCTGAGCTTCCCCGTGATGATGCGCAAGCCGACCGCGAAGGACGCGAAGGCCCCGGGGGAGTACGAGCCGGTGAATCAGGCGAAGGCGCTGTGGACCCGACCGCGCGCGGAGATCAAGGACGAGGAGTACCGGGAGTTCTACCAGCACATCGCGCACGACCTCACCGAGCCGCTCGCCTGGAGCCACAACCGGGTGGAGGGCAAGCGCGAGTACACCAGTCTGCTCTACGTCCCCGCCCGCGCGCCGTTCGATCTATGGCAGCGCGATGCGGCGCGGGGACTGAAGCTCTATGTCAAGCGCGTCTTCATCATGGACGACGCGGCGCAGTTCCTGCCGCTCTACCTGCGCTTCGTGAAAGGGGTGGTCGACTCGAGCGATCTGCCCCTCAACGTCTCCCGCGAGCTCCTGCAGCAGGATGCAGAGGTCGAGGCCATCCGCGGCGGGCTCGCGCGGCGCGTGCTCGATATGCTCACGCGACTCGCGAGCGAGGAGCCCGACAAGTACCGCACCTTCTGGCACGAGTTCGGCGCGGTGCTCAAGGAGGGCCTCGGCGAGGATCCGGTGAACCGCGACAAGATCCTGCCGCTCATGCGCTTCGCGAGCACCGCCGAGGCGGACAATGAGCCGCGAGTCTCCCTCAAGCAGTATCTCGAGCGAATGAAGGCGGGCCAGGAGCGGATCTATTACCTCATCGCCGACAAGCTCGACGCTGCGCGCGCGAGCCCGTACATCGAGCGGCTCACCGAGCGCGGTGTGGAGGTGCTGCTGCTCGCCGACCGTGTCGATGAATGGGTGATGCGACAGGTCGAGGCGTTCGAGGGCAAGCGCTTCAAGGATGCCTCACGCGGGGATCTCGAGCTCGGAAGTCTCGAGAGCGATGCGGAGCGCAAGCGCGCCGAGGAGGAGCTCAAGGAGAGCAAGGCGCTCCTCAAGCGGGTGAAGGACGCACTCGGGGAGCGCGTGAGCGAGGCGCGCGTGGGAACGCGCCTGAAGGACTCCCCTGCGTGCCTCGTGCTCGGCGAACACGACTTGGGTTCGGCCATGCGGCGCATTCTCGAGGCCTCGGGGCAGGCGGCTCCCGCCCCGAAGCCGGTCATCGAGCTCAACGTGGGCCATCCGATCGCGCGTTACCTCGAGGGGGTGCACGATCGGACCGAGTTCGACGAGCTCGCGCTCCTTCTCTACGATCAGGCGGCGCTCGCCGAGGGCGGGCAGCTCGGTAATCCGGCGGAGTACGTGCGGCGGCTCAATCGATTGCTGGTGCGCTTGGCGGGCGCGTCCGCGAGCCCGCAGGAGCCGTCCGGCGGCTGAGCGAGGAGCTGGGCGCCATGCGCCGGATACCGCGGCAGGAGAGAACGACGATTCCGGGTTGCGCAGGCGGGCTCGAGACGCTCGTCGAGGAGCCGGCCGGGGAGTCGACCGATGAGCCGAGGCTGTTCGGCGTCGTCTGCCATCCGCATCCGCTGTTCGGCGGCACGCTCGAGAACAAGGTGGTGCACACGCTTGCGCGTGGCCTGCATGAGCTCGGTCTGCCGACGCTGCGGTTCAACTTCCGCGGTGTCGGGGCAAGCGCGGGCAGTTTCGCCGATGGCATCGGCGAGACCGAGGACGCGCTCGCCGTGGTCGCCTGGGGGCGCGCGCGCTGGCCGGGCGCGGAGCCGTGGCTGCTCGGATTCTCCTTCGGCGGCGCGGTGGCGATCCGGGCGGCGGCGTCCGCCCCGGCGCGGTGCCTGGTGACCGTCGCGCCTGCGGTGGAGCGTGTTGCAACGGCCGCCGCGATGCCGACCTGCCCGTGGCTCGTCATCCAGGGCGACGCCGATGAGGTGATCGCGCCGCGCTCGGTGCTCGAATGGGTGGCGCGCCACGCTCCCGACGCAGTCGTGCGCGTGCTCGCCGGTGCGGGTCATTACTTTCACGGACGCCTGCCGGAGCTGCGGGAGGCGGTGGTCGGTTTCGCGCGGGAGCTCGGCGAGCCGTAGCGCGCGGGCAAAACAAAAGCCCGAACTTGCGCTCGGGCTTTGCCGAAAATCCTCGGGCTGAATAGGGGCGCTACGACCTCTCGTGCGCTTCTTCCTCGACCGCGCGCGCCCGCCATGGTCGCGCAGCGGCCCGAAGTCGCGCCCCGCGGACCGATTACTGGTTGACCATGCCCTTCAGGCTCTTGAGCGGCATCACGCGCACCTTCTTGCTGGCGGGCTTCGCCTTGAACATCATCTTCTCGCCGGTGAACGGATTGATGCCCTCGCGCGCCTTCGTGGCGGGCTTCTTGACGACCTTCATCTTCAGGAGGCCCGGCATCGTGAAGAGACCGTTGCCGCGCAGGCTCTTCTTGATCACACCGTTCAGAGAATCGAAGACCCCACCGATCTGCTTGCGCGAGAGCCCGGTATCCTTCGAAACCTGAGTCAGAATCTCCGACTTGGTCGGTGCGCCACCCTTTTTCGCCATGTTTAATTACTCCTCGAGTGTTTCGCTGTCGTGAGTCGAGCGCAGCAGTCGCCGCGCAGTACGAATCGCCGCGGAAAATAGCACATGGGCGTGCATTAGCAAGCGATTTCTCGCCTGCGCGACCGGCCCAAATGCCTTTTTTTCCAGCGTTTGCGCGCCGCGGCGCGCGAGCCGGCGAGCGTGGGGCGCTCACGCGCGCGCGATCTCGCGACGCATCGCGCGCGCGAGGGCGGAACGCACAAGCGGGGCAGTACGTCCGCAGCGCGCACGCGCGATCGCGGCGGGGGTGTCGCGGCCCCCCGTCACCGCAGCAGAACGAGCAGCGCTTGGATCGCGATACCAAGCCACAGCGGCGAGAGATCGAGCCCGCCGATCGATGGGATGAGGCGGCGCACCGGCCGCAGCACCGGCTCGCACAGGCTCGTGAGGAGGGACTGAGCGGGCGAGTACCCGCCCGGGGCGATGAACGAGAGCAGCGCGTAGATGAAGATTGCGTAGAAGTACGTCCAGAGCGTGGTGCGCACGATCTCGATCGCGGCCTCACGGACCCAGACGACGAGCGTCGGGGTCTCATCGCCATGCAGCTCGAAGAGAATCCACACCTCGATCATGGCGACGATCACGACCGAGACGACCGACGCCGTGTCGATCCTGCCCACCGGGGGCAGGATGCGCCGCAGCGGCATCACGAGCGGGTTGGTGAAGCGCACCACGGCCTGACTGAACGGGTTGCGGAAGTCCGCGCGCGACCACTGCAGGAACAGACGCAGCAGCACGACGAAGAGCGCGAGGCTGAGCAGTGTCTCGACGACGAATATGAGCGCGTTCACGCGCTGCCCCCGGCGGCCATCGCGCAGCAGCGCCCGGCGGCTCCGGGCACCGCGGGCCGCGCGCGCGCGTCGCTCACCGCACGGACTCCTCGCCGTAGCGGATTGCGAGCTCGCGGCCGCGTTGTGCGGCCGCAGCGAGCGCGCGCTCCGCGAGCTCGGGCAGGCCTTGCGCGGCGCCGAGCACGGCGAGCGCGGCCTCCGTCGTGCCACCCTTGGATGTGACCTCGGCGCGCAGCCGCGCCAGATCCGCGTCGCTCCCGTGGGCGAGCACGCCGGCGCCGTAGAGGGTCGCGACCGCGAGCGTGCGCGCGGCTGCGGCATCGAGACCCAGCTTCACCGCCGCGGAGCTCATCGCCTCGGCGAGCAGAAAGAAGTAGGCGGGGCCGCTGCCGGAGAGCGCAGTGACGATGTCGAGCTCCTCCTCGGTGCGCACCCACACCACCGTCCCGACCGCGCGCACGATGTCTTGGGCGAGCTCGCGGTCCGCGGCGCTCGCCCGCGCGGAGGCGCAGAGGCCCGTCGCGCCGGCGCCGACGAGGGAAGGGCGGTTCGGCATCGCGCGAACCACGGGCACGTCCGCTCCGCACCAGGCTTCCAGGGATCGGATCCGGATCCCGGCCACCACGGAGAGGATGAGCGCGCGGTGCTCGCGCAGCGCCGGGGCGAGCCGCGTGAGCGTGCCCGCGGCCTCCTGCGGCTTGACGGCGATGACGATCACATCGGCGCCGGCCGCCGCGGCGAGATTGTCGGCGCACACCACGCAGCCGACATCGTCCGCGAGCGCGCGGCGCACCGCCTCTGCCGGCTCCCCGATGCTCAGGGCCGATGCGGGCAAACCGTGACGGATGAGACCGCCGGCGAGCGCGCGGCCCATGTTGCCGCCGCCGATGATTGCAATCCGGTGCGAATCCACGGCGGGATTGTATCCGGTCGCCGCCGTGGTGTCGGCCGCTTTACGGCCGCGGTCGCGGACCGAACAGCGCCGTTCCCACCCGCACGAGCGTCGCCCCCTCGAGCACCGCGGCCTCGATATCCGCGCTCATGCCCATCGACAGCGTATCGAGACCGGCGCCCTCGGCGTTGAGCGCTTCAAACAGCCGGCGCAGCTCCGCGAACCAGCCGCGCTGACGGGACTCCTCCACCTCCGCGGGCGGCAGGCACATGAGCCCACGGACCCGCAGCCGCGGCAGGGCCGCGACCGCCCGGACGAGCGCGCCCGCCTCCCCGGGTGCCGCCCCGGCCTTGCCGGGCTCCGCCGCGAGATTGACCTCGATGCACACGTTGAGCGGTAGCGCGTAATGCGGGCGCTGGGCCGAGAGCCGCTCCGCGAGCTTGAGCCGGTCGACGCTGTGCACCCAGGAGAAGCGCTCCGCGACCCCCCGCGTCTTGTTGGCCTGCAGATGGCCGATGAAATGCCAGGTGAGCGCGGCCCCGCCGAGCGCGCCGCTCGCGGCGAACGCCGCGATCTTCGCGAGCCCTTCCTGCGCGTAGCTCTCTGCGAAATGGAGCACCCCCGCGGCCGCGACCGCCTCGATCGCTGTCAAGGGCTGGCCCTTAGCGGCGCCCACGAGTGTGATGGAGTCCGCATTCCGGCCGCAGCGCGCGGCCGCGGCGGCGATGCGGGAACGCACGGCGTGGACGTTGGCCGCCAAATTTTGCGGACTTAGTACCATCTGGATACCGGAGCCCCTCCCTATACTCGGTCCTCTCAGCCTAGCCGGGCTGACATCCGGGCTCGAGCATAAATGGCCGTAGACATCGCGCAACTCCTGGCCTTCGCCGTGAAGAACAATGCCTCGGACCTGCACCTGTCCGCGGGCGTGCCGCCGATGATCCGGGTGGACGGCGACATGAAGCGAATCAACATGCCGCCCCTGTCGCACAAGGAAGTGCACAGCATGGTGTACGACATCATGAACGACAAGCAACGGAAGGCTTACGAGGAGTTCTACGAGACCGACTTCTCCTTCGAGATTCCGAAGCTTGCGCGCTTTCGCGTCAACGCGTTCAACCAGAACCGCGGCGCGGGCGCCGTATTCCGCAACATCCCCTCGGCGATCCTGAGTCTCGATGAGCTCGCCTCGCCGAAGATCTTCCGGGACCTGTGCATGCTGCCGCGCGGCCTCGTGCTCGTGACGGGGCCGACGGGCTCGGGCAAGTCGACGACGCTCGCGGCGATGATCAACCACTGCAACGACAACCGCCCGGATCACATCATCACGATCGAGGACCCGATCGAGTTCGTGCACGAGTCGAAACGCTGCCTCATCAACCAGCGCGAGGTTCATCGCGACACGCTCGGCTTCTCCGAGGCGCTGCGCTCGGCGCTGCGCGAGGATCCGGACGTGGTGCTCGTCGGTGAGATGCGCGATCTCGAGACGATCCGCCTCGCGCTCACCGCAGCCGAGACCGGCCACCTGGTGTTCGGAACGCTGCATACGAGCTCGGCGGCCAAGACCATCGATCGCGTGGTCGACGTATTCCCGGCCGCGGAGAAGGAGATGGTGCGCTCGATGCTCTCGGAGAGCCTGCGCGCGGTGATCTCCCAGACGCTGCTCAAGAGGGTCGGCGGCGGGCGCATCGCTGCGCACGAGATCATGATCGGCACACCGGCGATCCGTAACCTCATTCGCGAGGGCAAGATCGCGCAGATGTACTCGGCGATCCAGACCGGTCAGGCGAGCGGCATGCAGACGCTCGACCAGTGTCTCGCGGACCTGGTGACCAAGGCACTGGTCAGCCGCGAGGAAGCCCGCTTCAAGGCGCAGAACAAAGACGCGCTGTAGAGCGCGCGCGCAGGAGGTCACCATGGACCGCGATCAAGCGATCAAGCTGATGCAGGACCTGCTGCGCCGCGTGATCGAGAAGAAGGCATCCGACCTGTTCATCACGGCCGGCTTTCCTCCCGCCATCAAGGTGGACGGGGAGGTGCGTCCGCAAAGCGAGCGCGCGCTCACCGCCGAGCAGTCCGCGACGCTGGTGCGCGCGCTCATGAACGACCGGCAGTCGAAGGAGTTCGACTCCACCAAGGAATGCAATTTCGCGATCGCGCCGCCCGGAATCGGCCGCTTCCGCGTGAGCGCCTTCGTGCAGCAGGGCGCAACCGGCTGCGTCATCCGCCTCATCAACGCAAAGATTCCCTCGATCGAGGAGCTCGACCTCCCCCCGATCCTCAAGGAGATCGTGCTCGCCAAGCGCGGGCTCGTCATGGTGGCGGGCGGAACTGGCTCGGGCAAGTCCACCACGCTCGCAGCGATGGTCGGCTACCGCAACGAGAAGACCCGCGGCCACATCGTCACGATCGAGGACCCGATCGAGTTCGTCCACCAGCACAAGGGCTGCGTGATCACGCACCGCGAAGTGGGCGTCGATACGGACTCCTGGCACACGGCGCTCCGCAATACGCTGCGCCAGGCACCCGATGTGATCCTGATCGGGGAGATCCGCGACCGCGAGACGATGGAGTACGGGATTCAGTTCTCCGAGACCGGCCACCTCGTGCTTGCGACCCTGCATGCGAACAGCGCCAACCAGGCGCTCGACCGCATCATCAACTTCTTCCCGGACGAGCGCCGCGAACAGCTGCTCATGGACCTGTCGCTCAACCTGCGCGCCTTCATGTCGCAGCGGCTGATTCCGCGCGAGTCCGGCTCCGGCCGCATCGCCGCGACCGAGATCATGCTGAACTCACCCCTCGTCCAGGATCTCATCTTCAAGGGCGACGTGGCCAAGATCAAGGAGGTCATGGCGCGCTCGACGCGCCTCGGGATGAAGACCTTCGATCAGAACCTGTTCGAGCTCTATGAGTCCGGGTTCATCTCGTACGAGGATGCGCTGCGCAACGCCGACTCGAAGAACGAGCTCAGGCTGCGCATCAAGCTCGACAGCAAGCGCGAGGCGAAGAACATCGACGACGGAGGTGCCCTGCACATCGTCGAGGAAGACGAAGGACACAGCATCTGACCGCTGAGCGCCGGGGGACGCGAGCCATGCCAAGATCAGCGGAAGCCGCAGAGGCGAAAGTGAGCACGACGGGCACGACCGGTACGCAGCGCGTTCTGGAGGTGAGCGGACCGCAGTCGCAGCTCAACACGCGCCCGCTCTTCAAGCTCATGGTGGAGAAGAAGGCCTCCGACCTGTTCTTCACCGCGAACGCTCCGATCAAGATCAAGATCGAGGGCCAGATCTTCCCGGTCAACAAGAACGTGCTCACGCCCGAGGTGGTGCGCCAGACCGCGCTCGCCCTCATGAGCCCCGAGCAGCGCGAGCTCTTTGCGGCCGACCACGAGCTCGACTTCGCCATCTCCGAGGCGGGGCTCGGGCGCTTCCGCGTGAACGTGTTCCAGCAGCGGGGCTATCCCGCGATCGTCCTGCGCTACATCAGCGCCGACATGCCGCGACTCGAGAATCTCGGGGTTCCCGACATGATGCGCGAGCTCATCATGCTCAAGCGCGGACTGATCCTGGTGGTCGGAGCGACCGGCTCCGGCAAGTCCACCTCGATCGCCGCGATGATCAACCACCGCAACGAGAATTCCTCGGACCACATCGTGACGATCGAGGATCCGATCGAGTTCCTGCACACCAACAAGCGCTCGCTCGTCAACCAGCGCGAGGTTGGGCTCGACACCAAGTCGTTCTCGCACGCGCTGCGCGGGGTGATGCGCGCCGCGCCCGATGTGATCCTGATCGGCGAGATCCGTGACCGCGAGAGCATGGAGGCGGCCATCAACCTCGCGGGCACCGGCCATCTGGTGCTCGCGACGCTGCACGCGAACAACAGCGCCGAGACCCTCGACCGCATCATCAACCTCTTCCCGCGCGAGCAGCACAACCAGATCTTCTTGGACCTGTCGCAATACCTGCGCGCGATCCTCGCGCAGCGTCTCATCATGGGCCGGGACGGCAAGCGCTGCGCCGCGGTCGAGGTGATGCTCAACACGCCGCACATCAGTGAGCTCGTCAAGAAGGGCGACGTGGTCTCGATCAAGGAGGCGATCATCGCGAGCGGCGAGCGCGGCGTGCAGAGCTTCGACTCCGCGCTGCACGCGCTCTACAACGAGCGCCGCATCGAGCTCGAGGAGGCGCTCGCGAACGCCGACTCGCGCGCGAACCTGGAAGCGAAGATCAACTTCGGCTGAGCCGGAGCGCCGCGTTGCTTCTCGCGCCCGACTTCGAGCTGGCGGAACTCGATGCTCGCTTCAGCGCCGGGTGCAGACCGTCGAGAGCACCGCCATGCGCACGGCGACGCCGTTGCGGACCTGGTCGCGGATCACCGATTGCGGGCCGTCGGCCACATCGGAGGCGATCTCCACGCCGCGATTCATCGGCTGCGGGTGCATGACGATCGCGTCGGGCTTGGCGAGCGCGAGCCGCTCGGGCGTGAGGCCGAACTTCGCGAAGTAGCGGTCGGCGTCCGGGAGCGAGGTCTGGCTCATGCGCTCCTTCTGGATGCGCAGCATCATGATCACATCCGCATCCTTGAGCCCCTTCGCGAGCGAGCCGTGGCGCGCGCACCCCGCGAACTCGTTGGCATCGGGCATGTACCCGGGCGGGGCGACGATGCGGATCTCACCGAGCCCCAAGGCCGTAAAGACATGGTAGGCGGAGCGCGCGACGCGCGAGTGGCGCACGTCCCCGACGATGGCGAGCGCGAGCTCGCCGAAGCGCGGCTTACGCTGGCGCACGGTGAGCGCATCCAGGAGCCCCTGAGTGGGGTGCGCGACGTGCGCCTCGCCCGCGGACAGCACGCTCACGTGGGGGCGCACGTGCTCGGCCACGAGCCCGGGCACGCCCGCCTCGGCGTCGCGGATCACGAGCACGTCCACGTAGAGCGACTCGAGCGTATAGATGGTGTCGAGCATGCTCTCGCCCTTGACGCGCGAGGACAGCTGCACCTCGAGGTTCACGACCTGCGCGCCCAAGCGCTTCGCCGCGAGCTCGAAGGAGACACGCGTGCGCGTGGAGGGCTCGGTGAAGAGGTTCGCAACCGTCACCCCGGTGAGCTCGGAGCTCATCGGAGGCGGCTCTCCGATCGGCCGCACGAAGCTCTGCGAGCGCTCGAGCAGGCGCTCGATGTGCGCAGGAGGCAGCGTCTCGAGCGTGAGCAGATGCCGCAACGTTCCATCCGGACGGAGCTGCAGATCGACGCGCGAATCGTTCATGGGCTCACGTTCCCCTCGCGTTCGCCGGCGAGCCATCGCTCGAGGATGACGGCCGCGGCCGCGCTGTCGACATCGCCGCGCCGCACCCTGCGGCGGCGCGCCCCCGAGGCACGATTGCCACTGAGCGCCGCATTCGCTTCGAGCGAGGACCCGCGCTCATCGACGTGCGCGACGGGCAGTCCGAGGCGCTCGTGCAGCGCCGCGCCGAAGCCGCGCGCGGCGCCGGCGAGGGCACCGGCGGTGCCGTCCGCATTATAGGGGACGCCGACGATCAGCAACGCGGGCGCGTGGGCGCGCACTTCGCGCTCGATCGCCGACCAGTCGGGACCTCGGCTCAACATGAGGATGGCCGGTCGCGGCGCCGCGCGCGCGGTGAGGGTGTCGCCCACTGCGACCCCGATGCGCTTGAGGCCGAAATCGAATGCGATGAGAGTGTGGGCTCGAGGCGGTTGCTGCAACTGCGAGCCGGGCTCAGGCATTGCCCGCCACGAGGCTCATCTGCCGGACCTTGTCCGTGCCGAGCCCGAGCAGCTCCCACGAGCCGCTCCAGCGCTGATCGAACGGCAGCCCGTAGACCACCCGCTCATCGGCCGGCACCGGCAGCCACGCGTTGTCGCGGATCTCCTGCTCGAGCTGCCCGGGATCCCAGCCCGCGTACCCGAGCGCGATGAACGCGTCGCTCGGCCCCTCCCCGCGCGCCATCGCCGCGAGCACATCGCGCGAGGTGGTGACCTGGACGAGATCCGAGACGCGCACCGTGGTGTCCCAGCTTCCGCCCGGCCGGTGCAGCACGAAGCCGTGGTCGGTCTTCACCGGTCCGCCGCGCAACACGGGCTGCGCGGCGATCTGCTCATCGCGCGCCGTGAGCTGCATCTGCGAGAGCACTTCGGAGAGCTTCATCGGCAGGGGCCGATTGAGCACGATCCCGAGCGCGCCGGTCTCGGCGCCGTGGTCGCAGATGAGCGTGACGGTCTGTGCGAAGTTCGGGTCGTTGAGCGCCGGCATCGCGATCAGGATGTGATTGGTGAGGCTCGCCTCGCTCATGTGGGCAGTATGGGGCCTCGACCCGCGCGCCTCAAGGAACGGCGGAAACCGTGCCACCGACCGGTCTGCCGCCCACGAAATCCCACTGGTAGGCGAAGCGGAGCATGCGGTAGTCACGCGCGAGCTCCGGTGGAAACGGGTCGAACGGGCTCGCGAGCTTGAGGATCGCGAGCGCCGCCTGGTCGAGCGCCGCATCGCCGCTCGAGTGCCGGATCACGGCCCGCTCGAGCCTACCGTCGGAGCCGATCACGACCTCGAGCACGGGGTTCGCATCGAGACCAGCGGAGCGCGCTGCGGTCGGATAGTTGAGCGTCCCGATTTGCTCGACGCGACGGCGCCAGTGGTCGAGGTACGGCGCGAGGATCGACTGCCGCGTGTCAGGAGTGACCCACAGATCCTCCCGATGCGGGCCACGCAGCTCGACCTGTCCGGTATCGTCGTCCGGCCCCGCGTCCGCCGCCACCCGGTCGGGCAGCAGCAGCGGTTTCTCGCTGCCCGCCGCGCCGAAACCGGAGTCGGAGAAGTACTCGATCTGAGGCCGCGGCGTCGCGGTGGCGAGCACGCGCTCCGCATGCGGGGAGGCGGCCGCTCCGCTTGCGGTCAAGCTGTTGCCGTCGATGAGTCCATCGTGCGCCGCGATGGGTTGCGCGGCCGCCTGATTGCGTGGCGAGACGTGACGGTCCGTGTTGCCCGAGCCGAGCTGCGTGCGCTGGGCGAGATAGGTGGCCGAGTCGTTGCGGTCGGCCGTCGGCACCTCATCGGAGACCAGCAGCACCTCGAGCCCGGGCGGCGAATTCCCGTCATGGGCTGCGCTGCTGAAAGTGATTCCGAGGATGACCATGCCGTGAAGCAGCGCCGCCACGAAGATCGTCATCACCAGACGCTCGCGGATCGGTGCCGTTCCTTCGCGGAGAGTCAGCGCACGCAGAGCCATCGGGCGAGTATAGCCACGGACCTGCGGCGTGCACGTGTCACAGTTCGCGAACGGTGCGGCGCAGACGACGCTCGATGGCGTCGATGAGCAGGGCGCCGATGTCGATGTGGAACTGCTTGTCGAGCTCGCGGATGCCCGTGGGGCTCGTCACATTGATCTCGGTCACGAAGCCCCCGATCACATCGAGGCCCACGAACAGCATGCCGCGCTCTGCGAGCTGCGGGCCGATCTCATGGGCGAGCCAGCGGTCGCGCTCCTCGAGCGGGCGGCCCACGCCGCGTGCGCCCGCGGCGAGGTTCCCGCGGTTGTCCTCGGCGGACGGGATGCGCGCGAGCGCGTACGGCACCGGCTCGCCGTCGATGAGCAGCACGCGCGAATCGCCGGTCACGGCGATCTCGGGGAGGTAGCGTTGGACGATGGCGTAGCGCTGGCCGTAGTCCGTGAGTGTCTCGAGGATGACGTTCGCATTCTTCTCGCCCTGCTCGATCACGAAGATCGACCGTCCGCCCATTCCGTGGAGCGGCTTGCAGACGATCTTGCCGTGCTCGCGCAGGAATGCGCTCATATCGCCCATGTTGCGCGTGATGAGGGTCGGTGCGCAGCACTGGGGAAACCAGGCCGTGTACACCTTCTCGTTCATGTCGCGCAGGCCGCGCGGCCGGTTGACGACGAGCGCCCCCTGGTCCTCGGCGCGCTCGAGGATGTAGGTGCAATAGATGTACTCGGTGTCGAAGGGCGGATCCTTGCGCATCAGGATGCAGTCGAGCTCGCCGAGCGGCAGGACCCGGGGCTCCCCGAGCGTGTACCAGCCGGCCGGGTCGGCCCGGACGGCGAGCGGGCGCGCCCGCCCGAGCGCCCGGCCGTCCCGCAGCGCGAGATCGCAGAGCTCGAGATAATGGAGCTCGAAGCCGCGAGCCTGGGCGGCGAGGAGCATCGCGAGCGTCGAGTCCTTCGCGTACTTGATGTGGGCGATCGGGTCCATCACCACGCCGAGTCGTGCGCGCTCGTCTGCCATGGGCACGATCTTATGTCAGCGCGCAGTTGATGGAGAGGCCTGTTCGCGCTTCGAGCTGCGCAAAACGTGACGTGTCTGGCATAGCAGGGGGTGTGCCGATATGTTAAAACCCACAACGCTTGCCGCGTGCCCGCGCCACCATAGCGGTTTGCGGTTGAAGGAGTTCCATACCCGTGACCGGCGCCAACTCGAAGCTACAGGGCCTCAAGGTACTGGTCATCGACGACAGCAAGACGATCCGCCGCACCGCCGAGACGCTCCTCGCAAAGGAGGGCTGCGAGGTCTACACGGCGATCGACGGCTTCGACGCACTCGCGAAGATCGCCGACCACCAGCCCGACATCGTGTTCGTCGACATCATGATGCCGCGGCTCGACGGCTATCAGACCTGTTCGCTCATCAAGCACAACAAGGTCTTCAAGTCGATCCCGGTCATCATGCTCTCGTCCAAGGACGGACTGTTCGACCGCGCTCGCGGACGCATCGTGGGCTCCGAGCATTACCTCACGAAGCCGTTCACCAAGGACGAGCTGTTGAGCGCGATCGAGACCCATATCGGGAGATGATGGCCATGCCACTCATACTCATCGTGGACGACTCGCCCACCGAGGTGCATGTGATGCAGAAGGCGCTCGAGCGCCACGGCTACCGCACCGCCGCGGCGGGCGACGGCGCGGAGGGCATCCGCCTCGCGCGCGAGATGAGCCCGGACCTGATTTTCATGGACGTGGTGATGCCCGGTATGAACGGCTACCAGGCGACGCGCACGCTCGCGAACGACCCCAGGACACGCTCGATTCCGATCATCATGGTGACCTCCAAGGGACAGGAGACGGACAAGATCTGGGGCCTGCGCCAGGGTGCGGTGGACTACATGGTGAAGCCGGTCTCGCCCGATCAGCTCGTGGCCAAAGCCCAAGCCACGTTGACGGTCTGAGCGCACCGGACTATGGAGGGAGTGTCGCTCAAGGCACTGCGCGACAGGCCATTCGAGCTCCTGCGGGAACTCGAGCAGCGCGGTCGCGCGGTCTCGGCGCAGGTCGGACAGGAGGGCGCCTCGGGCCGCGACTGGGTCGGAGTTGCGCTGCGCATGGCGGGCGAGCTGTTCCTCGCCGCGCGCGAGGAGACACGCGAGGTCTTGAGCGTGCCGCCGGCGCTCACGCGGGTGCCGGGCGCCCAGGGCTGGATCCGGGGACTCGCCAACGTCCGCGGGCAGCTGCTGCCGGTCATCGATCTGCGCCAGTTCATCGGCAGCGGAACCGCTCCGGCTACCCGCAACACGCGCGTGATCGTCGTCAACCATCGGGAGATTCCCGCGGGGCTCCTGGTCGATGAGGTGCTCGGCTTCCGCCGCTTCGCCGAGAGCGAATTCACCGGGGACATCCCCCCGACCGTCGCGCGTTGCGAGCGATACTTGGCCGGCGCCTTCCGCCGCGGCCAGGAGCAGTGGCCCGTGTTGAGCCTGCGCTCGATCCTCGAGAGTCCCGCATTCGGCGAGGCGGCAGCCTGATGGAAACGCCCGCTCAGCCCGAGGAAACCCGCAGGGACGCCGCGCAGGCGGCCGACCCGCGACCGGTAGCGCGCCGGCTCGAGGTGCTGACCGCGGTCGCGGCCATTCTGGTGCTCGCGAGTGCGGTGCTCACCCTCGTCGAGCGTCCGCTCGCAGAGAGCTGGATCGAGCTTGCCATCGCGGCGGCGGCGTTCATCGCGCTGCTCCTGGTGTGGCTCGGATTGAAGCGGCTGCGGCGCGTGAGCGAGCGGCAGCAGCAGGCCGTCGCGACACAGCGCAGCGAGAGCGACCGGAATCAGCAGGCGATCCTGCGTCTGCTCGATGAGCTCTCGAGCCTCGCCGACGGGGATCTCACGGTGCAGGCGACCGTGACCGAGGACATCACCGGGGCCATCGCCGACTCGATCAACTACGCCGTCGATGCGCTGCGGGGCCTCGTCACGACGATCAATCAATCGGCAATCCAGCTCGACGGTGCCGCGCGCCAGACCCAGGCGCTTGCGCAGCACCTCGCGAAGTCGAGCGGCGCGCAGTCGAAGCAGATCGGCGCCGCGACGGAGACGGCCGGGACCGTGGCCGCGGCGACCGAGGAGGTCTCGGGCAACGCCGAGCGCGCCGCGGACGTGGCCCGTCATTCGGTCGACGTGGCGCACAAGGGCGGCGATGCAGTGCGCCGGACGATCGACGGCATGAATGCGATCCGCGAGACCATCCAGGAGACCTCCAAGCGCATCAAGCGGCTCGGCGAGAGCTCCCAGGAAATCGGCAACATCGTCGAGCTCATCAACGACATCGCCGAGCAGACCAACATTCTCGCGCTCAACGCCTCCATCCAGGCATCCATGGCCGGCGAGGCGGGGCGCGGTTTCGCGGTCGTCGCCGACGAGGTGCAGCGGCTCGCCGAGCGCGCCGCGAATGCGACCAAGCAGATCGAGGTACTGGTGCGCACCATCCAGACCGACACCAACGAGGCGGTCGTCTCCATGGAGCGCAGCACCACCGATGTGGTGGGCGGAGCGCTACTCGCCGAGAACGCCGGCGCGGCGCTCGAGGAGATCGAGCAGGTCTCCAATCAGATCGCGAGTCTGGTGCAGAATATCTCCGCGAGCTCGCGCCAGCAGTCCTCGGCGGTGCTCAACATCGCGCGCAACATGCAGGTGCTGAAGGAGATCAGCGGGCAGACCGCGGACTCGACCAGCGCGACTTCCGTCGCGATCGCCAAGCTCGCCGAGCTCTCCGCCGGCATGCGCAAGGCGGCCGCCGGATTCCGCCTGCCCGGGGCTCCGGAGCCGCCTCCCGCGGCCGCCGGGACGGCGACCGGAGCGTTCCCGCGTGTCGAGGAGCCGCGCGGTGGAGGGCGGCCCAGCGAGACGCGCCGGCCGACGCGTCCCGTTCCCGCAGCCGGCGGACACTGACACCGAGTCAAGTTGCGCTCGATCCCCTCATGTCAGAAGTCGCATCCCAGACCCTCGAATTCGTCGGCCGCGAGCTCAATCTCGCGCTTGCCGAGGCGCGCAGCGCGCTCGAGAGCTACGTCGAGCAGCCGCAGAACCTGTCCCTTCTCGAGCGCTGCATCCGCGAGCTGCACCAGGTGCAGGGGGTGCTGCGCATGCTCGAGATCTACGGCGCGGCGCTGCTCGCCGAGGAGATGGAGCACGTCGCGCACTATCTCGTCGCCACCGCGAGCGAGCGCAAGAACCAGGCGGAGAGCCTCGATGCGCTGATGCGCGCGATGGTGCAGCTGCCGAGCTACCTCGAGCGGGTGCTCGCCGGCGGCCGCGACCTCGCGCTGGTGCTGCTGCCGCTTCTCAACGATCTGCGGGCGGTGCGCGGCAGCGCGCTGCTCTCGGAGGGCACGCTCCTCCTCCTCAACCTCAAATCCGATCGCCAGGCGCAGCCGGCGGTCGCCGAGCCCGGGCAGCCGGCGCTCGCCGTCGAGCAGTGGGCGCGGCGCCTGCGCGCGCGTTTCCAGGTCGGGCTCGTTGGCTGGATCCGCGGCGAGCGGCTCGAGGAGAACCTCGACACGCTCTCGGCCGTCGCGCAGAAGCTCGAGCAGGTCGCCAGCCGCCAGTCGGTCTTCCAGCTCTGGTGGGTGGTCGGCGCCGTGCTCGAGGCGCTCAAGGACAATGGACTCGAGGGCGGCGTGTCGGTGAAGCGGCTGCTCGGGCTCGCCGACCGCGAGATCAAGCGCCTCTACGAGCAGGGCGAGGCTCACTACGCTCAGGTCCCGCCGGTCGAGCTCCTCAACAATCTCCTCTATTACGTCGGACGCGCCGAATCGAATGGTCCGCGCGTGCAGGCCGTGCGCGCATCGTTCCGTCTTGCGGAGCTCCTGCCGGTCGACGAATCGATCGAGCAGGAGCGCGAGAGTCTCTCCGCCCCGAGCGTCAAGCTCATGCAGACCGTCGCCGCCGCGATCCGCGAGGATCTCGCGAAGGTGAAGGACGTGCTCGATATCTTCGTGCGCCGCGGCTCCGGGCAGCTGCAGGAGCTCGCCACCCAGGTGCAGCTGCTGCGCAAGATCGGCGACACGCTCGGCGTGCTCGGTCTCGGGGATTTGCGCGCGAACGTGCAGCGCGAGACCGAGCGGTTGGAGAAGATCGTCGCGAGCGGCGTGCGGCCCGAGGAGTCGACGCTGGTCGAGATCGCCGCCACGCTCATCAACGTGGAGGACCGCCTCGACGACGAGCTCGTCGGCATGATCCTGCCGCGCCAGCCCGCCGGGGCCGGGCGCGCAGACGTCGATTCAGATTTTCTGCAGGTGCAGGCCGCGGTCCTGCGCGAGTGCATCCTCAATCTCGCACGACTGAAGGAATCGATCGCGCAGAACGTCGGCGGAACCCTCGATGCCGCGGGACTCGACGGGTGGCAGGACCTGCTGCGCGGGCTCAAGGCGGGTCTCCTGATGCTCGGCAAGACGCGCGCGGTCGAGCTCATCGAGGCGGTTCACGCGCGCCTGAAGCCGGTGATGGAGCCGGGCGAGGGAGCGGTGCTCGGTGGCCGGCTCGACCGGCTCGCCGATGCGATCGTGAGCATCGAGTACTACATGGAGACGCTCCAGGCCGGGCGGAGCGATCCCTGGTACATGCTCGACAACGCGCACACCTCGCTCGAGGCGTTCGACTCGCTGCCCGGGCCCGAGGTGCCGACGGTCGCACCGCTCGAGCCCGCCGCGTTCGCCCAGACCGTGCAGTTGAGCGCGAGCGACCGCCTGCGGGCCGTCTCCGCGCCGCACGCGCGCGCGGCGCCGGCCGGGAAGCCTCCGACTCTCGCTGCGCGGCACGCTCCGGTGGCGCTCGCCGAGCATGCCGATCCCGAGCTCGCGAAGCTGTTCGTCGAGGAGGCGCGCGAGGAGCTCGAGAAGATCACGCGCCAGTTCGCGATCTGGGAGCAGAACCCGCTCGAGCAGCCGGTGCTCGCCGCGGTGCGTCGCTCGTTCCACACGCTCAAGGGCAGCGGGCGCATGGTCGGGGCGCGCGAGCTGAGCGAGTACGCGTGGGCGATCGAGAATCTGCTCAATCGGCTGCTCGACAGCACGCTCCTCAGGACTCCGGTGATCGCTGCGACGTTGCACGACGCGGTGGCGGCGCTCCCGGAGCTCATCGAGCAGCTCGAAACCGGCACCGCGCCGCGCAGCGACATTGCCGGAATCATCACTCGAGCGCATTCGCTCGCGGCCAGACGGCCGACCGATGCCGGCCTCGCAGCCGACTCGGAAACCGCGACCGCGGCCGTGCTCACGGCAGCGCCGGCGGGCGCCGCAACCGCGGCCGCCAACAAGGAGGCAGCGCCAGCCGAGGAGCCGCCCTCCATCCCGAGCACTGCACTCACCTCGGACGAGGCGCTGCGCGACATCTACATGCGCGAGACCCAGACGCACGTCGACCGCGTGCGCGTGTATCTCGCCCGCGAGGAGTCGAAACCCGAGCCGCACGCGCTGCCCGAGGAAGTCTATCGCGCCTGCCACACGCTCTCGGGCAGCTCCAAGATGGCCGAGGCGCGCCAAGGCGTGCGCTTGGCCGAGCCGCTCGATCACTGGCTGCGCAAGGCGTTCGACAGCGGCGTTGGGCTCACCGACGCCGATCTCACGCTCCTCGCCGAGTGCATGGGCGCGATGCAGTCGGTCGCCTCGCACCTCGATGAGGGCACCGGATACTTCGCTTCTCACGGTCATCTGCTCACGCGAATCGCGGAAGCAGAGCGGGCGCTCGATCGGCGGATCGCAGCGAGTGCCGCGGCAAAGGAGCCCGAGGTCCATGTTGCGGCCGAGGTCGCCCCCGATGAGCCCACGCTCCCGGGCGCGACCGTCTCCCCGGACTTCGATCCGGAGGTCGCGAGCATCTTCACGGAGGAGGCGACCGAGCTCATCGAGGCGGCGGAGTCCGCGCTTGCCGCATGGCGCGCCGAGCCCGCGAGCTCGGAGCAGCTCGCCGCGGTGAAGCGGCCGTTGCACACGCTCAAGGGCGGCGCGCGCATGGCGGGAATCACCGCCATGGGCGACCTGAGCCACGAGCTCGAGACGTTGGTCGATCACGTCGACGGGGGCACGGTGCCGCGCGACGATGCGACCTTCCGCGTCCTGCAGGCGAGCCTCGATGAGCTCGCGCGCATGCGCGACAGCGTCGCAGCCGGCCGCGGCGTCGCGGCCGCACGCGAGGCGATCGCGCGGATTCGCTCGCTGTCGCGTCCGAAGGCAGAGCCGCCGCGCGCAGCTGCCGCCGCCCCGGCCGCCGGCCCGGCCGTCCGCCCAGCCGTCGCCCCGGTCGCCCCGCCGCGCGCTGCGTCACCCGCACTCCCCTCTGCGGCTGCTTCCGCAGCCGCTGCGACTCCGCCTGCCACACAGGCTGCGGCGAGCGTGGCGTCCCCGGTGGCTGCGCCGGCCGCTCCGCCTGCGCCCCCGGTCGCTGCAGCCATCGAGCTCGCGAAGCCCACCCGCCCGGTCGCAGCGCCGGGTGTGGCCGCGGAGCAGGCCGAGCGCACCGAGGGCGAGCCGGTCGCCCCGCACCCTGTGCCTCCAGGGCGCGAGCCGGTCTCCGCATCCGATCGGCCGGAGATGGCGCGCGTCGACGCCGATCTGCTCGATCAGCTGCTCAACATCGCCGGGGAAGTGAGCATCTCACGCTCGCGGCTCGAGCAGCAGCTCGGGTCGATCGAGTTCAATCTCGGGGAGCTCTCGCGCACCGTCACGCGCCTGAAGGAGCAGCTGCGCAAGCTCGAGATCGAGACCGAGAAGCAGATCCTGCACGGCCACGAGGAGGAGACCGGTCACCGCAGCGAGTTCGATCCGCTCGAGCTCGATCGCTACTCCACGATCCAGCAGTTCTCGCGCGCGCTCGCGGAGACGGCGAGCGATGTGGCGAGCATTCAGCAGCTGCTCGAGACGATGGCGCAGGACACACAGAACCTGCTGCAGCAGCAGGCGCGCACCGTGACGGAGCTCCAGAACGGGCTCATGCGCACGCGGATGGTGCCCTTCCAGCGCCATGTGCAGCGCCTCGCGCGCATCGTGCGCCAGGCGGCGTCGGAGACCGGCAAGAGCGCAGAGCTCATCGTCGAGGGCGCGTCCGCCGAGCTCGACCGCCAGGTGCTGGAGCACATGCTGCCACCCTTCGAGCACATG
The DNA here is from genome assembly GCA_035523875.1 of Steroidobacteraceae bacterium. Taxonomy (GTDB): domain Bacteria; phylum Pseudomonadota; class Gammaproteobacteria; order Steroidobacterales; family Steroidobacteraceae; genus JASHUC01. Next base: position 67,480 of record DATKPY010000035.1, read on the forward strand.
CTGCGCAACGCGGTGGTTCACGGGATCGAGGCGTCCGCGGAGCGCAGCGCGCGCGGCAAGCCCGAGATCGGTCGCATCAGCCTCACGCTGCAGCGCGAGGGCGCCGAGGTGATGGTGAAGGTGAGCGACGACGGCGCCGGCATGAACCTCGCGGCCATCCGCGAGAAGGCGCTCGCGCTCGGCCTCGTCGATCGCAGCCAGACGCTCTCCGACGAGGATGCGATGCAGCTCGTGCTCGAGCCGGGATTCTCCACCGCGGGCAGCGTCACGCAGCAGGCCGGCCGCGGCGTCGGCATGGACGTGGTCGCGACCGAGATCAAGCGCCTGGGCGGCGCGCTGCACATGGAGACGAAGGCGGGCCAGGGAACCGAGTTCACGATCCGCCTGCCCTTCACGCTTGCGATCAGCCACGCGCTCATCGTGCGCACGGGGGACGAGTACTACGCGTTGCCGCTGCCCACGGTAGAGGGCGTGCTGCGACTGGCGAAGTCCGAGGTGTCCGCTCACTTGGGCTCCGATGCCCCGGCGTTCGAGCACAACGGGCAGCGCTACCGCTTCCAGCACCTCGCGACGTTCGTCGGCCTCGAGCCCTCGCCGCTCCCCGACGGCGATGTGACGGTGCCGGTGGTGCTGGTGCGCGCCGGGGAGCACTCGACCGGGCTCGTCGCCGATGAGCTCATCGGCAGCCGCGAGATCGTGGTGAAGTCGGTCGGGCCGCAGATCTCCTCGATCCGCGGGATCTCCGGCGCCACGATCCTGGGCGACGGACGCATCGTCGTCATCCTCGACATCGGCGCGCTGGTGCGCAGCGAATGGCGTGGGCGCTGGCAAGCGCCCGCCGTGCCGCGCGAGAAGGGCGACCGGCGCACGTTCGCGCTGGTCGTGGACGATTCGATCACGGTGCGCCGCGTGACGCAGCGCCTGCTCGAGCGCAACGGAATGCGCGTGCTCACCGCGCGCGACGGCGTCGACGCAGTCTCGCTCCTGCAGGAGAACGTGCCCGACATCATCCTGCTCGACATCGAGATGCCGCGGATGGATGGCTACGAGGTCGCCGCACAGGTGCGCAATGATGCGCGGCTGAAGGACGTGCCGATCATCATGATCACCTCGCGAGTCGGAGAGAAGCACCGCGCGCGCGCGATCGAGCTCGGCGTCGACGATTATCTCGGCAAGCCTTACCAGGAGGCGCAGCTCCTCGATGCGATTGCGCCCCTCGTCGAGCGCCGCCGCAGCGCGCAGGCCGCGCAGCGCGAGGCGGATCTCGACGCCGCCGCCGCGACCTAGAGGCAGCGAGGCAGAGCGATGGCCGAGCGCGTGAACGAGATCTACAGCCTCCTGATTCCGCTCGTGAGCGGACGGCTGATCGTGCCGCGCTCGTGCATCGCCGAGGTGGTCGGATTCCAGGCGCCATCGGAGATGACCGGTGCGCCGCCGTGGTACGTGGGGACCATCCCGTGGAACGGACGCCACGTACCGCTGGTGTCGTTCGAGGGCGCGTGCGGACAGAACATCCCGCCTGCCTCCGGACGCTCGCGCATCGTCATCTTCCATTGCATCGGTGCGCGCGTGGAGGGCGGCTACTTCGGCATCGTCTCCCAGGGCTTCCCGCAGCTCGTGCGGGTGAGCTCGGACGTGGTGCGCCCGGATAACTCGAAGGTCATCTCGGAGCGCTCACCGATCCTCTGCCAGGTGCGCATGGTCAACGAGACCCCGTGGATCCCGGACCTCGAGCGCCTGGAGGAGATGATCGCGGAGGAGACGCGCGCCGCGTAGCGCCGCGGCGCTCAGATCGGGCGCTCGTTGAGCTCGAGCTGCTGACGCAGCCCGCGCCACAGCCCGCGGCGCACGGCGCGCCGGATGAGCAGCGCCGCCGCCACGAGGCACACCAGCACGGCGACCAGGGAGGCCTCGGGACCGAATGCACCGCCCGTCCACAGATCCGGTCCCGCGAGCGCGATCTTGAGCAGACCCCGCGAGTGCCCGCCCGAGACCACCGCGCCGAAGATCCCGCCCTCGGTGAAGTTCCAGCCGAAGTGAATGCCGATCGGCAGCCACAGGGTCCGCGTCGCCGCGTAGGCCGCTGCGAGCAGCACGCCGGCCTCGAGCGCGATCGCGACGCTGCTCGTGACCGTGGCGCCGTGATTGGCCGCATGCAGCAATCCGAACAGCGCCGCCGAGAAAACGAGAGCCGCCGTCGTGCCGAGCCGCTCAGCGACGATCCGATAGAGCGCACCGCGGAAGATGATCTCCTCGGCGACCGCGGCCGCGCACGCGGCCCCGAGCGCGCCGATGGCCCCGCCCAACGCGCCTGAGCCCTCGACGCGGGCGATGCCGGCGGCCCAGAGGATCGCGTAGACCGATGTGAAGAGCGCTCCGCCGAGGAGCGCACCGGGGATGAGAAGCCTCAGGCTCCCGCCGAGCGCAATCTCGGCCGCCGCGCGGCGCTCGAGCGCCCGCACAGCTGCGCGGTAGGCGAGGATCATCAGCAGGCACACGAGAAGCTCCGCGGCGAGCTGCGTGGCCGCAAGCGCCGGGCCGGGCACCGTGCGCAGGACTGCGCTTGCCGCCGATTGCAGCAGGATGAGCAGCGCGAGGCCGCCGCCTGCGAGCACCGCGATGCGCACGCCCGGGTTGCGCCGGATTCGGGCGCTCGCGCTCATCGCCTCAGAGGTCTCCGAGCTTGAGCTGAATGGCGGCGAGGGCGGCGATCGCCGCCGTCTCGGTGCGCAACACGCGCGGCCCGAGCCGCAGCGTGCGAAAGCCCGCGGCCACGGCCGCCTCGAGCTCCTGCTCGGCGAGGCCGCCCTCCGGGCCAATGAGAAGCGTCACCCTGCGGCTCGGCTCGAGATCCGCGGTGCGCAGACTCCCTCCGGGTGAGAGCACGAGCCGCGCCCCCTCGGGGCGCGAGTCTGCGAGAAAACCCGCGAGCGTCTGTGGCGCGGTCAGCTCGGGGAGCGTGTTGCGCCCGCACTGCTCGCAGGCTGCGATCGCGATCGCGCGCCAGTGCCGCACCCGCATCTGCGCCTGCCCGCCGTCGAGCCGCACCACCGTGCGCTCGGTCACGAGCGGCGCGATCGACGCGACGCCGAGCTCGGTCGCCTTCTGTACGACGAGATCCATGCGCTCGCCGCGGGAGATTCCCTGCGCGAGCGTCACGGCGAGCGGCGATTCGCGCTCGACCGCGCGCTGCGGGCCGACGGCGAGGAGCACGGCATCCTGGGCGAAGCCCTCGAGCCGGGCCGCATACTCCCCGCCCCGTCCATCGAAGAGCGTGAGCTCATCGCCCGGCTCGAGACGCAGCACGCGCTTGACGTGCTTCACCGCAGCGCCCGCGAGCCGCACGCGCGAGTCGCGCGCGAGCGGCTCCTCAATGTAGACGCGCGTCAGGCGCATGTCGCCTTCTCGATACCCTCGGCGGCGACGCCGACCATGAGGTCGATCTCCCCGGGCGTGATCACGTAGGGCGGCATGAAGTAGACGACGTTGCCGATCGGCCTCAACAGTACGCCGCGCTCGAGGCCGTGACGGTAGACGATGAGTCCGCGGCGCTCCTGCCACGGGTAGGGCTCGCGGGCCTTCTTCGCGCGCACCAGCTCGACCGCGACGATCATCCCGTGCTGGCGCACCTCGGCGACGTGCGGGTGATCGGCGAGCTCGCGCGCGCGGGCGCCCATGTGCGCGGCGAGCGCGCGGTTGCGCTCGATCACCCGCTCCTCCTCGAGTATCGCGAGGCTCGCGCGTGCCGCGGCGCACGCGAGCGCGTTGCCGGTGTAGCTGTGGGAGTGGAGGAACGCCGTGAGCCGGACGTACTCATCGTAGAACGCCTGGTAGATGGGCTCGGTCGTCATCACCACCGAGAGCGGCAGATAGCCCCCCGTGAGTCCCTTCGACAGGCACAGGAGATCGGGGCGGATGCCGGCCTGCTCGCAGGCAAACAGAGTGCCGGTGCGCCCGAAGCCGACTGCGATCTCATCGGCGATCAGATGCACCTCGTGCCGATCGCAGGCTTCGCGCAGCAGCTTGAGATAGATCGGGTCGTACATGCGCATGCCGCCCGCGCACTGCACGAGCGGCTCGACGATCACCGCGGCGGTCTCACCGGCGTAGCGCGCGAGCGCGGCCTCCATGTGCGCAAACTTCCGCGTTGAGTGCTCGGCCCAGCTCTCCCCGGTCTCGCGCTCGAAGCAGTCCGGGGAAGGCACCGTGATCACATCCATGAGCAGCGGGCGGTAGGTCGACTTGTACAGCTCGACGTTGCCCACCGCGAGCGCACCGAGCGTCTCGCCGTGGTAGCTGTTCGCGAGCGTGATGAAGCGCCGCTTCTGCGGCCGCGCGAGGTTGCGCCAGTAGTGAAAGCTCATCTTGAGTGCGGCCTCGACGGCGGCGGAGCCGTTGTCCGCGTAGAAGCAGCGGGGAAGTCCGCGCGGGGCGAGCGCGGCGAGCCGCTCGGAGAGGTCGATGATCGGCTCGTGCGTGAAGCCCGCGAGGATCACGTGCTCGAGCTCCTCGAGCTGCGCGCGCACCGCGGCATTGATGCGCGGATTGGCGTGCCCGAGAAGATTCACCCACCACGAGCTCACGGCATCCAGGTAGCGCCGCCCGGCGAAGTCCTCGAGCCACACGCCGCGACCGCGCCGGATCGGCACGGGCGGCAGCAGCTCGTGATCCTTCATCTGCGTGCACGGATGCCAGACGTGCTTGAGATCGCGTGCGACGTAGGGGGCGTTTTCTGCAACAATCGATGTCATGAGCGCTCTCCAGGTCGATGTCGCCACGGGCCTCATTGCCAGGGTGCGGCAGGTGCTCTCACCGCACTTCGACGAGCGACCGAGCGGGACGACGGTCGACCTCATCGTCGTCCACGGCATCAGCCTGCCGCCCGGGGAGTATGGCGGTGCGTGGATCGACCGGTTCTTCACCGGAGCTCTCCCCGCCTCCGCGCACGCGTACTTCCGCGAGATCGCCGGCATGCGCGTCTCGGCGCACGTCCTCGTGCGCCGCACCGGCGAGATCGTACAGTACGTGGCTTTCGACAAGCGCGCATGGCACGCGGGGCTCTCGGCGTATCGGGGGCGCGCGCCGTGTAATGACTTCTCGATCGGCATCGAGCTCGAAGGGACGGACGAGGAGCCGTACACGGACGCCGAATACGAGCGGCTCGCGGCGCTCATCGGCGCTCTCCTCACGGCCTATCCCACGCTCTCGCGCGATCGCATCGCGGGCCACAGCGAGGTCGCGCCGGACCGCAAGACCGATCCCGGCCCGAGCTTTGATTGGGAGCGCCTGCGGGCCCTCATCGCGCGCACGGCCTGAGGCGCCGTGGCGCTCAGTCCGAGGGGACGAACGTCGTGCGCTCCGCCGGCGCGACCCGCATGTGCGGAAAGAGAAACGCGGCGGCGAGTGCGGCCAGGGAAACCACCGCGATCACATCGAATACGTGCTCGATTCCCGCGCGCAGCGCTCCGGCGAGCTGTACCACGAGCGCCGCGCCGAGTCCGCCGCCGTGGTCGGGTGCGAGCAGCTGGTTGAGCTCGGCCGCGGGCACGTTGGGCCCCATCGCGGCCGTGAGCACCGCGCCGAGCGCGCCGACCGCGACTGCGCCACCGATGGTGCGGAAGAACATGGCGCTCGCGGTCGCGACTCCGCGCTCGGCCCAGCTCGCGCTCTCCTGCACGGCGATGAGCAGAGCGGTGTTCGCGGCGCCCATCCCCGCGCCCATGGCGAACATCGTGACGGCGAGCGCGAGCTGCGGGGCGTGGGCTCGCAGCAGAAGCGCGAGCGCGATCGACATCGCGCTCACCACGCCGAAGCCGAAGCGTACGAGCGGTCGGCATCCGGTACGCAGCAGCAGCCGACCGGAAATCGCGCTCGCGATGGGCCAGCCGATGAGCATCGGGGAGACCGTGGCGCCGGCTTGCGTGGGGGTACCGCCGAGCACCGCCTGCACATAGAGCGGCAGGTAGATGACGGTCGAGGACATCACCGCGCCCACCGCTGCGCCCGCCGCGCTCGAGACGCTCATGATCGGGCGGCGCAGCAGCGCGAGCGAAAGGACCGGCTCGGGCACGCGGATCTCGATGAGGACGAAGCAGGCGAGCAGCACCGCCGCCGCCGGCAGCATCAGCCCCGGCTGGTAGCGGCTCGCGCCGAGGAGCAGCGCGACGATCGCGCCGGTCAAGAGCGCGGCACCCACCAGATCGAGACTGTGCTCGTGCGTCTCCTTGTGCTCGTGGAAGAACACGCTGATGAGCACGGCCGAGAGCACGCCGAACGGCAGATTGATGAAGAAGACCCAGCGCCACGAGAGCGCGTGCACGATGAGTCCGCCCAGAAGCGGCCCGCTCATCGCCGCCACGCCCCAGACGGCGCCGAACACGCCCTGGATACGGGCACGCTCCGCGGGCGTGAAGATGTCTCCGATGATCGTGATCGAGACCGGCTGCAGCCCTCCGGCGCCGGCGCCCTGGATGGCGCGAAAAACGATGAGCTGGGTCATCGTGCGCGCGAGTCCACTCGAGGTGCAGCCGACGAGGAACACGGCCATGGAGAGCATCATGATGGGCTTGCGCCCGTAGAGGTCGGAGAGCTTGCCGTAGAGCGGCATCATCACGGTGGAGGTGAGCAGATACACGGCGCCGACCCAGCCGTAGTACTCGATACCGCCCAGTTGCTCCACCACCGTCGGCATGACGGTGGCGACGATGGTTGCCTCCATGGCGGCCATGAACATCGACAGCAGGACGCCTGCCGTGGTGAACGGCCGGTGAGCTTTGCGCATCGACGGGGCCGTCACGTGGGTTTGGTGGCCGCCTTGCCGCGCTCGTGACGCCAGAGGACCTCCGCGCCGCGCTCGTGACGCACCAGCACCCGGGCCATCACGAACAGGAGGTCGGAGAGGCGGTTCAAGTATTTCGCCGCCTCCGGATTGAGCGGATCGCGCGCCGCGAGTGCCCACACGCGGCGCTCCGCGCGGCGTGCGATCGTGCGCGCGAGGTGGCAGGCGGCCGTCGCGGGGCCGCCGCTCGGCAGGATGAACTCGGCGAGCGGCGGCAGGTCGGCATTGAGCTCATCGAGCAGCCGCTCGAGGCGCGCGACGTGCTCGGCGGTGAAGACGCGATGCCCGGGGATGCAGAGCTCTGCGCCGAGATCAAACAGATCGTGCTGGATCTCGGTCAGCCGCGGGCCAAGCCGCTCTGGAAGGGCCGGCGCGGCGAGGAGCAGCCCGAGCGCGCTGTTGAGCTCGTCGACCGTTCCGTACGCTTCCACGCGCGCATCGTCCTTGCGCACGCGGCTGCCGTCGCCGAGCCCGGTGGTGCCGTCATCGCCGGTGCGCGTGTAGATCTTGCTCAGGCGATTGCCCATGAACGTATTATGCTGCCCCCCGGAGCGACTCGCGAACCGGACCGCGCATGCCGACCCCGTCGAAGGAGCTCAAAGCCGCGCTCGATGCCGCCGAAGCGGCTGCGGCGGTCATCCGCTCGCTGTATCAGCGCAACCTCGCGGTGCGCGAGAAGGCCGATGCCTCGCCGGTCACGGAGGCCGACGTGGCGGCCGAGGAGGCGATTCGCCGTGTGCTCGGCCGGCGCTTCCCCGGCTACGGCTTCTACGGTGAGGAGACCGGCCACCACGGAGCCGGCGCCGAGTCGGTCTGGCTCGTCGATCCGATCGACGGCACGAAATCGTTCATCCGCGAGTCCCCGTTCTTCTCGACCCAGATCGCCCTCGCGCGCGGCGGGCGGCTGGTGCTCGGAGTCTCGAGCGCACCGGCCTATGGCGAGCTCGCCTGGGCCGAGGAGGGCGAGGGCGCGTTCCTCGGCGGCCGGCGCATCGCCGTGAGCGCCGTGTCGAGCCTGGAGGCGGCGTTCGTGTCCACCGGGAACCTGAAGACGCTCGCGCGCTCGCTCGAGCGCTGGCGGCGCTTCGGCGATCTCATCGGGTGCGTGAGCCGCATCCGCGGCTACGGCGACTTCGTCCACTATCACCTGCTCGCGCGCGGTGCGTTAGATGTGGTGATCGAGTCGGACGTGAACATCCTCGATATCGCCGCGCTCGCCGTGATCGTGCGCGAGGCGGGTGGCACGTTCACCGATCTCGACGGCGGCTCGGTCGGACTCGAGACTACGAGCGTGCTCGCGACCAACGGCAAGCTGCACGAGACCGTACGTACGATCCTGGCGATCCAGCGAACGACCGCTGCGTGATCGTCTCGCGCTCCGCATCCGCGGGGTGCGCGAGACGATCAGGCGCTCACGAAGAGCCGGCGGCCGTTTGCCTGAAGCTCGAGCATCGGCGTGCCATAGAGCTCGCCGAGCGAGGCTGCGGTGAGCACCGCCTCGGTGGGCCCGAAGCGCCAGCGCCCGTCGCCATAGAGCAGCAACACGCGGTCGGCAAAGCGCGCCGCGAGGCTCGGGTCGTGGAGCGCGGCGAGCACGGCACTGCCCGCGCGCGTGAGCTCGCGGAAGAGCCCGAGCACGCCGATCTCGTGCCGCGGGTCGAGGTGATTGATCGGCTCATCGAGCAGGAGGATCGGCGTCGCCTGCGCGAGCAGTGCCGCGATGGCGACGCGCTGCTGCTCGCCGCCGGAGAGCGTATCGAGGCTCCGTCCGGCGAGCCCGGCGAGGCCGAGCTGCCGCAGCGCCTGCTGCGCGACCTCGTGGTCGCTCGCACCTTCCCATTGCAGAGCCTTCAGGTGCGGGTGGCGCGAGACGAGAACGCTCTCGAGCACGGTCACGGGCAACCCTTCCTCACGCGCCTGCATGAGCAGGGCGAGGCGCTGCGCGATGTGGCGGCGGCGGAGCGTGCGCAGCGGGGCCCCATCGAGGAGCACCTCGCCAGCGCGAGGCGCATCGAGCCCGGCGAGCGTATGGAGCGTGAGCGTCTTGCCCGAGCCGTTGCGCCCGAGGATCGCGACGAACTCACCCGGCCTGAGCTCGAACGAGAGCTCCGCGACGAGGCGGCGCGCTCCAGCCTCGATCGTGAGCGCGCGCGCCGCGAGCGCAGCGCCGCCCGCATCGAGGTCGCGTGCGCCGGCCGCGCTCAGCCTCAGGGCTGGAGCCGCGTCACGCGCCATGCGCCGATTTCCAGGGATCCGTCCGGGCGGCGCGCGAGCGGACGTGTCCAGCGTGCCCGATCGTGGATGCGGGCCGCCCCCTGCACCCACAGCTCCACCGCTTCGACCCACAACCGATAGCCGCCCCAGTGCGCAGGCCGCGGGACGGCGACCTCGGTGGCGGTGCCCGCCGCCGCGGCCTGTGGATCCACCCCGAGCCGCCGCGCCGTGTCGGCGACGGCCGCGCGCAGCCGCTCCCGGGATTCCACGGGCTCGCTCTGCGCGCTCGCGCAGGCGCCGATCCGGCTCTCGAGCGGACGCGAGGCGAAGTAAGCATCGCTCTCCTCGGCCGGGGAGCGCTCGACCAGACCCTCCAGGCGCACCTGGGAGTTGAGGGCATCGAAATGGAGCACGGCCGCGCAGCGCGGATTCTCGGCGAGCTCGCGGCCCTTGCGGGAGCGATAATTGGTGTAGAAGACGACATAACCGGGGTGCGTCACGATCTCCTTGCAGAGGACGATCCGCACCGAGGGATGGCCGCCGGGGGTGCTCGTCGCGAGCGCCATCGCGTTGGGATTCGGCGCGGCGCGCACCCGCCAGGCCTCATCGAGCCACGCTGCGGCAGTCGCGAGCGGCTCCCGCGGCAGCGGATCGGCGAGGCGGTCGGTGGGGGCTGTCATGGGCCGCATGTTACCCGTCCCCCATGATAAAAGAGGGGCTCGTGCCCCCCGAGCTCTCGAGCCCATGAACCGCCCCGACGCGAACCTGGATGACCTTCGCCGCCGCCTGAATGACCTCGATCGCCGGCTGCTCGCGCTCGTCGCCGAGCGCCAGGCGATCAGCAAGGAGGTCGCGCGGGTCAAGCGCGAGACCGGCCACGCGACGCGCGACTATCAGCGCGAGCGGGAGGTGATCCTGGGTGCGCACCAGGATGCCACAGAGCTCGGCGTGCCGACGGCGCTCGCCGAGTCGCTGATGCGGCTCCTCATCCGCTCCTCGCTCACCACTCAGGAGCAGGCAAGCGTCGCGGCGCACGGAGCGGGCTCCGGGCGGCGCGCGCTCGTGATCGGCGGCGGCGGCAAGATCGGTCGCTGGTTCGTCGAGTTCCTCGCCTCGCAGGGCTTTGCGGTGGAAGTCGCGGATCCGGCGGGTGCGCCTGCCGGCGTCGCCCGCATCGACGACTGGCGCACGAGCGACCTCAAGCACGACTTCATCGTGCTCGCAACGAATCTCGGCATGACCGACGGCATCCTGAGAGAGCTCGCGCTCAGGCGGCCGCCGGGGGTCGTATTCGACGTGGGCTCGCTCAAATCGCCGCTGCGCGCCGGCCTCATGGCGCTGCGCTCGCACGGCTGCCGCGTCACCTCCCTCCACCCCATGTTCGGTCCGGACACCGAGCTTCTCTCCGGACGCCACGTGGTGTTCGTCGATCTCTCCCGTCCCGGGATGACCGCCGATCCCTGCGCCGAGGCGCTCGAGCGCGCCCGGGAGCTGTTCGCACCCACCATGGTCGAGCAGGTCGTGATGAGCCTCGATGACCACGATCGGCTCATCGCGTACGTGCTCGGGCTCTCCCACGCGCTCAACATCGCGTTCTTCACTGCGCTCGCGGAAAGCGGCGAGGCGGCCCCGCGGCTCGCCCAGATGTCGAGCACGACTTTCGACTCGCAGCTCGATGTGGCGACCCGGGTGGCGCAGGAGAGCCCGGATCTCTACTTCGAGATCCAGAGCCTCAATGATTACGGCGCCGAGTCGCTCGAGGCGCTCGCGAAGGCGGTCGAGACGCTGCGCGCGGCAGTGCTCTCGGGAGACCACGCCCGCTTCGTCGCGCTCATGAGCCGTGGCCGCGAGTATCTGGAGCAACGCCGCACGATCGCGGAGCGGCGTGCCTAGCGGCGGGGAGCGCGCCATGAAACGCTCGCCATTCCGAGAGCGAACGCTCACGATGAGCGAGCGGCTCGCCGCGCTCGAGCGAGAGAACCTGGAGCTCAGGGCGCGCCTCGCCGAGGTCACCGAGGCGGTCGCGCGTAACGAGGCGCTGTTCAGAAAGACGCAGGGCCGCGAGCTCGAGCTGCTGCGCGCCGGATCGCTCGTGCAGCTGCTCGATCAGCTGATCCACGGGCTCGAGTCGGCGTACCAGCTCGATGCGGTCTCCCTCGTCCTGCACGACCCCCATCACGAGATCCGTCATCTGCTCTCCGGGGACGGGCTCATGCCGGAGCGGCTTCAGGATGTGCGCTTCGTCGACACCCTCGTCGGGCTCGCGCCGCAGCTCACCGCGCTCGAGCGGCCGTGGCTCGGCCCGTTCCGCACGGCGGATCACGAGCTGCTGCTGCCGCGATCGCAAGGACTCGGCAGCATCGCGCTCATTCCGCTCACGCGCGCGGGCGGCGAGCCCGAGGGCGTGCTCGTCTTCGCGAGCCACGATCGCCTGCGCTTCACGCCCGAGCTCGCAGCCGACTTTCTCGCCCACTTGGGCGTGATCGCGGGTGTCTGCATCGAGAATGCGACCAACCGCGCGCGCCTGGTGCGAAGCGGCCTCACCGACTTCCTGACCGGCTTCCACAACCGTCGCTATCTGCACTCGCGGTTGTGCGAGGAGCTCGCCCGGGCGCAGCGCGCGCGCCAGTCGGTCGCGTGCCTCATGATCGACGTGGATCACTTCAAGCGCATCAACGACCGCTACGGGCACCTCGCGGGAGACGCCGTGCTGCGCGAGGTCGCGCAGCGAATCGATGCCGAGATGCGCGTGAGCGACACCGGAGCGCGCTTCGGGGGCGATGAGTTTGCGATCGTCCTGCCGAACGGCGGCGCTCACGACGGCCGCGCGGCGGCACAGCGCGTGCTCGATGCGGTCCGGCGCACCCCGGTCGCGATCGCTCCCGCGGTGGCCGAGACGATCACGCTCTCGATCGGGGTCGGCGTCGCGGCGCCGGCGCAGAGCACGCGCGACTTCAAGTCGCTCGCCGAGCGGCTGATGGCGGAGGCCGACGCCGCGCTCTATCGGGCGAAGGGCGCCGGACGGAACACCGTCGCGGTCTCCGAGAGCCCGGTCACTTGAGCGGCGGCGGCTCCGCCTCGTCGAGCGCCGCGGAGCGCTCGGTCCGCGCCCCGCGGGCCCCCGCGCGCAGCAGACCGACGAACACCGGTGCGCCGATGAGCGCGGTGATCGCGCCCACCGGGAGCTGCCGCGGGCTCACCGCGGTGCGCGCGAACCAGTCCGCGGCCGCGAGCAGCGTGCCGCCGAGAAGCCCCGAGGCCGGCGCGACGATGCGGTGGTCGCTGGTGCGGAAGATGAGCCGCACGCAGTGCGGCGTGATGAGACCCACGAAACCGACTGTGCCCGCACTCACCACCGCGATCGCGGTGATCGCGGCGGCCGCGACGTAGACGATCGGTCGCCACCGCTCCACATCGAGGCCGACGCTGCGCGCGCGCAGCTCCCCGGCGGCGAGCACGTTGAGCGGCCGCGCGAGCAGCACGGCGCAGCCGAGTGCGACGAGCGCCGCGAGCACGCTCGCGCCCGGATCGCTTGCCCAGCTCAAGTCCCCCGCGAGCCAGAACACGATGCCGCGGAGCTTCACTTCATCGGCGCCGGCGAGGAGCAGCGTCACGAGCGCACCGCATGCGCTCGCGACCGCGACCCCCGCGAGCAGCAGCCGAGGCGCACCGCCCCCGCGGCCGAGCGCATAGACGAGCAGGATCGCCCCGAGCGCCCCGCACATCGCGGCCCCCTGGACGTAGAGCATCGCCGCGCCCGCCGCGAGCGCGAGTACCGCACCGACGGCCGCGCCACCGGAGACGCCGAGCACGTACGGGTCGGCGAGTGGATTGCGGAACAGGGCCTGCATGAGCACGCCCGCGAGCGCAAGGAGCCCACCCACGGCGAAGCCCGCCGCAAGTCGCGGCAGGCGCAGGCCAAGCACGATGCTGCGCGCCGCCTCATCGGCCCCGCCGAACAGGGCGTGCAGCGCGCGCCCCGCGCCGAGATTGGCGCTGCCGCTCATGAGCGAGACCAGCACGACGGCGGCTGCGAGCGCGAGCAGCCCGCTTGCCCGCAGCCAGCGCGCGCGCGGGCTCGGCAGAGGGGCCTCGCGATGGGCCCATGCCAGGGATCTCGACCTGTTCACATACGCTCCGGACGCTTCGGGCTAGCGTAGCGCATGCTGCGGAGGAAGTTTGTGGCAGACTTCGGCCCGCAAATGACCGACTTCATCGACTCGCAGGGCTTTCGCGCCAATGTCGGCATCGTCCTGATGCGCGGCAGCGGTGAGGTATTCCTCGGGCGGCGGACGGGCGGGCGCGGCTGGCAGTTTCCCCAGGGTGGCATCCGTCGCGGCGAGCAGCTCGAGGAGGCGCTCTACCGGGAGCTCCACGAGGAGATCGGACTCACGAGCGCCGACGTGACGCTCCTCGGCGGCACCGGGCGGTGGCTGCGCTACCGCCTGCCCACGCGCTTCGTGCGCCGCGATCGCCATCCGGTGTGCATCGGGCAGAAGCAGCGCTGGATGCTCCTCAAGCTCAAACGCGAGGATGCGAGCTTCGAGCTCACGACCACCCCGCAGCCCGAGTTCGACCAGTGGCGCTGGGCGAGCTACTGGGACCCGGTGCGCGAGGTGATCTATTTCAAGCGGGCGGTGTACGTGCAGGCGCTCACGGAGCTCGCGCCGATCGCCTTTCCCGCGGGGCCGCCCGCCGCGCCCGAGTGGCTCGCGGGCGGCGGCGGTCCGCACGAGCGCGGCGACACCGCCGCCGTGACCGGACTCGACTGAGCGGCCGAGGCCCGCGACGCGATGACAGAGCTCCCTCAGACCCTCGTCATTCGCCGCGTCGCGCCGCGCCGCCGGGCGCTTCTGGTCACACTCTCGATTCTGGGCGCGGTGCTGGCGCTCGGGTTTGCGTACGAGTGCGGCCGCTACGACGGCGGATTCGATCACATCGCGGCGCTGCGCGAACGGGCACACTTCGGTGCGGCGCTCGCGGCGCTCGAGCAGACCAACCGGACGATGAGGACCCAGCTGGCCGAGCTCGAGACGGCGCGCGTGGGGCGCGCGCAGGAGCGCGCCGAATTCGCCAAGACGATCGGCGAATTGCAGAACCAGGTGGGGCGCGATTCGCAGGAGCTCGCGTTCTACCGCGGCGTGATCTCGCAGGGGATCAACCGCGGCGATCCCTCGCAGATCCCCGTGCGCGTGCAGCAGCTGCGCATCACGCCGGACGCGGGCGGCGCCGGCCGCTTCCACCTGCGGTTGATGCTGCTGCAGGTGGCGCGCCCGGAGTCGGCGGTGACGGGCACGCTCGCGGTGAGCCTCGCGGGCGATGAGCTCGGCAAGGCGGCAACCCTCGATCTTGCGGCGCTCACCGGTGGCAAGGCGCACGAGCTCGATTTCAACTTTCGCTACTTTCAGAGCCTCGACGCTGACATCGCACTGCCGGCCGGCTTCCGACCCGATAAGCTGACGGTGGACGTGAAATCGGGCCGCAATCCGGGCGTGCCGCTCGATCAGACTTTCGCCTGGCGGGTGGACGCGCCGTAGGGCGCAACAGGAGACGCAGCATGTTCGGGCGCGAAGCCAAACGCGAGAGTCTCGAGGTCGATACGCTGATCGGTAAGACCGCGCGCATTCATGGCGACATCGACTTCACCGGCGGGCTGCAGCTCGAGGGGCGCGTCACGGGCAACGTGCGCGCCGACGGTAAGCGCGGCTCGAAGCTCTCGGTGAGCGAGGGCGGTTGCATCGAGGGGTCGGTCGAGGTCGCGAATCTCGTGCTCAACGGCACGGTCAAGGGCGACATCCATGCGAGCGGGCTCGTCGTGCTCGGACCGAAGGCGCGGGTCCAGGGCGACCTGCACTACGGGGTCATCGAGACGGCGCTCGGTGCCGAGATCCTCGGGCGGCTCGTGCCACTCGGCGCGGCGCCGGAGGGCGCGCCGGCCCCGGATCTGCTGCAGAGCACACCCGGGGCGTAAGCGTGGCCCGGTGGCCTTTGACCGGGACCTGGAGCAATTCTAAACTGGCCGCCCAACCAGGACTTATCGCCACCCATGAACGATCTTTCGGACAATACGGTCGAGCTCGAGGAGTCGGAGAACCTGCCGATTCCGCTCGTCTTCACGGATGCGGCGGCCCGCAAGGTGGCTGACCTGATCCGCGGGGAGGGCAACCCCAAGCTGATGCTGCGCGTCTTCGTGCAGGGCGGGGGCTGCTCGGGCCTGCAATACGGCTTCGAGTTCGACGAGGAGCTGCAGGACGGCGATGCCTGTATCGAGAACCAGGGCGTGAAGCTGCTCGTCGATCCGATGAGCGTGCAGTACCTGACGGGCGCGGAGATCGATTACCGCGAGGGCCTCGACGGCGCCCAGTTCGTGATCCGCAATCCCAACGCGACGACCACCTGCGGCTGCGGCTCCTCGTTCAGCGCGTGAGCCCGGCCGCCACAGCCCGCGCCACCACCGATCCTTCCGCCTCCGGGGCCGCCCAGCCGGTCCCCGACATTCTTGCCGCTGTCGACCTGGGCTCGAACAGCTTTCACATGGTCGTCGCGCGCTACTCGCACGGCCAGCTCGTCATCATCGACCGCTTGCGCGAGATGGTGCGCCTCGCCTCCGGCGTCGAGGAAAGCGGTCGAATCGACAAGGACGCGGCGGCGCGCGCGCTCGCGTGCCTGGAGCGCTTCGGACAGCGCCTGCGCGCCATGCACGCCGACAGCGTGCGGGTTGTCGGCACCAACGCGCTGCGGCTCGCGCGGCGCAAGCAGGCCTTTCTCGAGCGAGCGCGCGAGGCGCTCGGTCATCCGATCGAGATCATCGGCGGCATGGAGGAGGCGCGCCTCATCTACCTCGGGATCGCCCACACGATGCCGAGCGAGCCGGGCAGGCGCCTGGTCGTCGACATCGGCGGTGGCAGCACCGAGCTCATCATCGGCGAGGGCCTGGCCCCGCTCGAGCTCGAGAGCCTGCAGATGGGATGCGTGAGCACCAGCGAGAAGTTCTTCCGCGACGGCAAGATCTCGGCGAAGCGCCTGGCGCGCGCGCGCGTCGCGGCGCGCCTCGAGCTCGAGCCGGTGCACGCGGCTTTCCGCCAGCGCGGCTGGGAGCGCACGGTCGGCAGCTCCGGAACGATCCGCGTGATCGGCGAGGCGATCCGCGAGCTCGATCCGCAAGCGAAGGCGATCACGCCCGCAGGTCTCGCGCGCGTGCTCGAGTACTTGGGCGAGACCGGTCACGTGCGCGAGCTCAAGCTCCCGTGCATCACCGACGAGCGCCGCCCGGTATTTCCCGGCGGCGTCGCCATCCTGGCGGAGGTTCTGGAAGTGCTCGGCGTCGCCGAGATGCGCATTGCCGAGGGCGCGATGCGCGAGGGCCTGCTCTACGACATGCTCGGCCGCTTCACGGACGAGGACGCGCGCGAGCGCACGGTGCGCGCCATGCAGCGCCGCTATCACGTGGACCTCGCGCAGTCCGAGCGCGTGGAGGCGACGGTCCTCGACTTCCTCGAGCAGACGAGCGGGCCCTGGAAGCTCGACGACGCGCTTGCGACGCTCGCGCTCAAATGGGCGGCGCGGCTCCATGAGATCGGTCTCGATGTGTCCCATTCCGGCTATCACCGACACGGCGCCTATCTGCTCGAGAATGCCGACATGCCGGGGTTCCCACGCGAGGAGCAGCGGCTCCTCGCGCGCCTGGTGGGCGGCCATCGGCGCAAGCTCTCTCTCGAGGGACTCGATGAGCTCGTGCCGCCGTGGGACAGAAGCGCGATCTACCTGATCGTGCTGCTGCGCCTCGCGATGCTGTTGCACCGGGGGCGGAGCCCGACGGCACTGCCGCGGATCGATCTCACCGCGAAGCCTCGCTCGCTCGAGGTGCGTTTCCCGGCGCGGTGGCTGCGCGACCATCCGCTCACGAGCGCCGATCTGCAGCAGGAAATCGATTACCTCAAGCCGCACGGCTTCCGGTTGCGCGTCTTCCGCCAGCGCGCCTGAGTGCGCGCGCACTCTACCGGTGGAGTCTGCCGGTGAGGGCGCTACAGGCTGAAGCCCGAGCTCGCCGCATAGCTCTCGAGCAGCGCGTCCTGGGCACAGACGGCCTTTGCGCCGTCAGGCGCATTGCGCCTGTAGAGGCCGGTATGGTCGAGCTGCCAGGACTGGACGTTGTCTGACAGATAGACGTCGAGATCCCTCAGGATCCGCTCGCAATGCGAGCGGCGCTTGATCGGGAAGGCGACCTCCACGCGGCGGAAGAAATTGCGCTCCATCCAGTCGGCGCTCGCGCACCAGAGCTCCGGATCACCGGCGTTCTCGAAGTAGAACACGCGCGAATGCTCGAGGAAGCGCCCGACGACCGAGCGCACGGCGATGTTCTCCGAGACCCCTGGAAGCCCCGGCCTCAAGCCGCAGATCCCGCGCACGATCAGATTCACCTTCACTCCGGCACACGAAGCGCGGTAGAGCGCCTCGATCGCCTGCGGGTCGACGAGCGAGTTCATCTTCGCGACGATGCGCGCCGGGCGGCCCGCGCGGGCGTGCTCGGCCTCGCGGTCGCACTTCTGGATCATCGCCTCGTGCAACCCGAACGGCGACTGCAGCAGCCGATTGAGCTGCGGGGCCTGGGTGAGGCTCGTGAGCTGCAGGAAGATCTCGTGCACGTCGCGCCCGATCTCCGGGTCGCAGGTGAACAGGCAGTAGTCGGTGTAGGCACGCGCGGTGCGCGGGTGGTAGTTGCCGGTGCCGAGGTGGCAGTAGCGGCGGATCCCGTCCACTTCGCGCCGCACGATGAGCGTGAGCTTCGCATGCGTCTTGAAGCCCACGACGCCGTACATGACGTGGGCGCCCGCTTCCTGCAGGCGGTTCGAGAGCTCGATGTTCGCCTCCTCGTCGAACCGCGCGCGCAGCTCCACGATCACCGTCACGTCCTTACCGCCCTGCGCGGCGGACACGAGCGCATCGACGACCGGCGAGTCGGCGCCCGTTCGGTAGAGCGTCTGCTTGATCGCGAGCACCTGAGGATCGACGGCGGCCTGGCGCACGAAGTCCATGACCGGCGCGAAGCTTTGATACGGATGGTGCAGGAGCAGATCCTTCTGGCGGATGGCGGCGAAGAGGTCGGTGCCGCCCGTGCCGGCCAAGCGCTTCGGCAGGCCCGGCGTGAACAGTGGGTACTTCAAATCGGGTCGCTGCACGAGATCGTAGATCGCGGACAGGCGGTTGAGATTCACCGGCCCCGGCATGCGGTAGAGGTCCACGTCGGCGAGCGAGAACTGCTTCTGCAGGAACGCGATCACGTCGTCCGGGCAGTCGCTCGAGGTCTCGAGCCGCACCGCCTCGCCGTAGCGGCGATGAGCGAGCTCGCCCTCGAGCGCGCGGCGCAGATCGTCGATCTCTTCCTCGTCCACGAACAGGTCACTGTTGCGCGTGACGCGAAACTGATAGCAGCCGAGCACCTCGATGCCGGGGAAGAGCTTGTGAACGAAGGAGTGCACGATCGTCGTGAGCAGCACGAACGAGCGCGGTGCGCCTGCCTGCGGCGCCGGCACCACGCGCGGGAGCGAGCGCGGCGCCTGCACGATCGCGAGCTCGCTGTCGCGGCCGAATGCATCCTTGCCGGTGAGCCGCACGATGAAATTCAAGCTCTTGTTCTGGATGCGCGGGAACGGCCGCGCCGGATCGAGGCCGAGGGGGCTCAAGACCGGCTCGACTTCGAGCTCGAAGTACTGCTCGAGCCAGCGGTGCGTCCCGGGGGTCCAGTCGTCGCGGCCGACGAGACCGATCCCGGCCTCATCGAGCGCCGGCAGGATCACCTCGTTGAGGCACCGGTACTGCTCGGCGACGAGGCGCAGCGCGCGCTCGTGGATCGCCGTCAGCTGCTCGGCGATCGTGAGGGAATCGGGAGCGAGCTGCGCGGAGCCGAGCTCCGCCAGGTGCTTGAGGCCTGCGACGCGGATCTCGAAGAACTCATCGAGGTTGCCCGAGGAGATGCACAGGAACTTGAGCCGCTCGAGGAGCGGAATCGACTCATCGAGCGCAAGGGCGAGAACGCGCTGGTTGAACTCGAGGAACGAGAGCTCGCGGTTGATGTAATAGTGGGGGGCCTTGAGATCCGGGGCGTCCATCGTGCGTGACCGTGGCGTTCAGTTTCGCACAGTAAGCGCGCTGCGCATGACGGCTCCGTGAAGCGGGCCGCCGCTCAGCGTGCGACCAGCGCAGGGCCGATCGGCGGGAAGAGCGAGACGACGAGCGGGCTCGTCTGCGCGAGAAATTCGGCGCGCAGCCGCGCCTCGATCGGCACGGCTTCGGGGAGCTTCACGGTCTGCGGGTCCTTGTAGACCCCGTTCACCCGGAACTCGAAGTGCAGGTGCGGTCCGGTCGCAAGGCCCGTCATGCCGACGTAGGCGATCACCTGGTTCTGCTCGACGCGCTCCCCGACGCGGGTGCCGCGGGCGAAGCGCGAGAGGTGTCCGTAGACGGTCATGATCCCGCCGGAGTGCTGGATCTCGACCAGGTTGCCGTAGCCGCCCTTTCGCCCCGCGAAGACCACCCGGCCGTCCCCGGCGGCGTGCACCGGCGTGCCGATCGGTGCGGCGTAGTCGACGCCCTTGTGCGCGCGGATGAGATTCAGGATCGGATGGCGGCGGTGCAGGCTGAACGGCGAGCTCACGCGCGTGAAGGCGAGCGGTGCGCGCAGGAAGGCCTTGCGGAGGCTGCGGCCCTCGGGCGTGTAGTAGTCGGCGCGGCCGTCGGGCGCCACATAGCGCACCGCCAGGTACTCGTGGCCCTGATTGACGAAGCGGGCCGCGAGCACCGGCCCGTCCTGCACGTACTTGCCGCTCTCGTAGACCTGCTGGTAGGTCACCGCGAAGGCATCCCCAGGCTGAATGTCCTTCAGGAAGTCGATGTCCCAGGCGAAGATGTCGGCGAGGGCGAGCGCAGTCTGATCGTCCGCGCCGGCAGCGTTCACGGCCTCGAAGAGCGAGCTGTCGATGTGGCCGGAGACCGTCCGGGTGCGCATCTCGAGCGGAATCGCGACCACGTTCGCGTGGAATCCCGAATCGCCGCGCACGACCTTCAGGGTGTGCTCGAGGTTCAAACGCCGCGTGAGGCCGAGGAGCACGCCGTTGTCCGTGATGAAAGTGAGCGCTTCCCCGGGCCGCAGCCGATCGAGGTCCTCCTTGAGCCCGGGCAGCGCCCGCAGCGTCGCGAGGTCGCCGAGACTCAAGCGCAAGCGTCGGAAGATCCGCTCGAGCGTGTCATCGCGGCCCACCTTGACCGCGAAGGTCGACTGCACGGTGCGAGGGGCCGCGGGCTGGGCGGAATCTGCGGCGAGCGGCCGGCTCACCTCGCCCGCGGCCCTTGCGCCGATCGGCGCACGGGGGCCTGCCGTGGCTGCGTGATCGGCGCTTCCATGCACCCAGCCCCACGCGAGCACCGCGAGCACACCGGCCTGGAGCCAAGCGATCGGGGAGCGCGTGAGCGCCGTGAGGGTCCGTGCGACACCGCGAGCCATCGCCGCACCGTACTTGACCGCGCGCATAGCGGTCAATCGGCGTGCACCGCGGATGTGACGCGTTGAGGGGGCAAAACAGGGCGCGCGCGCGGGATGAGGTAAAGTGATGCCCAGGCGGCCTGCGGGCCGCGAGAAGACCCGCCCAAGCGGGGCACACGAGGCATGAGCGAAGATTCTCCAGAGACGGGTGAGCTCGCGGGTGTGCTCGCCGAGCTCGAGCGCGGCACGCATGAGGTGCTCACCCGAGCGGACCTCGTGCGCAAGCTCACGCGCGGCAAGCCGCTCAAGATCAAGGCGGGCTTCGATCCGACCGCGCCCGACCTGCACCTCGGGCACACGGTGCTCCTCAACAAGATGCGTCAGTTCCAGCAATTGGGCCATGAGGTGATCTTTCTCATCGGGGATTTCACCGGGCTCATCGGCGACCCCTCAGGCCGCAACGTGACGCGTCCGCCGCTCACACGAGAGGACGTCGAGGCGAATGCGCGCACCTATCGTGAGCAGGTGTTCAAGATTCTCGATTCCGAGCGCACGCGGGTGGATTTCAACTCCCGCTGGCTCGCAGGCATGCCGGCACTCGAATTCGTGAAGATCGCCGCGCATTACACCGTTGCGCGCATGCTCGAGCGCGAGGAATTCTCCAAGCGCTTCAAGGCGAATCAGCCGATCGCCGTGCACGAGTTTCTCTATCCGCTCGCACAGGGCTACGACTCGGTGGCGCTGCAGGCGGACGTGGAGCTCGGCGGAACCGACCAGAAGTTCAATCTGCTCGTCGGCCGCACGCTCCAGGAGGCCTACGGCCAGGAGCCGCAGGTGGTCATGACGATGCCGCTCCTCGAGGGCACCGACGGCATCAACAAGATGTCGAAGTCGCTCGGCAACTACATCGGCATCGCCGAAAGCCCCGATGCGATATTCGGCAAGGTGATGTCGGTCTCGGACGAGCTCATGTGGCGCTACTTCGAGCTGCTCTCGTTCCGCCCGCTCGCAGAGATCGCGTCACTCAAGCGCGCGACCGCGGAGGGGCGCAATCCGCGCGACGTGAAGCTCGAGCTCGCCGTCGAGCTCGTCGCGCGGTTCCACGGTCGCGAGGCGGCCGCGCGCGCGCAGCGCGAGTTCCTCGCGCGCGTGAGCGAGCGCAGCGTTCCGACGGGCCTGGTGCCGCTCACGATTGCCGTTGAGGTCGCGGGGCTCAAGCTCCCGAATCTCCTCAAGGAGGCGGGGCTCGTCGCGAGCACATCCGAGGGTAACCGCAAAATCGCGGAGGGGGCGGTGCGGATCGACGGGGAGCGGGTGACCGACCGGGCGCTCGTTCTCGTTTCCGGTGCGGACCACGTGCTTCAGGTCGGCACCCGCCGGTTCGCGCGGGTGAAGCTCGAGCGCAAGGGCTGACCGGAGGGCGAGAAAAGCTCCAAAATTCCGCAGCTTCCGCTCGGATTGGGCAATGCATGGGGCGCTCTGGCGTTCCCGGGCAGCGGCGGGCGTCCCAGCCGCCCCGAGCGGAGGCTCGATCGCGCCGCGGCAGGCGCATGACAGTGCGTTGACAAGCCCAGCACGGTGGCTATACTGCGCGCCCCTCGCACCCGTTGTCGCGACGCGACAGGGACGGGGGAAATCAGTACTAGACGTAAGTTGACGGAAGCGGCCACGGGGCTATACTTCCGGGCCCTTTTTACAGATGGCGCGCGGCGACGCGCGACCCCCGGCCCTGCGCGGCCTGGATGCTCTTTAAAAATTCAGCAGGTAATTTGTGTGGGGACTCGCGTCGAGCCCGAGAGGCTTAAGACCGAGTGACCAAAATGTCCAGCAGTAGGTGGGCTTTTGGATAAGCTCAGTCGCTTAAAGCTCGAAATCTTTAAGTGAAGAGTTTGATCCTGGCTCAGATTGAACGCTGGCGGCGTGCCTAACACATGCAAGTCGAGCGGTAACGCGGGAGCAATCCTGGCGACGAGCGGCGAACGGGTGAGTAATGCTTCGGAATCTACCCAGT
>DATKPY010000036.1:0-138032 GCA_035523875.1 Steroidobacteraceae bacterium
CTTGTCGCGCGCCTTCGAGATGCGATCCGCGGTGATCTCCGCGAGCGAAAGGCCTGCGAATTGCTTCGACCACCATTCGAGCTGGCGGACGCGCGTGGCTTTCTCCTTGGGATCGAATTCGGCGAGTACCGTTTCGATGTAGTCCTTGGCGAGCGCATCGAAGCTCGTGCGCTTTGCGGCTGCGTGAGGGAAGTGCCTGCCTTCGCGGATTGCAGCCTCGAGCGACTCCGTCCACGCCACCGCCTCCTTGCGATTGGGGAAGCTCGCAAACTCTGGAGGCCGTCCCTTCCGCCGAACTTGGACTCGGTAGGCGACTTGGCCGGTGTGTGGAGAGACGACGCGTTGGATGGAGGCCATGCGTGCGAACCTGCGTTGCATGGCGTGGCAGAATAAGTTCTTGTTTTTATTGGGGCGTGACGGAATCGAACCGTCGACCAGCGGATTAAAAGTCCGATGCTCTACCGACTGAGCTAACGCCCCGTTGCGCGGTGGCCGCCTCCCCCTGAATGGCGGCGGGGAGGTGCCCTGATCGGGAGTCTTGGTGCTCCCGAGGGGGCCGCATGATACTACAGGGCTCCCGGTGGCGCCGCCGAGGCCGCGGGTGTTATCACCCTTCAGTTTCAAGGAGATGGGACTTGAACGTCACTGAGGCCGTCGATTCGCGCATGAGCTGTCGCGCCTTCCTCGACACGCCGATACCGGAAGCGACCGTTCGCGAGGTCCTCGACGTCGCACGGCGCGCACCGTCCGGCGGAAATCTCCAGCCCTGGATCGTGCATGCGCTCACCGGCCAGCCGCTCCAGGCGCTCATCGAGCGTGTGCGTGCGAAAGCGCTCGATCAGCCGCTCGGCGAGGGCACGGAGTACAACATCTACCCGCCGAACCTCAAGGAGCCCTACCGCTCGCGCCGCTTCAAGTGCGGCGAGGATCTCTACGCGCTCATCGGCATACCACGCGAGGAGCGTGAGCGGCGCTTGCGTCAATACGCCAAGAATTTCGAGTTCTTCGGGGCGCCGGTCGGGCTGTTCTTCGTGATCGATCGAGGAATGGGCCAGGACCAGTGGGCGGACCTCGGAATGTTCATGCAGTCAATCATGCTGCTCGCGCGCGAGCACGGCCTGCACACCTGTCCGCAGGAGTCCTGGGCGGGGTGGCACAAGACCATCGGAGAGTTCCTCGGTCTGCCGCCGGAGCTCATGCTCTTCTGCGGGATGGCGCTCGGGTTTCGCGACGAGTCCGCGCCGATCAACCGTCTGCGCACCGACCGCGCCTCAATCGAGGAGTTCGCGAGCTTCCACGGCTTCTGACCGCTCCCGAAGCGGCGGGCCTGCGCGCGCCACTCAGACGGTTCGCGTCGCAATCGCCGGAGCGACCGAGCTCGCCTTGCGTGCCGGCATCAGCGTTGCGCCGAGCCCGAGGAGCCAGAGCGCCACCACGCCGACGGCCAAGTAGTAAAGCGGCAGCCGCGGCAGCTGGAACATCACGCTCAATCTCGCCCCGAGGGCCAGGGCGAGTATGCAGCCCACCACGACGCCGGCCGTCGTGATGAGCCAATTCTCGAGGAGGAAGTATTTGAGGATCTGGTGCCGGCGAGCTCCGACTGCCCGCCGCGTGCCGATCTGCCGCGTTCGAGTGGCGACGTTGAACGCGGCGAGGCCGAATATACCGATCGCCGTCACGGCGAGCACCAGGAGCGCCACTGCGCCCAGGATGATCGAGCTCGAGCGCAGCCAGTTGCGGGTATTCGATGCTGTCTGATCGAGCGTCTCCATGTGCTCGATGTAGCGTCCGGGCACCTTGTCCGCGAGCGAGCGCTCGACCTCCGCCATGACCTCCGCACGCCGTCCGGGCTGCGTGCGCACGATGTAGAGCGCCGACGGGCCGGCCGGGACGCCGGGAACGAAGACGACACTCTCGGCGAAATCGGAGAACGGCCCGGAGACCGGTTGCGTCTGCATCCGCTCGACGATGCCGACGATCTTCGCCGGCCGGTTGATGAGCCCCGCGTAGAGCGTCCTGCCGAGCGCATCGCCCCTGGGGAAGAGCTTGTGAGCGAGCAGGCTCGTGATGGCGACCTCCGGGGCCCAGCGTCCGATGGCACTCATCATATCCGCGGGTGCCGAGGTGTCATCGGCGTGCGGCGCGCGACCCGCGATCAGCTTGACTCCGAGCGCATCAAGACCCCGATCCGTCATCAGCAGCACCGCGCCGCCCGCCTTCGGCGCACGCAAATCCTCCGGTGTGCTCGCGAACGGCAGCCCGATGCCGCCGATCCCCTGCGGAAGCGTCGCGCTTGCCGCCGCGGCGATGACGCCGGGCAGTCCGTTCAAGTAAGCCAGATCGGTGCGCACGGCGAGGGACTGATCGTAATCCGTCGCGAACCCCTGGCTCGTCACCCAGAAAATATTGTGCACATCGATCCCGGTCGGCCGCCGGTAGGTCTCGATCCGTCCGGCGACGATGTAGGCAATGTTCACGAGCACCGCGAGCGCGATGGCAATCTGCACCGCGATCAGAATCGGGCCGGTTCGGCTGCGCCAGAGCGCCTTCACCAGAGATCGAGTCTCCATCACGCAGCCCTCACTGGGATTTGAGAAAGAGCGCGGGCTCCATCCGTCCGATGCGCCACGCCGGATAGAGGCCGGCGACGATTCCCGTCAGCACCGAGATCAGCACGGCGACGGCGAGCATCGTCACGTCCATGTGCGAGAGCGCTTGCGCGATCGCGAGGTGCCCCGGGTTGTCATCGAGCGCCGGAATGTAGGTGAGCAAGCGGATTGCCGCGAGTCCAAGCCACGAGAGCGCGATGCCGCCGAATCCGCCCAGGACACCGATCACGACGACCTCGGTGAGGTGCTGGCGGACGATATCGCGGCGGCTCGCCCCGAGCGCCCGGCGCAGCCCGATGACCGGCGCGCCACTCAAGAACTTCGCGAGCATGAGGCCGAGCGTGTTCAAGATGCACACCGCGAGGAACAGCCCGGCGAGCCCGACCTGCAGCCGGCTCTCATCCCCGATGACGTTGTTCATGGCGAGCCAGGTCGTGACGTTCACGATCCGGTTGTTGAGCGGACGGATGAAGCGGCCGTACTGCTTCTGATCGCGCACGTAGTTGTCGACGAACGCCTGGAATCGCTGCTGCTGCGCGACGGTCGGCATCTCGACCCAGTACTGAAGCCACACGCAATCCTGCGTGAGCAGGTCGTTGAACGAGCTCACCCTGGCGGTGGGAGTCACGCAGTTCACGTTTCCGGCCACGTCGAGCTTCATCGCCGTGGTCCAGCCGAACGGCATGTAGAGATCCTCGGGGACGTCGAAGCTGCCGGTGTTCAGATCGTAGAACTTCGGCTGCGGCATCCAGTTATCGATGACCCCGACCACGCGAAACTCGTGGCCGCTCAGGTCGATGAGCTTGCCTACGCTATCGGCGCCGCCGAAGAGCTTGTCGTTGAGGTGCCGGCCGAGCACCACCACCGGATCGGGCCCCTCGTCCGCCGCGCGCGCCCAACCGGCTCCATAGAGAAACGGCACATCGAACATCGGGAAGAAGTCGGCCGTCGTCACCCGCACCGTCGCGCTGAATGGCTTCAAGCCCACTCGCTGCGGCTCTACCACGCGCGTCGAGCGGAACATCATCACGCTCCGCGTCGGGATAGCGGAGCGGTAGAGCGCTTTCGCGTCGCGATAGGTGACGAGAAACGGCGGGTACTCGGGATGCGGGCCCTGCGGACCCCGCTGCTCCGGCCCGCGCGTATCGAGCGTCACCGCGAACAGCTGGTCCTCCTTCCACCAGATCGGATGGCCCGCGCGGGCGTGATAGAGCGTGAGCGTGACCATCGTCGCGCCGATCCCGCAGGCGATCGCGCCCGCGGTGAGCGCAGTCAGGCCCGGCGTGCGCAGCAGGCTGCGCAGCGCGAGCTTGAGGTCGTGGAGGAACACGCCGGGCGCCTCTAGAGCGCGGTCGGAGCGGCCGCGGGGTGCTGTGCCGCGAGCGCCGGGGCCGCGCGCAAGCCGCGGCCGCCATCGGCGACCCGTCCGTCGGTGATCTGGATGTGACGGCGGGCGCGCCGGGCGAGCTCCGGGTTGTGCGTGACCATTACGATCGTGGTGCCGGAGGCGTTGATCTCCTCGAGGAGGTCCATGATCTGAGCGGACATCTCGCTGTCGAGATTGCCCGTGGGCTCATCGGCGAGCACCAGGCGCGGATCGCCCGCCATCGCGCGCGCGATGGCGACGCGCTGCTGCTGGCCGCCCGAGAGCTGGGCGGGAATGTGGCGCATGCGCGAGGCGAGACCGACGCGCTCGAGCGCTGCCGTGATGCGCCGGTGGCGCTCCGCGCGCGGCATGCCGCGGTAGTGGAGCGGCACCTCGACGTTGTCGTACACGTCGAAATCCGGAATGAGGTTGAAGCTCTGGAAGACGAAGCCCAGCTTCTCGTTGCGGATGCGCGAGCGTCGATCGTCATTGAGCCCGCTCACGTCCTCGCCATCGAACAGATACCGCCCCGAGGAGACCTCCTCGAGGAGCCCCATGAGGTTCAAGAGCGTCGTCTTGCCGGAGCCCGACGGTCCGGTAATCGCGACGAACTCGCCCGGCTCGAGCGCGAGACTCACGTTCCGCAGCGCCTGCGTCTCGATCATGTCGGTGCGATAGGTCTTGCCGATATCCTGAAGCTCGATCACGGTCGCTCCCCCCTCTGTCAGTCCGCGAGGCGCACGTGCGGCAGATCGTCGAAGTCCGAGACGCTCGAGACGACGATGCGCTCCCCCGGCGTCAATCCGCTCAGAATCTCCACCGCGCTCACGCTCATGGCCCCGAACTTGACCGGCGTACGGCGCGCCTCATCGCCGTCGACCACGTAGGCAACCGAGCCCGCATCGACGAACGAGCCGCGCTCGACCTGCAGCACATCGCGACGCTGATCGAGAATGATCCGCACGCTCACCCGCTCGTTCTGACGCAATCCCTGCGGCGGAGCGTGCGCGAAGCGCACCCGTCCGCGCACCTCGCTGTCCTCCACCTCCGGTGAGACCGCGGTGACCGTGCCCTGATAAGTCCCGCCGCCGTAGGTGATCTCCGCCGGCAGATCGAGCGCGAGATCGGTGGCGTAGGACTCCGGCACGCGAAACTCGATCTCGAGGGATGACAGATCGACCACCGTGAGCAGCGCGGCGTTCTCGGCGACGGTCGCCTTCTGATCGACGGCGAGGCTGCCCACGATCCCGCGCACGGGCGAGCGCACCGTCAGATCGCGGACCTGGCGCGCGAGGTTGTCGACCAAGAGTTTCTGGCGGTCGCGGTCGAGGCGCTTGGTCTTCAAGTCGTACTCGAGACTCTCCGCGGCGAGCTTCGCGTTCGCCACCGCCTGCGAGTACGTGAGCCGCGCGCTCGCGAGATCATCGCCGGCCTTGGCGAAGTCGCGCTGCGGGACCACCCCTTCCTGGTAGGCCGTTTGCTCGCGCTTGAATTCGCGCTCGGCGGCGGTGATCTGCACCCGGGCGAGATCGGCCTGCTCGCGGTCGGAGAGCTCCTCGCGCTTGAGCTCGATCTCCTGGCGCCCGAGTGCGACGTTCTGACTGTCGAGCGTCGCGCGCTCCTGGTCGTATTGGTTGACGAGCGTCGGGCTGTCGAGCGTGGCGAGAACCTGCGCCTTCTGGACCGCATCTCCGGCTCGCACGAGGAAGGTCACCGTGCCGGTGGAGACCGCGTACAAGGTCGGACTGTTGGCCGTGACAACCGTTCCCTCGGCCGCGACATCGCGGATGAACGGCCCGCGGGTCACCTCCGCAATGCGCAGCTGCGCGCGCGAGATGACGTGTCCGGTCGCGATCCACGAGCGGGCGGCGAGCGTCGCCCCGATGAGCAAGAGCGCGGCAGCGGCGATGCTCGCGAGGAGGACGCGCCGGCGCTTACGCAGCCTGGGCGCCGGGTCGACGGCGACATCCGTTGCGGAGGTGTCGCGAATGAAGCGGCCGCGACCGATCTCGGTGGTCCGCCCATCCGGCGAAGGCGTGGATTGCGTCGGCTCCATTGAGACCCGCGCTCGCGCTCCCGGCCGGTGACGGCCCGGCTGCGGTTATGACATGTTCGAGGCGCCGGCGCCAATAGAGTTCAGAGCGGGCCTCAATTGCTGCACCGCGAGCAAGGCCGCTTTTTCAAGGCGACCGCTGATAGCGGGTCGGATCCGGCACGCCTGCCTGCTCGAATCCGGCGCGGCGGATACGGCAGGAATCGCAGCGCCCGCACGCCCGGCCCTGCGCATCGGCCTGATAGCAGGAGATCGTCAGTGCGTAGTCGACCCCGAGCCGCACCCCCTCGCGGATGATCTCGGCCTTGCTCAAGTGAATGAGCGGCGCGTGGATGCGGCAGGGCCGGCCCTCCACCGCCGCCTTGGTCGCCTGGGCGGCGAGCGCGCCAAAGGCGGCGATGAACTCCGGGCGACAGTCCGGGTAGCCGGAGTAATCGAGCGCGTTCACGCCGATGAATAGATCGCGCGCATCGAGGACCTCCGCCCAGCCAAGCGCGAGAGCGAGCATGAGGGTATTGCGCGCGGGGACGTAGGTGACGGGGATGCCGCTCGTCGGCTGCTCGGGCACCGCGATGCGCGGATCGGTGAGCGCCGAGCCGCCGATCCCGGCCAAGTCCACCCGCATGATGCGATGCTCGCGCGCGCCCAACGCGCGCGCGATGGCCGCGGCCGCCTCGAGCTCCGCGACGTGCCGCTGTCCGTAGTCGACCGAGAGTGCGAAGCAGGCGTGCCCGCGCTCGAGCGCGAGCGCGAGCGCGGTGGCCGAATCGAGCCCGCCCGAGACGAGCACGATCGCGCGGCGCTCATGCGGCGCGCTCATCGCGCAGCCGCTCCTCTCATCCTGTCACCGCCCCGGCACATCGCCCCAGAGCACCTTGTGGAGCTGGATCTGAAAGCGCACCGGTAGACGATCGGCGAGGATCCAATTGGCGAGCTCGCGCGCCGGCAGTTCGGCGTGACTCGGCGAGAAGAGCACGGCGCAGCGCTCGGTGAGCGCGAGCTCCCGCACCTTGGCCCGGCTCCACTCGTAGTCGGCCCGATTGCACACGACGAACTTGATCTGATCCTGGGACTTGAGCCGCCCGAGCTCCGCGTAGCGATTGCGAGGCTCCTCCCCGGAGCCCGGGGTTTTGACATCGACCACCAGTATCGCGCGCGGATCGGCGTCCGCGAGCGCCATCGCGCCGCTCGTCTCGACCGACACCCGGTAGCCCGCGTCGCAGAGCTGCGTGAGGAGCGCGAAGCAGCCTTTCTGCGCAAGCGGCTCGCCGCCGGTGACGCAGACGAAGCGCGAGCCGTGCTCGCGCACGCGCTCCAGGAGCGCCTCGATCGTCCACCACTGCCCGCCGTGAAACGCGTACGCCGTATCGCAGTACTGGCAGCGCAGCGGACAGCCGGTGAGCCGGATGAATGTCGTCGGAATGCCGACCGTGTCGGCCTCGCCCTGCAGCGAGAAGAAGACTTCCGTGATCTTGAGGCGGGACATGGGACGGCGCACCCACGCGAGCGCCTTGCGGCGCACGTTGCGCGTGATGTTAGCGCGACGGATCAGTTCGGGTTGGGCGGCGGTGCGGCCGGCGCGGACCCCGGCGCCGGGGCGGGTGCGCCGGAGCTCGCCGATGCGCTCGATGCCGGGGTTGCGTTCGCGGGAGTTGCGTTCGCTGGGGCCGCGTCGTTGGCGGACGCCGCGGAGCTGCTCGAGGGGCCGGCGCTCGGCGTCCCGGGTGCGCTCGTCGTGGGCGGCGTGGCGCTCGGTTGCGCGGCGCCGCTCGTTTGATCGGCCGCGACGCCCGGAGGCGCGCCGCCCGCAGTACCGGCATCGGGGTCCTGAGCGCCCGCGGTGTTGTCGCCCGAGGGATCGCCGCTTGCCGTGCCCGCCTCGCCCCCACCGCCGCCGTCCGCCGCCGCCGCCATCGCGCGCAGGCGGTTCGCGGCGAGCTGCGCCGCGCTGCTCCCCGGGAAGCGGGAGCGCACCTGCGCGAGGGTGGCGCGCGCCTTGGCGTACTGCTTGAGCTCGTACTGGGTGTAGCCCAACTTGAGCAGCGCATCGGAGGCCTTGCGCGAGTTCGGGTACC
Source organism: Steroidobacteraceae bacterium (assembly GCA_035523875.1). Lineage (GTDB taxonomy): Bacteria > Pseudomonadota > Gammaproteobacteria > Steroidobacterales > Steroidobacteraceae > JASHUC01. Next base: position 8,104 of record DATKPY010000036.1, read on the forward strand.
GATCGAGCACGCCGCGGAAGGCAGTCGCGGCACTCGCGTAGTTGTGCGTGACGTAGTAGGCCTCGCCGAGCCAGTACTGCGCGTTGTCCGCGAGGTCGCTCTGCGGATACATCGCGAGAAACTGCTCGAGCTCGCTGATCGCCTGCGGCACCTGGCCGTTCTTGAGCGAGTTGAGCGCCTGCATGTATGCGGACTGCTCATCGCCCACCCCCGGGGTCGCGCCCGAGGAGGCCGTGCCCGGATTTCCGTTGGCGAGCTTCGTCAGGCGCTTGTCGAGGTCCTGATAGAAGGCAAGCTGTTGCTTGCGCAGCGCATCGTTCTCGTTCTCGAGCTCGTCGATCCGTCCCTGCAGCACCCGCAGCTGATCCTCCATCCCCTGAACGTTCTGCGCCATGTCGACCAAGCTCTTGTTTGCGATCACCTGCTCGACGCGCGTCACGCGCTGATCGAGATCGCCGAACTTCGCCTCGATGGCGGGATCCTGCGCCGGCGGCACGGAGGCGCAGCCCGCGAGCGCGCCGAGCACGGTGAGCAGCGCGCATCCGACGATGAGTCTCCGCATGCCGATTCTCCTTCGAGCATCCGGGTGGGGGCGGTGCGCGGACGAGCCTGCCCGTGCACCGCAGCGCACCGCGCTGCTCAGTTGAGATAGACGATATCGACGCGGCGGTTCTTGGCCCAGGCCGCCTCGTCGTGGCCGGGATCGACCGGGCGCTCGGCACCGTAGCTCACGGTGGTGATCTGGGCGTCCGAGACCCCCTGCAGCAGCATGGCCTGGCGCACCGACTGCGCGCGGCGCTCGCCCAGGCCGATGTTGTACTCGCGCGAGCCGCGCTCATCCGTGTTCCCCTCCAGGCGCACGTGCAGCGTCGGATGCGCGGCGAGGTACTTCGCGTGCGCGGCGACGATGTCGACGCCTTCGCCCTTGATCTCGCTGCTGTCGAAGTCGAAGTACACCGCGCGCTTGGCAAGCAGGCCCTCCTGGGGACCCGCGACGCCCGGGCCACCGGGATTGACCGCCCCCGCGCTCTGTCCGACGTTCGCTCCGCCCGCGCCCGAGGTCTCAGGCCCCGCCCCGGGCTGCTGCACGGCCGTATTGCCGGGGCCGCTCGGCTGCGGGGGCTTGTGCGCGCACGCTGAGAGCAGCAGCGCTGCAGCGGCGGCCATCACGATGCAAACCTTTCGACTCATCAGTCAACCCTCCGTTCGTGCGGGTGTGGCGAGCTCTGAATGCTACGGGTGCGCAAACGGTCCCCAGACCGGATCGCTGATATCGGCACTCGCAGAGCTCAGGCGCTGCGAGGTGAGTCCGTCGACCGAGACGCGCTCGAGGTCCGAGTGGCCGTGGTCGATCGAGGCATAGATGAGCATGGCGCCGTTCGGTGCGAAGCTCGGCGAGCTATCGAGCCGGCCGTGCGAGAGGATGCGCACCGTGCCGCTCGCGAGATCCTGAACGGCAATCCGGTAGTTGCTCCCATCTTGCGTCACCATCGCGAGCTCCGTCCCATCGGGTGAGATCCGCGGCCGCGCATTGTACGACCCTTCGAAGGTGATGCGCCTCGCGCGATCGCCAGGACTGAGTCCGACCTCATAGATCTGGGGTCCGCCGCCGCGATCGGAGGTGAAGTAGAGTGATTTCCCATCGGGTGCCCACACCGCCTCGGTGTCGATGGCAGGATCGGTCGTGATGCGCGTCAGATGCTGCGTCGCGAGGTCGAGCACGTAGATGTCGAGGTTGCCGTCGGTCCCGCTCAATGTGAGGGCGAGCTTGCGCCCATCGGGCGACCACGACGGGGCGCTGTTGACGCCGAGGCGCGCGGAGACGAGCTGGCGCTGGCCGGTGCGCACGCGCTGCACGTAAACCGCGGCGAGGCGGTCCTCGAAGGAGACGTAGGCGAGCCACTCCCCGTCCGGCGACCATGCCGGCGACATCACCGGCTCGCGCGATTCGAGCACGATACGCGGGTCAGCGCCATCGGCATCCGCGACCACCAGCTGGTAGCGCTGCGCGGGGGGCTCGCCCGTGACGGATACGTAGGCGATGCGCGTCGCGAACGCGCCGCGTGTCCCCAGGATCTTCTCGTAGATCACATCGCTCACGCGGTGCGCCGCATTCCTGAGCGCGCTCGGCGGACCGGTGAAGCGCTGGTTCGCGAGCTGCTCGCCGTTCAGCGCGTTCAAGAGCTGGAAGTCGACGGCGAGCTCCCCGTCGGGGAGCGCGGCGACACGCCCGACGACGACATAGTCGTTGCCGCTCGCGCGCCAGTCGCTCAGCACCACGGCGGAGGCCTGCGAGGGAAAGGCCCGCATCTGACTGCGCGGCATGGCGCGGAAGCGCCCGCTGCCCTCGAGGTCGTCCTGAATGATGCCCGCCGCCTCCGCGCCGGCATTCGGCGCGGCCGACACGCCGCCGGCGAACGGCACAATCGCGATCGGGATGGGGTCGGTCACCCCGGAGGTGATCTCGATCTTCAATTGCGCCTGGGCGCTGCCGCCGCGACCGGCGAGCACGGCCGCAACGAGCCACAGTGCGAGGGAGCGGGAGCAAGATTTGGCGGCGGTCATAGGTGCGATGGGCATCAGTCGGTGGGCTTGAATTCAACCTGCAGCTGCGCCACGAAGGGCGCATCCGCCGGCGGCGGCGGGAGCGGTGAGGCGCGGTAGGCGGCATCGATCACGGATTGCTGCACGGCCGAATCGCCGTTGCAGGGTCCGAGCTTGACGTTCGTGACCTCGCCTCCGGGCACCTGCGTGACGAAAAGCGTGCAATCGAGGCCCGCGCGCGCAGTCGGCGGGCGGATCCACGCGCGGGTGATCCGCGCGGTGATCAGCTGCTCCCAGGTCGCGAGCGCGCCGGAGCGTGCCGAAAGCGCCTGCTCATCGGAGTTGATGCTCTGCGTGAGATCCTCCTGGTTCTCGGCGAGCGCCTTGGCCTCCCGCGCGCGGCGCTGCGCTTCGGCTTTCTGCTGCGCCTGAAGCTCGCGTTGCGCCTCCGCCTTTCTCTTGGCCTCCGCCAATCTCTGTTGCTCCTCTGCAACGGCGCGCGCGCGCGCCTCTGCCTGCGCACGCTCAGCCGCCTCTTCCGCCTTCTGTTGGGCCGCGGCCTGCGCTTTTCGTTCCGCCTCGGCTTGCGCCTGCTCGGCCTGTCGCTCCTCGGCGACCCGCTCTTGGGCGAGCCGCTGCGCGGCCGCTTGGGCCTGCTCGCGCTTCAAGGCCTCGTCCGGCGGATTCGGCGGCGCGCGGGGCACGGTTTGCTCCTCGGCGGGCGGCGCGGCGGGCGGCGACACGGGCGTCGGGGGCGGCAAAGTGCGCGCCGGTGGCGCGGCGATCGGTGCGCCACGCACGCTGCGCGCGGAGACGACCGTGGCATCGATCGCGAGCGTCTGCACCGGGTGCGAGGCGGTGTGGAAGGTCCACCAGCCGTAGATGAGCACGGCGAGCAGCGCACCGTGCAGCGCCACGGAGAGGCCCGCCGACACCCACCGATCACTCGCTCGTTGCAGTGCCACCATGCGTGGGCGAGTCCGCTCAGCGGTGCTTGGCGGGCTCGGGCGGCAGCGACTCGCTCACGAAGCCCACCCGGCGTGCTCCAGCCCGCTGCAGGATGACCATTGCGCTCATCACGCGCCCGTAGGAGATGCGATAGTCGGCCTTGAGCAGCACGCTCAAGGCGGGATCGCGGCGCAGCGCCGCGGCGGTGCGCACCTCGAGCGTCGTCTCATCGATCGCCTCGTGCGGACTGCCGCCGACGTTGAGATAGAGTCGACCTTGCTCATCAATCGACAGCACGAGCGGATGCGAGTTCTCCGGGAGCGCCTCGGCGCCGGCGCGCGGCAGCTCGACTTTCACCCCCTGCGTGAGCATCGGCGCCGTCACCATGAAGATGATGAGGAGCACCAGCATCACATCGATGTAGGGCACGACGTTGATCTCGCCCATCAGGCGCCGGCCGCGTGTGAGCTGTGCCATCAGCGTGCTCCTGCGCTCGATGCGGTGGGGGCGGTCGCAGTCGCGGCGCCCGCGGACTTCTCGGGCCCGCGCGCCGCATGGCGCTGCAGGATGGAGGAGAACTCCTCCATGAAGGCGTCGTAGCGCATCTCCAGGCGGCCGACCTGATCGGCGAAGCGATTGAACGCGATCACCGCGGGGATCGCCGCCACGAGTCCGATCGCGGTTGCGATCAGCGCCTCGGAGATGCCCGGGGCGACCATCGAGAGCGTCGCCGCCTGCACGTTACCGATCGAGGCGAACGCGCTCATGATGCCCCACACGGTGCCGAAGAGTCCGACGTACGGGCTGGTCGAGCCCACCGTCGCGAGCGTCGAGAGGCTCTGCTCCAGGCGGTCGATCTCCTTCAGCTGCGCAACGCGCATCGCGCGCCGTGCGCCATCGAGGAGCTGATCGGTCGGCATCGCGCCCTGCTGGCGGAGCCGCGCGAACTCGCGGAAGCCGAACTCGAAGATGCTCGCCATCCCGGTGGCCCCGCCGCGCGCTTCGATCCCGCGATAGAGCTGCGCGAGGTCGCCCCCGGACCAGAAGCTCGATTCGAACTGCTCGGCCTCGTGGCGCGCGCGCCGGATGAGCATGCGTTTCTGGAAGATGATCGCCCAGGAGGTGAGCGAGGCGAAAGCGAGCAGTGCGATGACGATCTGCACCGGGATGCTCGCCTCGAGCACGATGTGAACGAAGGATATGTCTTGGGGCATTTCAGGCAGGCTCCTCGTCGGTCCCGGGAACGTCGAGCCATTGCGGCAGCCGCTGCGGCCGGAACGTGTGCGCATCGACGCAGGCGATGCGCACCGTCGCGCTCGCGAGCAGATTCTCCGCCGTCTCGCCCGCCGCCGGCGCCGCGGCGAGCGCGGCTGCGCGAGCGCGCAGCACCCGCTGCGCAAAGGAAAGCGAGGCGGCGCCCGCGCGCTTCACCTCGCAGGTGATCGTGAGCTCATCGTCGAGCCGCGCCGGAGCGCGGAAGGCGATTTCCATGCGCGTGACGGCGAAGAGGATGCCGTGCTCGCGCGCGAGCCCCTGCTGGGAGAAGCCCCGCGCACGCAGCCACTCCGTGCGCGCGCGCTCGAGGAACTTCAGGTAATTGGCGTGATAGACGACCCCGCCCCCGTCGGTGTCCTCCCAGTAGACACGGGCCGCCAAGACGAACGGCGTCACTTCGTCGGCCCCAGGGGAAGCGCCAGCGTGCCCGCGGCCTCCGGGGGCTTGCGCGTGAAGTGCGCGTAGCTCTTCGCGGTCACGAGCCGGCCGCGCGCCGTGCGCACGAGAAAGCCCTGCTGAATGAGGAACGGCTCGATCACCTCCTCGAGCGTGCCGCGGTCCTCGCCGATCGCCGCCGCGATGCTCTCGATTCCGACGGGGCCGCCGGCGAACTTATCGAGGATCGTCGTGAGCAGCTTCTGATCGAGCGTATCGAATCCCTCCGGGTCGACCTCCAGCATATCGAGCGCCTCCTGTGCCACGCGCGCATCGATCCGCCCGTCGGCGCGCACCTGCGCGTAGTCGCGCACTCGGCGCAGCAGCCGATTGGCGATCCGCGGAGTGCCGCGCGAGCGCCGCGCGATCGCGTGCGCCCCGCCCGCATCGCACGGCACGCGCAGGATCTCGGCCGAGCGGGCGGCGATGCGCTCCAGGTCCTCGATGCCGTAGAACTCCAGGCGCTGCACGATCCCGAAGCGGTCGCGGAGCGGGGATGACAGAAGCCCGGCGCGCGTCGTGGCGCCGACGAGCGTGAAGGGCTTCAAGCCGAGCTTGATCGAGCGCGCGGCCGGCCCCTCCCCGATCATGATGTCGAGCTCGTAGTCCTCCATTGCCGGATACAGCACCTCCTCGACGATCGGGCTCAGGCGGTGGATCTCGTCGATGAAGAGCACATCGCGCGGCTGCAGGTTGGTGAGGAGGGCGGCGAGATCGGCCGGCCGCTCGAGTACCGGTCCCGAAGTCTGGTGCAGGCTCGCCCCGAGCTCGGCGGCGATGACGTGCGCGAGTGTGGTCTTGCCGAGCCCGGGCGGCCCGAAGATGAGCACGTGATCGAGCGCCTCGGCGCGCTGGCGCGCGGCGCTCACGAAGATCTCGAGCTGCCGCTTGACCGGGCTCTGCCCGATGTACTCGGCGAGCAGCCGCGGACGAATCGCCCGCTCGACCGCCTCGTCCTCGGACTTCGCGCCCGGATTCACCAGTCTTTCGGCTTCCAACTGCGCGTACCTCGAGCTACTCGCGCGCCGCGCTCTGCAGCGCACGGCGGATCAGATCCTCGGTCGAGTGTGTACCGGGGCCAATGGCTTTGAGCAAGCGCGTGGCCTCGGCCGGCCGGTAGCCCAAGGAGACGAGCGCATCGAACGCCTCGCCCTCCGGGGTGGCCGCAACGCCCGCCCGCGCCCCAGGCTCGCCCGCGGCGGCGCCCAAGCGATCGCGCATCTCGATGAGGAGCCGCTCGGCGGTTTTGCGCCCGATGCCCGGCACGCGAGTGAGGCTCGCCGCATCCTCGCTCTGCACGCAGCGCACGAACGCCTCGACGCTGATCCCGGAGAGGAGCGCCAAGGCGATCTTCGGGCCGACGCCCGAGACCTTGAGGAGGCTCCTGAACAGCCGCCGCTCCGCTTCGGTCGCAAAGCCGTAGAGCGCATGCGCATCCTCGCGCACGACCAGGTGCGTGAGCAGCCGCACGTCGTGCCCGACCGCGGGCAGGTGATAGAAAGTCGACATCGGGGCTTCGAGCTCGTAGCCCACGCCGCCCACATCGATCGTGAGCTGCGGCGGGCTCTTCGAGGCGATGCGGCCGTGGAGCGAGCCGATCACTTCACGGGGCCCTCGAGGCGCACCGGCGCGCGCGTGCGCCGCGCGGCGAGCTCGATCGCGTACATGCGCCGCGAGTGCGCGTGGCAGACGGCCACCGCGAGCGCATCGGCCGCATCCGCCGAGAGCTCCCCGGCAAGGCCCAGGAGCGCTCTCATCATGTGCGCAACCTGACGCTTCTCGGCACCGCCGAAGCCGACGACGCTCATCTTGATCGCGCGCGGAGCGTACTCGAACACCGGTACCGCGCGCGGTACCGCGCACAGTGCGGCGCCGCGGGCCTGCCCGAGCTTGAGCGCGCTGTCGACGTTGCGATTCACGAACACCCGCTCCACGGCAATCTCATCGGGCGCGAGGCGCGTGATGAGCTCATCCACGGCCTCGAAGATCGCGCGCAGGCGCGCCGCCGCGCTCGTCGCGCTCGGGACGATGCACCCATGGGCGACGTGCACCGACTGCGGTCCGCCGCAGTCGATGAGCCCGTATCCGGTGCGGCGCGATCCGGGGTCGAGCCCCAGGATGCGCACGCGCGCGCGCGCGACGGGCGCGGGCGGCGCGGCCGCACGCACCGCGCCCGGGTCAAACGCTCGCCAGGACCTCGCCCGCAATCTCGGCATTCGTATAGACGCTCGCTACGCCCTCAAGGTGCCCGAGCGCTGCCACGAGCCGCGCCAGCGCCGCGGCCTGCGCGCCCGCGAGTCGCACGCGCGCCTGTGCGCGTCGCGTGACGCGGCTCGACTGCGGCGCGAAGCCCGCATCCGCGAGCGCGGTCCGCACCCGCTCGAGCTCCAGCGGATCGGTCAGCACCTCGAGCGCTCCGGCCGCTTGCACGATCACGTCCTCCGCTCCGGCCTGCCAGGCAAATCCGCTCAAGGGCTCGCGAGCCGTTCCAGGTGGATAGCGGAGCAGCCCGACCTCGTTGAAAAGGTATGCGACGGAGCCGCAGGCCCCGAGGCGCCCGCCGTTGCACCGGAAGGCGTCCCGAATCGCGGCCTGCGCGCGACCGCGGTCGTCGGTGAGGCACTCGACCATCACCGCGCAATCGCCGGGGCCGTAGCCTTCGAATCGCACGCTGTCCACAGCATCGGCCCGCGCCAGCGCCGCCCCGCGGCTCGTGCGCGTATGATACCGGCAAACCCGCTCGACGACACGTCCTCGCCCGGCGGGGGCGAGGCGAGCGCCGCCCCTGTGGAAACGGCTCAACTCTGCCCCCCTGAGATCTCTGCGAGCCTCGCCGCCGCGCGCGAGGCGCTCGAGCGCGCACGCGCACCGGCTGCGCCGGATCTCACTGCGGCGAGCGAGGCGGGCGAGGCGATCGGTGCGCTCACGGGCGATGCCGAGCTCGCCAAGGCGGTGCTCGCGCAGCCCGCGCTCGCAGGCGCGGGCCTCGCGCCCGAGGCGCTTGCGAGACTCCTCGGCGCGGAGGCGGCGCGCACCGCACTCGCCCTCGCGCACTTGGGGGAGCTCGGGCTGCCGCGCGACTGGTCGCCGGCGCGGGGGCTCGCGGGCGCTCAGGCCGAGGCCGTGCGCAAGATGCTCATCGCCGTGGTGAGCGATCCGCGCCTGGTGCTCGCGCGGATTGCCCTGGAGCTGGTGCGGCTGCGCCATGCGCGCGCGCTCGAGCCGCCGCAGCGCGAGCGTGCCGCGCTCGCGGCGCGCGCAGTGTACGCACCGCTTGCGAACCGGCTCGGAGTCTGGCAGCTCAAATGGGAGCTCGAGGACCTGGCATTCCGCTATCTCGAGCCCGAGGCATACCGAGAGATCGCGAGCGCCCTGAACGAGCGGCGTGCGGATCGCGAGCGCTACATCGAGGCGTTCTGTGCGCTGCTGCGCGCGGCGCTCTCCGAGGCCGGCATCGCGGCCGAAGTGTACGGGCGCCCGAAGCACATCTACAGCATCTATCGCAAGATGCAGCGGAAGCAGCTCGCCTTCGAGAAGATCTACGACGTGCGCGCCGTCCGCATCATCACCGCGAGCGTGCCCGATTGCTACGCGGCGCTCAGCATCGTCCACGGGCGCTTCGCCTACATCCCCGGGGAGTTCGATGACTACATCGCCACCCCGAAGGACAACGACTATCGCTCGATCCACACCGCGATCGTGGGACCCGAGGAGCGCAACGTGGAGGTGCAGATCCGCACGCGTGCGATGCACGAGCACGCCGAGCTCGGCGTCGCCGCGCACTGGCAGTACAAGGAAGGCGGCGGGCGGGATGCCGGCTACGAGCGCAAGATCGAGGCGGTGCGCCGGCTCCTCGAGCCGCCCGATGCCGCCGACGGCGAGCGCGACTTCCTCGAGCGCATGCGCACCGAGCTGTTTGCCGATCGGGTGTACGCGCTCACGCCGAAGGGCGAGGTGGTGGATCTGCCGCGCGGCGCGACCGCGCTCGATTTCGCCTACCACGTGCACAGCAACCTCGGGCACCGCTGCCGCGGCGCGAAAGTGAACGGCCGCATCGTGCCGCTCACGCACGTCCTCAAGAACGGCGAGGTGGTGGAGATCATCGCCGGCAAGCACCCGGCGCCGAGCCGCGACTGGCTTGCCCCGGAGCTCGGCTACCTCGCCTCGCCCCGCAGCCGCGCCAAGGTGCGCGCCTGGTTCCGCCAGCAGGACAGCGGCGATAACCGCACGGCCGGCCGCTCGATCGCCGAGCGCGAGCTCGCGCGCGCGAGTGTCGCGCCGGAAATTCTCGCCCCGCTCCTCGAGCCGCTCGGGGCCCCGAGCGTCGATCAGCTCTACCAGCTCCTGGGCGAGGGCGAGATCACCGCGACCCAGCTCGCGCAAGCGATCGCACGGCACGTGCGCGCGACCGCCCCGGAGGAGCCCAAGCGCCGTGCCCGCCCTGCCGCGGTGCGGCGGGGTAGTCCGGTGCAGATCGAGGGGGTTGGGGGACTGCCGATCACGCTTGCACGGTGCTGTGCGCCGATTCGCCCGCAGCCGATCGTGGGCTACGTGAGCGCGGGGCGCGGGGTCACGATCCACCGCTCGGACTGCCCGAGCCTCGCGCGCATGCGCGCGGGGAAACCCCAGCGGGTGCTACAGGTCGACTGGACGGCAGGCGAGGTCGAGCGCCTGAGCGCGGAGCTCGCCGTCGATGCGTACGATCGCCGTGGGCTGGTGCGCGATCTCACCGACCTCATCGCGCAGGAGCGGCTCTCGATCGAGGAGATGACGACGACGACCGACCGCGACAACGGCACCGCGCGCGTGGTGGTTCGGGTCGCCGTGCAGGATCTCGATCAGCTTGCGCGCTTGGCCAAGCGCTTCACCGGGGTGCCGAACGTGCTCACCGTGCGGCGGACGCACTGAGCGCGGAACTTGCTACCCTCCGCGGTGACTCATCCGTGCGCGCCGGCTGCGCGCATCCACACGAGGGCACACCGATCATGCATACCTTGCACCTCACGCTCTCCATCGGCCCGCTGATTGCGCTCATCGCCGGGATCCTGATCCTGATCGTGCCGCGACTCCTCAACTACATCGTCGCGATCTATCTGATCATCATCGGGGCGATCGGACTGTTCCACCCGGGCATCAACGTCTAAACCGCGGCTCCCCGCGCCCAGGGCAACCGGTCGAGATCGACGTTGCCCCCGGAGAGGATCACCCCCACGCGCTCGCCGCTCAACGCAAGCGAGCGCTCGAGGAGCGTCGCGACGGGAACGGCGGAGGAGGGCTCGATCACGATCTTCATGATCTCCCACACGAGCCGCATCGCCTCGATGATCGCGGGCTCGCTCGCGGTGACGATCTCATCGACCCAGGCGCGGATGAGCGCGAAGCTCAACTCCCCGAGCGAGCTCCGCAAGCCGTCGCAGATCGTCTGCGGATCTCCGGCCGCGATCACCACGCCCGCCGCGAGCGAGCGGCGCGCATCGTCGGCCGCGGCCGGTTCCGCCCCGACGATGCGCAGCCGCGGTGAGAGCGACTTTGCCGCGACCGCGACCCCGCTCAGCTGACCGCCGCCACCGACCGGACAGACGATGAGGTCCAAGTCCGGGACCTGATCGAGGAGCTCGAGCGCCGTGGTGCCCTGACCTGCAATGACGCGCAGGTCGTTGTAGGGGTGCACGAAGTGCGCGCCCGTCTCCTCCACGATGCGCTGGCCCGTGTGCTCGCGCGCCGCGAGCGTGGGCTCGCAGAGCGTCACGCGCGCCCCATAGCGCGCGACCGCTTCCTGCTTCACACGCGGCGCGCTCGCGGGCATCACCACGAATGCCGGGATGCCGCGGTTGCGCGCGGCGAGCGCGACCGCCGCGCCATGATTGCCGGAGGAGTGCGTGACGACGCCGTGGCGCGCCTCGGCCTCGCTCAGGCTGAAGACCGCGTTGTGCGCACCGCGCGCCTTGAACGCCCCGACGCGCTGGAAGTTCTCGCACTTGAAGTAGAGGCGCGCGCCGACCCGCGCATCGAGGGTCTCGCTCGTGAGCACCGGCGTGCGGTGTACGAACGGTCGGATGCGCGCTGCCGCCTCTTTGATCTCGGCGAGCGTGAGGAGCGGCGAGCGCGACTCGCTCATGAGGGAGACTCCCGCATCGGGCCTTCAGAGATTGAGGGAGTCGATTGCGCGCTTGTCGGCGTTGAGTGCGGCCTCGTGCACCGCCTCGGAGAGCGTCGGATGCGCATGCATCGTGCGCTGCAGATCCTCGGCGCTCGCCGAGTACTCGAGCGCGAGCACCGTCTCGGCGATGAGCTCGCCCGCGAACGGACCGACGATGTGCACGCCCAAGATCTCATCGTCATCGCGCGCGGCGATCAGCTTGACGAATCCCTGCGCCGCCTCGAGCGCGCGCGCCCGGCCGTTCGCGAGGAACGGGCAGTTGCCGAGCTTGTACGGCCGCCCGCTCGCTTTGACCTGCTCCTCGGTGAGCCCGACGCTCGCGATCTCGGGGGCCGTGTAGATCACGGAGGGCACGGCCTGGTAGTTCACCTCCCCGAAGCGCCCGGCGATCAGGTCCGCGACCATGACGCCCTCCTCCTTGCCCTTGTGCGCGAGCATCGGACCGCGCACGCAATCTCCCACCGCGTAGATGCCCGGCACGCCCGTGCGGCAGTGATCGTCGACTTTGATGAAGCCGCGCTCATCGAGCTCGACGCCGGTGCCGGCTGCCAGGAGCTCGTGCGTGTACGGACGGCGGCCAACCGCGACGATGAGCTGATCGAAGGCGAGCGACTGCTCGCCCTTCGCATCGCGGTAGCTGACGGTGACGGCATCCCCCGCGAGCGTCGCACCCGTGACGGTCGCGCCCAGGCGGATGTCGAGACCCTGGCGCTTCAAGTGCCGCAGCGCCTCGCGGGCGAGCTGCCGGTCGTAGCTCGCGAGGAACTCCGGCAGTGCCTCGAGCACCACGACCTCGCTTCCGAGGCGGCGCCATACGCTCCCCAGCTCGAGCCCGATCGCGCCGGCGCCGATCACCCCGAGACGCGTCGGGACGGCTGCGAGCTCGAGCGCGTCCCAGGAATCGAGGATGCGCTGGTGATCGAACGGAGCGAACTTGAGCTCGATGGGCGCGGAGCCCGAGGCGAGCACGACGTTGCGCGCGGTCAAGTCGCGCCGCGACCCGTCGAGCGCGGTGAGCTCGATGCGCTTATCGAGAAGGAGCCGCCCGTGGCCCTGCAGGCCCGTCACCTTGGCCGCCTTGAATAGCGCGCTCACCCCGTCGGTCATCTTGCGCACGATGCCCGCCCGGTGTTGCTGCAGCGTCGCGAGATCGACCGAGATGCCGGAGGCGCGGATGCCGCGCGTCGGAAACTCCTCGTGCAGGCGGTGGTAGAGCTCCGTCGACTCGAGCAGCACCTTGGAGGGGATGCACCCGGCGTTGAGGCAGGTGCCGCCGAAAGCCGCGGTGCCATCGTGGTTCTTCCACTCATCGATGCACGCGACCGAGAGGCCGTTCTGTGCCGCGCGGATCGCCGCCGGATAGCCGGCCGGCCCGCCGCCAATCACCACCACATCGAAGGCATCCACCATCTCGTCTCCTACAGGCCGAGCAGCATTCGCCCCGGATCCTCGAGGCTCTCCTTCACCGCGACGAGGAACTGCACCGCCTCGCGCCCGTCGATGATGCGATGATCGTAGGTGAGCGCGAGGTACATCATCGGGCGCACCGCGATTGCCCCGCTCACGACCACCGGCCGCTCCTGAATCTTGTGCATCCCCAGGATCGCGCTCTGCGGAGCATTCACGATCGGGGTCGAGAGCAGCGAGCCGAACACCCCGCCGTTCGTGATCGTGAAGGTGCCGCCCGTCAGGTCCTCGAGCGCGATCGTGCCATCGCGTGCGCGCGTGGCGTAGGCGGCGATCTCCTTCTCGAGCGTCGCGAAGCTCTTCGCATCCGCATCGCGCACGATGGGCACGATCAACCCGCGGTCGGTCGAGACCGCGACACCGATATCGTAGTACTCGCGATAGAGGATGTCGGTGCCGTCGACCGCGGCGTTCACCACCGGAAAGCGCTTCAAGGCCTCGATGGCGGAGCGCACGAAGAACGACATGAAGCCGAGCTTCACGCCGTGCTCGCGCTCGAAACGATCCTTGTGGCGGGCGCGCAGCTCCTGCACCGCCGTGAGATCCACCTCGTTGAAGGTGGTGAGGAGCGCCTGGGTCGCCTGCGCCTCGATCAGGCGCTGCGCGATGCGCTGACGCAGGCGCGTCATCGCCACGCGCTGCTCGGTGCGCGCGCCGCGCACCGCGGGCGCCTCGTGCGGTAGCGGCGCCCGCGCGAGCGGCGCGGCGGCCGCCGGCGCCGCAGGCGCGCCGCTCGTCGTCGTGCGCTCACCGAGATAGCCGATCACATCGGCCTTGGTGAGGCGCCCGTCGCGACCGGAGGCGGGGATGGCGGCGGCATCGAGCCGGTTCTCCTCGACGAGCCTGCGGGCCGAGGGACTGAGCTTCGCGGCCGCCGCAGGCACCGCCGCGACGGGCGCGGTCGCTGCAGGCGCAGCCGTTGCAGGCGCAGCCGTTACCGGCGCGGCGTCTACCGCCTTCACCGCCGGCGCGCCAGCCGCCTTCTCCTCCAGGAGCGCGAGGAGCTGCCCGGCGGTCACGGTGGCACCGCTTGCCACCTTGAGCTCGCGCACCACTCCGTTTGCGGGCGCCGGCACCTCGAGGACCACCTTGTCGGTCTCGAGGTCGGCCAGGTTCTCATCGCGCGCGACGCTCTCGCCCGGCTGCTTGTGCCAGCCCACGAGCGTGGCGTCCGTGATCGACTCGGGCAGCGGCGGCACGCGGATCTCGATCGTCATCGGACGCTCTCCTCGGTTAGGCGCCTCACAGGCTCTTCCTGAGCGCAGCTACGTTGAGCCGCACCGTGTCGCGGCCGGTGTTCTCGGTTGCCGTGGCATTGAGCGCGGCTTCGACGAGGCTCTGCTGCTCGGCCTCGTGGAGCTTCGCAATGCCCGTCGCGGGCGCCGCGGCCGGACCGCGTCCGGCATACAGCACGCGCCGCGATGGGCTCAGCTGCTCCAGGCGATGGCGAATCTGGTACCACGCGCCCTGGTTCTGCGGCTCCTCCTGACACCAGACGACCTCGCGCGCGTTGGGGTAGCGCTGCAGCATCGCCTCGTAGTCCTCGCTCGGAAACGGATAGAGCTGCTCGATGCGCGCGAGCGCCACCTCGCGCAGCCCCTCCTTGCGGCGCGCCTTGAGGAGGTCGAAGTACACCTTGCCGCTCGAGCAGACGACGCGCCGCACCTCGCGCGCGGCGATCTCGTCGATCTCGTCGATCACGCAGGCGAAGCCCCCGCGGCTCAAGTCGGCGAGCGCCGAGACCGCAAGCTCGTGGCGCAGCAGGCTCTTCGGGGTCATCACGATGAGCGGCTTGCGGAAGGCGCGCAGCATCTGCCGGCGCAGCATGTGGAACATCTGCGCCGGGGTCGAGGGCACGCACACCTGCATGTTCTGCTCGGCGCAGAGCTGCAGAAACCGCTCGAGGCGCGCCGAGGAGTGCTCGGGGCCGCCGCCTTCGTAGCCGTGCGGCAGGAAGAGCGCGAGGCCACACACGCGTCCCCACTTCGCCTCGCCCGAGGAGATGAACTGATCGATGATGACCTGCGCGCCGTTTGCGAAGTCCCCGTACTGCGCCTCCCAGATTGCGAGTGCGTTGGGCTCGGTGGTCGAGTAGCCGTACTCGAAGCCCATCACGGCCTCCTCCGACAGCACCGAATCGATCACCTGGAAGCGCGGCTGGTGCTCGCGCACGTGCTCGAGCGGAATGTAGGTGGCATCGCTCGCCTGATCGTGGAGCACCGCATGGCGATGGAAGAAGGTGCCGCGCCCACTGTCCTGTCCGGAGATCCGCACCGAGAAGCCGTCCTCGAGGAGCGTCGCGTACGCAAGCGTCTCCGCGCAGCCCCAGTCGAGCGGCAGCTCGCCCGCGAGCATGCGCGAGCGATTGGCCATCGCCTGCGCGACGCGCGGATGGAGCACGAAGCCCGCCGGAATCGCGACGAGGCGCGCGCCCAGGGCGGCGAGCCGCTCCGGCGGCACGCTCGTCTGCACCCACTCGCTCCAGTCGACGTGCTTGTACTGGTTCCAGTCGACGGTGTACTTGTTGCCGATGAGACCGAGCGAGGCGCGGGCTTGCGGCCGGCCCTCATCGAGACCCTGACGGTAGCGATCGGCCATCTCCGCCACCTCCTCCGCGGCGACGACGCCCTCGGCGAGCAGCCGATCGGCGTAGAGCTTGCGGGCGGTCGGGTGCTGGCGGATGACCCGGTACATCGTGGGCTGCGTCGCCGCCGGCTCGTCCGCCTCGTTGTGGCCATGACGGCGGTAGCACACGAGATCGATCACCACGTCCTTGTTGAACTTCATGCGGTACTCGAGCGCGAGCCGCCCGACGCACACGACCGCCTCCGGATCGTCGGCGTTGACGTGGAAGATCGGCGCTTCGAGCATCTTGGCCACGTCGCTGCAGTAGATGGTCGAGCGCGCATCGTGCGGGTCGGACATCGTGAAGCCGACCTGATTGTTGATGATCAGGTGGAGCGTGCCGCCGGTGTAGAAGCCGCGCGTCTGGGAGAGCTGCAGCGTCTCGGTCACCACGCCCTGCCCGGCGAAGGCGGCATCCCCGTGAATGAGGAGCGGCAGCACGCGCTCCCCGCGCCCGTCCCCGCGGCGCTCCTGGCGCGCGCGCACCGAGCCCTCGACCACGGAGTCGACCACCTCGAGGTGCGAGGGGTTGAAAGCGAGTGCCACGTGCACGTTCCCGGCGGCGGTGCGCAGGTCCGAGGAGAAGCCCTTGTGGTACTTCACATCGCCCGAGCCCTGTTCGTGCGCGAGGTCGTACTTGCCCTCGAACTCCGAGAAGATCGCGAGCGGCGCCTTGCCGAGCACGTTCACGAGCACGTTGAGCCGCCCGCGATGGGCCATGCCGATCACGACCTCCTCGACCTTTGCGGCCCCGCAGCGGCGGATGAGATCGTCGAGGAGCGGAATGAGGGCATCGCCCCCCTCGAGCGAGAAGCGCCGCTGGCCCACGTACTTGGTGTGCAGGTAGCGCTCGAGGCCCTCGGCGCAGGTGAGCTGCCAGAGGATGTCGCGGCGCTCCTCGCGCCCGAGCCCCTCGAGCACGCGTGCGGCCTGGAAGCGGTCCTGGAGCCACAGCCGCTCGTCGGAGTTCGACACGTGCGCGAATTCCGCGCCGATCGTGCCCGCGTAGATCGCCTCGAGCTCGGCCAGAATCTCGCGCAGCTTCATGCGCTTGGGGATCGCCTCATTGCGACTGCCGGTGAAGAACTCTTGCTCGAGGTCGGGCTCGGTGAGCCCGAAGTACGCGAGGTCGAGCACGCGTGGCCGCGGACGCACGGTGAGTCCCAGGGGATCGAGATTCGCGATCAAGTGCCCGCGATTGGTCCAGATCTGGATGAGCCGCGAGACCGCAGCCTGCTTGGCGCTCCCCCCGGAGCCCGCGGCGGCGGCGAGCGCGGCCGGCTCGGACTGGGCGCGTGCGGCGATCGCGCGCTCGATGGCTGCGCGGTCGCGCTCGGCCGCGCCCCGTGGGGCAAGACCGTCGAAGTACGCGCGCCACTCGGCGGGAACGCCCGCCGGGTCTTTCAGGTATCGCGCGTAGAGAGCTTCTTCGAGATACGCGGCGTTGCCGCCGTACAGGGGCGTCGGTTCAAGCATGCACAGAAGGTTCGCCGAGGACTCGAGCGCGGCCACACCCGCTGCGGTTCACCGTCCGAGTCCCCGAGAGGTTTGCAGGCGTGGGATGGGCCTGAATTTTACCGCAAAAGGCGCATCGCGAGGAAATGCGGTCCGCCGAGGCTCCCGGGGCGGGCCGCTAAACGCGCGGGACGGTCCCCAAGAGCCAGAGCTCGTAACCGACGAGCGCGACGTAGCCGCCCAGCACCCCGTAGAGCAGGAGGCTCACCGGCACCCGGCGGAATGCGCGCACCCGCGCCGCGACGGTGAGGAGCACCACACCGAGGGCCGTGAGCGCGATCTTCGCCGGCACGAAGCCCACCGGGTCGACCGCCAGGAACGCCGCCATGATCGGATTCGCCTCGAGCGCCCCGCGCCCGAGCAAGGTGAGGGTGAGGAGCGCATCCGCCATCGAGAAGAGCACGATCAGGAGCGCCGCCGCGAGCCATTGCGGGCGGTACCAGTCGGTTGCGACGACCGCGCGATCCCAGGCGCGCCGTGCACTGCGGCGCCGTGGATGAAGGGTGCCGATCACGAGCGCGTGGAGCGTCCGCTGCCGCCGGTCCGCCACGCGCCGGCGCTCGCCGCTCGGGGGCATGGGAGGAAACGGGCTGAACTCCGTCGTGATCTGCATTATGTTGTTCTTCTCGACCAGACCCCTGCGTCGCAGCATTCTAGCGGGCCGCACGCACGGCAAGTCGTCAAAAAACTGCCGGCCGCCCCCGAATCATCGGCGCTGGCCGAGGCGCGGTCAACGACGGATGGAGGGGGCGGTAAACTTGCCGCGCATCGCTCTGTCTGTCGATTGGGAGCCGCTATGCGCATGAGTCGCCTGACCGTTCTGCCGTTCCTCGCCCTCGCCGCCATGAGCGCTGCGGCGCAGACGCCCGCGCACTGGACCGCGGGGGAGAATTACTTCCCCATCGTGCCCGCGCAGCCGACGAACCTCCCGCCCGGCAAGGTGCTGGTGACCGAGGTGTTCTCCTACGCCTGCCCGGCCTGCTACCAGTTCTATCCCGTGGCGGATCGGCTGCGCGAGAGCCTGCCTGCGAATGCGGAGCTCAACTTCGTTCCCGCCGGCTTCAACCCGGCCGAGGACTGGCCGGTGTTCCAGCGCGCTTACCTCACCGCGCAGGTGCTCGGCATCGCCGCGAAGCACCACGATGCCATGTTCAACGCGGTGTGGAAGAGCGGCGAGCTCGCGGTGGAGGACACCACGACCAATCGCCTGAAGGATCCGCTGCCGACGATCGAGGATGTGGCGAAGTTCTATCAGCGGGTCGCCGGAGTGGACGCGGCGCGCTTCGTCGCCACGGCGAACTCCTTCAGCATCGAGCTCAAGATCAAGCGCGCCGACGCTTACATCACGGCCTGTCAGGTCGACTCGACGCCCACGATCATCGTCAACGGCAAATACCGCCTCAACGTGCAATCCGCCGGCGGCTACGACCAGACCATCCAGCTCGTGAAGTACCTGGTGGCGCGCGAGAGCCGCTAGCCTCTCGGGCGCGCGGGCCATCGGGCGGTTGCGCTGCGCTCCCGCGCGGACCGCATCCAAACGGCGCGCTCGGCGCATCCTTACTCGTGAAAGGCCCGCGTTTGGCGGGTTGCGAGGAGGCGGCGACATGAGTCACGGGGCGAATGCCGGAACGGTCGGCGCGATCGTCAGTATCTTCTTCTTCCTGTTCCTCACGATTTCGGCCGTCGCGGGCATCATCTACGACTACCGTAAGCGGCGGCTGCAGGTGGAGGCGCTGCGCATCGCCGTCGAGCACGGCGAGCGGCTCGACCCCGCCCTCATGGAGCGCCTGATCGCGCAGCACCGGGAGAGGCCGTCCAACGACACTCGGCTCATCCCGCACTACATGCAGATCGGCGGCATCATCACGACGGCCGCGGGGATCGGCATCGCGCTGCTTTCGTTCTTCATCGGCCACGTCGCCCCGATCACGCTCTATCCGATCCTCGGTGCGGGCATCGTCGTCGTGTGCGTGGGCCTCGGGTTGCTGGTCGCCGCCCGCGCGATGAAGCGCGGGGGTGCGTTCGACGACCCGGCGGATCGGGCCGCGTGAATGGGCCCCCGCCGCGCAGCCGTCTCGGCGTGGCGGACGAGCGGCTCCTCGCGGCACTCGCGATCG
The DNA here is from genome assembly GCA_035523875.1 of Steroidobacteraceae bacterium. Lineage (GTDB taxonomy): Bacteria > Pseudomonadota > Gammaproteobacteria > Steroidobacterales > Steroidobacteraceae > JASHUC01. The sequence continues at coordinate 27,190 of DATKPY010000036.1, forward strand.
CAGGTGACGACGAGGCCTTCGGGGAGCTGGTGCGCCGGCGCCAGGAGCCCATCCGTCAGCTGCTGCGTCGTCTGTGCCGCGATGCGACGCTCGCCGACGATCTCGCGCAGCAGACCTTCGTGCAGGCATGGCGGAGCGTGCGCGCCCTTCGCGCGCCCGCGGCTTTCGGCGCGTGGCTGCGCAAGCTCGCGGTGAACGTGTGGCTGCAGCACGCGCGCACGCGCGCGGCGCAGGCGCGCGAGGCCGCCGGCGCCACACCACCCGAGCAGTCCGTCGAGCCGGCAACCGGTGAGCGGCTCGATCTCGATCACGCGCTCGCGGCTTTGCCGACGCCGGTGCGGCTGTGTATCGTCCTCGCGTACGCCGAGCGGATGAGTCATCGCGAGGTGAGCGAGATGACGGGAATACCCCTGGGCACGGTGAAATCACATATCGCGCGCGGCGCGGCGCGGCTGCGCATCCGGCTCGCAGCCTATGGATGAGCCGATGCACGAGCACCCGGATGAGGATCTGCGGCAGCTCTTCGAGCGCGCGCGCACACCGCTTGCGGCTGAAGCATTCCTCGCAGCGCTCGATGCGCGGCTCGCCGCCGCACAGCGTCGCGCCCAGCGGCGGCGCGCCGTGGCCGTGGCGCTCGGCGTCGCGCTCGCCGCGGCGCTCGCGCTCGTTGCGGCACCGTTGTTGACCCACCTTTCCCTCGCCGTGGGCGCAGAGTCGCAGGGCGCCAGCGCGCGGCTCGGCGCTGCGCTCGCCTCGCCCGGCGGCTGGGGCCTTGCGCTCGCGCTCGCGCTGCTCCTCCTGCGCCGCAGCGGCGCGCTCGGACGCTGAGCGCGGTGGGCTCCGGGTGAGCTCAGCGCGGCGCGCGCACCGACACCGCGTGCTCCGCGGGCCGATGCCCGCTCACGACGGCGCCGGCATCCGGCGCGAGCCGGCGGAACGAGAGGAGCGACAGCGCCCCGATCAGCGTGAGCGTCACGAGCGCGGTCTCGCAGTTGACCAGGCTCACGTGTCCGGCCGGCTGTCCGAGCGCGAGGGAGGTGACGTTCATCAGAATCGCGGCCAAGGAGACGGCGAGCGCATTGGTCACCTGCAGCACGAGATTCCACAGCACCGTGGCACTCCCGAGCTCCTCGTGCGGCACATCGGCGAAGGCGAGCGTGCTCATGCCGGTGAACAGGAGCGAGCGGGCCATCCCGGCGGCGCCGAGCACCGCGAAGATGACCCAGTAGGCGGCGTGCGCCGAGATACCGATCGCAATCAGCACCGTCACCAGCACGAGCGTCGCGCTCACCATGAGCACGCGCCGGAACCCGAAGCGCCTGAGCGTGCGCGTGGTCACCGACTTGAGCAGCAGATCCCCGCCGTTGATCGCGAGCAGCAGGAACCCCGAGCGCACCGGGCTCAAGCCGAGCACCACCTCGTAGAGCAGCGGCAGCACGAACGGCAGCGCGCGGATCGGCAATCGCACCAGCACGCCCCCATCGAGCGAGGTCGCCGCGAACGTGGCGATGCGCGCGGCCTTGAGCGAGAGCACGGGATGCGCGCTGCGCGCGAGATGGCGCACGGCGAGCACCCCGAGCAGGAGCCCGAGCACGCTCAGACCCGCGCCCAGGCGCCAGGCGGCATCGCTCGCGCTCATCTGCTCGAGGCCCGAGAGCAGCGCGCCCGAGGCGCAGCCGACGAGCACGAAGCCTTTCGCATCGAAGGGCCGCTCGTGCTCCGGCGCAAGCGGCGGAATGAAGCGCGCGACCAGCGTGACTCCGGCCACGCCCACCGGCACGTTGAGAAAGAAGATCCACGGCCAGGAGAGATAGGTCGTGATGAACCCACCGATCGGCGGTCCGAGCGTTGGGGCGATGAGCATCGGCACGGTGCTGATCGTCATCACGCTCACCAGATCTTCCTTCCGCGTGGACTTGAGGAGCACAATGCGCGCGATCGGCGTCATCAGCGCCGCTGCGGCGCCCTGCAGGATCCGCGCGAGGATGAATTCCGGGAGCGTGCGGCTCAAGCCGCAGAGGATCGAAGCGAGCGTGAACCCCGCGAGCGCGAACGCGAACACCCCGCGCGCGCCCAACCGGTCCGCGATCCAGCTGCTCGCCGGCAGGAGAATCGCCTGCGCGAGGATGTAGATCGTGATGCCGATGCTGAGATCGACCGGGCGCACGCTGAACGCGCGCGCCATGTCCGGCATCGCCACCACGATCACCGAGGCATCGAGCGAGGCCATGAACAGCGCACAGGCGACGATGAGCGCGATCAGACGCGAGCTCGCGGGCGGTGGCGACGGGCTGGGCATGGGGCGATCGTATGCAAGCCCCTGGCGCGCGCCAATCCTCCTGCGCGCGTGAGCGATCGGGCGGCCATGTGGCACGCGCCGCGATGACCGGGCCGCCGAGTGCGGGCGACCCAACGCCCGAGCGGTTCGATCTGCTCGTGATCGGGGGCGGAATCAACGGTGCCGGCATTGCCCGCGATGCGGTCGGGCGCGGCTTCTCCGTCTGCCTCATCGAGCAGGCCGACTTGGGCGCGGCGACCTCCTCGGCGAGCACCAAGCTGATCCACGGGGGCCTGCGCTACCTCGAGTACGGCGAGCTGCGCCTCGTGCGCGAATCGCTCATCGAGCGCGGGCGGCTGCTCGCGCTCGCCCCGCACCTCATCCGCCCGCTCGAGTTCGTGCTGCCGCACGTTCCGCAGATGCGCGAGCGCTGGAAGATCCGGCTCGCGCTCGCGCTCTACGACCGGCTGGGCGGGGACCGCCGCTTGCCGGCCTCGCGCGCACTCGATCTCAGGCGCGATGCGCGCGGGGCACCGCTGCGAGCGGAGTTTGCGCACGGCTTCAGCTACTGCGACTGCCGCGTCGATGACTCCCGCCTCGTGGTGACGAATGCGCTCGATGCCGCCGCACGCGGCGCGCGCATTCTTCCGCGCACGCGCCTCCTCGGCGCATCACCCGGTGCCGGCGGCTGGGCGGTGGAGCTTCTCGAGGTCGCGAGCGGCCGCCGCTTGCGCCTTCAGGCCCGCGTGCTCGTCAACGCCGCCGGTCCGTGGGTCGATGCGGTGCGCGAGACCTTGAGTCTGCGCGGCGCGCAACCCGCGCGGCTCATCCGCGGCAGTCACATCGTGGTGCCGCGGCTCTTCGCGGGCGAGCAGGCGTATCTGCTGCAGAGTCCCGACCGGCGCGTGCTCTTCGCGATTCCGTACGAGGAGCGCTTCACCCTCATCGGCACGACCGACGTGCCCTTCTCGGGCGACCCGTGGCAGGCGCGGGCGAGCGCCGAGGAGATCGCCTACCTGTGCGAGGGGGTGAGCCGCTTCTTCACCCGCGCGGTGGTACCGCAGGAGGTCGTCTGGAGCTACTCGGGCGTGCGCTCGCTCAAGGACGATGCGCACACCGAGGCCTCGGCCGTCACGCGCGACTACGCCCTGGAGCTGCAAGGCCCGCCCGGCGCGCCCGCGCTCGCGGTGATCGGCGGTAAGATCACCACCTACCGCAGATTGGCGGAAGCGGCCCTCGAGCGCCTCGCGCCCTGCTTGGGCGCATCGCGCCCCTGGACGGGCTCGGTGCCCCTGCCGGGCGGAGCGCTCCCGGGGCCGAGCTTCGCGGCCTACCTCGAGGAGACGGAGCGGCGCTGGGGATTTCTGCCGGCAACGCTGCGCACGCGCCTCGCGCGCGCTTACGGCACGCGCATGGAGCGCGTTCTCGGGGCGGCTCGCTCGCTCGAGGATCTCGGGGAGGATTTCGGTGCGCACTTGACGGCCGCGGAGGTCGACTACCTGCGCAGCGAGGAGTGGGCGCGCAGCGCAGAGGACATCCTCTGGCGGCGCTCGAAGCTGGGCCTCCACGTCCCTGCGGGGACGGGCGAGCGCCTCGATGCGTACCTCGAGGGTCGAACTACCGCGGCGCACGCGAGGGTCCGGGGATGAGCCGTTACATTGGCGCAATCGATCAGGGCACCACCAGCACGCGCTTCATCGTCTTCGATCGCAGCGGGGCGATCGTGGCGAGCGCCCAGAAGGAGCACCGCCAGTTCTATCCCGAGCCCGGCTGGGTCGAGCACGATGCGCAGGAGATCTGGCGCAACACCCTCGAGGTGATCGCCGCGGCGCTCGCCGGCGCGCAGCTCACGGCCGCCGACTTGGCCGCGATCGGCATCACCAATCAGCGCGAGACGACGCTGCTCTGGGACGCGAGGAGCGGAGCGCCGCTCCACCGGGCAATCGTCTGGCAGGACGCGCGCGTCGAGCGCCGGCTGCCGGAGTTGGCGAAGTCACCGGGCGAGGCCCGCATCCGCGCCACGACGGGACTCCCGCTCGCGAGCTACTTCAGCGCCTTGAAGCTCGCCTGGCTCCTCGAGGAGGTTCCGGGCGCGCTCGAGCTCGCGCGCAGCGGGGATGCGCTGTTCGGGACGATCGATGCGTGGCTGCTGTGGAATCTCACCGGTGGAGCGCGCGGCGGCGCGCACCTGACCGATGTCACGAATGCGAGCCGCACGCAGCTCATGGATCTGCGCACGCTCGCGTGGGACCCCGGGCTCCTCGCGACCTTCGGGATCCCCGCCGCGGTCCTGCCGCGCATCGTCTCATCGAGCGAGGTGTACGGGGAGGCGCGCGTCGCCTCGCTCGCCGGCGTGCCGGTCGCAGGGATCCTCGGGGATCAGCAGGCCGCGCTCTTCGGCCAGACGTGCCTCGCGCCCGGGGAGGCGAAGAATACCTACGGCACCGGCTGCTTTCTGCTCATGAACACCGGTACCACCCCGGTCGCCTCGCAGGCGGGGCTCCTGACCACGGTCGCCTACCGCTTGCAGGGTGCCGAGCCGCGCTACGCGCTCGAGGGCTCGATCGCGGTCACCGGCGCGCTGGTGCAGTGGCTGCGCGACAGCCTGCACCTCATCAGCGCGAGCGCCGAGATCGAGACGCTCGCGCGGCAGGTGGAAACGAACGGCGATGTGTACTTCGTGCCGGCGTTCTCGGGCCTGTACGCACCGCACTGGAAGAGCGGCGCGCGCGGCGTGATCGCCGGCCTCACCGCCTTCGCCAATCGCGGCCACCTCGCGCGCGCGGCGCTCGAGGCCACCGCTTACCAGACCCGCGAAGTGCTCGAGGCGATGCAGCGCGACTCCGGCGTCGCGCTCGCGGAGCTGCGCGTCGACGGCGGAATGGTCGTGAACGAGCTGCTGATGCAGTTCCAGGCGGACATCCTCGATGTCGCCGTCGTGCGCCCGCGCGTCACGGAGACCACCGCGCTCGGTGCGGCGTACGCGGCGGGCCTCGCGGTCGGCTACTGGCGCGGCGCGGCGGATCTCAAGGCCAACTGGGCGGTCGAGCGGCGCTGGGTGCCGGCCATGGACCCGGCGCGGCGCGAGCACCTCTATCACTCCTGGCACAAGGCCGTCGCCCGCTCCCTCGACTGGGTCGATTGAGACTGCGGCGAGCGTGGCGCGGGCCGGTGGTATCCTGCCGGCGATGAGCCCGCAGGTGGCCGACCCCGATGAGACTGCGAGCGCCGCGCGGCGCGCCCTCGAGCGCTTGCGGCAGCTCGACGCCTGTGCCGTGAGCGATGCGCTCGATCGACTGCGCCAGGCGCACTCCGCGCGCGCAGCCGCGGATGCCGTACCGGCCCCGCGCATCGAGGTGGTCTCGAGCCTGCTGCCGCTCTCCGGCGCCGAGCGCATCGCAGGTCGCGCACTCACCGTGAAGCTCGGCGCCGGACCCGCCCCCGCAGGACCCGCGCGCCACCTGGGCGCCGCGGCCATTGAGGCCGGCGGCCCCGAGCACGTGATCGTCATCGAGCAGCGGAGCGGCATCGAGGCGGCCTGCTGGGGCGGACTCCTCACCCTCGCCGCCCAGATCAAGGGGATCGCGGGCGTCGTGGCCGACGGCCTGGTGCGCGATCTCGATCAAGCGCGGGCGCAGGGCTTCGCGATCCACGCCCGCGGCGCGACGCCGCGCACGGCGCGCGGGCGCATCGTCGAGCTCGCAACGCACGTACCGGTCATGATCGATCGCGCGCACGTCGCCCCCGGCGACTACGTGCTCGCCGATGCGACGGGCGTCGTCTTCGTCGCCGCCGCGGCGATCGAGGCGGTGCTCGCGGCGGCCGAGGAGATTCTCGCGCGCGAGGCGGCGATGGCGGCGGCGCTGCGTGCGGGGAGCGGTGCCGCGGAGGTGCTGAGCGGCGCGTACGAGCAACTGCTTCACGGGAGCACACGCACGTGAGAGATCTCAGGGGCAAGGTCGCACTCGTCACCGGCGGCAGCAGCGGCATCGGGCTCGGCATCGTGAAGGTGCTCGCCGAGGAAGGGATGAAGGTCGCCTTCACCTACCGCCGCGAGGACCACCTCGAGGAGGCGCTCGGCCACTTTCGCGGCCGCTCGAATGCCGCGGTCGAGCCCGTTAAGCTCGATGTCACCGACCGCGCGGAGCTCGCGCGCGCCGCCGAGCGGATCGAAGCGGCGCTCGGGCCCGTGCAGGTGCTCGTCAACAACGCCGGCGTCGCCGTCCACGGTCTCATCGAGCATGCGACCTACGAGGACTGGGACTGGATTCTCGGGGTGAACCTGGGCGGCGTGGTGAACGGCGTCGCGACGTTTCTTCCGCGCATGATCGCCTCCGGGCTCGAGGGCCACATCGTGAATGTCTCCTCGATGGGCGGCATCGCGGCACTCGGCTCCGTGGGACTCTATGCCACCTCGAAGTTCGCGGTCGTCGGGCTCACCGAGGCGCTGCGCACCGACATGATCGGACGCAAGATCGGGGTCTCGGTGTACTGCCCGGGGCCGGTGAAATCGCACATCGGCGAGAGCGGCCGCGGACGCCCCGCGCATCTCGCCCGCACGGGCTACACGAGCCCGGCGCTCGCCCAGGGCGCCCCGCCCGCCGCGATGCTCGAGCAGGCGATGGACGCGGTGGTGGCCGGACGCTACGTGCTCGAGGGGATCCGGGAGAACCGCCTCTATATCCTCAGCCACCCGGAGTTCCGCGACGTGCTCGCCGCGCGCCACGCCGCGATCCTGGCCGCGGTGCCCGATGAGCCGATCAACGAGGCGCGCGCCGAGTCGATCCGCTTCATCCTCTCCAATCCGATTTACGACCGCGGAGCGTGAAGGTGAGCGCGCAGGCGCCCGAGCCGCTCGTCTTCCTCCTCGACGTGGACAACACGCTCCTCGACAACGACCGTCTGGTCGATCACCTCATGGAGCACATCGAGCGCGAGTACGGCGCGGCGAGCCGCGAGCGCTACGGGGAGATCCTCGAGCAGGTGCGGAGCGAGCTCGGCTACGTCGACTATCTCGGGGCTCTGCAGCAGTACCGCATCGAGCATCTCGATGAGCCGGGCCTGCTCAACATGTCCTCGTTCCTGGTCGACTACCCCTTCGCGCAGCGGCTCTTTCCGCGCGCACTCGAGGTGCTCGAGCATCTCGGGCGCTTCGGCACCCCGGTGATCCTCTCCGACGGGGACGTGGTGTTCCAGCCGCGCAAAGTGAAGCGCTCGGGGCTCTGGGACGCGGTCGATGGGCGCGTCCTCATCTACATCCACAAGGAGGAGATGCTCGATGCCGTGGCGCGGCGCCACCCTGCGAGCCACTACGTCATCGTCGATGACAAGATGCGCATCCTCGATGCCGTCAAGACCGCGTGGGGCGCGCGCGTGACGACGGTGTTCGTGCGCCAGGGTCACTACGCCCACGACACTCAGCTCGTGCGCTCCTTTCCGCCCGCGGACGTGACGATCGAGCGGGTGGGCGACCTGCTCCACCACAGCTTCGCGCCGCAGGCGAGCTGAGGCGATCGCGAAGCACCGGAGTAGTCGCTCGCGCCGCGCGCGCGCGTTCCCCGCAGCGTCTGCCTCAGGCCGCGAGGACGCCCTTTTGCTTGGCGGCGTGGGTCGCGATCGCGTCCATGAGTCCCGGGGAGAGGCAGTCGAAGGGCTCGAGCTTGAGCTCCTTCAAGCGCGCGCGCACCTCCCCCATACGCGCCGGGGGAAAGCCCGACTCGATGATCGAGGAGACGAACGCCGCAAACTCCGGGGCCGCCCAGCCCTTCTCCTTCATCAGCTCCGGATGCACGAAGTCAAAGCCGTAGAAGGGATGCCCCTTGTTCTCGATGCGCCCGTACATGTGCACGCCACAGCCGCTGCAGGCGTGGCGCTGGATGGGCGCACTCTGATCGACGATGCGCAGCTTGCTCTCGTTGGCGCTCACGGTGAGTTTGTCGCGCGGCACGACCGCGACCAGCGAGAACAGCGCCCCCGCGGGCTTCCAGCACTTGCTGCAACCGCAGACGTGATCGAAGGCGACGTTGGCGCCGATGCGCACCGTCACCGGCGCGGTGGCGCACTGGCACGTCAAGGTGCCCCCGGAGAAGTTCGCGCTCCCGGATTTCACGCCGTCGTCGACGGCCGGGTGGATTGAGATGGCCATGGTAGTGCCTCGCAGAAGTTGAGTGGCTGTCAGAACGTGACGACCGAGCGAATGGACTCTCCCCTGTGCATCAGATCGAAGGCGTCGTTGATCTTCTCGAGCGGCATGACGTGCGTGATCAGATCGTCGATCGCGATCTTCCCATCCATGTACCAGTCGACGATCTTCGGAACATCCGTGCGCCCGCGTGCCCCGCCGAAGGCGGTGCCCTTCCACACCCGCCCCGTGACGAGCTGAAACGGGCGCGTCTTGATCTCCTGGCCCGCCCCGGCTACTCCGATGATCACCGAGACGCCCCAACCGCGGTGACAGCATTCGAGCGCCTGGCGCATCAGCTCCACGTTCCCCACGCATTCGAAGCTGTAGTCCGCACCCCCGTCGGTGAGCGCCACCAGGTGCGCGGTGAGATCCCCGCCCACCTCCTTCGGGTTCACGAAGTGCGTCATGCCGAACTTCTCGGCAAGACCCTTGCGCCGCGGGTTGATGTCAACCCCGATGATCTTGTTGGCGCCCACCAGGCGCGCACCTTGAATGACGTTGAGCCCGATCCCCCCGAGCCCAAAGACCACCACGTTCGCGCCGGGCTCGACCTTCGCAGTGTTGATCACCGCGCCAACCCCGGTCGTCACCCCGCAGCCGATGTAGCAGACCTTCTCAAACGGGGCGTCCTCGCGAATCTTCGCCACCGCAATCTCCGGCAGCACCGTGAAGTTCGAGAACGTCGAGCAGCCCATGTAGTGATGCAGCATCTTGCCGCCCAAGGAAAAGCGGCTCGTCCCATCGGGCATGACCCCCTTGCCCTGCGTCGCGCGGATCGCCGTGCACAGATTGGTCTTGCGCGAGGTGCAGGACTTGCACTGCCGGCACTCCGGGGTATAGAGCGGGATCACGTGGTCGCCCGTGCGCACCGAGGTGACCCCAGCGCCCACCTCCACCACGACCCCTGCCCCCTCGTGCCCGAAGATCACCGGGAAAAGCCCCTCGGGATCGGCTCCCGAGCGGGTGAACTCATCCGTGTGGCACACCCCGCTCGCCTTGATCTCGATCAGCACCTCGCCGCTCTTCGGACCCTCGAGATCAACGGTCACGACCTCGAGCGGCTTGCCCGCGGCATAGGCGACGGCGGCTTTGCTCTTCATGGGATCCCCCTTCGATCAGCCGGAGTCTACGCGAGCCGGCCGAGTGCGGCATCCACCGCTCGGCGCTCGAGCGGCCACCCGCGATTGTTTGAATGGCAGCGGTTGCGGACCGCTGCGCCGGCGCGAACGCCGCCCCCGTTTGGCGGCTCATACGCTATCGTATCCGTCGCTTCCGGTACAGTGCGGTGCGGCACGCGCGCCGCGCCGGCGAGGGTCTGCGAACGATGCTGCTGACGGATGCCGACTTGGAGGCGCTCAACCTGAGTCTCGCGGTGGCCTCGAGGAGCGTGCTCATGAGCCTGCCGTTCGCGCTCGCCGTCGCCTGGCTGCTTGCGCGCCGCCCGTTCCCCGGACGGACGCTGTTCGATGCCTTCGTGCATCTGCCGCTCGTGCTGCCGCCGGTGATGGTCGGGTATCTGCTCCTCATCCTTCTCGGCGTCCACGGTCCCCTCGGCGGCTGGCTCGAGCGGGTTTTCGGCGTGCGGCTCGCCTTCACCACCAACGGCGCCGCGCTCGCAACCGCGGTCATGTCCTTCCCGATCATGGTGCGCACCATGCGCATCTCCCTCGAGTCGGTCGATCGGGGCCTCGAGGATGCTGCGCGCACGCTCGGCGCGCGGCCGCTCGATCGGTTTGTCTCGATCACGCTCCCGCTCATGCTGCCGGGCGTGCTCGCGGGCGCGGTCACCGCCTTCGCCGCCGGGCTCGGGGAATTCGGCGCCGTCATCACGTTCGCCTCGAACATTCCCGGTGAGACGCGCACCCTGCCGCTTGCGCTCTACACGGCCTTGCAGACGCCGAACGGCGATGCCGAGGCCGCACGGCTCGCCATCGTCTCTTTCATCTTGGGACTCTTGGGCCTCGGGCTCTCCGAGGCGCTCGCCCGGCAGGTGCGCCGGCGGCTCGGACCCTGAGCGGCGCGCCGTGACGATTGATGTGCAGCTCAAGAAACGGCGCGGCGCCTTCGCGCTCGATGTCGCCTTCAGCGTGCGCGGCCCGGGCCTCGTTGCGCTCTTCGGACCCTCCGGCAGCGGCAAGACGACAATCGTCAACCTGATCGCGGGACTCATCGCCCCGGATGAGGGCTGCGTGCGGCTCGGCGGGACGACGCTCTACGACTCCGTGGCCGGAATCGACGTCCCGGTGGAGGCGCGGCGCATCGGCTATGTGTTCCAGGACGCGCGGCTCTTTCCGCACCTCGACGTGCGCGGCAATCTCCTCTACGGGGCGAAGCGCGTCGGGGCCGCCACGGCCCCCGGGGAGCTTGCGGAGATCGTCGCGCTCCTCGGGATCGAAGCGCTCCTCGAGCGCCGGCCGCGCGGACTCTCCGGCGGCGAGCGCCAGCGGGTGGCGCTCGGCCGGGCGCTGCTCTGCCGTCCGCGCGTGCTGCTCCTCGATGAGCCGCTCGCCGCGCTCGACCTCGCCCGGCGCGAGGATCTGCTGCCGTACCTCGAGCGGCTGCGCGACCGGCTGTCGATCCCGATCGTCTACGTAAGCCACCAGTTCGAGGAGGTGGTGCGGCTCGCCACGCACGTGGTGGTGCTGCGCGCCGGGAAGGTGGTCGCGCAGGGGGATATCGCGGCGGTGAGTCTCACGGCCCCGCTGCGCGAGATGGTCGGATCCGAGGGGCTCGGAGCGGTGATCGAGGGGGAGATCGAGGCGCTCGAGCCCGACACCGGTCTCGCGCGCCTGCGAGTGGGCACGGGACGGCTCAAGATCCAGTCCGAAGGCATCGCGCTCACCGGACTCGTGCGCGTGCAGTTGCTCGCGCGCGACCTGATCCTCGCCGTCGAGCCCCCGCGCGGACTGAGCGTGCGCAACGCGCTCGCCGGAACCCTGGCGAGCATCGTTGCCGACAGCGACCGCACCCACCTGGTCGAGGTGGACATCGGCGGCCCGAAGCTCCTCGCTCAGGTGACGGCGAGCGCGAGTAGCGAGCTCGGCCTCAGCGTCGGTCGTCCGATCTGGGTGCTCGTCAAGACCGTCTCGCTCCGCGGCCACGTGTACCCGGCGGGCCCGACTCGGGAGCCGCCGCCCGCGGCGCCGAGCGCGCCCGGTGGGGCTGCGGCAGCGCACGAGACATGGGCCGACGCGCCGCCGCCTTGAGCGGGCGCGGACCGGCCGCATCGCCCGCGAGCCACGCGAGCCGCGTGGTCGCCGCATCGAGGCTCGCGTGCTCCACGGCCCGGTAGGCGGCGATGATCCGCCGGCCGAGCGCCGTCAGCCGCGCCCCGCCCCCGCCCGCACCGCCCACGCTCGCGGTCGCCACGGGCTCGACGAAGGCATGATTGAGGTCATCGAGCAGCAGCCACGCGCGTCGATAGCTCATCCCGAGCTCGCGCGCCGCCTGCGAGAGCGACCCGCTCGCCTCGATGTGCTCGAGGAGCGCGACCTTGCCCGGTCCGATCGAGCTGTCCGGGCCGAGGTCGATGCGTAGGCGGACGCCAAGGGCACTCTCGCGCGGGTTCACGGCCGCGATGGTAGCGCACTCCCCGCCGCAGCCGAAAAGCGCTCGTTCGGCGCCCTATATTCATGCAAATATGACGTGCAGCCCCGAGCCGGAGAGAGGACGATGCGGCGCAGAGAGATGCTGGCGACGGCCGTGGCCGCGGTGCTCGTTGAGACCGCCGCGGCGCGTCTCGCGCGCGCGGCGAGCGGGCCGCCGCTGCTCGTCTTCGGCGCCGCCTCGCTCACCAACGCGCTGCGCGCGGTGGCCGCCGCCTGCCGCGCGAGCGGCGGCCCGAGCGCAGTGCTCACGTTCGCGGCGAGCTCGACGCTCGCGCGCCAGATCGAGGCGGGCGCGCCGGCCGATGTCTTCTTCTCCGCCGATACGGACTGGATGGACTACCTCGAGGCGCGGCACCTGATCGAGCCCGCCACCCGTCGCGACATCGTCGGCAATCGCCTCGCGCTCATCGCACCCGCCGCCAGCCGCATTGCGCTCACCGTGACTCCGGGCTTCGCGCTGCGTGCAGCGCTCGGGGCCGGGCGGCTCGCGCTCGGGGACCCGGCGGGGGTGCCGGCCGGGCGCTACGCGCGCAGCGCGCTCCGCGCGCTCGGGGTGTGGTCGAGCGTCGCCGATCGGCTCGCACCTGCGGAGAACGTGCGCGCCGCGCTCGAATACGTCGCGCGCGCCGCAGCGCCCCTCGGCATCGTCTACGAAACCGACGCGCTCATCGAGCCGCGCGTGCGCATCGTCGCCCTCATTCCCCAAGCCGATACACCGCCGATCGTGTACCCGGCGGCCGTCGTGAAGGGCGCGCGCGCCGCGGCGCCCGCGTTTCTCGCCTATCTGCGGAGCCCGGCGGCGCAGGGCATTTTCCATAACTTCGGCTTCAGCTCTCCCTAGCCCCGCGTGGGGGCGGGCCCGGCCTCCCGCTCCGCAACCGAGCCGCCGTCACGCTGCCACGCTCGCAGACCGTGCGCCGATTCGGTACACTTGCGCCCCCTCGATTTCGGGGAACGGCCCCGTAATCGAGCCGTCGAGGAGGCTGCGGCCATGGCCATCGAGCACGCAAGGGTATGCGGATCATGCGAGCGGGAAGCCCCAAGCTGGGCAACGAGGTGCCCCGTCTGCGGGAGCCTTTCGCTCGTGCACCGAATCACCGTCGTCCCGCCGACGCCCGCAGTCAATCTCCAGGGTCCCGCGAAGGGTAGGCGCCGGCGCACGGCCCGCGCCCGACCGCCGGCCGGCCGCGAGCCGGCACGCGGGCCTTCGCCGTCCGCCCGCACCTCCGCCTGAGCCGGCGCGCCGCGGACCCCGCGGCTCCTCCGTCCCCTCGAGCCTGCGCGAGAAGGCTCGACCCCTTGCGCGCGCGGCCGCTTTACTGCTGAGATCGCGCATGCATTCGAATCGCCGTCCCGCCTCCGCCCCCGTCGTTGCCATCGTCGGCGCCACCGGCGCCGTCGGCGTCGAGCTCATCGCGTGCCTCGAGAAGCGGCGCTTCCCCCTCGCGGAGCTGCGCCTGCTCGCCTCGGCGCGCTCGGCCGGCAAGCTGCTCGAGTTCAGAGGAGCCGCGCTGCGCGTCGAGGCGCTCACCGAGGAGAGCTTTCGCGGCGTCGATCTCGCGCTCTTCTCTGCCGGCTCCGGCATCTCGCGGCGCTTCGCGCCGCTCGCGGTGCGCGCGGGGGCGGTGGTAGTGGACAACTCCTCGGCGTTCCGCGGCGATCCGGCCATTCCGCTCGTCGTGCCGGAGATCAACCCGCAGGCCCTCGAGCGCCACGAGGGCATCATTGCGAATCCGAACTGCTCGACGATCATTTCCATCACCCCGCTCTGGCCGATCCACCGCGTGAATCGCATCCGGCGCATGATCCTCGCCACCTACCAGGCGGCCTCGGGCGCCGGAGCCGCCGCCATGCACGAGCTGCGCGAATCGACCCGCGCCTACCTCGAGGAGCGTCCTTTCGCGCATACCGTCCTGCCGCACGCTTACGCGTTCAACCTCTTCAGCCACAACTCGAAGATCGATCCTGCGACCGGCTACAACGAGGAGGAGATCAAGGTGATGCGGGAGACGCGCAAGATCTTCGGCGACGAAGGAATCCGCGTCACGGCGACCTGCGTGCGCGTGCCGGTGCTGCGCGCACACAGCGTGGCGATCGACTTCGAGTGCGAGCGGCCGGTGAGCGCCGCGGAGGTGCGCGAGCTGGTGCGCACCGCCCCCGGCGTCGAGCTCGTCGATGACCGTGAAGGCAACCTCTTCCCGATGCCTCGCGAGGCCTCCGGGCGCGACCCGATCCTCGTCGGGCGGATCCGGGAGGACGTGAGCGATCCGAGCGGCCGGTCGATCGCGCTCTTCGTCGCGGGCGATCAGCTCTTGAAGGGCGCGGCGTTGAACGCGGTGCAGATCGCCGAGCTCCTGCTCGGCGCCGCGAGTGCAGCGAAGCAGACCGCTACGGCGAGCGCAGTCTGAGAGGCACCTGACCTTCGCGGCGCGAAGGTCAGGTGCTCACCACCTTCTGCGCTTCGGCGGCATCGTCGACACCGACGACGAGCTTCGCGGCGCTTGCGAACGCGTACGGCATGATGTTGAGGTTGATCGATGCGGGCGAGCCGTCGAATACCCGCCCCGCCAGATCGAAGCGCGAGCCGTGGCACGGACAGAGCCACCCGCCCGGCCAGTACGAGCCGAGCACCGGGTCCTGCGCATCGAAGTGCGGCTTCGGCAGGCACCCGAGATGCGTGCAGGTGCCGATGCAGACGTACCACTCCGCGAGCCGCGAGCGCATCGTGTTCTTGCAGTACTCGGGCTGGTTCGAGTCGGCTGACTGCGGATCCTTGAGGAGGCTGTTGTGACTGCCGAGGAGCGAGAGCATCTCGGGGGTCCGATGGACGACGAAGATCGGATTGCGCCGCCACACGGTAATGATCATCTGACCGGGCTCGATTTTGGTGAGATCGACCTCGGTCGGAGAGCCGAGCGCGCGGGCGCTCTCGGACGGCAGCCACGACTCGATGAAGGGCACCACCGTGAAGGCCACTCCCGCGGCACCCGCGATCGTGGTCGCCGCGAGCAGGAGCTTGCGCCGGCTCTCGTCGATCCCCACGCCCGCGCCGAGCGCCTCGCCCGGATGGGTCATCTCAACCATTTCCACTCCTCAAAGAACGAATCTCAATCCCATTCCCATGCAAGGCCCGTACCCGAGTTTCGGGCCTTCGAGCCGCCCGCACAGTCAGCAGCAGCGGTTGATGCCCCGCCACTTGCGCTCTTCCTCGGCACGCAGGAACGCGCGGCGCGCGAGCGGCGGCTCACCGGCATGCGCCTGCGCATGATGCGCAAGATACCGCTCGTACGCATCATCGCCGCTCACGGCGCGCAACCATTGCCACAGCATCCGTAGAACGGTCATGGCTCACCTCCTGCCGCCTCGAGCTGGGTGATCTGATAGGGGGCCTCCGAGCTCTCCTGCGTGGGCAGTCCGCGGACGCTGCGCAGGCACACCCGCAGCATGTCGACGATGACGAGCCACAGGATCACGGTGAAGATGACCGTGAGCCACGCGTCGAGCTGCTGGTTGAAGATGAGCTTCGGCGCAACCGCCGCGCGCGCCGGGGAGAGCGCACCCGAGGCGAGCTTGCGCGAGAGCTCGGCGGCTCCGGCAAAGAAGCCGAGTGCCGGATCCGGACTCATGATCTTCTGCCAGGCGGCGACGCTCGTCACGATCGCGAGCCAGGCGAGCGGCCCTCCGGTGACCCACGCGTAGCGGGCCTTGCCGGACTTGATGAGGATGCCGGTCGCCACGGAGAGCGCGATCGCCGCGAGCATCTGATTGGAGATGCCGAAGAGCGGCCAGAGGATGTTGACCCCGCCGTTCGGATCGATGACCCCGATGTAGAGAAAGTAGCCCCACCCGGCGACGATCGCCGCGCTCGTCAGGATCACCGAGGGGTACCAGGAGGTGCGCCCGAGCGGCTTCCACACGTAGCCCAGGAAATCCTGCAGCATGAAGCGCCCGACGCGCGTGCCCGCATCGATCGTCGTGAGAATGAACACCGCCTCGAACATGAGCGCGAAGTGGTACCACGCGGCGAGGAGCCCGCGACCGAAGGTGGAGCCGAAGATGCTCGCCATGCCGACCGCGAGCGATGGCGCACCGCCCGTGCGCGCGAACAACGTCCGCTCGCCCATCGCGTGCGCAAGCTGCTGCATCTGGTCGACGGTCACCGGGAACCCCCAGCTCGAGATGGTCGCGACCGCCTGCTGCGCGGTGCTGCCGACGACGCCGGCGCCGGTGTTGATCGCGAAGTACACACCCGGATCGAGGAGCGTCGCGGCGATCACCGCCATGATGGCGACGAAGGACTCGAGCGCCATGCTGCCGTAGCCCACGAGGCGCACATCCGCCTCGTTCGAGATGAGCTTCGGCGTCGTGCCGCTCGAGACGAGCGCGTGGAAGCCCGACACCGCCCCACAGGCAATCGTGATGAAGACGAAGGGGAAGATCTTGCCGGCGAAGATCGGGCCCGCCCCCGAGTGCGCGAACTGCGTGAGCGCCGGCATCTTGAGCTGCGGATGGATGACGACGATCGCGATGGCCAAGAGCGCGATCACGCCCAGCTTGAGGAACGTCGAGAGGTAGCCGCGCGGGGCGAGCAGGAGCCACACGGGGATGATCGCAGCGAGCCAGCCGTAGCCGATCACGAACCCGGCGAGCGCGGGCCCGGAGAAATCGAAGAGCCCGCGCAGCCCCGCGCTCTGATCCACCCAGCCGCCGCCCGCGACGCCGAGGAGCAGCAGCACCATGCCGATGAGCGAGGCCTCGAGGACGCGTCCCGGGCGCACGTTGCGCACGTAGAGCCCGATCGCGATCGCGATCGGAATCGTCGCGAACACCGAGAACGTCGCCCAGGGACTTCCCTTCATCGCGTTCACGACCACGAGCCCGAGCACCGCGATCAGGATGATCATGATGAGGAGCGTGCCCACGAGTGCCGCAAAGCCGCCGAAGGGCCCGAGCTCATCGCGCGCCATCTGCCCGAGACTGCGCCCGTCGCGGCGCGTCGAGAGGAACAGGATCGTCATGTCCTGTACGCACCCGCCGAGCACCGAGCCGATCAGGATCCAGAGCGTGCCTGGCAGATACCCGAACTGCGCCGCGAGCGTGGGGCCGACCAAGGGCCCGGGGCCCGCGATGGCGGAGAAGTGGTGGCCGAAGACGATCCAGCGATGGGTCGGCATGAAATCGCGGCCGTTGTTGAGCCGCTCGGCCGGCGTTGCGCGGCTCGCGTCCACCGTGAACACCCGCGCCGCGATCCACGCGGCGTAGAAGCGGTAGCCGAGCGCGTAGATACAGATCGAGGCGACGATGATCCAGAGGCTGTTGATCGGCTCGTGGCGGTGCAGGGCGATGCCCCCGAGCGCGAACGCGCCGATCACGGCGAGCGCGATTCCGACGAGGCGTCGCAGCATGGTACTTCCCCCTACGGCGTGGAGCCGCTGATCATGCCCCGATCAGAGCCCGGCGCGCCAGTGGGCGGCATCCACCGTGTTCGACATCAGCATCGCGATCGTCATCGGGCCGATGCCGCCCGGCACCGGGGTGATCCACTGTGCCCGCTCTGCGGCCGGCTCGTACTGCACATCGCCCACGATCTTTCCCGACGGTAAACGATTGATGCCCACATCGAAAACGACGGCGCCCGGACGGATCCACTCTCCCCGCACGAACTCCGGTTTGCCGACCGCAGCGACGACGACCTCGGCGCGCTCGACCTCGGCGCCCACATCGCGCGTGCCGGTGTGGCAGACGGTCACGGTCGCCCGCGCAAGCATGAGCTCGAGCGCCATCGGGCGCCCGACGATGTTCGAGGCGCCGACCACCACCGCGCGCCTGCCGGTGAGCTCGATCCCGTAGAGGGCTGCAAGGCGGATGACCCCGTAGGGCGTGCACGGACGCAGCCGCGGCCGCTTTTGCGCGAGCAGTCCGGTGTTCATCGGATGGAAGCCGTCGGCGTCCTTCGCCGGATCGACCGCATCCATGATGCGGTTCGAGTCGATCGAGGCGGGGAGCGGCATCTGCACCAGGATCGCATCGACGCGCTCATCGGCGTTGAGCGTGCCGATCAACTCGAGCAGCTCCGCCTGAGTCGTCGTCGCCGGCAGATCGTGCGCGAAGGACTCGATGCCGACCTCGCTGCTCGCCTTGCGCTTGTTGCGCACGTAGATCGTGGAGGCGGGATCGTGCCCCACCTGCACCACGGCGAGCCCGGGCTTGCGCCCCGCGCGCACCGCGAAGCGCCGCGCCAGCTCTGCGGTGCGCTCGCGCTCCTTCGCCGCGGCCGCCTTGCCGTCGAGAATGCCCGCCGGTGCGCGCTCGCGCTCGATCGATGACATCTGCCCCCCTCGACTCGACCGCGGTCTCGGCTCAGTAGCGGTAGTGCTCCGCCTTGTACGGACCTTCCTTGGCGACACCGATGTAGCGCGCCTGACGGTCCGTGAGCTCGGTCAGCTCGGCGTTCAGGTTCTTCAGCTGCAGCCGCGCGACCTTCTCGTCGAGGTGCTTGGGCAGCGTGTATACGCCGATCGGATACTTCTCGGTGTTCGCAAAGAGCTCGATCTGCGCGAGCGTCTGGTTCGCGAACGAGGAGCTCATCACGTAGCTCGGATGACCCATGGCACATCCCAGGTTCACGAGCCGCCCCTTGGCGAGCAGGATGATGCGCTTGGCGTCCGGGAAGATGACGTGGTCGACCTGGGGCTTGATCTCCTCCCACTGGTACTTCTCGAGCGCGGCCACGTCGATCTCGTTGTCGAAGTGCCCGATGTTGCACACGATCGCGTTGTTCTTCCTGCGCTTCATGTGCTCGTGGGTGATCACGTGGAAGTTGCCGGTCGCGGTGACGACGATGTCGGCCTTGTCGGCCGCGTAGTCCATGGTCACCACGCGATAGCCTTCCATCGCCGCCTGCAGCGCGCAGATCGGGTCGATCTCCGTGACCCAGACCTGCGCCGAGAGCGCGCGCAGCGCCTGGGCCGAGCCCTTGCCGACATCGCCGTAGCCGGCGACGAGGGCGACCTTGCCCGCGACCATCACGTCGGTCGCGCGCTTGATGCCGTCGACCAACGACTCGCGGCAGCCGTAGAGATTGTCGAACTTGCTCTTGGTCACCGAGTCATTCACGTTGATGCCGGGGAACAGCAGCCGCTTCTCCTTCGCCATCTGATAGAGCCGATGGACTCCGGTCGTGGTCTCCTCGGTGACACCGCGGATCTCCTGGGCCTTCCTCGAGTACCAGTTGGGGTGCGCGCTCAAGCGCTTCTTGATGGCGGCGAAGAGGTAGGTTTCCTCCTCGCTCGCGGGGCGCGAGATCGCTGCAGGGTCCTTCTCGGCCCGGCTCCCCAAGTGCACGAGGAGCGTCGCATCCCCGCCGTCGTCGAGGATCATGTTCGGGCCCTTGCCGTCGGCGAACTCGAAGATGCGATGGCTGTAGTCCCAGTACTCCTCGAGCGACTCGCCCTTGTAGGCGAACACCGGCGTGCCGACCGCAGCGATCGCTGCGGCCGCGTGGTCCTGGGTGGAGAAGATGTTGCACGAGGCCCAGCGCACCTCCGCCCCGAGCGCCTTCAAGGTCTCGATGAGCACGGCGGTCTGGATCGTCATGTGGAGCGATCCGGCGATGCGCGCGCCGCGCAGCGGCTGCAGCGCGGCGAACTCCTCGCGAATCGCCATGAGGGCGGGCATCTCCGACTCGGCGATCGCGATTTCCTTGCGGCCCCAGTCGGCGAGCTTCAAATCGGCGACCTTGAAGTCCGAGAAGCCCGAGCTCGGCTTGAGATTGGCGTTCATCGTTTGACTCTCCGCGACGTGACGTGCGCCGGCGCCTTACGCCGCGCGCACCTGACCCTTGACCTCGTGAGCGAGCTCGGCCGCCTTGTCGGTGCGCTCCCAGCTGAACTCGGGCTCGGTGCGCCCGAAGTGCCCGTAGGAGGCGGTCTTCTGGTAGATCGGGCGGATGAGGTCGAGCATCTCGCGCAAGCCGTACGGGGTGAGATCGAAGTGCTTGCGCACGAGCTGCGTCAAGCGCTCGCGCGAGAGGCGGCTGGTGCCGAACGTCTCGATCATGATCGAGGTGGGCTCGGCCACGCCGATCGCATAGGACACCTGCACCTCGCAGCGCTCGGCCAAGCCCGCGGCGACGATGTTCTTGGCAACGTAGCGCGCCGCGTACGCAGCCGAGCGATCGACCTTGGAGGGGTCCTTGCCCGAGAACGCCCCGCCCCCGTGACGCGCGTACCCGCCGTAGGTGTCGACGATGATCTTGCGCCCCGTCAATCCGCAGTCGCCCACCGGTCCGCCGACCACGAACCGCCCGGTCGGGTTGATGTGATACTTCGTGCGCTTGTCGATCCACTTCGTGGGCAGCACGGGCTTCAAGATCTCCTCCATCACCGCCTCGCGCAGCGTCTTGGTCGACACATCGGGGCTGTGCTGCGTGGAGAGCACCACCGCCTCGAGCCCGACGGGCTTGTCGTCCTCGTAGCGCAGCGTCACCTGGCTCTTCGCATCGGGGCGAAGCCACGAGAGCTTGCCGCTCTTGCGCACCTGGGCCTGGCGCTTGACGAGCCGATGCGCGAGCGTGATGGGCGCCGGCATGAGCACGTCGGTCTCGTTGGTCGCGTAGCCGAACATCAGACCCTGGTCGCCCGCGCCCTGCTTGCGCTCATCTTTGCGGTCCACGCCCTGGGCGATGTCCGGGGACTGCTTGCCGATGATGTTGATCACCCCGCAGCTCGCCCCGTCGAAGCCCATCTCGGAGGTGTTGTAGCCGATGTCGAGCACGGTCTTGCGCACGAGCGCCTCGACATCGACCCACGCCGTGGTGGTGACCTCGCCCGCGACGACGACCACGCCGGTCTTCACGAGCGTCTCGCAGGCGACCCGACCGCGCTTGTCGACGGCGAGGATCGCATCGAGCACCGCATCTGAGATCTGATCGGCCATCTTGTCCGGATGACCCTCGGACACCGACTCGGAGGTGAACACGAAGTTGCTGACCATGAGGTGGATTCCGTTTGAGGTAGCTGTGTAATGGAGGGGGAGGTGCCCGCGGGACGTTACGAGGCCGCCCGCGCCGGCGCGCGCACCGGCGCGCGATCGAGCGGGCGCCCGAAGCTCGCTTCGTAGCGCTGCGCGAATTCGCTCTCGGTGAAGCGGTGGTTTTGCGTGCCGCGCGACTCGATCTTGAGCGCGCCGCTGAGCGAGGCGATGCGGCCGGTCGTCTCCCAGTCGAGTCCGCGCAGCAGACCGTGGATGAGCCCGGCGCGGTAGGCGTCCCCGCACCCCGTGGGATCGATGACGGCCTTCGCCCGGGCGCAGGGGATCTCGTGCACGCGGCCCTTGAGGTGGATGAGCGAGCCCTCGGCGCCGCGCGTGACGATGAGCGCATCGACCCGCTCGGCGACCTCGCGCGCGGACCACCCGGTCTTCTGCTGCATGAGCTGCCACTCGTAGTCGTTCACCGCCACCCAGGTGGCCTGCTCGATGAACGTGCGCAGCTCCGGCCCGTCGAACATCGGCATTCCCTGACCCGGATCGAAGATGAAGGGGATGCCGGCGGCGGCGAATTGCGCGGCGTGCTCGACCATGCCGTCGCGCCCGTCGGGCGCGACGATGCCGAGCGCGATATCGCGCGCATCGCTCACCTTGTTCGCGTGCGCGTGCTGCATCGCGCCGGGGTGGAAGGCGGTGATCTGGTTGTCATCGAGATCGGTCGTGATGAATGCCTGCGCCGTGTGCTCGGAGTCGATCACCCGCACGTGCTCGAGCGGCACGCCGTTCGCGCGCATCCATTCGGCGTACGGCGCGAAGTCGCGGCCCACGGTCGCCATCGGGTAGGCGAGGTCGCCCAACAGTTTCAAATTATAGGCGATGTTGCCCGCGCAGCCGCCGAATTCGCGCCGGAGCTGCGGCACCAGGAACGAGACGTTGAGAATGTGGATCTTGTCCGGAAGGATGTGATCCTTGAAGCGCCCGGCGAACACCATGATGTTGTCGAATGCGATCGAGCCGGTGATGAGCGCCCGGCCGGGCCGCGCTGCCGTCGCTGCGCCCATGGCCCGCGCGCTCAAGCGCTCACCGTGAACTTCTCACCGTCGCGGTCGAGCTCGAACTCGCCGTCGAGGACGCCGCGCAGCCACTTCGCCGTCGCCATGACGCCCCCGAAGGCATAGAAGTGCGGATGCGCGAGGTGCGTCGCGCCCTGCGCCGCGGCGCCGCGCACGATGCCGATCAGCATCTCATCGGGCGATGTGGCGAGCCCCGCGACGCGGCCCATGAGTCCCATCCCCTTGCTCAACGCGCCGAGCGAGGCGCCGATGCCGCACTGGACGGCGAACTTGATGAGCTTTGGGAGCGGCGTCGGTCCTGCGATGCCGACATGCACCGGGAGCCTGATGCCTTCCTCGCCGAGCCGGCGGTCCCAGGCGAAGAGCGCCTCGGGGTTGAAGCTGAACTGCGTGGCGATGTGCATCGCGGTGCCGGTACGCTCGGCGTATGCCTGCTTTGCCTTGAGCGCGCTCCAGAGCGTCTCCGCGCCGACGGCCGGATGGCCTTCCGGGTGGCCCGCGACCCCGACCTTGCGGATGCCGGCCTCGCCGAGTAGGCCGCTCGCCAGGATCTCGAGCGTGCTCGTGAACTCGCCCGCCGGAGGATTGCGGTCGCCCGCGACCAGCAGCACCTGCTCGATGCCCGCGGCGCGCAGATCCTGCAAGGCCGCGCGCAGCGCCTGCGCACTCTCGATGCGCCGGGCGACGATGTGCGGGGAGGCTTTCAGGCCCGTCGCCTGGACTTTGGAGGCGACGCGCACGATGTCCGCGAGCGCCGCCTTCGGCGTGTGCGCGACGTACACCGTGGTGCCCTGCGGCAGCACGGTCGCGAGCTCGGTGACGATTCCCTCATCGTGCGGGGAGATCTCCGTCGAGGTATTGCGCACGAAGTCGAGGATGCGGCGCTTCAAATCGGCGGCGTCGAGCGAGTTCGGTGCGTTCACGTGCGCGTTCATGGATGCATTCATTTCGGGGGTGGAGGGGCCTGCTTGCGGGTTGACGGGATTGGAACGGGCGGATCACGCTCGGCGGCGCGTGACGACGAAGCTCTCGTCGTTGAACCACAGCCCACCGTGCTTCTGCAGCACCTGCTGGGTCGCATCGAGATAGGCGCCATCCTGCACCACCGAGTCGAGCCGCTCGTCCTCGATCTGGTTGACGTAGATCGCCGCATTCCACGCCGCAAAGAGCGTCGAGGTACCGATGCGATCGCCGATCTCCGAGGGGAGCGTGTGCATCTCGTAGCGGAACACGGCCTTGTCGTCGGGGAGCGCGGTCAACGCGAAGTCGCGCGCATCGCGGCCGAGCTCGCTCTTCAAGGCGGCGAGCAGCTGGTGGCGGTCGACCGTGAAGGGATTCTCACCCGGCCAGAGCTTCTGGATGATCTCGAGCGAGGGATCGTGGCCCCAGGACTGGATCGCGAGCAGCCGTCCACCCGGGGCGAGGCTGCGCACGAGCGGCGCGAGCACCTTCTGCGCCTTGAACTCCGCTGCCATGCGCGCCCGCCACGGCTGCGAGGCGATGATGAGATCGTAGCTCTGGAAGATGCGCCCGGGCTTCGGGATCACCGCATCGAGCAGGAACTTGTGGTCCTCGCGGTAGACGACGAGCACCGAGGGGCGCTGATAGATCGGGTTGCCGCTCTTCGAGCTGGGCTTCGTCTGCCAGCCGTAGTCGAGCGTCGCGCCGAGCTCCTCGATCTGCTCGGCGTACTCGTGCGCGGAGCTGCCGGCGAGGCGCACTTCCTGCCAGTTGAGCGCCGCGGCGACCTGGGTATCGCGCGGCATCAGGCGCGGGGCCTCGGCGTAGTTGAGATTCGTGACCACGAGGACGCTCGCCGGATGCTCCTGGAAGCGATCGGGCATCTTCTCGAGCCCGAGCCGCACGTCCTCGAGGCTGATCTCCTTGGCGACGACCGAGATCGGGACCGTGGGGAAGAGCCGGTGCATGCCGCGCATCAGGCGCGAGAGCACCGTCGCATCCCCCATGCCGGCATCGAACAGGCGGATCGCCGGCGGCGCGGGCTTCACGTGCGCGAGCTCCTGGATGGCCCGGCGCGCGATCGCGGATTTCTCGTTGCAGGTGTTGACGAACGCCAGATATTTCTGGCGGTTGTCATAGAAGCGGAACGGGGGGTGGTTGGAAGGCTCCTTCCCCGTCTCGCTCGACCTTAGTTTCGCAGCGGCCTGATCTCGGGCGACGTTCATGGCTCGCACCTGAGGACGGTGGACGCGAACGGTAGCCGCACCGCGGCGCGAGCCGCAAATCGATAGTTGGTATAGGAGATATTCACCCCCGATATGCCTTACGGGGCCCCGGCGGGCGGCTTGGCCGCGCTCGCCGGCTGGGCCGATTCCGCCTCGGCGGCGAGGATCGCGACCGCGCTGCGCGCGAGCTCGTCGAGGCCGGCACCGCCGCGGCGCAGGTGCGCAATGATCTCGCGGCGCATGCGCGGATCCCAGAAGCGCCGCAGGTGCGTCGCGACATCGCGCGGTGCCTGACCGGGCGCGGACTCGCTCGCGAAGAACTCACCGATCTCATTGACCATTTTCACGAGGTGCTCGACGTTCATGGGTCTCTCCGCTCGCCTGATTCGCCCGCACCGCGCGCCGGCCGCTTACGCCTCGAGCCGCCGCGGATGCGCGTACACGACGTGTCGGTCGCGGCGCGCGAACGCGACCAGCGTGAGCCCGCTGCGCTCGGCGTAGCGCACCGCGAGCGCGGTCGGCGCCGAGAGCGCGCACAGCAGTCCGATCCCGACCGCCGCGGCCTTCTGCACCATCTCGAAGCTCGCGCGGCTCGTGACGATCATGTAGCCGGCTTCGAGATCGGTCCCGGCGCGCAGCAGCGCGCCGATCGCCTTGTCGAGCGCATTGTGCCGGCCCACGTCCTCACGCACGCACTGGATCCCCTGCCCCGGAATCACCCACGCGGCGGCGTGGACGCTGCCGGTGCGCGCATTGAGCGGCTGCAGCGATTCGAGCGCGGCGATCGCGCCGTGCAGATCCTCGATGCGCACGCGCGGACCCTGGCCGATGCGCGAGTGCTCGCGGATCGCCTGCTCGAGCGTCTCCGCGCCGCAGAGCCCGCAGCCCGTGCGCGCGGTCAAGTTGCGGCGCCGGCGCAGCAGCTCCGGGAAGCGCTCCCAGGCGATCGCGATGCGCACCTCGATCGCCTCCTCTCCCGCCCCCGCGTGCACTTCCACCGCGCGGATCTCCTGCGGATCCGCGACCAGCTCCTCGGTGACGCTGAAGCCGTAGGCGAAATCCGTGAGGTCGGCGGGGGTTGCGAGCATCACCACGTGCGGCACACCGTGATAGACGAGCGCAATCGGCGCCTCCTCGGCCACCCGATCGGTGGCGTGCGTGGTGACCCCGCTGCTCCAGCGCTCCACGCCGAGCTCGGTGGCGCATCCGACGGCGCCGGCGGGCTCCCCGGCGCCGACGCTCGGGGCCACCTCAGTCACAGTCGCTCAAGCGGGCGCTACGTCTCGGGGCCGCGCATGGCCCTTGCCGCTCGCCCGCTCCTCCGCGGCGCGCCGCTCCCAGGCGTCGCGCTGCTCGACCTTCACCACCTGCACCGCCGTCACCTTGTACTCGGGGCAATTGGTCGCCCAGTCGGAGTTCTCGGTCGTGACGATGTTCGCGGCCGATTCCGGGAAGTGGAAGGTCGTGTAGACCACGCCCGGCTGCATCCTGTCGGTGATGCGCGCGCGCAGCACCGTATCCCCGGTGCGGCTCATGATGCCGACCCAGTCCCCGTCGCTCACGCCCCGCTCATCGGCATCGTGCGGATGCATCTCGAGCACGTCCTCGTCGTGCCACACCACATTCGCGGTGCGGCGTGTCTGGGCGCCCACGTTGTACTGCGTGAGGATGCGCCCGGTGGTGAGGATGAGCGGGAAGCGCGCCGTCGAGCGCTCACTCGTCGGCACGTACTCGGTCACCAGGAACTTGCCCTTGCCGCGCACGAACTCGTGGACGTGCATCGTGGGAGTACCCTCGGGCGCCGCATCGTTGCACGGCCACTGGATGCTCCCCAAGCGCTCGAGCTTCTCGTAGGTGACGCCGCGGAACGTCGGGGTGAGCGCCGCGATCTCATCCATGATCTCGCTCGGGTGCGTGTAGTGCATCGGATAGCCGAGCGCGTTCGCGAGGAGCTGCGTCGCTTCCCAGTCCGCATAGCGCGCGAGCGGCTCCATCACCTTGCGCACGCGCCCGATGCGCCGCTCGGCGTTCGTGAACGTGCCGTCCTTCTCGAGGAACGAGGAGCCGGGCAGGAACACGTGCGCGAAGCGCGCCGTCTCGTTGAGGAACAGGTCCTGGACGATGATGCACTCCATCGCCTCGAGCGCCGCCGAGACGTGATTGGTGTTGGGGTCCGACTGGGCGATGTCCTCGCCCTGCACGTAGAGCGCCTTGAAGCTGCCATCGAGTGCCGCTTCGAACATGTTCGGAATGCGCAGTCCCGGCTCGGACTCGAGCGGCACGCCCCAGGCGTGCTCGAACAGTCCGCGCACGCCCGCATCCGAGACGTGGCGGTAGCCGCTGAACTCGTGCGGGAAGGAGCCCATGTCGCACGAGCCCTGCACGTTGTTCTGGCCGCGCAAAGGCTGCACGCCCACGCCTTCCCGGCCGATGTTGGCGGTCGCCATGGCGAGGTTCGCGATACCCATCACCATCGTGGAGCCCTGGCTGTGCTCGGTCACCCCGAGCCCGTAGTAGATCGCCGCGTTTCCGGCGCGCCCGTAGAGCCGCGCCGCCCCGCGCACGAGCTCGGCCGGCACGCCGGTCAAGGACTCGCTCGCCTCGGGAGAGTTGCGCTCCTCGGCCACGAAGTCGCGCCACTTGCGGAAGGAGTCCACCTCGCAGCGCGCATTCACGAAGTCCTCGCGCACGAAGCCCTCGGTCACGATCACGTGCGCGAGCGCATTGATGAGCGCGACGTTCGTTCCGGGCTTGAGCGGCAGGTGGTAGGCCGCCTGGATGTGCGGGGCGCGCACCAGGCCGATGCGCCGCGGATCGACGACGATGAGCTGCGCACCCTCGCGCAGGCGGCGCTTCAACTGCGAGGCGAACACCGGGTGGCCGTCGGTGGGGTTCGCCCCGACCACCATGATCACGTCGGCCTTCTGCACCGAGGTGAAGGCTTGGGTGCCCGCCGACTCACCGATCGTGTTCTTGAGACCGTAGCCCGTCGGGGAGTGACAGACCCGAGCGCAGGTGTCGACGTTGTTGTTGTGGAACGCCGCACGCACGAGCTTCTGCACCAGGAACGTCTCCTCGTTCGTGCAGCGCGAGGAGGTGATGCCGCCCACGGAGTCCTTGCCGAACTTGACCTGGATGCGCTTGATCTCGCGCGCGGCGTACGCGATCGCCTCCTCCCAGCTCACTTGGCGCCAGTCGTCGCGGATCGAGGCGCGGATGAGCGGCGTCAAGATCCGATCGGGATGGGTGGCGTAGCCGTAGGCGAAGCGGCCCTTCACGCAGGCATGGCCCTGGTTCGCCTTCCCCGTGCGGTTCGGCACCATGCGCACGACCTCTGGGGTGGGCACGGTCTTCACCTCGGCCTCGAGCGAGCAGCCGACGCCGCAGTACGCGCAGGTGGTCTCGACCGCCTTCTCGGCCTTGCCGAGGGCGATCAGGGACTTCTCCGCGAGGGCGCCGGTCGGGCACGCCTCGACGCAGGCGCCGCAGGAGACGCACTCGGAATCGAGAAACGCCTCGTCCTGGCTCGCCGCAATCTTCGATGCGAAGCCGCGTCCCTGCACGGTGAGCGCAAGCGTCCCCTGCTGCTCGTCGCACGCGCGCACGCACCGCGAGCAGACGATGCAGAGCGTCGGATCGAACGTGAAATAGGGATTGCTCGGATCCTGCGCGAGCGCCGCGTGACGCGCGCCCTCGAGCCCGTAGCGCGTGTCGGTGACCCCGACGTGCGCGGCCATGTTCTGCAGCTCGCAATGTCCGTCGGCGGGGCAGGTATCGCAGTCGAGCGGGTGATCGGAGACGTAGAGCTCGACCACGTTGCGGCGGAGCTTGGCGAGCTGCTCGCTCTCGGTGTGGATCTTCATGCCGGGCGCGACGGTGGTCGTGCACGAGGCCGGATAGCCCTTGCGGCCCTCGATCTCGACCAGGCACAGCCGGCACGAGCCGAACGCCTTGAGCGTTCCCGTCGCGCACAGCTTCGGGATGTGCCGCTCGAGCGCCGCGGCCGCGCGCATGATCGAGGTGCCCGCGGGAACCGTGACGGACTGCCCGTCGATCTCGACGGTGACGGGCTCGGTCGCCTCGCTCGCAGGTGTGCCGGGGTCGGAATAGTCGATCGCGTACATGATTCAGCACCTCACCGGCCGTGCCCGATCCTATTGGGGTCGGGTGCGGCGGAAGTCCTCCGGAAAATGCTTGAGCGCGCTCTGCACCGGGAAAGGCGTCATGCCGCCCAGGCCGCAGAGCGAGCCGTGGAGCATGGTCTCACACAGCTCCTCGAGGAGCGCCACGTTCGAGGCGGGCTCGACGCCGCCCAGGATGCGCTCGACGATTTCCACCCCGCGGGTCGAGCCGATGCGGCAGGGCGTGCACTTGCCGCAGGATTCGATCGCGCAGAATTCCATGGCGTAGCGCGCCATGCGTGCCATGTCGACCGTGTCGTCGAAGACGACGATGCCGCCATGTCCCAAGAGCGCTCCAATGTCCGCGAGCGCCTCGTAGTCGATGCGCACATCGAACTGCGAGGCCGGGATGTAGGCCCCGAGCGGCCCGCCGACCTGCACGGCGCGAATCGGCCGGCCGGAAGCGCTGCCGCCGCCGTAGTCGTAGAGGAGCTCCTGCAACGGCAGGCCGAAGGCGCGCTCGATGAGTCCGCCGCGGCGGATATTGCCGGCGAGCTGGATCGGGAGCGTGCCGCGGGACTTGCCGCTGCCGTAGTCGCGGTAGAACGGTGCGCCGCGCTCGAGGATGATCGGCACGCTCGCAAGCGAGATCACGTTGTTGACGATCGTCGGGCGCCCAAAGAGGCCCTTCACCGCCGGCAGCGGCGGGCGCACCCGCACCTCGCCGCGGCGGCCCTCGAGGCTCTCGAGCATCGAGGTCTCCTCGCCGCAGATGTACGCGCCCGCGCCGAGCCGCACGCCGAGATCGAAGCGCTTGCCGCTCCCGCGCACGCTCTCGCCCAGGTACCCCTCGTGATAAGCCGCAGCGATCGCCTGGTGGAGCACGCGGTGCGCGTGGGGATACTCGGCCCGCAGGTAGATGAAGCCCTGCGTCGCCCCGACCGCGAGCGCGGCGATCGTCATGCCCTCGATGAGCGCGAACGGATCGCCCTCCATCAGCATCCGGTCGGCGAACGTCCCCGAATCGCCCTCATCGGCGTTGCAGGTGACATATTTCTGATCGACCGCCTGATCGAGCACGGTCTTCCATTTGATGCCGGTCGGAAACGCCGCACCACCGCGCCCGCGCAGGCCGGAGTCGGTGATCGCCTGCACGATCGCGGCCGGTGCGAGCTCGAGCGCCCGCTCGAGTCCGCGATATCCGCCGTGGGCCAGGTAGTCGGGAAGGCTCGTCGGATCGGTCACCCCGACGCGCGCGAAGGTGAGCCGCTGCTGCGATTTGAAGTACGGGATCTCCGCGGTGAGCCCGCGGTGCAGGGCATGCGGCGCGCCGCGCAGGAATCCGGCCTCGAACAGGCCCGCCACGTCGGCGGCGCTCACCGGGCCGTAGGCGTGACGCCCGGAGGGCGTCTCGACCTCCACGAGCGGCTCGAGCCAGCACATGCCGCGGGTGCCGTTGCGCACGAGCTTGAGCGGGAGGTTACGCGCCGCGGCGTAGATGCCGATCGCGTGGGCCACCTCCTCGGCACCGAGGGACAGCGCCGCGGCATCGCGCGGGACGTAGACCGTCGCGGTCACCGCTTCGGCTCCTGCGCGGCGATGAGCGCATCGAACCGGTTCGCGGTGACGCGCCCGTAGAGCTCCCCGTCGATCATCAGCGCCGGCGAGCAGGCGCAGTTGCCGAGGCAATACACCGGCTCGAGCGAGAAGCGGCCGTCGGGCGTCGTTTCGTGCACGTCGATGCCGAGGCGCACGCGCGCGTGCGCGAGCAGCGCCTCGGCGCCCATCGACTGGCAGGCCTCGGCGCGGCAGACCTGCACCGTGTGCGTCCCGGCCGGCGCGTGGCGAAAGTGGTGGTAGAACGTGATCACCCCGTGAACCTCGGCACGCGAGAGATTGAGCTCTTGGGCGATGAGGGGCACCGCGCCGGCGGGGATGAAGCCGAGCGCCTCCTGCACCCCGTGAAGCACCTCGATCAGGGGTCCCGGGGCGCCCTTCAGGCGCTCGAGAACGCGGCGCACCGCTTCACGCTGTGGGGGGGCGAGCTCTTGCATGGTTCGGGGGCTGACCTTAGCGACTCCGGCACGATCGGGGCAATCATTTTTGCGGATTAAAGCTATTCACGTCCAATATGGCTGTCCCGCGCGGGGGCGGGCGCTCACATAACACGCATGCAGCTCAACCGGTTCGACCTGAATCTCCTCATCGCGCTCGATGCCCTGCTGCACGAGAAGAACGTCACCCGCGCCGCCGAGCGGGTTTATGTATCCCAGCCGGCCATGAGCGCTGCACTGCAAAAACTGCGCGACTACTTCAACGATCCGCTGCTGGTGCGCATCGGGCGCGACATGGAGCTCACCCCGCGCGGCCTCTCGCTCGTCGAGCCGGTGCGTGAGGCGCTGCTCAGGGTCCAGGCGACGCTCGGCACACAGCCCACCTTCGACCCCGCCACGGTCAAGCGCGTGTTTACCGCGATCGTCACCGACGAGGCCGCGCCGCGGGTGGTCCCGGGGATTCTCGCCCGCCTTGCGCGCGAAGCGCCCGGTATCCAGTGCCACATCGAGCAGATTTCCCATACGAGCCTCACGCGGCTCGAGTACGGGGACGCGGACCTGTGTCTGTGCCTGGGGATTCTCGGGCTGTTCGGCATTCGCGCCTTCCCCGAAGTGCTGCGCGTGGTGGAGCTGCGCCCGGTGCGCTGGGTGGGCGCGCTCGACCAGGACCACCCGACGGTCCGTGATGAGCTCACCCTCGCGCAGTACCAATCGCTCCCGCATATCTTTCCTCGCCCGAACGGCCACACCGCTCCCGTGGAGGATCTGGTGCGGCGGCTGCTGAACATGGAGATCGAGGTGCGCGCGACGGCGCAGAGTCTGCTCGAGCTGCCGTTCATGCTGCCCGGCACGCCGCTCATCGCGACGATCCCGGAGCGCATCGCGGCGCTCGTCGCACCCATCGTGCCGCTCAAGACGTTCGCACTCCCATTCGACGCACTCGACAGCCACGAGGTTCTGCTCTGGCACAAGCGCAACGAGCCCGATCCCGGACACGCCTGGCTGCGCTCACTCTTCATCGACGTGGCGCGGGAGCTCTGAGGGCGATGGGCCGCCCCTACGAAGCACCGCTCGAGGCCATGCACGCCGCACTCGATCAGGCGGCGCGCTCGGCAGGGCTCACGGGCGTGCCGGGGTGCGCCGCGACCGTGGCGGAAGTCGAAGACGCCGTGCTCCAGAGCGCCGCGCGCATCGCACGCGAGGTGCTCTCCCCGCTCAATCACCGCGGGGATGCCGCCGGGTGCCGCCTCGATGGGCGCGGGGTCGCGACACCTGCGGGCTTTCGCGAGGCATACCAGCGCTTCTGCGCCGACGGCTGGCCCGCGCTCGCCGCACCGCAGTCGCTCGGCGGGCAGGCCCTGCCCATGCTCCTCGGTGCCGCCGTGACCGAGATGTGGGGCGCGGCGAATCTGGCCTTCGCGATGTGTCCGGAGGCCGCGGTCGGGGCGCTCGAGGCGCTGCGCGCGCATGTGACCGGCGAGCTCCTCGAGCGCTACGCGCGGCCGCTCGCAAGCGGGGCGTGGACAGCCGCGATGGCGATGACCGAACCGCAGGCCGGATCCGACCTCGCAGCCATCCGCACGCTCGCGCGGCCCGACGGGACGGCATGGCGGCTCACGGGCCGGAAGATCTTCATCTCCTGGGGCGATCACGATCTCAGCGACAACATCGTGCATCTGGTGCTCGCGCGCACACCGGACGCCCCGCCGAGCGTGCGCGGACTGTCGTTGTTTCTGGTGCCGAAGCGCGTGCCCGCGGCCGATGGAGACCTCGCGCCGAACGATCTGCGCGCGATCTCCCTCGAG
This sequence comes from Steroidobacteraceae bacterium, assembly GCA_035523875.1. Classification (GTDB taxonomy): domain Bacteria; phylum Pseudomonadota; class Gammaproteobacteria; order Steroidobacterales; family Steroidobacteraceae; genus JASHUC01. The sequence continues at coordinate 59,487 of DATKPY010000036.1, forward strand.
CACAAGATGGGTATTCGCGCGAGCCCCACCTGCGTGATGGCCTACGGAGAACGAGAAGGCGCCCGCGGCTGGCTCGTCGGGCCCGTGGGGGGCGGCATCGACTGCATGTTCACGATGATGAATCACATGCGCCTCGGAGTCGGAGTCCATTCCACCGGACTTGCCGAGCGCGCCTTCCAGCTCGCGCGCGCCTACGCGCAGGAGCGGCTCCAGGGCCGTGACCGCGCGGGCGCACCGCGCGCGATCATCGAGCACGCCGACGTGCGTCGCATGCTCCTCACCATGAAGGTGCTCACGCACGCCGCGCGCGGCCTCGCCTACACCGCGGCGGCGGCGCTCGATGTGGCCGGCGCGGACATCGAGCCCGCAGCGCGCGCACGCGCGCTCGAGCGCGCCTCGCTCCTGACGCCGCTCGTGAAGGCGTGGTGCACGGACACGGCCGTCGAGGTCGCCTCCTTGGGCGTGCAGGTGCACGGCGGGGCGGGCTATATCGTCGAGAGCGAGATCGAGCAGGTCTATCGCGATGCGCGCATCGGACCGATCTTCGAGGGCACCAATTTCATCCAGGCGCAGGATCTCATCGTGCGCAAGGTGCTCCGCGATGGCGGGGCGGCGCTCGCCGCGCTGCTCGCGGACATCGAGGCGAGCGCCCACGCGCTCGCCGCACAGGAGGAGTGGCCGCGGCGGCTGCTCGCAGAGTGCGGCGAGCTGCGGCAGGCGGCCGCTGCGCTCAGCGCCGCGAGCGCGCGCGAAAGCGAGCTGGCCGGTGCCGTTGCGCAGCCCTTCCTGCAGTGGCTCGCGGTGGTCGCGGGCGGCTGGCAGTGGGCGCTGAGCGCGCACGCAGCGGCGGGAGCCGCCGGCACCGAGCCGTCGCGGCGCGCCGCGCGCGACGGCGCGCGCTTCTATGCCGCGCACATCCTGCCGCGCGCGCGCGCCCACGCGACGCAGGTCGCAGCGGGCGCCCGGCTCCTCGCCGGTACCGAGCGCGCTTCGCTTTAGACCTGACGGGTGCGCCAGCCCGAGGCGTAGTGCTCGCGCGCATCCTGCGCGAAGGGCACCGGGGAGACGCGCACGCGCACGTCGAGCTGCTGGTGGCGCTCGACGGTCGGCTTCTTCGTGCCGCCGCCCTCCTCGCCCCACACGAGCGTGAGCACATCGCCCACGTTGATATTCGGGTCGACGACGCCGAGGGAGAGCGCGGTGCGCTCGTTGTAGCTGTAGCCGCCGAACATCGACACGCCCACGACCTTGCCGCCCATCTTCACGGCATCGAACGAGGCGGCGCCGTAGTTGGCGATCGGCAGATCGAAGAACTTGTAGTGATCGGCGCCCGGCACGAAGAGCGAGGCGTAGATCTTCGCCATGTCATCGCCGTTCCACGCAAAGGTCACCTTCTTGCGATGCGGCTGGCTCGCCATCCGCTCGAGCGCATCGCGCCCGATGAAGTCATGGTCGAACTTGACGAACGGGCCGTAGCCGAGCTCGTAGGGGGTGGTGTAGTAGTCCTCGATGCGCGTGCCGACGAAGCTCCCGGAGATGGAGGCGGTACCCTCGTAGCCCGCCGCCGGCAGCCACTCGCGGTACTTCTTCATCTTCTCGCCGGTGTACACGGCGGGCAGGGGCGAGGGAATCCAGCCCGACTCGAGCGTGTTGCTCGCGTATGCGCGCGCGCCCACCTGCACCAGGCCAAAGTCCTTGCCCGCCTCGACGATGGCGTCGCGGATCGCGTCGTACTCGGCGTACGGGCCCCACAGCTCGAGGCCCGGGGCTCCGGCCATGCCGTGACGCAAGCAGCGCACCTTGCGGCCCTTGACGTTGATGGCGTCCATGGTGAAGAACTTCACTTCCGGAATCGGCCCGCCGTTGAGCTTCTCGAGGACCTTCCACGCATTCGGGCCCTGCACCTGGAAGCGGTAGTGGCGGCGCGTGACGGCCTTGCCGCGCGGGTGCGAGGGCGAGCGGTCATCGCGGATGGTGTCGATCTTGAATCCGCCCGTCTCGGCGTGGAACTGCATCCAGTTCACCGTCGGTGCGCGACCGACGAACACGAGCTCGTCCTTGTCCAGATAGAACAGAATCCCGTCGCCGATCACGTAGCCGTCGTAGCTGCAGGGCACCATCTGCTTCGCGCGGTTCGGCGCGAAGTTGTTGAAGCTGTTGATCGTCAGATAGGAGCAGAACTTGAGCGCGTCCGGGCCCTTGACCGTGAACTCTGCCATATGGTGCGACTGGTCGAAGAGCACCGCGCTCTCGCGCCACGCGCGCTGCTCGTCGCGCCAGTTCGAGAACTCGCTCGGCACCACCGGGTAGACGTAAGCCCCGAGCTGCGAATTGCGCAGCAAACTGACCGGATTACCGGCGGACTTCAACAAGCTCTCCAAACTCTGCTGGCTCATGGGGCAATCTCTCTCTTTTGTGGGTGCGACGGGCTGAGCCGCGCATTTTGACCGCCCAGTGGGGCAATTTTCAATGCCGGTGCCCGTTCCCCGGGCCGATGCGCGCGCTGCGGCCGGCGCGCAACAGGATCCGCTCGGCGCGGACCACTCCGCGGACGCCAAGGTCTTTTTCCGCCCGCGGCGAGCCGGCGTCGCCGTGCGCGCGGTGCGGCCCGGCTCAGCGCAGCTTCAGCAGGCGGATCGCATTCTCCTTGAGGATGAGCGGGCGCACTTCCGGCTTGATCGGGAGCTTCTCGAAGTCGGCTAGCCAGCGCTCGGCGGTGAGTGCCGGATAGTCGGTCCCGAAGAGCACACGGTCCTTGAGGAGCGTATTCGCGTACTGCACCAGATTCGGCGCGAAGTACTTTGGCGACCATCCGGAAAGATCGATGTAGGTGTTGGGCTTGTGCGTTGCAATCGCGAGCGCCTCGTCCTGCCACGGAAAGGAGGGATGCGCCATCACGATCGTGAGGCTCGGGAAATCCGCCGCGACATCGTCCAGGTAGATCGGGTTCGAGTACTTGAGCTTGATCCCCATGCCGCCGGGCAGACCCGCGCCCACGCCGGTCTGTCCGGTGTGGAAAAGCGCCGGGAGCCCCGCCTCCGCGATGACCTCGTAGAGCGGATAGGCCTTGCGGTCGTTCGGATAGAAGCCCTGCGCGGAGGGGTGGAACTTGAAGCCGCGCACGCCGTACTCCTCGATGAGCCGCCGCGCCTCGCGCACGCCCATCTTGCCGCGCGCCGGATCGATGCTCGCAAACGGAATGAGCGCATCGTTGTTCTCGGCGGCGGCCTCCGCCACCTCCTCGTTCGCGATGCGCCAGTGGCCGACCTCGGCCTCCATGTCCACGGTGAAGATCACGGCCGCCATGTGCCGCTCGCGGTAGTACTGCGCGACCTCCGCGGGCGTCGGCGGCTTGCCGGAGCGGAAGTATTTCGCCATCGCCTCGTCGAAGGCGTGCGCGCAGGGATCGCGCGGTGCGCGGCCGGAGATGTTGGCGTGCGTGTGAACGTCGATCGCAACCAGCGCATCGAGCTCGAGATTCGCTTGATATTTCGCCATGTTCCCCGCCCGCGCGCGCCCGATCCGCCGCGCGCAATTATAATCGTGCGCCGAGCCGCGGCCGCAACGAACGACGGACGAGCCATGACTACGCATCACGCCCCCGAGACCGCCGCGAAAGGCGGCGCCGCGGCGACGCCCGCGCGCAATCCCGGCTACCTGCGCATTGCGACCGAGGAGGCGTTCGCGCCCCCGGAGATGATCCGGCTCTACCGCGAGCTCTTGGCCGAGCCGGACCTGGACCCGGGGTTCCGCAGCCTCATGGGCTTTTACGTCACGAGCGATGCCGAGCGGCCGCGCTTCGTGCGCGAGCGCCTGCAGGACTTGGGCGCGCTGCGCTTGGCGGACATGGAAGCGCGCGGCATCGACCGGCAGGTGATCGCCGTGACCGCTCCCGGCCCGCAGATCCTGCCGCGCGAGCAAGCGGTCGCGATGGCCGCGCTTGCGAACGATCAGCTCGCCCAAGCGTGCCGCAGCCATCCCGAGCGCTTCACCGGCATGGCCGCCTGCGCACCGCAGGACCCGAATGCCGCTGCGCGAGAGATCGAGCGGGCGGTGGGCAAGCTCGGCCTGCGCGCGGTCATCATCAATTCGCACATCCAGGGCGAGTACCTCGACCATCCGAAATTCTCCCCGCTCCTGGAGGCGACCGAGGCCCTCGGCGTGCCGCTCTATCTGCACCCGAACACCCCGCCGCGCAACATGATCGGCCCGCTGCTCGAATCGGGGCTCGACGGGGCGATTTTCGGCTTCGGCGTGGAGACGGGGATGCACGCGCTCAGGCTCATCACGAGCGGCACGCTCGATCGGTTCCCCAAGCTTCAGGTGATCATCGGCCACATGGGCGAGGCGCTGCCGTTCTGGCTCTACCGCCTCGATTACATGCATCAGGCCGGCGTGCGCGCCGCGCGCTACGATTTCATGAAGCCGCTCAAGAAGGGCACGGTCTCGCGCTACCTGCGCGAGAACTTCTACATCACCAATTCCGGGGTCGCCTGGGAGCCCGCGATCAGGTTCACGCAGAGCGTCGTCGGCGTCGACCGCGTGCTCTACGCAATGGACTATCCCTACCAATGCCCGGTGGAGGAAGTCCTCGCGCTCGATGCGATGGGCATGTCCGCCGCGGACAAGAAGAAATTCTTCCAGACGAATGCGGAGCGGGTCTTCGGCTTGGCCTGAGGCGCGCGCCCGCGCTACAGGTGCGCTAGCCAGGCGTCGACCACGGCTGCACGGCGCTCCTCGCGCACGGCGCGGAGCGCGCGCTCGAGCGCGCCGTCGAGCTCCTCGGGACGCTTGACGGTCTCGGCGAGCGCGCCGCCCGCGGCGGCGGCGATCCCGGCGTAATCGGGCGGCGGATCGAAGCTCACGCTCAAGTCCTCCGCGCGGCTCGCGAAACCCTCCGGGTGCACGCCGAGCGTCGAGAACTTGGGCGCGCGCCAACCCCGATTGTTGTAGACGACCTGCAGGAAGGGCGTGCGGTAGCGCCGCGCCATCCAGTGCACGCTCGAGGGCACGGAGAACATGTACGAGCCGTCGCCCGTGAGCGCGACGATGAGCTCATCGGGCCGCGCGAGCTTCGCGCCCACCGCCGCCCCGCCGTTCCAGCCGAGCGAGCCGCCGCCCTGCGTGAAGAGCGTCCCCGGACGCGTGCGGCCCGCGTGATTCGCGATCACGTGGAAATTCGTGACGCCCTCGCTCAAGACGATCGCATCGACGCCGATCGCCTCGCGTACGCGCGCGGTCAGGTACTCGGGGGTGAGCGTGTCGGCCGTCGGCCGCTCGAGCCGCTCGAGCTCCCCGCTTCGCTCCGCGTGCCGCCGGGCGTAGTGCGCGGTGCGCTCGGCGATGCCGGCCGAATCGAGCGGCATCGAGTCGAGCTCGTCGTTCACCTGCCTGAGCGCAACCGCGGCATCCGCGCGGAAAACGTGGCGCGCGTGGATGTACCAAAGCGGCATCTGGGCTTTGAGCGGATCGGTATCGATGTGCAGGATCAGCGCCCGATCGCTCGGGCGATTGATCTGCGGGATCCACGGCACGTCGGAATCGACGACGAGGATCGTGTCGGCCTCCGCGAGCGCGGGGTTCTGGCGCTTCTCGTTCCACTGGCAGCCCTGGTAGAGCGCCTCGGTGGGCGGAAAGTTGATCTGGCTCGGCACGGATTCGAGCACCCCGATCCCGAGGCGCGTGCACAGACGCACGAGCTCGGTCACCGCCACGGGGTTGCGCCCGGCGTAGGAGGTGACGACGAGCGGGCGGCGGGCTCGAGAGAGCGTCTGCGCAATGTGGCGCGCATCCTCCGGCACGAGCGCCATGCGCGCCACCGCCGGCCACTCCGCGAGCTCGATGCGCACCGGGGCGATCTCGGCCTCGAGCACCTCGCGTGCGGCGGTCAAGTACACCGGACCCTTCGGCTCGCTCAAGGCGAACTGCAGAGCGCGGTGCACGATCTGCTTGGCGTTCGCGCCCATGCGGATCTCGTGGTCGTAGCGCATGTAGCCGCGCACGAGGCCGCGCTGATCGAAGACATCCTGGATCCAGTGGATGAACTCGTTGCGGCTGCCGCGCCCCTCGCCCTCCTGGGTGGCGGGCGAGGCGCCTGCGAGGATGAGCACGGGCACGCGGCCCTTGGCGGCGTTGTGAATCGCGCCGCCCAGCTGCTGCGTGCCGCACTCGACGTGCACGAGCACGGCCTGCGGGCGTCCGCTCGCAAGCGCGAAGCCGTGCGCGGCGCTCAAGGCCACCATCTCGTCGGGACAGGTGATGAGGGCGGGGAAATGCTCGCGGCGCCCCGCGGCGCTGGCCTCCGCGAGCGTCTCGAGGAACGCGCTGTGGTCGCTCCCGAGGTTCGCGAAGACGTATTCCATCCCCGCCTCATGCAGGGCCTCGAGGATCGCGGTGCTCGTCGTGTACATGGCGGGGCCGATCTTAGCTCCACTGCTCGATGCGGGCGACGCTCCGCGCATAGGGCTTGAGGCCCGCCCACATGAGCGCGACTGCGATCGGCCCGAGTGTGGCCGCCGTGAGCATGATCGACTCGCCCACCTTCGCCTCCGAGTGCACGACGTAATTGGTGACGAGACCGATGATGAGCGGTGCCAGTCCGGAACCGAAGACATTGAAGATGAACAGAAAGAGCGCGGTCACCTGACCGCGCATCTCGTTCGGCGTGATGATCTGCAGCGCCGCGTTCTGCGGCCCCGGAGCGAATCCCGCGACGAGATAGCTCGCGCCCATCACGACCATCGCCCAGGTGCCGTTCGGCATGAGCGGCATGAGAATCGCGAGCGGCACGAACGCGGTGACCGAGAGCGTCGTGACGAGGAGGTAGGCGCTCTTGAATCCGCGCTTGCCGAGCCACTCGGAGAGCATGCTGCCCGGGATGAGCCCGATCGGCCACAGCACGAGAAACAGTACGCCACTCAGGTAGGCGTAATGCGGAATGGTCCATCCGTAGGTGCGCACGAAGAAGGTCGGGCCCCAGTTCATGATGCCGAACGTGACGACCGATTCGAAGGCGAGGCCGAGGAACATCGAGGCGTAGGCGCCCCAGTTCTGCCTCATGTAGCGCAGCACCTCGCGCACCGGAATGGCGCGCCGGGACTGCGCGGCGGCGGCGGGCTCGATGCGCATGCGGCCGCGGCGCGGCGGCTCCATCATCGTCGTCGCGAGCACCGCCACGATGAGCCCCGGGAGGCCGACCAGAAAGAACGTGAGCTGCCAGCCGTGCACCTCGCCCACGAGCGGAACGTGATAGGAGTGCGTGCCCGCGATCATGGAGATGATGAGGCCGGTGAGGATCGTGGCGAGTCCATTGCCCGCGACGAAGCCGAACTGCATGACGGAGATCGCCCGCGCGAGGCGCTGCGGCGGGAACATGTCCGCCATCATCGAGTAGGTGGCCGGCCCGTTGCCGGCCTCGCCCACCCCCACGCCGACGCGACAGGCGAACATTACCCACAGATTGCGCGTGAGCCCGGACGCCGCGCTCATGAGGCTCCAGGCCCCGATGCTGAAGGCGATGATGGCCTTGCGGCTGCGGCTGTCGACGAGCCGTGCGATCGGGAGACCGAGAAAGAGATAGAAGATGATGAACGCCGGGCCCATGAGCAGGCCCACCATCGTGTCGCTCAAGTGCAGGTCCTGCTTGATCGGTTGCACGAGAAGCGCGATCACGCCGCGGTCCAGAAACAGAAACGTGAGCCCGATTGCGAACACCCCGACCGCGTACCAGGCCTTCGCCGGCGGCGGCCACGGCTGCTCCGCGGCCCCGGGAGCGGCGTGCGGCGTCTCGACGGCCGCGGCTTGCTCGACTCGCTTCATCGGCCCCCCCTTAGTCAATCAGCCGAGCGCCTCTGCCGGCACCCAGTTGCCGTGCACGCCCACCCGCAGGCGCAACGGAATGCGGATGCGTGCGACGGGTCCGCGCCCGATGTGCGCCGCCTCGACGACGAACATCTCCGTCTGATGCTCATCGTGCAGATCGACGAGGAAAGCGAGATAGCCCTCGTGCCCGGGTTGGCGCGAGGGAATGTGGACGTGCTCCTGAACGGTCGAGCGCGGGTCCATCGGCAGCCGCTCGAGCCGGCCGCTCTTCACCTCGAGCCGCAGGATCGTGTTGAAGCCCGCGCCCACCGGGCCTGCGATGAGCGGCGGGCCGACGCTCGGATCGAAGGTCTGGTAGTAGCCGACCTCGTAGTCGCGCAGATGGTCGCGCTCGGCGACCCGCGGCATGTCCCCGCTCGGCCCGAGCCGGGATTGTTCCCAGCGCTCGCCCGGCTTGCCCAAGTCGAACGTCCAGCGCACGAGGTCACCGCTCATCTCCTGCGGGGAGACTCTGAGCCCCGAGGCCTCTTGAATGAACGGAAAGGGATTGACGTTCGCCACCCCGAAGTCGAGGTGCACCCGTGCGCCCTCGGTGTAGGCGTTCATGAAGTGATACGCCATGCAGGCCGGGCCGCGGAACCAGCGCAGGTCCTTGACGCTCCCGGTGCGCGGCATGATGCCCACGTAGGTGGGCAAGGACGGCTCCCACACCCAGTGCGCGCCGCCCGCCTTCAGCCGCTCGAGGCTCGCGGTCGTCGGAAACACCGGAAAGATCACGTGCTCCTGAGTGAGCGCGAAATCGTGCATCTGCGCGCAGTAGGGCACCTCGAACCACTCCTCGCGCGTGAGGCGCCCTGCGCGATCGGCGACGCAGAAGGCCACATCGCGCGAGGCGAGTCCGCTCGCCTCGTAGCCGAAGAAGTAGAGCTCGCCGCTCTCCGGGTCGAGCCGCGTATGCGCGGTCATCGTCTCGCTCTTGAGCTTCCCCTCGAAGTCCCACTCCCCGCGCGTCTCGAGCGTGTGCGGATCGAGCTCCATGGCGTGGCTGTCTTCCTTGAGCGCGAGCAGCCGCCCGCCGTGGAAGATCGGCGTCGTGTTGTACACGGCGCGCGATTTGCCGCGCACGCTCGGGTCGTCGGTGTAGGGGTTGCGATACAGGCCGTAGAGCGAGCGGCGCGCCGCGCGCTCGAGCTTCCAGCGCTGCGATTGGATGTAGCGCTGCCGGAAGTCGACGTGTCCGCCGGCGAAGCGCAGCATCCGCACCATGCCGTCGCCGCTCAAATAGGTATCGTGGCCGAGCAGCGGCGGGAATTGTGGATCGGGGACCGTCTGGTACCAGCTGCCGCGAATCTCCTCAGGCAGCGTGCCCTCGACGACGAGGTCGAACACCTCGCACTCGATGCGCGAGGGCTCGTTGTAGCCGCTGAAATCCATCGAGCGCGGAAAGCCCCTACTCATGAGGCTTCCCCGTGACCGGATGCACGTAGTGGAACGGCACCACGGCGGTGTCGGGCCAGAACGCCGGACGCTCGGGCGTGATCTCATCGGGTCCGCCCGGATCCTGCGGATACGTCTTGGTGAAGAACGGGCCCTCGTGAGGCTTACTGTGCGCCCAGCCGGTCTCGTAGTCGGCCTGCCAGGCGAGACAGTAGTTGAGGATGCGGATCCTCCACACCCCGTGCTCGCGCACGTAGAGGTTCTCGTACACCCCCGCCTCCCACCACTGCAGCGGCAGCCCCGCCGAGCGGTCGGGCTTGCTCGTGTGGCTCCCGCCTTGAAGGAATGCGCGGAATCGCCCCTGCGCGCTCGAGCGGTCGGGAGCGACATCGATGATGTCCTGAAGCTGCTGATGATCGAGGAGCAACCCGTAGACGGGGCCGTTCTTGCCGCGCGTGAAGGTCGTGCGGAACCGATCGACGTAGAGACGCTTTACCCCGCGCTCCTTGCCGCGGAAGATGCCGCCCATGAAGCGGACCTCCCCGTCGTCGGCGAAGAGGTCGACGACCTCCTGATACTTCCCCTTGTCCATGTAATAGCCGTAGGCGAACTGCAGCCGCCGCACGGCCTCAACGTCCTGCATCCGCGCGAGCTCGAGCCCAAGCCGCTCGACTTCGGCGCGCAGCGCCTCGACTTCGCCGTTGCTGCTCATCGCATCCCCTCGATCGGCTCACGGGCGTGTGAGCTCACTCTAGCAGATCACCGTCGCCCGTCCGCTTGCCTTAAACTCGTTCGCTGATCGAGCGGGGGCGCTCGGGGCGGGCGGCTATGACAGGTCAATTCGCGGGCGAGGTCGCGGTCGTCACCGGCGCCGGGCGCGGCTTCGGCAAGGCGATCGCGTTGAGGTTCGCCCGCGAGGGTGCGGCGGTCACCTTCACTTCGCGCACGCGCGCCGAGCTCGACCGGGCGGTCGCCGAGGCCGAGGGCGCCGGTGCGCGCGCGCTCGCGGTGCCGGGGGATGTGACCGAGCTGCGCGACGTGGACCGGGTGGTCGCGGCGACCGAAGCGCGCTTTGGCCCGGTCACATTGCTCGTGAGCAACGCCGGCGTCCCGGGACCCTTCGGACCGCTGTGGCTCGTCGATCCGGAAGCCTGGTGGGCGGCGCAGCAGGTGCATATCCGCGCACCCTTCCTCTACATCCGGCGCGTCGTGCCCGGCATGATCGAGCGGCGCGCGGGCCGGATCATTATCGTCTCGGCGCTCGCGAGCCGCCTCGTCGCCCCCTACCTCTCGGCGTACTGCACCGGAAAGATCGCGCAGACGCGCATCACGGCGGAGCTCGCGGCCGAGACGAAGGGCCTGGGGGTCAGCATTTTCGCGATCGATCCGGGCTTCGTGTACACGGGGATCGCGGAGGAGACCATGAACTCCCCCGATGCGCAGCGCTGGCTTCCGGGCATGGTCGCGCGCATCCGCGAGCGCAGGGATTCCCCGCACCGCGAGACCGACCTCGCGCGCTGCACGCAGCGCTGTCTCGACCTCGCCTCCGGCCGCTACGATGCGCTCACCGGACGCTACATGGAGCTCGACGACGACATCGAGGCGATGCGGCGCGAGGCGCTTGCCGGGACCGCGGCGTCGGGGACCGCGACCAGGTGACACGCTCCGCCGCCGGCAAAGGGGATCTCGTATGACAGCCGAAGAGGAGCTCCACGCGCTGCGCCGCGAGCTCCAGGCACTGCGCCACGAGGTCGGCATGCACGCCGATATCCAGGCGGTGCGCACCTTGCAGTTCAAGTATGGGTACTACATGGACAAGTGCCTGTTTCCCGCGATCGTGGATCTCTTCGCCGAGGATGCCGTGCTTTACTTCTTGAACGGCATCTTCCGCGGGCGCGCGGGCGCCCGACGGCTCTACGGGGGCGCATCGGGGCTCAACGGGCCCGCCTACGGGCTGCTCTTCGAGCACATCCTCGCGCAGGACATCGTCGATGTCGCCCCCGACCGCGCGAGCGCGCAGGGGCGCTTCCGCTGCTTTCTGCAAGGCGGTGTGCACGAGAGCAAGCAGGATGCCCCACCGCGCATCCCCGCCCAGTTCCTGGAAGCGGGCATCTACGAGAACGAGTACGTCAAGGAGGACGGTGTGTGGAAGATCAAGGTCTTCAACTACCGCATCGTCTATCAGGCGCGCTTCGAGGACGGCTGGGCGCACTCCCCGCGTGCGCCGCTCATGGTGTCGCTGTACGAGCGCACGTTCCCCGAGGATCCGCGCGGTCCGGATCAGCTGCGCGACCCGCCCGCGACCTGGCCGCAGACCTTCCTCCTGCCGTTCCACTACCCCCACCCGGTGACGGGCAAGCCGGTGACGGCCGAGCCCGCGCGCGGTTGAGCCGCCGGCGGCGGTGCTCCGCATGGACCCCCGGGCGGAGATTGAGGCGGTCTACCGCGCGGAGTCGCGCGCGGTGCTCGCCACGTTGATCCGCTTGCTCGGCGATTTCGATCGGGCCGAGGAGGCGATGCACGAGGCATTCCGCATCGCCCTCGAGAAATGGGCGCTCGAGGGAGTCCCCGCGAATCCGCGCGCCTGGCTCATCTCGGCGGGGCGGTTCCGCAGCATCGACGCCAGACGCCGCGATGCGCGCTTCGAGCGCTACGATCCGCTCGCGCACGATGCGGCGGAGGAGCCCGAGGAGCCGTTGAGCGATGAGGCCATCGCCGATGACCAACTGCGGCTCATCTTCACCTGCTGCCACCCGGCGCTTGCGCCGGAGGCGCGCATCGCACTCACGCTGCGCGAGGTCTGCGGGCTCACGACCGAGGAGATCGCGCACGCATTCCTCACGCCCGCCCCGACGCTCGCGCAGCGCATCGTGCGCGCCAAGGCGAAGATCCGCGCTGCCGGCATTCCCTACGAGGTGCCGGGAGCCGCGGAGTGGCCCGAGCGGCTCGATTCGGCCCTGCGTGTGATCTACCTGGTCTTCAACGAGGGCTACGCGGCAAGCTCCGGGCGCGAGCTCATGCGGCTCGACCTCGCGAGCGAGGCGATCCGCCTGGGGCGGCTGCTCGTCGAGCTGCTGCCCGCGGAGCCGGAGGCGCTCGGTCTGCTCGCCTTGATGCTCCTCCACGACTCGCGCCGCGCTGCGCGCACCTCGCCCACAGGCGAGCTGATCGTGCTCGAGGAGCAGGACCGCTCGCTCTGGAACCGCGCGCAGATCGCCGAAGGCGCGGCGCTCGTCGCGCAGGCGTTCGGCGCGCGCCGCTTCGGGCCCTATGCGCTGCAGGCGGCGATCGCCGCGAGCCACTGCCGGGCGGACCGCTCCGCAGCGACCGACTGGCGCGAGATCGTGGGCCTCTACGATCTGCTCGAGCGGATCGAGCCCTCGCCGGTCGTCGCGCTCAACCGCGCCGTGGCGGTCGCGATGCGCGATGGGCCCGCGGTCGGGCTTGCGCTCATCGAGGCCCTCCTTGCCCGCGGCGAGCTCATCGACTACCGGCTTGCCCATGCCGCACGGGCCGACCTGTGCCGTCGTCTCGGCCGCCGCGCCGAGGCGCGCGAGGCCTACGAGCGGGCGCTCACGCTCACCCGCCAGGAAGCGGAGCGCCAGTTCCTGCGGCGCCGGCTGGCCGAGCTCGGCCACCTCTGAGGGAGCGCGACCCCGCGGCAAAATAAAGGTCTGGGCCGCGGTCGATCGCGCCGCCGATCGTTCGGTAAGGTGAGGAGCGCCGCGCCCGTTCGCGGGGCGCAAGGAGCATCTCGATGAAGCGATTCATGGCGATCTACACCGGCAGTCCAACCTCCGCGAGCCGTATCCAGTGGGACCAGCTCGACGCCGCGGAGCGCAACCGTCGCCAGGCCGCCGGCATTAAGGCCTGGCAGGAATGGGGGGCCCGGCACCGCGCGGAGATCGAAGACGGCGGCGGCCCGCTCGGCAAGACCCAGCGCGTCTCGCGCGAGGGGACCGCGGACATTCGCAACCACATGGCGGGCTTCGTCATCGTGCGCGCGGAGTCGCAGGAAGCCGCGGCGCGACTGTTCGATGACCATCCGCACTTCAGCGTCTTCCCGGGCGATGGCGTGGAGATCATGGAGTGCCTGCCCGTTCCGGGGCAGTGACCGCGCCGGCACGCGAGGGCCCAACGATGAAGTATCTGTGTCTCGTGTACGGTGAGGAAGCGAAGCTCGCGGAGATGGACGACCGCGAGTGCCTCGCCTGCGACCGGGAGCTGCGTGAGCGCGGCCGCTGCATCGCCTCGGAGGCGCTCGAGCGCGTCGCGACCGCGACAACGGTGCGCGTGCGCACCGGCCGTCTCTCGGTGACCGATGGCCCGTTCGCGGAGACCAAGGAGCAGCTCGCGGGCTTCTATCTCATCGAGGCCCGCGACCTCAACGAGGCGATCCAGATCGCCGCGAAGATTCCCCCGGCGGCCGTGGGCTCAATCGAGATCCGGCCAGTGCGCCCGATCCGCGAGCACCCGCATATCCCGCGCACGGAGGATTAGTGCAGCGCGCGCCGAGGGTCGCGCGCTCAGCGCAAGTGTGCGGGCGGTAGCGGCGGGCGCCTGAGGATCAAGTCGACCGCCTTCTCGGCGATCATGATGACAGGCGCGTTGGTGTTGCCGCCGACGATCGCCGGCATCACCGAGGCATCGACGACTCTGAGCGCGCGCAAGCCGCGCACGCGCAGCTCCCCATCGAGCACCGCGTCCTCGCCGCTGCCCATCGCGCAGGTGCTGGTCGGATGCATCGCCGTGCCGACGAAGCGGCGGATGTGGGCATCGAGCTGCGCATCGCTTTGCACGGCCGGGCCCGGAAGGAGCTCTTGGCTCACGAGCTGCGCGGCGGGCGGGGTCGCGAAGAAACGGCGCACGAAGCGCAGCATGTAGCGCAGCGTCTCCCGATCGGCTTGAGCCTCGAGGAGATTGAAACGGATGCGCGGCGCAGTGCGCGGATCGCTCGAGCGCAGGCTCACGGAGCCGCGACTCTCGGGGTGGAGCACGACGCTCGCCATCGAGAAGACGTGTCCGGCGCCACGCCTCCACCCGGGAAACCAGCTGCGCGCCAGCATCGATACGGGACTCACGAGAAACTGCGCATCGGCGCCGCGCGTCTCGGGCCGGATCTTGAGGAATCCCTGCGCGCCGACCGGAAGCCCCGCGATCGGGCCGGTGCCGAAGAGCTGCCAGCGCGCGAGCGCGACGAGCAGGCGATCGAGGCGCAGCTCGGACTCGAAGGTGATCGGACCGCTCGCCGCGAAGACCGCGCCGACCGACTGATGGTCCTGGAGATTGCGGCCGACGCCGCGCAGATCGTGGAACGGCTCGACGCCCGCGGCGCGCAGCTCCTCCGCCGCGCCGATGCCGGAGAGCATGAGGAGCTGCGGGGAGTTGAACGCCCCGGCAGCGAGGATCACCTCGCGCTCGGCCTGCGCGCGCGCGAGCGCGCCGAGGGCCGAGTACTCGACGCCGATCGCCCGGTCCCGGTCGAAGAGGATCCGGTGCGCGAGCGCGTCGGTCACGACGGTGAGGTTCGGACGATGCATCGCCGGACGCAGGTACCGTGCCACGGTGCTCGCGCGGCGCCCGTGATGGACGTTGAAGTCCGGGGCACTGAACCCCTCGACCTCCGCGCCGTGAAAATCGTCGAGGTGGCGGTAGCCCAAGCGCTCGGCGGTCGCGATGAGCCGCGGATACACCCTCCGATCGGGCACGTGGCGCGCGACCGTGAGCGGGCCCGAGGCGCCGTGATAGACCGAGGCGCCGCGCCAGTTGGATTCGGCCCGGCGGAAGTACGGCAGCACCTCGGCGTAGCTCCAGCCGGGAAGGCCGCTCACCCGCCAGGAGTCGTAATCGGCGGGGTGGCCGCGCGAATACATCATGCCGTTGACCGCGGAGGAGCCGCCCAGCACCTTGCCGCGCGGCACTGGAATGCACCGGTTGTCGGCGTGGGGCTCGGGCTCGCTCGTGTACCCCCAGCCGAGCCGCGGATCCATGAACGTATCGCGCCAGGCGAGCGGCATGCGCATCCGCCAGTGGCGCCGCTCGCTCCCGCCGGCCTCGATGAGCAGCACACTCGCGGCCGGATCCTCGCTGAGCCGGGTCGCAAGCACGCACCCCGCCGAGCCGGCCCCGACGATCACGTAGTCGAACGCGCTCGGACGGCCCGCCGATCCCGCGCGCTCTGCGCCGCCCGCCGCGCCCGTGCTCATCGCCGCACTATAGCCGAGGCGCCGCGGGTCGGAGCGCTTTCGGGCGCATTGTCCACGCGCGCGACGCGGGCTATCGTGGCTGCTTCGCCCCCCCTCACACGTGGAGCCGCGCGCGCATGGACAGTTCCATCGCTCTCAAACTCGAGCATGTCTTCGACATCCGCATCGATTTTCACGAGCGGCGGATCTTCGGACCGGTCTCGGGGGGCGCGAGCCAGGGATACACCTCGGTGAAGAGCGGGCTGGTGGAGGGCCCGCGACTGAACGGGCGCGTCGTCGACTTCAGCGGCGCGGACTGGGCGACCGTGCGCACCGACGGGGTCGTCGAATTGAACGCGCACTACCTGCTCGAAGCGAGCGACGGTGCGCTCATCTACATCCGCAACCTGGGCTACGTCTACGGCGCGCGGCCGGCGGGCGCCTCCGGCGCGCCGGAGGCGGCGCAAGCCGCGGCGTCCCGACCCGGCTACTTCCGCTGCACGCCGTACTTCCGTGCACCCGAGGGACCGCATGAGTGGCTCAACCGCACCGTGATCGTGGGCGGTGGGGAACGCCGCACGAGCCCCGACCACTCGCTCTTCCGCTACTACGCCGTGACCTGAAACGCTTGCAAGGAGATCGATCGATGCGCATGAAGAAGCTTGGGTCTACGGGGCTCCTCGTTTCGGAGATCTGCCTCGGGGCGATGACCTTCGGATCGGGCGAGGGGATGTGGAGCGCGATCGGCAAGATGGACCAGTCGCTCGTCGACACGCTGGTGCGCGATGCGCTCGAGGATGGCGTCAACTTCTTCGACACCGCGAACGTCTACTCGGCCGGCCGCTCCGAGGTGATGCTGGGGCAGGCGTTCAAGAACCTGGGGCTCGCGCGCGATCAGTTCGTGGTCGCGACCAAGGTGCTCGGGCGCATGGGTCCGGGCGTCAATCAGCTCGGGCTGTCGCGCTACCACATCCTGGGCTCGCTCGATGCGAGCCTCGAGCGGTTGCAGCTCGATCACATCGACCTCTACCAGATCCACGGCGAGGATCCGCTCACGCCGATCGAGGAGACCCTCGATGCGCTCGATGACTGCGTGCGCGCGGGGAAGGTGCGCTACATCGGCGTCAGCAATCACGCGGCCTGGCAGATCGCCAAGGCGCTCGGCATCTCCGAGCGGCGCGGACTCGCGCGCTTCGAGAGCGTGCAGGCCTACTACTCGCTCGCGGGGCGCGATCTCGAGCGCGAGATCGTGCCGCTCGCGCGCGATCAGCGCTTGGGTGTGCTGCCGTGGAGCCCGCTCGCGGGCGGCTTTCTCTCGGGGAAGTTCGCGCGCGAAGGCAAGGGGCCCGCCGGCGCGCGGCGCACCACCTTCGACTTTCCGCCGATCGATCGCGAGCGCGCCTTCCGCATCATCGATGCCATCCGTCCGATCGCCGCGGCACACGATGTCTCGGTGGCGCGCGTCGCGCTCGCGTGGCTCCTGCAGCAGCCGGCGGTGACCTCGGTCATCATCGGCGCGAAGACGCGCGAGCAGCTCCAAGACAACTTGAAGTCCGCGACGCTCGAGCTCTCGAGCGGAGAGCTCGCCGCGCTCGCTGCGGTCTCGGCGCTCCCTCCCGAGTACCCCGGGTGGATGCTCGAGCGGATGTCGGCCGACCGGGCGGCCATGACAAAATAGCGCTCAGCGCCGCCCGGGCGCAGGTTGGGCGGCGAGTGCGCTCGCAAGCGCGAGGCGCTCACTCGCGAAGTCATTGCGCACGAGCGTTCCGTCGTCGGTGAACTCGAGCACCTTGAGGCCCGCCGGCGTCACCGCCGGCCATGCGGCGGGCTCGGCCGTCGGACGACCGGTGAGCGCGAAGTGCACCCAGCGCGACTCGATCGCATCGACGATGCGCTGTGTGTCGCGGCCGGTATGCTTCTCGACGAGTCCCATGCGATCGAAGACCGCGTAGACCTCGTCGATGTGCGAGGCGCCCGGGACGTGGCCGCGTTGCGAGGGTCGCAGGTACGCGTAGTAGTAGAGATAGGTCGGGAGCCCCGCGCGCGCAGCCGCGCGCGCAACGCGCCAGGTCGGCGCGGTGATCATCATGTCGGTGGCGAGCTCGCCCGCGACGTTCGCGGTCTCGTGCGTGCCGTAGCCGTCAAAGAGCGCCTCGACCCGCGGCCACTCGCGCGCGAACCGCTGCGGCAGCCCGCGCGCCATTGCGGCGAAGAATCCCGCCTCGTAGCTGTTCGAGCCGATGATGAGCGGCACGTGCGCGACCTTGCCCGCCTCGAATGCGCTCAGCGCATCCTCCGGCAGCACCCGCCCGTCGATCATCGGGCCTGCGCGCACCGCGAGCGGCGAGCCGTGCCCAAGAATCTTCGCGGCCGCAAGCCTGCGCAGCGCCGCGGCGCTCGGATTGTTCAGGCCCCACGAGCGGGCCGCCGCCTCTGCGGCGCTCTCCGCCTGCGCGAGCGTGGTCGGCGGGCCGCTGAAGATCCCCGACTCGATGATCGCGCGCTCAAAGGATCCGCGCGCGAGAGGCGAGGCCATGAGGTCGCTCACCGCGGCGCCGCCGGCGGACTGCCCGAAGAGCGTCACGTCGGCGGGATTGCCGCCGAAGGCGGCGATGTTGCGCCTCACCCAGCGGAGCGCGGCGATCTGGTCGAGGAGCCCGTAGTTGCCGATCGGACCGCCCGGCGACTCGCGCACCAGCGCCGGATGCGCGAAGAATCCGAAGAGACCGAGCCGATAGTTGAGCGTGACCACGACCACGCCGCGTCGTGCGAGGTTCGCCCCGTCATAGAGCGGCTGGCTCGCCGACCCCACGACGAACGCCCCGCCGTGCACCCATACCATCACCGGGAGCTTCACCGGCGTGCGGCGCACCGGCCGCCAGATATTGAGATACAGGCAGTCCTCGCTCACCGGCGGCTCGGCACCGGCCGGTTCCGCGCGCCGCCGCTGCATGCACTCGCTTGCGAAGTGCTCGGCGCGCCGCACGCCGCGCCAGTGCGGATCGCCCTGCGGCGGGCGCCAGCGCAGCGCGCCGACGGGAGGCTCGGCGTAGGGCACGCCGAGAAAGGCCACGACGCCGTCGTGATCGATGCCCTCGAGCACCCCGCCGCTCACCGCGATCCTGACCGCGTTCCCGCCGCCCGTCTGCGCCTCGGCCGTGATGCTCGCTGCGACCGCGAGCATCACCCCCATCGTCATTGCAAGCCAGGCCAGCGAGCCTCTCATTGCGGTGCCCCTCGGGTTAGTTCCGCGTGCGCTTGGTGCGCTCGAACGCGGCGCTCTCGTCGATCCGATCCACGATGTACGCGCGCACCGACTCGATTTCCGCGGCACTCAGCTCCGAGCCGAATGCCACCATGCCCGCCGATTGCAGCGCCCCGTCGTGAACGATGCTGCTCCAGAGCACGGCATTCCCGGCGGCCGCAGAGTAGCGCAAGTCCGGCAGCACGCCGCCGGCCACCGCGCCATCACCGTGGCAGGTGCCGCAGAACTGGTGATAGGTTGCCTTGCCCCGCGCGATCACGCGCGCAGGGGCGATCTCGGGACGCGGCTCGAGCTTGCGCTCGGGCGGCGGGGGCGGCGGGGGGAGCTGATCGGTGCCATCGAGCGCGTAGCCCAACACGCGCGGGACGTTGCCGCGATCGATCTGCGAATCGAGCGCGAGCGCGCCGGCGGCGAGGCCGAACGCGCCGCCCCAGCCAACCTCGACCGCGACATACTGCTTGCCGTCGGCCAGGTACGTGACCGGAGGCGCCAGGATCCCGGTGTAGGTCGTCGCGGACCACAGCCGCGCGCCGGAATCGGCGCGGTACGCGTTGAGCTCGCCCATCGCATTGCCCTCGAAGACGAGGTTTCCGGCGGTCGCGAGCACCCCGCCGTTCCACGGATGGCCGAGCTCGACGCGCCAGACCTCCTTCTGCGCCACCGGATCCCAGGCGGCGAGGTGCCCCTTCAACCCCTTGAGCGCCGCCGCGACGATGACTGGGTTCTGCGGCAGGCTCCCGGCGTTGAGATCGAGGCCGATGTTCCAGGAGAGCTCGTGCCAGACGAGGCGTTTGGCCGGGACGTAGGGGAACGTCATCTCGCTCACCGGGATGTACACGTAGCCGGTCGCGGGGCTGAAGGCCATCGGCTCCCAGTTGTGTGCGCCCAGCGGGCCGGGCGCGTTGCTCGACGCAGGCTTGCCGGAATCGGAGTAATCGGCCGCGCGATTGACGATCGGACGGCCGGTCTTGGGATCGATCCCCTTCGCCCAGTTCACCGTGTCGGCGTACTGGTGCACCGAGAGGAGCTGCCCCGTCTCGCGATCGAGCACGTAGAAGAAGCCGTTCTTCGGCGCCTGCATGATGACGTGACGCAGCGTGCCGTCGATCGTGAGGTCGGCGAGCGTCAGGGTCTGAACGGCGCTGTAGTCCCACATGTCCCCGGGGGTCGTTTGGAAGTGCCAGACGTACGCGCCGCTGTCGGGCTTGAGCGCAATGATCGAAGTGATGAAGAGATTGTCACCGCCGCGCGGGGAGCGGAACTTGCGATCCCAGGGTCCGCCGTTGTCCGTGCCGATGTAGAGCAGGTCGAGCTTCGGATCGTACGCCATCGAGTCCCACACGGTGCCGCCGCCGCCGACCGTCCACCACTTGCCGCTCCAGGTGGGACGCGCCAGGCGCTCGAGCACGGCATCGGAGGCGGCCCCGTCGGGCTTGCCCGGCGCGCCCGGCACCGTATAGAACCGCCATGCGAGCTCGCCGGTCTCGGCGTCGTACGCCGAGACGTAGCCCCGCACGCCCATCTCCCCGCCGGCGTTGCCGATGATGACCTTGGCCTTGACCACGCGCGGCGCACCGGTGATCGTGTAGCGCGAGCCGCTCGGAGTCGTGCGCACCTCCCATACCGGCCGGCCCGTCGCCGCATCGAGCGCGATCAGGCGCCCGTCGAGGGTTCCCAGGTAGAGCTTGCCGTTCCAGGCAGCAACGCCGCGGTTGACCGCGTCGCAGCAGGTGTTGATGTCGGTGGACATCGCCACCTGCGGATCGTAGGACCACTTGAGCGTGCCCGTGCGCGCATCGAGCGCGAACACCTTGCTGAAGGCGCCGGTCACATACATCACCCCGTCGATCACGAGCGGGGTCGACTCCTGCGCGCGCGCGGCGACCGGCAAGTCGTAGTGCCACGCGAGCTTGAGGTGCGCGACATTGTCCACGTCGATCTGCCGGAGCGGACTGAAGCGTTGCTCATCGTAGGTACGCCCGTAGGTCATCCAGTTCGCGCCGTCCGCGGCGGCCGCAGCGAGCCGCGCGGCATTCACCGCGGCCGGATGGAAAGCGGCAGCTGGCGGGACCGGAGCCGGTGCGGGCGCGTGCGAGCAGCCGGCGAGAGTCAGGATCGAGGCGAGCGTGAGAGCGGAACGGCGCATGGCGTGCGATGACCTCTTGTTCTTCGTATTAGACGCGGCGCGCCGGCGCCGCCCCTCCTCGAGATGACGAGGAGCAGGCGCCGGCGGCGATGCGGGGAGGCTCGACCGAGCGATGGGTCAGATCGCGATGCACACGGATTTGAGCTCGGTGTAGAGCTCGAACACCGCCCGACCGTGCTCGCGACCGAAGCCCGACTGCTTGAACCCGCCAAAGGGCATGGCCGGATCGACGAAGTTGTGGCAGTTCACCCAGACGGTGCCCGCACGGATCTTCGGGACCAGTCGATGCACCGCGCTCACATCGCGCGACCAGACGCTCGCCGCGAGACCGTACGGGGTGTCGTTCGCAAGCGCCGCGATCTCATCGAGATCCTCGAAGCGCTGCGCCACCACGACCGGCCCGAAGATCTCCTCGCGGACGACCTTCATCTCCGGCCGCACGTTGGCGAGCACGGTCGGCTTGACGAAGTAGCCGGCGCCCGACGGCGCATCGCCTCCGGTCAGCACCTTCGCGCCTTCCTTGCGCCCGGAGTCGATGTAGCCGAGCACTCGCTCCTGCTGCTCCTTCGAGACGAGCGGGCCCATCTCGGTCTTGGGATCGAGCCCCGGGCCGAGGCGGATCGACCGTGCCGCGCCGCTCAAACCCTCGACGACCTGATCGAACACCTTTCTGTGCGCGAACAGGCGCGAGCCGGCCGTGCACACCTGACCGGAATTGAAGAAGATGGCGTTCGCCGCGCCGCCGACTACGGAATTGAGGTCCGCATCGGGCAGCACGATGACCGGGGACTTGCCGCCGAGCTCGAGCGAGACGCGCTTGAGCGTGTCCGTCGCGTTGCGATTGATGATCTTGCCCACCTCGGTCGAGCCGGTGAAGGCGACCTTGTCGACGCCGGGATGTGCCACCAGCGCCGCGCCGGTGGTCTCGCCGTAGCCGGTGAGGATGTTGACGACCCCCGGTGGGAAGCCCGCCTCGACGATGAGCTCGCCCAAGCGCAACGCCGTGAGCGGCGTTTGCTCCGCGGGCTTCAGCACCGAGGTGCAGCCGCAGGCGAGCGCGGGTCCGAGCTTCCAGGCCGCCATCGCGAGCGGGAAATTCCAGGGCACGATCTGCGCGACCACGCCGACCGGCTCGCGCTGCGTGTAGGTATGGAACTTCACCCCGGGCGGCCCGTGGATCGAGGTGTTGAAGGTGGAGCCCTCGATCTTGGTCGCCCAGCCGGCCATGTAGCGGAAATAGTCGCGGGTGCCCGGCACATCGACGATGCTCGCCATGAACTTCGTCTTGCCGTTGTTGATGCTTTCGAGCTCGGCCAACTCATCGGCGTTGCGCTCGATCAGGTCCGCGAGCTTCCACAGCAGCGCCTCGCGCTGCGCGGGGAGCATCTCCGCCCACGGACCTTTCTCGAACGCCTGCCGCGCCGCGGCGACGGCGCGCTCGACATCCGCGGCGTTGGCGTCGGGCACGGAGCTGATCTCGCGGCCGGTCGCCGGGTCCATCACCGCGATGCGCTTCTGGGACTTCGATTCGACCCACTCGCCCCCGATCAGCAGGCGGTGGGAGCGTTTGAGAAACCGAGCGACCGCTTGCGAGGGTTCGGGTTGCGATGCAATCGACGCGAGCGAAGCGTTCACGGCATGTCCTCCGGGGTCAGGGTTGGTGCAGCCGCACACAGGCCGCGGGGTCGGGTGGCGGGTGCATCCTGCGAGCCCCTAGTCTAAACCCTCGGTCCACTTATTGAGAATGTTCTCCCGCGATGCCTCCCCAGCATACACTTGAACGCATCGGGGCACGGCCAGGCGCGGCGGTTCGGGGGGGCGCGATGGGGCAGCAGATGGAGGAATTCTCGACAGCGGGACTCGCCCCGCGTCAACGGCTCGAGTACTGGAACGCGCTCGCCGGGGACGCCCTCACCGAG
The DNA here is from genome assembly GCA_035523875.1 of Steroidobacteraceae bacterium. Lineage (GTDB taxonomy): Bacteria > Pseudomonadota > Gammaproteobacteria > Steroidobacterales > Steroidobacteraceae > JASHUC01. The sequence continues at coordinate 82,260 of DATKPY010000036.1, forward strand.
CTCGTCGCCGATCCCCTGCTCGACGCCCTCGCTTTCTGCGGGCGGCTGATGCACACACAGGTGGGCCAGCTGCGGCTCGCCGAGGTGTGCTCGGATCCGGCGATCGTGCGCCATTCGCGCGAGCACATCTCGCGCGCGCGCGAGCCGAAATTCTTTCTCTGCGTGCAGCTCGACGGCGTGAGCGTCAACCGCCAGCAGGGCCGTGAGGCCGTGCTGCAATACGGGGACTTCACGCTGTTCGACAGCGGGCACCCCTACGAGGTGAGCTTCGTCGAGCCGAACCGCATGCTCGTGCTGTGCATGCCGCAGGCGGAGCTGCGCCGCCGCATGGCGAACCCCGAGGCCGTGCTCGCGCTCGCGATGCCGGGGAGCCGCGATGTGTCCGGGCTGCTCTCCTCGTTCCTGTGCAATCTCTGGCGCGCGCGCTGCGGGGAGCGCGATCTGGTGCTCGGCCCCCGTTTCGGCGAGGCGATCCTCGATCTGGTCGCGAGCGCCTACGCGCCCGTCACCCAGGCGAGCGCGCACCTCTCCTCGCTCTCCATCATGCGCCGCGAGCGCGTGCGCAGTCTCATCGAGAGTGAGTTGCACGATCCACAGCTCACCCCGAGCAGGCTCGCGCAGCGCTTGCGTATCTCGCCGCGCTACCTGCACCAGGTTTTCAACGACGAGGGCGAAACGGTCGCGCGCTACATCCTGCGACGGCGCCTGGAGGAGTGTGCGCGCGCGCTCGAGGATCCGGCGCAGCAGGGGCGCACCGCGATCGACATCGCCTTCCGCAACGGATTCAACGATGCCTCGCACTTCGGACGCGCGTTTCGCAAGCACTTTGGCGCGACGCCGAGCGAGTATCGCCGCGGCCGCCTCGCTCCGCGCGGCTGACCACCCGGCCGCGCACCACCGAGCCGAGCCGTGGAGCTCACCGACCGCGACGTTGAGGAGATCCTGCGCCTGCTCGAGTCCTCGCAGTACCAGGAGTTGAGCCTCACGACCGACCGGTTCAAGCTCATTCTGCGCCGCACGGGTGCGGGAGGCGGCGGCTGGACCGAAGAGCGCCAGACGCTCGCGCCTCCCCACGTGACGCCGCTTCAGGCGAGCCGGAGCGGCACCCCCGGCCCCGCGGAGCGCGCCGCCGCTCAAGCGCCCGCGAGCAGCGTGGGCACCGCGCTTGCGGGATTGAGTGAAGTGCGCGCACCCATCATGGGCACCTTCTACCGTGCGCCGAAGCCCGGCGCCGCAGCGTTCGTCGAGGTGGGCACACAGGTGAGCGAAGAGACGGTCGTCGGCATCGTCGAGACGATGAAGCTCATGAACTCGGTTTATGCCGGTGCGCGCGGCCAGGTGCTCGAGATCCGCGCCGCCAACGGCGAGCTGGTCGAGCAGCACGCCCTGCTGATGCTCCTCAAGCCCGAGAGCGCATGACCCTGCGGCGGCTGCTCATCGCGAACCGCGGAGAAATCGCGGTGCGCATCATCCGCACCTGCGAGCGGCTCGGCATCGAGAGCGTGCTCGCCGCCTCCGAGGCCGACCTCGACTCCCTCCCCGCGCGCCTCGCCGACCGCACGGTGTGTATCGGGCCGCCGCCCGCCGGCGCGAGTTACCTCGATGCCCAGGCGATCATTGCGGCGGGGAAGGCGGCGCGCGTCGATGCGCTGCATCCGGGCTACGGCTTTCTCTCCGAGAATGCGCGCTTTGCGCGACTCTGCCGCGCGGCGGGCATCCTCTACGTCGGCCCCACCGACGCGCAGCTCGATGCGGTCGGCGATAAGCTGCGCGCGCGCGAGCAGGCGGCGCGCTGCGGCCTGCCGATCCTCCCCGGCGGAGCGGTCGCGAGCGCACAGGAGGCGGCCGCGATCGCCGAGCGCATCGGCTGGCCGATTCTCATCAAGGCGGTGGGCGGCGGCGGCGGTCGCGGGATGAAGCCGGTGCGAGAGCCCGCCGAGCTCCCCCGCGCACTCGAGCTCGCGATCGCCGAGGCACGCGGCGCGTTCGCCGATCCCCGGGTGTACGTGGAGCGCTTCATCGCCTCCGCACGTCACATCGAGGTGCAGCTCTTGGGCGACGGCGTGCGCATCGCGGCACTCGGCGAGCGCGACTGCTCGGTGCAGCGACGCTATCAGAAGCTCCTCGAGGAAGCCCCCGCGCCGCGTCTTCCCGAGCAACTGCGCGCGCGGCTCAAAGCCTCCGCGCTCACCTTCGGCCGGCACCTGGGCTATTGCGGTGCGGGCACGGTCGAGTTCTTGGTCGACGCCGCGCGCGGGGAGTTCTATTTCCTCGAGATGAACGCGCGTATTCAGGTTGAGCATCCGGTCACCGAGGCCGTGACCGGACTCGACATCGTCGCCTGGCAGATCGCGATCGCCGAAGGCCGCGCACTCGCTGCGAGCCTGGCCGAGGTGCCCGTCGCGGGGCACGCGCTCGAGTGCCGCATCAACGCGGAGGATCCCGCGCGCGACTTTCGACCGAGTCCGGGAACCATCACCCGGGCGGTGTTCCCCGCCGGCCCCGGCATCCGCATCGACACGCACATCGAGGCGGGTGCGAGCGTGCCGCCGTACTATGATTCGCTCCTGGCGAAGATCATCGTGCACGCCCCTGAGCGCCTGCAGTGCCTGGAGCGCATGCGCACGGCGCTCGCAGCGACGCGCATCGAGGGCGTGGCGACCAACCTGGCCGTGCACGCGGCGCTCATCGATGCGCCGGAGCTCGCCGAGGGCGGCGTCGACACGGCGTTCTGCGCGCGCTTCATCCACGCCATGCGGAGGTGAGTCTCATGGAGCGATGTATCCCGCTGCGCCGCGCGGCCCCCGCAATCGCGGCCCTCGCCTTCCTCGCCCCCGTGGCGCACGCGCGCGCGGCGGTTGCGCCCGCGTGCGACCGGCGCTGCCTGCTGGAGATGCTGTGGGTCTATACCGAAGCGCTGACCGATGATGATCCATCGCGCCTGCCGCGCGCGCCGGGCTTGCGCGTCACGAGCAACGGCGCGGTGGTCGCCCTCGGTCACGGGGCCGTCTGGGGCTCGCCGCGCCGCATTCCGTTTCGCGAGGCCCTGGTCGACCCGGCGACCGGCGCCGCGCTCTTCTACGGCGTCGTGACCAATGCCGTGCGGGCGCGCGGTGCGAGCGCGGCGGCGGCCCGGGCGGCGAACGAGACTTGGTGGTTCTACGCGCTGCGGCTCAAGGTCGTGGGACGACGCGTGAGCGAGATCGAGGAGATCGCCTATCCCGGCTCGGCGATGGGGGCGAACGCCGCCGCACTGCGCCTTCCCGACCGCATCTTCGATGCAGTGCTGCCGCCCGCGGAGCGCTCCGGCCGCAGGGAGCTCATCGCGGTCGCCAACGCGTACTTCGATGCGGTCTCGGGCAAGCTTCCCTATCGCGCCGTCCCGTGGCACCCGGACTGTGAGCGCATCGAGCTCGGGGTCTTCACCGTCAACTCGCTCACCTCCCCCGGCTCGTGCGCCGGGGAGTTCGAGAATCCCGCCGTGCGCTGGAACGTCGTCAATCGCCGCTTCTATCTCACCGACCTCGATCGTGGACTCGTGCTCGCGATCGCAAACTTCACGACACCGCCCGATCTGCCGCACAACAACGGCTCGGTGGTGTTCGAGCTGTTCAAGGTGCAGGACGGGCTCATCCGGCAGATCCAAGCGTTCTTCCGCGGCAACGGGCAGCTGCACTCCGGCTGGGGAAGCGGGCCGGGCTCTTAAGTCGCCTTGTCAGGCTCTCTCATCGAGTACACCATGCGACGCATTCGGAGGATGACATCATGCGTACCGGACCGATCCTCGCCACGGGCGCCTGCGCCGCTCTCGTGGCACTCGCGGCCGCAACGCTCGCAGCCGAGCCGCATCCCATGACAGCGAAAGGCGAATCGCTTCCCTACGTTCATCTCTACGCGGATGCGAACGGGGTCTCCCACTTCCGTAACGAGCGCATCTCCCTCGCCTCGGCCCCGGCGGCGAGCGCCGATCGTCAGCTCGTCTCCTTCGAGCTCTCGAAGGCGCCCGGAGCAACGCTCCTCGCTCTGAAGTTGGGCGCGAAGGAGGACTGGCACCGGGCGCCGCGCCGGATGTGGTTGATCGCGCTCACCGGCATGTCGGAGGTGACCGTCGGCGACGGGGAGGTGCGTCGCTTCGGCCCGGGGAGCCTGCTGCTCATGGATGACACCACCGGCAAGGGGCACATCACCCGAGCGGTGGGCAAGGTCGATCACATCGCGCTCACCATCCCCGCGCCCGCCCCGTGAGCCGCGGTGCGCTTTACGGCCGCGCCGGGCACGGTGTACAAGCTTCACTCTTCCGGCCAAGCCGCACCCTGAAAGCCGAGGCACGCGTATGAACGGCGATGTCGATCTGCTCGCCTCCTACTGGACGCTCGCCGTGGGAGCCGAGCCGCATACCGACCACGAGTACAGCACCTGCGGCTTCCGCGAGCGCGTGGCGAACGCCGCGCGCGCCGGGTTCAAGGGAATCGGCATCTGGCACTCCGATCTCGACCACACGCTCGAGAAGCTCACCCTCAAGGAGATGCGCGCGATCCTCGATGATCACGGCATCGAGCACGTCGAGCTCGAGTTCCTCACCGACTGGTTCGTCACCGGGGAGGCGAAGAGGCGCTCGGATGCGCAGAAGCGCAAGCTGTTCACCGCGGCCGCGGAGCTGAGCGCGCGCTCGATCAAGGTCGGCGACTTCGCGCGCCAGAGCTGTCCGATGCCGCAGCTCATCGAATCGTTCGCGACGCTTTGCAAGGAAGCCCACGAGGTGGGCGCGCTCATCGGCTTCGAGATGATGCCCTTCTGCGTCATCGACTCGCTCGAGTCGGCGCGCACGCTCGTCGAGGGCGCCGGCGCGAAGAACGGCGGCATCTTCTTCGACCTGTGGCACATCGTGAAAATCGGCATCCCGTATGAGGCGGTGGCGCGCTTTCCCAAGCGCTACATCGTCGGCGTCGAGATCAACGACGGCTACTCCAAGGAGCACTCGATGCCCGAGCTCACGGTGGAGACGACCCAACACCGGCAGCTCTGCGGCGAAGGTGAGTTCGACGTGCGCGGCTTCATCGAGCAGATGCGCCCGCTGTGGGGCGGGCCCTGGGGCATCGAGGTGCTCAACAAGGCGCTGCGGCAGCGGCCGATCGAGGAGGTCTGCCGGCGCGCCTTCGATACCACCATTGCGGAGTTTCGCCGCTAGGCGCTCCCGCGCAGCGAAGGGGACCACTCGACATGGCTACCACGGAACCGAGCAACACGGAGCTGCGCGCGCTCTACGAGCGCATGCTCCTCATCCGGCGGATGGAGGAGCGGCTGCGGGCCGATGCGGCCGCGGGCAATCTTCCGGGCGCGGTGCACCTCTACATCGGCCAGGAGGCGATCGCGACCGGGGTTTGCGCGCGTCTCGCCCACAATGACTGGATCACGAGCACGCACCGCGGCCACGGGCACTTCCTCGCCAAGGGCGGAGACCCCAAAGCGATGATGGCGGAGATCTGGGGCAAGCGCACCGGGATCTGCAAGGGCATGGGCGGCTCGATGCACGTCGCGGATTTCTCGAAAGGCATCATCGGGGCGAACGGCATCGTCGGCGGCGGCTTCGCGATCGCGACCGGTGCCGCGCTCGCAGCCAAGCTCACCCACGACCCACGCATCGCGGTGGCCTTCTTCGGCGATGGCGCTTCCAATCAGGGCGTGTTCATGGAGTGCCTGAACGTGAGCAGCCTGTGGAAGCTGCCGCTCGTGCTCGTGTGCGAGCACAACCAGTTCAGCGAGTTCACCCCCGCGGCCGCCATCACCTCCGGTGAGATCGCCGACCGCGCCCGCGCGTTCAAGATTCCCTCGACGGTCGTCGACGGGAACGATGTGGTTGCCGTGTGGGAGGCTGCGGGCGAGGCGGTCGAGCGCGCGCGCCGCGGCGAGGGACCCGCATTCATCGAGGCGAAGACCTACCGCATCCAGGGCCACCTCGAGGCGGAGGATCTGTTCCTCGCCGGCGGCAAGTACCGCGAGAAGGAGGAGATCGAAGCGTGGCGCAAGCGCGACCCGGTCGCGCGCACCCACGAGCGGCTGATCGCGAGCGGCGTCGCCGCCGCGGATCTCCAGGCGATCGATGCGCGCATCGCGCAAACGGTGGCCGCCGCCGTCGCGTTCGCGCAAGAGAGCGAGCCCGCGGACCCCGAGCTCGCATTCGACCTCATGTTCGTCGGCCAGAAGGCTTAAACAGAGAGACACCCCATGGCCCGCAAACGCATCATTCATGCGATCAACGAGGCGCTCATCGAGGAGATGAGCCGTGACCCGAAGGTCATCGTGTACGGTGAGGACGTGGAGCTCGCGATCATGGGCGACACGCGCGGTCTCCTCGACCGCTTCGGCCGCGACCGCATCCGCAACACCCCGATCTGCGAGGCGACGCTCACCGGCATGGCGGTCGGCGCCGCCGCGGCAGGCTGCCGCGTCGTGCTGCACATCATGTTCTCCAACTTCATCTACACCGGCTTCGATGCGATCGCGAACCAGATGGCGAAGCTGCGACTCATGACCGGCGGCCAGGCCGTCATGCCGATCACCGTCATCGCGAGCTACGGCGGCGGCGGCTCGAACGCCGCGCAGCACTCCGACAGCGGCTACCCGGTGCTCATCAATCTCGGCGGCGTGAACGTCGTCATGCCCGCGACGGCGGCGGATGCCAAGGGGCTCCTGAAGACCGCGATCCGAGGTGACAACCCGACCTTCTTCATGGAGGCGGGCGGCCGCGGTGGGGAGATGGGCGAGGTGCCCGACGGGGACTACACGATTCCCTTCGGCAAGGCCGCGACCGTGCGCGAGGGCAAGGATGTGACGATCGTCGCGATCGGCTCGATGCTGAAGCCCGCGCTCGAGGCGGCCAAGCGGCTCGAGGCCTCGGGGATCGAGGCCGAGGTGATCGACCCACGCACGCTCGTGCCGCTCGATGAGGATGCGCTCGTCGCGGCGGCCGCCAAGACCGGCCGCGTGGTCATCGCCGATGAGGCGCGCGACCGCTGCAGCGCCGCGAGCCACATCGCCGCGGTGATCGCCGATAAGGCCTTCGGTTACCTGAAGGCGCCGGTCAAACGCGTGACCGTGCCGAACGTGTGCATCCCGTACGCACCGAACGCCGAGAAGCGCGTGATTCCGGATGCCGAGCGGATCGCGCGGGTGGCTACCGAGACGGCACGGGCCTGAGAGCTGCCGATGCGCGTGAACCTCAAGTTGAACCGGGTCGGGATGAACATGCAGGAGGCGACGATTGCCAAGTGGCACAAGCAGCCGGGCGAGACGTTCGCGACGGGCGATCCGCTCTATGAGATCGAGACCGAGAAGGTGACGCAGGAGGTGACCGCGAGCGCCGACGGGACGCTACTCGAGATCTTCGTGCCGGCAGGTGAGAACGTCGCGGTCGGCGCCCCGGTGTGCGCGGTGGACGTGAAACTGTAGCGCGACGCGAGAGTCTGAGACTCTCGCGGCCCGGCCGACTTTGGCGGAGGATGCGAGCGTGGACGTGAACTACAACCTCATCTCCTGCGACGACCACCTCGATCTCAATCAGCTGCCGGAGGACCTCTGGACCGAGCGCCTGGCGCGTGGCGATCGCGAGCGCGCCCCGCACGTCGAGTCGCGCGATGGCATGTGGATGTGGATGTGCGAGGGCAAGCCCTGGGGGCCGTGGACGGGGCGCACCAAGGGCTCGGGTGCGCCCAAGCCGATCTACACGGCCTTCGATCGCGGCGGCGTCACCGATCTCACCGAGCGGCGCCCGGCCGTACCGCAGCTGCGCCTCGCGGATATGGACCGCGACGGCATCCACACGCAGGTCATCTTCGGCCCGGTGACCTCGATCAAGAGCGAGGATCAGCCGTTCGCTGACGAGCTGCACCGGGTTTACAACGACTGGCTCGGCGAGTTCTGCACCGCGGCGCCCGAGCGGCTGCTCGGCGTGCCCATGTTGCCGCTCAATCCGGAGTCGGCGGCGAAGGAGGTCTACCGGCTCGCCGAGCGCGGCGAAGTGCGCCAGGCGAACCTGCAGATCGCCTCGGCCGAGCCGCGCCTGCACGATGCGCGCTGGGAGGCGCTGTGGAACGCGCTCGAGGAGACCGGCATCGTGCTCTCCTGGCACGTGACCGTGTTCGCCCCGCCGGCCGGTGATCCCGGCCGCGGCAACATTGCCGGCAACTTCACGCACATGAAGGGATTCATCACGCAGTTTCTGGACGCCTTCGTCGACCTGTTCGCCTGGGCGATCCTCGAGCGGCATCCCAAGTTGAAGATCGTGATCGCCGAGTCCGGCGCGGGCTGGCTCCCGTGGGTGGTCGAGGAGCTCGACTACCGGCACTGGCGCACCTGGGAGGCGGAGGCGTACTACCGCGACAAGGGCGGCATTCCGCAGAAGACCAAGCCCTCGGAGCTGTTCAAGCGGCAGATCTACTCCACCTTTCAGCAGAGCCCGGTGACGATGCGCCTCCTCGAGTTCTACGGGGACAACCTCCTCTGGGCAACCGACTATCCGCATCCCGACAGCATCTGGCCCAACTCCATCGCGACCCTGAAGCGCACGATGGGCCACCTGCCGCCGGCGATGGTGCAGAAGATCACCCACGACAATGCCGCCAAGCTCTACCGCCTCAACGTGTGAGGGGCGGATGCGCCCGAGGAGCCTCGAGTGAAGTGTCCCCAGTGCCAGACGGAGCTCACCGCGACCAAGCGCCACAAGCTCGCGGTCAACTACTGCCCCACTTGCAAGGGGATGTGGCTCGAGCACGCCGAGCTCGAGCAGCTGGAGGACGAGGTCTTCGACTTCGGGGAGCACGCCAAGGGGACGCTCGTCTTCGGCTCGCAGCCGACCACCCACCCCTGCCCCGAGTGCGGTGTGGCTTTGCGAAGCTTCCGCTATCGATTCTACGAGCTCGCGATGGAGCTCTGCGTGAACCAGCACGGATACTGGCTCACCGACGATGAGGACACCCGCGTGCTCGAGCTGATGAGAAACGAGGAGCGGGAGATGCGGCGCAAGCTCCGTGCCGAGGACCGCTGGGCCGCGACGCTCAGGCAGATGCGCTCGCATTCCTTCCTGAGCAAGGTGCGCGATCTATTTCACTGAGCCCGTTTCCCCCGCGCCTTGGCGCAGATCGCCCGCGCCTTGCCGCTAGAAGGCGATGTGCTCCATGTAGCCGCCGTCGACGTGCAGATTCTGCCCGACGGTGAAGCCGGACTTCGGGCTTGCAAAAAAAGCCACCGCGGCCGCGATGTCCTCGGGCTTGCCGAGCCGCCCGATGACGCAGTGCTTGAGCGCATCCTCGTACGCCGCCGGCGCGCGCTGGCGGATGTGGTCCCACGGGCCGTCCTCGAAGTAGATCGGTCCCGGGGAGACCATGTTGACGCGCACCCCATCCTTGGCGACTTCCTTGCTCAACTGCGCGCCGTAGGCGATGAGCGCGGCCTTGCACGACCCGTAGGCGAGAATGCCCGGGGCGCGCAGCGCCTTCGACATCACCCCCGAGATGCTCGCGATGAAGACGATCGCGCCGGATTTCGCGGCCTTGAGGTAAGGCAGCGCGGTCTCGCAGCCGCGCACGGCCGCCATGATGTCGGCCTGGAAGCCCGCCTCCCAGCCTTTCTCCCCGGCGATCGAGGGGGTGCCGGTCGTGTTGGAGACGAAGATATCGAGCCCGCCCAAGCGCTCCGCGGCGCTCTTGATCCACTCGATGTAGTTCTCGCGCTGCGTCACGTCGACGGCATCGCCGATCGCGTTCACGCCCTGCGCCTTGAGCTCGCGCACGGTGCGCTCGACGTTCGCCGCCGTGCGCGCGCAGATCGCGACGTTGACGCCCTCCGCGGCCAGGAGCTGCGCGATCGAGAGTCCGATCCCGTGCGTGGCGCCGGTGACGATCGCCTTGCGGCCCTTGAGCTCGAGATCCATTGCGTTGCCCTCCGGCTCTAGAACGGATAGTGCCGCGGTCCGACCTGCACCGTGATCCAGCGAAGCTCGGTGAACTCGTGGATGCCGGCACGCCCGCCGAAGCGTCCGTAGCCGGAGCTCTTCACCCCGCCGAAGGGCATTTGCGCCTCATCCTGGACGGTCGGGGAGTTCACGTGGCAGATGCCCGAGTCGATGCGCTTGGCGATCTCGATGCCCTTGACGAGATCGCGCGTGAACACCGCGGCGGAGAGCCCGTACTCGGTGTCGTTCGCGAGCGCAACGGCCTCATCGACGCTCTTCACGCGCGTGACCGACACCTGCGGACCGAAGGACTCCTCGCGCCACAGATCCATCTTGGGCGTCACGTGATCGATCACGATGCCCTTCATGATCGTGCCCTGGGTCTTCTCGCCCCCGGTGAGCACCTTCGCGCCCTGCGCGGCGGCCTCGGCGATGAGCTTCTCCACGCGATCCACCGTCGCGCGGCTCACGACCGAGGCAAGCACGAACTCGCCCTGGCGCGGATCCCCGCTCGGGAGGGCTGCGACGCGCTTCGCGAGCTTGGCGGCGAATTCATCGGCCACCTTCTCCTGAACGATCACCCGCTCCGTCGACATACAGATCTGGCCCTGATTCGCGAACGCCCCGAAGACGGTCGCGCTCACCGCATCGTCGATGTTGGCATCGTCGAGCACGATGATCGGCGCCTTGCCGCCGAGCTCGAGGAGCACGGGCTTCAGGTATTTCGCCGCCGTCTGCGCGACGAGCTTGCCCACGCGGCTCGATCCGGTGAAGTTGACGCGCCGCACGGCCGGATGGGAGATGAGCGCCTCGGAGACCGCGCCCGCATCCTTCGCATCGTGGGTGATGACGTTGACGACGCCCTCCCCGAGGCCCGCTTCCTTGAGCACGGTGCCGATCAAGCGGTGCGTCGCCGGGCAGATCTCCGAGGCCTTGAGCACGACGGTGTTGCCGCAGGCGAGCGGCATCGCGACCGAGCGCACGCCGAGGATCACCGGAGCGTTCCACGGCGCGATGCCGAGCACGACACCCACCGGCTGACGGAAGGCCATCGCCATCATGCCAGGCACGTCCGAAGGGACGACCTCGCCGGTGATCTGCGTGGTCATCGCGGCTGCCTCGCGCAGCAGCATCGCGCCGAAGTGCACGTTGAAATGACCCCAGCCCATCGTGCAGCCGGTCTCGGCGAGCATCAGCGTCGCGAACTGCTGCGCGTGGGACTCGAGGAGCTCCGCGGCCTTGTTGAGCTTGGCGCGGCGCTCGTTCGGACCGACGGCCGACCACTTGGGGAACGCCTTCGCCGCGGCGTCGGCCGCCGCCTTCGCGTCCTCGGGCGAGGCTGCCGCCGCGCGCGTCGCCACCTCTCCGGAGAGGGGATTCTGGCGGTTGAACGTGGCGGAGTTCTTGGCCGACACATCGCGGTCGCCGATCAGTAGCTGCACTTGTTCCATCTGGGTCTCCGGATCAGGGGCCGCGTGCCAAGGCTTCGAGGAGCGCGGCCCGTGACTCGATTATGTGGGTATGGCGCACGGCTTGGGGGCGGTGAGCTTATGAACAGGGGCGCGCGGGCGTCAAGTTGCGCGCACGACCGCGCGAGCGGCCTCCCGATTGGCTCGGCGGCGCCGATCACGCGTGCAGCGAATAGTCGCTCTGGGTGCGTGCGTACTCGATGAAAAAATCGAGCGCCTGGGGATTCCGCACCGCATCGCGGTTCGCCGCCTTGGCGAGCGCGACGCCCGCGAGGATCCGGCGCACCGGCACCTCCATCTTCTTGCCCGTGAGCGTGTAGGGAATGTCCGGCACTGCGTAGATCTTGTCCGGCACGTGCCGCGGGGAGTACTCCTGGCGCAGCTTGGCGCGGATCCGCTCGATGAGCGGCTGATCGAGCGCGACGCCGGACTTGAGCTGCACGAAGAGCGGCATGAAGAACTTCCCGCCCGGCAGGTCGAGATTGACGATGAGCGAGTCATCGAGCTCCGGAAGGAGCGCGAGCGAGCGGTAGATCTCCGCGGTGCCGATGCGGACCCCGTGGCGGTTGAGCGTCGCATCCGAGCGCCCGAGCACGTAGCAGCCGCCGCGATGGTTGATGCGGAAGAAATCCCCCTGGCGCCAGAAGCCCGGGAACTCCTGGAAGTACGATTCGCGGTAGCGCTCGAAATTCACGTCGTTCCAGAGAAAGACCGGCATCGAGGGCATAGGCTTCGTGATCACGAGCTCGCCCACCTGGTCGACGACGCTCTCGCCCACCTCGTTGAACGCGTGCGCTTCCACCCCGAGCATGCGCGCCTGGATCTCCCCGGCGTACACCGGCAGCGTCGGCACCCCGGCGACGAACGCCGAGCAGATGTCCGTACCGCCGCTGCCGTTCTGCACCCACAGGTCGCTCTTCACGTTGCGGTAGAACCAGGCCATCACCTCGGGCGTGACGGGCGAGCCCGCAAGCATCACGGTGCGCAGGCTCGCGAGCCCGAAGCGGTCCTTCGGCACGACGCCGGCGTTGTCGAGGAGTGTCACGTACCCGGGATTCGCCCCGATGAGCGTCGCGCCGGACTCCTCGTACATTCTCCAGAGCGCATCGGGCTGCGGGTGCATGAGGCTGCCGTCGTAGAGCACCGGCACCACATCGGCCACCAGGCAGCTCACGAGGAAGTTCCACATCATCCAGCCGGTGGTCGTGTAGAAGAACAGCCGCTCCCCGGGACGCATGTCCATCTGGAAATGGATCGCCTTCAGCTGCTCGAGCAGGATCCCGCCGTGGCTGTGCACGATCGCTTTGGGGAGCCCGGTCGTGCCCGAGGAGAAGAGGATCCACAGCGGATGGCCGAACGGCACCTGCTCGAAGCGGAAGCGGCTCGCCGGCACGGGCGGATGATCGAGGAGATCGTTCCAGAACAGCGTGTGCGCCGAGAGCGCGCGGCGCTCGCCGGGTTTCAAGTACGGCAGGCAGATCACCCGCTCGAGCGAGGGGAGCTCGGCGATGATCTTCGCGAGCTCCGCGCGCCGGTCGAACGGCTTCGCGGCGTAGTGGTAGCCGTCGACGCAGATGAGCACCTTCGGAGCGAGCTGCGTGAAGCGGTCGAGCACCCCGCGCGTGCCGAACTCCGGGCCGCAGCTCGTCCAGATGGCACCGATGCTCGTCGTTGCGAGCATCGCGATGAGGGTCTCGGGGATGTTCGGCAGGTAGCCTGCCACGCGATCCCCGGGGCGCACGCCGAGCTCGCGCAGTTGCGTGGCGAGGATGCGGACCTTGGCGCCGAGCTCCTCCCAGGAAAGACGCGTGAGCGGGATGCGCTCGGCCAGGTGGTAGACCGCATCCGCACCGGGGCGCTCGTGCTTGAGCGCGTGCTCGGCGTAGTTGAGCCGCGCCCCCGGGAACCACTGAGCGCCGGGCATCTCGCGGTGCCCGAGCACCCGCTCGTAAGGGGCGGAGGCCTGAACTCGGTAGTACTCCCAGATCGAGGCCCAGAACGCCTCGAGCTCATCGACCGACCAGCGCCAGAGCTCATCGTACGTCTCGAACGAGAGGCGCCGCGTGCGCTCGAGCCAGCGCATGTAGGCCGTGAGGTTCGACCGCTCGACCCACTCGGGGCTCGGCGTCCAGAGGAGATCGCCTTCTTTGACCATGAGAGCTTTCGATTCGTGGCTGCAGGGGATTGTGCGCGCGGCGGGAGGTCCCTACGGGGGGTTCACGGCGACGGCGGGCGCGACCGCGCGCGCGCCGCGCACCGGCGGGCGCACGAGCAGGAGCGCAATGGCGCCCACGAAGCACCACGCGGCGAGCGCGTAGAAGGTGGGCGCGTAACTCCCGAGCTTGTCATACACCACGCCTCCGATGTTCGAGGCGAAGAAGCTGATCACGGTGTTCACCCCCCCGGCGACCCCTGCGGCGGCGGCGAAGGCTTCGGTGCCGAAGTAGTTGCCGATCGTCGTCATCATTCCGACGATGCAGCCGCCCCACCCGACGCCGATGCAGAGAGAGAATAGATACAGCTCGAGCATGCCGTGCGGTCGGATCACCAGGATGAAGCCGAGGCCAAAGAACGCAGAGGTGATCGCCCAGATGTAACGCGGATCGAGGCGATCGCCGAACAGCGCGAGCGGCGCCTTCCCGAGCAGGGCGGATCCTGAGGTGATGCTCAACGCAAGCGCCGCCTGGGTGGACCCGAAGCCGAGATCGTGGAGATGGAGCTTCCCCTGGGCGAGGAACAGTGTGTAGCCCGCACTGCCACCGCAGAGCGCGAGAACCATGATCCAGTACTTGCCCGAGCGCAGCACCTCGGCGAACGTCCAGCGCTCCTCGGTGATGAACGGCGGGCGCCGCGTGCCGGTGCCGCCCGGCGCACCCGCTGCCGGCAGCGGGGCTTCTGCTCCATACGCCACCTGCCCGAGATCCGACGGCCGATTACGGATCAATGCCGCCGCGAGGAGCGTGGAGATCACCGCGAGGGCCGCATAGAGCCACCATCCGGCGCGCCAGTCGCCGCCGTTCGCTCGAATGATCCAATCGAGTGCCAGCGGCGCGACGATGCCTCCGATGGCGCCGCCCGAGTAGATGATCGCGATTGCGAGTCCTCGCTGACGCACGAACCAGAGCATCGCGCCGGGCTGCGTCCCGAAGACGCCCCCCGCGCACACGCCGCACGCGACCATGACCCCGAAGGCGAGGGTCGCGGCGATTGCGCTGTGCACGACGGTCGCCATCAAGAGGCACCCGCCGAGGATCAGCAGACTTCCGAGTACGACCGTGCCGCGCACGCCGATCCAGCGCACGAGCACGGCGATCAGCACCCCCGGTAGGGCCGACATGACGATGTACAGCGAGTACGGCAGGCCGGCCAGGGTGCGCGAAAGGTGCATCTGCTGCGCCATGGCGGCGTTCATGACCGGCGAGCCGTACGCCGCGAACCCGAGATTGATGAAAACGATCACCCAGAAAACGGCGACCAGCTTCCACCCGTAAAAGCCGCTCTGTGCCGACATGGTCTCTCCGAGCGCCCCCAACCCTCGCCGCGCGCGGCGGCCGCCGGCGCGCGCCCGGGGGTTTGCGCCCAGCGGCCACGCGCCACCCCGAGCGCACCCCGTGAGGCGCGATTATTGCACGAACCGCGCCTCGGGCCGCGGGCGGTCACGCGAACACGGTAAGATTGCCCCGATGTTCTCCAATCTGCCGCGCGCGACGCGGGCGATCCTCGCCGCCAACATCATCATCTTCGCGCTCGAGTACGTGACGCGCGATGAGTACCTCGGGCTCTTCGCGCTGCAGCCGCTCGGGCCGTACTTTCATCCCTGGCAGCTCGTCACGTACGCGTTCCTGCACGGCGGCCTCGCGCACATCTTCTTCAATATGTTCGCGCTCTACATGTTCGGGCCGCAGCTCGAGCGCTTCTTCGGCAGCGGGCGCTTCACCGTCTACTACTTCGCATGCGTGATCGCGGCAGGCGCGACCCAGCTCGCCACCACTACGCTCACGGGCCTCGATGAGTCGACGATCGGCGCCTCGGGCGGGATCTTCGGGCTCCTGCTCGCCTTCGCGCTCTATTTCCCGCGACAGCGGATCATGCTGCTGCTGCCGCCGATTCCAATGCCGGCGTGGGTGTTCGTACTCGGCTACGGCATCATCGAGCTCACCTTCGGAGTCACCGGCAGAGAGCCGGGCGTCGCGCACTTTGCGCATCTCGGCGGCATGCTGGGCGGGGCGCTCGTGATCCTCTACTGGCGCATCCGCGACCGCACGGTGCGCCCTCACGAACGCGGGCCGCGCTCACCGTGGGACGGATGATCGCGCCGCGGCTTGAATTTCGAGCTTGTTCTTGTCCACAATCCGCGCCGGCCGAGCGGCACCGGCGCCCGCGACGGACGTCTCAATTTTGATGCGTCCGGCAGGGGTCCGGTCCGCGAGCGCGAACGGCGCCGGGAACTTTTGACCTCGAGCGTTCTCTAGACCTGCGATCCATGATCAGAACCGAACATCTCTGCAAGCGGTACGAGTCGCTCACGGCGGTCGACGATGTGAGTTTCACGGTCGGCCCCGGCGAGGTGCTCGGCTTCCTCGGGCCGAACGGCGCGGGCAAGACCACGACCATGCGGATGCTCGCGGGGTTCATCACGCCCACCTCCGGCAAGGCGAGCATCTGCGGCCACGACGTGGAGGATGATGCGCTCGCCGCCAAGACCTGCTTGGGCTATCTGCCGGAAGGTGCGCCGCTCTACGGGGAGATGACCGTGCGCGGCTTTCTCGAGTTCATCGCGGATCTGCGCGGGCTCGAGGGTGCGCGGCGCCAGAGCCGCCTGGGCTACGTGATCGGACGGCTCCAGCTCGAAGCGGTGCTCGAGCAGACCATCGAGACGCTCTCGAAGGGCTTCCGGCGGCGCGTCGGGCTTGCGCAGGCCATCATCCACGATCCGCCGGTGCTGATCCTCGATGAGCCGACCGACGGGCTCGATCCCAACCAGAAGCACGAGGTGCGCGATCTCATCAACGAGATGGCGCGCGACAAGATCATCGTGATCTCCACCCACATTCTCGAGGAGGTCGAGGCCGTGTGCGACCGCGCGATCATCATCGCGCGCGGCCGCATCGTCGCCGACGATTCCCCGCAGCGACTCGCCGCGAAGTCGCGCTACCACAATGCCGTGTCGATGCGGCTCGAGCGGGCCGAGGAGGTCGCCTCGCTCCGTGCGGCGGTGGCGGCACTTCCGACGGTCGCGGAGGTGGAGGTGAGCGAGCGCGAGCTCAAGTTGACGGCGCTCCCGCGCGCCGGCTCCACGATCCTGCCGGCGGTGAGCGAGGTGGCCGCGCGGCAGGGATTCGCGCTCAAGGAGCTGCACCTCGAGTCGGGTCGGCTCGACGAAGTGTTCCGCACCATCACGGCCTAGAGAGAGGCGCCAACCATGCGCAACGTGGCCATCGTCATGCGCCGCGAGCTCGGCAGCTATTTCGCGACCCCGCTCGCGTACATCTTCATCTTCATCTTTCTCGTGCTCGCGAGCTGGTTCACGTTCTACCTGGGCGGCTTCTACGAGCGCGGCCAGGCCGACCTCGATCCGTTCTTCAACTTCCATCCCTGGCTGTACCTGTTTCTGATCCCGGCCCTGTCGATGCGGCTGTGGGCCGAGGAGCGCAAGAGCGGCAGCATCGAGCTCCTGATGACCCAGCCGCTCACGCTCTGGCAGGCCGTCCTCGGCAAGTTTCTCGCCGCCTGGCTGTTCGCCGGAGTCGCTCTCGCGCTCACCTTTCCGCTCTGGATCACCGTCAACTATCTCGGCCATCCCGACAACGGGGCGATCCTGGCCGCCTATCTCGGCAGCTTTCTGCTCGCGGCCGGCTTTCTCGCGGTGGGCTCGTGCATGTCGGCGCTCACGCGCAACCAGGTGGTCGCGTTCATCCTGGGCGTGGTCGCCTGCTTCGTGCTGCTGCTCGCGGGCTATCCGATGGTGCTCGATGCCTTCCACGCCTGGCTCCCGGAGGTGGTGGTGGATGCGATTGCCTCGCTCTCCTTCCTCACCCACTACGATTCGATCGCGAAGGGCGTGCTCGACGTGCGGGACCTGCTCTATTTCGCGATGCTGATCGCCTATTTCCTCATCGCGACCGCCGTCGTGCTCGACGTGCGCAAGGCGGACTAGCGCTTCATGAGGCTGCCATGAATAAACGCATGACCTTGGGCGGCGGGGCGCTCGCCGCGCTCGCCCTGCTCTTCGCCGGCATCACGATCCTCGCCGGCACGGTGCTGCGCGGCTGGCGGATCGATCTCACGCAGAACCACCTCTACACGACCGCGCCGGGCACCGACCGGATCCTTGCCGGATTGAAGGAGCCGATCAACCTCTACTTCTATTACAGCTCCGAGGCCGCCGATCAGATCCCGCAGGTGAAGACCTACGCCGGGCGCGTGCGCGATCTGCTCGAGGAGCTCGCGGCGCGCTCGCACGGAATGTTGCGCCTGCACGTGATCGATCCGCAGCCGTTCTCCGAGGATGAGGACCGGGCGACCGAGCTCGGCGTGCGCCCCGTGCCGCTCGGCACCGGCAACGCCAATCTTTACTTCGGACTCGCCGGCACCAACTCGACCGACGGCAAGGCTGCGATTCCGTTCCTCGATCCCAACAAGGAGCAGTTTCTCGAATACGACGTGATGAAAGTCGTCTATCAGCTCGCGACCCCGAAGAAACCCGTGGTCGGGTGGCTCTCCACGCTGCCGATGGAAGGCGGCTTCGATCCCCAGGCCTCCCAGCCGCGCGAGCCGTGGGTGGTGTTCGAGCAGGCGCAACAGCTCTTCGACGTGCGCACGCTCGATCCGCAAGTGACTCGCATCGACCCGGACGTGAGCGTGCTCGTGCTGGTGCACCCGAAGGGTCTTTCCCCGGCGACCCTGTACGCGATCGACCAGTACGCGCTCAACGGTGGGCACATCCTCGCCTTCGTCGACCCGATCGCCGAGCAGGACAACTCCGCCGCCGACCCCTCGAACCCGGTGGCCGCGATGACCGCCGACCGTTCCTCGCACCTCGAGCCGCTGCTGCACGCCTGGGGCGTCAATTTCAATCCGCGCGAGGTCGTGGGCGATGCCGACCACGCCCTCAACGTGACGGTGCGCGAGGGCGAGGCGCCCGTGCGCCATCTCGGCATTCTGGGCCTCGATCAGTCGAGCTTCGCAACGAAAGACGTGATCACCCAGGGGCTCTCGCAGATCAACTTCGCAACCGCCGGTGACCTCGAGCCGGTGAAGGGCTCGGGCGTCACTTTCGAGCCGCTCATCGAGTCGAGCACCGACTCGGCGCTCATTCCCGCGCAGCGCTTCATGATGCTCACCGACCCGGCGAGCCTCGAGGACGGTTTTCATCCGACCGGCAAGCGCTACACGATCGCCGCTCGCGTGACCGGCAATGTGAAGACCGCCTTCCCGGACGGTCCCCCGCCCGGTGTGAAGCCGATTCCCGCAGTGACGCCGCTCAAGGCCTCGGTGAAGCCGCTCGAGCTCGTGGTCGTCGCCGACAGCGACGTGCTCGCCGATTTCCTCTGGGTGCGCGAGCAGAGTCTCTTCGGGCAGCGGATCGAGCAGCCCTGGGCGAACAACGGCGACTTCGTCTTCAACGCGCTCGACAATCTCACCGGCAGCGACGATCTGATCAGCGTGCGCGGACGGGCGGCGTACGCGCGGCCGTTCACGCGCGTCGAGGCACTGCGCGCCGTCGCCGACCAGCGCTTCCATTCCAAGGAGGAAGAGCTCGAAAACGAGCTGCGCCAGACGGAGGACAAGCTCGCGGCACTGCAGTCGAGTCGCAACGATAAGTCCGCGCTCATCCTCACGCCGCAGCAGGAGGAGGAGCTCGATCGCTTCCAGCAGGAGAAGCTCACCATCCGCAAGCAGCTGCGCCAGGTGCGCCTGAGCCTCGATGAGGACATCGATCGGCTCGGCAACACGCTCAAGATCATCAACATCATCGGGGTGCCGGTGCTGTTTGCGTTCGCGGCGCTGCTCATCGGCGGGCTGCGCAGGCGCCGCCGCCGCGCGCACAGCGCCACTCAGCCGACCGCGCCTTCCGGCACGGGCGCAGCGGCGCGCGCGCCCACGGGCTCCGCACACGGCAAAGGAGCGGGCGCATGATGACTCCGCGCCGACTCACCGTGCTCGCCGCGGTGAGCATTGCCGTGCTCGGGCTCGCCCTGTGGGTGACGCAGCGCCGTGCAAGCGAAGGCTCGACCAGCGCCGACGACGAGCCGCTCGCCATTCCCGGGCTGCGCGCCGCGCTCAACTCGGTGACCGAGGTGCGCATCGCCAAGGGCGATGGCACGCGCGCCACGCTCAAGAAGGGCGCGACTGACTGGACGGTTGGCGAGCGTGACTTTCCGGCCGACTCGAGCCTGGTGCGCAAGTTTCTGATCGATCTGTCCAATCTTCAGGTGGTCGAGCAGAAGACCAGCGATCCGGCGAGCTACGCCGAGCTCGGCGTCGAGGATGTGACCTCGCCCAAATCGAGCGGCACGCTGGTCGAGCTCGTCGAGCCCGCGAAGACCATTGGGCTCATCATCGGCAAGCCCTCCGGCATGAACTCGAGCTTCGTGCGGCTTGCGGGCGAGAAGCAAAGTCTGCTCGTCACCCCGCAGCTCATTCCGGAGTCGGATCCGCGCCGCTGGCTTCGGACCGCGGTCATCGACCTGCCGGAAAGCCGCGTCCGGGAGGTGCTCGTGCACCCCGCGAGCGGGCCGGAGTACACCGTGGTGCGCGCTTCCGCGCAACAGCTCAACTTCACCGTGCCGCGTCTGCCCAAGGGACGCGAGCTCATGGACCCCGGCGCGGCCGACCCGGTCGCGAGCGCGCTCGCCGGGCTCACCCTCGATGACGTGCGCAGCGCCGCGGCCGTGACGACACCCGGGCCCGAGCATGCCACTTTCCGCACCTTCGACGGACTTACACTCGAGGTCACGGGCATCAAGGACGGCGACCGGCGGTTCCTCGCACTGCATGCGCAATCGGACTCCAAGGCGACGCAGTCCGAGGCGGAGCGGATCGATGCGCAGTGGGGCGGCCGCCAGGTCGAGGTGCTCGGCTACAAGTACGACTCGCTCTTCCGTCCGCTCGACCAGCTCCTCAAGGCGCCGCCGGTGCCAGCGAAATCCAAAGCGGCCAAGCACGCTGCGCACCGCACGCTCAACCTCGGGACGCCGGGCACCCACGCCTCGCCCTAGCCTCGCTCGCGCCTCACTCGCGCGCTATATTGGGGGCGGATCGCCCGACGCGCGCACCCCGCCCCCTGCGCGCGTTTGTGCCGGTGCGGGGCGCGCGCTCGAGGAGCACTCCCATTAGCAACCATGTCGTGGTGCGAGAGATCGCACGAGCCGATTCCGCGGCCATCGCCGCGCTCGGGACATACGGGGTCGCGACAGTCCACGAGGCGCAAGGGCGCAGCGGATTGCTCGCCTCCTATCTGCGTCCGATCTACTCCGGCGCCCAGCTTGCGGGCTCGGCGGTGACCGTCCTGGTGCCGCCGGGGGACAACTGGATGATTCACGTTGCGGTGGAGGTCTGCCGGCCGGGCGACGTGCTCGTCGTTGCGCCGAGCTCACCGTGCAGCGACGGGTACTTCGGCGATCTGCTCGCGACCTCGCTCCAGGCGCGGGGCGTGCAGGCGCTGGTGATCGACGCGGGCGTGCGCGACGTCGCGACCCTCACCCAGATGAGATTCCCGGTGTGGAGCAAGGCGATCTGGGCGCAGGGCACGGTGAAGGCGAGCCTGGGGTCGGTCAACGTTCCCCTCATCTGCGCCGGCCAGCGCATCGAGCCGGGCGATGTGATCGTCGCCGACGACGACGGGGTGGTCGCGGTTGCGCGCGCCGAGGCCGCCACGGTCGCTCAGGCGGCGAAGAAGCGCAGCGACGCCGAGGAGGTCAAGCGCAAGCGCCTCGCCGCTGGCGAGCTCGGGCTCGACCTCTACGAGATGCGCGCGAAGCTCGCAGCGCTGGGTCTCACCTACCGCTAGTCGCGGCGGGCGGATGCGCCACGCGCCCGCCTGCGAGCGGGTGCGGGACGCCGGTCGTGAGCGGAAAGCTGATCGGGAGGTCCTTGAGCGCGCGCACGGCGAGATAAGCGAAGCATTCCGCCTCGATCGCATCGCCGCGCCAACCGAGCTCCTCGGCAAGGCGCGGCTCAACCCGTGCGCGCGTGCGGAGGGCCTCGATGAGCGCCGGATTCTTTCGTCCGCCGCCGCAGACGATGAGCGCACGCGGACGCTGCGGCATCAGATCGAGCGCCTTGCCGACCGCCGCCCCGACGAGTGCGGTGAGCGTCGCTGCACCGTCGGCGGCGCTCAGGCCCTCGACGAGCGCCGCGGGATAGGCGAAGCGGTCGAGCGACTTCGGATAAGGCGCAGAGAAGTACGGGTCGGCGAGAATTCCCGCGAGCCGCGCCTCATCCACCCGCCCTTGGCGCGCGAGCGCGCCGTCACGGTCCATCTCCCCGCGTCCGTGGCGGGCGGCCCAGTCGTTGAGCGGGGCGCTCGCCGGGCCGGTGTCGCACGCGACGAGGCGATCGCCGCCATCCCACCAGGTGAGGTTCGCGACGCCCCCGAGATTGAGCACCGCGGCGGCGGCGGCGGCGCCGCTGCGCTTGAGCAGCGCGGCGTGATAGACGGGCGCGAGCGGCGCGCCATGGCCACCCGCAGCGATATCGGCGGCGCGAAAGTCGTACGCCACCGTCACGTCGAGGAGCTCGGCGAGCCACGCTCCGTCGCCGAGCTGACGCGTCGCGCCGCGGCCTGCGCGGCTGGGCGCGCGGTGGAGCACCGTCTGGCCATGAAAGCCGACGACGCCGATCTCCTCGGGCGCAAGGCGAGCCTCTGCGAGGAACGACTGCACCGCCTGCGCCTGCGCGCGGGTGAGGGCGCGCTCGGCCGCGCGGAAGATTGCCGGCTCGGGGCCCGCGAAGCCCCATGCGCGCGCCGCGGCGAGCGCCTCGCCGAGGAGGCCGCGCAGCTCCGCGGGGTAGGCGATCAGCCGCCATGGCCCGAGCTCCTCGACGCTCTCCCCGTCGGTGCGCACGGCGGCGATGTCGACCATGCCATCGAGGACGGTGCCGGTCATGAGCCCGAGCGCCCACATCGAGCCGCTCGCCCCGCGCCGGTTGCGCTTCTTCATGACGGTCTGCATCGCGGCATCAGCCTGCCGTATCGCACGCTCCGCGCGCGCGGTCAAATCAGCTTTTCTGTTCTCCGCGCGCGGCGCGTTGAGGCATACTGCGCCTCGGCCGAGCACCCGCGACGCGGACGCCTCGAGCGGCCGCGGCGCATGGACAAGTCAACACCCGAGCGCCCCACTCGACGAGAGTCCCTTATGTCAGACCAGGATACTTCTCAGCCGCCCGCCGACCTCGATCGCTACGCGGAGGAGCGCCGGCGCTTTCTCACCGAGAGCCTCGCGTACGGTGGTGGCGGCATTCTGGCGGCACTCGGCTTGAGCCGCTACGCCGCTGCGCAGCAGCCGGCTGGAGCGCCGCTCTCCGCCGACGGGCACCCGTGCCCGCCCACGCACTTCCAGCGCCGGCCACCGCCTCCGCAGCCGACCGTATCGCAGCCGGCGCCGCTCCACGATTTGAAGGGCAAGGTCGCCTACATCTCCGCCTCCTCCGATGGCATCGGACTCGGCATCGCGCGCGCCGCCTCGAACGCCGGCATGAAGGTGTGCATCGGCTACCGGAACGAGGAGCGGCTGCAGGCCGCGCTGCCCCTGTTCAAGCCGGGGAATGCCGGTGTGCTTCCAATCAAGCACGATGTGACCGACCGGGACGGCTGGGTGAGGATGCTCGAGAAGGTGAAGAGCGAATACGGCAACCTGCACCTCGTCGTGAACAACGCCGGCGACAAGAGCGCCGCCTGGGTGAGCAAGGCGACGTTCAAGCAGTGGGACAATGCGGTGGCGGTCAACTTCACCGCGACCTACAACAGCGTCGCCGTGTGCTTACCGCACATGCTCGAGCACGGCGAGGGGGGACATTTCGTCGTCACCTCCTCGATGAGCGGGCTCCTGCCCGGCGGTCCGCTCGGGGTGTACACCGCGACCAAGATCGCGGTCGTGGGCCTGATGGAGGCGCTGCGCGTCGAGCTCGAGGGCACCACGGTGGGCACCTCCGCTTTCTGCCCTGGCGGGGTCAACACCGACAACTGGATCGGCACGGGAAAGGAAGACCCGTACCTCATCAAGCATCCCCCGCCAGCGCGCTTCCGCCGCATGTTCAAGGGGCCGCCTCCCGGCATGGATCCGCTCGAGGCCGGCGAGCGCGTGCTGAACGGGGTGATCCACAACGACCTGTTCATCATCACGCATCCGGAGTACATGCCGGGCACGCACCAGCGCTTCCTTGCGATGCTCGTCTCCGAGCCGGTCGATGAGGTGCCGCCGCCGCCCGAGGCGCGCGTCAAGGGCGAGGCACCCGTCCTGCATTGCGGGATCTACCCGCGCGAGATCGTGCACCGGCGCAAGCGGCGCAAGTCCTATCGCAGCACGACGCTCGATACTTAGCGCGCTCGCGCTCGCGCCCACCGCGCCACCGCCATCGACTTCCACTTTCACCGAGAGACCGCCATGGCCAAGAAGACAGAGACCCGCATGATGCGCGCCGCGACCGAGCCGCTCGATCGGCGCAGCTTTCTCGGCACGGGACTCGCACTCGGAGCCGGCGCCGGAAGCCTCTTGGCCGGTCTCGGCTTGAGCCGCAGCGCCCTCGCGCAGAGCTCTGAGGCGAGTGCGGCTCACGCGCCCGCGCCCGCTCGGGCATTCGCCCCGCCGCAGCCGAAGGTCGCGCAGCCGCCGCCGCTCAAGCATCTCGCGGGCAAGGTCGCCTACGTGAGCGCGGCCTCCGACGGCATCGGCTTGGGCATCGCGCGCGCCGCTTCGGCCGCCGGCATGAAGGTGTGCATCGGCTACCGCAACGAGAAGCGCCTGCAGGCAGCGCTGCCCCTGTTCAAGCCGGACAACCCCGGCGTGCTGCCGATCAAGCACGACGTGACCGATCGCGACGGCTGGCAGAGGATGCTCGATCAGGTCAAGAGCCACTACGGCAACCTCCACCTCGTGGTGAACAACGCCGGAATCAAGACGCTGCGCGAGGCGAGCCAGGCCAAGTACGACGAGTGGGACAACGCGGTCGCCGTGAACTTCACCGCGATCTTCAACAGCGTCGCCGTCTGCCTACCGCACATGCTGGCCCACGGCGAGGGCGGTCAGTTCGTCACCACCGCCTCCATGGGCGGGCTGCTGCCCGGGGTGAACGCCGGGGTCTATACCGCGACCAAGATTGCTGCGGTGGGGATCATGGAGGCGCTGCGCGTGGAGCTCGAGACCACCAACGTCGGCTCCTCGGTGTTCTGCCCGGGTGCGGTCAACACCGACAACTACGTGGGCAGCGGCGAGGAAAACCCGTACCGCGAGGCGCAGTGGCCGGCCGGCTGTCCACGCCCGCACTTCACCTCCGTCGCGATGGACCCGCTCGAAGCGGGGGAGCGCGTGATGAACGGCGTCGTCCACAACGACCTGTTCATCTTGAGCCACCCGGAGTTCAAGCCGGGAATGCAGGAGCGGTTCGAGGCGATCATGGCCTCGACGCCCCCCGTGGAGACGCCGATCCCGCCGGCGCGCGTCGCCTTCGAGCGCTTCGTGCTCACCTGCGGAATCTATCCGCTCGAGATCGCGCACCGCAGGGCGAAGCGCCGCAGCTACCTGAGCGTCTGAGCCCCGAGCCGGCCGCGGCCTTGCGGCGGAGCGGTGGCCTCAGCTCCGCGAGCGCCGCGCGACGATGAACAGGCGCGGGAACTGCAGCACGCGCAGCCCGTCCGCGCGCTGCGGATAGACCGCAGCGACACGCTGCTCGTACTCACCGAGATAGCGCGCCTGCTCATCGCTCGAGAGCGGCTCGAGGAACGGCCGCAGCCCGGTCGAGCGCAACCACTGCACGATCGATGCCGCGCCCGCCAGCGGGTGAAAGTAGGTGGTGCGCCAAATCTCCACCTCCGCGTGGGGCGCGAGCAGATCGTAGTAGCGGAGCGGACTCAGCACGCGCGGACGGGCGCCGGGGAGCTTCGCGCTCGCCGCCGCGAAGCGCGGGTCTGCGGCCGTCTCGCGCATCAACACGTGCGTGGGCTCCGCGTCGTTGTCCGGCATCTGCACGGCGAGGACTCCGCCGGGGGCGAGCAGCGCGAGCAGCGCCGGGAACACCCGCTCGTGCTCGGGCAGCCACTGGAGCGAGGCGTTGGCGAAGGCGAGGTCGAGCGGCTGCGCGGGCTGCCATTGGGCGATGTCGCCGCGCTGGAACTCGAGCGCCGGCAGGCGCACGCGCGCGCTCGCGAGCATCGCCTGCGAGGTGTCGATGCCGACGATGCGGGCGTTGGGGTAGCGGGTGGCGAGGAGCTCGGTCGAGTTACCGGGTCCGCAGCCCAGGTCGGCGATGAAGCGCGGCGCAGCGAGTGGCACGCGCGCGAGCAGCTCGGCCGCCGGGCGTGTGCGCTCGGCCTCGAAGCGGGTGTAGAGCGCGGGATTCCAGTCGTTCATCACTCGCGATGTTATATTCGCGCGCATCCCCTCCGCACGAGATTCGCGCGATGCAAGAGCCTCTGGTCACTCACACGGGCGGATGCCACTGCGGGCGGGTACGCTTCGAGGCGCTCGCGCCTGCGCGCATCGAGGTCTCCGACTGCAACTGCTCCATCTGCGGCAAATCCGGCTACCTGCACCTGGTCGTCCCCGCTGATCGCTTCAAGCTCCTCTGCGGCCGCGACGCGCTCACAACCTATACCTTCAACACCCACACGGCGCAGCACCTGTTCTGCTCCACCTGCGGGATCAAGTCCTTCTACGTTCCGCGCTCGCATCCGGACGGCTTCAGCGTGAACGCACGCTGTCTCGATCCGGGGACCATCGCGAGCATGGCGGTGCGAGAGTTCAATGGGCGCGAATGGGAGCAGCAATACCCGCGGGGGCGCGGCGAGTACCGCTGAAGCGCTCAGCGTCCGCGAGAGCGCCGCGAGCGACCGCGTGCCCCTCCTCGTATGCGCACGGCGCACTACGGGGCGATGTTGAGCATCTGCACCACGTCGGTTCCGTCCCGAGCCGTCCTGGAAGCGCCCATCACCTTCGCCCCCGGCTTCAGGAGCGAGCGGCTCGCCGCCCGAATCACCGTGATGCGCGTGCTCGGGGAAACCTCGATCCGCTGCGAGCCCCCCTGGTACGTCACCGTGAGCACCACCTCACCACCGCTCCCGGCGGCGCTCGCGACGTTCCCGTTCGTCATCGTCGCGATATTGCCGTTCGTCATGGTGGTGTTGGGCGAACCCATCGGATTGTGGCCCTCCCCCGCCCCGCGCATGCTTTGCGGAAAGATGTGACACTCAGTGGCACGGAGCGCACCGCCGTGCTGCGCAACCGCCGTGCAGCCGACGAACTGACCGGCCGCGAGATCGGCGAGGGTGCCCGATCGCACGGTCGTGATCCGCGTCGAGCGCGCGAGCGCGTAGCTCGCCGTCGTGTCACCCTCGCCCCTGATCAGGAACTCGTTGCCGTCCACCCGCTCCACGGTGCCCGCAAACCGCGTGAGACCCGCGAGCGAATTCGTTGCGGCGCTCGATGCGAGGCTCGGCAGCGCCGTGAGCGAGGCGCACACGACGAGCACCATCAGACTCGTTGTTCGCATGATCGTGGACTCCGTGACGGGCGATGAGGCGCACTCCTAGGGTAGGACCGCCCACTCACCGCGGCAACGCGGCCGGCGCAAGGCAACCCTGCGGTTGCTTTTCATCCGAGGGAGACGTATAAAAACGCAACCAGGAGGTTGCATATGAGCGCCGAGCACATCGAGAAGAAGGTTTTGCTCCGCGCGCCGCGCGAGCGGGTGTGGCAGGCCATCAGCGACTCGAGGCAGTTCGGCACCTGGTTCGGGATGGCGTTCGAAGGTCCGTTCGTGCCCGGCACGCGCACGGCCGGCCGGATCGTTCCGACGAGCGTCGATCCGCAAGTGGCAAAGCTGCAGAAGCCGTACGAAGGCACCCGCTTCGAGCTCGCCGTTGTCGAGCTCGAGCCGATGCGCACTTTCTCGTTCCGCTGGCAACCCTTCGGCGTCGATCCGGATGCGGATTTCTCCCCGCGTTGGTCGACGCTGGTTGTGTTCGAGCTCGCGGATGCGCCCGGCGGGACGCTGCTCACCTTGACCGAATCCGGCTTCGCTCAGCTCGAGCCGCGGCTGCGCTCGGACGCCTTCACCTCGCACGAGGGCGGCTGGACCCACCAGATGAGGCTCATCGAGAAGTACCTCGCGCTCAACCCCTAGCGGGGTTGCGAGCCCCGAGCGCCATGGCTCAAAGGAGTCCCGCAGGGACGCGAATCGCCGATGCGGCACCGCTGTTCGCCGCCCTCGGAGATCCCACGCGCATGCGCCTGCTCGCGCGGCTGTGCGATTGCGGTCCGCTTTCCATCGCGCGACTGACCGACGGGAGCGAGGTGACACGCCAGGCCGTCGCCAAGCACCTGCGCGCGCTCGAGGGCGCCGGCCTGGTGCGCGGTGTGCGCAGCGGACGCGAGCGGCGCTGGGCGCTCGAGCCGGCGCGAATCGCCGAGGCGCACGGTTACCTCGATCAGATCTCCGCGAGGTGGGATCAGGCGCTCGAGCGGTTGCGTGCGTACGTGGAGGGGGAGCGCTCCTGAGCGCGCATCCGGCGCGGTCCGGGTGTCAGCCGGATGCGCGCGCTCAGCGATAGGCCGCGAGCTTGCTGTGCGTGCGCGCCGCCTCCGCATCCGTGCCCTCGTCGGGCAGGCGCTGCCACTCGCGCAGCTTCGCGGCGAACTGCGGCGCCGGCAGCGCCGGGCTGAAATGGAAGCCCTGGTACTGATCGCAGCCGATCGACCTCAGAAAACTGAGCTGTTCGGGCGTCTCCACGCCCTCGGCCACCACCTTCAGGCGCAGACTGTGAGCAAGCGAGACGATCGCGCGCACGATCGAGGCATCCTCCGGCCGGTTCGTCATATCCTTCACGAACTCGCGGTCGATCTTGAGCCTGTCGATCGGGAAGCGGCGCAGATAGCTGATGCTCGAGTAGCCCGTGCCGAAGTCATCGACCGACACCAGCACGCCCATCCGGCTCAGCTCCTCGAGCGTTGCCGCGGACTCCTCCGGGTGGGTCATCACCGCGCTCTCGGTGAGCTCGACCTCGAGGCATCGGGCCGCGAACCCCGTGGTCGCGAGCGTACGGCGCACGGTCTCGAGGAGATCGCCGCGCTGAAACTGCGCCGCGGCCACGTTGACCGCGATGCGCAGCGGCGGCAGCCCGCTCTGCTGCCATTTGACCCCCTGGCGGCACGCTTCGCCGAGCACCCACGCACCGATGTCGTGGATGAGTCCGCTCTCCTCGGCGAGCGGAATGAACTGCGCCGGGGAGATCAGTCCGCGCTCGGGATGGCGCCAGCGGATGAGCGCCTCGGCGCTATAGACATCGCCGCTCGCCGTCTCCGCCTTCGGCTGGTAGTGCAGCTCGAACTGCTCGAGCTCGAGTGCCCGGTGGAGCTCGCTCTCCCGGGCAATGCGCTCGGGGAGCGCCGTGTCCATCGCCGCGGCGAAGCGCTGCACGTGATTGCGACCGCGGCGCTTGGCGAAATACATCGCGGCATCGGCGCGCGCGAACAGCCCCTCGGCGCTCGCCGCATCCGCCGGGAAGCACGCGACGCCGATCGTGCACGCCACCCGCAGATCGACGCCGGCCACGCGGATCGGCGCGCGCACCGCCTCGTTCACGCGCTCCGCGAGCCCCTGCGCGTCCGCCTCCTGCGCGAGCGGGCTCAGCACGATCACGAACTCGTCACCGCCCACGCGCGCCACCGTATCGACTTCGCGCACCGCCCCGCGCAGGCGTCGCGCGATTTCCCCGAGCACCGCGTCGCCCGCGCTGTGCCCGAGCGAGTCGTTGACGAGCTTGAAGCGATCGAGGTCGGCCACGAGCACCGCGAAGGTGCCGCGGTCGCGATGCGCATGGGCGACCGCCTGCGCGAGACGATCGTCGAGCAGGACGCGGTTCGGCAGCCCGGTCGCCGCATCGTGCGTGGCGAGATGGCGCAGCTGCCGATTGGCCGCCTCGAGCGTCTCGGTGCGCGCGACCACCACCTGCTCGAGCGCCGCGACGTGCGCCTTCAGGGCGCGCTCCTGCTGCCACTTGCGCGAGAGCGCACTCGCGCACTGGAGCACCTCGATCGGCTCGAAGGGCTTCTTCAGCACCAGCAGCTTGTCCGAGCGACCGAGGCGCTCGACCACATCGTTCCAGTCGTAATCGGAATGCGCCGAGCAGATGACGACCTGCAACTCCGGGTCGATCCGCCAGAGTTGCTCGATCGTCTCGAGCCCGTCCCAGCCGGGCGGCATGCGCATGTCGACGAAGGCGAGCGCGAACGGCCTCCCCTCGCTGCGCGCACGCTCGACGGCGCGCGCGGCCTGCTGGCCCTGCGATGCGTGCGCGAGCGCATAGGGCGCGAGCCGCGAACCCGAGCCGCTCGGTACGCCGAACAGCATCCGCTCGGCGAGCTCGAGACTCTCGGGGCGGCTGGGATCGCCGGCGAGGATCTTGACGAAATCCTCGTGAATCGCTGGGTTGTCGTCGACGACCAGCACCCGCGCGCGTGGCGGCGGCTCCATCGGGGCGCTCATGCGGACCTCCGTTGTGACTCCGCGGCGGGCGCCCCATGGGGCAGGCGTAGCGTGAAACGTGCCCCTTTCCCGGGCCCGTCGCTCGCACCCGTGAGCTCCCCGCCGAGCTCCTGGGCGAGGATGGCGCTCGAGTGCAACCCGAATCCGTGCCCGTCGGGCTTGCTCGTGAAGCCGAACTCGAACAGCCGCGCGCGCATCGCCTCGCTCATGCCGACGCCCGAGTCCTCCACCTCGACGATGAGTGCCCCTGCCTCATCGAGACGGACCGAGACCGTGAGAATCCTCTGACCCACTCGCTCGCGCAGCGCCTGGCGGGCGTTGGCGAGGAGATTGGCGAGGATCTGAATCAAGCGGTGGCGGTCGAGCGTGACACGCGGCACTCGCTCGTAGCGGCGCCGCACGGTCACATCCCGATCGGCGGAGAAATGCAGCGCGACGGCGTGGTCGAGGAGCTCGGCCACGTCGAACTCCTCGGTCATGCCCCCGCGGCGCGCGTGTGCCTGCTGCGCGGCGACGATCCTGCCGATGTGCTCGACGTGCTCGACGATCGCCTGCGCCTCCGCGCTCAGGCGGCGCTGCTCGGCGACCAGGTGCTCACCGAGCTCGCGCAGGTATCCGGGGATCTCCCGGCCGCGCGGGTCGCTTTCCAGAAACTCGGCGAGCCCGGGCGCCGCGGCCGCGACGAGCCCCGCCACGCGCTCGAGGTTGCCCACGCGCGAGTCGCGCAGCCCCGTGAGGAGCAAGGCCGCCGAGACCGAGAGGCTGTTCAGGACGTTACCGACGCTGTGCAGAACTCCGGTCGCAACTTCCGCCATGCCGGCTTGCCGCGAGGCATCGCGCAGCTGCAGTTGCAGTGCCCGTCGAGCTTCTTCCTCGCAGACGTGCTCGCTCACGTCCCAGCACACCCCGAGCAGGCGCTCGAGACGGCCCGTGGCTGCGCACACCAGGCGCGCATGGGCCTGCAGGTGCACGATCGCCCCGCTCGGCCCGATGACGCGCACGCGGACTGCACAGACCTCGCGCCCCTGTGCCGCCGCCGCACGGATCGCCAGGTACGCGACCCGGGCATCCTCGGGATGGAGGCTCGCAACGAGCGCGTCGGGCTCGGCGCGAATGTCGATTCCGGCCGCCTTGAGCGAGGGGATCTCGTTCTCGGTCCACACCGTCTTGCGGGTCGCGATATCGAACTCCCAGCAGGCGATGCCGGCCGCCTGGGTTGCAAGCGTGAGCAGGTTCTTGCCGTGCTGCAGACTCCCGTTGAGCTCGGAGAGGCGCTGGGCGTCGCGGCGCGTGCGCGACTGCAGGTGCGCGTCGAATACGGCTGCGAGCAGGGTGATCGCGAGCACCGCGAGCGCGATGAGACCGATCGCGAAGGCGAGCCAGCTGTTGTCGAACGCCGCCCCGCCGAAGCAATAGGCGTTTGGCGCGAGCATGGCGGCGGCCATCGCCGTGTAGTGCATGCCGGCGATCGCGAGCCCCATGACGACGGCCGCACCGCCGCGCGCCCACTGGATGAGGCCGGAATGCCCGGCGCGCAGGCGAAAGGCGAGCCACAGCGCGGCGAAGGAGGCGCTCACCGCGACTGCGATCGAGACGGCGACGAGCCGCGCATCGTAGGTGATCACCGGGGCGATCTGGATCGCGGCCATCCCCGTGTAGTGCATGGCGGCGATGCCCGCGCCCATCAACGCCGAGCCGGCGGCGAGCCGCCCGAAAGTGAGAGCGCGGCGGCTCGCGATCGCGAGCGCAAGACCCGAGGTGAGCATCGCGATCAACAGCGATGCCAGCGTGACGGCGACGTTGTAGCGCAGCGGGATCGGCACCGTAAAGGCGAGCATGCCGATGAAGTGCATCGACCAGATGCCGATGCCCATCGAGATCGCGCCCGCCACGAGCCACGGACGCCCTCCGCTGCGCTCGCTCGCAGCCACGCGTCCGGCAAGTCTCAGCGCCGTATAGGAAACCGTGATCGCAACGAGGACGGACAGTGCGACGAGCCAGTGGTTATATGTCGCGTGCATGGGGTCCCGGGGCATGGCGCCTTCGGAACATCAACGGCAGCGGGGCGCAGTTCTTGAGGGCCGAGCGGCGGCGGCGGCCACCTGCGCGGGCGCGCCTGCGCACGCAGCCGGCGCGGCGCTACTCGCGCGCGGCGGCGGGCGATGCCGGCTGCAAGCGTGAGCGGCCGACTCGCGCGTTGAGCCGCGGCAGATCGACCGCGCCCTCCCAGCGGGCGACCACGATCGTCGCGAGCGCGTTGCCGACCAGGTTCACGAAGGTGAGCGCCTCGGCCATCAGGCGATGGATTCCGAGGATGAGCGCGATGCTCGCAGCCGGCACCGTGCCCACCGACCCGAGTGTCGCGGCGAGCACGACGAAGGCGGCGCCCGCGACCCCGGCTGCGCCCTTGGAGGTGAGGAGGAGCACGGCGAGGAGCCCCAACTGCGCGCCGATGCCGAGATGGGTGTTGGTCGCCTGGGCCAGGAACACCGCCGCCGTGGCGAGGTAGAGGCACGTGCCGTCCAGATTGAACGAGTATCCGGTCGGAACGACGAGCCCCACCACCGACTCCTCGCAGCCGAGCGCGCACAGCTTCTCGATGAGCCGCGGAAGCACGGTCTCGGTCGAGGTGGTCGCGGCGACGATCACGATCTCGTCACGGATGTACCCGAGGAGCCGGATGAGGCTCACACCGGCGAAGTACGCGACCGCTTGAAACACGGTGAAGACGAACCCGAGCGAGACCAGATAGAACTCGATCAAGAGCTTGCCGAGCGGCAGCAGCGCGCCCGCGCCAAAGCGCCCGACCATGAAGGCGATCGCGCCGAAGGCCCCGAGCGGGGCCACCCACATGACGAGCTCGACGATGCGGAAGAAGACGCGCGAGAGGCCCGCGACGAGCTCGATCAGCGGCTGCCCGCGCGGACCCGCGGCGGCGAGCGCCGCCGCGAACAGGACCGACACGAGGAGCACCGGCAGCACGTCGGGGTGCGCGAACGCTGCGAAGAAGGTCGTGGGAATGATCGCGAGCAGATAATCGGCCACGCCCTGGTGCGCCGCCCTGCTCGTGTACTCGGCGATCGCGCGCGTGTCGATTGCGTGCGCATCGATGTTCATGCCGGCCCCGGGGTGCGTCACGTTCACCGCGAGGAGCGCGACGATGAGCGCAAGCGTCGTGATCGCCTCGAAGTAGATGAGCGCCTTGACGGCAACGCGTCCCACACGGCGCAGGTCGCGCATACCGGCGATGCCATGAACCACGGTGCAGAAGATGACCGGCGCGATGATCATGCGCACCAGCGCGATGAACGCATCGCCAAGCGGTTTCATCCGCTCCGCGAGCGCGGGCGCGCGCCAGCCGACCACGACGCCCAAGGCGGTGGCGAGGAGCACCTGGAACCAGAGCTGCCGCGCGATCCGGCCCATCAGGCGAATGGCGGCGGCAGCGGGATCCCGAGCTCGGCCTGGCCACGCAGCGCCGGGAAGAGCGGCTGGGACTGGATGTGGATGCGGTACATCTGCACGTCGCGGAAGTAGCGCTGCAGCCGCTCGCCGCGCTTGGCGACCGAGGCGCCCGCGGCGCGGAACAGCATCTCGACGGCCTCGCAGGCGGCGCGGCAGCCTTCGCGCGAGATGCTCCACACGCGCAGCGTATCGGCGTGCGTGATCGGGGTGCCCTCGCGCGCGAAGCGCTCGCACTGCTCGGTGTAGAGCCGCGTGGCGGCGCAGGTGAGCGCCTCGGCCGCATCCGTGCGGCTGAAGGCCTCCCCGAGCGTGATCTGGTTGTTCGGATCGTGGGCGCGTGCGACCTGCGGGTTGAACGTCATCTTCTTCGTCTTGAGCAGGCGCGCGAACTCATCGAGCGCCGCGCGCGCGGTGCCGCTCAAGATGGCACCGAATTCGCAGCTGAACCAGCCGGCGAGGATTCCGAGATACATGGGATTGCGGTGCAGGCGCGTGCCGTAGGTGCCCTGCGGGAGGTGCTCGGAGGAGAGCATGACGTTGGCCGGCGCAAAATGCCGCTCGGGCACGAAGACCTGGGTGATCCGCACGCTGTTCGAGCCGCTTGCGCGCATGCCCATGCTCTCCTCACCGCCCCAGTCCGGGAGGATCTCGAAGCGCTCCCGCGGCACGATGAAGTAGAGGTTCTGCGGCGGCCCGGACTCGGGCCTCACGAGCCCTGCGCCCATGAAGTGGGTGCTCACCGGAATACCGGAGGCGAACGGGTACACGCCGCTCACGATGTACCCGCCTTCCACGGGCTCGAAGGTGCCGGCGGGTCCGGCGGTCATGGCGCAGCGGAAATCCCCGTCCGGCCCGAAGATCTCGCGCTGCACCGCCTCGGGCCAGTGCGAGGCGAGCACGAATCCGTGCGAGGCCGCGAGCGTGAAGCACCAGCCGGCCCCGGAGTGGCCGCGGGAGAGCTCCATCACCACCCGGATGAAGGTCTCGAAGCCGAACTCGTAGCCGCCGAAGAGCCTCGGCTGCAGGATCCGGTAGAACCCGCCGGCGAGCAGCGCCTGGTGCACACCCTCGGAGTAGCAACCGCGGCGGTCGCTCTCCTCCTGCTCATCGGCGAGCCGCGCCCGCAGCGCCGTGGCGCGCGCGATCAGCCGCTCGGGGGTCAGGTCCGGCTCGGGCTGCGGTAGCGGCACGGCGTGGCGCATCAGCGGCGGATTGCCGCGAGTCGCGCCTTGAGCCGCGGGTAGACCTTGAGCGTGTTGCCCTCGAAGAGCTTGCCGCGGTCCGCCTCGCTGAGCGCGAGCGCATCGATGTAGCGCTTGGTGTCGTCGTAGTACTGACCGGTGCGCGGGTCGATGCCACGCACCGCACCCACCATCTCCGAGCCGAAGAGAATGTTCTCGACCGGGATGACCTTGAGCAGGAGCTCGATTCCCGGCAAATGGTAGACGCAGGTGTCGAAGAACACGTTGCCGAGCAGCAGCTCCTCGAGCGGCGGGCGCTTCATGTCCTGCGCGAGCCCGCGATAGCGGCCCCAGTGATAGGGGACCGCGCCACCGCCGTGCGGGATCACGAACCTGAGCGTCGGGAAATCCTTGAACAGATCGCTCGTCAGGAACTGCATGAACGCCGTCGTGTCGGCGTTGAGATAGTGCGCGCCGGTCGCATGGAAATTCGGGTTGCACGAGGAGCTCACGTGCACCATCGCCGGCACGTCGAGCTCGACCATCCGCTCGTAGAGCGGATACCAGTGCCGATCGGTGAGGGGCGGTGACGTCCAGTTGCCGCCGGAGGGATCGGGGTTCAAGTTGCAGCCGATGAAACCGAGCTCCTTCACGCAGCGCTCGAGCTCGCGCGCGCTGTTCCCGGGCGCGGCCCCGGGGGACTGCGGCAGCTGGCAGACACCGACGAAATTTTGGGGGTACAGCTCGCACACGCGGTGAATGAGATCGTTGCAGGCCTCGCTCCAGTGCCGGCTCGTCGTCTCATCGCCGATGTGGTGCGCCATCGCCGAGGCGCGCGGGGAGAAGATCGTGAGATCTGTGCCACGCGCGCGCTGGAACTTGAGCTGCGCTCCCTCGAGGCTCTCGCGGATCTGATCGTCGCTCACCGCGAGCCGCGCCGGGGTGGGCACGTAGGCCGGATTCTTGAGCCCTGCGATCTGCGCGTCGCGGTAGGCCTGCAGCTCCTTCGGCGCGGTGGTGTAGTGTCCGTGGCAATCGATGATCATGGCGAGCACCCGGGAAGTGGCCGGAGGCGAGACGCTGATGCTATCGGTCGGGCGCTCGTCCTGACAAGCGCGCGCCGTGGGGTTGTCTCGGCTTGCGCAGGGCGATTTAATGCCTCACCCGCAGGCGACCGAACGCACCCCGAGGCCCGCACGATGAGCATCGCCACCCGCCCGCTCGGCACCACCGCAACGCGCTTGGGGGCGCTCGGCTTCGGCTGCATGGGCCTCGTCGGCTGGTACGGAACGCGCGACGACGCGGAGTCCGAGCGCACGCTGCTCGCGGCGATCGACCGCGGCGTCGATCATCTCGACACCGCTTCGAGCTACCAGGGGGGAGAGAACGAGCGCTTCGTCGGCGCCACGATTCGCGCAGTGCGCGAGCGGGTGTTCTTGGCCTCGAAGTTCGGCATCACGCGCACGAGCGACGGCACGGTCGTGATCGACAATCGCCCCGAGTCCGTTCGCGCCGCGGTCGAGCAGAGTCTCACTCGGCTCGGCACCGATCGCATCGACCTCTATTACCTGCATCGCATCGACCGGAGCGTCCCGATCGAGGAGTCGGTCGGTGCGCTCGGCGCGCTCGTGCGCGCGGGCAAGATCCGCCACATCGGGCTCTCCGAATGCAGCATCACGACGCTGCGGCGCGCGTGCGCGGTGCACCCGATCGCCGCGGTGCAGAGCGAGTACTCGCTGTGGTCGCGCGAGCCGGAGGCCGGCATGCTCGAGGCCTGTCGCGAGCTCGGCGTCTCCCTCGTCGCCTACAGCCCCTTGGGCCGCGGG
Source organism: Steroidobacteraceae bacterium (assembly GCA_035523875.1). Lineage (GTDB taxonomy): Bacteria > Pseudomonadota > Gammaproteobacteria > Steroidobacterales > Steroidobacteraceae > JASHUC01. Next base: position 118,852 of record DATKPY010000036.1, read on the forward strand.
TTTCTGGCGGGCAACTTCCGCACCCTCGAGGAGCTGCCGGCGGCTGATCTGCGGCGCAACCAGCCGCGGTTCGAGCAGGCGCACCTCGCGCACAACGCGCGCATCGCCGAGGGCGTGCGCGCGCTCGCGGACCGCAAGGGCTGCACGCCCGCGCAGCTCGCGCTCGCCTGGGTCCTCGCGCAGGGCGAGGAGGTCCTCCCCATCCCCGGAATGAAGACGCGCGCGCATCTCACGGACAATCTGGATGCGCTCGAGGTGATCGTCACGCCCGAGGAGCGCGCGGGCCTGCACGCACTGGTCGAGCGTATCGGCGTGCGCGGCGAGCGCTATCCGCCGGCGATGCTGCGTGCGCTCGGGGGCTGAAGCGCGCGTGCGGCTAGTTGCGCTCGAGGATGCGCTCGAGGCGATCGAGCGTCTGCATCGCGGGCAGCGCTTGCGCGACGCTCGCGTTCGGCTCGCGCCGCTCGCGGATCGCGGCGAAGAACTCCCGGTCCTGCAGCTCGATGCCGTTCATCGACACGTCCACCTTGCTCACGTCGATCTTCATCTCCTCGCCGTCGACTAAGTCGTCGTAGCGCGCGATGTAGGTGCCGTTGTCGCAGATGTAGCGGAAGAACGTGCCGAGCGGGCCTTTGTTGTTGAATGAGAGCGACAGCACGCACACCTTGCCGCTCGGGGTCTTCATGAGAATCCCCATGTCCATCGCGATGCCGAGCGTCGGATGGAGCGGTCCCTGCACGGCGTAGCAATCCGCGACGGTCTCGCCCGTCTGGTACATGAACAGGTCGACGGTGTGGCAGGCGTGATGCCACAGCAGGTGATCCGTCCAGCTGCGGGGCTTGCCTTGCGCATTCATGTTGGTGCGGCGGAAGAAGTAGGTCTGCACGTTCATCTGCTGGACGGCGAGCTCCCCGGCGAGAATTCGCTTGTGCACCCACTGATGCGAGGGATTGAAGCGCCGCGTGTGGCCCGCCATCGCCACGAGACCGGTCTCCTTCTGCACGCGCACGAGCGCCTCGGAATCCTCGCGGGTGTCGGCCATCGGAATCTCGATCATCACGTGCTTGCCGGCGCGCATCGCCTCGATCCCCTGGCGCGCGTGCATCTGCGTGGGCGTCGTCAGGATCACCGCCTCGATCCCGGGCTGACGCAGCCCCTCGGAGTAGTCGGTCGTCCAGTGCGGGATATTGAACTTCCTCGCCACCTCCTCGGTGCCCGCCGCCGAGCCGCCCGCGAGGCTCGCGACCTCGATCCCGGGAATGTTGCGGATCGCCTCGAGGTGCCGTTGGCCGAAGGCGCCCTGCCCTGCCATCAGGATTTTCATTGCACTTGCCCCTAAACGCTCTCGAGGATGATGTTGCCGACGGCGGTCGAGGAGGCCGGCACGTGATAGAAACGGTAGACCTCCTTCACCCGCTCCCCGAGCGCCCCGCGCATGATGAGCCACATCACGAGCTCGATCGCCTCCGCGCCCGCATCACGCAGATACTCGAGCGGCTCGATCGCGAGCAGCCGCTCGGGATCCCGCGACAGGCCATCGAGAAAAGCGCGGTCGAACTCGGGATTGACGAGCCCGGCGCGCGGACCCTGAATCTGGTGCGACATGCCACCGGTGCCGAAGATGACGACCTTCAGGTCCTCCTCCCAGCTCGCCACCGCCCTGGCGATCGCCTGGCCCAGCATGTAGCAGCGATGCCCGGTCGGCGCCGGATACTGGATGACGTTGACCGCGAGTGGGATGACCCGGCACGGCCACACCTTCGGCGTGCCGAACAGCAGCGTGAGGGGCACGGTGAGCCCGTGGTCGACCTGCATCTCATTGACGATCGTCATGTCGAACTCATCGAGCACGAGCGACTGGATGAGGTGCGCAGCGAGCTCGGGGTGACCCTGCACCGGCGGCACCGGACGCGCGCCCCAGCCCTCGTCGGCAATCGGAAACTCCTCCGCGCAGCCGAGCCCGAAGGTCGGAATGATCTTGAAGTCGAAGGCGTTGACGTGATCGTTGTAGACCATGATCACCACGTCCGGCTTGACTTGCGCGATCCACCGCTTGGCCGGCTCGTAGCCTTTGAACAGCGGCTGCCAGTACGGCTCGTGGGTCTTGCCGTTGTCGACCGCGGCACCGATCGCCGGGGTGTGCGAGGTGCCGACGCCTGCGATGATCCGCGCCATCAGAGCTTCCCCTGCCGCTCGGACTTCGAGCGCCAGCCCTGCGGGGAGCGGCCGCCCTTGAGCATCATCTCGACGTACTCGCGCTCCGTGACGCCGGTCATCTGTGAGGCCATGTACTGGTAGGACTTGCCGTCGGTGAACGCGAGCTTGGCGAGCGCGTAGGACACACCGCCCAGCTCGAGCAGCCGGTTCCAGTCGCGCTTGAGCACTGCCTCACGCTGCTCCTCGGACATCTTGAAGCGGCGCGTGTACTCGGCCTCGTTCGCGAGGAAGGCTTTGCGGTTCTCCGCCTTCATGAGCGAGTAGAGGAATTCGTTCAAGTGGTAGCCCTGGCGCGCGCGCTGCGCGTCGAACACCCAGGTGCCCGGGATGTCCTCGTAGGCTTCCTTCTGCTTGCGCTCGGTCATGAGATCTCTTCCGAAGTCAGGCTGCGAAGCCGTAAAGCCGCAGCGGGTTGTCGACGAGAATCTGCCGCTGCAGCGCCGGATCGGGCATGTAGAGCGGGATGAGATCGACGAGATCGCCGTCGTTGGGCATGTGCTTGGCGATGTTCGGGTGCGGCCAGTCGGTGCCCCACAGGATGCGCTGCGGTGCGGCCTCGATGAGCGCCTGGGCAAAGGGCACGGCGTCCGTGAACGGCGGTCCGGCGCTCGAGATGCGCTCCGCGCCGCTCACCTTCACCCAGCAGCGCTCGTTGTGCCGCGCGAGGTCGAGGAGCCGCCGGAACGGCTCCTGAGCGAGGCCGGCCTTGGTGGGCACGCGCCCCATGTGATCGATGAGGAACGGCACCGGGAGCCGCGCAAGGAGATCCGCATGCTCGACCAGGTCGCCGGCGTCGAAGTGCAGGTCGACGTGCCAGCCGAGCGGACGCACGCGCTCGACGACGCGATGGAACTCGCCCATGTCCGGCATGCCGCCCAGGTGCTTGACGAAATTGAAGCGCACGCCCCGGCAGCCGCCCGCGTCGAGCGCCGCGAGGTCGCGCTCGGAGAAGGAGTCATCGGCGTTCGCGACGCCGCGGTAGCGCCCGCCGCTCTGCGCAATCGCATCGAGGATGACGCGGTTGTCTCGACCGTGGCAGCTCGCGTTCACGAGCACCGCGCGCTCGAGGCCGAGGATGCCCTGGAGCTCGCGGAAGCGCTCGAGCGGTGCATCGGGCGGGGTGTAGCTGCGATCCGGCGCATACGGATAGCGGTCGCCGGGCCCGAAGATGTGGCAGTGCGCATCGCAGGCACCGGGCGGCGGACGGTACTTGGGCTTGCGCGTGTCGGGGTCGGGTGCCTTGCAGGTGGGAATCATCGTGTAGTGCCCGTTCGGGCGCGTTCTATGCTCAACTGCCCCGGCGGAGGAGCCCAATATCGTAACATTTCGCATGCGAAGCCCGCAGCCACCGTGGGCTCGGTCACGAGAGGATCCCCATGAGCGCAACTGAGCCCGTCCCGGCCGCCGCCGCCATCCCTCGCCGCGCAGACTTCACGCTGCTCATCGACGGTGAGCGCGTCGGCAGCTCCGGGCAGCTTGACGTAATCAATCCGGCAACCGGGGCCGTGTTCGCGCACTGCCCCGCCGCCGGCCGTGCCGAGCTCGACCGCGCCGTGGCCGCCGCCCGGCGCGCGTTCCCGGCGTGGCGCGAGCGTTCGGTCGAGGAGCGCCGCCTCGCCATCCGGCGGATGGCCGGGGCGCTGAGGGACAACCAGGCGTCGCTCGCGGAGCTCCTCACGCTCGAGCAGGGCAAGCCCCTCGCGCAGGCGCGCGACGAGATCGCGCGCGCCGCGACCCAGTCCGAGGGAATGGCTCAGATCGCAATCGATCCGGAGGTGCTCGTCGATGAGCCGGCGCGGCGCATCGAGCTCAAGTACTTCCCGCTCGGGGTCGCGGGGATCATCACGCCGTGGAACGCGCCCATCAATCTTGCGGCGGGGCCGCTCACCTCGGCGCTCTACACCGGCAACACCGCGATCGTGAAGCCCTCGCCATTCACGCCCCTCACGACGCTCGCGCTCGGCGCGCTCCTCGCGGAGGTGTTCCCGCCGGGCGTGCTCGCCGTGCTCGCGGGCGGAGATGAGCTCGGGCGGTGGATGACCGAGCATCCCGGGATCGACAAGATCTCCTTCACCGGCTCCGTCGAGACCGGCAAAAAGGTGATGGCGAGCTGCGCCGGCACCTTGAAGCGCGTGACGCTCGAGCTCGGCGGCAACGATGCGGCCATCGTCCTCGAGGACGTGGACGTGAAGGCGATCGCCCCGAAGCTGTTCTTCGCCGCGTTCGTCAACAGCGGCCAGGTGTGCATGGCCGTCAAGCGCATCTACGCGCACGAGCACATCTACGAGGCGCTGTGCGCGGCGCTCGCCGCCGAAGCGCGCAAGGCGCGCATCGGCAGCGGGCTCGATCCCGCGAGCGAGCTCGGCCCGATCCAGAACCGGGAGCAGTTCGAGCGTGTCCTCGGCATCCTCGAGGACACGCGCCGCCGTGGCGCGCGCATCCTCGCGGGCGGCGAGGTCCCGCGCGGGGCGGGTTACTTCTTCCCCCCCACGATCGTCGCGGACATCGACGAGGCAAGCCGCCTCGTTCAGGAGGAGCAGTTCGGGCCGATCGTCCCCGTGCTGCGGTTTCGCGACGTGGAGGATGCGCTCAAGCGCGCGAACGATACGCGCTACGGACTCTCGGGCTCGGTGTGGAGCGCCGATCCGGAGCGTGGCGCGGCCATCGCCGCGCGCCTGGAGGTGGGCACCGCGTGGGTGAACCAGCATCGCGCCACCTCGGCGACGGTGCCCTTCGGCGGTGCCAAGGAATCGGGACTCGGCCGGCAGTACTCGCTGCTCGGGCTCAAGTCGTACATGGAGCCGCGCGTCATCAGCGTGCTCAAGTGAGCGGGCGCGCTGCGGCTCAGCGCGCCCGTGCGAGCAGCACCAGCGTCACGGCCGCAAGCAGCGCGGTGGGGAGCCATGCGAGCGCGATCGGATCGAGGTTGAAAACCACCGTGCCGCTTTCGATGAGCCGCTGCAGCAGGAAGAAGGCGACGCCCAGGATCAGACCCACGGCCATGCGCGAGCCGGCGGCGGCGGTACGCAGTGCGCCGAGCACGAACGGTACGGCGAGCAGCACCGCGAAGACGATCGCGATGGTGCGCGCGATGCGCGACCAGAACGCGAACAGATACTGCGTGGGATCGAGCGCATTCGCACGGTCGAACTCGATCACCGCCCACAGCGCGCGCGCCGCGAGATCCTGCGGCAGGGTCGCCGCGAGCGCGACGAACGCCCCCGTCACATTCGAGAGCAGCAACCGATGGGCCGTGATGCTCGCCGCGACGCCCTGCGGCGCAAAGCGTGATTCGGCGTAGTCGGAGAGCAGCCAGCGGCCGTCCGAGCCGGCGCGCGCGCGCGCGGCGCGCCCGATCGCGAGCAGATGGTGATCGCGGGAGAGCTCGAAGAGCAGCATGCCGCCGAACTGTCCGCCCGCCGAGAGCTGATCGACGTTGAGGATCGTGTCCCCGTCGCGCACCCAGGCCCCGCCGCCGCCGAAGCTCACGTTCGAGAAGCGCTCGAACGCCTTGTCCTGCTTGGCGGCCTGCGCGAGCTGCGGGGCGACGAGCTCCCCGAGCAGCACCTCGAGGCCAAGCAGCGCGAGCGCCGCAAGGAGCGCCGACCCGGCGATGCGCGCGACGGAGACGCCCGAAGCGCGCAGCACGATGAGCTCGCTCCCGCGGGCGAGCTGCCCGAGTCCGAGCAGCGCGCCGATGAGCGCCCCGATCGGCAGCAGCTGCCAGGCGAGCTGCGGGAGATTGAGGAGCGAGTACCAGAAGGCGTTGAGCGCCGTGTAGCGTCCCTGGCCGATGTCGCCCTGCTCGCCGATGAAGGTGAAGAGCATCGCGAGCACGAGCAGCACCGACATGGTGAGTGCGGTCGCCTGCAGGATCGTGCGCACGATGTAGCGGTCGACGGTGTTCACGCAGGCGCCTCCTGGTGGCGCAGGTGCGCGAGCCAGCGCGGCGCGAACACGGCGAGCGCCACGGCGAGGATGACCGCGAGGTGCGTCCACCACAGCCCGAGCGCGGCCGGCAGCGTCCCGTGCACGATCCAGCCGCGGCCGAGCGTGACCAGATTCGAATAGCCGAGATAGAGGAGCACCGCCACCCAAACACGCGCATAGCGGCCCTGACGCGGGCTCAGGCGCGCGAGCGGCACCGCCGCGAGCGTGAGCACCAGGCACATGACCGGCAGCGCGAGGCGCCACTGGAGCTCGGCTTGTTTCGCCCGCTCGTGGGAGCTCAGGAGCGAGCGGGTCGGCGCCGCATCGAGGTCGGTGCCGGGCAGGACCGGCGGGGGCATCTGCACCGGGATCGTGTGCTCGGCGAAGCGCATGATGCGGTACTGAGTGCCGCCGGGCACGCCCTCGTAGCGCTCCCCGTCGTAGAGCGTGATGGTGAGGAACTGCCCGTTCGGCGCCACGCTGTGGCGGGCCCGCCCGGCGAGCGCCACCTCCACGCGATCCCCGCGCGTGCGCTCGACGAACACGTTCGACAGCGTGCCGTCGGGGTTCGCGCCCTGCGCGTAGACGACCGTATTGCCGCCGCCGAAAGTGCGGAAGCGCCCCGGGGCGACCGGCGCGAACTGCCCCGCACGCACCGCCTCGCTACGCAGGCTGAGCACGCGCGCCATGGCTTGTGGGCCCACCTCGAGCGATAGCCAGGCAAGGAGCGCCGTCAGCAGGAGCGCAAGCAGCAGCACCGGTGCGTAGAAGCGCCTCGGCCCCGCCCCGCAGGCGAGCACCGCGCTCATCTCGCTGTCGTGGTAGAGCCGGCCGAACGCGAGCATCACCCCGAGCAGCAGTCCCACCGGCACGAGGATGTCGAGGTTGTGCAGGGTGCCGAGCCCGATGAGCTCGAAAACCACGTCGCGCGGGTACTGGTTGTCGGCCGCGCGCGAGAGGACGCGGGCCATCTCGTTGGTCATCAGGATCACGAGCAGCATCCCGGTGACCGCGAGCCAGCTGGTCACGACCTCCCGCAGCACGTACCGTTCGAATATCCGTCCCAAGGCGCTCGCTTGTCGAATTCGGTTAGACTTCCGCGCTCGCGACCCGCCCCGAGCAGCTCGAGGATCGGGCCTGGCGATTCCGCACGAACGACACCAACCAATGGAGCGGGACGGAGCGCGGCTGGTAAGGTAGACCACTCCTCATCGCCCCACAATGCTTTCCGCGGGAGCTCAAGGCATGCAGTTTGAAGTCTGGTCGAAGGGAGCGGCGCAACTCGCCGTGGAGTGCATCGTGGCCGGGGTATTCGACGACCCGGAGCTCACCGAGGAGGCGCGCACGGTCGATTCCGCCGCGGGCGGGCGGCTGAAGAGCCTCGTTGCGCGCGGGGACTTCAGCGGCCGCAGCGGTGATACGCTGCTCGTCACCGACTTGAGTGGAATCGCCGCGACACGCGTGCTGCTCGTCGGGCTCGGCGCGGCGAAGTCCTACAACCGCAAGGCCTGGCGGAAGGCATGCGCCGCGGCGCTCACGGCGCTCGCGCGCACCCGCGTGCGCAGCGCCGCCCTCGCGCTCGAGAGGCCGCGCGCCCAGGAGCTCGACGACTACTATCTGGGGCGCGGCGTCGCGGAGATCGCCGGCAGCGCCCTCTATCGCATCAATGACCTGAAGACCGGCAAGAAGCCGCCCGCGCCGGTGCTCGAGCGCCTCCTCGCCGGCCCGGTGCGCGCGGCGGGACTCGGCGCCGCGCGGCGCGGGCTCGAGCACGGACGCGCGCTCGCCGTCGCGATGGCGCTGCAGCGCGACCTGGCAAACCTCCCGGCGAACGTCTGCACGCCCACCTATCTCGGCGAGCGCGCGCGCGGCATCGCCAAGGCGTATCCCGCGGTGCGCGTGCAGGTGCTCGATGAGCCGGCGATCCGACGGCTCAAGATGGGCTGCTTCCTCGCCGTCGCACAGGGCAGCGCCCAGCCGCCGCGCTTCCTGGTGCTCGATTACCGCGGTGGCAAAGCCGGGCACGCGCCCGTCGTTCTGGTCGGTAAGGGCATCACCTTTGACTCCGGTGGCATCTCGCTCAAAGAGCCGCCCGCGATGGACGAGATGAAGTTCGATATGAGCGGCGCTGCCGCGGTGCTCGCCGGGGTCACCTTCGCCGCGGAAGCGAAGCTGCCGCTGCGCGTCGTGGGGCTCGTTGCGGCCTGCGAGAACATGCCCGATGGGCGCGCCGTCAAGCCCGGGGACATCGTGACGAGCGCCTCGGGACAGACCGTCGAGATCCTGAACACCGACGCCGAGGGCCGGCTCGTGCTCTCGGACGCACTCAACTACGCGCGGCGCTTCTCCCCCGCCGCCGTCGTCGACATCGCAACGCTCACCGGCGCCTGCGTGGTCGCGCTCGGCGCGCACCACTGCGGGGTCATGAGCAACGACGATGCGCTCGCGCGCGAGCTCGTGGCGGCGGGCCTGAGGGCCGACGATCGTGCCTGGCAGCTGCCGCTCACCGAGGAGTACGCCGAGCAGCTGAAGAGCAACTTCGCCGACTTCGCCAACATCGGCGGGCGCGAAGGGGGCGCGATCACCGCGGCGGCGTTCTTGGGCAAGTTCACCGTCGGACTGAAGTGGGCACATCTCGATGTGGCAGGCACCGCCTACCAGGGCGGTGCGCAGAAGGGCAGCACCGGGCGCCCGACGCCGCTCCTTGCGGACTTTCTCGTGCAGCGAGCCGGGTCGCGCCGCGGCTGAGCAGCTCGCAGGATGCCCGGGGTCACCTTCTACATCCTCGAGGAGTCCTCGGCGGCCGCACGCCTGCGTCTCGTCTGCCGCATCGTGGAGAAGGCATACCGCTCCGGCCACAGCGTGCTCATCTGGCACACCGATCGCGCCGAGCTCGCCGCGCTCGATGATCTCCTGTGGACCTGCGGGGACGATCGCACCTTCATTCCGCACGAGCTCGTCACCCCGGGCGTCGCCTGTGAGGCACCGGTGCTGCTCACCTCGGGTGCAGTACCGGAGGGCGGTATCGGGGTGCTCGTGAATCTCGCAGCCGCGGTGCCGGAGCACACCGCGCGCGCCGAGCGCATCGTCGAGGTGATCGACGGCGAGCCCGCGCGGCGCGAGGCCGGCCGCGCCCGCTTCAAGACCTATCGCGAGCTCGGACTGAAGCCGATCTCCCACAACATTCGCGCGGCGTGAGGGGTTGCGCCGCGGCCGGGTCAAATCCCTGCGCGACGCTATAATCCGCGGCGATGGACAAGGTCTACGCGCCGCACGAGCTCGAGCGGCGGATCTACGAGCGCTGGGAATCCCACGGCTGGTTTGCGCCGCGGGGTGCGGGCGCGCCCTTCTGCATCATGATTCCCCCGCCGAACGTGACCGGGACGCTCCACATGGGGCACGCGTTCAATCACACGCTGATGGATGCGCTCACGCGCTACCACCGCATGCGCGGCGACGACACGCTGTGGCAGCCGGGCACCGACCATGCAGGCATCGCGACGCAGATGGTGGTCGAGCGCCAGCTCGAAGGACAGGGATTGAAGCGCACCGCGCTCGGGCGCGAGGAGTTCGTCGCGCGCGTGTGGCAGTGGAAAGCGCAGTCGGGGGGCATCATGGCCGCGCAGATGCGCCGGCTCGGCGACTCCGTCGACTGGTCGCGCGACCGCTTCACCCTGGACGAGGGCCTCTCGCAAGCCGTGACCGAGGTCTTCGTCGCGCTGCACGAGGAGGGACTCATCTACCGCGGCAAGCGCCTCGTCAACTGGGACCCGGTGCTCCTCACCGCGCTCTCCGATCTCGAGGTTGAGAGCGAGGAAGAGGATGGCCACCTCTGGCACCTGAGCTATCCGCTCGCGGACGGCCCCGGGCACCTCACGGTCGCGACCACGCGCCCCGAGACGCTGCTCGGGGACGCGGCCGTCGCGGTCAATCCGGACGACGAGCGCTATCGTCATCTGGTCGGACGGAGCGTGCGTCTGCCCCTCGTCGGGCGGCTGATCCCGATCATCGCCGATGCGTACGTCGATCCGGCGTTCGGCTCCGGGTGCGTGAAGATCACGCCCGCGCACGACTTCAACGACTACGAGATCGGCACCCGTCATGGCCTCCCGGCGATCAACATCTTCACCCCGCATGCGACGCTCAACGAGAGCGTCCCGGACCGCTTTCGCGGCCTGGAGCGCATCGCGGCACGCCGCCGCGTCGTGGGCGAGCTCGAGCAGGCGGGGCTCCTCGAGCGCATCGAGAAGCACCGGCTCACCGTGCCGCGCGGCGATCGCAGCGGTGCGGTGCTCGAGCCCTACCTCACCGACCAGTGGTACGTGCGGGTGGCCCCGCTTGCGGCGCCCGCAATCGCCGCGGTGGAGCAGGGCCGCACGCGCTTCGTGCCGGAGGGCTGGTCGAGGACCTACTTCGAATGGATGCGCAACCTCAAGGACTGGTGCATCAGCCGCCAACTCTGGTGGGGGCATCGGATTCCCGCCTGGTACGACTCCACCGGTGCCGTCTACGTCGGCCGTGACGAGGCGGACGCGCGCCGCCGCAAGGGTCTTGCGGCCGATGTGCCCCTGCGGCGCGACGACGATGTGCTCGATACTTGGTTCTCCTCGGCGCTGTGGCCGTTCTCGACGCTCGGGTGGCCGCAGGCGACGCCGGCGCTCGCGAAGTTCTATCCCACGAGCGTACTGCTCACCGGCTTCGACATCATCTTCTTCTGGGTCGCGCGGATGATGATGATGGGCCTGAAGTTCATGGGCGATGTTCCGTTCCGTCACGTCTACATCCACGGGCTCATCCGCGATGAGCACGGCGAGAAGATGTCGAAGTCGAAGGGCAACGTCATCGACCCGCTCGACATCGTCGACGGCATCGCGCTCGACTCACTCCTCGCCAAGCGCACCGCGGGGCTGATGCAGCCGCAGCTCGCCCCGGCGATCGAGAAAGCGACGCGGCGGCAGTACCCCGAGGGGATCGCGCCCTACGGCACCGATGCGCTGCGCTTCACCTTCGCCTCGCTCGCCTCACCGAGCCGCGATATCCGCTTCGATCTCGCGCGCGTGGCCGGGTACCGCAACTTCTGCAACAAGCTGTGGAATGCGGCACGCTTCGTGACGATTGCGGCTGCGGACGCACCACCACCCGGCGCGGACGGCGAGCACTCGGTCGCCGACCGCTGGATCCGCTCGCGCCTCGGCCGCATGCTGAGCGAGGTCGCTGCCGCGTTCGCCGAGTATCGCTTCGACTACGCCGCGAACGCCCTCTATCAGTTCACCTGGCACGAGTTCTGCGACTGGTATGTCGAGCTCACCAAGCCCGTGCTGCAGTCGGCAAGCGCCACCCTCGCCGCGCGGCGCGGCACCCGCCAGACGCTACTCGAGGTGCTCGAGGCCCTGCAGCGTGCGCTGCATCCGTTCATGCCGTTCATCACCGAGGAGATCTGGCTTCGGATCGCTCCGCTCGCCGGCCGGGAAGGACCGACCGTGATGCGCGAGCCCTATCCGCTCGCCGCGGATTTCCCTCCCGACCCCGAGGCCGAGCGCGCCGTCGAGTGGCTCAAATCGATCGTGCTCGGCGTGCGCCAGATCCGCGGCGAGATGAACGTGAGTCCCGCGCGGCGCATTCCCGTCGTGCTGCAGGGGGCATCGGCTCTCGACCGCGCGCATCTCGATGCGCACCGCGCGCTCCTCGAGCGGTTGGCCGGCCTCGAGACGGTGAGCGTGCTCGCCCCCGGCGCAGCCGCCCCGCAGGCGGCAACCGCGCTCGCGGGCGAGCTCACGATCCTCGTGCCCATGGAGGGGCTCATCGATGCGGCAGCCGAGGCCGAGCGGGTGGGCAAGCTCCTGGCGCGCGCGCAGGGCGACCTCGCGAAGTGCCGCGCCAAGCTCGCGAACGAGGCCTTCGTGCGCAATGCACCGCCCGCGGTCGTCGCCGGCGAGCGCGAGCGGGTGGCCGAGCTCGAACGCACCGTCCGCGACCTCGATGCGCAACTCACGCGGCTGCGCGGGCGGTCCGCGTCGTGATCGAGCCGCGCACCGCATTCGCGAGCCCGCAGCCCGGCACGGCGGCGCTGCGTGCGGTGCTCGCAGCGCTCGAGCGCATCATTCTCGGCAAGCCCGAGCAGGTGCGCTTGAGTCTCGCCTGCCTCCTCGCGCGCGGCCACCTGCTCATCGAGGACGTGCCGGGGGTCGGCAAGACCACGCTCGCCCATGCCCTCGCGCACGTGCTCGGCCTCGCCTGGCAGCGCGTGCAGTTCACGAGCGACCTGCTCCCTGCCGACATCATCGGGGTCGCGGTGTTCGACCGCGCGAGCCAGCAGTTCCACTTCCGCAACGGGCCGCTCTTCACCCAGCTGCTGCTCGCCGATGAGGTGAACCGCGCGAGCCCGCGCACCCAGAGCGCGCTGCTCGAGGCGATGGAGGAGCGCCAGGTGAGCGTCGACCTCACGACCTACCGGCTGCCGGCGCCGTTCTTCGTCGTCGCCACGCAAAACCCGCACGAGGAGCGCGGCACGTTCGAGCTGCCCGAGTCGCAGCTCGACCGCTTTCTCATGTGCATCGCGCTCGGCTATCCCGACGCCGGTCACGAGCGCGAGCTGTTGCGCCACGGCGAGCGGCGCGATCTCATCGCCGAGCTCGCTCCCGTGCTCGATGCGGCTACCGTCGTGGAGTTGCAGCGGGCGGTGCGCGCGGTGCACGTCGCCGAGCCGCTGCTCGACTACGTGCAGGCGCTCGTGAGCGCGACGCGCGAGCGCACGGATTTGAAGCTCGGACTCTCCCCGCGCGCCGGCCAGGGGCTGCTCAAGGCCGCCCAGGCTTGGGCGTATCTCAATGCGCGTGCGGCGGTGCTTCCAGAGGACGTGCAGGCGGTGCTGCCGGCGGTGGTGGCGCACCGGCTCGAGCGCCGCGACGGCGTCGGGGCGAGCGACGGGCGCAGCGTCGCACAAGAGCTCCTCACCCGCGTGCGCGTTCCGCTCTGAATGCGCCGCGCGCTCGAGCGGGCGTTCGCGCGCTGGGCGCGACGGCGCCAGGGCGAGGATCACCTGCCGGTGCGCCTGAAGATGCGCCGGCTCTACGTGCTGCCCACCCGTGCGGGCCTCGTGTTCGGGGCGCTGGTGCTCGGCATGCTGATCGCCGCGCTCAACTATGCCAACAGCTTGGCGCTCCTGCTCACCTGCCTCCTCGGCGGACTCGCACTCGTCGCGATGTACTCAGCGCACCGCAATCTCCTCGAGCTCGAGGTGCTGAGCGCGGGCACCACCCCCGCCTTCGCCGGCGAGCGCGCTGAGATCGCACTCACGCTCGCGAACGACTCGCGTCTCGCGCGCTTCTCGCTCGAGCTCGAGGCAGCGGCCGCCGCGGCGGGTTTCGTCGATCTCGCGCCGCACTCGAGCGCGCGCATTCGCATCGCGGTGCCTGCGCCGCGGCGCGGGGTGCTGCGGGTCGAGCGGCTGCGACTCTCGACGAGCCATCCCTTTGGACTGTTCCGCGCTTGGACCTGGGTGCATCTGCCGCTCGCGCTCATCGTGTACCCGCGGCCGCACGGCGCGCGGACGCTGCCCACCATCGAGGGCCAAGCAGACGGGCGCACCCGCGCGCGCGCCGCCGAGGAGGACGAGTGGCTCGGCCTGCGTCCGTTCCGCGACGGCGACTCCCCGCGCCAGGTGGCCTGGAAGGCCTACGCGCGCGGCTCGCCCCTGCTCGTGAAGGAATACGCTGCCTCCGCAGCGCCGGAGCGCATCTTCGATTTCGAGCGACTGCCCGGGCTCGATACCGAAGCGCGTCTGGAGCAGCTCGCGCGCTGGGTGGTCGACGCCGCCGCGCGCGGCGAGCGCTTCGCGCTCCTCCTGCCCGGATTCGCGCTCGAGGCTCACGAAGGGGCCGTGCAGCGCGAGCGGGCGCTCGCGGCGCTCGCGCTGCACGGCCTCGCCCCGAGCGAGCGCCGCGGAGTGACCCGTGCGCGCTGACCCCGAGATGCGCTCGCTCGGCTGGAGCACCGGGGCTTTCCTCGGTGCCGTGCTTCTCCATGCGGCCCACGCACCGGCCTGGACGCTCGCGGTCGCGCTCATCTGCGCGGCCTGGGCGCTCGCGGCGCGGGTACGCGGCCTGCGGCTGCCGCCGCGCCAGGTCAAGTGGGCGCTTGCGCTCGCGCTCGCCATCGCCGTGATCGCCACGTTCCACACGTTGAACGGGCTCGCGGCGGGCACCGTGCTCCTCATCGTGATGGGCTCGGTCAAGCTCCTCGAGGCCGACACGCGCCGCGATCGGCTGACCCTGATCTGCGCCGCGCTGTTCCTGCTCGTGGCCGCGTGCCTGCGCGAGCAATCGCTCGCGTACGCGCCGCTCTATGCGGGGGAAGCGTGGCTCGCCTGTGCGGCGCTCGCCGTCGTCGCCCACCCGGGGAGCGCACTGGGAAGCGTCGGCGCCGGCCGCCTCGCCGTCCGCAGTCTCCTCCTCGCGCTGCCGCTCGCACTCGTAGGCTTTCTCTTCTTCCCGCGCCTCTCCGGATCGCTCTGGGCCCTGCCACCCGCGAGCGAGGCGACGACCGGCATCGGCGACACCATGACTCCGGGGTCGATCTCCGATCTCATCGAGTCCTCCGCGCCCGCGTTTCGAGTGTGGTTCGAGGGAAAGCCGCCGCCGCTCGAGGAGCGCTACTGGCGCGGCCCGGTGCTCGATGCGTTCGACGGTGACACCTGGTCGCGCCCGCTGCCATGGTGGTTGTTCGCTCCGCCACACGCCGCGGCGAGCGCGAGCGAGCCCTATCGCTACCGCGTGACGCTCGAGCCGACCTCGCGGCGCTGGTGGTTCGCGCTCGACACGCTTGCGGCCTCGCCCGATCGGGCCGCGCGCCTCACCTCCGACCACGTGCTCGTCGGTCTGCGTCCGCTCACCGCACCCGTGAGCTTCCGCGCGCTCTCGTACGGGCGGTTCGTGGATCCGAGCCCTCTGCCGATGTACGAGCGCCATCACGACACGCATCTGCCGCCCGGCCGCAACCCGCGCAGTGTCGCGCTCGCGCGCCGGCTACGGGCGGGCGCGGCCTCGGACGAGCAATTCGTGCGCACCGTGCTCGAGCGCTTTCGCACCGGCGGGTTTCGCTATTCGTTGACGCCGCCCGAGCTCGACCGCGATTCGGTCGACGACTTCCTCTTCGGCACGCGTGTCGGCTTCTGCGGCCACTTCGCCTCGGCGTTCGCGCTGCTCATGCGCGCGGGCGGGGTGCCCGCCCGCGTGGTCACCGGCTATCTCGGTGGCGAGTGGAATCGCCTCGGCGGCTATCTCATCGTGCGCCAGTCCGATGCGCACGCGTGGGTCGAGGTGTGGCTCGAGGGGGCGGGTTGGATCCGCGTCGATCCGACCATCGCAGCTGCGCCCGAGCGCCTGCGACACGGGGTGGGAGATCTCATGCCGAATGCGCTCTCGGCGCCGCAGCGGCTGCTGCTCGATGTGCGCTGGCTCGCGACGCTGCGCGATGCCTGGGACGCCGCGAACGCATGGTGGACGACCACCGTGATCGACTTCAATCTGCCGAGCCAGCTCGCGCTCCTCGAGCACCTCGGATTCCGCGCGCCGCAGGTGGGCGAGCTCGGCTGGGCGCTCGCGCTCGGGCTCATCCTCTGGCTCGCCGCCGCGGCCTTCCAGCTCGGGCGCATCCCGCGGGCGGCGCCGCGCGAGCCACTGGTGCGGGCCTACGAGCGGCTCTGCCGCAAGCTCGCCCGCGCGGGGTTCGCGCGCCGCGCACACGAGGGGCCGCTCGCCTACGCCGAATCGCTCGCGCGCGCAAGCCCACCGCTCGCGGCGATCGCCGCGCCGCTCCTGGCGGGCTATGCGCGGCTGCGCTTCGGTCCAGTGCCGGCCTCCGGCCGCGCCGAGCGCATCGCCGCCTTCGAGCGCGCGGTCGCGCGGCTCAAGCTCACGCGTCGGTCGCGGAGTGCTCGCGCGTCTCGCGGAACGTGATGTCCGGCCAGCGCTCGAGGGTGAGGGCGAGATTCACGCGCGAGGGCGCGAGATAGACGAGCGCTCCGCCGTGATCGAGCGCGAGATGCTCGAATGCGCGCTCGCGGAACTCCTCGAGCTTGCGCTCGCTTCCCACCTCGATCCAGCGGGCGGTGTGCACGCCGACCGGATCGAACACGCAGCTCACGCCGTACTCGTCCTGGAGCCGGAACGCGACCACCTCGAACTGCAGCTGACCCACGGCCCCGAGGATGAGGTCGTTGCTCTTCAGAGGCTTGAAAAGCTGCGTCGCGCCCTCCTCGCAGAGCTGCGAGAGTCCCTTCTGCAGCGCCTTCATCCGCAGCGGATCCTTGAGCACTGCGCGGCGGAAGATCTCGGGCGCGAAGTTGGGCACGCCGGTGAAGGCGAGCGGCTCGCCCTCGGAGAAAGTGTCTCCGATGTTGATCGTGCCGTGGTTGTGGAGCCCGATGATGTCCCCGGCATAGGCCTCCTCGGCCTGCTCGCGCTCGGCCGCCATGAAGGTGAGCGCATCGGCGATGCGCACCTCCTTGCCGAGCCGCGCGTGATGCAGCCGCATCCCACGGGTGTACTTGCCCGAGCACAGGCGCATGAAGGCGATCCGGTCGCGGTGGCCCGGATCCATGTTCGCCTGGATCTTGAACACGAAGCCGGTGAGTGCGCGCTCGAGCGGCTCGACGATGCGCGCGCGCGCGCGGCGCGCAAGCGGAGGCGGCGCGTACGTCACGAACGCGGCCAGGAGCTCCTCGACGCCAAAGTTGTTGATCGCCGAGCCGAAGAACACCGGCGTTTGGCGCCCCGCGCGATACTGGTCCGCATCGAACGGCTCGGTCGCGCCCTTGACGAGCTCGATCTCCTCGCCGAACGGACCGGCGAGCTCCCCGAGATACTCGCGCGCGGCCGCGCTCGCGAGGCCGTCGATGATGCGGTTCTCGCCCACCCGCCCGCGCTCGCCGGCCGTGTAGAGGTACAGCCGATCCTCGCGCAGGTGGTAGATCCCGCGCAGCTCCCGGCCCATCCCGAGCGGCCAGGTGACCGGGGCCGTGCGGATCTTGAGCACGCGCTCGATCTCATCGAGCAGCTCGATCGGCGGCCGGCCGTCGCGGTCGAGCTTGTTGATGAACGTCATGATCGGCGTGTCGCGCAGCCGGCAGACCTCCATGAGTTTGATGGTGCGCTCCTCCACGCCCTTGGCGCAGTCGATCACCATGAGCGCCGAATCGACGGCCGTGAGCGTGCGGTAGGTATCCTCGGAGAAGTCCTCGTGCCCCGGGGTGTCGAGCAGGTTCACCACGCAGCCGCGATAGGGGAACTGCATGACCGAGGAGGTGACCGAGATTCCGCGCTGCTGCTCGAGGCGCATCCAGTCGGAAGTCGCGTGGCGCGCGGCCTTGCGGCCCTTCACCGTCCCAGCCATCTGGATCGCCCCGCCGAAGAGCAGCAGCTTCTCGGTGAGAGTCGTTTTCCCGGCATCGGGGTGCGAGATGATTGCAAACGTCCTTCGACGATTGATTTCATTAGAGATTTCTACTTCTGCCACCAACCCATCCCTCGGGTATGTACACGTCTATGTACACAAATCAGCTGAACCGTTTACTGCGTTGCAACACGCTTGGGCTTCGCAGTTACGGGCTACCGTAAGTCCTTGATGGAACTATTCCTAGATGTTATGCAACACGATAACCTAAAATTAGTTTCACAGAATAACCTAGAGCCGATACGACCGAATACCCTAAAATTGGTTAGGCCGATTAACCTAGAAACCGTCATGGCGCAATCTTCCAAAAAGCTAGCCGACTCGCTGTCCGCCCTCAAGGAGTTGCAAGACCAGGGAGTGGTTGCGATCCGGACAAGCCGGCTCTCCAGGACTCACCGCCAGCGCCTCCTAAAGGCGGGGTTCATCCGCGAAGTGATGAAAGGCTGGTACACCCCCCATCGCCCCGATGAGCCCGAGGGAGAGAGCACCGGCTGGTATGCATCCTTCTGGGCATTCTCCGCCGAGTACCTCACCGATCGCTTCGGCGAGAACTGGTGCTTGAGCCCAGAACAGTCCCTCAACCTTCATATAGGCGATTGGACAGTTCCCAAGCAGTTGCTGGTCCGATCGACCACGGGCGGTAATAAACCGACCCAGCTCCTCTTCGGCACGTCCGTATTTGACGTTCGCCTCGAACTTCCGCCAGTCGAAGATCGCGAGGTTAAGAATCGGCTCCGAATCTTCAATCTTCCGGCAGCGCTCATTGCTTGCGCTCCCGGCCAGTTCACCGATCACCCCGATGCGCTCCGGGCAGCTTTGGGCATGATTATGGAGCCTTCCGACCTTCTTCGGCGACTCCTGGAAGGAGGCCGCACAGTAGTGGCCGGGCGGCTCGCCGGCGGATTCAGGAACATCGGCAGAGCCGAAGCAGCCGATCAGATCCTTCGAGCCATGAGAGCCGCCGGGCACGAAGTCACGGAGTCGGATCCCTTCAACGATAAGCCAGCAATCGTCTTCGGGGCGCGCGAGACCTCTCCCTACTTCAATCGACTGAGAATGCTCTGGGCCTCCATGCGGCCCCCGATCCAAAAAGCCTTCCCAGCCCCTCCCGGCATCAAGACGGATGCTGCGACTTATTTGAAGCAGGTCGATGAGCTCTACGCCACAGACGCCTACAACTCCCTGTCCATTGAGGGCTATCGGGTGAGCGAAGCCCTGATTGAGCGTGTTCCTTCGGGCGATTGGATTCCCGACAATGACGAGAACGATCGTCAGAACCGCAACGCGCTAGCCGCACGAGGCTACTGGCAGGCCTTCCAGCGGGTGAAAAAAAGTCTCGAGCCCATCCTTGCCGGTGAGAATCCTGGCGTCATCGTGCGACGTGACTACGATGCGTGGTATGCGGAGTTGTTCGGCCCCAGCGTTTCTGCGGGCATCCTCAAGGCCGCCGATCTCGCCGGCTTTCGAAACGGCGCCGTTTATATTCGCCGATCCATGCATGTTCCACCCAGTTACGAGGCCGTAAGGGAGTTGATGCCGGAGTTTTTCGAACTCCTGAAGACGGAAACAGATCCGGCTGTACG
>DATKPY010000037.1:0-210104 GCA_035523875.1 Steroidobacteraceae bacterium
CAGCCGCTGCGTGACGGTGCATGGCACCGATGACGTGCGAGTGGAAAACAACGTGACCTACAACACCGTCGGTCACTGTTTCTTCCTGGAAGACGCCATCGAAACGGGCAACCAGTTCATCCACAACCTGGGGATCCTGACCAAGTGTCACCCGGACGGCAAACCCTGTGTTCCGACAAACCTCGGCCCGTTCGGCGCGGAGGGCGGCAAGAACTTCGATTTGGCCGGTCAGAGCGCCAAGGATGTCCTGATCCCTTCCGACAACACGGCCTCGACGTTCTGGATCACCAATCCGGACAATACTTACGTGGACAACGTGGCCGCGGGGTCCGAGGCGACGGGTTTCTGGTTCGCCTTGCCGGAGCATCCGACGGGCGCGTTCGCAGGCACGACTGTCAGCAAGGCAACCTGGCCACGTCGAACTCGGCTGCGGGAGTTCAAGGGCAACACCGCCCATTCGAACTTTGACGGTTTCATGTTCGACCGCGGCCCTCAGGCCGATGGCCATTTCAGGACCGGCGGGCATATCGCCCTTGCCAATCCGGCTGACGCGAACAGCCCCATCGTGGAGACGGTCATCGAGGATTTCACCAGCTACAAGAACCGCAATAGCGGAATGTGGACCCGCGGTGAGATGGACCTGTTCAAGAACCTGAAGCTGGCCGACAACGCCATCGGCTACACGCATGCGTCCGGCAACTTCGGTCGTTCCCCCTTTACGTCACGGGTGGTGGACTCGCTGTTCGTGGGCGAAACCGCGAACATCGGCAACCCCAGTACGCCGGCGGAAATCGCTTACGGCCGCAGCCTGCCCGAGCCCGAACTCCCGGATTTCCCGATCCGCGGCTACGAGTTCTACGATTACCGTCATGAACTGGACAATGACACCTTCGTGAATTTTGAGGACAACGCCACCCGCAAGACGGGGGCGATCTCTTACCTGCTATATACCAGCTTCGGAATGAGCTCCAACAACACCGTACAGCGCGCAAAATTCATCAATGCCAAGCCGGTGTATTTCCCACCGATGGAGCACAAGTGGAGCAACGATGATTACGGCAATGGGAGCTATAAGACCGCGGTGTTCCACGACGTGGACGGCTCGGTCAGCGGTGTCCGGGACTCCTACATTCTCATCAATGACAAACAAGACGGACTCGCCATCGACAAAGCCTGTGAGATCAAGCCGACCTGGAATGCCGCCGTGTGCAAGGGCGATTACGGACGCTTGGCTCTTGGCGGCCCCGGCGGCGGCGGTCTCCGCGGCTTCCGCGGTTTCGGCGGCTTCGGCGGCGCCCCTGGCGCAGGTCCTGCCAGAGGCGTACCCGCCGGTCCGGGCGCAGCCACCGGTCCTGGCCCAGGCGCCGGTCCTGGGCTAGCGGCAGGTCGTGGCGGGCCCGGCGCACCGGCTGGTCGGCCCGGCGGACCTCCTCAGCCGCCAGTCATTCTCAGCCGCGATGGCAAGGAGGTCACCCTGACCGGTGAAACCAACATACGCGCCGGCACCGAGATCAAGGTGACGACCGAAAGGCGGTCCGTGGCACTGCGCCTCAGCGAATTGGATAGCGGCTCGTGGGTGATCTTCGATCTGCCGGGATTCGCCACTGCAGCCCCGGGCACGCCGCAGGATAGCCTGGATGCGCTGCGCAAGGCCCGCGCCACCTCGTACTACAAGGGCAAGGACTCGCTCTGGGTCAAGGTTGTCTCCAACGGTGAGGGCGCCCGCATTAGCGGCCCTGGCGCCGGAGGAACCAGCGTCCAGGTCAACCGGTAAGCCGGATCCTGTCGTATGAGCAACAGCCCCCGGCACGGGCCGGGGGCTTCCCCAACGCCGAGAACCGGCGCCTCGACACGCGCGCACGATAGTCGTTTGGCCAATCGGCATGTTTTGCTGTTAGCCATCGTCCATCAGAAATGCGGGGCTTGCAGTCCCGAAGGGGAGAGGACCAACGCCAGGCCGTCCACCAATCGCGCTCGTTGAGCTTACGTGCGCCGGCCCAGAACGAGTTGGGTCGACCGTTCACACCGGGTTGCTGTAGCGCCCACTCGCTGTACATACGATGTGCCTGAGCTCGTTCTAGCGCTTGTCGGGTCTTTGCAGGCTCTGCCCGGCGCAGCGCGCGCCGCCGTTCATGACGCGTAGAGATGGAGCGTAAAGCTGTCGACATCATGGCCAAAAGCAGCAACCAGGAACAGGGAGCCGTTTGCGACGTGCGCCTCCTGAGGGGCTGTCGCCAGCCCGGGCCGTAAGGTCGGTGGATCTGCACCCGCTCCAGTCTGAACGTCGTGGTGCCAGGAGAGCAATCGAACTGGCTCCCGAATCCCGCTCGAGTACGGTTCCTGTTGATTCTCCGCGCGTATATCCCCGGCGCTGATATTCTCGACCCAAGTTGGGTACCACCGCCGGTGAGCGGGGCCCCCTCGGAGCGGTCGCACTCTCAGGGTCTCCCAGCTCGCCCGTGCCGCTACGCACGATTGATTCACTCTCTATTATGGGCGCGGCCGTAGCAGTGTTTTCTTGACGTGAGTGGTTCGGCCTGCCGCGAAGGGCGCCGATCTGGATAACCACGAGGAACCTCCTCATGATGCTGAATCGACGCGCGCTCTTTTCCGCCGTACCGGCTCTGATCGCGCGGCCGGCGCTCGCCCTCGAGGCGCCGCACGCATTAGAGGCCTATGAGCGCGATACGGGCGGGCGAGTCGGGCTCTACGCCGAAAATCCGGCTACGGGCATGAAGATTGCTTGGCGCGCGAACGAACGCTTCGTCATGTGCAGCACGTTCAAAGCTTCGCTTGCCGCGATGATCCTGGCGCGCGTCGATCATGGCCAGGATCAGCTGCAACAAATGGTTTCCTACGGGCCTGAGGACGTGCCCGACTGGTATGCACCTGTGGCCAAGAAGAACCTCGCCAAGGGAGTCATGTCCGTGGCCGACATGTGCGAAGCGGCCGTTGAGTACAGCGACAACACCTGCGCAAATCTGTTGCTTGCGAGGGTCGGCGGTCCCGCCGCCCTGACGGCCTTCTGGCGCTCAATCGGCGATGCGGTGACGCGTCTGGATCACAACGAGCCGATTCTGAACCGCTCGCCCCCGGGCGATCCGCATGACACGACCACGCCCGCCGCCATGGCTGGCAACCTGCGCCGCATTTTGCTAGGAAAAGTACTGTCGGCGGGTTCGCGCGAGCGCCTCACCGGTTGGATGGTGGACTGCAAGACGGGAGCCGACCGCCTGCGTGACGGTATTCCCAAAGCTTGGAGGATCGCCGACAAGACGGGCAACAACGGTAAAGACGCCTCCGGCGACATCGCCGTGGCGTGGCCCAAGCCGGATGTGCCCATACTGGTCTGTGCCTACACGCAGGGCGGTTTACCCACCGCAGCCAGGACTGCGAGCGTTTTCGCTGACATCGGTCGCATGGTCGGCCAGAAACTCGGCTGACTTCAGCTGGTCGCGTCCACGATTGTTCGCATTTGGCCCGTCAGCGACCGATGAGCCGCCGACCGGCTCCGCACATTTATACTTCGGTCTGCTCGGCCATCGCCAACGCGTCGTCGACCTCGATTC
The DNA here is from genome assembly GCA_035523875.1 of Steroidobacteraceae bacterium. Classification (GTDB taxonomy): domain Bacteria; phylum Pseudomonadota; class Gammaproteobacteria; order Steroidobacterales; family Steroidobacteraceae; genus JASHUC01. Next base: position 3,570 of record DATKPY010000037.1, read on the forward strand.
CCAGGTACCGAACGGTGCTTCCGAGCTTGGTATGTCCGAATAGCAGTTGCCCGGCCCGAAGGTTCTTGGTTCGGCGATAGTCGTGCGACGCAAGGGAATCGCTGCGCGTTCTTGATAGGTCAAGAACCGAACGGCTTCTGCCCGTGGCGAATGACCGAGTTGCAGCGCATCATGGGGGTGTGACTTACGCGCCGGAGCAGTTCGCCGGAAGCGGCTCGTCATCTACAATGATTCCAGGGGGTGCGCACATGATACGGGTTGCAACTGCGGCAATCGTATTGTCATTGGCCGCGATCTCAGCCGCTAAAGCGCAAACAAACGCGGATGAAAACGCGGTTCGGAACTTGCCAGAGGCGTTCATCGTCGCCTTCAACAAGCATGATGGCCACCAGTTGGCGCAGATCATGGCCGACGACGTTGATTTTGTGACCGTCGGTGCAATGTGGTTGCACGGTAGGCCAGACTTTGAGAAATATCACACGCGCTTGCTCAACGGGCGCTTCCACGGCATCAAGACCAAAGTGCTCGACGTTGCGGTGCGCTTTCTGCGGCCGGACATCGCCATCGTGCACTGGGCCTGGACGGCGAGTGGAGACAAGAACCCAGATGGTACGGCGCGCAAGCGGCGGTACGGCATGATGACGATGGTCGCAGAGAAGAGAAACGGCGGCTGGGTGGTCGTAGCCTCGCAGAATGACGACGCGGTGCCCTGGAGTTCGCTCGAAGGTGAGATGCCCAATCTCGCGATGCCGATTCCTGGACCAGCTGAAGAGCGGCGGTAACACTATCGGCTTTCTCGGGCACCTGGTTCGTGGCTGGAGCGACGTACCGAGTGAACGCCGGACGTGAGAGCACTCCCCGACATGAGGTACAACCACATCGGGATACCAACGACCTCCGTGTTCGATGGCGAGATCCCACTGCCGCATTTGAAGGTAACGGTGAGCGATCACCAGAACAACCCGTTCGGCATTCAGTGGCAGAGATACTGGGAGGACGCGCCGTATCCAGACCTGGTGAAAACCGTTCCACACGTTGCTTTCGAGGTCGATGACCTCGCGGAGGCGATCCGGGACCAGAGGGTGATCATTGATCCCAACAGTCCGAGCGCTGGGGTGCTGGTCGCCTTCATCGAAGTGAACGGGGCTCCAGTAGAGCTGATGCAAATCGATCGCTTGTTGAGGAAGGACTTATGATCGCTTTTGGCGCGCCGCGCGGGACGAGGGAAAGATCCGCCATCGGGAGGACGGCGATGGCAGTGAGGTCGATCCTGGCTCTTAGCCTGGGAGTTCTCTTGATGGCCAATTCAGGTGAAGCCGCCCCCGTGGTGCCCGCCGGACACATTACCGGAGTGGGTGGCGTGTTTTTCAAGGCGAAGGATCCGAAGGCACTTGCGGCGTGGTATCACGATGTACTGGGACTTCCGATGGAAGCCTGGGGCGGAGCGGCGCTGCGTTACGACGCGCCAAAGCACCCCTCGGCGCTCATCTGGAATGCGTTCCCTGCATCGACGAGCTACTTCGCGCCATCGACCGGTGCGTTCATGATCAACTACGCGGTCGACGATATGGATGCTTTACTCGCGCGATTGCACGCGAAAGGCGTCGCAATTCTGAAGCGCGACGACAAGGACCCAAACGGGCGCTTCGCGTGGATCCTCGATCCTGAAGGCGACAAGATTGAGCTTTGGGAGCCGAAACGATAGGCACTACGACTGGAGAGAAAGTAAGCGGGTGAAGGCCTCCGCCTTCACCCGCAGTCTACTTGTGAATCCTCAGCACCACGCCGGCGCCGATTGTCCTACCTCCCTCTCGAATGGCAAACCGCTGACCGACCTCGATCGCGATCGGGTTGAACAGTTCGACCGCAACGACCGTGGTATCACCCGGCATGACCTTTTCGATGCCGTCGGGCAACGTGAGCATGCCCGTCACGTCCGTCGTCCGGAAGAAGAACTGCGGCTGGTAGCCTTCGAGGAACGGCGTATGGCGACCGCCTTCCTGCTCCGTCAGCACGTACACCTCGCACTCGAACAGCGTGTGCGGTGTGATGCTGCCGGGGCTTGCGAGCACCTGTCCGCGCTCGACCTCCTCGCGCTTGACGCCGCGAAGGAGAATTCCGACGTTGTCGCCCGCCCGGCCCTCATCGATGAGCTTGCGAAAGATCTCGATGCTCGTACACGTGGTCCTGATCGTCGGCCGCAGGCCTACGATCTCGACCTCGTCGTTCACGCGAACGACGCCACGCTCGATCGGGCCGGTGACCACCGTGCCGCGACCCGCGATCGAGTACACATCCTCGATGCGAAGAAGAAACGGCGCGTTGATGATCCGATCCGGCAGGGGGATGTACCGGTCCATCTCTGCAACCAGCCTCACGATGGACGGAACGCCGAGCTCACCGCGATCGCCTTCGAGTGCGCGCAATGCGCTGCCTCTCACGACGGGGGCGCTGTCGCCCGGAAAGCCGAGCCGCGTCAGAAGTTCACGTGTCTCCATCTCGACGAGATCGAGTAACTCCACATCGGTGACCAGATCGGCCTTGTTCACGAACACCAGCATGTGCGGGACGCCCACCTGACGCGCGAGCAGAATGTGCTCCCGCGTCTGCGGCATCGCGCCGTCGGCGGCCGAGACGACGAGTATCGCCCCGTCCATTTGGGCCGCGCCGGTGATCATGTTCTTCACATAGTCCGCGTGTCCGGGACAGTCGATGTGAGCGTAGTGGCGCGTCGCCGACTCGTACTCAACGTGTGCCGAGGTGATGGTGATGCCGCGCGCGCGTTCTTCGGGGGTCTTATCGAGATCACTCACGCCCAAAGACTTCCCGCCGTGCAGCTCCGCCATCACTCGGGTGAGTGCCGCGGTCAACGTGGACTTACCGTGGTCGACGTGGCCAATGGTCCCAATGTTCATGTGCGGCTTCGTGCGCTCGAACTTCTGCTTCGACATGATCACCATCTCCTTCGTGAGTCCACTTTCACTCTGGCCGGTGGACGGGCGACCACCTGCCACGGAGATGCGGCAGGGTTTCCTAGGGCTGGCGACCTTGGGGGGCCGCCGCGCTGGCGTCCGCGCGCTCGGCGCCGTCGAGGCGACTCGCGGCCGCGCCGAACGGCGCAATGGCGACGATTTCGTTAACGCGCATGTCTTCGATGCCGATCGGATTCACGGGGCGTACTCGAAAGCAATCGATCAAAAATCCCATTTCCCAAACGAAAAAGCCCCCTCCGGCTGGACCGAAGGGGGCTTTGGATGTTCTTGCGGCCTGAAGTGGCGCTCAAACGCTAGGCACGACCCTCCCGTCCCTCTTGGGGCAGGCATTCCAAGGCATCAAGCCGTGCGGAATTGAAACGCATAGCGGGCGAGTTTGAACATGGCTCGAAACGAAGTCAAGGAGGCAGTGCGCCGGATGAAGCCCGGCCGGAGGAATCAGCATGATGGGCCCGGCGAGTCGCGCCGGTCACGGCGTCGACCGAGGGAGACTGAAACCTCAAAGGCTTTCAGCGTCGCAGCAGAACGCTCCGTCCCGCGAGCTACCCCGGCAAAGCGACATCCAGCACTCGACCGACCCGAGCGAGCGCCTTCTGCACGTCCTTACGTTCGACTATCTCCCGCCATCGCTTCCGCTCGCGCTGCATCTCCGGCGGTCCCGGCGGATTGCGGTAGTGCTGAGCTTCCAATAGCGCCTCGCGGCGAGTCTGCGGATCCTTCAATCTGCGGATGAGCAACTTTGCCGCCTCGTCAGTCCGATCGGCTTCCACCAGCGCATCCTCGTAAATCGCAAGCGCGTCTTCCTGATGCATCTGCATATACGTGAGACACCTCGCCTCGAGCGCCGCATCGCCTTCTTCGGCGGCCGCCTCAAGGCGGACATCATAAGCCAGCATTTGCCCATAAGGCGACAGCCGGGCTGGGCCCTCCGGCAGCTCCGCGAGAACCTTGAGCGTCTCCTCCCAGCGTCCGAGGTTTACTTCGAAGGCCGCAAGGTTGATCACGTTGCTCACGTTCCGCCGCCCATGTTCGAGGCGGTCCGCCGCCGCGCGTCGGTCCCATTCCGCATCCTTCCAGTCCTGCTGGGCCGCGAGTGCTGCGGCGTGGTTGTCCAGGATCCAGTTGAGCCCGGTCTCGTCATCGTTGAACACCCGCTTGAAATCCGCGGCGTCGCGGACCCTCGCGAGCACGCCGCCGGTAATCTTCAAGACATCCTCGTACCGGCCCACATCGAGAAGTGCATTGGTGAGCTTCACGATCGGATCGAGCCTCCTCGGGTAGCGATTCGCCGCGTCGATCCAGACGGCCACCTCTTGCGCGCCCGCACGATCGATATCGAATGCGTCGGGGTCCTTTTTCACAAGTGCATCGAACCGCTTATCGACGCGCATCCATAGGACGAAGCGCGGCGAATCCACCTGCCGCGCAATCGCGAGGGCCTGGTCGACCCGCCCTTTCTCGAAGAGCTCGGCTGCGAGTTCGCCCCAGAGCCCATACGGCGGGACGCCGTCCTCGTCCACCCAGTACGCGGAGTAGAGCGCCTGCAGGAGGTCGATTCGGGCCTCATTCTCCGCCGGGCTCTTTGGCCTGTACTGGGCCATCTCACGCACTGCCGGCGGGTAGAAGCGTCGCAGCTCGATCGGCCAGCGGCGTGCCACTCGTGTCAGTGCCCGCATGGCGTCGAGGTGATCGCCGAGCTTGTACGCCGTTGCCACGCGCAGCGCCCAGTCTAGAACGTCCGCTCCGGGCATCTCGCTCGATCGGCGCGCGAATTCGTATCCAGTGGAATCGTCGTGATAGACGTAGGCCAATCTCGCTGCCGCGAGCAGTCGATCGTGTTGCTCGGTCGTGGGCAACGTGCGGAAGAGCGCGGAGTGGATGAGGCTCACCTGGTGGTGGTAGCCCTCCTTCGTCGAGCGCTGCGCCTCCGAAAGCTCGAGTTCCGCCCAACTGCGCTCGTAGCTCGCGACGGCTGTCGCGTCGGGTGCCTTGCCAAGCGTGGTGCAGGCGGACAACGCGAGGACGAGGGCGCACACTGCCGCGCTCGGCGAGCGTCCGCGGTTCCAGCGCCTCCCGAGAATCCCACCGAAAGCGATCATCCCGATCGCCGTATGCAACCGCGAGAGCCGGGCGATGACGCGGACCCTCTTCATAGACGCTCTAAGCTCCAAGTTCGGTGGCCGCGCGAGACGGCTCGAGCGGCGGCGCGAGCCCTCAGCGCCTGCCGCACCCGCGCCGCGGGCACTCACGCGTGAGCATCCGCTCCAAGGGAAAATGAACGATAGCGATGCGAGCACGCTACCGACGCCCCGGCCCCCGGGGTAACGGTTGCCATCGCGGGCCCAGGGCATGCTCTGGTCCGCGCATCCGCGGAGCTGCGGCCACGATGATCGCGAACACGGCCAATTCCACCGCCCACCCTTGCGAGATTAGCGGCGATTTCTCTCCCGAGCCAGACCGCTCGGCCGAAATCCAGTATCGAGGTGTATCGCCCACGCGCTGCCCTGCAACGCCACTCCTTTCATGTCGTCATATCGGTTTCGAGTCTCGGTGGGGCGGGAAGAAGCGTTGACGCGCCGATGTCGCCACACGGATGACCACGGCCATTTCCCGGAAGGCGCACGGGGTCGTCGAAATGGGCCGAAAGGAATCAGCCCCGTGGCGATGAATTGACCTTGACGGAGGCTGGCGCATCGGGGCACCGTATCAGGCCCCGGAACAGGCTCTCGGCGAGGATGACTTGCCGGCATGCACGTTGGAGCTTGTCGAGGATGACGATCCCCAGAATGGTCAACATGAACCGATAGCACGGGCTGCGGGTTGGTGCGCATCCGCTATGTCCGCAATGCAGTTCCGTGAATGCTACGGCCAAATCTCGGTGCGGACGCCATCGCCGAGCGCCCTGAGCGCCTCTCAGTGCCCGGTGACACCCAAGGAGAATTCACATGAGATTCGCGCAGCGGCTGCTCGTGGTGGCCGTGACGGCACTCGCCGGATTCGCTGCCGGCACGACAGCTGCACAGGGGACGACAGCCGCCATGGCCGCCGATAATCCGTTTGCCCACCCGAGTACGCTGCCTTTCGGGCTGCCGCCCTTCAACCGCATTCACGACAGCGACTATCTACCCGCCTTCCAGGCGGGCATGCGGGCGCAGCTCGCTGAGGTCGCAGCGATCGCGGATGACCCGCGCCCGCCCACCTTCGAAAACACGATCGTGGCGCTGGAGCGCTCCGGGCAGCTCCTCCAACGTGTCGAGCGCACCTTCTCCAACCTCAACTCGTGCAACACCGATCCGCAGATGCAGCAGGTCGACACCGAAATGGCCCCGAGGCTCGCGGCCCACGAGGATGCGATCTTTCTGAATCCACACCTGTGGAGGCGCGTCGAGGCGCTCTACAACGAGCGTGCCGGGCTGCATCTCGATCCGGAGTCGCTCGAGCTGCTGAGCCGCTACCACGTGCGTTTCGTCCGTGCCGGCGCGCAGCTGTCGGAGGCCGACAAGGCGCGGCTGCGGCAACTGAACGAGCAAATCTCCTCGCTCATGACGCGCTTCAAGCACAACGTGCTCAAGGCGACCGTCGACAGCGCGGTAGTGGTCGACGAGGCGAGCGAGCTCGCAGGCCTCACCCCGGTGCAGATCGGAGCCGCAAGGGCCGCAGCCGAGCGCCGCGGGCTCAAGGGCAAGTGGCTCATCGCACTGCAGAACACCACCAATCAGCCGCTGCTCGCCAACCTCACCGACCGTGCGCTGCGCGAGCGCATCTATAAGGCCTCCACCAGCCGCGGGCTCACGGGTAGCGCGGATAACCGGCCGGTGATCGCAGCGCTGGTCAAGGCCCGCGCCGAGCGCGCGGCGCTCCTCGGCTACGCGAATCACGCCGCCTATGTGCTCGCCGACGAGTCCGCGGGCACCCCGGCCGCCGTCACCGACATGATCCGGCAGATCGCGCCGGCGGCGCTGGCGCGCGCGCACGAGGAGGCTGCCGACATGCAGAAGCTCATCGACGCGCAGGCCAAGGCGCGCGGCGTCGCGCCTTTCAAGCTCGAGCCCTGGGACTGGTTCTTCTACTCCGAGCAGGTGCGCAAGGCGCGCTACGACTTCGACCAGGCGCAGGTGGCGCCGTATTTCGAGCTCGAGCACGTGCTGCGCGACGGCCTGTTCTGGGCCGCGAACCAGCTGTACGGACTCACGTTCAAGGAGCGCAAGGATCTACCGGTCTACCAGCCGGACGTGCGCGTCTTCGAGGTGTACGATGCCGACGGCAAGCCGCTCGCGCTGTTCCTCGCCGACTACTTCGCGCGCGACAACAAGCAGGGCGGGGCCTGGATGAACAGCTACGTCGAGCAGTCGCACCTGCTCGGGGACCGGCCGGTGGTCGCGAACCACCTCAACATCCCGAAGCCCGCGCCGGGACAGCCGGTGCTGCTGACGTTCGACGATGTCACCGGCATGTTCCACGAATTCGGTCATGCGATCCACGGCATGCTCTCGAACGTGCGCTACCCGAGCCTCTCGGGCACCAATGTGCCGCGCGACTTCGTCGAGTATCCATCGCAGTTCAACGAGATGTGGGCGCGCGAACCCGTGGTGGTCGCGCACTACGCGCACGACTACCGCAGCGGCGCACCGATGCCGCCCGAGCTCCTCGCCAAGGTGCTCGCCGCGCAGAAATTCAACCAAGGCTATGCGACCCTCGAGTACCTCGAGGCTGCGCACGTTGACATGGCCTGGCACCTCATCACGGCCGCGCAGGCGCCCGTGCCGGATGCGGTGCCGGCCTTCGAGCTCGCGGCGCTCAGGGCGGCGGGGCTCGATTACCCGCCGGTGCCGCCGCGCTATCACTCACCGTACTTCTCGCACATCTTCGCCGGCGGTTACTCGGCCGGCTACTATGCGTATCTCTGGAGCGAGGTACTGGCGCGCGACACCGGCCGGTGGTTCCATCTGCACGGCGGACTGACCCGGGCCAACGGCGACTATCTGCGCAAAATGGTGCTGTCGCGCGGCCGCAGCGAGGATCCGCAGCTGCTCTTCCGCAAGTTCTACGGCCAAGCGCCCGACATTGCTCCGCTCCTCGAGTATCGCGGGCTGAGCGGCGGCGGCTGAGCGCAAGCACCAAGGAAACTGCTCGATGGGCTGCATCTCTCGCGAACTTCCATCTCATCCAGCTTTCCCGGGCCATCGGGAAGCGAGTCAGCGCCAAGTCAGATAGTCTTCTGCCGCCAGTTGATCCACTGACGTAGGGATCGCCGCGTGACCGAGGCCGAGATCCGCCAGAGATGACGCGAGCTTCCGGGGACAGACGGCGAGAGCCGGTCGCGCCGCGGATGGGCCCGGTGGTCGAGCGATTCCAGCAATTCTCGTTCACATCCGGCGGGCTCGCTCATCCGGTCTACTACGCGGGCGAATCCCGCAATCCCCGGTTGTTGCTCTTGCCTGAGGTTGCCGGCTTCTCTCCCGGGCTGCGCCTGTTCGCCGAACGGCTGGTCGCTGCGGAGTTTCGAATCTATGTCCCGTGGCTTTTCGGTCCCGTCGGCAGGAGGGCGCCACTGCGGAACGCCGTCAGGCTGTGCATCTCGCGCGAGTTCGGCTATCTACGCGCCGGTGCTTCGTCTCCGATCACAGCATGGCTTCGCGCACTCGGTGCGCACATCAGCAGGCACAGTGGACAGAGCAGGATCGGGGCGATCGGAATGTGTCTGAGCGGCGCCTTCGCGATTCCGCTCGTCATCGACCCGAACGTCGCGGCCGCAGTGGCGGCTCAGCCCTCGATTCCCCTCTCGCCGCTGTTCACGGTCTTTGGCGTTGAGCGGGTGGACCGAGCGGGTAGACTCAATGTGAGCGATCGCGAGATCGCCGAGGCGCGTGCTCGGCTCCTCACCGGTGAGGCTCACCTGCTCGCGGTTCGCTGTCGTCCGGACCGCATTTGTCCGCGTGGGAAGATCGAGCGCCTCCTGAGAGAGTTCCCCGTCGGACTCGAAGTTCGAGAGTATGCGGAACCTGGCGAGCGTAACGGCCTCGGTGAGCGTCCCCACGCGACATTCACGCGCGAGTACCGCATCGCAACGAACGCCTCGGCCGACCATTACTCGCGACGGGCGTTCGCCGATCTCGTCACGTTCTTCAACCGACATTTGCGCGCGTGAGCGCGACGAGCTCTTGGCTCGCCGGGCGCCGAATTCCGCGCTCAATCACAAAGCATTGCAGCAATGAGTGAGGATTGATATCGAGCGATCCGGCTTATGTTCGGCCCGTCACACCACGCCAAACAATAAGTCACTAGTCTCGCGCGTGCCTGAAAGCTCTACAGGGGGGTCGTATGTCACGCTATTGGTTGGCTCTATGGGTAGGTCTTGGGACGCTCTCGGCTGCGTTGCCGATTTCCGCGCAGGAGATCTACTGCACGATTACGGGCTCGAAGCAGGGCGAGTTAAAGAGCACCGATAGCTCCTCGCAGATTCCAGTACTCTTTCTCACGGAGGAGGTTTCCGTCCCGTACGATGCCACCTCCGGAGCCGCCGCCGGAAAGCCCACCGAGAAGCCGCTGACGATCGTCAAGGAGCTCGATGCCACCTCGCCGCAGCTGTTCGCCGCGGCCGTGACCAACGAGGTGTTCCCCGCCGTCGCGTGCACCTTCTATCGCACCTCCCAGACCGGCGCCCGGCAGGCCTACTTCAGGATCTCCCTGACTGACGCGACGATCGTGGAATACAAGGATTCGGGCGATGGCGCCAACGGTGACTCCTTCGGCGACGAGCGCGAACGAGTCTCCTTTATCTATCGGACGATCGTCCTTACGGACCTGAGTTCCGGTACGACAGCCACGGACGATTGGATCGGCCCCTGAGGCGAATGCGCGGGAGGTTCTGCGTCCTCGACGCGAACCCGCCACGAGCGTTCCAGGCCGCTACGAATCGGGGCTCGCCGGCCCCGGCTCGCCCCGCAGGTCTGCCAGTGCGGCGGCGGCGCTGCGCGTGCCACGCGCGCCGCGTACCAGCGTCCAGGCTGCGGCCGAGAAGACGAGGATGTTGGCCGCGATGACCGGAATCTCCCGGATGCGCATTCCATAGGTCATCCACAGCAGGGCACCGATCATCTGTGCGCCGCGCAGCAGCGATGGGCGCGAGAAGAAGTAGGAGCCGACGAAGACAGCAGTCGCTGCCCACCCGAGCAGCTCGGTCAGCAGATGTGTCATGCGCTCGCGGCCTGCGGGCGTGTCTGCTGCAGCAGGAGCTGCCCGACATGGACTCGATCCGTGCGATCGCGCTCCCAACCGTCCAACGTCAGGCCGTGAGACTCGAACAAGTCGCGAATCTCGCGGGTGTCCAGATGCATGAGCTGATCGAGAATCGGCACCATGATGCTGAAGGCGTTGTCACTGAGCACCGTGCTTTTGGCGATGCGCGCGAGCTGCCTGTTCTCCGAGACGGCGATCGTGAACCCGTCATGATTATTGACATGCAGCATGACGTGGACGTCGGAGCTGCCGTCGCCGACATAAATGACGCGGTCGGGAGCCACGGCCAAGCGCTGCTGGATCTCCTCGATGACCGCGACCTTTCCGTAACCGGCAGGCACGCGCCGTATCGCGCGAACCTCGCCGGAGTCCTCGTCGAGGTCGAGCTCGGTGCCATAGATGTGCTCGGGCGGCACCACGCCCTCGAGGGCTGAGATCACGATCTCGCGCGGTGCGGCCGAGATCACGAAAAACGAGAACCTGCACTCCGCAGTGCCTCGGCGCAAAAAATCGACGAGCGCCGGGATTGCGGCTTTGAGGCGGATGCGGCGACCGACTTCGGTGAGATGCTCGCGGCGCACGCCGCGAAATTCTGGATCGTGACGGATCAAATAGGCAAGCTCACCGCCCTGCTGCACCAGGTTGCTCCGCGCAAGACCAGCCACGCGCTGCTCGAAACCGGAGATTCCCATGAGCTCGCTCAAGGCCAGGCCGGAGTCTGCGAAGCTCAAAGTCTGGTCGAAATCCGAGGCGAGCAGATAATGCTTGAGCGGAGCGAAAGCCACGGCGATCCTTCTATGTGAGAGTGCGATCTGGGGGTTCCAATCTCATCATACAAAGTGACGTAACGCTGTCACTTGACAACGATTCTTGCCGCGAACAATTAATCTCATGTGACCGACGCATCGAACTGTGACCGCTGCACGCTCTCAACCAGATCGCTCCGCCGCCCGGTGTCACTCGATCAACCGCGCTCACTGTCGCGTCGGTCCTTGACGAGCACGATCTCGTCGAAGAGTTCGTAGCGGGCCGTCGGTACCCGCTCAGCGCCCACGGCATGGTAGTAGCGCATGGTGATCGAGGTTTTCCCAGTGGTCTCCCCGGGATCCAAATCGAACACGGCGATGCCGTACCCGGTGACCGTGTCGCGGCGCGCCGACCAGATCGCATCCTCGACTGCATCGGCACCGTGCTTGACGAACACTCCGGGGTGGTAGCCAGGGATCGGTCGATTCGGCTTGGTGATGACCTTGGCTTGGGGCGCACCGTTCTGCGGGTTCACTCCGTACACATCGAGCGGTGCGGCGGTGCCACCTCCGCCGAGGATCAGATGAATGGTACCGCGGTTGGTGTCGAATCGCCCGTCGCGGGGCTCCGCGGTGACCACCGGGTGCGGCCGGCGGGTGTCGACGACGGTCCCCGTGGCGGCATCCCGGCCGACGTGATGAGTGCAGCCACGTACCGGGAAGCTGCGCTCGTAGTCGTGGTCGTGACCGCAGAGTACCAGGTCGACGCCATAGCGGTCGAAAAGCGGCAGCCAGCTCTCGCGAATCCCTTTGTCCGAGCCGTTGCCGCTCTTCGATGAGCTGAGTGCGTCCTGATGCATCTGCACCACGATCCAGTCGACGCTGGCGTCGCGTTGCGCAGCTGCCAGGGTTTCCTCGAGCCAGCGCGTCTGCACGCCCTCGCTATAGCCGCGGATGTAGAGCGAGGTGCCGGGGGGGATGGGCGCGTGACCCGTGCTTGGCGCTGGCAGGAGCGGCTCCGGACCCGGGTTGAAGGCGCCGCTGTCCTGATAGATCACGTCATCCGCCGCGAGCGAGATGAACAACGCCGAGCCCACCTGGAACCGATACCAGCGGCCCGGGAATCGCGTCCCGTTGTCCGGGAGCGAGTACCGGGTCAGGTAAGCATCCAAGCCGTGCTCGCCATTGCAGAACTCGATCTCGTGATTGCCGGGACAGGGCATCCAGGGACGCTGGGCAGCCGAGCGTTGCACGTTGTTGCCGAAGTCGGCCCAGACGGCGGGTTGCGCGGTATGGTTCAAATTGGCGTAGCACAGATCGCCATTGAGAAGATGAAACAGAGGGTTGAAATGCTCGACTGCATCGACGGCGTGGCGGCTCTGCGGCGATGACATCACCCAGGAGGTCACAGGCGTTGCCAGATCGCCATAGCTCGTCCAGCGGAACGGTACCCGGCCCTGGGGCGCGGTACGGAACGTTGCCGATAAAGGTCTTCTTCGACGGCTGTCGTTGTCGGCGGTGACGGCGTAGCGATAGGGGGCGTTGGCCGAGAGCGCCTCGAGCTTGGCGTGATACGTGAATACGGTCTGCCCGTTGAGCCCATCGGTGTACGTGCGCTGAGTGGCGTGAACCACGGATGGCGCAGTCCCGGGGTGTTCCAGGATCACCCGGGGGTTCACCGCCTGTGCGGGCGAGGCCCAGGAAACAACCACGGTGTGAGCGGGGTCGGCACCCCAGGTCAAATGGACCTGTTCGGGCGTTCCGCTCGCCGAGGCCGCGTCGGTCGCTTCGCTGAATAACGCGAGCGGCGAGGTCGCGGCGGCGCTTCCGGCGCCCCTGAAGAACTCGCGTCGCGATATCGGCGCGCCGGGGGCCGCGCCCGCAGAATCGGTTCGTTGCGGGTACTTGGGCTTGGTCAAGGGTGTATCTCGCCTCGATGCGGTCGCCGCGCATCCGGCTGTCGCCGTGTGCGGACATTTTGGCACGTTCGGCTGATCGGTCGTAACCTCGCGCTCGATGAGCGAGCGATTGGTGATTCCCGACCGGGCCGAGGCAGAGAGCGAGCTCGTCGTGAGGTACGCCTGGTGGCAGTTCGCGGCGCGCTTCAACGTGGCGGTGTCCCAGAGCGTCCCCGTAGCTCGAATGCATGAGCGCGAATCCGAGGGCGTGATGATGCGGTGGGGTCTCGTGCCGGCGTCCGCGAAGGGTCAGCTCACGCACGGCGGCTGCGCTCGGATAGGCGCCGACGCTCTGCTCGGCTCCGAGGACTTCCGCACCGCATGGATCTCCGGGCAGCGCGGCATCCTGCCGCTCGCGGGCTTCTATGTCTGGCAGCGCGCCCGTGCGGGGCACCGCCAGCCACACTACTTGCGCCTGGAGGACCGCGCCGTGTTTGGCGTTGCCGTGCTGTGGGAGCGTTCGGTGACCGACGATGACGATGTCATCGAGAGCTGTGCGCTCGTGACCGTGCCCGCGAATCCACTGCTCGCCGAAATCGACCCCGCCACGGACCAGATGCCCGCGATCCTGCGCCACCAGGACTACGATACGTGGCTGCGGTCGAACGTGACCGAGGCGAGTGGGCTTCTGGAGACCTACCCTCAGACGCGGATGGTCAGTCACCCGGTGGGGCCGTACGTCAACCATCTGGAATTCGACGAACCGCGGCTGATTCACCGGGCACTGCCAGATCGGGCTCGATAGATTCCCGACACCTGGCGTTGCGACCGGTGCGGTAAGGTACTGGATGCATGGGGCTGCGCGCGATCACGCGGTGTTGAAAATTGTCCAGGGAGATTCGCGATGGCATCGACGGTAGCCTATGCAGCGTTGAGCGGTAGCGAGCACGCCAAGCCCCGAGGGCACAAGGACTTGGGTGACTGCAAGCCGGGCCAGGAGATCTCCGTGACCGTGGTGCTGCGGCGTCGGCGCGGAGGTGCATCCGCCAAGCCGCCCGCGCGCTCCGCAGCGGCCTTTCCGCAGATCTCCCGCGCGCGTTTCTTGCGCACCCTCGGCTCCCATGCCGAGGATATGCGCGCCGTGAGCGCGTTTGCCAAGGCACACGGTCTCTCGGTCATCGAAAGCCATCCGGCGCGACGCAGCGTCCGACTGCGCGGCACGATTGCGGCGATCAACGCGGCATTCCGCGTGCGGTTGCGCGATTTTCAAGGACCGCGCGGCCGCTACCGCAGTCACAAGGGCCGAGCGTTTCTGCCGAAGTCTCTCGCGACGGGTATCGTGCAGGCCGTCCTCGGTCTCGATACCAGACCCGTTCCGGCCAAGCATTACGCCAAGCACTACGCCAAGCGGACGGCGAGCCGCGCAGATCCGCCGAACACGCGCGGGCTCACGCCGCAGCAAGCGGCGGCGTTGTACGAATTTCCGTCCGGCGATGGCGCCGGGCAGACGATCGGTATCTATGAAATGGCGACCTCTGAGGGGCCCCCTGGCTACGCCATGGCCGACGTGACCGCCACGATGCGCGCATTCGGGGGCGACCTTGCGGTGCCGAAGCCCATCGATGTGTCGATCGATGGCACCGAGAACTCAGGGCAGTCCGATCCGGAGACGCTGCTCGATATCACCGTCTCTGGAGCGATCGCACAGCGCGCCAAGATCGCGGTGTACTTCACCGGCGAGTCGACCGAGAACATCACGCATGCGCTTCAGCGGATGATTCACCCCGGTGCCGGCGACCCGGTGCCCACGATCCTCTCGATCAGCTACGGATGGGGGCTGGACGACGGCTCGCCCGACAACCTCACGGCGCAGGAGATCGCAGTCATCGACGATCTCTTCCAGGATGCGGCCACCCTCGGCATCTCCGTGCTGGTCTCGAGCGGCGATTCCGGTGCGAAAGTCGAGAGCAACACCCAGGCGCAGACGAGCTTTCCGGCGACGGATCCGTGGGTTCTCGCCTGCGGCGGCTCGACGATCGGTGAGGTGAGCGGTCCTTCGTTCGATGAGTACGTGTGGAACGATACGTTCGGGCAGAACTCCGGAGCGACCGGTGGCGGCATCAGTCCCCACTTCCCGGTGCCGAGCTATCAGGCCCCGCTCGAGCCGCCGAAAAACATCGTGAGCGGCAGGCCGGGGCGCGGCATCCCGGACGTGGCGGGCAATGCGAGCCCCAACAGCGGTTACCCCCAGGTCATCGCAGGCGAGGGCTCCGAGAACGGGGGCGGCACCAGCGCGGTCGCGCCACTGTACGCGGGTCTGCTCGCCCGGATCAACGCGAACCTCGGGAGGTCGGTGGGCTTCATCAACCCGCAGCTGTACCAGTACGCGGGTAGCCTGTGCCGCGACATCGCGGGCCCACCCGGGCCCACAAACAACTCCTACGATCGTGTCAAAGGCTACCCGGCCGGCGTTGGCTGGAATGCCTGTACGGGATTTGGCAGCCTGAAGGGAACCGCGCTGCAAAGCGTGCTCGCAACCGCGGCCCGTTCAGGTGCGCCTCAGGTCGCCGTGACACGGAAGCGCACCACCAAGGTTTTCCATTCGGGCACCTTTGCCGGTGTTCCCGTGACCGACGCGTTCGCACGCGCGGCAGCCGAGGAGAAGCCGGTCGAGATGAGCCTGAGCGGAATCCCCTGGCCGCGGGGCCTGCAGCCGCAGGTAGTGCCGCTCGGTCGCTATCGGCGCGGGACGGCGATCACGGGTCCGCTCAGCCTGACCACGAAAGTGGACGCCCTGATCGTCCTCTACACCGATCCGGAGACCAGTGCGTTGCTGGAGGTTTTCACCGGTGACGCCAGTTGGACGGCGGCGCGCAAGCGGACGTGGTGTGGCTACGGCCATCAGTTTGCAAAGTTTGCGCCCATCATCGAAGGCATCCCAGGCAACGCAGCCCTGAAGCAGGGACTGTTCGGATATCTCTCGGCGGTCAGAATCGGCCGCAAATACGTCCTCCTCTATAAGAGTGAGTTGCATCCGAAGCAAAACGGCAACAAGCTGCCCTTCATCCCCGTGATGCAGCAGTTGATCAGCGAAGTGACACCCGGCCTGGTCATCAGCACCGGCACCGCCGGCGCCATCGGCAGTGCCTTGAGGTGCGGCGATGTGGCCATCTGCAAGGCCGCGCGGTTCCACTGCCAGATGAGCTATCCCACCGAGCCGCAGATCAACGTGATGAGCGCGAGCCACGCGCCGCTGGTCAGCACCGCCTCGATCGACGCTCGGTACGTGCGCTACGCCGCCGCGAGTCTCACCAAGCTCTCGCTACCGGGTCTCGCAAAGTGCCATGCAAATCTCGAGAGGGAGCGGGGCTACGCGTTCGTCAAGCCGCCGAGCGCCGCGCCAGCCATCTATGCTGCCGGCCTCAACGCCGTTCCCGCCCCGCAGCCGATGGCGGTCGTGTCGGCCGACTATCTCACCGTCGATGATGATCACAACTCGGAGGGCCTGCAGGCGCTCGGAACCATGAACGAAACGGATGACGCGTTCCTGTTCTACGGAATCGCGCGACTCTCGGGCGCCAAACCGCAGTGGCTTTCCATACGCAACGCCTCCGAGCCCCAGATCGTCGCGAAGCCGTTCCCCCCCGGCACGCCGCAGGCGAGCATCGTGAGCAAACTCAAAGGCATCGCGGGCCCGATCTATGGCATCTACCAGTACTGCACGACACTGAACAGCGCGTTTGCATGCTGGGCGGTGATCGCCGGAGCATGAACGGCCTGCGCCTCGCTCACTCTGCCGCCGCGGCCGGTGCGTCATCGAACCGGAGCACGATCTTTCCGATGAACCGGTCGGACTGCAGGAGGCTCAGCGCGCGCTGGTAGTCGTTCAGCGGGAACACCCGATCGATCACCGGTTGCAGCCGGTGAGCCTCGATGAAGGCGATCATCCGCCGAAAATCCGCGCGCGACCCGACGAAGACGCCCTGCGCCTTTGCGACCTTCTCGAGCAGGATCCCCGCGGGAATGTCTCCGTCGTAGCCCGTGAGACCGCCGACGACCGACAACGTCCCGCCGGGGGCGAGGCTTTGCGCGGCCTCTCCCAGCGTGCGCTTGCCGCCCACGTCCACGACGAGGTCGGCGCCGCGACCCGCGGTGAGCGCCATCACGCGCTCACTCCAGCTCGGCACCGAACGGTAGTTGATGCTCTCGTGCCGCGCGATGCCGAGCGTGCGTTGCAGCTTCTCGTCCGAGCTGCTCGTGAGGATGATGCGCGCGCCGGTGGCCGCCGCGAACTGCATTGCGAAGGTGGATACGCCGCCCGTTCCCTCGATCACGACGACCTTGCTCGGGCCCAATCGGTTACGACCAACGGTTGCAACCCACGCCGTCAAGCCGGCCGTCGGCAGCGTTGCGGCCTCCGCGTAGCTATAGCCCTTCGGCATCGGGATCACGCCAGTGTCATCGAGCGCGACGTAGTCGGCGGCGACACCGGCTACGGTCGCGCGGAGCGCCGGATCGAGCTGCTTGCGCGAGGGTGTTCCCTGCTGCCAATC
Source organism: Steroidobacteraceae bacterium (assembly GCA_035523875.1). Taxonomy (GTDB): domain Bacteria; phylum Pseudomonadota; class Gammaproteobacteria; order Steroidobacterales; family Steroidobacteraceae; genus JASHUC01. Next base: position 20,999 of record DATKPY010000037.1, read on the forward strand.
TCGGAAGTACGTATTGGTGACGCGCTCACCGACCTGCAAATCGGTGACCGCCTTACCGAGCGCGACCACGTCGCCGGCGGCATCCGATCCGAGCTTTATGCCCGTGAGATCCGCGTGCGGGTTCGGCGCGAGCAGCGAGAGATCGTCACGGTTGAGCGATACGGCCCGCACGTGGACGAGCACCTGATGCTCCCCGAGCGCGGGCATCGGGCTACGGGTGAGCGTCCAGCGATAGCCCGCCGCGGTCTTCTCGAGGCTGATGCTGCGGACGATGTCGGGAAGCGGCGCTGCCGCCAGGGGCGCGGTGGCCGCAAGAACCGGTAAAAAAAGTTCCGCGGCTGCAGCAAAGACAATTACGGGACGAGCTAGACCCCTGGGCACGCCGAGCGAGCGCCGCCAATCAAGCATCACCGAGCACTTCCCGAGCGGCCTCGATGCGATCATCGGGCACGAGCAGCTGCACGCCTTCGGCTCCGCCTTCCATTCCCACGCCCACGCCGACGACAACCGAGGGCACGCCGGCGGCCTCCAAGGCGATTCTGGCGAGATCCGCTTCAACCCGTGTCGGATAGGACTTGACGGCTGTCATCTGGGCACCTGTCAACTGCACTGCACGGAGTTCGGAGAAGCGCGGAGCTTGGGTCCTGCTATTCTGCGCCTCGAATCACCTCGCGGCACGCTCGACCGTCGAGACCCGTATCGTAGCAGCGGTTTGGGCCTCGAGTCCGCTCACGCCCGCGGCGAGGGAGCGCGGGGGTGAGGAGGTGGTGCTCGTAGCCGCACGGCGTCCGCGCCGGTTACGATGGCGTTGGGGCGCTGCGCGCGGCATCGGAACCGGGGACGCGCGGCGGAGGTCGCGAGGCTTCACTGTAAGAGATGCACACCTCGAGCTTGGGCGGCTGGATCTTCCTGCTGGGCTACCTGCTCACAGGGGCCGCATCGGCGCTCCACGCGCTTCTGACCAAACCCGATCCCCGCAGTGCGCTCAGCTGGATCGCGCTTTGCGGCTTCGTGCCGTACGGCGGAGCGCTGCTCTACTGGCTGTTCGGGATCAATCGGGTCCGTCGAGATCACAACCCGGTGCAGCCGCGAGCGGCACCGAACGCGGCGCTCGCGGATACCTCGAGATATCCCGACCGACTCGCCGCACAGGTGCGTGTCGGCGATGCGCTCACGCGCCGCGCATTGGAGCGAGGCAATGCCATCGAGCCGCTGCAGAACGGCGAGCTCGCCTTTCCGCGCATGCTCGAGGCGATCTGCGGCGCCGCCGAGTCGGTTTGGCTCGCCACGTACATCTTTCAGACGGACAAGGTCGGGCTCGCCTTTGTGGATGCGCTCGCAACCGCCGCGCGGCGCGGGGTGAGCGTGAAGGTGCTCGTCGACGGCGTGGGCGAGTGGTACGACTGGCCCCACGTGGTGCCGATTCTGCGTCGTGCCGGAGTCCGCGCGGAGCGCTTTCTGCCGCCGCAGCTCTTCCCGCCCAACCTGTCGCTCAACTGCCGCAATCATCGCAAGATTCTCATCATCGACGGCGCAGTCGCGTTCATCGGCGGCATGAACCTCGGCGGTCGAGAGGTGGGCGGGGGAACCGGCCGCCGTATGACGGACATCCATTTCGCGCTGCGCGGTCCGGTGGTGGGCCAGCTTGCGGACACCTTTGCGGCAGACTGGGAGTTTGCCGCGGGCCAGGTTCTACCGCAGCCGCCCGTGCAGCAGGCCGCCGGAGGGAGTGTCTGTCGCGTCATCACGGGCGGGCCAGACCAGGATGTGGATAAGCTCCTCCTCATCCTCGTGAGCGCGCTTGCAAACGCCGAGCGGCGCGTACAGATCATGACCCCATATTTCATTCCGCCGCTCGAGCTCGTCGCCGCGCTGGAGGCGGCATCCCTGCGCGGAGTCGACGTCTCGATCGTGCTGCCGCGGCAGAGCAATCTGCGCTACATCGATTGGGCGACCCAGCACTGGATTCCGGCACTCGTCGCGCGTGGCGTCCGAGTTCATCTCCAGCAGCCGCCGTTCTCCCATGCGAAACTGATCGTCGTCGATGGGGCGTACGCGCACATCGGCTCCGTGAACGTCGACACGCGCAGCCTGCGGTTGAATTTCGAGATTGCCGTCGAGGTGTATGACTCGGCATTTTGCGGTGCGCTCTCGGCATTCATCGCGGAGCGCGAGCAGACGGTAGCGCCTCTCCAGCAGAGCGCGCAGAGCGCGCGCCTGCTTCCGCGGATCCGCAATGCGCTGTGCTGGCTCGTCTCGCCGTATCTGTGAGTTTCGTAGCGTGTTGGTTTGTCGCCGCCAACGCGTTACAGTGCCACGCGACTCCTTTGAGGGGGTTTTCCGGGACGCATCGTGAAGCAGATCGCTCGATTCAACCCCCGCAAAGCACGCCTTCGCCATCGCTCGGCTCGCAGCGTGCGCCTCGCCTGGGCCGCCCTGGCCCTGACCTGCATTCACGCAAGCGTCGCGCCTGGTGCGGTTTCCCGCGTGCGCGCACTCGCGCAGCACGAGCCCTGTACGCCGCGGGACGGTCTCAGCTTCATCTGCGGACCCGAAGGGAGCGAGGATATCGTGCGGATCCCCGGCACGACCTGGCTCATTGCGAGCGGCTTGAATCTCGGACGGCCGGCGCATCTGTTTCTGATCGATGCGCGGCGCAAGCGGGCCTCCGTACTATTCCCGGCCGCCGGAGCGCTCGCGGCGCAGGCGCGCATGCGAAGCGCAAGCGGCTGCGCCGGCCCGCCGGACCCGGCGCGCATGTCGATGGACGGACTCGGTCTGCGTGCCGGGCCGAGCGGCCGTGACATGCTGTATGCGGCCAACCACGGGGATCGCATGGCGATCGAGGAGTTCGCGGTCGATGCGCGCATGGACCCGCCTCGAGCCATGTGGGTCGACTGCGCACCGCTCCCGGCCGGCACGCTCCCGAATGCCGTGGCGCCGCTCGCGGACTCGGGCTTTCTGGTCACGACGTTCTATGATCCGCGCGATCAGTCCTCCTGGGAACGCATGGCGCGCGCAGAGCGGACCGGCCGCATCCTCAAGTGGGAGCCCGAGTCAGGGTTTCGCACGCTGCCGGGAAGTGAGATGTCCGGAGCGAACGGGCTCGCGACGAGCCGCGACGGTCGCATCGTGTATGCGAGCGCCTGGAGCGCCCGCAAGGTTCTCCTCCTGCCCGTCACCGGTGGCAGACGCCGCGAGATTCCCCTCGATTTCATGCCCGACAACATTCACCTGCTCGTCGACGGCACGCTCCTCGTTGGAGGTCAGCGCACGACGGTGGAGCGGATCGCGCGGTGCGGCGGGGGTGCGTGTCCGCAGGCGTGGGCGATCGTGCGGATCGATCCGCGAAGCGGTGTCGTGCAGCCGCTGCTCACACGCCCCGGGACGCCGGAGGTGAACTACGCGTGCGGTGGAATCGAGCTCGGCGGGGTGCTCTATTTCACGGACCGCGGCACGCGTTCGGTTGCCTACATATCCCTCACGCAGCTTCCGTCACTCAAATGAGATGGAGCGCGGGCGGGCGCCCGCGCGAGAGAGGAGTCACCGATGGCGAAGAAATCCCTGCGACAGCTGCTGCTCGAATCCACGGCGTGCGTGGTCGCGCCCTGCGTGTACGACTGCGCCTCGGCGCGTGCCGTGGAGATGGTGGGCTTCCCCGCTCTCATGTTGAGTGGCGGGGAGGTCTCGATCGCCATGAACGGTGTCCTCGATTACGGGTTCACCAACCTCACCGACATCGAGTGGATCACGAGCCGGATCAGCCAGACCTCGCCCCTGCCGCTCGCGGCTGACATCGAGAATGGCTACGGCGGTCCGCTCGCCGTCTACCGGGCTTGCAAGCGGATGGCGCGAGCCGGTGCGAGCGCGCTGCAGCTCGAGGACTCGAGCGACATGGAGGAGTCGACCCAGTTGCTTCCCCGCGAGAAGTACTACGAGAAGGTGAAGGCCGCGCTGGCCGCGCTCGAAGGGAGCGACTGCATACTCATCGCGAGGACCAATGCGGACCCCAAGACGCAGCTCGATGAGGGGATCGAGCGTTGCCGACACGCGGTCGAGTTGGGTGCGCAGATGACCACCATCGTGAAGCTCAATTGCCTCGAGGACGCCCAATACGTCGCGCGCAGGGTTCCCGGCTGGAAGATGTACCCGGATGTCTCCGGCAGGCACGGTGTTCCGGAGGTGACCGTCGAGGAGATCTACCCGCTCGGCTTCAACTTCATGACCATGCACTATCTGCTCAAAGCCGCCATGGACGGCATGCTCGAGCACGGGAAGCGGAATTTCGCGCAGCAGGGGTGCCTCTATACCTGCGACAAGCAGGATGCGACCGGCATCCACGGGATGAGTGCGACGCCGCTCTTCGACCCGCGCGGCTACATGGAGCTCGAGGCGCGCTTCAGCGGCCGGAAGAAGGAGTTCACGATCGTCGGCAATGCGGTTGAGGACTATCCGCAAGGGTTCGTGCGCACGGCGATCACGGATCGCTTCTAGCCCGCGCTGCGTGGGTGAGGCTGCGCGCGCAGCGCTCGATAGGGTCGGCGGGCGATGAGCAGCAGCACGAACATGAGCGGTACCGCGATCCCGATGACCAGGGCCAGGGAGTAGCGGATGTCGGACGGATCGCGAAACACACGATCCGTCATGGTTCCCACGACAAAGGGTCCGACGCCGAGCCCCACGAGCGTGGTGAGCGTCACGTAAATCGCCGTGACCTGGGCACGCGCGCGGTTCGGAACGATGAGCTGGATCGCCGTGCCGGCGCAGGGGTAGGGCATCATGCTCAGGAAGATCGCCGGCGCAAGCAGTAGCTGTGCGGCGAGTGCGTTGGGCATGAGCGGTGCGAGCGCGCCGAGCAGACCGCAGCCCACGAATCCGAACGCGGCCGCCTTCAAGTGGGCATCGAGATCGCCGCGCCGCGCCAGACGATCGGCGAGCCAGCCGGCGAAGTAGACCCCCGAGGTACCCGCGATCAGCAGAATCAGACCGAAGCTCACTCCGATCTGCGCCGGATTCCAGCCGTATGAGCGCTCGAACAGGGCCGGCGTCCAGATGAAGAATGTGTAGGAGACGAGGTTCACCATCGCGAATCCCGCGAACATGGGCACGAGGGCCGGGCTGCGCTCGCGGATGATCGTCGCCACCTCCTTCAGGGGAAGCGATGCGGCGCCTGCGGATCCGCGCCGCAGCGGCTCCGGCTGTAGAAACAAGAACGGTACCAGCAGCACGACGGGGAAGCCCACGATGATGAAGGCCGCCTGCCATGCGGCAAGACCGGAGAGCGGCCCGGATCGCAGCAGGGTAGAGGTCGAGAGCCATTGCAGGAGGCTTCCGCCCGCGATGAAGGCGAGCCCCTGTCCCACCGGTGCGCTCATGAAGAATGCGCTCACCGGCCGGCCGAGCTCCTCGGGGGGGAAGAGATCACTCAACATCGACAGTGCGGCGGGCGTGAGACTCGCCTCGCCCACAGCCACGCCGATGCGCGTGAGAAACAGCTGGGCGTAGCTGCGGGCGAGACCCGAGGCCATCGCCAGCAAGCTGAATAGGCCGATGCCGACGCCGATGATGGTGCGCCGCTGGAACCGATCCGCGAGGTACCCGATGGGGACGCAGGCGAGCACGTAGAAGATGCCGAACGCGACGCCCTGCAGCATTCCGAAGTGCGTGTCGTCGAGTGAGAAGGCCGCTTTCAGCGGGGCGACCATGAGATTGATGACGGTGCGGTCGAACTGCGAGCCGATCGATGCAAGCCCGAGCAGCGCCGCCACCAGCCACCCGCGCCGGGGCAGCGGCCAGGGGAGCACGGCGTGCCGGCCGGAGGGCTCCGGCGCCGAGCTCGAGGGTACGCGCTTGCTCTGCACGGTGCGCCGCTAGACGCTGGCGCTCGGCAGCGGTGCCGCGGCCAGGAAGGCGTCGAGGTTCGCGAGCACGAGATCGGCCATTCTGGTGCGCGTCTCGACGGTGGCGCTCGCGATGTGCGGCGTGAGCACGGTCCGCGGGCTCGCGCACAGCGCGCGCGGCACGTGTGGCTCGTTCGCGAACACATCGAGCGCCGCGCCCGCGAGCCGCCCGGTGTCGAGGGCTGCCACGACCGCGGCCTCATCGACGATCGAGCCGCGCGTCACGTTGACGAGATAGCCGTCCGGTCCGAGCGTCTCGATGACTGCCGCATCGACCAGGTGGTGCGTTGCCGGGGTCGCGGCGCACGCTACGACCAGCACATCCGAAGCCCGCGCGAGCGCCTTCACATCGGAATGAAACTCATAGCGAGCCGCCTTGCGCTGCCGGCTGGTGTAGGCCACCGGCCCAAACGCCGCAAGCCGCTCGGCGAGCGCCGAACCGATGCGGCCGAGGCCCACGATGCCGAAGCGGCGCCCGCTCACTGTGTGCCCGAGCGGGCGATCGCCTCGCTCCCACTCACCCGAGCGCACGTACCGATCGGCCGCCGGAATCGCCCGCAAGAGCGCGATGATCAGACCGACTGCCAGATCGGCCACATCCGCGGTGAGAACGTCAGGCGTGGAGGTCACCCGTACGCCGCGGTCACGCGCGTGCTCGAGATCCACCTTATCGAGACCAACGCCGTTGACGGCGATGATTCCCAAGGCGGGCAGCCGATCCATGAGCTCATTGGCGCATCCCACCTGACCGCCGGCCACCACGGCCCGGACCGCGGTCGCGCACCGGGCGAGCCATGCGCTGCGCTCCGTCTCGCCGAGCTCGAACCAACGCACGACGTTGAATCGCTGGCGCAGGCCCTCCTCGAGGTACCCCGACAAGGGGTTCAGCTGCAGTAGCGTCGCGCGCTCGCCGCTCATTGCGCTCCTCAAAGGACGGACGTGATGCCGCCGTCGACGTAGATCGTCTGTCCGTTGACGAAGTCCGATGCGCTCGAGGCGAGAAACACTGCCACACCGTGCAGATCCTCCAGGCGGCCCCAGCGGCCCGCCGGGGTTCGCTTGCGCAGCCATTCGTCGAACACGGGATCGGCGATCAGTGCCCGGTTGAGGGGTGTGGCGAAGTATCCCGGCGCGATCGCATTGATCTGCAGACCGTACCGCGCCCAGTCGGCGCACATGCCCCGGGTGAGGTTGCGCACGGCGCCCTTCGATGCCGTGTAGGGCGCGATATTCGGCCGCGCGAGCTCGCACTGCACGCTGCCGATGTTGATGATCTTGCCGCGCGCGCGCGCGATCATGTGCGGTGCCACGGCCTTGCTCACGTAAAAGACGCCGTCGACGTTGGTCGCCATGAGCTCGCGCCAGTCCGATGCGGAGAAGGTCTCGAGCGGTGCGCGTCGCTGGATCCCGGCACAGTTGCACAGGATGTCGATCGGTCCTACCGACGACTCGATGGCGGCGACGGCTGCGGCCACTCGGGCGGCATCGGTGACATCGAAAGTACTCACCTCGACCGCCGCGCCGCTCTCCCGCAGCTGCTGCGCGGCCTCATCGAGCGCGACCGGCGAGCGCGCATTGAGTACGATGCGTGCGCCGGCCGCAGCGAGTGCCCGGGCAATCGTGAGGCCAATGCCGCGCGCGGCCCCGGTCACAAGCGCAGTTCGGCCCGTGAGATCGAACTGGCTCGCCATCAGGCGCCTCGTGACTCGAGCTGCCGCTGCATGGGCTTCGGCGATCTGTTATCGTTGATTCACGCGTGCGCAAAGTGTCCTATGCTGGCCGCAGTTTGTCACGGGCGCAAAGATCTGAGGGTCGAGTGGATCGAGGACCGCGCACTCGCTCCCGATGAGGTTCGCGTCGCCGTCGCCTTCGGCGGCATCTGCGGCTCGGACATGCACTATTACCAGCGCGGTGCGGTCGGCGACTTCAGGCTGCGCGAGCCGATGACGCTCGGTCACGAGGTCTCGGGAATCGTGATGGAGGTCGGTGCGGCCGTGAGCGACCTCGCTCCGGGCACGAAGGCGGCTCTCGACCCGAGCCGGCCCTGCCTCACCTGCAGCTATTGCCGCGCGGGGCGCAGCAATCTGTGCACCAACATGCGCTACCTGGGCAGCGCCGCTCGCTTTCCGCACGTGCAGGGCGGCTTCGCGCAGCACCTCGTCCTGCACCGCCAGCAGATCGTTCCTGTTCCGCAGACGAGCGACCTCCACAGACTCTCGGTTGCGGAGCCGCTCTCCGTCGGCCTGCATGCCGTCAATCGCGCCGGCGTGCTCGCGGGTAAGCGCGTGCTGGTGACCGGCTCCGGGCCCATCGGCCTGCTGACGGCACGATCTGCGCATCATTGCGGGGCGGTTGAGATCGTCTCCACGGACATCGCGGATGCGCCGCTTGCGGTCGCTCGGGCGCACATGGGCGCGGCGCGCACGATCAATGTCGCCTCGCACCCGGAATCCCTCGCCGAGTTCGAGCTCGACGGGGGCTATTTCGATGTGGCCTTCGAGGCCTCGGGATCCGCCGCGGCGCTCGGGTCGATCTTCCGTGTCATCCGCCGCGGCGGCCGCATCGTACAGGTGGGCATGCTTCCGCCGGGCACGGCGCCGGTGCCGGTCAACGTGCTGCAGTCGCGCGAGATCGAGCTCGTCGGTGCTTTCCGTGCGCACGATGAGTTCCGGAGCGCCGTCGATCTCATCGCATCGGGTGTCATCGACGTGTCGCCGATCCTCTCGGGCGTCTACCCGCTGTCCGAGGCTGCGACCGCGCTCGAGCGCGCTGGGGACCGCTCGAAGGTCGTCAAGCTTCACCTGGCGCTGAGCCCCGACGGCGGATGACGGGGCGGAGTCACCCTGATGATCGGCGGTAGCCGCGAGGCGCAGCCCGATGCCTGTGACCTCGCTCCGCGCGGATCGAGCGCCGTCAATCGCGCCATCGTCGTCATGGGGGTGAGCGGCTGCGGAAAATCCACGCTCGCCCGCGCGCTCGCCGATGCGCTCGGCTGGCGTTTCATCGAGGCAGACACGCTCCACCCGCAGGCGAACATCGCGAAAATGTCGGCGGGCATCGCGCTCGAGGATGCGGACCGGCGGCCATTTCTCGAGCGAGTGGCGCAGGCGATCGCCGCCGCGAGAGCGGCCGGCGTCGTGGTGTCCTGCTCCGCGCTCAAGCGTGCCTACCGTGACCTGATCCGCGCTCTCGCCGGCGAGGTGACCTTCGTGCTGCCCGTCGTGGACCGTGAGCGGTTGCGTGACCGGCTCGCGGCGCGCACCGGGCATTTCATGCCGCCGTCGCTCCTCGACAGTCAGCTCGCGGACTTCGAGGGCCCACAGCCGGACGAGCACGCGATCCTCATCGATGGCACGGCTTCGACCGGTGTGCAGGTCGCGCGCACGCTCGCGCTTCTCACGGGCGGCGCAGACGCGACCCGATGATGGGGTGCCCTGCGATGTCGATCGGGGACGGTGCCATTCGACTAGCCATTGGTCGAGCCACTCGCCCTCGAGCGCCACAGGAGAGCCGAAATGCAGTTTCTGAGTCTGTTCACACCTGCCGTTCCGCCGCATGCACCGCCCGATCCAGCGCACATGGCCCAGATGGGCAAGCTCATGGAGGACATGGTCAAGGCCGGCGTGCTCGTTGCGACCGGGGGCATCAAGTCGCGTAACACGGGGATGAAGATCACCCGTCGAAACGGCACGGTCACCGTGGAGCAGGGGCCGGTCAACGGGTCGAGCCTCATGCCCGCGGCGGGCTACGCGTTGCTGCGCGCCAAATCGCGCGAAGAGCTCGTGGGCCACGTCGAGAAGTTCCTGCAGCTCGCCGGCGACGGCACCTCCGAGATCATCGAAGTGATGGAGTCGGTGCCGGCCAGGACCTGAGCGCCCGACTGCGACCGGCGACGCGGCGCACGGGCGACCTCGGCGCCGCGATGCCGCGCCGGCTCGCGGCTATTGCGCGCGTGCGGCCGCGACTTCCCTCGGGAAATCGATCTGCGCCGAGGGCATCGTGAGGATGTGGCTACCCACGATGAAGCTCGGCGTCTGAAACAGCCGCAGGGCGCGGGCCAGATTGAAATTCGCGATGATTTCGTTCGCGACCTCCGGCGCGGCCATATCCCGGCGCAACCGCGCGTTGTTGAGTCCGACCTCTCGCGCGACCTCGAAGATGACCGAGCTCTCCCACGGTCCGCGGTAAGCCATGAGGGCGCGATGGAACTGCGCATACTTGCCTTGCTTGGCCGCCGCGAGCGCGGCGCGCGTGGCGATGAGCGACTCCGGTGTCAGGATCGGAAACTCCTTGAGGATCAGCCTCACGTGCCCATCGGACTCGAGGAGCGCAGCGACTCGCGGCTCCACGGCCTTGCAATAGGGGCAGGCGTAATCGAAAAATTCGACGATCGTGACATCGCCGTGCGGATTGCCGAGCACGGGAGAGGCCGGGTCGTGCCAGAGCGCGTTGGCGCGGGCGAGCACCGCCCGATCCGCGGGCAGCTGTTGAGCCGCGGCGGCGACACTCCCCAAGAGCAGCGCGAGAGCGATTCCCAAGACGGAGACACGAACTGAGCGAGCGGCCATAGGCGCGGTTTTCCTGCAAGGGGATGACGGGTGGAGGATTCTCCGTTGACCGAGGCCGATGCTACTATCCGCGCGAGCACGGCGCACCCGGGACCGGAGCGCTTGCCGGTCAGGCCGGGGTCCGCATAGGATTGCGCCTGGCGGGGCGGGGTAAGCGCGGCCCGCGCCACGGGTGCGGGCCGCGGGCACCGATCCCGCTCGGATCTCCTTGATCTCGCGCCGCCTCCGCTCCGTCGCGGATTCGCAGGCGCCGATCGTCCCTCACCTCTATCGTGGTCAGCATGAGTGCGCCATCGTTGCCGAATCGGCTGCTGCCGTTCTCGCTCCACTTCTTCCGCCAGTTCCCCTGGGGCTGCACGGGTCTGCTCGTCTTTCCGGTGCTCGGCCGCGCGGTGTTCGCCTCGATTGCGTATGCCATCAAGCAGCTCACCGACACGGTGCTCGCGATGCGTCATCCGGCGCTCGAGGCAGGCGAGCTCACCGGACCCTTCGTCCTGTTCGTGAGTCTCGTCGTCGCACGCTTCGCCATGGACGGGGCGATGTGGCTCAGCTCCTACAACACGCGTGCGCCGATGCTGGTGCGCATCAAGGAGGAGGTGTTCGCGTACGCGCAGCGTCTCTCGAGTGCCTACTTCGAAAGCACGCTCTCCGGGAAGATTGCCCACCGCGCGGTGCTGCTGCCCGACCAGGTGCTGATGCTGTTCGACATGATGGTGTTCGACTTCATTCCCGGCTCGTGCTTCTTCATCTTCGTCGCGGCGTATTTCTACGTCGCAAGCCCTGCGTTCTGCGTGGCGGCGGTCGCAAGCATCGCGATCTATTTCACCGTGAGCCTCCTCGTCGGTCGGGAGTGCACGCGCCGGGCAATCGCGAACAACGAGGCGCGGGCGGCCGTGACCGGGCGGATCGTCGATGTGATCACCAATATCCGCAACGTGTTTTTCTTCGCCAATCAGGCGGTGGAGGATCGCGAGCTCACGCGCTACACGGGCGAGGAGCGGGATCGGCGGCGGGCATCGTACCGATCGGTGGTGCGCCTGCGCTGCACGCAGTACGTCATGGACATCTCGATGTGGATCGTGTTCGTGGGTGGAGCGGTGTACGCCTGGGTGCACGGGCGGATCGGTGCCGGTGACTTCGTGATGATCACGGCGCTCACGAGCTCGCTCCTGCAGACCGCTTATAACTTGGGTCAGCGAATTCCGGATTTCTACGATCAGCTCGGCTCGGCGCGCGAGAGTATCGAGACCCTGATCGTGCACGCGACGGTCGTGGACCGGCCGGGCGCGCCGACGCTCGCGGTGCCGCGCGGGGCGATTCGCTTCCAGCGCATCGCATTCTCCTACGACCCCTCCGGCAAGGGCTTGCGCAGCGTGGTGAAGAGCATCGACCTCGACATTCCGGCCGGGCAGCGGCTCGGCCTGGTCGGCCCGAGCGGCGCCGGCAAGACCACGCTCATGGGTCTTCTGATGCGCATGCACGATGTCACGGAAGGCGCGATCCTGATCGACGGCGAGGACATCCGTGCGGTGACGCAGGAGAGTCTCAGGCAATCGCTCGCGCTCATTCCGCAGGACACGAGCCTCTTTCACCGCAGTCTGATGGAGAACATCCGCTACGGTCGGCCGGGCGCGAGCGACGAGGAGGTGATCCTCGCGGCCCAGCGCGCGCATGCGCATGAGTTCATCGCCGAGCTCGAGCACGGTTACCACACCTTGGTCGGTGAGCGCGGCGTCAAGCTCTCGGGCGGCCAGCGCCAGCGGATCGCGATCGCCCGTGCGATCCTGCGCAATGCGCCGATTCTGCTGCTCGATGAGGCGACCAGCGCCCTCGACAGCCACAGCGAGCAGATCATTCAGGCGGCGATGCGCGAGGCGATGGCCGGGAAGACGGTGATCGCAATCGCCCATCGACTGAGCACCGTCATGGACATGGACCGCCTCATCGTGCTCGACCGGGGAGCCATCGTGGCGGATGGATCGCACGCCGAGCTCTTGCGGCGGGGCGGTCTCTATGCGGAGCTGTGGCGCAAGCAATCCGGCGGATTCAATCCGGTCGCGCGCCGCGTGATCGAGCAGACGGGTGACCTGCAAGAGCTCGAGGAGGCCCCATCGGCGGATCTGGTGGTGGAGGAGCACCGCAGCGGCGACGAGGAGGGCGACCGGGCGTGAGCGCGGGCTTGCGCGTGACGAGCGCGATGCGACCTCAGCGCGGAAGCGGGTGGGGCGCGGCGGCATCGCCGAGCCCAGGCATAAGCGAAGTCGGCAAGTGGGCGCCGCCGGCGGTTTCATCATTTCGTCATCTCTGCGCAACGGACTGATCAAGATCCTTGGCCACAATCCGCCGGTCGCGACAGCCGGTCGGTGACGGCTGCGCGTACGCCACCACCTCTTCGTTCACCCCTCGATCAATGGGAGCGACTCTCATGCGGATGCACTGGCGCAGGCTCATCGCATTCAGCGGCGCAGCGGCGATGCTCGCGAACTCGGCCCTTCCGGTTGCGGCGGCCGATCCCGACTTCCACGACCATTACACGGCGACGCCGATCAAGCACCTCGTGGTGATCTACGACGAGAACGTCTCGTTCGACCACTACTTTGCGACCTATCCCCATGCGACGAATCCGACGGGGGAGCCCCGGTTCTATCCGGCGCCGTTCACCCCGCTTGTGAACAACCTCGTTACCGCGAATCTGCTTACCAACAACCCGAACTTCCTCAACGCGGCCAATGGCGCAGGCGCGGCGAATCCCTTCCGCCTCGATCGCACCCAGGCGGCGACGGCCGACCAGGATCACAACTACACGCCTGAGCAGCAGGCGTACGACGGTGGCAAGGCGGACCTCTTTCCCGAGTACACCGGCTCGGGCACGAGCGGCGGGGCCGGCGCTTTCGGCACCACCGGGCAGGTGATGGGCTATTTCGACGGCAATACCGTCACGGCGCTCTGGAACTACGCGCAGCACTTTGCGATGAGCGATAACCAGCACGGCTCCGCCTACGGTCCCTCGACCCCGGGGGCGCTCGAGGCGGTCTCGGGCCAGACCAATGGTTATGTGGCCGTGGTGGGCACGAAGTCCTCCGCGTTCGTCGCCGACAGCGAGGGCGGGTACACCGACATCGGGGATGAGGATCCGGGCAACGACACCTGCTCGAGCAAGACGCAGACGATGAGCATGCAGGGGAAGAACATCGGTGACCTGCTCAACGCGCACGGCATCTCGTGGGGCGGCTTCATGGGGGGCTTCAACTTGAGCCTCGTCAACGCCGACGGCAGCACCGGTTGCGCTCGCGACAGCACCTCGGTCTACACGGGCACGACGGCCGATTACGTTCCGCATCACAACTGGTTCCAGTACTACGCCTCGACGGCCAATCCGACCCACGCGCGCCCGAACTCGGTCGCCGCGATCGGGCATACCTACGACGGCTACGGTCAGCTCGATCCGGCCAACCACGAGTATGACGTCGATGACTTCTACGCCGCGGTCAAGGCGGGCAACTTCCCGGCGGTGGCGTTCCTCAAGGCGCCGGCGTACCAGGACGGACACCCCGGCTACTCCGATCCGCTCGATGAGCAGACCTGGATCGTGCAGGTCGTCAACTTCATCGAGCAGAGCCCCGAATGGCGCGACACGGCCATCATCATCGATTGGGACGACTCGGACGGCTGGTACGATCATGCTTTCGCGGAGCCGACCAACGCCTCGTACTCATCGGCCGATCAGCTCGACGGCGCCGGCATGTGCGGTACGGGCGCGCCGCTTCCCGGGCTGAGCGGCGAGCCGGTGTACGGCCGCTGCAGTCCCGGTCCCCGCATTCCTTTCTTCGTGATCTCCCCGTACGCCAAGGCGAACTACGTGAGCCATACCGTCCTCATGCAGAGCTCGATCGTGCGCTTCATCGAGGACAACTGGTTGCATGGCGAGCGGCTCAACAACGGCTCCTTCGATGCCACGGCGGGCAGCATCATGGACATGTTCGACTTCACCACCCGCTTCCCCAATCCGCCGCTGTTCCTCGATCCGCAGGAGGGCACACCGGTCGGTCATCCGGCGCCCTTCCCGCCGTTCCTGTGATGGATCGATGCGCCATGAGGCGGGTGATGGCATGAAAGCGGGCTCGGCCGAGCGATCGGCCGGGCGACGGTTGGCAGCGCGCCGGATCGTGTCGGGGTCCGGCGCGCTGCTCCTCGGGGCGCTGCTCGGTGGGCTCCCGGCGCACGCCCAGGCCGTCAATCCGCATCCCTACCATCTCAAGCTGCCGCCCGTGCGCCCGCTCTCCGCGATGGCGCGGCTCGGCGAGCGGCTCTTTCACGATGCGCGCCTCTCGGGATCAGGCCGGATCTCGTGCGTGAGCTGCCACAGTCCCGTGCACGCCTACGGCCCGCCCGGAGAGAGCTCGGTGATGCTGGGGGGAACGGACGACCGAAGTCCGGGGTTCCGCGCGGTGCCGTCGCTCCGCTACCTGTACCGCCAGCCGCCCTTCAGCATCGGACCGGACACCCAAGGTGACGACGACCGGGCGCTCACGCTTGAGCAGCAGGTCGCTCAGTCCGGGAGCAAGGTCCGCACGCTCAAGACCGCCCTTGCTCCGCAGGCGGCGGCGGCGAACCTCGTGCCGCAGGGAGGGCTGTTCTGGGACGGCCGGGTGAACACGCTCCAGCAGCAGGTGAACGGGCCGATCTTCAACCCGGCCGAGATGGCGGCCGGCTCCCCCGCGCGCGTGCTCGCCAAGCTCGAAGCGAACTACGGCGAGGACTTCAAGGGCTTTTTTGGTCCGACCGTATTTCAGAGCCCTCGGCTCGCCCTCGATGAGGCGATGTTCGCGATCGGGCGCTATCAGATCGAGAGCGCGGATTTTCATCCCTTCCGCAGCAAGTACGATGCGTGGCTCACCGGGCGCGCCGAGTTGACCCCGGCGGAGCTGCGCGGCTATCGCCTGTTCAACGATCCGGCCAAGGGCAATTGCGCAGCCTGCCACCTCGATCAGCCGACGCGCGACGGACGACCGCCGCTCTTCACCGACTATCAGTACGAGGCGCTCGGCGTACCCCGCAATTCCGCGATCCCCGCCAATCGCGATCCGCGCTACTACGATCTCGGGGTGTGCGGGCCGTACCGCACGGACCTGCGTGCCGAGACCCAGTACTGCGGCATGTTCCTCACGCCGAGCCTGCGCAACGTCGCGACCCGCCACGTGTTCTTCCACAACGGGGTCTTCCACTCGCTGCGCGCAGTGCTCGAGTGGTACGTGTACCGCGATCTGGCACCCGAGCGGTTCTACTCGCGCGATGCCGCGGGGCAGGTGGTGAAGTACGACGACCTGCCGCCCCAGTACCGCCGCAACGTCGACACCGTCGATGCCCCGTTCAACCGCCATCCCGGTGATGCGCCCGCGCTCACCGCGGCGGAGATCGCCGATGTGATCGCCTTCCTCGAGACCCTCACGGACGAGAACGCGGGGGCTGCGCCCGAGGTGAGTGCGGCGCGCTGATCGGTCGCAGCGAATCTCCCGCGGGCGCAGCGAGCGCACGGATCCGCGCGGCGAGCGCGTGGAGCTTCCGATCGCGTGCGCCCCCGAGCGCGCGGTCGATCACCCGTCGCGTGCGCTCATCGCCCTCGACCGCCGCCATCCAGAGCCACTGCGCCGCGTCGTCCGGGTGACCGCGCTCCAGGAGCAGGAGCGCGTAGTTGAGCTGGCCGCGGAAGTAGCCCGACTCGGCGGAGCGGCGGTACCAGTAGGCGGCATCCGCGAGGCTGGGCCGACAGCCCCAGCCCTCCTCGAGGGAGCGACCGAGCAGATTCATTGCGCGGCCGTGCCCTTGGCGCGCGGCGCGCAGGTACCAACGGAGCGCCTGCGGTTGATCGCGGAGGATGCCACGCCCGTCAAAGAGCATGTTGCCGAAGTTGTATTCACCCCAGTCGTGGCCGCGGAGGGCGGATGAGTGGTAGTGTGCGGCGGCGAGCGTCAGGTCAGCGGCGATGCCCCAGCCGTTCTCGTGACAGCGTCCGACCATGTTCATCGCATCGGCATCGCCCTGGCGGGCGGCGCGCGCGAACCAGGCGAGCGCGGCACGCTCATCCCGCGGCACGCCCCGGCCCGCGAGCAGCATTCGCCCGAGCCGTAGCTGGGCGGCCGGCACGCCTTGCTCGGCGGCGCCCTGGACCCACTCGGCCGCGGCGACCGGATCCCCACCGAGCACGCTCCAGAGCTCCCGGTCATTCATCCGCAGGAGCCGCTCGAATTTCACCTGTCGCGCCTCGAGTGCCGCGGCGCGCGCAAGCTGTGCGGTCGTCAAGGTCATGGCGGATGCGTCCCCGGGCCGCCCGCGATCAGAGCTCGGCCCAGCGTCTGAGCAGATTGTGATAGCAGGCGGTCAGGTGCACGAGGCAGTCGCGGTTCGCCCCCGTCGCGGTGAGCTCGCGAATGGACGCGTCGAGCTCGTAGAGGATCGCTCGCGCGCCGTCGTCGCGCACCAGGCTCTGCACCCAGAAGATGGCCGCGAGGCGCACGCCGCGCGTCACACGCTCGACGCGGTGGACGCTGCTCGCGGGGTAGACGACCAGATCGCCTGCCGCGGGCTTCACGGATTGCACACCGAATGCGTCCTCGATCCGCAGCTCCCCGCCGTCGTACTCGTCTGGGGGCGTGAGGAAGAGCGTGGCCGACACATCCGTGCGCAGCCGGTGCGCGCTTCCGGGCACCTGCCGCAGGGCGTTGTCAATGTGAGCGCCGAATGCCATGCCGGTCTCGTAGCGATTGAAGAGGGGCGGGTAGAGGTGGCGCGGGAGCGCGGCGCTCGCGAACGCCGGACTGCGCTCGAGCGCGCGCACGACCCACTCGCCCGCTTCCCGCGCCGCGGGCTCATCGTGCGGCAGCTGCAGGTTGGATTTGACCGCGGCCGACTGATGACCGGCCGTCAAGCGTCCGTCCGCCCAGGCGGCGGCCTCGAGCAGTTGCCGGACTGCCAGGAGCTCATCGGCGGCGAGGAGCGAGGGGATGCGCACGAGCATGGGGTTCAGAGCGCCGCACGGATCGTGAGGGAGCCGCTGCGGCCCGGGCCGGGCAGCACGTGATTCTCCGCCACGCTCGTGTAGTAGGGCGACTGGTAGTAGAGCTTGTTGAGGAGGTTGAAGCCATTGAGTTGCAGCGACACCTGCTGCGTCAGGCGGTAGGAAACCATCGCATTGACGACGGTGTAGCCGGGCAGGGAGGCCGCTTCGCCGTTGTCGGCGAAGCGGTGGCTGAACCAGTTGCCGCCGACGCCCATCTCCCACGGGCCGGAGAATTCGTACTCAGTCCACAAGTTGATCTCGTTGTGGGCGACGTTCGGCAGGTCCTTGCCGACGTAGGCTGCGGTTCCGGAGGCGATCGTCCGCCCATCGAGGTAGGTGTAGCCGGCCGTAAGCTCCCAGGCTCGCGTCACGTGGCCCGTGGCGGTGAGCTCGAGTCCGTCGACGCGCTGGTTGCCCTCGAGGAGCGTGACGTTCGGATTCTCCGGATCGTTGGTCTGCGCGTTGTCCACGACGGTGCGGAACACTGCGCTGCTCAGCAGGAGCCCCCCGCCGAGGAGCGTGTCCTTCGCTCCGAGCTCGAAAGTTTGGGCCTTGACCGGACCGAGGTTGGCGGTCTTGGTCGTGAGGGTGAGCGCCTCGGCCGACGGATCGAACGAGGTGCCGTAGAAGAAGTAGTAGGTCTGCTGCGCAGCGGGCGTGAACTCGAGTGCGGCCCTGGGGCTTCCGAGACGATCCACGTGGTGAAGATCGAGCGGGGTGTCGGTCGCCAGCGTGAGCTGGTCGTAGTCGGCGGAGAACTCATCGTAGCGAGCGCCGGCGAGCAAGGAGAGCTCGGAGGTGAGCCCGATGGTGTCGGTCGCGTAGGCGGAATAGGCGTAGGCGAGGGTGTCCTGGTCGGCGCTCGTGGGCGGCAGCGCGGGAAGCGCCTGATAAGGATCGGGGTCGAGGAGCGGCGTCTCGGGAATCCAGTTGTTGTTCGCGTTGAAGGGGTTCGCGTACCGGGCCAGATCGGAGCTCTGGCGCGAGTACTCGAGACCGCCCACGAATTCGTGGGTCACGGCGCCCGTGGAGAAATGCGCGGTGAGATCGAGCTGATCGTCGAGATTGGTCTGAATGCCGGAGCTGTACGGGGCATCGCGGCCGATCAGGATATCGGTGAGCGGGATCTGCGGGCCCGGCGGACCCTGTCCATCGTCGGCCGCACTGCCAAAGTTCGGCATCGTCGTTCGATAGTCGAACTCGTAGTGAGCGTAGCGAAGGGTATTGGAGAGAGAGAGGCTCGAGGCGAACTCGTGCCGGTAACGCGCTGTTGCGATGTCCTCCGCCGTGGTGTCGCGGTCGGTGAGGAGACCGTAATAGGTGTTCCCCGGAACCGGTGCGGGCAGCCCATCGAGGAACGGGATGCCGGGATCGGGCCGGTCGTCCTCCTGCTGGTGGAGGTATGCGAGGACGAGCGTATCCGGCCCACCAATCCCGAAGGCCAGCGCCGGGGCGAGCCCCCAGCGCCTGTTCTTCACGAAATCGCGGTCCGCCACCGCGGAGGATTCGCCCATGGCGTTGAGGCGGAAAGCCTCCGCGCTCGCGAATGGCGCGTTCACATCGGCCGTGCTCCGCAGTAGATCGTTGGTGCCGAAATCCGCGGTGATGACCTCGAAGGGGGCGAGCTCGGGCGCCTTGCTCACCTGGTTGATGGCGCCCCCGGTCGAACCGCGGCCGAAGAGCACGGCCGAGGGTCCCTTCACGACCTCCACGGACTCGAGGTCGAAGCTGTCGCGCGTGTAGACGGCGGCATCGCGGATGCCGTCGAGAAAGAAGTCGTTGAAGGCAGAGAAGCCGCGGATGTTCACCGTGTCGCCGCGCGCGGCACCCTCGCCCGCGTTGAGCGTGATGCCCGGGACGTTCTTGAGCGCATCCTCGAGCCGGGTATCGGACTGCGCTTCGATGAGCTGCTGGTTCACCACCGTCACGCTCTGCGGAATGTCCTGGAGATCCTGCGCAATCTTTCCTTTGACGAGGGGACGCACGCCGCTCACGGTCACCTGCTGCAGCGGCTCACTCGCCCCGCCGGCGGCGCTCTGATCGACGGCTTGCGCCGCGGCCGGCTGGCAGGCCGCGGCCGCACCCAGCATCGAGGTCACACCGATGCCGCAGGCGCTCAAGCTGCCGACGCGCGAGCGCAGCGGACTCTGCGTGGGCTCTGCGCCGAGCGCGGGCGCTACCGAAGGATCGGTCGACATCGTCACCTCCGAGCGAACGGACCTTTCCGAGCGATTCCGAATCTAAATGATAATGATTCGCAATACGGTGTCAACTCGAAAAGTGCCGGGTTGGGGTGCGCGCGCGGAGCGCCGCCCAAGCCCTCTCACACGCCCGTGGGCTCGGGAGTCTGCTCGAGCGCTTCGCGCAGCTCGCGCAGTTTGGGGGGCTTACCGAGAACGAAATCCACGTGAAGCGGGGTATCTCCGTCCGCGACCAAGCGCTGACCCCACCCCGTCAGCATGATGACCGTCGTCGTGGGCACGCTCGTCTTGACGGCGGCGGAGACCTTGCGTCCGTCGACGTGCGGCATGCCCAGGTCCGTGATGACGACGGGAAAAGGCTCGCCGCGACGGTGGGCGGCGAGGAAGGTGTCGATCCCCGCCTGGCCGCCGTCCGCGGCGGTGACATCGTGGCCGTCCGACGCGAGCGCTTCGCGCAGGATCTTGAGCACCAGCGGGTCGTCGTCGACGATCAGGATCCGCCGCGGTCGCACCGCTCGGTCGCCGGCGGCGGGCGTGGCGAGCTCGGCCGCGGAGACCTTCGGGACCGTAAAAATGAGTCGCACCGTGGTGCCGCGGCCGACCTCGCTTTCAATCTCGATGTCCGCACCGTGCCGCTGCGCGATCCCGTAGACCATGGCGAGCCCGAGGCCGGTGCCGCGCTCGCCTTTGGTCGTGAAGAAAGGCTCGAAGCAGCGCCGTCGCGTCTCCTCGCTCATCCCGAGGCCCGAGTCGATGACTTCCAAGCAGACGCGCACCTGCGATAGGGGCGCCGCGGAGCCGCCGGCGTCCTGCGGGGCGAACCGCGTTCGCAACGTGAGCGGACCGCCCTGCGGCATGGCATCGACGGCATTGAGGACGAGATTGGTCAGCGCTTCGCGGATCTCGCTCTCGGCCCCGAGAATGGCCGGCAGATCCGGCGCGAGGTCGCTCTGCACCGCGACCGCAATGCCGCGCTGCTGAGCGATGTCGCCCCAGCGTGCGCGCGTGAGGTCGACGACCTCGGGGACGAGGCGGTTCAAGTCCACCGGCACGAGCAGCTTCTGCGGCTCTCGCGGCCGATAGAACTCGCGCAGACGCGCGACGGTCTGCGCCACGTCGTGGATCGCACGCAGGACCGAGGCAAGCCTTTCGCGGACGGACGGGCTGAGCGAGCGCTCGCGTTCGAGCAGCATCTCCGTGTAGATGGCCGCGGGGGAGATTGCATTATTGATGTCGTGCGCGATGCCGCTCGCCATCTGGCCGAGCGCGCGCAGCCGCTCCTGCTGCATGATGTGCTTCTGCGTCTCGCGCAGCTCGTCATAGGCGCGCTGCAGCGCGCCGTGAAGCTCGGCCTGATGGGCCGCGAGCGCCACGTGCTCGCTCAGCTGGCGCAGGAATTCGCAGTCTCCGCTCGTGAAGCTGTGCGCCTGCCGGCGCGCGACCAGGAGTGCGGCGAACGGTTTGCTCGCAACGAGCAGCGGCGCTGCGACGAAGGAGCGCAGCGCGCCGTGCGCCAGGCGCTGCGCAAACGGGAAGGGCACCTCCATGACATCCGGCTCGTGGACGAGCTCCCCGCGCAGGCAACGCGACAGTCCGTTGCGGTCGATGGGGATGCGCGCCTGCTCCGCCATCGCGAGCGCCATCGCGAGCGTCGTGCTCCGCGTGCCCACGCTCGTGATGGTGAGGCACTCGTCGGTTGCGTCGTAGAGTCCGACGCAGCAGAAGTCGACCGGCATCTCCTCCTCCACAGTGCCGACGACGGCCTGGAAGATGCTGCGGATGTCCTGGCGATCCCCGATCGCGCGGGTGATGTGCTGCAGAAGATTGAGCCGCTGGAGCTGTGACTGCAGTCGCAGCTGCGCCTGCTCGCGCTCGCGCACCTCTGCCGCAAGGCTCCTCGCCACCCGTTCGAGCTCGGCCGTCCGCTCCTGCACGCGCTGCTCCAGCCGATCGTTCGCCTCGTGCAACGCATCCGCGGCGAGCTTGTGATCGGTGACATCGCGCGCCGTCGCGTACATGAAGCCGTTCGGCTGGGGCATCGAGCGCCAGGAAAGCGTGCGCCAGGTGCCGTTCTTGTGCCGGTAGCGGTTCTCGAACTGCAGCACGCGCTCCCCGCCGCGAATCTGCTTCTCCACCTCTCGGAGCGTGCGCTCATGGTCGTCCGGATGGATGAACTCGAGGTAGGGTCGCGCGAGGAATTCCTGCGGGCTCCAGCCGAGCATCTCGGTGACGCCGGGGCTCACGCGCTTGAAGTAGCCGTCGTCGCTCGCGATGCACAGGAAGTCGAGAGACAGCGAGAAGAAGCGCTCGAGCTGCGCGGCCGCTTCGTGCGCGGCTTGCTCGGCCCGCGCACGGGCGCCGCGGTTGCGCCTTGCGGCATAGAGCGACCAGCCGACGAGGGCGCACGCAAGCAGGCTACCGCCGACGATGACGGAGACGCTCATCGCTCACTCATGTTCGAGACCCACTGCCCAAGTGCGTGCCGGGCGCTCCCCGGAGGTCCCCGTCAAGCATACCGGGCGGCGAGCAGGGCAGCTTCGCTCGCTCGTCCGGTAGCGCGCAACCGCTCGAGATAGGCGGGCAGCTCGCCGCGAACGTGGAACGGCCCGCCCTCCTGCATCACGTGGACGAGTGGATCACGCCCGCGGGCCGCGTGCGGCAGCATCCGCGATTCCCACTGCGAGAGCAGCACCAGACCGCGGCCGGCGATCTCCGGGCGCTGCGCGGCGAGATTGTGCTGCTCGTGAGGGTCACTCTCCAGATCGAACAGCATGATGTCGTCAAAGAGGTGATAGCCGCCGTGGAGCGTGCTGATCAGCATCCACTGGTCGAAGCGGACGCCGCGCTGGCAGGTCCAGGCTCCCTGAGAGAGCACCAGATGATCGCGCCCGACATCCTCGCCCGCCGTGAGGCTCGCGGCGAAGGACTCCCCGTCCCAGCTCTCGGGCACGTCCTGTCCGAGGAGCTCGAGGAGCGTCGCTGTCACGTCGATCTGGTAGTGCAGCGCCCGGCGCCGTCCAGTCCCGAGCCCGGGCCATCTGAGAATCAGCGGCACGTGCGTCGTGTGCTCATCGGCGGTTTGGTGGTCACAGTAGATGTTGAGCTCGCCCAAGGTCTCGCCGTGGTCGGAGGAGACCAGGACGGCGGCGTCGCGCTCGACACCGAGCTCTGCGAGGAGCGCGATGAGCCGCCCGACGTATTCGTCGGCCACGACGACGCCGGTATCGTAACCGTCGAACATGGTACGCACCGCCGCCATGTCCCCGATCTCCTGAGGTTGGCGCGGGTAGTGGATCCGGTCGTACTCATTCGGGGCGAAGCCGCGGCCCTCGCGCGCACTGTGAGGCCCGCAGCCCATCCAGTGACGCGCGCGAACGTCCTCGGTGAGCCACGCCGGATGCGGCACACCGGCAAACGGCTCGCCGTATCTGGGCGCGGCGCGATACGGAGTGTGGGGATCCCACATATGCACATGCAGGAACCAGCTTTCCTCGCGGCCGTGGCGGTGGAGCCAATCGGCGGCGAGCCCGTAGACTTCATCCGCAGTCTCCATGCCGTACTTACCGACGTTGTAGGTCTCATCGAAGCCCGCGTGCCAGTGAAAGGCGGAGTGCCGGTGCGCGAAGGAGCTCACGGTCACGGTCTTCAGGCCCGCGCGCTTGAGGCGGTTGGGAAAAGAATTGAGGTGCAGCCGGGAGTGAAACTGCCGAGTCGCGCCGTCGATCGCCGGGTCCGCGTCGGTGCCCCCGTGATTGACGACGCCGTTGTGAATACCGAACTGGCCGGTAAGGAGCGCAGTGCGACTCGGCAGGCAGGGCGTATCGGAGGCGTAGACCCGCTCGAAGACGAGCGCGCCCGCGGCCAGCCGATCGATGTTCGGGCTCGTGCGCCGCAGGTAGCCGTAGCACCCCAGGTGATCGGCTCTCAGCGTGTCGATGTCGATATAAAGGAGTCGCATGCGAACGCTCCGTGGAGGCGGACCGGGGGCAAGGAGAGATACGCTGCGATCGATGCGCGCACCGCGGATGCGATGTGCGTCGCAGCGGCCGAGGTGCGCAGGTCCATGGTGACCTCGAGCTGCGCGCCGCGGCCGCAGGTGCCGCGATTGCAAAGATTCCGCGGGTCGCGCCCCGCGAGGTGCCGCGGCACACTCGCCGTCGCCGGGAGGCCTGCGAGCGTGAGATGCGCGACGATGAGGCCGGTGAGCCGCTGCTCGAGTCCGCCCACGTAGATCTGCGCCTCGCCCCGACAGCCGTGAATGCCGATCGCGAGCGCCGAGCGCGCGAGCATGCTCAGGCACTGCGGGTGATCGAAGCGCGTGCTGCCGATGTGAAGCTCCCGGTTCCCCGTGGGGCGCAGACCTTCGAACATGAACAAGCTGTGGTCACGGCACGCGATGCGGAGCGCAAGCTCCGAGGTGCCTTCCTCGATGCGGCCGCCGTGCGGAGCGAGAATGAGGACAGGTGATCCGCGGCCGCGCCGCGCGCGAACCGTGTAGTCGCGACCGGCGAGCGTCTCGCGCGCGAGCTCGGAGAAGGAGTGGTAGCGATCGGCCATCAGGGGCTTGGCGGGGACTGGTCCACGACCGGTGAGACGCCTGTGAGCCCATCCATGGCGCGATAGCCTAGTCCCTTCTACCGCGCCGAGCGAGGTTGACAGCGGTCATCAGGCGACCGGAAACTCCCCGGGCCAATAAGGGGGCAAGCGCATGAAGTCGTCCAGGCTCTTGATCGCGGCGCTCGCGCACGCGGGGCTGGCGCTTCTCCTCTGCGTGAGCCCGCCGCTGGGGGTCGCCGCGGGCACTGTCGAACCACGGATGACCTCCCTCTACGCCGACCCCGCCCAGCCCGACATCTCCGGGTTGTGGCTGGTCACGGGCTGGTTCCAGTTCTCCCCGGACAAGGCGCTGCCGCAGTTGAAGCCACCGTACGATGCGCTCTACGCCAAGCGCATGAAGGCATTCAGTGCGGGCAAGCCGATCGACGATGTCACCGCCAATTGCCTCCCGCCGGGCATGCCGCACATCATGGTGGTGCCGTACCCCTTCGAGCTCGTGCAGACTCCAGGGCGGGTGCTCATGCTGTTCGAGTACGCCGGGCAGGTTCGGCGTATCTACCTCGACGGGCGGCGGCCGTCGGCGGATGACGATCCCACCTACTACGGCTTCTCGACCGGACACTGGAATGGAGCGATGCTCGAGGTCGACACGAGTCTCATCCGCGCGGACACGCAAGTCGATTTCACCGGACTTCCGCATAGCGATGCGCTCGTCATCACCGAGCGTTTTCGCCGCATCGACCACGACACCCTTCAGGATGTGATCACCCTCACCGATCCGAAGGCCTATGTCCGGCCCTTCACGGTGACGCGGCGCTATCGGCTGCATCCGACGTGGACGATCGGCGAGTACGTGTGCGAGGAAAACAACCGCAATCAAAGCCGCAGCAACGGCGTCACGGGCTTCGGTGTTCCGCCTCCGGAGGACCCATGAGCCGAATGAGAGGCGGGCTCGCCGCGGCGATCCTCACCCTGGCACTCGCGGCACCGGCGCTTGCGCACCACTCCTTCGCCATGTTCGATCGCACGAAGCAGGTTCCGCTCGCGGGCACGGTGCTCGAGTTCCAGTGGACCAATCCTCACGTGTGGATTCAAGTCGCAATCCCCGATGGGCGCGGCGGCTACCAGGAGTGGGGTGTCGAGTGCACGAGCGTCAACATGCTCAAGCGTCAGGGCTGGCACCACGACTCGCTCAAGCGCGGCGATCGAGTGAAGCTCATGCTCTATCCCTTGCGGGACGGGTCCCACGGCGGACAGCTCGCGCGGGTCGTCGAGGTGAACGGCGCGCAGTCGGATCTTCCGGGCTATCACTGAGCGAGCGGCGCGGAGCGCGCCCCAGGGAACGGTTCCAGCATGAACAACAGGGTCTACGAGCCGATCGAGCCGCGCCGGGTCGCCTACATCGGGCTCGGCGTCATGGGAGCGCCGATGGCGCGGCACCTCGCAGCTGCAGGCCATCAGGTGACGGTCTACAACCGGACACCCGAGAAGGCACGCTTGTGGGTGCAGCAGCACGGCGGGCGTGCGGCGCCGACGCCGCGGGAAGCCGCGCACGGAGCCGACGCCGTCCTCGCCTGCGTCGGGAACGACGACGATGTGCGCGCGGTCGCACTCGGCGAGCACGGGGCGTTCGCCGGGATGACCCCCGGGGCCGTGTTCGTCGATCACACCACGACATCGGCCTTCGTGGCGCGCGAGCTGCAGGGCCTCGCGGCGGCACGCGGACTTCAGTTCATCGATGCACCGGTCTCGGGCGGGCAGGCGGGCGCGGAGAACGGCGCGCTCACGGTCATGTGCGGAGGGGAAGCCGAGGCCTTCGCGCGCGTGCGCCCCATGATCCTCGCCTACGCCCGCGCCGTGACGCGCCTGGGGCCCTGCGGTGCCGGCCAGCTCACGAAGATGGTCAATCAGATCTGCATCGCGGGCCTGGTGCAGGGCCTCGCGGAGGGCATCGCCTTCGGTGCGTGCGCCGGCCTCGACATGCCGCTCGTGCTCGAGGTGATCGGCAAGGGCGCCGCGCAGAGCTGGCAGATGGACAATCGCGGCAAGACGATGGTCGCGGACCGATTCGATTTCGGGTTTGCCGTCGACTGGATGCGCAAGGACCTGGGGCTGGTGCTCGATGAGGCGCGCCGCAACGGCGCGCGCCTGCCGGTGACGGCGCTCGTCGATCAGTTCTATGCGGACGTCCAATCCCTAGGCGGCAACCGCTGGGACACCTCGAGCCTGATTCGCCGGCTGCGCTCACTCGAGCCTCGCTAGCCGTTGCGATCGCGCTCGGTGCTCGCGGTCGCGAGCGGCCACAGATGCTCGAGGAGGAGCGCGAGGAACCGCTCGCGCATGAGCCACGGCGAATGCCCGCCGCCCGTGATCGATATATAGGCTCGCCACGGGGCGCGCACCTGGGCCGCATAGGCGGCAACCTCCGAGCTCACCGCGCAGGCATCGAGCTCGCCCTGCAAAAAGAGCATCGGAACGGCGAAGTCGAGCCCCAGTGCCTCGGCGTCGAAACCGAGAATCTCCGCGCGCACCGCCTCGTACGCGGCCGTCGCGACGGCGCGAACATCGCGCTCGAGGGCTAGGCCGCGCGGCACGTAGCGGGCGCTCGCGGGGGGATTCGTCAGCACCTCCGAGAGCGCCGGATCGAGTGTGGCGAGCGCGTCCGACTCGCCGCGACTCAAGGCGACGGAGTAGTGGGCTTTGATCGCATCCGTCGCCGTATCGGGGTAGGGCGGTGCGCCGATGCGCTCGAGCTCCGCGATCGCCGCGGCATCACCGGCCGCACGCGCCTCGCCGAGAACCCGCGCAAAGCTCAAGGTGTCCTGCCGGGCCCAATTGACGATCTGTCCGCTGCCGACATACGCCGAGAATCGCTGCGGGCAGCGCTTGACCATGTTCAAGCCCACGATCGTGCCGCCGGAGAGCCCGAGCAGCGCGAGGCGCGGCACGCGGAGCCGCTCGCACGCCCAGTGGGCGACGGCGAGTCCGTCCCGCGCGAGGCGCTGCAGAGAGTAGTCCGCCGGAACGCCGCGACCATGCCGAGCGGCGGTGACGCCCGCGCGGGGCTGATCCCACTGGATGAGCGTGAAGTGTTGCTCCCAGGGCGCGAAGAACGGGGCGCGCACGCACATGCCGGCACCGGGTCCGGGAACGATGAGCAGCGCCGGATTGCGCGCGCGACGCCCCCGTACCGTCACCCACTGCTCGAGACCGTGAATGGGAACGAAGCAGCCCTCGTCGATCGGCGCTGTGGTCGAGCTCTTCATGGTTCGCCTCCGGAGTGCGGCGCAGGTGCCGCAAACGCAGCGGGCCCCCGACGCAGCGCGGCGGGGGCCCGAGGAAAGAAGCGGAGCGAATGAAGGGCTCTACCGTAACCGCCGGAGGAGGATCGTGTCAATCGAACGGGATCGCGCGTGATGCGTCGATTCGTCGCGCCGGAGCGATCGAGACGCTCAACGGTCCGAGAAGCGAGCGAAAGCGGCGGCGATCCATGGGCTACGAGGTCACATCGAGCGTCGCCTTCTTGAGGTCGACGGAGCTCGAGCCCACCATGATCTCAAAGGTGCCGGGCTCGACCACGTGCCGCAGGTGCTCGTCCCAGATCGCGAAGGCCGACGCACCCAAGGTGAATCGCACCGTGGTGCGCTCGCCCGGGGCGAGGGTGATGCGGCGGAACGCCTTGAGCGCCTTCACCGGCTGGGTGACCGAGCTCACCTGCTCGTGCACGTAGAGCTCAACGACCTCATCGCCCACCACGCCTCCGGTGTTGCGCACCGCGACGGACACCTGGACCGAATCGCCGCGACGGATTCGCCGCGCCGAGAGCTCGGGCGCGCCGATCGCGAAGGTCGTGTACGAAAGCCCGTAGCCGAAGGGGTAGAGCGGGGCGTCGGAGTCGAACTGGTAGCCGCGGTGCGCGCTCGGCTTATCGTCGTAGAACATCGGGAGCTGTCCGACGAAGCGGGCGACGGTGACCGGGAGCTTCCCGCCGGGATCCGCATCGCCGAACAGAATGTCCGCGAGCGCCGTGCCCCCCTCCTCGCCGGGATACCATGCCTCGAGAAGCGCGTCGGCCCTGGCGGCGATCTCGGGCACGGAGAGCGGCGGCCCGTTGATCAGCACGACGATCACGGGCTTACCGAGTGCGAACATCGCGCGCGCGAGCTCATCCTGCTCGCCCGCGAGACCCAGCCGGTCGCGGTCGCCGAGGTGCGTGGGCGACCAGCCCTCGCGGCTGATCGCTGCGCTCGTGCCGAGCGCGAGCACGATCGCATCGGCCCGCCGGGCCACTGCGACGGCGTTGCGGATGCGCGTGAGGTTCTGCTCGCGATCGGCGAGCACGACCTGATCGGTGTACCAGTCGCCCCGCTCCGTGAGCCGCACGCCCTCGGCCGTCACCACCCGCAACCGACCCCCGACCTTCGCACGGATGCCCGCAAGCAGACTCACCGCGTGTCCGGGCACGTTCGAGTAGCCACCGAGGCGCACGGCATCCGCATTGGGGCCGATCACGGCGAGCGTGTGCAGCCTCGTGAGCGCGAGCGGCAGCGCGCCGTCGTTCTTGAGGAGCACGGTGGTCTTGCGTGCGGCCTGCGCTGCGAGCGCGCGTGCCTCGGCATCATCGGTGATCCGCTCGGCGTAGCGCGCATCGGCGTATGGGTGCTCGAAGAGCCCGGCGAGAAACTTCAGGCGCAGCACGCGGCGCACCGCCTGGTCGATCTGCGCGGGCTTGACCAGACCGGCCGCGAGCGCTGCGGGAAGCTCGGCGTACGCCTGGCCGTCCGGCAGATCGAAGTCGACCCCGGCGTTGAGCGCGCGCGCGGCCGCGCGCTCGAGGTCGGGCTCGACGTGATGCAGATCGACCAGCTGCTCGATGCCGTAGTAATCGCTCACCACCGCCCCCGCGAAGCCGATCTCGCCGCGCAGCCACTCGCTGAGCAGCCAGTGGTTCGCGTGCGAGGGGATGCCGTCGACCTCGTTGTAGGAAGCCATCACCGCTTGTGCATTCGCTTCGCGGATGGCCGCGGCGAAGGGCGGCAGGAACACCTCGCGGAGGGTCCGCTCGGAGAGCTCCGCGGGGCCTACGTTGGTGCCGCTCTCGGGCACGCCGTGTCCGGTCATGTGCTTGAGCGTCGCAAAGACGCTGCGCGGGCCGAGCGGCAACGCATCCCCCTGCAGCCCCCGCACCGCGGCGACCGCCATCCGGCTCACGAGATAGGGGTCCTCGCCGTAGGTTTCCTCGATGCGGCCCCAGCGTGGGTCGCGCGCCACGTCGACGACGGGTGCGAGCACGAGCGGGACGCCGCGCGCGCGGACCTCGCGTGCCACCACGGAGAAGATGTGGGTGAGGAGCTCGGGATCCCAAGAGCTCGCAAGCCCGATCGCCTGCGGAAAGCTCGTCGCACCGCGCGCCGCGTAGCCGTGGAGGGCTTCCTCGTGGAAGAGCACCGGGATGCCGAGCCGCGTGTCGTTGACCGCATAGCGCTCAATCGCATTCACGAGCACGACGGTCGCGCGAGCATCCCGGAACGGGTGCTGGTAGGGGTCATCGCCGCTGCCCGCGAGATCGCTCGGGCGTGCGACCTGGCCGATCCCCGCGGGGAACGCGGCACGCGCCATCGCAGGATCGAACGCGCCCGATGCGTCGAGGAATCGCTTCTTGCCGTCCCAAACGCAGCTCACTTGCGCGATCTTCTCCGCCAGGCTCATGCGCGCGATGAGATCCTCCACCCGCGCACTCACGGGGGCCGAGGGGTTCTTGTAGAGCGGAACGGGGGGACCGGCCGCAGCCGCGTGTGCGGCGGCCGCACACGCGGCCGCGGCAAGCAGCGCGAGCGTCCACTTGAGCGCGGGACCGCCGGCAGCGCGAGCGCCTCGGCCCGCGGCGCGGAGCCGTGAATGCGGCATCGATCCCCCTCTCGAGCGGTGCTTGGCAGCGCGATCCTACACCGCATCGGCTGATAGCGCTACCATACCTGCGCCTTCCACCCGCCGCGCGCGCCCGTCGCGCCGCCCTGCTTTGCTACAATCCTCAGCTTGACCGCGTCCGAGGAAGAAGGGTGAAAAGATCGCCGAGACGGCGCCGCAACGCGGTGACGATGCACGAAGTGGCGAAGTACGCCGGGGTCTCACCGATGACGGTCTCTCGCGCCCTGAGCGGCGATGCCCACGTGCAGGCGAGCACCCGAGCCCGCGTGGAAGCCGCCATCAAGCACTTGGGCTACTCCCCGAACGTTGCGGCGCGCAACCTCGCCCGCGCCTCGACGCTGCACATCGGCCTCCTCTATAACAACCCGAGCGCCGCCTATCTCAACGAGCTGCTCGTCGGGGTGCTCGAGCAGAGCAGCCGCGCCGGCTGCCAGATCGTCCTCGAGAAGTGCGGCGCGCGCAATGAGCGCGCCGCGATCGAGCGGCTGCTGGGCGATGATGTCGGAGGGATCATCCTGCCGCCGCCGCTTTCGGATTCGAATGCGGCGCTCGATGCGGTGCGTGCCGCCAAGGTGCCCTTCATCGCTGTTGCGACCGGCCGGCCCGAGGAGCTCGGCATCACCGTGCGGATCGACGACCTCGAGGCCGCCGCGGCGATGACGCGCTATCTGCTCTCCCTGGGGCACCGCGATCTGGGCTTCATCGTCGGTGCGCCGAATCAGACCGTGAGCGCTCAGCGCCAGGCGGGCTTCGAGCGCGCGCTCAGGGAGGCGGGGCTCGCGGTGCATCCCGAATGGGTCAAGCCGGGATCCTTCACGTACCGCTCGGGCCTCGTCGCCGCCGAGCAGATCCTGAGCGGGCCGCGGCGGCCGACGGCCGTCTTCGCGAGCAACGACGACATGGCGGCCGCCACGATCGCGGTCGCGCACCGGCTGCGGCTCGATGTGCCGAAGGATCTGACCGTGGTCGGCTTCGACGACACGCCGCTCGCCGCAACGATCTGGCCCGCTCTCACCACCGTGCGCCAGCCGGTTGCCGCGATGGCGCGCAAGGCGGTGGAGCTGCTTCTCGAGGAGATCCGCATGCGCCGCCAGGGCGGCACGCTCGCGCCGCTCCGCCACTTCATGAAGTTCGCGCTGGTCAAGCGCGAGTCCTCGGAAGTCTTACATTGACGCGGCCGAATTGATAGCGCTACCGTCAACCGCAGGTGAGCGGGACGACCGGCAAGCCCGCGCGCCGGAAGAGGGGGCATGAGCACCGACAGCGCTTCTTTGGTGATGCGGCTCACCTTCGTCGCCACGCTCGGTGGCCTGCTCTTCGGGTACGACACCGCGGTGATCTCCGGGGCAGTGAGCTCGATCGATGCGAATTTCATCGATCCACTGCATCTCTCGGAGACGGCCCGGGGGAGTCTCTCTGGATGGACGGTATCGAGCGCCCTGTTCGGATGCGTGATCGGCTCGAGCGTGGCCGGCTGGGCCTCCAATGCGCTCGGGCGCAAAGGGGGGCTGCTCGTCGCAGCCACTCTTTTCCTGCTCTCCGCGGTCGGATCGGCCTATCCGGAGATCGGTCTCGGTGCGATCGGCACCCTGGGTCCGCGGGCGCTCACCCCGTTCATCCTCTACCGGATCCTCTGCGGCGTCGGCATCGGAATCGCCTCCATGCTCTCGCCCCTGTACATCGCCGAGATCGCCCCGAGCCACATCCGCGGGCGCTTAGTCTCCTTCAACCAGCTCTCGATCGTGCTCGGCATGCTCCTCGTCTATTTCGTCAACTGGGCGATCGCATCCCAGGGGAACGAGGAGTGGGTCCGCACGACCGGCTGGCGCCTGATGCTGCTTTCCGAGGCGGTGCCGGCGCTGCTGTTCCTCGCGCTGCTCGTGCGCGTGCCCGATACACCGCGCTGGTTCGTGATGAAGGGCCGCGAGGAGCGCGCGCACTTCGTGCTCGCCCGGCTGGTGGGCGACAGCGAGGCGCGCGTCATCATCGGGGAGATTCGCACCTCCCTCTTGGTCTCCCCCGGCGCCGGAGCGGTGAGCCTGTTCGCCTTCGGCTCGCTCGTCATCGTCGCAGGGATCCTCCTTTCAGTGTTTCAGCAGTTCGTCGGCATCAATGCGGTGCTCTATTACGCGCCGCTCATGTTCAAGAATCTCGGCGCCTCGACCGATTCGGCGCTGTGGCAGACGGTGATCGTCGGAGCGGCGAACGTCGCCTTCACCGTGGTCGCGATCCTCACGGTCGACCGCCTCGGGCGCAAACCCTTGCTCATCGCCGGCGGGCTCGTGATGGGTGTGGCGATGATGACCCTCGGATTCGAGTTCAAGGCGAACGCAGAAGGCACCGGACCGCTGCTCGCGGCCATGGCCTACATCGCCGGCTTCGCACTGTCCTGGGGACCGGTCACCTGGGTCATGCTCTCGGAGATGTTCCCGAACTCGATCAAGAGCCGCGCGATGGCGCTCGCGGTGGCGGCGCAATGGATCGCGAATCTCTTCGTATCCTGGTCGTTCAAGATCCTGATCGGCAACTCCGCGCTCAACGGGCTTTTCAACCACGCCTTCCCGTACTGGATCTACGGGGGCATGAGCTTCCTCGCCGCAGCCTTCGTCTACTTCTACGTCCCGGAGACGCGGCGCCGGACGCTCGAGGAGATTCAACATCTGTGGACGCGCGGCGCTGCTCGGGCGACGGCCGCGGTCAAGCAATCCCCGGTTGCCTGACCGCCGCTCCGGGCCGCTCGCATGACGGCCAACGAGGGCCTCCTGGTGCTTGAGAGCGAGACCGCGCGCTTGGTACTCGACCCGCGCGCCGGCGGAGCGGTGCGCGAGTACTCCTGTGAGGGTGTGGACGTGTTGCGGCCCACACCGGGGGGTGCGCGCGATCCGTTCGCGATGGCTTGCTTTCCCATGGTGCCCTACGTCAACCGCATCGCCGGCGGCGTCTTCCGCTTCGCGGGGCGCGCCGTACAGCTCTCCGGCAACTGGAGCGAGGAGCCGCACCCGCTGCACGGCCAAGGATGGCGCGCGTCCTGGGCCGTCGCGACGGTCGAGCGCGCGAGCGCAGCGCTGACATTCGAGGGTGGCGGTGATGAGTGGCCGTGGCGCTACCGCGCCGAGCAGCGCTTCCACCTGTCGGAGAACACGCTCTCGATCGGGCTCTCCGTCCAGAATCTGAGCGATGCGGCGATGCCGGCGATGCTGGGCCTACACCCGTATTTCCCCGAGGCGGCCCAAGCGCGGCTTGCCGCGCGGCTGCCGCGCGTGTGGGTCACCGACGAAGCGGCGCTCCCCCTCGCGGAGACCCCGGCGCCTGCCGACTGGCGCTTCGATCCGCCGCGGGGCATTCAGACCGTGGCGCTCGACCACTGCTTCGCGGGCTGGGACGGCCGCGCCACGCTCGAATGGCCGCGGCGCTCGGTGCATCTGCGCGCGCAAGGCTGTGCGTTCCTGCAAGTCTATGCGCCTTCCGACCACGACTTCTTCTGCATCGAGCCGCAGACGGCACCGACCGGCGCGCTCGCACGCGCTGCCGCAGAGCTCATCGTGGTCGCGCCTGCCGAGTGCGCGAGCATCGCAGTGCAACTGCGGATCGCGGCGCGCTGATGTTTCTCGGGATCGACATCGGCACCTCGAGCGTGAAGGCGGTCGTGATCGGCGATGACGGCGTACCGCTCGCGCAGTCCACGGCCCCGCTCGAGGTGAGCCGCCCGCAGGCGGGCTACTGCGAGCAGGACCCGGATGCGTGGTGGCGTGCGACTGCGAGTGCCGTCGGGGCTTTGCCCGCCGCTGCGCGCTCGGCAGTGCGCGCGGTTGGACTCGCCGGGCAGATGCACGGTGCGACGCTCCTCGGGCGCGACGACCGGCCGCTGCGCCCCGCGATCCTCTGGAACGACGGCCGCTCTGCGCCCGAGTGTCTGGAGATCGAGAAGCGCGAGCCCGCCGCGCGCGCGATCACCGGCAACGTCATGATGCCCGGCTTCACGGCGCCGAAGCTGCTGTGGGTGCAGCGCCACGAGCCGCAGGTATTTCGCGACACCGTGTGCGTGCTGCTGCCGAAGGACTACGTGCGCCTGAGGTTGACGGGCGAGAAAGTGAGCGACATGTCGGATGCCTCGGGCACCGGCTGGCTCGATGTGGGAGCGCGCGACTGGTCAGAGGCGATGCTCACGGCAACCGGGCTCGCGCGGCATCAGATGCCGGAGCTGGTCGAGGGCACACGCCCGGCGGGAATGGTGAGCGTGCAGGCCGCCGCGGCGCTCGGGGTCCCGCAGGTGCCGGTGGCGGGCGGCGGCGGCGACAACGCCGCGAGCGCCGTTGGCTTGGGCGTCGTCTCACCGGGGCAAGCGTTCCTGTCGCTCGGCACCTCCGGAGTGCTGTTCGTGGTGACGGACCGGTTTCGTCCGAACCCCTACAGCGCGGCGCACGCCTTCTGCCACTGCCTTCCGGAGCGCTGGCACCAGATGGCCGTGATGCTGAGCGCGGCGAGCGTGCTCGACTGGGTGGCGCAGCTCATCGGCGAGACGGACCTCGTGCGGCTCGCGGCGAGCGCGCAGGCGCGCGGTCTGGAGCGCCACTCGCCGTTCTTTCTGCCCTATTTGAGCGGCGAGCGCACGCCGCACAACGACGCCAATGCGCGCGGGGTCTTCTTCGGCATCCGGGCGGATACGACCGCGGCGGAGCTCGTGGCGGCGGCGCTCGAAGGCGTCGCACTCGGCTTCTGCGATGGGCTCGATGTGCTGCTTGCGAAAGGCGGCACGATCGATGAGATCAGCGTCACGGGCGGCGGGGCGCGTCTTCCCTACTGGGGCGAGCTGCTCGCCGCGGCTCTCAATCGGCCGCTCACCTACCGCCGCGACAGCGAGATCGGCGCGGCGCTCGGGGCCGCGCGTCTCGCGCGTCTCGCGCTCGGGGAGGGGCGCGTGGGCCAGGTGTGCACCGCTCCGCCGGTCGAGCGCATCGTGGAGCCCGATCCCGTGCGGGTGGCCCTGCTCGGCGAGCGACGGCGCACCTTCGTGCGGCTGTACCGGGACCTGAAGGACACGTTTCGGGAGTTTGCATCATGAGTGTGTTCTCGCGCATCGAGCCGGTCCGCTTCGAGGGCCCGCAGACCGCAAACGAGTTCGCCTACCGTGTCTACGACAAGAACCGGATCGTGCTCGGCAAGCCGATGGAGGAGTGGCTTCGGGTGGCGGTGTGCTACTGGCACTCCTTCAACTGGCTCGGCACGGACATGTTCGGCGGCGGCACGCTCACGCGGCCGTGGATGGGAACGCCCGTCACGCAGGCGATGGCGCAGGAGAAGCTCGCGGCGGCGTTTGATTTCCTGGTGCGTCTCGGGGTGCGCTACTTCACCTTCCATGACGTGGACGTGATGGCGAGCGCAGCGAGCCTGCGCGAGCACGATGCGAACCTGCGCAGGATCGAGGCGGGGATTGCAGAGAAAATGGCCGCGAGCGGCATGAAGCTCCTGTGGGGCACCGCCAATCTCTTCAGCCATCCCCGCTACGCGGGCGGCGCCGCGACCAGTCCCGACCCGGAGGTGTTCGCTTGGGCCGCCGCGCAGGTGCGCTGGTGCCTGGAGGCGACGCATCGGCTTAGGGGTGAGAACTACGTGCTCTGGGGCGGGCGCGAGGGCTACGACTCGCTGCTCAACACGGACCTGCGACGCGAGCTCGATCAGTACGGCCGGTTCCTCTCGATGGTCGTCGAGCACAAGCACTGCATCGGCTTCAAGGGCACGATCCTGGTGGAGCCGAAGCCGTTCGAGCCGACCAAGCACCAGTACGACCGCGACGTGGCGGCCGTGTTCGCGTTCCTCGAGCGCTACGGCCTCACGAAGGAGGTCAAGGTCAATATCGAGGTCAATCACGCAACCCTCGCCGGTCTCGACTTCGAGCACGAGGTGGCCGCCGCGCGCGCCTACGGCATCTTCGGCTCGATCGACGTGAATCGCGGCGACCCGCGCAATGGCTGGGACACCGACCAGTTTCCGAACAACGCGCAGGAGCTCGCACCGGCGCTCGTGCAGCTCATCCACGACCAGGGCTTCGCCACCGGCGGGTTCAACTTCGATGCGAAGCTGCGTCGCCAATCCGTCGATCCCGCAGATCTCTACCTCGCGCACATTGGCGGCATCGATACGCTCGCCCGGGCATTGCTCGCCGCCGCCGACATCGTGAGCGAGGGCGCGCTCGAGCGGCTGAAGGCAGAGCGCTATCGGGGCTGGTCGAGCGAACTCGGTGAGAAGATCATGCGCGGTGAGCTCACGCTCGCCGCCCTCACCGATCTTGCAACCGAGCGGGGCTTCGATCCGGCGCCGCGCTCGGGGCGCCAGGAGCTCGCCGAGAGCCTCCTTGCGCGGCACTGCAAGTACTGAAAGGCGGGCGCCGACGCGAGGCTCGGCACGCGCGTAAGCTCGGCGGATGACAAACATGCGCACTCAAATGAAGACGGTGGCGTGCGTGGCGCTCATCCTCGCTGCAGCGGCTCGTGTGCCGTCCGCTCTCGCGCAGCTGCGCCCCGGCATGCTCTTCGATCCGCTGTTTGATGACCACCTCGTGCTGCAGCGCGACCGGCCGATCGCGGTGTGGGGCCGGGCACCGAGCGGCACGCTCATCACGGTCTCGCTCGATTCCGCGCGTGCGAGCGCGCGTGCCGATGCGCAAGGACGCTGGCGGGCGACGCTTCCGCCGCGACCCGCGGGCGGCCCGTTCGTGCTCACTGCGCGCACCGGCGCCGGACTGGGGGAGGCGCTCAACGATGTGCTCGTGGGGGACGTGTTCCTGTGCTCGGGTCAGTCAAACATGGTGCTCCCCGTCAATCGCGTCGGGGATTCCCGCAACGAGATCGAGAACTCGGCCAATGCCACCATCCGCATGGCCACGGTCGATCCGCAGTCGAGCGCAGCACCGCTCGCGAGCTTTGCCCATCCGCTCGTATGGGAGCTCGCCTCGCCGTCGAGCGTGCCGGATTGGTCGGCCGCCTGCTTTTTCTTCGCGCGCGAGCTGCAAAAGTCGACGCACGCGCCGATCGGGCTCGTGGATGCCGCCTACAGCGGCTCGCGGATCGAGCCCTGGCTCACTGCCGCGGGGCTGCGTACCCACCGGCGCGAGCTCGGTGCGCTCGCGTTGCTCGAGCTCTACGTGCGCGCTCCGCAGGCGGCGCAGCGGGCGTTCGCGAGCGAGTGGGAGCGCTGGTGGCGCGGCCGCGCCGGCCACCATCCCGGGAGCGAGCCGTGGGCAGAGGCCGTCGCTACATCGAGCGCGGCGCGCGCGGGCTGGCGTGCCGCTCCGCCCGCGCTCGGCAACTGGCAGCACTGGGGCGTGCGCGCGCTCGCGGACTTCGAGGGGTTGCTCTGGTACCGGGCGCGAGTGCGCCTGAGCGCTGCGCAGGCGCGCTCGGCGGTGGCGCTCGACCTCGGGGCCGTCAATCAGGTCGATGAGACCTGGGTCGACGGACACGCGCTCGGTAACACTTTCGGCTACGGCACGGTGCGCAGCTACCGGGTGCCGAGCGGAACATTCCACCCGGGCGAGAATCTCGTGGTCGTGAATGTCCTGAGCACGTATGAAGGCGGGGGACTGCTCCCGGGGGCGAGCCCGCGCGGCGTCGAGCTCGCCGACGGCGGCATCGTGCCGCTTGCAGACTGGGAGTACCGCGCCGTACCGGCAAGGGTCGGATATCCGCCGAGCGCGCCGTGGCAGCCGGCGGGGGGAGTGACGACGCTCTACAACGCCATGATCGCACCGCTCGGGTCGATCGGGCTCAGCGGCGTACTCTGGTACCAGGGCGAATCAAACACCGATCAGGCTCAGGCGTATCAGCCGTTGCTCGCGGAGCTGATGGCCGATTGGCGGCGCCAGTTTGGCGCCGATCTCCCGTTTCTCGTCGTTCAACTGCCCAACTACGGGCCGCCGCCGCTCGCACCGGCGGAGTCGGACTGGGCGACGCTGCGCGAGGCGCAGCGCCGCGCGGTGGCGGGTGACCCGCACGCGGCGCTCGCCGTGACGATCGACATCGGGGAGCCGCGCAACCTCCATCCCACCGACAAGCAGGACGTGGGCATCCGCCTCGCGCGCGCTGCGCGTCATCTCATCTACGGCGAGCGGATCGCGCCTTCGGGGCCGATTCCACTCGCGGCGGCGCGCAGCGCGCTCGGGATCACGGTGCCGTTCGGCGACATCGCGGGGCGGCTAGTCGCCTACGGGCATGACACGCCGATCGGCTTCGAGCTCTGCGGAGCCGATCCGGGGAGCTGCCGCTATGCCGATGCGCGCATCGAGGGAAGCCGCGTGATCCTCGCGGTGCCGAGCGCGAGCGCGCCGGTGCGGGTGCGATACTGCTGGGCGGCGAGCCCGATCTGCACGCTCTACGACCTGTCGGGACTTCCGGCCGGGCCGTTCGAGATACCGATCCGATGACGACCCGCAGCCGCGCGCGGGCGCGGCGCCGCCTCAGGGAATCGCGGGATTGGGCGGGGAGCACGCGGGCGTCCTTCCCGTGTAGCCCGGAGTGAACGGGAAGCACACCGACTCGTAGTCGGCGAGCGAGTGCGCCGGCGGGGCGACCCCGGGCGGCAGCGGGCGGCGGGAGAAGGATTGGAAGTACGCGATGCTCGCATCGCGCCACCAGTGTGCCTCGCGCTCCTGAATCGCGAGGAACGTACTGACCTCATCGAAGCGCTCGGGATCGACGTAGGCGCGAAGCCTGCTCCAGGTCGCGCGCATTGCGTGGACCGTTGCGACGCCGCGCGTATAGCGGACCACGAGCTCATCCCAGAGCGTTCTTCCCGATGCGAGCCGGTAGTCCCACGGAAGGTGGTGGAACCAGAGCAGATACTTCTCGGGCACCGTCGCGAGATTCGCGAAGCGCGCGGCAACCGGCGGCGCGTACTGAGCCACGGCGTCGCTTCCGCTCGCCGTGCGGTCGAAGCCGATTCCCGCGGCATCGGCGCGGTGGTAGTACACGGCGGTCCACTCCCGGCGCGGGCCGCCCGCGACCCAGGGACCGGGCCCGTAGTGGGTGTCGCGCGCCATCTGGTGCGCGAGCCCGAGCGGGGTCATGTAGTCGACCGCGGCTTCGCGCGAATGCATCATCATCGCCACCACCGGCGCGACGACGGCCGGATCGTTCGAGAACGTCATGCGCACCCACTCTTGCGCGATCGCCGCGGCGCTCGCACCGGGATCCCAGGCGAGCCGTCCGAAGACATACCAGTTCGCCTGATCGAACTCCGAGCCGGTCCAGTTGCGATCGGCACCGGTGTTGGCGACGCCGGCGATGCCGGTCAATCGCTCACCGAAGAGCGACCCGTCGATCACGCGAGCGACCGTGGAGCCCGCGCCGCGGGCGTAGGTATCGGCGCGCAGCGCCTCCTCGTACAGCGGTCCGAGATAAACGAGGTGCGTGGCGAAGCCGAGATACTCCTTCGTGATCTGAAGCTCCATCATCACGTTCGTGTGCGGCATCGCGCCGAAGAGCGGATGGAAGGGCTCGCGCGGATGAAAGTCGATCGGTCCGTTCTTCACCTGCAGGAGCACGTTCGCGCGGAACCGGCCGTCGAGCGGCACGAACTCATCGAACGCCTGCCGCGCGCGATCCTCGCTCGTGCGCCCGTACACGAACGCGCGCCACATGAGGATGCCGCCATGGGGCGCGAGCGCATCGGCGAGCACGTTCGCCCCATCGGCGTGCGAGCGGCCGTAATCCTGGGGCCCCGGCTGTCCCTCGGAATTGGCCTTGACGAGAAAGCCGCCGAAGTCCGGGATGAGCCGATAGATCTCATCGGCCTTCGCGGCCCACCAGGCGCGCACCGCGGGATCGAGCGGATCGGCGCTCTTCAGTCCCCCGATCTCGATTGGCGCGCTGAAGCGCGCCGAGAGATAGACCTTCAGGCCGTACGGGCGCAGCACGCGGGCGAGCGCCGTGACTTTCTCGAGGTAGGGGTGCGTGAGCACGAGCGCGTTCGCATCGACGTTGTTGAGCACCGTGCCGTTGATGCCGATCGATGCGCATGCGCGCGCGTAATCGACGTACCGGGGATCGAGATAGTCAGGCAGGCGCCACCAGTCCCAGATGGAGCTGCCGGCATAGCCGCGCTCGACCGTGCCGTCGAGATTGTCCCAGTGATCGAGCACGCGCACCTCGAGGCGTGGCTGCGTGGCGATGGCCAAGTGATCCATGGGACGATGCGTCTGCAGGCGCCGCAGGTAATCGAACACCCCGTAGAGCACCCCGACATCGGTATTGGCGGCGATCACGGTGGCCGCGTGACCCTGCACCGAGAGGCTGCGGATCACGTAGCCCTCGGCGCCGACTGCGGCGAGCGCGAGCGGCGCGCGCGCGAGGAGCGAACAGGAGCGCAGCGTGCCCACGATGAGCGCGCCGTTGGCGCTCACCGCTCGGGTCACGCGAAGGGGTGCGCCGAGCAGCCCCGCAAGCCCGCGCTCGAGCTCCGCGCGCGCCGCAAGCAGCGACCGCGACGGGGCGGACGCTGCATGGCCTCCCGCTCCAGCGTGGGCCGGTGGGTCTTGATCGCAGGTGACGAGCTCGTGCGCCGCGGCGCGACCGGCGCTGCGCCACGGCTCATCGAGAAGCCGATAGCGCAGCCACAGCTCGTACCCATCCTCCGCCCGGCTCACCGAGCCGGGCGCGGCGAGCGCCGCGAGCCACAGCACCGCGACCGCGAGGGCTCGTCGGCGAATCGCCCGGTTGAGGCCCATCGCTTGCGCCGCGCTCAACGCAGACGCTGCTCGATCCCGGTGCGCAACCCCGGACGCAGCCCGAGTGCGAAGCCGAGCTCCGCGACGAGATAGAGCGGGGCCACGAATATCTGAATCAGGTTGTCGAGCAGGGCGGGGCGATTGCCCTCGATGCGGTGGCCGAGCAGCTGCAGCGCCCAGCCGAGCACGAAGACTACACCCGCCACCGCGAGCGCCTGCGCGCGCCCGAGCACGACGGTCGCCTCCGCAGCGGCTGCCAGCCCGGTGAGCACGACGGCAAGGGCAAGGCCGAGCCGCACGTCGGCGCAGAGATAGCCGAGCGCGGCCACGGCAACGACGAACCGGTCGAGCCCGATTCTGACGCCCGCGACGGAGAGCGAGTAGAGCGCGAGCGCAATGAGCATCGAATAGACGATGGCCGGGACGCCGAAGTAATGGGTGAGCCGATTGCGCGGGTCGCGATGGTAGCGGCCGTAGGAGGCGAGCACATCGGGCAGCGAAGCCATACGCATACTACACCACCCCCGCGGAAGGTCGGGTTGCGCCGACGGTTGACCCATCGGCGCGGATTCGGGGATGCTGCGAGCGCGGCGACCCCGACGGCAGCTTCGGAGCCGGTCTCCGCGTGCGGATAAAGGGCTGAACGACTGAGGCTCACGGCGGAGGGAGCTGGTGGAAGATATCACCCTGGGTCGCCTGCGCGTCTCGCGCATCTACGAGGGGGATGGCGTGATTCCCCTCTCCGTAGCCCTCCCGAGCATCACGGAGCGGGATCTTGCCCGCCTCAAGCGATGGTACTGGGACCCTGATCTCGCTGCGCTCCCGGCTCAAGCCAACGTGCGCATCAGCGTTCACAGCTACCTGCTGCGGGTCGATGAGCGCAACATCCTCGTCGATACCTGCTGCGGGAACGGCAAGAAGCGCAGTCTCGCCGCGGTGAGCGACCTCAACTCCCCCTACATCGAGAACCTCGCCCGCGCGGGGCTTGCGCCGCGAGACATCGATCTCGTCATGTGCACGCATCTGCATTTCGACCACGTGGGGTGGAATACGCGCCTGCAGGACGGAAGCTGGGTACCGACGTTTCCGAACGCGCGCTATCTCTTTGGCCGCAGGGACCTCGAGTTCTTCAGCACGCAGCGGCACGAGGCGACCCACCGCGAGGCGTTCGAGGACAGCGTCGCGCCGATCCTCGATGCGGGCCTCGCGGAGATCGTGGATGCGGATGCGCAAGTCCACCGCGAGGTGGGCGATGGCATCTGGCTCGAGGACGCGAGCGGTCATTCACCGGGGAATCTGTGCGTGGTCGCCGAATGCGGCGCGGGCCGCGCGGTGTTCTCCGGGGACTGCTTTCACCATCCGGTGCAGATCCTTCGGCCGGATGCGGAGTTCTTCGCCGATGAGAACCCGCCGCGGGCGAGCGCGACGCGACGGCGCCTGCTCGAGCAATACGCCGGGTCGGAGGCGATCTTCTTCCCCGCTCATTTCACCGGCGCGAGCGCGGGTCGCATCGAGCGGAATCGGGACGGCGAGCTCGAGTTTCGCTTCCTCGGCAGCTGAGCCTCACGGGAGCGGCAGCACGAGGCCGCGATGCGCCGGATGGCCTCAGTTCGAGCCCGCCCGCCGCCAGGCGTAGTAGGCGGTGAGCACCTTGAGCCGATCCTGATGGGGGAGGGGCGCCGGACCGGGATCGACGCCGATGCGCATCACGAGCGGAGCGGCCGCGGTGAAGGCCGGCCACTGCGGGACGCCGGGACCGTTGGGGTTTCCCTGGCGCGCGAAGTTCACCCAGTAGCTCTGCATCTCCTCGGAGATCGCCCGGTCCTCAGCGGTGGGCGCAGGTCGTCCGCCCACCCCGAGATTGCCGAAGACATAGCCCACCTCCTGACCGTGGCCCGAGCCGTTCGGATCGCGCGCGGTCGGCCGATCGAAGTAGTAGACATACGCTGGGTGCTCGCCGTGCGCGGCTTGCAATCGTGCCCAGGTGTACTGGCCCCAGTCGAACGTCGTGTCGCTGCGCAGCTCGGTGGCGGCACGGGTGGCCTCCTGCACGGTGGCATGCGGATAGGCCGCGAGGATGGCATCCGCCTCTTTCCCGTATCCGCTGCGCACCTCGGCTTCGAATGCGGCGGGCTCCATCTTGCGCACGCCGAAGCCCGCCGCCTCATCGGAGACGTCGCCCACCAGGATGGGCGTGTCGTTGAAGCGGTGATGTCGCCAGAGCTGGTACTGGTCGCCCACGATCACGTAGCCGTCGAGCGGCGGCCAGAAGCGCGCACCGCCCCGTCCGCGTTGCGCGGCCACGATCTGATCGGCCGGCAGTGCGCGCGCCTGCGCGAGCGTCTTGGCGCCGAGGCCCTCGAGCCACTGCTCACCGCCCGCCTCGGCCATCCGCAGCGTCTCGATGCTGCCGCCCCCCCAGGGGGAATCCTCGGGCGGCATGAAGTTGGCGCCGCTCTCCGAGATCACTCCGCGAAAGAGCCCTCGCGTGCGCGGTGAGCCCGCGAGCATGCTCACCGAGAAGCCTCCGGCGGAATGCCCGAGCAAGGTCACCTTGGCCGGATCGCCACCGAACTGCGCGACGTTCCTGCGGATCCATTTGAGTCCGGCAATCTGATCCAGGAGCCCGTAGTTGCCCGACCCGTGACCGCTTTCGCGCGCGAGTTCGCGTGTCGCGAGGAAGCCGAGCGCCCCGACTCGATAGGCGATGCTGACGAACACGACCCCCTTTTGCGCGAAATGGGTCCCGTCGTAGAGCGGCGCGCTCGTCATCCCGCCGGTGAAGCCGCCGCCATAGATCCACGCAATCACCGGCCGCCGCTCGCCGGGTGTCTTGGCCGCCGTCCACACATCGAGGTACAGGCAATCCTCGCTCAGGGAGACTCCGGGGGCCTGGCGGCTCGCGGACCTCGGATCCTGCATGCAGGCGGGGCCGAACGCGACGGTCTGCCGGACGCCGTGCCACGGCCTGACCGGTTGCGGTGCCTTCCAGCGCAGACTCCCCACGGGCGGTGCGGCGAAGGGGATGCCCTTGAACTCCGAGACCCCGTCCACGACCGTGCCGGCAATCCACCCACCGGTGACGTGCGCCCGCGGAATCTGCGCCAGCGCCGCTGCGGCGCTCTGAGCGAGCGCGATGGCCGTGAGTGAAGCGAGCCAGCTGCCCCTCATGTCGGATTCCCCCCCGCTCGTGTCGGAATCAGCGCGC
Organism: Steroidobacteraceae bacterium; assembly: GCA_035523875.1. Lineage (GTDB taxonomy): Bacteria > Pseudomonadota > Gammaproteobacteria > Steroidobacterales > Steroidobacteraceae > JASHUC01. Next base: position 65,138 of record DATKPY010000037.1, read on the forward strand.
CGTCGCGAAGCGCGCGGCTGAAGGGTACGCGAACGGGCGCGTCCGCACTACCCGGGCGCCGCCGCGCGCCGCCGCGACCGAGCCGCGGAATGCCGCGGCCGGCCGTCGCGCAGGCTTGGACTTGCCGGTCCGCTTCGCTACCATCGGCGGGCGCTCCGCTCTCGAACAATCAACGCGAGCTCTCGGGGAGACCATGATCCGATCACGAATGTGGCGCGCGCTCGCCCTCGTCGCGGCCGCATTCGGCCCTGACCTCGGCGTGAGCGCCGCGGCGAGCGCGCAATCCCCCGTGCCGTGGCCGACTCACGAGGCCATGTTCGTCATTGCGAACTTCCGCTTCGGTAGCGGCGAGCGTCTGGGGGCGCTCAGGCTGCGCTACGTCACGCTCGGCAAGCCGCACAGCGACGCGCACGGCCGTACCGACAACGCGGTGCTCCTCCTGCATGGGACGGGCGGCGATCGGCACTCGCTCCTCAATCCGATCTTCGCCGACGTGCTCTTCGGCCCCGGACAGCCGCTCGATATCACCCGCTACTTCCTCATCCTGCCTGATGACATCGGTCACGGGCAGTCCTCGAAGCCCTCCGACGGCTTACACGCGCGCTTCCCGCACTACGACTACGACGACATGGTGAGGAGCCAGCACGCGATGCTGCTCGAGGGGCTGCACGTCGATCACCTGCGGCTCATCCTCGGCACCTCGATGGGCTGCATGCAGGCGTTCGTCTGGGGCGAGACCTATCCGGGTTTCGCCGACGCCTTGGCGCCGTTTGCATGCCTGCCCACGGCGCTCGCCGGACGCAATCGGATGATGCGCTACATGGCGATCCGCGCGATCAAGCGCGATCCGGCATGGGACGGCGGGGAATATCGCTCCGAGCCGCTCGAGGGGCTCACCACGGCGAACGAGATGCTGCTCGTCATGGGATCGAGCGCCCTGCAGATGCAGAAGCAGGCGCCTACCCGGGCGGCGGCGGAGGCGTACGTCGAGGCGTACCTCAAGCGCACGCTCGCACGCACCGATGCGAACGACATGATCTATCAGCTCGATGCCAGCCGGAACTACGACCCGAGCGGCGCGCTCGAGCGCATCACGGTGCCGGTGCTCTACATCAATTCTGCAGACGACTTCATCAATCCTCCGGAGCTCGGCATCGCACAGCGCCTCGCCAGGCGGATGCCCCGCTGCCGGTTCATCCTGATTCCGATCAGCGATGCCACCCGCGGACACGGGACGCACACGGTGGCGGCGCTCTGGAAGGACTACCTCGCGGAGCTGCTGCGGCGGTCGGAGCCGGACTCCGCGCGCGGCCGCTGAGCGCCGCCGAGCGGCGCGCGCAGCGGGCACACCCCGGCCACTGATGGAGAACGCGATGCACAAGGTCATCCTGGCTGCAACCCTGCTGCTCGCCTCCGCGGCGAGCGAGGCGCAATGGCAACCCGGTCCGCTCCTCCTGCAGCAGCCGACGATGAGTCGCACACAGATCGTGTTCGTGCTCGGCGGGGAGCTCTGGAGCGTGAGCCGGGACGGGGGCGATGCGGTGCGCCTCACGACCGGAGTCGGCGTTCAGTCCGACCCGCACTTCTCCCCCGACGGCAATTGGGTCGCCTTCACCGGCGACTACGGCGGAAATGCCGATGTGTACGTGGTCTCCGCGAGCGGCGGAGTCCCGCGGCGGCTCACGTTCCACCCGGCCGCGGATAGCGCCGTCGGCTGGACGCCCGATGGCAAGCGGGTCCTGTTCTTCTCCACTCGGGACAGCTTCGCGAACGGCGTCGGGGGTCTCTATTCGATCGCGGTGAGCGGTGGCATGCCGGAGAAGCTGCCGTTCCCGCTCGCCTACGAGGGTTCCTTTTCCCCGGACGGCGAGCAGATCGCCTACCGGCCCGTGCCGTTCCCGTTCGGGACGTGGTCGCACTACCGCGGCGGGACCGAAACGAAGATCTGGGTGGCCAAGCTCTCCGACTCGAGCTACACGGAGATTCCACGCGGGGACTGGAACGAATTCGATCCGATGTGGGTCGGTGAGCGGATTTACTTTCTCTCCGATGAGAAGGGGCCGTTTACGCTCTATGCCTACGACACGGCAACCGGACAGGCGGAGCAGGTGCTTGCGAACGACGGGATGCCGATCAAGGAGGCCTCCGCGGGACCGGGCGGAATCATCTACTCGCAGTTCGGCTCGATCCACATCTTCGACTCCACGAGCCGTCGGGAGCATGCGGTCGCGATCCGCGTGGCCGGCGATTTCCCGCAACTGATCCCGCACATCGAGAACGTGGAGAAGGGCATCCTGGTCGCGCGCATCTCCCCGACCGGAGCGCGCGCCGTGTTCAACGCGCATGGCCAGATCTTCACCGTTCCCGCCGAGCATGGCGACATTCGCAACATCACCCACACCGAAGGGGTCGCGAACCGCAATCCAGCCTGGTCGCCGGATGGCAGATCGATCGCCTATTTCTCGGATGAGTCCGGCGAGTACGCGCTGCACATCGCGAGCCAGAACGGAATGGGCGCGGTACGCACGGTGAGTCTCGGTAACCCACCCTCCTTCTTCTACGGCCCGACGTGGTCACCCGACAGCAAGAAGATCGCCTACCTCGACAAGCGCCTCGCCCTCTGGTACGTGGACCTCGATCGCGGGACGCGGGTGCGCATCGATGCGGACTTCTATGACACCCCGACGTTCCTACTCGATCCGGCGTGGTCGCCCGACGGTGAATGGATCGCCTACACCAAGCTCCTCGCCAATCACATGCGGGCGGTGTTTCTCTATTCACTCGCGAGCGGCAAGACCCACCAGATCACCGACGGCATGAGCGATGCCCTCTACGCCGCGTGGGACAAGAACGGCAAGTGGCTCTACTTCACCGCGAGCACGAACGCAGGTCCCACCACCGGCTGGCTCGACATGTCGAGCCTCGATCACACCGTCACCCGCAGCGTGTACCTCGTGGTGCTGTCGAAGGACGAGGCTTCGCCGCTCACGCCGCTCGACGACGAGGAACGGCCCACGAGCGCGAGCCACGAGGGTGCAGCGGGCGGCGCGGGCGCCGCGCCCGCCGCTCGGGCGAGCGCGGAGAAGGCCAAGCAAGAGCCCGTGGCGCAGGTGAAGGTCGACTTTGCGAACATCGACCAGCGCATCCTGGCGCTGCCGCTGCCCGCGCGCGACTACGCGGGTATCGTCGCCGGCAAGTCCGGGGAGCTCTACCTCGCCGAGCTGCCCCCGGGAGCGCAGGAGGAGGAGGAGGGGCCGGAACCGCCCGGGGCGACGATCACCAAGTTCGATATGAAGACGCGCAAGACGACCCCGGTCATCGCGGGCGTCCAGGCGTTCGCCCTGTCGTTCAACGGCGAGAAGTACCTGTATCGGCAGCGCGAGCGCTGGGGAATCGCCGCAGCTGCGGGGCCACCGAAGCCGGGCGAGGGTCTGCTCAATCTCGCCGATCTGAAGGTGTACGTCGACCCGCGCGCCGAGTGGAAGCAGATGTACCACGAGGTCTGGCGCATCGAGCGGGACTTCTTCTACGCGCCCAACTTCCACGGCGTCGATTTGGGCAAGCTCGAGCGGGAATATGCGAAATATCTGCCCGGGCTCACCAGCCGCGAGGATGAGAACTTCCTCTTCAATCAGATGCTGAGCGACCTCAACGTCGGACACATGTTCGTGCGGGGCGGGGAGATCCCAACGGTGCCGCCCGTTGGCGTGGGTCTGCTCGGAGCGGACTACACGGTCGCGGACGGCCGCTATCGCATCGCGACGATCTATCGCGGTGAGAACTGGGATCCGCAGTTGAAGGCGCCGCTCACGCAGCCGGGTCTCAACGTCGCGGTCGGCGACTACATTCTCGCCGTGAACGGGCGGGAGGTGCGCGTCCCGGAGAACCTTTACAGTGACTTCCTCGATACCGCGGGCAAGGAGGTGGTGCTGCGCATCGGGCCGAGCGCCGACGGACGCGGCGCGCGCGAGGTGACCGTTGTTCCGATCTCCGATGAGCTCAACCTCCGCCATCGCAACTGGATTCGCCGCAACATGCAGACGGTCGACGCGCTGAGCGGAGGCAAGCTCGCCTATGTCTATTTGCCGAATACGGCACAGGGCGGGTTCTCGAGCTTCAACCGCTACTACATGGCGCAGGTCGGCAAGGAGGGGGCGGTGCTCGATGAGCGCTTCAACAGCGGCGGACTCATCGCCAACTACATCATCGAGATCCTGCAGCGCAAGCTCACGAGCTACTGGTACACCCGCGAGGGCGCGGTGTTCACCTCGCCCCTCGATGCGATCTACGGGCCGAAGGTGATGATCACCAACCAGTTCGCCGGCTCGGGCGGGGACTGGATGCCGTGGGCGTTCAAGCACACGGGCGTCGGGCCGACGGTCGGCGAGCGCACTTGGGGCGGGCTCGTCGGTATCTACAATTACCCGCCGCTCATCGACGGCGGCTCGGTGACCGCCCCGCGTGTCGCGTTCTTCAATCCGAACGGCACCTGGGATGTGGAGAATCACGGGGTGCCGCCGGACGTGCCCATCGTGCTCGATCCGCAGGCGTGGCGCGCGGGGCGCGACGTGCAGCTCGAGCGGGCGGTGTCGGTGGCGCTCGAGGCGCTGCGCGAGCACCCGCTGCCGCAGCCGCACGTGCCGCCGTTCCCGGACTACTCCGAGTACGCACGATGAAGGGCTGGGCGCGGAGGGCGGCGTCGCTGCGCGCCGCCGACTGCGCGCCGTCGCTCAAGCCTGCGCCTCGGCACCGACCGCGACCCACGCGAGGTCCGCGTTGGTGACCGAGTCGAGCTTGAAGCTCTTGGCCGCCGCGGCCATGCGCGTGAGCGCCTGTGCGAGCGGCATCGGGGGCTTCGTCTCGCCCTTCTTCAGCTTGTGAAAGCGCACGGGATTGATGCGGGCGACGATGTAGTTGCGCAGATACGGCGACTTGAAGCCGCGCGCCTGCAGTCCGGTGATGATTCTCTTCACCTCGGCGTCGATCTGCACTAGCCGGGCGGCGAAGCCCTCGCGCTCGCGCAGGCTCGCATCGAGCGCACGCGGGCTGAAGCGGTCCACCTTCTTGAGCAACGCGCTGTAGGCGCCACCGGCAAAGCGCGGGGCCCGCTCGTAGACGACACCCAGCGTCACGAGCTCGGCGGCCTCGAACTCGGCGGCGAACTGCATCTCGCGGGCCCCCGGCCGCCGCTTGGCGAGGCTGCGCGCCATGCGGATGACCTCCAGGCTCCGGTCGCGCAGGTTGTGCGCCTTCTCGGTGTTGAGCGCGAGGATGCGATAGGCGAGCGTCTCATCGGGAGAGATGAGCGCGGTGATCTGCTTGAGACCGAGGAGCTTCGCGGCGGCGAGCCGATGACGGCCGTTGGGTGTCCACAGCCGACCCTCCTCGCCCCGCACGACGATGAGGGGATCGAGAAAGGCGGAGGCCTCATCGATCTTCGCGGCGAGCCGCTGGGTGTGCGTGGGGGAGAGATCGCGCTGAAAGGGTGTGGGCTGCACGGCCGCGAGCGGCACCGAGGCAAGCAGGAGCGGGCGTCCCCCGAGCGGCTCGTGATAGGCGCCGATGGCGGCCCCGCCGCACTCGCGCACGAAGCCCACGAGGCCCGCGATTTCCGGACTGTCCAGGGCGACGGCAATGCTCGAGGCCTCGAGCCCTCGCGGCGCGGCCCGAGGGGCGAGCTTGCCCTTCTTCGTCTTGCGCGCGCTCGGGCGGGCGCGAGCGCTCGGGCTCTTTTTGCGAGCTGCCATACGCCCCTAGCCTGCAGCACGCCGGCTTCGGGGTAAAGCGCCACGCGGCGCGCGGGCAGAAGAGTCAACCGGCTGCGTTCGGGACGCTCTCCTGGTCATCCGCTCCCGGAGCGTCCGGGAGCAGGAATCGACCCTTGCCGTGCGCGAGGAGATCGGTAAGCACATCGCGCGAGACCGGGCGGCTGTGCAGGTAACCCTGCGATTGATCGCACCCGAGCTGCCAGAGGCCATCGAGCTGATCCTGGGTCTCGACGCCCTCGGCGACCACGAGCATGCGGAAGGCGCGGGCGATCGAGATGATGCTGGAGACGAGCTTGCGCGCGCGCGGATCGCTCGACATCTCGCGGATGAAGCTGCGATCGATCTTGAGCGTATCGACCGGTAGGTGCGCGAGCCGGCTGAGCGAGGAGTAGCCGGTGCCGAAGTCGTCGATCGCGATGTTGACGCCCGAGGCGCGCAGGATCTTGAGCTTGGTCACCTCCTCGGCGCTCTCATCGAGGAGGGCCCCCTCGGTGATCTCGGCGTCGATGCCGCAGGACGGAGTCGCCCAAGCGCGCGTGTGCTCGAGAAAGCGCGCGACAAAGTTTCCGGCCCGCAGCTGCGCGGGTGAGATGTTGACCGCGACGCGCACCGGCGGCAAGCCGAGCTGAGCCCAGTGCAGGCAGTCGGCTGCGGCGCGCTCGATCACCCAGTCGCCCACTTCCACGATCAAGCCGCTCTCCTCGAGGATCGGGAGGAACTCACCCGGGGAGACGAGCCCCTGATCCGGATCGTTCCAGCGGATGAGCGCCTCGACGCCCGCGATGCGCCGGGTTTTCACGCCGACCTTCGGCTGGTAATGCAGCTCGAACTGCTGGCGCTCGAGCGCGGCGCGCAGCTTGCGCTCGACCGCGACGCGCGCCAGGCTCGCGGAGTGCACCTCCGCGCTGTAGTGACGCAGGCGCTCGTGAGCGAGCTTCGCGGTGCGCAGCGTCGCCTCCGCCTTCTGCACCAGCGTTTCGGGCCGATCCCCATCCTCGGGAAAGAGCGCGATGCCGCTACGCCCGGCGACTGGCACGTCCTTGCCGTCCAGGCGGAACGGCTCCGCGAACAGCCCCCCCAGGTGAGCGCTCAGTGCCTCGAGCGCGCCGCGCGTCGCGCGGTTCACCGGCTGCACCACGGCGAACGTGCCGCCTGAGAAGTGCGCGAGGCGCTGGGTGTCCTGGAAGCTGCGCTTCAGGCGGTCGGCGAGGAGCTGCAGCAGGAGGTCCCCCGTGTGGCGCCCGAAGGAGTCGTTCACCGCGCTCAGATTCTCGATATCGATCACCGCGACCGCGCACCCCGCCGTGAGCTCGCCCGGACCGCGCAGCAGCTCTCCCAGCCGCTCGCAGAAGAGCGAGCGCTTGGCGAGACCCGTCAACACGTCGAAATACGAGAGCCACCTGACCCGTGTGTTCTGCTGCAGGTACTGCAGCGCGAAGGCGAGGTTCGCCGCGACCTCGCGCAGCATCCGCAGCTCCTCATCGGCGAGTCGCCCCGGATCGCGCGGGCAGATGACGAGGGTCCCAATCGGAGTCCGGTCGACGACGAGCGGGAGGCTCGTCACGTAGCGTTGCGCGCTCGCGGCCGGCTCTGCATCCTCGACGACGAACTGGGTCTCGACGTGGGATGCGGGGCTGCCGGCGCGCGCGGCGCGGATGTGCTCCGCGACCCGCGCGCAGAGCTTCGCGGCCGAGTCCTCCTCATCGCCACTCCAGGCGACGGCCTTGAGCACATGCGTCTTCGGCTGACGCAGGCCAACGAGCGCGCTTGCGTAGCCGCCTACCGACACGGCGAGCCGGCAGGCCTCGCGCAAGAGCTCGTTGCGGTCGCGGATGCGGACCACGGCGCTGTTGATGCCGCTCAGCATGCGCAGCACCCCGGTGAGACGCGCGATCTGCGCCTCCTGACGGCGACGCACCTGACGCGCTTCGGCCTCGGCGAGCGCGCGCCTTACGGCCGGCACCAGGCGCGCGAGATTGGTCTTGAGGACGTAGTCGACCGCGCCGCGATGCAGCGCCTCGATGGCGCGCTCCTCGCCGATCGTTCCGGATACGAACAGAAAGGGAATGTCCGGTGCGACCTCGCGCGCGATCTCGAGCGCGGAGAGCCCGTCGAACTGCGGCAGGGAGAAGTCCGAGAGAATGATCTCGGGCTGGAAGTGGGCGAGCGCCGCGCGCAGCTCCGCCTCCGTCTCGACGCGATGCATGATGTGCGCGATGCCCTCGGTGCGCAGCCGGCGCGAGGCGAACTCCGCCTCGAACTCCATGTCCTCGACGATGAGCACGCGAATCTCGCGCTCCGGGTCACGGTCGCTGCGATGACTCTCCTCGGTCATGGCGCTTGCATTGGCTGCGACGCTCGCGTTGGCGCTCCTACGCACAGAGCCCCCCTCTCCTCAATGCGAGGCCCTAAACTAAAACGGTAACACCTGAATTCTATTCAACATGTGATGTGGGTTCGACTCCTGAGAGGCGGGAGTGCGATCTGGACGCCAATCCTGTATCGGTCGGTAACACAACCGTGCTGCGATCCCCATGCGCCGCCTCGATCGCGAGCTCGAGCGGCGCATTCTCGAGCGTACTCGCGAGCTCGAGGTCGCAAACCGCGATCTCGAGGCGGTCTCGTATTCGCTCTCGCACGACCTGTGCGCACCGCTGCGGGAGATAGCGAGCTTCCCGGGCACCGGAATCGGTCTGTCGATTCTCCGCCGCATCGTCGAGCGGCACGGCGGACGGGTCTGGGCGGAAAGCCGCTTGGGCGAAGGCGCCGCGTTCTACTTCAGTCTGCGGGCGGCCGCGTAGCGTCGCTCACGGCGTCCGCGGGGGAGCGCTCGCGACCCGCACGGGACGTTTCGGCCGCGATGCGGCGCGCCTCGGTCACGACTGCGGGCGGAAAGCCGATCTTCTCCAGAAGCCGCAGCGCATTGCCCTCCGTACAGCCACCGGGGCGCAGGCGATAGTCGAAGAAACCCTCGAGGTCGGGGTTCTCGGTGAAATGAAAGTTTGCGAAGCGCTCATCGAGCAGCTCGCCCAGCTCCACGTCGTGGGTCGTCGCGAGCACCTGCGCGTGGCGGGCAAGCGCCTCGAGCACCGCCTTGGCCGCGGCGATCCGCTCGAGCGTGTTGGTGCCGCTGAAGGGCTCATCGAGCACGAACACCAGCGCCGCGCGCTCCTCGGCGCGGCGCAGAAACGCGAGCACCGCCTCGAGCTCGGCGAAGTAGCGGCTCTTGCCGGACTCGGTCGAGTGCTCGGCGCGGATGCATGCCATGACGCCCGCGGCGGGAATGACCGCGCGCGCCGCGAGGCAGAGCCCGAGGGTACGCCCGAGGATGATGTTGATACCGATCATCTTGATGAACGTGGTCTTCCCCGCCATGTTGGAGCCGGTGACGAGCGCCGAGCGATCGTGCAGCGTCACCGAGTTGGCTGTCTGCCGCGCGAGCAGCGGGTGGCATCCCGCATCGATCTCGATCACGCGTCCGTTCACGAGCGTCGGCACGCAATGCGCGGGGCTGCGCTCGAGGAGTGAGGCGACGGCGATGGTCGCATCGAGCGAGGCGACGAGGGCGAACGCGCGGCGAAGCTGCGGGCCGAGCGCCGGAAAAGTGCGGGCGATGCGGATGTAGGCGACGAGCTCGGCGAGGAAGAGGAGATTGAGCCACGTTCCGGTGCCGAGCGGCAGACGCTCGAGCAGCGCCAGGGGCCGGAATGCGCGACGCGCTCGGGCGAGCTCGGCGCGCGATGCGGCGAGCTCCGCGAGCTCGGGTACCGCGTTCCCCGCCGGCACTCGTGCAAGCGCCTCGGCCACCCGAACCAGGTCGTGACAGCGTTTCAGGGACTGGATGCGCTCGTAGCCGGAGGCGATCCAGTAGATGATCGCGACATTCGCGATCAGCACGGGAAGCTCCAGCAGCAGCGGCCATGAGGGTACGCTCGCGCTCCACACCGTATATGCGGCGCCGAGCAGGAGGAGGGCGCAGAGGATGCTCCAGACGACGATCAGTGCGCTCATCGGCAGCCGCCGCGGCGCCGCGCCGAAGAGCGTGTCGGCGAGCCGCGCATAGGAGTCGGCGCGCAGCGATGCGAGCCGCAGCTGGATCGCCTCGCGCAGCAGCTGCCCGCTCCTGAGGAGCACTGCCGTGCGGTAGCCGACCGCGGTCGCGTCCGGATGCTCGGGGTACGAGCGCAGCTGACGGTAGAGCGCCTGGCTGCCGAGAGGCGTCACCGTCGTGTCGAGGATCGCAAAGATCCGCGGGAACTCGAGATCGCCCCAGGTACGATCATCGACGCAGCGCTCGGGCTCGAGCGCATGGGTGAGCTCGAAGTAGCGGCTCGCGAGCCACGCGTCCTTCTCGCAGATGCGTCCCCAGCGCGCGCGCAGCGCCTTGAGCGTGCGTCGGTAGGGCGAGATGAGCTCGAGCGCCGCCTCGAGGTACACCCGAAAGGCATCGCGCGTGCGGTGCCGCCGTGAAGCCTCGAGCGCCATGCGTGCGCCGGGCGCTCAGGTCTTGGGCGGGCCGGGGTCGGGGCGCGCGCGCGCGCGCGGCGCCCACGCGAGCACCTCGCGGATGTCGGCGAGGATCCGGTGCGGGCGTTGACGCTGCGGCTGGGTGAGCCAGTCCTCGCGCTTGGTCATGCCGGTCGTCACGCCGAAGGCGGTCGCTTTGCCCCGATGGGCCATGATCATCTCGACGATCGGATCGTCACCGACGACGCCCACCTCGCGCATCGGCACGCCCAGCCTCTTGGCGACGAAGCGCAGCGCGTGGAGCGAGGGCTTGCCGGTCAGGATGGCGCGTGCCTTCGTGAGGCGTCGGATCGCCCCGGTCAGAGTGTAGGAGTAGCCGATGGTGCGGCCGTGCTTGGTGACGAAGAACGGGACGTCGGAGGCGACGTAGAGCTTCGCGCCTCCCCACACCGCGTTGCAGGCCGCCTCGATGTCCTTCATCGAGCCCTCCGGATGCCAGCCGACGTAGACGGCGTCCACCTCGCTCGCCCGCGGCTCCCCGGTGAAAGTGGTCTCGATCCCGGCTTGCTCGAGCGCATAGCCGACACCCCGCAGTCCGAGCACGAGCACGCGCTTGATCGCGCGCCGTGCCATGTGGTCGGCCGTGATGCTCGAGGGCGTGAGCATCTGCTGATCCTCGACTGCGAGGCCGATCGCTCTCAGGCGTGCCGCCTGCTCCGCCGGAGGATAGGCGCTGCCGTTGGTGAGCACGACGTAGGGCACGCCGCGCTCCTTGAGCACGGCCAGCGTCTCGACGGCGCCCGGCAGCACCTCGTAGCCGCCGAGCGAGCGATCGCTCAAGAGGAGCGTCCCATCCACGTCGAACATGAAACCTGAGACCGCGGAGAGGTCCTGATCGCCGCCCGTAGCCGCGAGCGCCGCCATCAGGGGCGCTCCGCCGCCGCTGCGCCGGCACGATGCATCTCGAGCCTGAAACCGGTCTTCGCGATCGAAACGTGGAGCAGATCGCGCCGCGCGGCGAGGTCGCGGATGAGCGTGAGCACCCGGCGCACCGATGGATCGTAGTGGCGCGGCGCGGGTCCCGCTGCCACCATGGCCTCGATCTGGCCCCCAGGCATGGTCGCGCGCAGCAGCAGTTCCTCATCGGTGAGCTTGGCCCCCAAGCGCCTGCGCAGCTCCGCAAGCGGCGGCATCGGCGGCTCGGCCTTGAGCTCACGCGTGCGCGGGAGCGAGGCGATGCGATCCATCACCTGCGGTGCGATCGGCACGTTGGGCTTGCCGAAGCGGCCGAGCGCAAAGCGAATGACCTCATCCGGGATCACGGCATAGCGCTCCTTGCCAGTCACGTTCATGACCGCCTGGGTGAGGAGCATCTGCGAGAACGGGGTCATTACGATCGGCCAGCCGAGCTCCTGGCGCACGCGACCCAGCTCCTCGATCACCGCTTCCTCGAGATGCGCGACGCGGCTCTCGGCCAAGTGCCGGCGCATCGTGCCGACCATCCCGCCGGGCAGCTGGTGGAGGAGGTAGCCCGCATCGAACCCCTGGGGCCGGCCCGCCGGCAGGCCTTCGGCCTCCGCGAGGCGCGTGAAATACTGCTCCACCTCGGCAAGCGCATCGAGATCGGCGTGCACCGTGTGCCCGAGTGCGCGCAGGTTTGCGACGATCCGGCCGGCGGGTGGGTTGGAAGTGCCGTCCGCAGCCGCGCCGGAGGCGCACTGGAGCGTCGTAATCGCATGCCGCGGCGCATCGAGATAGAGCTGCTCGGCGAGGCCGATCGTGCAGTGGGAGTGAAGCTCGAGCGGCTTCGCGCCGAGCTGCGCCTGAATGGCGGGGATCAGCGTGCGCGCCCGCTCGCTCGAGAGCAGCCCACCGGGGTCCTTGATGTAAAGCGCATCCACATCCGTACAGGCGGCCAGCTTGCGCGCCCGCTCGGCGTAGTGCGCATCGTCGTGAACGGGGCTCAACGTGAACACGAGCGCCGCGATCACGAACTCGCCCCCGCCCTGCTTGATCATCCGCGCGCAGGCGATGTTCGAGTCCGCATCGTTCATGGGATCCGCGAGGCAGAAGCGGCGGATGCCGTTGCGCGCGAGGGTGCGGAAGGCGAGCGCCATGAACTCGGGGCTCGCCGTCTCCCAGGCGATGAAGCGAAAGCCCGTCGACATGAACTGCAGCGGCGTGTGCGGCGTCGCCGCCGCCATCAAGCGGATGCGCTCCCACGGGTCCTCGCGCTTGTAGCGCACGGCGACGCCCATGTGGGTGGAGGTGGTGAAGTCGATCGCCTTGTACCCGACGCGATCCATCACCGGAGCGATCGTGAGCGTGCGCGCCGTATCGATGCCGAGCGCGGCCCACAGGCACTGGTTGCCGTCGCGCAGCGAGGTCTCGACGAGCTCGATCTCAGCCAACTTTGCGCTCCTCGCCGCCGAGCGGCGTGCGCGCGAGAAATCGCGCTACGAACCCCGTATCCACCGCGCCGCTTGCGAACTCGGCGTCCGCGAGCAGTGCCGCATGAAACGCGAGATTGGTCGCCACGCCCTCGATGCGCGTCGCCGCGATCGCCGTGCGCATCCGCTCGAGCGCCGCGCCGCGATCGCTCGCATGCACGATGATCTTCGCCAAGAGAGAATCGTAATAGGGCGGCACGCGCGCACCGGCGGTGATGTGGGTGTCGACCCGGACCGCGGGTCCGCTCGGCCAGTGCGCCGTCGCGATCCGTCCCGGGCTCGGCTGGAAATCGCGCGCCGGGTCCTCGGCGTTCACCCGGCATTCGAGCGCGCAGCCCACGAAGCTGATCGCGGATTGCTCGAGCCGCAGCCCCTCTCCGCGCGCGATCGCGATCTGCTCGGCGATCAGATCGACACCCGTGACCGCCTCGGTCACCGGATGCTCGACTTGGATGCGGGCGTTCATCTCGAGGAAATAGAACACATCGCCTTCGGTATCGACCAGGAACTCGACCGTGCCGGCGCCGCGGTACTTCAGGCGCGCGGCGAAGCGCACGGCCGCCTGATGCAGGCGCCGGCGCAAGCGCTCGGAAAGATGCGGCGCAGGCTGCTCCTCGAGGAGCTTCTGGTAGCGGCGCTGTACCGAGCAATCGCGCTCGCCCAGGTGAACGACCTTGCCCGCGCCGTCGCCCAGCACCTGTACTTCGATGTGACGCCCGTGCGTGACGTAGCGCTCGAGGTACACGCGCGCATCGCCGAAGGCCGCGCCGGCCTCGGACGCGGCGAGCTCGAGCGCGCTCGGCAGCTCCTCCAGCCGCTCGAGGCGCTTCATGCCGCGTCCCCCGCCGCCGCCGACCGCCTTGACGAGCCACGGCGCCTCGATCCGTCGCGCGAGCGCGAGCGCTCCCTCGAGGCAATCCACCGCGCCGCCCGGCACCACCGGCACCTGCGCCGCCGCGGCCGCCGCACGCGCCTTCAACTTATCGCCCACCGCCTCGATCTGCTCGGCGGTTGGCCCGATGAAGATGATCCCGCTCGTCTCGCAGGCGCGGGCGAAGGCGGCGCGCTCGGAGAGAAACCCGTAGCCGGGATGGATTGCCTCAGCCGCGACCGCCTGCGCCGCGTGCACGATGGTGCCGATTTGAAGGTAGCTCTCGCTCGCGCGCGCGGGCCCGATGCAGACCGTGCGGTCGGCGAGCCGTGCCGGCAGCGAGTCGCGGTCGGCCTCCGAGGCGGCGAGCACCGTTTCGATTCCGAGCGCGCGGCAGGTGCGGATGATGCGTACCGCGATCTCGCCGCGGTTGGCGATGAGGATGCGGCGAATGGCCACCGCTACACCGCCTTCGCGACGCGCAGCAGCGTCTCGCCGTACTCGACCAGCATCCCGTCGCGGGCGAGGATCTCGCTCACCCGCCCGCTCACCCCGGCGCGCACGGTGTTCATGAGCTTCATCACCTCGATGATGCCGACAATCGTGTCGGGCTCCACCGGCGAGCCGACTTCGACGAACGGCGGGTTGCCGGGCTTCGGTGCACGGTAGAAAGTGCCGAGAAGCGGCGCCGCGACATCCTCGAGGTCGCCCGGCGGAGCAGCCGGCACACCGCCTTCCGGGACATGCGACGCCGTCGGTTCCGTCGCACGCGGCGCGGCGGATTCCGTCGCGCGCACGCCGGGCGCGGCTGGCACCGAGCCGGCCACCTGCGCAGCCGAGCCGCGCTTCAAGGAGAGCTTGAGGCCCTCGAACTCCAGGTACAGCTCATCGAAGCTCGACTCTTCCAGGAGGCGCGTGATCTCCGCTACGTCTCTCGCCGTCAGGCTCACCGGCGCCCTCCGAAGATCGACATGACGTGCGCGAGCGGATTCTCCGCGGCGCGCGCGACCGGTGCGGCCTCCTTGGTCGACCAGACCGTCTCCGGGCGGCTCTGCAGCAGCAGGATCGCGCCGCTCGCGCGCTCGACCGCCCATTCGATGTCCTGGGGGCGGCCGTAGTGGCGCTCCACGCGGCGTCCGATCTCGCGCAGCTGCTGCAGCTCCTCATCGCTCAGCGAGGCAGTGCGGCGGCGCTCGTCATCGACTCCCGCCGACTCGACGCCACCGGCGGGGGCGGGCCGATGCTCGATGTGCTTATCGGAGATCTCGCGCACCGCAATCTCGCCGGTGATCTTGCCGAGCACCCAGCGATCTGGCGTCACCTCCCCGCCGACCACGGCGGAGCCGAGTCCCCACGCGCCCTCGATGGTGATGACGGACCGGTCGCCTGTGATGGGACTGCGCGTGAACATGACGCCGGCGGTGCGCGCATCGACCATGCGCTGCACGACGACCGCCATTGCGACGCCGGCTTCCGGAAAGTCGCGCTGCCGGCGGTAGCTGATCGACTCCACCGAGTACAGGCTCGCCCAGCAGCTGCGCACCTTCGCGAGCGTGTCCGCAGCACTTCTCACCCAGAGATAGGTGTCCTGAAGCCCGGCGAAGCTTGCATCGCTCGCATCCTCGGTGGTGGCGGAGGAGCGCACGGCGACCGCGATCGGCGCCTCACCGGCGCCCAATGCCGCATGCGCGCCCGTGATCTCATCGAGCAGTTCGGGTGGGAGGGCGATGCGCTCGATGCGCTCGCGGAGCGCGCGCGAGCATCTTGCGATGCTCTCGAGGTCGTGCGGGTCGAGCATGCCGACCTGCGTGCGCACCGGGGCGTCGCGCTCGAGCGCAGCGAGGAAGCGCTCGAACGCCTGGGTGCGGACCACGAAGCCCGGCGGGACCGCGATGCCTGCGCGGTGCAGCTCGCCCAGGCTGCCGCCTTTCCCTCCCACGTGAGGACGGTCCTGGATGCCCACGTCCTTGAACCAGCTGATGTGATCCGACGAGCTCACGGGGCTCGTCACGCGTTCGGCCACGGAGAGACAGCTCCTTGCGCGCTGCGCGCCTACTGGAGAATCGTCACGACGCCGCGACCGCCGTCGACGCGGATGCGCTGGCCGTCCTTGATCCGGGAGGTCGCCGTGCCGGTGCCGACCACGGCTGGGAGTCCGAATTCGCGCGCCACGATCGCCGCGTGACTCATCGAGCCGCCGATATCGGAGACGGCCCCGGAGATCTTCTGGAAGATCGGCGCCCAGGTGGGGTTGGTGATCTGGCAGACGAGGATGTCGCCTTTCTGCAGCCGACTGATCTCCTCGACCGACTTGACGATGCGCGCCGGACCCTCGACCACCCCGCTCGATGCCGCAAAGCCGCGAATCTCGTTGCTCGATGCGTCGCTCGCGGCGTGCAACCAGGTGTCGAGCGACTCGCGCGTGATCCCCCAGAGCATCACGATCGCCGGATCGTCGATCACATCGGGCACGGGACCGAGCGCGGGAGGCATGTCGACCTTGGCCCACTCGGCGATCGCCGCGCGGCGCTCCGCCACCAGCTTCGGCCAGTGGTCCGGCCCCCGCGGCGGGGAGCCGTTCGACCAGGATGTCATGAGATCGATGATGGCGGATTCGAGCTCGTAGTGATTCAAGTGGAAGACGTCCTCGGCATCGCCGAAGAAGCCGTTGCGGGCAAGGAGGCCGCCGAACTCGCGGATCTTGTTGAAGAACAGATTCGTGTACCAGTGCTCGCAATAGAACTTGTGCCCCTCGACGTAGGGGAACACGCGGTGCGCGAGCGTGATCATCTGATCGTAGGCGGCGCGCTCTTCCTCCGAGCTCAAGAGCTCGCGGTAGTCCTTGATGAGCTGCGCGCGCTCGGTCTGCAGTTTCGCGAACGGCCGCTCGAGGCTCTCGCCGGCCTTCACCCGGCTGATGTACCCGGGGAGCCCGGCGAAGGGCATCGACAGGTCGTCGTTCCACGAGCGGTGGTAGTGATAGAAGCCATCGCCGACATTGATGTTGAACCACGGATCGCGCGAGGTCGCGAGCTCCTTGAGCCATTCCCGTCCGGCTGTCCCCGCCGTCTCGAGCGAGGCGATGATCTTCTCCGCGGTCACTCCGTCGCGAAACGCCTCATCGACGCCCAGCTCGACCGCCCGACGCGCGAGTCGCCGCAGCTCCTCATCGGGACGGAAGATCTCCGCCTCCATGCCCGCGACCATGCGCGCCACGGTCTGATCGGAGATCTCCGGGAAGGCCTTCTTGCAGAAGGCGAAGAACGTCATGTAGGCACCGTACCCGAGCAGCAGGAACTCGAAGTGGTGGTGCCACATCCGGAAATACCCTTCGAGCGTCCTCTGGTAGGTATCGAGCAGATAGTGGTTGGAGGCGATGCCGCGGCCGGCACGGACGTGCTCGAGGGGCTCGAACTCCGGGAGCTCGAGTTTCGGCAGCGCCCGGGCATCGCCGATGAGCTTGAGCATCTTCTCGCGCCACTGCGCGTACAGGCGTTCCCAGTTCTCGTAGTAGTAGAAGGCGCGCTTCTGGAACTCCTCCGTCCGGCGCCCGATCTCCTTCGGGTCCGTGACGGCGTTGCCGCCGATGTACACCCGCCCATTGATGATGCGGTGATCGATCCCGAGGGTCGTCGGCAGACAGTGCACGCGGGTGTTCGCCGAGCCGAGCGCGCAGTACGCCGCCTCTGCCGTCACCATGTCGAAGGCCGACATGGGCTCGGGAAAGTGCATGGAGTTGTAGAACCAGAACCGCTCGTCGTCGGACTCCGTGAACTGCGTGTAGTAGGGATAGGCCGCCTGGGCGCGCTCGGTCCCGGGGACGACCTTGAGCGAGCTCGGCAGGGGAAAGCCGCGCGGCTTGACCTTCGTGTCCATGGAGACCTCGCTAGCGCGGGCCGATCACGGCCCCCGGTGGGGAAGGTTATAGATGAGCCGCCCGTCGGGGAGCTTGACGCTCACATCGAAGCCGCCCTTGCGTCCATCCTTGAGCGGATGGATGGTGAGGGTGACTTTGTCGCCGGGCTTCAAGGTGTGCTTGTTCCAGCCGTTCCTCACCAGGTAGTTCGGGCTCATCCCCTCGATGCCGTACTCGTCGTAATTGCCAGCGGCATTGGGAACGAGGAACACGATCCAGGTGTGCGGATTCGTCCACTGGAAATCCTTGATCGTGCCGTCCAAGGTCACGTCCTTGTTCATGTCGAACATCGCCGTCGAGTGATGCGCGAGCGCCGCCGGGGCGGAGATGAGCGCCGCGGTAGCCAGCACGGCACCGGCGGCCACGAGCGATGCGCTGCGGCGGAAGCGGGTGAGCATTTCGGTCAACTCCTCAAACATTCAGGGGCGGAGCGGGCTGAGCGCTCCTCATCATGGGCCGACGCGCTCGCCGGGGCGGCCTTCGGGATCGGCGCTGTCGCGGTTGTTCTGCTCGCAGATGTACTCCCGCAGCACGTCGTTCACGCGCACGTACGGGTGCGTCACGGTCCAGGGTGCGGCGAGCACCTTCGGGTCGATGATGGTCTGCTCGATCAGAATGTGATCCGGATCGGTCTTGCGGATGCGCTCGATGATGTGCATCTGGTCGCTGTGTGGGATACCCGGGGCGATGAGTGTATGGGGATCGAATCCCACGGTATCAACCACCAGCGTGTCGCCCTCCCAATGCCCGATGGAGTTGCCCTGGAACGCGGGGTCCGGATCGCTCGGATGGGGGCGGCCGTCGGTGTAGATGTGCCGCACCTGCATGTACGCCTCGGTCACGACCACGATCAGCCCCGGATTGAACAGGAACTCGATCGGGTAGGGCTGCGTCATGATTTGCGGCATGCCGGGCGGTAGACAGTTCGCCTGCTGGGGCTGTAGATCCTCGCCCTCCTTCTGCGCGGCAAGGTAGGCGGTGAGGTGCGCCTGCGCCTTCGGCAGCAGCTCGGGCCGCGAGCGCGCGCCACCGGTCAGCAACGCAGGCTGATGCTCCCAGTCGACCTCCCAGATCCCTTGCCAGTTCGGGAGCTGGGCGATGGAGGCCCAGGTGCGTCCCTGCGGGCTCGCGCTCGAGGAGCGCGCGGTCGCTTGAGCGGCGTGCGCGGAACCGGCGGCGAGAAACGCCGCGACAAACAGGACCGGGATCGATGCTCTCATGGTCGCTCGCATTGGCGCACGGTGCTCCGGGGTCGCGACCGGCCCCGAGCGCCGCCGCGATGAGAAATCAACGACTAAGTGTAGCGTACCCGCGGCGCAGCCCGGACGGCGCGGACGGGAGCGCATCCGGGCTCGTCTGGCGCTGCACAGGCGAACCCCTCGACGGCGCGGTCGCGCGCCGGGCACGCGGCGGCAAGGCTGCCGCGATCGCGGGTCAAAATGGAATCAAGGCCAGAATTATGACTCCTCGCAAGGCGAGAAGTGCCCAGTCGCGGTTCAGATCCGCGGGTTCGCGCACCAATGCTTAAGCTTACGCTCTGGGTTCGACATCGACGGGTACGAGACCCCTCACCGTGTCCGGACGAATTCGCCCAGTCCGGCAGCGAGCGCCAGTAACAAGGCGAGTAACACGTAGGCGAGGTACGCATTGAGGTACCCGTGGTGCATGGCGGCCAAAGCGCGCGCCCCCTTCCTCGCCCAATGCCTCACAGGCCTGACGATGAGCCGATCGACGACGTGTACGGTCTCACGCTCGCGTCGGATCGCCGTGCGGAAATGCTCGGCCACCGTCTCGCTCGTGTCCTCGACCGTCGTCGGGCGGAATACCGCCTCGAAGATCACCCGCACTGGATTGGAAAATCCCGTCGCCGTGTAGGTCATCTCCGGCAACAACCGCCGCACGCCACCGTCCCAACGCTCCCGCCGCGCCTGTTGCCGCGCGCGCGTCAGCCACAAACGAACGACGAGGTAAGTCACAACGAGCAAGCCCATGAGCACGGCCAGCATGTAGGCCGTGGACATCGCAAAGACGACGGGGTTGTCCGCACCGCCCCGGTGCAGTACCACCAATCCGCGTCCGGGCACGAGATGCTGCCCCACCTGCGCCCCCAGGTCATGAAATTCCGCCGCAAACGCGGGCGGTAAGCTCGGGTGCGCCGGGGCCGATACGAAAAAGGCGGGCACCAGCGCATCGCTGCCGTCGGCGGCCCAGGGTTGCAATTGACGACTCAACGCTGGGATCACGTACGTCGGCAGCACACCGAGGAGGAGACAGAGCACGGCCAGGAACCCCATCGGGACGATGCACGATGCGCGCGCCTCCACGGCACTCGCGGCGCCTTCGGAGCGCGGCATCCCGAGGAAGCCCATCGCGAACATCTTCACGAAGCAGGTGAGCGCGAGCGCCGCCGTGAGCGCGAGTCCGGCGCCGCACAGCGCGAAGACGATCTTGATCGTGATTGAAGGCAGCTCCGCCGAGCGCAGAAGCGCCTGCAGCGTGAGCCACTCGCTCACGAAGCCGTTGAGCGGAGGCAGCGCCGCGATTGCCAATGTGCCGACCAGCACGG
Organism: Steroidobacteraceae bacterium; assembly: GCA_035523875.1. Classification (GTDB taxonomy): domain Bacteria; phylum Pseudomonadota; class Gammaproteobacteria; order Steroidobacterales; family Steroidobacteraceae; genus JASHUC01. The sequence goes on from DATKPY010000037.1 coordinate 85,176, forward strand.
CGCCCGCCGTCCAGGGCATCGCGCGGATCAATCCGCCGAGCCGGTTCAAATCTCGAGTCCCGGCACGATCGTCCACCGTTCCCGCGCCGAGAAACAGCAGCGCCTTATAGGCTGAATGGTTGACCATGTGATAGAAGGCCGCGATGAAGGCGATCCCTGCGAGCACCGGCCGGCCGTAGGCCATGAACACCAGTCCCGCGCCGATTCCCGTGGTCACGATGCCGATATTCTCGATGGAGCTGTGGGCGAGCATTGCCTTGAGGTCATTCTCGGTCGTGGCGTACAGGATGCCGATCAGCGCAGAGATCGTTCCAACGACCAGCACGAGCACCCCCGCGCCGACCGCGTAGATGGGCACCAGATCGAGATTCACACGAACGATACCGTAGAGCCCCAGATTCAAAATCACGCCAGAGAGGATAGCCGACACGTTCGCCGGTGCAGCGGGATGCGCGCGCGGGAGCCACGTGTTGACGGGCACCAACCCCGCTTTGACGCCGAAGCCGAAGAAGGTCAGCAGGAAGACGATCCAGCGCGCGGTGGCTCCCAGTGTCGGGCTTGCGGCCTTGAGCGCGGAGAATTCGAGCGAGCCCGCACTCGCGCCCAGGAACAGCAACGCCACGACGACCGCCAGGAACCCCGCCTCGCCCATCGACAGCATGAGAAAGCCGGCACGGCTGCTCTCGTCGTGCTCGTTTTCAAAGCTGACGAGCAGGTAACTGGTCATGGACATGAGCTCCCACGCGAGCAGGAACAGGAGCACATCGACGGCGATCAGGATGAGGACGATCGAGGCGAAGAGCGCCAGATACCAGACTGCGAAGTTCTTTAGACTGTAGCGCCCGAGGTAGCGCTCGAGATAGCTGAGCGAAAACATCGAGCTCGCGAGCACCACGATCGCGGACACGAGCAGAAACAGCGCGGACAGACGATCGAGAGAGACGCTCAATGTGCCGAGCGGCGGGATTCTCCAGAGCCGATCTTCGAGCACCGTGCCACAGCGCAGGACGTCTGCACTCACGGCCAACCCCGCGAGCGCGGCAAGCGTGCCGACAATTGCGAGCAGCAGCGGCACGCGTCGCTCGGGCACCATGACCACCGCCACCACGCCCACGCCACAAACGGCGAAGAGCGACATCAGCAGCCATGCATCGGCGCTCATAAGGCCTTCTCAGACGCGCGGCGCCCCGCGCGCGCGGTGTTGCGTCAGTACATCGGCAGCAGGGCCAACACGATCAACAGTGCCAGGAATGCATAGGTCGCATAGGCGTTGAACCGTCCATGGTGCATCGCCGCCAGAGCGCGCGCGAACAGCAGGGTCGCCGATCTGACCGGCTGGAACACGAGCTTGTCCACCAGATGCACGCGCTCTTTTTCGCGCCGGATGGCCATGCGGAAATGCTCGGCGACCGTCTCGCTCGTGTCTTCGACGGTTGTCGGTCGAAAGATCGCATCGAAGACCACGCGCACCGGATTCGAGAATCCCGTAGCCGTGTAAGTCATCTCCGGCAGCAACCGCCGCAGGCCACCGTCCCAGCGCTCGCGCCGCGCCACCCGCCGCGCGCGCGTCAGCCACAAGCGAACGATGAGGTAGGTGAGAGCCGTCAAGCCGATCAATGCGAGCACCATGTAGGAGGTCGACATGGCGAACACCACCGGATTCTCCGCACCTCCCCGATGCAGGACCACCAATCCGCGACCGGGCATGACGTGTTGCCCCACCTGCGCCCCCAGGTCGTGGAATTCCGCCGCAAACGCAGGCGGCAAGGTCGCGTGCGCCGGAGCCGCCCCGAAGAACGGCGGCACCAGGGCGTCCGCTGCGCTCGCTCCGGTCATCTGAGTCGATACGGGATCGAGCGCCGGGATCACGTAGGTAGGCAGTACACCGAACCCGAGGCACAGCAGCGCCAGAATGGCCATGGACGCGAGAACGCCTGGGCTCGCCTCCGTCACCGTTCGTGCGCCATCGAGCCGGCGCATTCCGAGAAAGCTCATGGCAAACGCCTTCACGAAGCAGGTCACTGCCAGGGCCGCCGCCAGCGCGAGTCCTGCTCCGCACAGAGCGAACACGATCTTCGCGCCGATGGAGGAGACTTCCGCCGAGCGCAACATGACCTGGAGCGTGAGCCATTCGCTCACGAAGCCGTTGAACGGCGGGAGCGCGGCGATCGAGAGCGTTCCGGCGAGGAAGCCGAGCGCGGTCAAGGGCATCCATTTGATGAGCCCGCCGAGTCGATCCATGTCGCGCGTGCCGGTCTGGCTCTCGACCGTGCCCACACCGATAAACAGCAGCGTTTTGAAGAGCGAATGGTTGATCAGATGGTAGAGCGCCGCGACAAAGGCGATGGCCGCAAGCCCTGGATGTCGCGTCGCGACGAATACCATCCCCGCGCCAAAGCCGGCGATGACGATGCCGACATTTTCGATGGAGCTGTGCGCGAGCATCGCCTTCAGATCGTTGTCGGTGGTCGCGTACAGGACGCCGAGCAGCGCCGATGCGGTTCCTACGACGAGCGCGACCAGGCCCATACCGGCCTGCGTGGCTGGCATGAGAGCGGCATTGACGCGCATGATGCCGTACAGTCCAAGGTTGAGCGTCACGCCGGCGAGAACGGGCGCGAAGGCACGCGGCGCCGTCACGTAGGCGCGCTGCAGCCAGGAGTTGACCGGCACCAGGCCGGCTTTTACTCCGAAGCCGAAGAACGCGAGGAGAAACACAGCCCAGCGGAGGTTCGCACCCAAGGCCGGGGCGCCGGATCTGAGCGCATCGAATTGCAGTGAACTCGCGCCGTGGGCAAGCAGTAGGAAACCGAGCGCCGCTGCGAGCGTTCCGCCCTCGCCCATCGCAAGGAGCAGATACCCGGATACAGCCCGGCCATTCTCCCGGCCTGGAGCCCGCACCACGAGCAGGTAGCACAGGATGCTCATGAGCTCCCACGCCATCAGGAACAGCAGCGCGTCGCCGGCGATCAGAATGAGAATGACCGACGCATAGAGCGCCAACAGCATCACCGTGAAGGCTCGCTCGTGGCCGCGGACCGAGTCGCGCCGCAACTCCTCGCCGGCATAGATCGAGGCCGGAACTAGCACGATCCCGGCCACGAGCAGAAACGCAGCCGCGAGCGGGTCGAGGCGCAGCGCGAGCGTCGTGAGCCCGGGCAGCGACCACAGTGCCCGGGTGAATTGCTCGCCGTTGAGCAGCGCCGCGGCGCCCGCCGCCGCCGCGGCGAGCGCCGCAAGAGAGCCGAGCGATGCAAGCACGAACCCCTGGCGCGCCGGGCGTACGGTCATCGAAAGCACGATGCCGGCGCCGCAGGCGGCGAGGGAGAGCGTAATGAGCATGAGCGCGTGCACTATCGCTCCAGCAGGGCCGGATCGTCCGCGGTGGACGCAAGCGGCACCGGCGGCTTGCGCCCGACCGCGACCAGCAGACCGTGCAGGATGGCGAGTGGCGGCGGCGGCTGCCCGGGCACCGCGACATCCACGGGCAGCACATCGGCCACCCCGTTAGCGCAGACAAAGCTTTGCGCAAATACGCCGCCCGAGAGCGCGCACGCGCCTACGGCGACAACCCGTTTCGGCTCCGGCATGGCTTGATGGATTTTCTTCAGCGCAAAGCGCATTTGATCCGTCACGGGCCCCACGACCAGCAACACGTCGGCGTGACGGGGCGTGGGGGTGATGAAAAACCCGAGCCGGTGCATGTTGTAATAGGGATTGTTGAGCTGCTTCACCTCGTTCAGGCACGCACCGCAGTCGCCCGCGTCCACGACGAGGATGTGGATGGAGTGCGTGAACGGTTGCCCCAGCTCACTTTGCGGTCGCGGTGCCGCAGCGGAGCCGGACCATTCATAGGTCTGCTCCCAGTTGAGCGCAGCTGCGGTGCCGCGCACGCAGCGGTAGCAATGAACGCAGCGGCGGTGATCCACCGAAACTCTTCCGCCCGTTTGGTCGAGCGCCTGCGTGAGACAGCGCTCGACGAGCGGTGGAGCTGCCGCGCCGAAGTCACCCCCCGCAGGGAGCCCCGGCGTGACACCGGCGGCGCGCTCCGCGCCGCGCGGATAGCTCGTGGTCCTGATCCCCGTGCGAATTCCCTTGATGACCCACGCGCTCATGCGTTCTCCGTGTGCATTCGTCGTCAGCGATCGTTCTCGGCGACCGACAGATCGAACGTAGAGAGAATGATCGGAAAGTCCTGGAATGCGAATTTCTCTGCGGCGAGGTGAAAACCGTGCCAGTTGGTGAACGATGGCGTGACGATCCGGTAGCGCCCGATCCGCCCGTCGTCATCGAGTCTCACCCAATGGAACGCCGCACCGCGCGGCGCCTCGACCCAACCGAGCGCGGCACCGGGCCGCACTTTCAGCGGCCGGCAAATCTCTCCATCCAGCAACAGAGCGGCCGCCTGTTCCATGATCCGCACCGATTGCCGCGCTTCGGCAAACAGCACCCGAAGTCGCGCGTAGCCGTCGCCTTCCCGTTCGCTCGGGACCTCGTAGTCGAACTTCTCGTAGCCGCAATAAGGTTGCGTGCGCCGCAAGTCCCGCACGAGTCCGGAGGCGCGTGCGACCGGCCCCACCAGACTATAGGCAGTCGCCACACGCGGCTCGATGATTCCGACTTCCTCGATGCGATCGAGAAAGCTACTGGATGCCCGCAAGCGGCGCTCGAGCTCGTTCAGCCGCCGCAGAATTCCTTGCGATTGGCCGAGCGCGTTGTGGCAGGCGGCGGTTGACAGATCACACAGCATCCCGCCCGGCGCGAGCAATCCGAACAGGTAGCGATGGCCTGTCAGCTCCCCCGACACGCGCAGCAGCTCCTCCTCCAGCATTCCCGCGTGACTGTTGGCGACAAGCAGCGCCGTGGATTCACAGATTTCCTGAATCGCGCCCGCGTGCTGTCGCAGCCGCTCGAGCTCTGCCAGAAATACGCGCAGCGTCCGCGCCCGCGCCGGCACCGCGGCGCCACCGATCGTCTCGACGGCTTGGCAGAACGCCAAGCCATGCGCAAACGCCGTGGTCGCCGCGAATCGCTCCGCGAGGAGCAATGCCTCATCGACCGTTTTGCTCTCCGCGAGCTTCTCAATCGCGCGCCATTTGTAGAACAGGCGGGTCGAGGAGCGGATCACGTCTTCGCCGACGGTTTCGAGCTGAAAATGCGCCGACTCCGTTACGCCAGAGAATTTCGGGCCGATGGGCATGACGAATGCGCCCGGCTCGTGCACGATGCGACGCGGGCGCCAGTCGGCATCCGGAAGGCGATGGCGCAGCGCCGCTTGCGCGTCAAAGCCACGGCGCATCGGCTCAACGCCCTCTTGCCAGGCATCGTCGTGGAGCACGAAATCGCCGAGATGCGGATGTCCCTCGAAGCGCACGCCGAAGAGATCCTCCGCTTCCCGCTCGTGCCAGTCCGCCGCGTGCATACCTGCGACGACGCTCGGGAAGACCTTCTGAGCGAGCTCTGCGGACACGAGCACGTGCACCCAGCCCGGCTGGCGCTCGCCATAGAACACGTAGCGCAGCTGCCACTCGGTGCGTCCTTCCTCTACGATCAGACCGGCGAAGCAGAAACCCTGATCCTGAGCGAGACACCGACAGAGCTCCGCGAGCACTTGCGGGGCACACCTGACTTCGGTCGTTGACCGTGAGGCGTCGAAGGCGGTCTGGGCCTCGAGCGGCCAGCGGCGGGCGATCTGGTCGCTCAGCTCGGTGGGGTCCATGGGCGTCTCATCTCGTGAGCACGGCAGCGGCCATCGCAAGAAGGTCGTGCAGCGGTCTGGGTATGTACACGCCGAGTGCCAGTACCGGCACGGCGGCGAGAATCAGGGCCAACCGGCAACTGAAGGGCAAATGGAATGCGCTGGTTGTGTCTGGCGCGGGATGAGCGGTCATCGAGGCAGCGTTCGCCGATGCGCCGAAAACCATGCGGTTCAAATGGAGCATGACTCCGAAGAACGCGATCACGATGAAGGTCGTGAGGAGCCCGACGGCAATGTAGCGCCGCTGCGCCAAGCCGCCCTTCAGAATGAGCAACTCGCTCAGGAAGACCGCGAACGGCGGTGCGCCCGCGATCGCGAGCCCGCCGAAGATGAGCGCGGTGCCTGCAATGGGCGAACGGCGCATCAGCCCGCGAATGGCGGCGATCTCGCGCGTTCCCGTTGCCAGCAGCGCCGCGCCGGCGGCGAAGAAGCAGAAGGACTTGGTGACCGAATGACTGACAATCTGCTGCATCGCGCCGTATGTGGCCGTAGATCCTCCCAGTCCGATCGCGGCCAGGATGATCCCCATATGCTCGACGGTGGAGAACGCAAAGAGCCGCTTGTAATCCTTCACCTGAAGGAGCAGGAAAGAGGCCGTGCCAACCGAAATCAGGCCGAGCACGAGCGCCCAGCTCTCTGCGTGCGCGCCGGGCACGGCCTGCATCACCGGAAATAGCCGCAGGATCACGTAAAGTATCGCGGTGGTCTCTATTCCGGAGAGCAGGGCGCACACCGGCGTGGGCGCCTGGCTGTGCGCATCCGGCAACCAGGTATGCATCGGGACCAAGCCGACCTTCGTGCCGAGGCCGATCAAGATCAGCAGGAACGCGGCCTGCATGAGGAGCGGCGGCATCCGCGGCGCGACCGTCACCAGAGCCGCCCAGGTGTAGGTTCCCCCGCCCCCCGCGTGCATGGCGGCGAAGAGTGTCAGAAAGCCGAACAAGGCGATGCCCGCCCCCATGAGCGAGAGTACGACGTACTTCCACGCCGCCTCGAGCGCTTCACGGGTGTTATAGAACGAGACGAGCAGCGCCGAACAGAGCGTCGTCAGCTCGACCACGATCCACACGAGCGTGGGCTCCGCCAGCACGGGAATCGCCAGCATCGAGAAGACAAATAGGTTGTAGTTCGCGTGATAAAGCCGCAGCTTCTTGGGCGTCAGTCGCTCGTGCGCCATGTAGCCGACGGAGTAGATGGCGGCGGTGCTTGCGACCAGCGCGATGAGCAGGAGAATCAGTGCACTCAAGCCATCGACCGCGATCCAGTTCGACCACGGGGCCTCGAGCAGAGTGCCGGGCATCTGATGAGCGACGACCTGGCAGGCGAGCCGCAGGACCAGTATCAGGTTCGCAAGGCACGATACGACCGTCACGCCCGCGACCCAGCGCCTTCCAAACGGAATACACACCAGCACGGCTGCGAGAAGCGGTAGCAGCAGGATCACGATGACGCTCACAACGGCGCCTCGTCGATCTCTGGTGCTGCGGCTGTTTCCTTGAGACTCGTCAACGCGCCGACGGCCGTCGTGCCGATCTGCTTCTGCACCGCGCGCACCAGCACGCCCATGATGAATACGATGATCAACCCGTCGGTGGCGATTGCGAGCTCGACCAGCATCCCAAGGTCGCGCGCGATGGATATGCCGGCGAGGAAGGCCCCGTTCTCCATCACCAATAGACCGATGAGCAGCGACAACGCCTCGCGCCGCACCGTCAGCGTGAAGGCGCCGAGGAGCAGCACCGCGATCCCGATCGGCACGTTCGGTCCGCGGAATTCCGGCGCGACGGCGTTCGCGAGCGCACTGCCGACAAAATAGGCCCCGATCACGAGCGCGAGGGCGATGGTGAGAGCGATCGGGATGTCCAATACCTGGTTGATCTCCCGCCGCGTGTAGATTTCCGCCGGCGAGGTTCTGCGCAGGAGCCATGGGACGATGATGGGTTTGCTGATCAGGTTCACGAGCGCCACGCCGTAGAGATGCGCGGCGTTGTAGCGCAAGCCGAGGAGTGCCGCAGAGGCCGCGAGCAAGAGCGACTGCAGGATGAATAGATTCAGGCAGGCCTTGGCCTGGCGCATCGCGACGATCCCGAAGGCCGTGAGCAGGAACAGGCCCGCCGCGAGCGCGTTGAGATTCTCCAGCAACTGCCTGGTCACCTCGCTCATCGACGTTTCAGGGTAGGAACACCTGTGCAATCATCGCGGCTACCGAGGTGATGAACGCGGCGCCCAGGAACTCGGCGATGCGGAACAGGCGCAGCTTCGAGAGCGATGACTCAATGACGACCAGCACGAGCAGGAAGCAGAAGACCTTGAGGAGCACGAGCGGTATGGCGAGCAGCACGGCGGGGTAGGTCTGTTGGGCAGCCAACCCCCACGGCGTGAGCAGTACGTTGAGAAAAACGCATAGCAGGACGAAGAATTTCATCTGGCCGCCCCATTTCATGAGCGCAAAGCCGCGGCCGGAGTATTCGAGCGACTTGGATTCGTCGATCATCGCCAACTCGAAATGGCCGGATGGATTGTCGACCGGGATGCGCCCACCTTCGGCCAGCATCAGCATGACGAACGCGAGCACCAGCAGCACATGCGAGGGGGCGAAGAAATTGGCGAACGGCGTCACCCATTTCTGCTGGACGATGTAGGGGATGGTGGAACCGGCCACGAACGAAACCGTGAAGAACACGATCATGAATACCGGCTCGGCCAGAAAGCCGACCATGCGCGTGCGACTCGCGCCCATCGGCCCGTAGGGGTTCGCAGTATCGATGGCCGCGAGGGCGGCGAAGAATCCGCCGAGGGCGAGCACGAAGCCGGCACCGAGCATGTCGCCCATGAAAGCAAAGAAGAGCGGATAGCTCGTCAGGACCGGAATCAGCAGCGCGACGAAAATCGGTGTGACGAAAACGATGTACGGCGTGAAGCGAAAGATCCACGAGCTGTCCTCGGAGACGATCTCGTCCTTGTGGGAGAGCTTCCAGAGATCGCGGTAAGGCTGAAAGATGCTCGGTCCACGTTTGGACTGAACCATTTCCTTCAGGCGCGCCAGTACCCCGCTCGCAAGCGGGGCAAATGCGAGCACAACCGCGACCTGCAGGACATTGAACAGGATGCGCTCGCGCACGGCTACGCGCTCCGCCGCAGCAGCGGGGCGGGACCGCGAGCGCTTGGACCTGGGCGCCCGATGACGTGAAGCAGCGGCCCAATAGGCATGCCTATCCTCGTTTCGAAAACGTCAGGTAGGCATCATCAGCCGTGAGGCGGTTCTTATTGCGGGAGGAATGCCATCTCCCTCGCAGGCAATATACGGGCGTCCAAGCTTGCGCGCAATTCCCAGCTCTGCCGGATCTGCGCGCGGAGATGGGATCCTCTAGGGGCACTCGGCAACGGACGGCGGATCGGCCGCATCGGGATTGATCACCCCGAAGCAGGCGGGCGTGTAGGCGTAGAAGAGTCGCACCTTCTCCGCGTGCAGCATGTCGAGCAGCTTCTGCGCCTCATCCGGGGTCACGATGAATTCGACCTCGATGGTGAGCGAGCCGGCGAGCTCGAAGAAGCGCGCCTCGTGCAGCACGTGATGCCGGCCGAAGCCCGCCATGGCGCGGAACGCCGAGCCGCCGCGGATACCGAGCTTGTTGCCATGCTCGAGCAGCCACTCCCAGACGAGCCGCCCCTGATGGCGATGGTTCTCGTGGACGTAGAACCGAAACAACGACCCTTGCACGGCTGCACCTCCGGGATGTTCTCCGCCTCAGCTCCTGAGCCAACCAACCACGCCGATACCCGCGACCGTCATGAGCACGGAACCGCCCAAGTGGATGCCGATGGCGGCGCACGCCGCCAGCAGCTGTCCCCCGCGGAGGAGCGTCACAATCTCCGCGGAAAAGGTCGAAAACGTGGTGAGTCCTCCGCAGAATCCGGTGACGATGAACAAGCGCCACTCCGGGGACATCGCCGGGTAGGTCGCGAAGAAGGCAATCGCCGCGCCGATCACGAACGCGCCGAGGAGATTGGCGGCTACCGTTCCCGGGGGGATGGTCGGAAAATAGCTATTGAGCTGGGTGCCGAGCCACCAGCGCAGGAGCGCACCCAGAGCGGCTCCGATGCTGATGGCGACGATCGATTTCCACATACCTGTCCTTGCTTCTCGAGTGGACAGGCGCTTGGGCGGCTACCTGCCTATCCGCGCTGACGGGTAGGCATCATCAGCCGCGGCGCGGCGGTTCGGGGAGGAATGCCATCTCCGGTGGGCGCGAGTGTACGAACGGCCCGCGCAACTTTCAACGAAACCCTTCTCCCAAAAAAGAAGCGCGGAGGGCTTGCACCCTCCGCGCTTCGGTGCGATTGCTCGATTATTCCCCTTCGGTGCCGATCGCGTAGGCGGTCTCACCGTGAACGGCATCGTCACCCACCTTCAGCATCGCCTCGTTCATCCGCAACGGCGTGATGAAGGAGATGACCTTGAGGATGATGAAGGTCGCGATCACGTTGTAGACGATGATGAACGCTGCCCCTTCGATCTGCAGCACGAACTGGTGGAAGTTGCCATAGGCCCAGCCCGTGACGTTGACTCCCGGCGCATCCTTTCCGGTGCCGATGTACTCGAGCATCTTCGGATTGGCAAGGATGCCCGTGAGCAGACCACCCATGAGGCCGGCGCAGCCGTGCGTCGAGAAGACGCTGAGCGTGTCATCGACCTTCATCATGAGCTTCGTCTTCTGGAGCTTGTTCATGGCGAACCAGGGCAGGATCCCTGCGCACACGCCGATGATGATCGCGCCCCAGCCATCGACGTAGCCCGCGGCGGGCGTGATCGCGACCAGGCCTGCGATCATTCCGTTCACCGCTCCGATGACCGAGGGCTTGCCGTAGGCCATCTTGTCCATGAGCGTCCACACGAGCAGCGCCACGGCCGTCGCGGTGTTCGTGTTGAGGACTGCCGCACCGGCATCGGCGTTGGCGAAGTACGGGTCGCCGCCATTGAACCCGTTCCATCCGAGCCACAGGATGCCGGCACCGACCAATGTGACCAGCAGGCTATTGGGCGGAAAGTGCTCGCGATCCTGTTGCAGGCGCGGGCCGACCATCGCCGCGGCGACGAATCCCGAGACGCCCGCCGCAAGATGGATGACGTAGCCGCCCGAGAAGTCGGCGACGCCCATTCCGGCGAGCCAGCCGCCACCCCAGAGGCTGAACGCGCCCACGGTGTAGACCAGCGTCATCCAGACGGGGCAGAAGATCACCCACGCCTTGAAGCTCATGCGCCCGAGCACCGAGCCGCCGAGGATGATGACCGTGATCGCCGCAAACACGAACTGGAAGAAGATCAACGTCGCCATCGGAAACGCGAGCGCCGGCATGCCGGAGGCGGCCGCTGGAACCGTCGCTTGGCCCGTCGTGAACAGCGCCGAGGTGGCGAGCATCGGCTTGCCGAGGAACGAGAACCATTGCGGCCCGAAGGCCATGTTGTAGTCGAACAAGATCCAGACGACCAGGACCGAGGCGAAGGCGTAGAGCGTCATGAAGGCGGAGTTGATCGCCCATTTCTTCTTGACGACGCCTCCGTAGAGAACCATCAGCCCGGGAATGCTTTGCAGGCCGACAAACGTTGCAGCTGCGAGCTGCCACGCGTTGTCCCCCGAGTCGAGCCATTGCGGTGACGGAACGAGCATGGAACCTCCCCTTATGAGATTTGTTGTGCAAGTCGGCCGCAAGGGACTTTGCAAAAAATGTGCCCCAATGGTGCGAACGCGGAAGAACGGGGATCATTGGACCCTCGCGTCGCCTTTGTTATCGTCTTGCGACGCAGCCCGCTCGTCCTAGGGAGCGGATCGGCGTCACAAGCTCTTAGAGATAGGCTGAGCAGTCTCGGATAACTATTCGCCAGCGATCGGGTATTGGGGGAGTTTCCACGTATGGCGCACGCCATGAGTTCGAGCGCAGGCGGACTCGGTCGAGCATTCGCGGTGAGTTCGCGATGACCGCACTGAGGTATTTGGCCAGGCTCGTAGGGAACGCACTGATCGTCAGTGCGCTCGCTTTGCCCTTATCTGGTGCAGCGGAGTCTGACGCGATCATGACATGCACCAATTTGGTGAGTCACGTCACCTGGCAGATCCGAATCGACTTTGAGCGGCGTACGGTCGATTCCAATCCGGCCCGGATCAACCGTACCGAGATCTCCTGGCACGATCGGTCCGACGGCGGCAACTACACGCTCGATCGCAAATCCGGGGAGCTCACGGTGATCTTCGCCTCGAGCACCGGCGGGTATTTCATCCATGATCGCTGCAGTCCGCGGGGCTGACCGCAGCGCCCGGGGCTTGCAAGCCCGGTCCTGATGGCTGCGCGCATTCCCTGCGTGAGGTCGAGCGTCGGCTTTTTCTCGGCGACCGGACCGCGCCGCGAGAACGAGGATTTCGCCGGCGCCGTCTTCGGCGCCGACCTCCCCGAGCCCCGCGGGGACGTGGTTGCGGCGATCGCCGATGGGATCGGAAGCGCCAAAGGCGGTCGCGTTGCGGCCGAGACTGCGGTGCGCGGCTTTCTCGACGGCATGTGCGAGCTACCCGAGACCACCGAGGTGCGCCGCTCGGCGGCCCGGGTTCTGGATGCACTCAATGCGTGGATGCATTCCCAGGGCAGCCGCGACCCGAACCTCGTGGGCATGGGCTGCACGTTCACGGCGCTCGTGCTCCGCGGACGTATTGCGCACATCGTGCATGTGGGCGACACCCGTGCGTACCGCCTGAGCGGCAATCGGCTCACGTGCCTGACGACCGACCATACGCGCGAGGATCGCGCCGGACGGGCGAAGACGCTGTACCGCGCGCTCGGGGTGGAGGAGGAGGCGCGCCTCGAGTACGCGGCGCAGCCAATGGCGCGTCACGACCGATTTCTTCTCTGCAGCGACGGACTCTACGGGTCGCTCACGGACGAGACCATCGCCGACGCGCTCCGCGAGCGCCGGGCCCCCGCGGATACGGCTCGCGCGCTCGTCGCCGCGGCGCTCCAATCGGGCAGCGGCGACAACTGCACCGCTTTGGTGCTCGATGTGGTCGACCTCCCCACGGCCGAGTCGGCGCACATCGGCGCGGCGATCGCGCAGCTGCCGATCGCCCCGGTGCCGCTCGGGGGCGAGACGATCGATGGCTTCGTCCTGAACGTGCTCCTCTCGGACGGGCGGTACAGCCGCCTGTACGGCGCGACCGACGAGATCGAGGGGGGCGAGGTGGCGCTCAAGTTCCCGAAGCCGAAGGTCGCTGCGGAGGCGGCGTTTCGTGCCGCCTTCGTGCGCGAGGCGTGGGTGGGCGCGCGCGTGCACAACCCGGGGCTCGGTCGCATCATCGAGCTCCCCCCGGGCCGGCAGACTTGTCTGTACACGGTCATGCCGCTCTATCAGGGCGAGCTGCTCGAGACGCGCCTCACGCGCGCGCCGACCGTCGGCCTCGAGGAGGGCCGCAACATCGGCATCCGGCTCGCTCGCGCAGTCGCGGCGCTGCACCGGGACGGCATCATTCACCGCGACATCAAGCCCGACAACGTGATTCTCGAAGGGGAGGGCTCCCTCAAGCTGATCGACCTCGGCGTCGTGCGCATTCGCGGCCTGGAGGACTCTCCACCCGAGGAGATTCCCGGCACGCGCGCTTATGTGGCACCGGAGATGCTGGGCGGTGAGCCCGGGAACGAGGCGACCGACATCTACGCGCTCGGTGTCACGCTGTTTCGCACACTCACCGCGGAGTTTCCGTACGGCAATTCCGATGCCGTGAGTCCGCCCACGCGCGAGCGGCCGCTCGAGCTCACGGCGCTGCGTCCGGACCTGCCCGCGTGGTTGCAGGCCGTGCTCGCGCGGGCGGTCGCGATCGATCCGGCCGAGCGCTTTCGCGACATGAGCGAGTTCGCGGCGGAGCTGGAGGCCGGACCGGCTCGGGCAGCGGTGCTGGCGCCTCGGCCGCTCACGCTGTACGAGCGCAACCCCTTACGTTTCTGGCAGGGTCTCGCCGCGCTGCTCGGCCTCGCTTTGCTCGTGTCCCTGCTGCGCCGCTGACGGGCTCGCGGTCGCCTCACTCGGGGTAGACGGCGATGCTGGCGGCCACCGAGTCCGCAACGTGCTCCTTGGTGATCACGCCGAGCACCGCGTTCGGGTCGAGCGCACCCCCGCGCGTGACGACCGCCATCGAGGCGTGTGCCGCGTACATGCGCTCGATGACATCGAACACGATCTCCTCTTCGCCCACGACGACGAAGTTGCGGCTTGCCACCTCCGCGAGCCGCACGCGCGAGGCTGCGGCTTCCGAGGCGTTGCGCAGCGCCGTGTTGACGCGCAGCACGCCGGAGATTCGAGCGCCGTCGGTCGCCACGACGTGCAGCAGTCGCTGTCCGCGCCCGGCGCGCGCGATGAGGGCTTCGAAGCCGGTATCGCCGGGGGCGACGACCAGCTCGCGGTCCATCACGTCCTTCGCACGGCGCACCAGGAACATGTTCGCGTGCAGCGCCTTCGGCACCGCATGACCGCGACGCACCAGTTTCAGCGTGTAGATGTTCTCGCGCGAGAGCACGCGCCGCACGCCGACGCTGAAGGCGACGGCGAGAATCATCGGCAGCACGATGTCGTAGTCGCGCGTCATCTCGAAGATCATGGTCACGGCGGTCATGACGGCGCCCGTCCCGCCGCCGACCATCGCGCCCATGCCGACCATCGCGAAGGACGGGATGTTGATCGCAAGCGGCAGGTGCAGCAGCGTGAGCCCTGCGGCGAAGGCCCCGCCGATCGTCGCGCCCATGTAGAGCGAGGGCGAGAAGATCCCGCCGGAGGAGCCCGAGCCCAAGCTCGTAGTCGTTGCGAGGCCCTTGCAGAAGAAGAGGAGCGTCAACAGTCCCGCGGAAGCGAGCTGGCTCACGAGGATCGCCTGCACCGTCGAGTAGCCCACTCCCTCGATGAAGTAGTGTCCGAAGGCCTCGTGGAGCCCATACATGAGCAGTCCGACGAGCAGCATCCCGAGCCCGTGACGGACGTAGCCGCCCTTGATCTTGTCGAACAGATCCTCGAGCACGTGCAACCCACGCACGAACCCCGCGGCCGCGACACCCACGACCACACCGAGCAGCGCATACAGGCACAGCGCGAGCGCCGAGCTCGCATCGACGCTGAGTGGGGCGAGCGGCGGCACGGAGAATGCCGGCTGCTCGCCGAAGAAGAACCGTCCGACGAACGTAGCCGTGCCGGTTGCGATCGCGACCGGCAGAAACGTGCGCGCGCTCACCTCGGGCATCATCAGCTCGATCGCGAAGAGCACCCCGCCGATCGGGGTGTTGAACGTGGCCGCGATGCCGGCGCCGGCTCCGCAGGCGACCAGGATGATCCGCTCGCCAGTGCGCATGCGCACCACCTGACCGAGCGTCGAGCCGAGCGCCGAACCGATCTGAATGATCGGTCCCTCGCGTCCGACCGCCGCCCCGGTGCCGATTGCGAGCGCCGAGGCAAGCGACTTCACCACGGCTACCACCGGGCGGATGATTCCCCGTCCGTAGTAGATCGCGTCCATGACCTCCGGGACGCCGTGCCCCTTCGCCTCGGGCGCGAAGTGACTGACGAGGAAGGTGACGCCGAGCGCCCCCGCCACCGGTACCAGGATCACGAGCGGCCCCCAGGGGCTTGCCGGGGTGAACAGGCTCGCGTTGTAGGCAACCTCGAATCGCCCGAGGAAGAACACGTTGTGAATGAGCCCGATGAGATCGCGGAAACCCACTGCGCCGAAGCCGGTGACGATCCCGACCACGAGTGCGAGCAGCGAGAGGTAGGTGAGACCCAGTCGCTGCGCGGGCTCGGCAGGCTCCTCGTGATGCGCAGCTGCGCTCGCCCCGGGAGCCTCGGCAGGCGCGGGCGCGGCGTGCAGCGGGGGCTCTCGATCCTGCGGGCTGTGCGGTTCCACCATCGTGTCAGGGGTCCTGCGCAATCCGCGCTGCGCAAGTGTAGCGCCAATCCTTCCCCGCGACCCATCCGCCCGATGCGAGCCGCGCCCGCTACACTAGCTGCCGGCTCAACCGTCGAGCGTAGTCCCGGCGTGCCTTCCGATGTCGATGTTCTCCGCAGCCCTTGCACGGCCCGGGCACACGGAGCCGGTTCCCCGGCGGCTTGCGCTCGCAGGACTCGCCGTCCTCACCACGGTCAATCTCCTCAACTATCTCGATCGATACGTGGTCTCCGCGCTCGTCCCCGACCTCGAGCACGCGCGCATGGGGCTCACCGGCTTTCGGCTCGGCACGCTCATGACCGGGTTCATCGTCGTGTACATGCTCACCGCGCCGCTCTTCGGTGCGCTCGGGGACCGGCGCTCGCGCACGCGTTGGACCGCCGCGGGCGTCGCGCTCTGGAGTCTCGCCACCACGCTCTCGGGGTTCGCCCACAGCTACCTGGGACTGCTCGCGAGCCGCGCAGCGGTTGGAGTCGGAGAGGCCGCGTACGGGACGATCGCGCCCTCGCTCCTCGCCGATTACTTCCCGCTTGCGCGGCGCGGACGCGCGTTCGCGGTCTTCGGCATGGCGATCCCGGTGGGTGCGGCGCTCGGCTACGTCGTCGGCGGTCTCATCGATGCGCGTTACGGCTGGCGGCCCGCATTCTTCGTGGCCGGCGTGCCCGGGCTCCTGCTCGCTGCGGCGGTGTGGCGTCTGACGGATCCGCCACGCGGTGTGCAGGAGGGCGGTGCACGCGCAGAGCCCCCACCCGCAGGCGCAGCGCGCGTCTATCTCAGCCTCATTCGCCGGCCGGCGTACCGCCTCACTGTCCTCGGCTACGCGGCGTACACCTTTGCGGTGGGCGGCCTTGCATTCTGGATGCCCGATTTTCTCGAGCGCGCCCGTGGCGTGCCGGCGACCCAGGCGACCGCGGGCTTCGGCGCGATCGTGGTCGCGACCGGATTCTTGGGCACATTTGCGGGGGGCTGGATCGGCGATCTGTGGCTGCGACGCGCGCGCAGCGCCTACCTC
The DNA here is from genome assembly GCA_035523875.1 of Steroidobacteraceae bacterium. GTDB lineage: Bacteria > Pseudomonadota > Gammaproteobacteria > Steroidobacterales > Steroidobacteraceae > JASHUC01. The sequence goes on from DATKPY010000037.1 coordinate 101,917, forward strand.
TGGCTCTCCGCGCTCACGGCGCTCATCGCGGTGCCGTGCGCGCTCATCGCGCTCACCGCGCACGGCGCACCGCTCTACTACTCCGCAATCGTCGCCGCCGAGCTCATGCTGTTTGCCTCGACCGGGCCGATCAACTCCGAGATCGTGAATCTCGTGGCGCCCGCGGAACGCGCCTCGGCCGTGGCCCTGAGCGTGCTCGCGATCCATCTGCTCGGTGATGTGATCTCCCCGCCGCTCATCGGTCTCATCGCCGACCGCGCGAGCCTCGGGGAAGCGGTACTGATCGTGCCCGTCGCGATCGCGTGCTGCGCGGCGCTGTGGTTTGCAGCCGCGCGAGCAACGGCGCGAGAAGCGGCGCGAGCCGCCTGAGCTCCTCCCGATGCGCGAGGGAGAGCCCGCGCAGGATCCCCTCGGCGCGCGCGGTGAGCTCGATCACCACTTGCCTGCGATCGCGGGCACCGCTCCGCCGGCGCACGAGACGGTGCGCGGCGAGGCGGTCGAGAAGCCCCACGGCACTGTGGTGGCGCAGCCCGAGGCGCCGCGCGAGCTCTCCCACGCTCACAGGCTCCGTGCCGGGGTGACCCTTGATCGCGAGCAACGCCTGATGGTGCTGCGGGGTGAGACCGGCGCGGCGCGCGGCCTGTTCGCTGAAGGCGAGGAAGCCCCGCAGCAGGAAGCGGAACTGTGCCAGAAGCTCGTAATCGGCCTGGGAGAGGGCGCACGCGGATGGTGAGAAGCGCGTCACGCTGCCCGCACGCACCGCCGGGCCCGCGCGGGCATCGGCGAAACATATCGTGATACGATATATCGCTCAAGACCGCGTGCGTCCTGCCGCGGTCGGGCCGAATTGCATTCGCGTGAGCGCATGGCCAACGATTCATTTTCCTTTACATCCGCGGGCGCGTCGAATTCCCGCGAAGCCGAGCGCAGTCGGCAGCAGTCTGCCCCTGAGGCGCTGCGGGATTTCACCGCCGATGTGCGCCTCATCCATCTCTCGGTGATGGCGGCGGTGATCGGCACCGCCGGAGCTGCGGCCGCCTGGGTGCTGCTGCACCTGATCGACGTGGTCACCAATCTCGCCTACTTCGGGCGCCTCAGCGCGACGCACGTGATTCCTGCGGGCAGTCCCTTCGGCCTTGCGACCGTGCTCGTGCCGATCGGCGGCTGCCTCATCGTCGGGCTTATGGCCCGCTTCGGATCGGAGCGGATTCGCGGCCACGGCATCCCGGAGGCGATCGAGGCGATCCTCATTGGCGGCAGCCGCATCGAGTCGCGCGTTGCGCTCCTCAAGCCGATCTCGGCGGCCGTCTCGATCGGCACGGGCGGCCCCTTCGGAGCCGAGGGACCGATCATCATGACGGGAGGGGCGCTCGGCTCGCTCTTCGGCCAGCTGTTCCACCTCTCGCCGGCGGAGCGCAAGACGCTGCTCGTCGCGGGCGCCGCGGCCGGCATGAGCGCGACATTTGGCACGCCGGTCGCGGCGATGCTGCTCGCCGTCGAGCTGCTTCTGTTCGAGTGGAAGCCGCGCAGCTTCGTCCCGGTGGCCGTGGCCGCGATCCTCGCAGCGCTGTGGCGGCCATGGCTTTTCGTCGGTGCCGCTCCGCTCTTTGCCATGACGCCGAGCCCGCCCCTCGCCACATCCGGTCTCGCGCTCTGCCTGCTGCTCGGCATTGCAGGCGGAGTGGGCTCCGGGCTCCTCACCGGCATGGTCTACAAGTCGGAGGATTTTTTCCTCAAGCTGCCGATCCACTGGATGTGGTGGCCCCTCATCGGGGGAGTGGTGATCGGAGTCGGGGGTCTCATCGAGCCGCGCGCCCTCGGCGTCGGCTACGACACCATCGGCGCACTTCTGCACGGGACCATGAGCGATGGGGCGGCGACACGCTTGCTCATCGTCAAGTCGATCATCTGGGCGGTCGCGCTCGGCTCGGGAACCTCTGGCGGGGTGCTCGCGCCGCTACTCATCATGGGCGGTGTCCTGGGCGAGCTTTGCGGCGCCGCATTCCCGCTCGGCGATGCGCCGCTCTGGGCGCTCATCGGCATGGCGGCGATGATGGGCGGTACCATGCGCGCCCCGCTCACCGCGCTCGTATTCGCGCTCGAGCTCACGCACGACTTCGGCGCGATGGTGCCGCTCGCGATCGCCTCGACGACGGCATACGCGACGACCGTGCTGCTGCTCAAGCGCTCGATCCTCACCGAGAAGGTTGCGCGTCGCGGCTACCACATCACGCGCGAGTACAGCGTCGATGCGTTCGAGCTGATGCTCGTGCGCGACATCATGGCGCGTCCGGCCGATACACTGCCCGCCAGCCTGTCGATCGACGCGGCGGTGCAGTTCTTCACGGCGCCCGATGCGCCACGCCGGCACAAGAGCTACCCGGTGCTCGATGCGAGCGGCCGCCTCATCGGAATGGTCTCGCGGGCGGACGCGTTGCGGTGGCTGCGGCAGCCGCCGCGCACCGCACGGACGCTCGCGGAGGTGTGCGACCGGGAGCTGGTCATGGCCTACGATGATGAGCCGGTGGCGCGGGTCGTCGACCGGATGAATGCGACGCAGGTTGGGCGCATCCCCGTTCTGCGCCGCGCCGATCGCGCCCTCGTTGGGCTGGTAGCACGTCGCGATCTGCTGCGGGTGCGCTCGAGCGTGAGCGGCTCCGAGCGCGACCGGGCCGCGCTCATCCGACTGGATCTGGTTAGCCGCCCGACCATCCGCGGACGCGCTCCGCGCTAAGCTCACCGTTGCAGGTCCGGACCGAGCTCGACGGCACACATTCCCCAGAGAATGCGACCTTCGCGCAGGCACGCGTCGCGCGGCTGCGCTAGGATAACGGCGCGCGATCGGAGAGAGACCAAAAAATCCAAGGGTTACGAGATATTCCTCAGTTGTCCCTCAGCACCGAAAAGCCCGCCGCGGACGAGCCTCGGCGCCCCGAGCGACTGAGCACCCGCGCGGCCGGCACCGTCGGCCTCGCGGTGCTGTGCAGCCGACTGCTCGGCGTCGCGCGCGAGCAGATCTTCGCCGCGCTCTTCGGCGGTGGGGCGCTCATGGATGCGTTCACGATCGCTTTTCGCATCCCGAACCTGCTGCGCGACCTCTTTGCCGAGGGCGCGCTCTCCACCGCGTTCGTCACGGTGTTCGCCAAGACGATGGTGCGGGAAGGCGATGCATCGGCCTGGCGTCTTGCGAACAAGGTCGCGACCCTGGCGGTGATCGCGCTGAGCGGCATCACCGTGCTTGGCATCCTCTTCGCACCGTGGCTCGTCGCGGTGCTCGCGCCCGGCTTCATCGGGGAGAAGGCGCTGCTCACCGCCTCGCTCACGCGGATCATGTTCCCGTTCATCCTGCTCGTGTCGCTTGCGGCGCTCACGATGGGGATGCTCAACGCCAAGAACGTGTTCGGCATTCCCGCGATGGCCTCGAGCTTCTTCAACCTGGGCTCGATCATCGTCGGGGTCTCGATCGGTTGGTGGCTCGACCCGCACTTCGGCCCGCGCGCGTTGCTCGGCCTCGCGGCGGGCACGCTCGTCGGCGGCGCGCTGCAGCTCGCCGTGCAGCTGCCCGCGGTGCGCGCGGTCGGTTTTCGCGTCCGCGCGGACTTCCACTGGCGCGATTCGGGTGTGAGCGCCATCCTGCGCCTGATGGGGCCCTCCGTGATCGCCGCGAGCACGACCCAGGTCAACGTGCTCGTCAACTCGATCTTCGCCTCGCGCCTCGGTAATGGTCGGGTGTTCTGGCTGTCGATGGCCTTTCGCCTGATGCAGCTTCCGCTCGGGCTGTTCGGCGTCACGCTAGGCACGGTCTCCTTGCCGCTGCTCGCCCGTACGGCCGAGAGCGGTGACACCTCCACGTTCCGCTCCGAGCTCGCGCGCGGCATGCGCCTCGCGTTCCTCATGACGATCCCGGCAAGCATTGGCCTCATCCTGCTCGCCGAGCCGATCATCTCCGTGCTCTACCAGCACCGGCGGTTCACCGCCTACGAGACCGCGCAGGCCGCGGGGGCACTGCGCTTCTATGCGCTCGGTCTGTGCGGCTACGCGGCACTCAAGGTGCTGGTGAACGCCTTCTACGCGCTCGACAAGCGCAAGACGCCGATGATGGTGAGCTTCCTCGGCGTCGCGCTCAATCTGCTCCTCAACTGGCTCTTTACCGTGGAGCTCGGTTGGGGACATCGCGGCCTTGCCTTCTCGACCGCCTGCGTCGCCACGACCAATTTCCTGGTCCTCTATGCCCTGATGCGCCATCGCCTGCGACGGCTCGAGTCGCGCGAGATGCTGAGCCTGCTCGCGCGGCTCGCGGTCGCCGCCGCGGCGCTCGCCGCCGTGTGCTGGGCGGGCGCGCATTTCCTCCTCGCCGGCTGGGCGACGGAGCGCTTTCTGCCCAAGTTCGCGACGCTCCTCGGGGTGATCGCAGCCGGCGCGGTCGTGTTCTTCGCGAGTGCAATCGCGCTCAGGATCCGCGAGCTCGAGGAGATCGTCGCCGCGCTCAGGCGGCGCCTGCGTCCGGCCTGACCGCGCGCGATTGCGCTGCACCCGCCCTGCGTCCGCCGGGAAAGCGGATGAGCTTGCTGTCGAGGTTCCAATCGATGAGCAACGGGGCGGCAATCCGCGGCGCGCGCGATCGGTTCGCCACGCGGTAGGCGGCGGCGCGATAGCGGCCGCCCGTGAGCCGCTCGAGTGCCTCCCCGACGCCGCAGAGGAAGGTATGAGGCACTTCCGGCATGTCCATCCAGCCTGCGCCGCGCCTCACTTGCAGGCCCTCCGTCGATTCGTGCTTGAGAAGGGATAACACCACGCGATCGGTATGCTCGGGGAGACCCCAGCGCGGTCGCTCCCCGGCGCGGCTCCCGGAGCCGGGTGGATAGTTGAGCAGCTGCAGGCGAACCGTCGGATCCTCGCACGGCCCGCACGTGAATACCTGCGGATCGGCGCCGAGCGCGGCGGCGATTGCGCCCGCGAGCCGCCGCCCGAGTGCGGTTACGGCCGCAAGATACTCCAGGACGCAGTCGCGAAATCCCGGGATCTGGGGGAAGAGATTGGAGTCCTCGAGCGGCCATGGGTCTGCGGAATCCAGAGCGCGCGGTGCAGGCGCGGCGGCGAAATTGATGCCTTCGCGGATGTTCGGGATGTCCGCGGTCCGTTCTTCGCCGACGCCGAAATACCCGTTCCCTCCGCTCGCGCTGCGCGAGGTGTGAATCCTCGCCTTGACTCTCGAGCTGCGGTTGAAGAACTGGCGTCCAAGACCGAAGAGGCGCTCGCTCAGCCCGCCGTCGATCTCGTGACCGATGACGTAGAAGATTCCGAACTCCGTGCACGCCCAGTCGATCTGCTGGGCGATGTGGTGGCGCCAGGGCTCACCATCGGCGAGCGGACCGAGATCGATCGTGGGCGCGCGCATCGCGCAGCCCCCTGCCAGCCGGGCGCGCAGGCAGACGGTTTCACCGCGGCGCCTCGCCGCCTGAGCGAGCGGATCTCCGGGAAGTAACAATGTGGCCATGCGCAGCATCCTCCTTGTGCGGAGCATCCTCGCGCGCGTGCGGTGCAATGTCAGTCGAAACGCGGTTACGGACGGGTGACGATTGCCGCCGCGCGAGGCGATTCCATTCGGATATAGGCTCAAAATGAACAGTTCGTTCTGCGTTTGAATGAGACGATGTAGCATCCAATCGGGCGCTGCGGAACCCGCGCGATCCGGACCGATTGAGCTTCCCCTCGTTCGAATTCCTGGGACACGGGTTTCGCGGCAGCCCACCACTTCCCGAGGGCTCTCTTCCCCAATGCCCTGGATCAATCGTCCGAAGCGAGCGCAATCGCCTGGCTCTGCCGCCGGCTGCGAGCGGGGTGCGCGCACGGCCGCGCCTGCCGCGCTCGGCACCTTGCTTCTGCTCTCGGGAAGCCCCGCGCCCGCCTGGGCCGCAGCTCCTACGGTCTCCGGGCTGTGGGACGCCACCGTGCAGAGCGGATCACTTCAAATCCCGTTCCGCTTCGGCATCGGCGTCCGCGGCGATGTGGCCCACGGCTGGTTCTACAACGGAGGCGCACGCATCCTCTCCTCGCACGGGCGCTACCTGCGCGGTCATCTCACGCTCGATTTCGGCTCCTATGCGCGCAGGCTCGATGCGACGCTTCGCCCGGACGGCAGCCTCCAGGGCGTATACGGACCGACCACACCGGGGTCGACTGACACGCGTTACGAATTCCATGCAACGCGGTCGCATCCCCCGGCGCAGCGGTCAACTCACGCCGCACCATCGATCGCGGGGCTGTGGCTCGTTCCCACGCCGAGCGGTAAGGCGGGCGAGCGGGCCTGGCGTCTCACCGTGCACCAAGCCGGTGCGCAGGTCACCGCAGCAATGCTGCGCGTGGACGGCGACAGCGGAGCGCTCACCGGAGCCTGGCGTGAGGGGCGGCTCGTGCTCAGTCATTTCGACGGGGCGCGCCCGGCGCTCATCGAGGTGACGGCGCTCCCCGATGGCACGCTGCGGCTGGTGCTGCATCGATTGCACGACCCCGATGTGACGCTCTCCGCTTACCGTCTGGCGGCCGCGCGAGCCCGTGGGCTGCCGCACGCGGCCGATCCGACCCTGCACACACGCGTCCGCGACGCGGCGGAACCCTTCCGCTTTCGTTTCCCGGACCTCAACGGCCGGATCGTCTCGAGTACCGACCGACGGTTTCGTGGCAAGGTGCTCTTGGTCGACATCGCCGGAAGCTGGTGTCCCAACTGCCACGATGAGGCGCCGTTCCTCGAGTCACTCTACGAGCGATACCGCGCTCGCGGACTGCGGGTGGTGACCCTTGCATTCGAGGAGCCCGATCAGCTCGCCGATCCCGTCGGACTGAAGGCCTTCATCAAGCAATACCACATCTCCTACACGGTGCTCCTCGCTGGCTCTCCCGACCAGCTCCACCAAAAGCTTCCTCAGGCCATCGGGCTCGATGCTTACCCTACGACCTTCTTCATCGCTCGCGACGGACGGGTGCGCGCCGTCCACGCCGGATATGCCGCGCCTGCGACCGGCGAGTTCCATGCGCGCGTGAAGCGTGAGTTCACCCGTCAGATCGAGCGACTGCTCTCCGGCACAGTTGATTGAGTCGCCCTGAGCGCGGAGATTCCCGGATCTTCGGCATCACACTGCGCGCCTATCGGTGACGCTCAGGCGCTCGCGCAGGGACAGCAGGTGATGCGCGAGCCGTTCGGCGTGCTCGCGCAGCTCCGGAACGGCGGTGGCTTCCCAGTAGTCGGCGCGGAGCATCGGTCCGATGTAGTACAGATCGCACGCCGCGCGACCGCACCGATCAATCAGAGCGCCATGAGCCGCGGTGCGCAATCCGAGCCCCAGGGGATCGCCCACGGCGATGCCCTCGGCGAGGAGCGAGCGAAGCAGCGCACTCCGCGTGCGGCCCGGATCGCAATCCGGCCCCGTGCAGTTGATGACCCGGTCGATGCGCACCTGGGCAATCTGCTGCGTGCCGCGCGCGCGCCAGGTGGCCCGCACGCGATCCCGAGCGAGCGCGAGTCCGAGCAACCGCCCGGCGTGGATGTGAAGGCTGCGTGCCGCGCGCAGCCGCTCGAGCCGCGCGAAGGTCTCCTCGGGCAGCCGGTGACGGTGGATGTCCCAGAAGCTGCGCGCGTGGCGTAGGAAGCGCGCTCGCTCCGCAGGGGGAAGGTCCTGCCACAGCGCGGGCGCGCGCATGCGCACCCGTGAGATTGCTTCGCGCCAGTCTCCGCCCTCGCGCTCGACCTGATTGCATTGCAAGCGCAGGGTGTGGACAAGCGCACGCAGCGACTGCGGCGCACGGTCCAGCGGCCCAGTGGCCTCGCGCGCGGCGGGCGCAGGGCGGAAGGCAGATTGAACCGCCGGCATGAGGCCGTGTCGCGAGAGCGCGTGGATCAGAACTCGCCCCGCAGTGCGCTCGGCTGCGGCCACGGCAACGTCCGCCATCGTGAGCCCAGTACCGAGCATGAGAACGCTCTCGCCCGCGCGGATCTCGAGCGGCGCGCTCCATGGGTCCTCGAGGTAATGCGGTGAGCCGACCAGCCGCTCGGTACCCGGCAGTCGAGCCGGAGGCGGGTTGCCGAGCGCAAGCACGACCTGATCTGCAACGAGCGGGGTTGCCCCTGCAAGGTCAACCCGAACTCCGGCGCTGTCTACGGCTCGCTCGATGCCGGTCGCCTCCCCGTGGAGGGTTTCAAGACTCACGCCATGGGGCGCGCTCTTCTCAGCTGCACGCAGCAGCGCGGCGAGATACTGCCCGTAGAGCGTCCGTGGCAGAAAGTCCTCGGCTGTCGCATGCGGCAGCCGACGCTGCGCGAAGTCCAGGAACTCCCCCGGATCACAGGCCGTGGCGGACATGCGGCCGGCCGGTACGTTAAGGAGGTATGGATATTCACGGTCGGCGTAAGCGGTGCCGCGGGCAAACTCGGCCCGATCGAGCAGCACGATTCGCAGCGCCTGGCTCCGCTCGATCTGTCTGCCGCGCAGCAGATTCACCGCCACCGCGGTCCCGCTGAACCCAGCGCCGACGATCACGATGGTCCGCGCCCGCTGTCTCACCGTCGCATTCCTCCGTGGCATGGGTTGCGTCGGTTGCGAAGCAGCGCGAGCGCTCAGAAAATCAGCGCGAACTGACTCGTCAGTACCTTCTCCTCGGGCCGGTTGCCGAGGCTCGACCCGCCCTCGAAGTGCGAGACCTCATAGTCGAGCTGCACCTTGAAGTTGTCGGTCAGGTACCAGTTGATGCCCACTCCCGCGGCGTGCGCGGCCTCGACCGCGCTCGCGGGATTGGCGAAGGAGCTGCCGCCGTCGGCGAATGCCTCGTTGCCGAAGCGCAGTGCGTGCACGCGTGCTACGAGCTCTACAGCACCGATTCCGCCCTGTCCGACCGGACGGAGCGGCGTGGCGTCGGCGTATGCCTCGTTCTCGCCGGTCAAGAACACGTAGCCCTGGACCTCCCAGGCTCTGTTGTCAAGCGTGCCCGAGCGCAAGGTCGTGGTGGTGATGTCCCGGACGACCTGCTGGTCGGCCTTCACGTACTCCCCGAGCAGGCCAAACATTCGGTAGTAATAGTTGAACTGCGGCACGATGCGCCGCTCGATGCCGTCGGCGATCGTCGCATTGTTGAATCCGGTCGCCGAATCGGAGCGGAAGGAAAAGAAGGACTGCTGGCCGGTCGATTTGTAGGTGGTGAGCAGGCTGGTGGTCGCACTCGTCGTCGCCGTGCCGACATAACTGACATACGTTCCGGCGACTCCGAGACCGAGCTTCTCGAGGCCGCTCCAGCCCGCATGCGCGAAGGGGTGCAGGAACGCGCGCGCGTCGTAGGTGAACTTGCCGGTCGAGTCCGCATCCGGGGTGCTGTTCGCATCGGTGCTGCCGCCATCCGGCGCGCCGTCGAGCATCGCGAGCTGATAATCGAGTACGCCGTGACCGAGGTCACCGAGCGCCATGAAGCCGAGATCGCGGTACGGCAGCAGGTCCGCCGTCAACGATGCCTCGATGAAGCGCCCGAACTGCTCGAGCTGCAGGCGCTCGAGGCCGACCGGCGCCTTGAACTTGCCCACTTCGAAGACGAGCCAGGGCTCGACGCGCGCATCGGCCCACGCATCCTGCAGCAGGGCCTTGCCCTGACCGAAATCAGGCATCAGTCGAAAGTCGAACATGCCATCGAGCGTGCCTTCGAGGATGGGGCGCGCCTTGCGTACCAGCCAGGTGTCGTCGGTCGCGTTGTCCGAGTCGAGGAAGTTGCGGTAGTCGAGGGAGAGATTGCCCTCCAGGCGCAGCACATTCAGTCCGTCGGCGCTCGCGAGCACGAATCCGTCGGGCCCGAAGCTGCCCGAGAGGGCATTGGGGTTGGCGGGGGAATTGCCGGTGGCGCTCGACTTGGCCGCCTCGTCCGCCGCGATGCGCTTCTCGAGCTCGCGGAGCTGCTGCTGCTGCCGCTCGAGCTCCTGCCGTAGCGTCGCAAGATCGCTCGGATCCGCGGCGCCGTGACTGCTTTGGGAAGCGCTCGCCGGCGTGCTCGCCGCCGCGGAGGTGGGCGACGCGGCCGAAGGATCTGCCGAGTCGGCGGCGGTGGCAACGCCCGCCGCGGCGAGTGCCAGCACCGCAGCGCCTGCGGTGAGTTGGCTCAGGCGCGGGCGACTCGAGGCGCGCGTCGCGCGGTGGGTGGCGGACTGTCGCGAAAAGGACATGCAAAGGCTCCCTGAGACTGTGGCTGCGCGTCACGGGCTGTGGTGACACCGCCGCATACTGGGGGGGCCGCGGTAGCGCTGTCGGTAGCGCCCGGGTTACAGTGCGGTTAGAAGAGGGATTTGCGCGTGACGGCGGCCGTCATGGTGCCCGGGATCATCGACGCCATTGCGCAGGCCGCTCGACGAGCGGAGGTCGTTGCATGAGCGTTCGGTTGCCCGGGTTCGCGGTCGCGGTGCTGCTCGGGATGCCGGCACTCGCGGCAAACAGCCCCGTCGCAGTGCAGCCGAGCGGGCGCGAGCCCTCAGGATCCCAGCATTTGCATGCGGTTCACGGAGCGGGTCGCTCGGCGCAGCACGGAGCGGTGGGGAAGGAGCGCAGGCCGAAAGGCGCCACCCTGAGCGACTGTACGCGCGTCGTGCTCCACATCGGCGTGCTCAGTCGCGCGACGTGCAACGTCGCTTGATGCGCCGGAGCAGTCAGGTCATTGATTGGCGACCGTCGCCGGCGTCCACCCGCCACCTAAATCCGTGACCAGGCTCACCGCCGCCGTCTGCTGCGAGACCGCCATCTGCGCGAGCGACAGCCGCGCGCTCAATGCGGAGGTCTGCGCCACCACCACCGTCGTGTAGTCGACGGTGCCCGCCTTGTACTCGTTGATCGTGAGGCGCTCGTTCTCGTCGGCGGCGGCGGAGGCCTGCTTGAGAATGTCGTATTCCTTCTTGTCCCAGTCGGTGGCCGCGAGATCGTTCTCGACCGACTGGAAGGCCGAGAGGATCGTCTGGCGGTAGGTCGCCACGGCTTGGCGCCACTGCGCGCGCGCCTGCGCCACCTGCGCCTGCGTGAGTCCGAAGTTGAAGATCGTCCCGGCGGCCGTGCCCGCGAACTGCGTCGTCGAGTTACCCGACTCGAGGAGTCTACCGAGCTGACTCGAGACCAATCCGTACGAGCCGGTCAGGGTGAGCGTCGGGAAGTAATTGGACTCCTGGATGCCGATGTTGGCGTTCGCCGCGGCGACCTGATGCTCTGCGGCGGCGATGTCGGGCCGGCGCTTGAGAAGCTCGGAGGGCACGCCGGCCGGAATGAGTGGCACCGGGATGTTCCAGCTCTTGCGCGGCTCGATGTGGAAGTTGCTCGCCGCGCGACCGACGAGCGCGGCGATCGCGTCCTCGAGCTGCACGCGCTGCAGGCTGAGCGCCGCTTCCTGCTGCTGCGCGGTGAAGAGCTGGGTCTCGGCCTGCAGCACGTCGGTCTTCGCCGCCGTGCCCACGCGGTAACGGTTCTCGGTGATGGTGAGCGTGCGCTGATAGGCGATGACGGTGGAGGCGAGCAGATCGTGCTCCGCGTCCGCCCCGCGCAGCTCGAGGTACGCCGTGGCAAGCTGGTTCTGCGCCGAGAGCCGTGCGTTCGCCAGGTCCGCGAGGTCGGCCCGGGCAGTCTCGCTCGCCTGCTCGAGTGTGCGGCGGAGCTTCCCCCAGACATCGAGCTCCCAGTTCGCGGAGCCGCTCAGCTGGTAGATCGAGTAGCTCGTGCCGGCCGTCCCCGGGGTGTTCACCGTCACGGAGCCGACCGTTGCGGCGCTGCCGGTTCGCCCGCCGCTCTGCACGTGCGTATCGCTCGCATTGCCCGAGAAGCTCGGCAGAAACCCCGCGCGTGCCTGCCGCACGACGTCGACCGCCGAGCTGTAGGCGGCGACGGACTCGGCGAGATTCTGGTTGGAGACCTCGACTTGCTCGATCAGCTGGTCGAGCATCGGATCGTTGAACAGCGTCCACCAACGGTCAGGCGGCGCCTGGCGCGTAGCTTCGGCGGCGGTCGCGTTCTTGAACTGCTGCGGCATCTCCGCGCCCGGTCGCTTGTAGTTCGGTCCGATCGCGCAGCTGCAAAGCCCCAGAGCGGCGAGCAGAGGTAACGCGACACGGACGGCAGAATTCGACGACATTCAGTTCATCTCCCCTGAGCGCTCAGCCCGGCTCGGGCGCCACGTCCCCGGCCTCACGGCTCAGGTAGCGCTCATTTACGCGCGGGTGGCGCAGCTTGTCCAGATACAGGTACACCACGGGTGTCGTGAACAGCGTCAAGAGCTGGCTCACGAGCAGGCCGCCGACGATCGAGATGCCGAGCGGCTGACGCAGCTCCGCGCCCTCGCCAAACCCGATCGCGAGGGGCAGCGCGCCGAGCGCCGCGGCGAGGGTCGTCATCAGGATGGGCCGGAAGCGCAGCATGCACGCCTCGCGGATGGCGGAGCGTGAATCGAGCCCGCGCGCACGCTCGGCATCGAGCGCGAAGTCGATGATGAGAATGGCGTTCTTCTTGACGATGCCGATGAGGAGGATCACCCCGATCAGCGCGATGATGGAGAACTCCATGTGGAAGACGAGCAGCGCGAGGACGGCGCCGACCCCTGCCGAGGGGAGCGTGGAGAGCACGGTGAAGGGGTGCACGTAGCTCTCGTAGAGGATGCCGAGCACGATGTAGATCGCGAGGATGGCGGCACCGATCAAGAGCGGCTCGTCGCCGACCGACTGCTCGAAGGTCCTCGCGGTTCCCTGGAAGCTGCCCTGGATGCTGGTCGGCATGTCGATGGCGTTTTCCGCATCGGCAAAGGATGCCGCGGCGTCGCTGAGTGCGTATCCGGGGGCGAGATTGAAGGAGATCGTCGTCGCGAGCGTGGTGTTCTGGTGATTGATCGAGGTGGGGGTCGAAGAGGTCGTCACCCTGGCGATCGCGCTCAACGGCACCATCGTATCCGCCGCGGTGCTGATCGCATTACCGGTCGAGGCATCGCGCATCTCGAGGATGGGCGCAGCGGGCGGCGGACCGCAGGAGGAGTTCGTGCTCGCCGTCGCGGATGCGAGGCTCGGATTGCTCGTGCTGCCGGCGTTCGGTTGGATCGCGTTGGGGTTACTCGTCCCGCAGTTGACGCTGCCGGCGCCGCCGACTCCTCCGCCCATGCCGCTCACGAGGGAGCTCGCCAGCGCACCGGTCGAGCCTTGTCCGGCGTACGTGATCGCCGTCGATGGCGCGCCAACGCTGGTGACGGCGGTTCCCGTGCCGCTGCTCGTGGTCGTGCTCGTGCTCGTGCTGCTCGACGGTGCCGCCGTGGTGAGGCCTGGCCCCGTTGCGGCAAGGCCGACCGCCGTGTTTGCGGTGACCGTCGAGGCGATGGCGAGCGGTAACCCCGTGCTCGCAGCGAGACTCGGGCTCGCCGCCGTGCTCGTCGCAGTGGCCGCCGTCGAGCCGCCCGCGGCGCCTGCGGTGCCGGCGGTCGTGCCGCCACCGCCGCCGCCACCTCCCGTGGTCGTGGTGGTCGTCGTGTTGCCGAACGCGTTCGCCCCGTTCGCGTTACCGCTCGCCGTGGCGGCGAGTCCTCCGGATGGTACGGCGTACTGGCCGGACTCCACGTAGATGTCTTGCAGGCTCCTCGGCTCGCGCACGTAGCGCGGATCGACGTCCATCACTACGTGGTACTGATTGAGCGCGGTATAGATGGTCGAGACCAGCCGCTGGCCGAATGCATCGTAGAGAATGTTGTCGATGTTGACCGCGGCGATGCCGAGCCGCGCGGCCGTATCCCGATTGATGTTCACGTACGACTCGAGACCGTGCTCCTCCTGGTCGGTGTCGATGTCGGTGACGGCAGGCTCGAGTTTCATCCGCTCGGCGAGGGCGCGCGCCCAGCGCTTGAGCTCATCGATGTTGTCGCTCTGCAGCGTGTACTGATAGGTCGAATTCGACTGGCGCCCGCCGATCCGCATGTCCTGAACGGGATTCAGGAAGACTCTGAGGCCGGTCACTCGATCGAGCTTGGGGCGCAGCCGCGCGATCACCTGCTGAGAGCCCTCGTGACGCACCGAGCGCGGCTTCAAGGTGATGAACATGAAGGCGGCGCCGCCCGGGCGCGATCCCCCGGTGAATGCCACCACGGTCGCAACCGCTGGATCATGGTCGATGATGCCGACAACCTGCTCGAGCTTGCCGCGGGTCGCATCGAACGACACCGACTGGTCGGCGCGCATGCCGCACATGAGCTGACCGGTGTCCTGCTGCGGGAAGAAGCCCTTGGGCGCGATCAGGAACAAGTAGACGTTGAGCGCGATCACTCCGGCGAGCAGGACCAGCATGACCGGCGCATGATCGAGCGACCAGTCGAGTGCGCGGCCGTAGACGGCCAGGGTGCGCCGGAAAAGCGCGGTGCTGAGCTGCGCAATGCGGCTCGCCGGACGCGGCTCTGTTTGCGGACCTTCGGCCCGCCCGCCCGGCTTGAGGACGAACGCGCACATCATCGCCGTCGTCGTGAGCGAGATGACGAGCGAGATCAGCACCGCCGAGGACAAGGTGAGCGCGAACTCGCGGAACAGCCGCCCGACGATTCCGCCCATGAAGATGAGCGGGATGAACACCGCGACCAACGAGATGCTGATCGAGAGCACGGTGAAGCCCACCTCGCGCGTGCCGGTGAGCGCCGCCTGAAACCGCCCCATACCGGCCTCGAGGTGGCGCGAGACGTTCTCGAGCACCACGATGGCATCGTCCACGACGAAGCCGGTTGCGACCGTGAGCGCCATCAGCGAGAGGTTATTCAGGCTGAAGCCGACGAGATACATCACCCCGATGGTGCCGAGGAGCGAGCTCACCACCGCCACCGCCGGGATGAGCGTCGCGCGGACGCTCGAGAGGAACAGACTCACCACCACGACGACGAGGAGCAGCGCGATGAGGAGCGTGATCTCCACCTCGTGGAGCGATGCGCGGATGGTGATCGTGCGGTCCTGGGCGATCGAGAGATCGATGTCGTGGGGCAGGGTCGCGCGCAGCGTCGGCAGGATCCTCTTGATCGCATCGACCGTGTTGATGATGTTCGCGTTCGGCTGGCGCGTGACGATCACGATCACCGCGGGCTGGCCGTTGAAAAGCCCGAGGTTGTGGATATCCTCTACCCCGTCGTAGACGTGGGCCACGTCGCTCAAATGCACGGCCGCGTTTTTGCGCCAGGCGATCACGAGATTCTTGTAGTTGGCCGCGGACCGTCCGGTATCGTTGGTGTAGATCTGCCAGCGCATCGTGTCATTGTCGATCACGCCCTTCGGCCGGTTGGGATTGGCGGCATTGAGCGCCGCGCGCACATCGTCGAGGCTGATGCCGTACTCGTTGAGCGCGTACGGGATCACATCGACGCGCACGGCCGGAAGCGAGGCGCCCCCCAGCTCCACGTCGCCCACGCCGGAGACCTGCAGCAGCTGCTGCTCGATCACGTTCGAGACCTCATCGTAGATCTGCGCGGCCGTCTTGGTCTTCGACGTGAGCGCGAGGATCATGATGGGCGTATCCGCAGGATTGACCTTGCGGTAGGTCGGATTCGCCCGCAGCGTTGCGGGCAGGTCGACGCGCGCGGCGTTGATGGCCGCCTCGACGTCGCGCGCCGCCCCGTCGATGTCGCGGTTGAGATTGAACTGCAGCACGATCTGGGTCTGACCGACGCGGCTCTGCGAGGTCATCTCGGTCACGTCCGCGATGACTCCGAGGTGCTTCTCGAGCGGCTCGGCAACGCTGTTCGACATCGTCTCCGGGCTCGCGCCCGGGAGCTGCGCGCTCACCTCGATCGTGGGGAAGTCGACCTGCGGGAGCGGCGAGACCGGCAGCAGAAAGAACGCGACCGCGCCGGCGAGCACTAGGCCCGCCGTGAGCAGCGTCGTGCCGACGGGGCGGCGGACGAACGGCTCGCTCAGGTTCATGTGGCGAGGTGGCCGGCCGGCGGGAGCTCCTCGCGCCGGCTGCGGCTGGTCAGGCGATCGAACGCGAGATAGATGACGGGCGTGGTGAAGAGCGTGAGCAGCTGGCTCACGATGAGGCCGCCGAAGATCGAGATGCCGAGGGGGCTGCGCAGCTCGTGTCCCACCCCGGTGCCGAGCATGAGCGGCACGGCCGCGAAGAGGGCCGCCATCGTCGTCATCAGGATCGGCCGGAAGCGCAGCAGCGCCGCCTCGTGGATCGCCTCGCGCGCGCTCTTGCCGCCCTCGCGCTCCGCCTCGATCGCGAAGTCGATCATCATGATCGCGTTCTTCTTCACGATGCCGATGAGCAGCACGATACCGATGATGCCGATCACATCGAGGTCGCTGCCGGTGATGAGGAGCGCGAGCAACGCGCCGACGCCCGCCGAGGGCAGCGTCGAGAGGATCGTGAGCGGGTGGACGTAGCTCTCATAGAGCACCCCGAGCACGATGTAGACGCACACGATCGCAGCCAGGATGAGCCAGAGCTCGTTGGCGAGGGATGCCTGGTAGGCGTTGGCCGCGCCGAGGAACGTGGTCGTGATGCTCGGCGGCACGCCGAGCTCGCTCTCGGCGCGGCGGATCGCATCGACCGCGGCCCCGAGGGACACGCCCGGTGCGATGTCGAAGCCGATGGTGGAGGAGGGGAACTGCTCGGCCCGCGTGATCTGCAACGGTGCGTTCTCGACCTTGATCTGTGCGAGGGTGGTCAAGGGCGTCGGCGTGCCAGACCCCGTATTCACGTTCACGAGGTCGAGCTGGTTCGGGTTCGTCACCACTCCGGGCTTCTCCTCGAGGATCACGCGGTACTCGTTGGTGTCGGTGAAGATCGTGGAGATGATGCGCTGCCCGAATGCGCTGTAGAGCGCCTCATCCACGCTCGCCGCCGTCACCGAGAGCCGCCCGGCGGTGTCGCGGTCGATGTCGACGAGCGCGGCGAGACCGCGGTTGAGCGTGTCGGAGACGACGTTGCGCAGCTCCGGGGTCTGCGCGAGCTTCTCGACCAGGCGTTGCGTCCAGAGGTTGATCTGGTCGGGATCCGCTCCGCCGATCGCGAAGCGGTACTGGGTGGGACCGCTCTCGGCATCGATGGTGAGGTCCTGGACGGGCTGCAGATAGAGCGTCGCCCCCGGTACCTCGCTTGCGAGCTGGTAGAGGCGCGGAATGATCTTGTCCTGGCCGGGGCGCTCACGGAACGGCTTGAGATTGATCAGCATGTGACCGGAGTTGAGCGCGGTGGAGTTGACCCCGTCCA
The DNA here is from genome assembly GCA_035523875.1 of Steroidobacteraceae bacterium. Lineage (GTDB taxonomy): Bacteria > Pseudomonadota > Gammaproteobacteria > Steroidobacterales > Steroidobacteraceae > JASHUC01. The sequence continues at coordinate 119,139 of DATKPY010000037.1, forward strand.
CGCCGATGAACGAGCTCAAGCTCTCGACATCCTTGTCCTTGAGGATCGCGCGCGCGACGTCGACCTGCACCTCCTTCATCCGATCGAAGGAGATCGACTGGCGCGCTCTCACCTCGGCGAGCAGCTCGCCGGTGTCCTGGGTGGGGAACAGCCCCTTCGGCATGGCGAGATACAGCGCCGCCGTAAGGAGCAGGGTGAGGAATGCGACGATCAGTGTCGCGCCCTGGTGATCGAACACCCACTCGAGCGCGGTGTCGTAGCGCGCGACCACCTTGTCGAATCCGATCTGCCAGTAATGCCCGAGCCCGGACGGCGGCACGTGCGGCTCGCGCTTGAGCCAGCGCGCCGAGAGCGATGCGGTGAGCGTGAGCGAGACGACCGCGGAGATGACGATGGTGATCGCAAGCGTCACCGCGAACTCGCGGAACAGCCGCCCGACCACATCGCCCATGAAAAGGAGCGGGATCAGCACCGCGACCAGCGAGACGGTGAGCGAGATGATCGTGAAACCGATCTGCGCGGCGCCCTTCAGGGCCGCCTCGATGGGACGCAATCCCGCCTCGAGGTAGCGCGAGATGTTCTCGATCATCACGATCGCGTCATCGACCACGAAGCCGCTCGCGATCGTGAGCGCCATGAGGGTCAGGTTGTTGATGCTGTAGCCGAGCAGGTACATCGCCCCGAAGGTGCCGATGAGTGAGATCGGCACCGCGAGGCCCGCGATCAGCGTCGCCTGCACGCTGTGCAGGAAGAGGAAGATCACGAGCACCACGAGCACGACCGCCACGATCAGCTCGATCTCCACGTCGCGCACCGAGGCGCGGATCCCGACGGTCCGGTCGCTCAGAACATCGACGTGCAGGCCCTGCGGCAGACTCGCGAGGAGCGTGGGCAGCTGCGCATTGATCGCATCGACCGTCTCGATCACGTTGGCGCCGGGCTGGCGCTGCACGTTCACGATGATTGCCGGGGCGGTGTTCTCCCAGGCGCCGAGCTTGGAGTTCTCCGGGCCCTGCACGATGTCGCCCACGTCCTTCAGCCGCACCGGAGCGCCGTTGTGGTAGGCGATGATCAGATTCTTGTAATCATCGACGTTGAACAGCTGATCGTTCGCATTGATCGTGTAGTCGCGCGAAGGTCCGTCGATGTCGCCTTTGGCGGTGTTGGAATTCTGGTTACTGATCACCGTGCGCAGCTGATCGAGCGTGAGCCCGATCGAGGCGAGCAGTTGGGTGTCCACCTGGATGCGCACGGCCGGCCGCGAGCCGCCGTTCACGGTGACGAGGCCGACGCCCGGGAGCTGGGAGATCTTCTGGCCGAGCCGCGTCTCGACCAGATTCTCGACGTCCGTGATCGGCATCGTGGTCGAGGTAACCGCGAGGCTCATGATCGGCGCGTCGGCCGGGTTGACCTTCGCGTAGACGGGCGGTGCCGGAAGATCCGTCGGCAGCAGCGCGCTGCTCGCGTTGATCGCGGCCTGGACCTCCTGCTCGGCCTCATCGAGGGAGATCTGGAGCGAGAATTGCAGGGTGAGGACGGAGGCGCCCGCGGCGCTCACCGAGGACATCCGTTGCAGCCCGGGCATCTCGCCGAACTGGCGCTCGAGCGGTGCCGTGACGGTCTGGCTCATCACCTCGGGGCTCGCTCCCGGGTACTGGGTCTCCACCTGAATCGTCGGGTAGTCGACCTCGGGAAGCGCGGACAACGGCAGGAAGTGAAAGCCGACCAGGCCCGCGAGCACGATCGCGAACATGAAGAGCGAGGTCGCGACGGGGCGCAGAATGAAGGGGCGTGACGGACTCATCGACGTCCGAGCCGAGCGACTAAAGGCTGGGGTTGAGGTGATGCGAGTGCGTCATCGCGGCGGCTCATCCGCCCGACTGCGCAGATCCGGCCTCGCCCGCACCTTGCGAGCGCCGATGACCGTGCCAGCGCTTGCCCGCGCCCGCACTGCCCGCACTGCCCGCGGCGCCGCGGCGCCAGGGCGCAGCGCCCGCTGTGCCTCCGAGCCCGCGGCTGAACTGTGCCTCGCTCTCCCCGGCGAGCCGCACGGTCGCGCCGTCGACCAGCCGGTCGCCGCCTTCGGTGACCACGCGCTCACCGCCATTCAAGCCCGAGGCGATCGAGATCTTGTCGTCGACCGACGGACCGGTCTTCACGAGCTCAACGTGTGCGGTCTGGTCCGGCGTGACGACGTAGACGTAGTCGCCGTTCGGACCGTGGCGCACGGCTGCGGCGGGGACCACGACGGCACCTTTCAGCGTATCGACGAGGAGCCGCACGTTGACGAACTGCTGCGGAAAGAGCAGGCCGTCCTTGTTGTCGAAGCGGGACTTCAGGCGCACGGTGCCGGTGGAGGTGTCAACTTGGTTGTCCATGGTCAGGAACGCGCCGGTCGCGAGGATCGTCGTGCGCGATTGGTCGAGGACGGTCGTCGGAAGCTGTGCGCCTGCGCGCAGCCGCGCCTGGATGTGCGCGATGTCCTCGGCGGGAAGCGTGTAGAGGACGTCGATCGGCTGCAGCTGGGTGATCGTCGCCACGCCGTTCGCGAGGCTCGAGGTCACGTAGTTTCCCACATCGACGGGCCGGATGCCGACCCGGCCGCTGATCGGGGCGCTCACCGTGCTCCAGGTGAGGTTGAGCTTCGAGGAGTCGAGCGCCGCGCGGTCGGTGGCCACGGTGGCCGCGAGCTGCTTCTGCGTCGCGAAGTCCGTGTCGAGCTGCTGCTGCGCGATCGAATCCTGCTTGATGAGGACCCGGTCACGCTCGACGATGACCTGCTGGTTCGCGAGATTCGCCTGGTCCCGGGCGAGGTTGCCCTGCGCCTGCTCGAAGGCCATCTGGAAGGGTCGCGGATCGATCTGCACGAGCGGCTCGCCCGCCTTCACGATCTCGCCCTCCTTATAATAGACCTTGGTCATCACGCCCGAGACCTGGGCCTGCACCACGGCGGTGGCGAGCGGCGTGACCGTCCCGAGCGCGTCGTAATAGATCGGAACGTCCTGGCGGGCGACCGTGCTGATCCCCACCGTCGAGGCAGCCCGAAAGCGGAATGCGCCGCGGTTGAACTGGCTTGCTGCAGTGCGGTGCGCCAGGTACCAGCCGAGCGCGGCGAGCGCTCCGAGGCCGAGCAGCACGACAGCGATGGCGATCGCACGGGAGCGATGCGTCGCGACGCCCGATCGGCGCCACCACGGCTCGCGCAGCTGCACCGGTGAGAGATCGAAGTCGGTCGATCGCGATATGTCGTTCATGCATTACCTGCGAGTAGGGGAAGCGGCAGCAGCGCGTCCGAATGCTGCATGCGCACGCACCCGAGCCGCCCCCCGCTGGCGGGGCGCCAGTGAGAGCTTCCCGCGCAGACAATAAGTGCTCACTGCCGATCCGTCGACAACCGTGGAACGAACGGTGCTATGGAAGGTACAAACTGCCTAGTCCGAGGAACGAGTGACGCAGCCGCTGCTCCTCGGGTGAGTGCAGTCTACCGGGCCTTTGGTTCCCGGAGAAATGAGCGCGGCGTTGGCGACACAATCCATTACAACTGGCCATTACAACTGGCCATTACAACCGGCTGCGCGCTCGCCTAGGCATTTGAAGGGCGCAACGCAGGTCCCGGCAGACTCATTGCGGTAATGACGAGTCCCTCACGCAGCGCATGCCGCCCGACCCAGGGTGCGGGCGCGCGCGGCTCGAGCGCGATGCGCCGCTGCGGCTCGATTCTGTAGGTGTGCGCCTCGATGCTCACGCTCACGTCGCGGAAGTTGAGCCACTGGCGGGTGAGCGGATATTGACATTTGAAGAAGGACTCCTTCGCGCTGAAGAGCAGAGTCGCCCGTTCCCACGCAGCGCGCTCCGGCAATCCCGCAAGCTGCGCAAGCTCCGCTTCTGTCGCAATTGTGCGCCACAGCCGCGCGTGCACGGAGTCGCTCGGCTCGGCATCGATCCCGAGCGAGGCGCACTCGGCGCAGCGTGCGACCGCGGCCGCGCAGAACCCGCGTGTGTGAGTGATGCTGCCTGCGATGCCAGCCGGCCAGAGCGGCTCGCGGTCGGCGCCCACCCGCAGCGGATACTGAGTGATCCCGAGCCGCTCGAGCGCGCGGCGGGCGCAGGCGCGGCCCGTCGCGAATTCCTCGAGCCGTTTGGGCACGGCGCGCGTCACGGCGACGGCCTCATCCGGGTGCAGCGACTGAGGGGGCACGCTGCTCCGCGACTCGAACGCAATCGCTCCATGGTCAAGCAGCTCCTCGAGCAGGATCGAGCGGCTCAGGGGATCGTCTGACACGGCCTCGCGTGCTCGGAGTGCAGAAACATATCTAACAGTATAGATACAATGGACTCTGGGCTTGCAAAATCTTCAATGATGTGATGCAGAGACGGCCGGCAACCCGAATCTGAGCGCGCGGCTCGTGGTCGATTGCAAACAAACAGACAAGCGCCCGCGCGGGCTGCTAAGATGTTAGAGTTGCGAGGGCAGCTCGCTCATGAGTCTGCCCGAAATGTCGTCAATAGATTGGAGCCCGCACATGCCACGTCCACGTCGAAAAAGAGTCCTCTGGACCGCCACTGAGTTGAAGCTGCTCAAGAAGCTCGCCGGCAAGCAAGGCGTGCGCCGCATCGCCCGCCAGTTGAAGCGCAGCGAAGCGGCCGTGCGCTTCAAGGCTTGGCAGAAGCGCGTCAAGCTCGCGGTCAGGAAGGCGTGACGAGTCGGGCGGCAGGTCGGGCCGGCAGCGGCTCGCCTTCGGGCCGCCCGGTGGTTGATGCCGGTGGCGGGCCAGGCAGGCCGAAGCCACCGGCAAGTCCCCGGTCTGCAGCGCTCGCGGCGAGCTTGCGCCGCAGAACGGGGTAAGACGCGGGAGGTTCCATGCGCTCGGTGCTCATCTCGCTCGTGCTCTGCTCGCTCCTGCCGCTCGCTCAAGCGCCGCTCGCGCGGGCACAGGACAATTCCGCCTCCGTTGCGCGCGCGCGCAAATGCGACGCCGCCACGGCAGGCAAGCGGATGTCCAACGAGGAATACCGCAGCTTCATGCGCGCTTGCCTCGCCTCGAACGCTCGGCCCGCGGATCTGTTCGAATCGCAGCGGAGCATCGAGCGGCGCTGCAACACCATCGCCAACGATCGCCAGCTCACGGCGCAGGATCGCGTGACGTTCATGGAAGGCTGTCGCAGGAAGGGCGGCTAGCGAGCCCGCTCGTTTGCGGGGAGCCGCGGTCGCGGCCCCTTGGGGCCTCAGGTGCGCCCGCCCGGCTTCGACCACGTGAATACGAGCGTCGCGGCGTAATTCCACACCGCCCCCACGAGCACGCCGGCCGCCGCTGCCGGTACCCACGCCCTTCTCATGTGATAGACGTACGAGGCGATGCCGACGTTTGCCACCGCACCGACGCTGCACGCCGCGACGAACGCCGCCCAGCCGCGCAACCAGCCCCAACCGGTAAGACGCCTGTCCCGATAGGTGAGCGCGTTGTTGACCGAATAATTGAACGTCATGGCAACCACCGTCGCGATCGCCTGCGAGCGCACGAAGGCCTGGGAGAATGCGCCGATCAGCACCGCGAGCACGGCGAAGTGCACCAGGAAGCCGAACGCTCCGACCAGCGTGAAGGCGATGAAGCGCACGGGAACGATGTGGCCGACGAGCTTGTCGATGAGCAGCAGCCCAAAGTCCCATGCGACCAGGGAATCGAGCTTGCTCTGCCCGGCGCGGCGCGGCCGGAACTGGTACGGCAGCTCGCGGAACTCGAGCGGCCGCGGCGCGGATGCGAACAGATCGACGAGAATCTTGAAGCCGAGCGCGGAGAGTCCGCGCACGCATTCCTCGAGCACCGGCCGCCGCAACATGAAGAATCCGCTCATCGGATCGGTGAGCTGCGCGCGGATCACGAGGCGGCTCAACCACGTGGCGTAGCGGCTCAAGGTTGCGCGCGAGCGCTGCCATCCGCCGATCCCGCCGCCCGCGGCGTAGCGGCTGCCGATCACGATGTCCGCACCGCTTTCGAGCATCAGATCCCACATCCTTGGCAGCAGCGTCTCATCGTGCTGCAGGTCGGCGTCCATCACGGCGAGATACGGGGCGCTGCTCGCGAGCATGCCCTCGATGCAGGCGGAGGCGAGTCCGCGGCGTCCGAGCCGCGCGAGACAGCGCACCCGATGATCGCCCGCCGCAATCGCGCGGACGGCATCGCCCGTGCCGTCGGGGGAATCGTCATCGACGAAGATGACCTCCCAGCGCCGGCCGGCGAGCGTGCCGCGCAGCCGCTCGACCACTTCGGCGACGTTCGCGCGCTCGTTGAACGTCGGCACGATGACGGAGAGCTGCGGGCCGGGCTCGGTGACGCCGGCATGAGGCTCCGGCGGGGCGGGCAGGGTGCCGAGCCCGGAGGGATCCGTCATGCGCTGCGGGACGTCCATGGACTGCGCCGCTCGGCGCCAAGGGCCGGGGGGCTACTCCGCGGCGGCGGCCTTCGGCTGGCCGGCGGGGCGCGCGCGCGCGGCGCTGCGACCCGGTCGCTTGTGGGGTCGGGGCTTGTGCTTGCCGCGGCGGCGCACCTGCTTCCACGCCTTGCGCGCCGCCTGAGCGCGCTTGCGTGCCCGCTTCGCCTCGCGCTTGGCCTCCTTGTAGCGCTTGCGCGCCCGCTTCACCTCTTCCTTGGCAAGGCGCACGTTCTGCCTCGCCACTTCCACGCGCAGCGTCGCGCGTGCCGCGCCGGCGGCGAGCTCCTGCTCCTCGCTTGGGACTTGCGCTTCAACGCCGACGGGCTTGGAACGCACGCGACTCTTCATGGGCGGCCTTTCACGCATGGGGCGCGCGGAGTGTCACACAAGGATCGCGGACGTGCCAGCCCGTCCCCGGCGGCGCGGAGATATCCACAAAAGCTGTGCATAAGTCTGTGCACGGCCCCCTCTTGAATTTCGCACCGCGCGGCTCGCGTCCGGCTTTGCGTTAGGGTGGCGAATTTCTGAGCAACCGCCACCGCGGAGGTATCATGAGCCGCCGTAGCCACCGGGAGCGAGCCATGAGCCCACGCACGCGAGCCGCCATCCGCCTGTATCGGATCAGCACCGCCGCATTCGCGCTGCTTGCGATCGCAGCGGGGCTCACGCTCCCCGCGGCCGGTCGGTCTGCGCGGGCTGCGGAGCCGCAGAGCTCGGGGCCGCAGAGGATCGGCATCATCGGTACCGGGCACATCGGCGGCACGCTCGCGAAGCTCTGGGCGCACGCGGGCTACGAGCTCATGATCTCCTCGGACCATCCGGCGAAGCTCGAGGCGCTCGCCCGCTCCCTCGGTCCGCGAGTGCACGTTGGCACGCCGCGCGATGCCGCCCGGTTCAGCGAGGTGGTGCTGATCTCGGTACCGTACGGCGTCCTGCCGGAGGTGGGTCGCAGCCTCGCGCACGACCTCGCCGGCAAGATCGTGCTCGACACGGGCAACCCGTATCCGCAGCGCGACGGGGCGATGGCGCTCGAGGCGCGGCGCCTCGGAACCGGCGTGGCATCCGCGCGCTACCTGCCCGGGGTGCGTCTGGTGCGCGCGTTCAACGCGATCAGCTGGGTCGCGCTCGGTAAGGACGCGCATCGGGCGGGGGAGCGCTTTGCGATCCCGCTCGCCGGTGACGACCCCGAAGCGCTCGCAGTCGCCGAGCGCCTGGTGCGTGCGGCCGGCTTCGAGCCGGTGGTGGTGGGTGGGCTCGCGCGCGCGAAGGAGTTCGATGTGGGAACGCCCGTGTACGTGAAGCTCCTCACCGCGCGGCAGCTGCGCGCGGCGCTTCATCTGCCGGCCGGCTGAGCGAGGCGCGCGCCGCCGCGCCGCCGGTGCGTGCATGGCCGTCGAGCTCTACTACTTTCAGCCCCTGGGCACTAACTCGGGCCGAGTGTTTCTCACGCTGCTCGAGAAGGGTGTCGCCTTCACGGAGCGCGAGCTCAAGGGCGCGCAGTTCGAGCACTTGCAGCCCGAGTACCTCGCGATCAATCCGCGCGGCCAGGTGCCGGCGCTCGTGCACGACGGTGAGGTCTTCACCGAGGGGAGGGCGATCTGCGAGTACATCGATGAGGCCTTTCCCGGTCCGGCACTGAGGCCCGAGGCGCCCCGCGAGCGCTGGAGCATGCGCTCATGGTGCCGCTTCATCGAGTGCGATCTCGGCCGGTGTCTGATGATGATCCACTGGAACCGCATCGTCCCGAGCTTCATCGGCGCGCGCAGCCGCGAGGAGATCGAGGCGATCATCGCGCGCGTGCCTGATCCGGACCGGCGCCGTGCCTGGCGGCTCGCGTACCTGCAGGCGACGCCGCCGGAGGAGCTCGCCGAATCCGAGCGGCGCATCGCCGCCGCATCGCAGCGCATCGAGCAGGCGCTCGCGCGATCGCCGTGGATCGCGAGCTCCGCGTATTCCCTCGCCGATATCGATCTGCTCAACTTCTATGCGTTCATCGCGCGCTGGTCGCCGCAGCTCGTCAACGACGGCGCGACGCCGCGCACCCTGGAGTGGATCCGGCGGATGGAGGAGCGGCCTGCAGTGCGCGAGATGCGCGCGCGCACCCGCGCACCGGTGCGTCCGGGCTGATCGCAGCCCCGTTCGCAGGAGGGCCTACGACATGCTCGAGCTTTATCACTGGGAGCCGAACGGGGCCTCGGCGCGCGTGCTGATCAGCCTCGAGGAGAAGGGCCTCGCCTACGCGAGCCGCTACGTGAACGTGCTCTGCGTCGAGCAGTATCGCGCCGCGCTCCTCGCATCGAGTGCGACCGCCGAGCTGCCCGTGCTGGTGAGCGATGGAGCCGCCTTGAGCGAGGCGAGCGACATCTGCGAGTACCTCGAGGAGGCATTCCCCGCCACGGCGCTGATGCCGCCCGATGCGCGCGGACGCTGGCGGGTGCGTGTGTGGCAGAAGCGCATCGACGAGGGCGTCGCGGCCTCGGTGTGCGAGCTCGCCTGGCACGCCTACGCCGCTCGCTCGCGCGCGGCACTCGATGCGGCGCAGCTCGCGGCGCGCCGCGGGCGCACCTCATCGGATGAAGAGCTCGCGCGCGCGCGCGAGCGCATCGCGCGTGCGCTCGCCGGCATCGAGGCCGATCTTTCCCGCACGCCGTGGCTCGCTGGCGCGAAGTACTCTCTGGCGGACATCGCCGTGTTCGCCTACTTCGCCTATCTGCCGGGACTCTGTCCTGAACTCCTCAACGAGCGCCAAACCCCCCGCTCCCTCGGGTGGGTGCGGGCCATCGCTGCGCGGCCAGCCGTGCGCGCGGCGCTGGCGCGCGGCCGGGTGCCCGAGCCATTTGCCGTGGCGGCGCCGGGACCCGAGCAGATCCGCTGGGGTTAAGTCAGCTCGGGGCGCTCCCCCCGGGGTAGGAAAGCGCTCCGGAGAGCTCTCGATTTCGTCATGAACATTTTGTAATGCATGGCGGCCCGAACTTGGCCGGTGAAGCGAGGGTCAGTTGCAATAGCGTGCACGCGTCCGTGCCCGCATAGCTCAGAATCCAATTGGAGACCACCGTGCTCAAGAAACTGGTTCCCGTTGTCAGTTTGCTCCTGCTTGCCGGCCCTGTGCTGGCCACTGCCGCCACGTCGACGACGACCGAGGGCGCGAAGACGACGAAGATGCACAAGCATCATCATGCGCATAGTCACATGAAGAAGAAGAGCGGCTCGGCGGCATCGAAGTAACCGCGCTCGCATAGGCACTTGAGGGCCCGCTTCGGCGGGCCTTCTCGTTTTACGGGCAGCGCGCGTCGCGGATGCGGCATGAATGTTGCTCAGGGGCTTCCTCGGGTATGCGAGTAAACCGCGCGTCGCCGGCCGCGTTTGGGACCGAGCGACCCACGGTGGGCGCCCCGGTGCGGTGCCGTGTTGTGACAAAGGAGGACTCTGTGGTGCGACGATATCTCAATGCGCTCGGCGCGCTGCTGCTGCTCGCGGCGTTCACCCCGGCGATGGCGCAGTACTATTACCAAGGAAGCGCGGATCGACCGCTCCAGTGGCAGATCGAAGGTGGCACCGGCATCACCGAAGGCACGACCGCCAACTATCTCGACAACGGCTGGACGCTCGGCGGTGGAGTGAGTTGGTTTCCGAGTCCCGCGACGCCACTCGGCTTGCGCCTCGATGCGAGCTACAGCCAGTTCGGAGCGACGGGCAATCTGATCAATCTCGGCTCGGACGCGACCGAGACGCAGATCGATGCAGGCGTTGGGCGCGTGTGGGGCGCGGATCTCGACGCGGAGATCGATCTACCGCTCTCTGCGTACGTGAGGCCCTACCTCCTCGGAGGCATCGGGGTGTATCAGCGTCAGGTTGAGCTCTACCAGACTGCGTTCGGCGGAGGTCCTTACTGCGACCCATGGTTCGGCTTCTGCGGCGGCGGGTTTTTCCCGGCCAACGCGCCGATCGCGCGCACGACCACCAACGGGGAGTTCTCCTGGAACGCGGGCGCGGGCATCGCGATGCCGCTCGGCGGCGGCATGTCCTGGTTTGTCGAGGCGCGCTTCCGGCAGATCGGGCCGCCGGATGAGCGAACCGCGTTCTGGCCGATCACTGTCGGCCTGCGCTTCTGATGACGAGGAGATCGATCCCGGGCGCCGGCAGCACCGCGGTGAGCTCGAGTGCCCCGCTGGAGCGTTGGGCGCGAGCCTCGGTGCGGCCGACGAGCGCGAGGCTGCGCGCCGCGGAGATCCGATAGCGCTCGATGCGATAGCGCTCGGTCGGGGAAAGCTGCGCGATCGTGACCCGGTAGCCGCGCGGCGCGCCCTCGCCGATCGCGTAGTTGCTCACGACGATCTGCATCGTGCGCCCGTCGCGCGAGCGGCCTGCCTCGACGGCGAAGCCGCACGCGTCGGTCCCCCCCGCCACGCGGAGTCGGAGCGGCGTGTCGGTCATCCGGCCGAGGGCGATCAGCGCGCTGCCCGTGCGGTTGGGAGTGGCCCCGTCCGCCCCGAACAGGCTGTCGCCGCGATACAGGGCGGCGAGATCGATCGGCGCATCCTGCATGTCGATGAGCGCGCTCGCAACGAAGGCCGCGCGCTCGATGTCAGCGGGCGGCGGATCGACGAGCCCGTAGTTCCACTCATCGAGCGCCTCGAGCGTGCGCCGGAACCCGAAGCGATCGAGCCGCGCGCGCACCGCGCGTGCGATGCGCACGAACGCGCGCGGATCTTCCGTGTCGGTCGTGTACCAGTGCCAGGAGTAGAAATCGAGCGGCACCTGAGCGGCGCGCACGAACTCGAGGAAACCGTCGCGATACGGCCCCGGCTCGTTCGGCTTCGCAAGCGCCGGACCGCCGACGAGCGCGACGGGGTCGGCGCGCTTCACCGCCCGCGCGAGCGCGGCATAGAGCCGGTAGAACTGCTGCGGCGTCCCGCCCCAGAAGAGCTTTCCGAGGTCGGGCTCGTTCCACACTTCCCAGTAGCGAATGGCGAATCGAAAGCCGTGATCCCAGCCGCGGTTGTAGTGCAGGACGATGTGCTCGGCGATCGCGGCGTAGCGCTCGAAGTCGCGCGGCGGTGAGACCGTGGAGGTCTCGCTGCGGCCGAGCCGGAAGATGACCTGCGCGCCGAGCGCAACGATGGAGCTCACCTGCCGGTCGGTCGGGCCGAAGCGGTAGCTGCGCGGATCTGCGGGGTCGGCGTCCGCTCGCGGGAAGATATCGAGGGCGTTGCGCGCCGCGGGCACCGTGAAGCGGCCGGTGGAGCGCGGGGGACCGAAGTGCGCATCGATGTCCCCGGGGCCGTAGCCGTCGTGGGTGCGCACCAGATCGATGCGCGCCGCGCGATAGCCGCGCGAGACATCGACGCGCTCGGCCATGTTCCAACCGCCGAAGGTGAATTGCGGGGGCTTGTGCGTCCCCGGCGCCGGCGCGCCGTTCACGCCCTGGAGCGAACGCAGCAGCCCGATCACCGTCTGCGCATCAACGCGAATCGGCCGCAGCCGCGGGCGAGCGGCCGATGGCGCGCGTCCGAGCGCGACGCTCGGGGACGGCGCGCACGTGAGGGCCGCGGACGGAGCGGCCGCCGCCGCGGCGGCGCACAGCACGGCGCTTGCCGAAAGCGCCACCCGGGTCGAAACTCGCGCGGTCAGTGCAGTGCTCATCTGTTTGAAAGGGGGAGGCGATGTCGCAGGACGTGCAGGCGGCGAAGCAGGCAATCCGTGAAATCATCGAGCGCTGGGTGATCTTCAGCGACAGCGGGGACTGGGAGCGCTTCGCTGCGCTCTGGCACGACGACGGCTGGATGACCGCGACCTGGTTCGAAGCGCCGGCGCAGGAATTCGTGCGCGCGCGCCGCGAGGGCTACGAGCGCGGGGTCAGCATCCTGCACTTTCTCGGCGCGTTCAGCTGCGATGTGGTCGGCCCGCGGGCGATTGCGCAGACCAAGATGACCATCAATCAGCGAGCAAGCGTCGAGGGCGTGCCGTGCGACGTCGTGTGCACGGGACGCTTCTACGACTTCCTCGAGCAGCGCGGCGGACACTGGGGCATGGTGCGCCGCCAGCCGATCTACGAGAAGGACCGCATCGATCCGCTCGTTCCCGGCACCGCCGTGAAGCTCGACCGGGCGCTGCTCGAGGGCTTTCCGGAGGGTTACCGGCATCTCGCGTATCTGCAGACGAAGATCGGCTACACCGTGCGCCGGTCCGGCTTGCCCGGGCTCAAGGGCCCCGAGGTGGAGCGCCTGTACGCGCAGGGTCGCGCCTGGCTCGCAGGCGCACCGGACGCGGGTCGTCCCGGATGAGCGCAACCTGCCCCGAGGGTGCCTGCGGGGCGCCCGCCGCGGGGTTCGGGTGCGCGGCCAGGGAATCGCGTCGGCTGAGGAGGCTCACGCGGAACACCTCGATCCACGGCCGGAACGGGCCATCCTAGCATCCACCGCGGCGGGCCGCGCTCACGCCCGCGCCGCGGCGTACCGGTTGCGATGCGGGCCTTCGCTGCCGCATGCTGCGTGCCTTGAGATTAAGGAGTGTTCCGTGACCGGGAGTGTTCCGGCAATGAGTCTCGATCAGTTCACGGTCTCGCTGCGCATCCGCCATCCGAGCATCGATCCGGCAGAGATCACCCGCACGCTCGGCTTCGAGCCCGAGCACGCCTGGCGCGCGGGTGATCCGCGGCGCCCGCTCCCCGGGCAGGCACCCGGGGGGACTTACCACGAGAGTTACTGGAAGGGCGAGCTGCGAGAGCTCGATGCCGGATTGCGCGGAGCGCTCGACACCGAGGCGATGCTGCTGCAGGCGGTCGTGCGCCTGCGGCGCGTGCAGCCGTTCCTCTCGCGCTTGCAGGCCGAAGCGGCCACGATCGAGCTGTGCGTGGAGCTCGCGGGCGCGAGTGAGTACTCCTGCGCGCTCTCGCCGCAGCTGCTCAAGCTGCTCGCGCGCGCCGGGATCTGTCTGGTGCTCGAGGTGAGTGCGGAGAAGCAGGTCACCGAGCGCCGCAAGGCCGGCTGACGGCGCACGGCGCCGTACACGCGAACGCCTGCGAGCCACCCGCTCCCGTGATCTGCTTCGCCGAACCCGATCCCGCCGCGCTCGCACGCAAGCACGAGATCGTGCGCGCCGTGCGTGCGCTCGCCCCACCGCTCGAAGTCGTCGCGGACGAGGTGAGCCTTGCGGCCTACGAGACCGACGGGCTCACCGCCTACCGCCAGCGGCCGCTCGCGGTCGTGCTGCCGGAAACGACCGCACAGGTGGCCGCGCTTCTCGCCTTCGCGCATCGCGAGGGCGTGAAAGTGGTGCCGCGCGGAGCCGGCACCTCGCTTTCGGGCGGCGCGATTCCGGCCGCCGATGCAATCGTGGTCGGGCTCGGCAAATTCAACCGCATCCTCGAAGTCGATTACCCCAACCGATGCGTGGTCGCGCAGTCCGGTGTGCCGAATCTCGCACTCACTCACGCTGTCGGCGAGCGCGGCTTCTATTACGCTCCGGACCCCTCGAGCCAGATCGCCTGCACCATCGGTGGGAATGTCGCGGAGAACTCGGGCGGGGTGCATTGCCTCAAGTACGGCCTCACCACCAACAACGTGCTCGGCGCTGAGCTGGTGCTGCCCGACGGGACGGTCGCTCGCTTGGGCGGCAAGCATCTCGATTCCGGCCAGTACGATCTGCTCGGCCTGCTGACGGGCTCCGAGGGGCTGCTCGGGATCGTGACCGAGGTGACGGTACGGATCCTGCGCCGGCCTGCAAGCGCCCGTGCGCTGCTCATCGGTTTCCCGTCGGCCGAATGCGCGGGCGCCTGCGTCGCTGCCATCATCGCCGCCGGCATCGTCCCGGCCGGCATGGAAATGATGGATCGCCCGGCGATCGCGGCCGCCGAGGCGTTCGTACAGGCGGGCTATCCGCTCGCAGCCGAGGCGCTGCTCATCGTCGAGCTCGATGGTCCAGCCGCCGAGGTCGACTACCTCATCGAGCGTGTCCACGCGCTCGCGCGCTCCCACGAGGCCTCGAGCTGTCAGGCCTCCACGAGTGAGGCGGAGCGGCTGCGCTTCTGGGCGGGCCGCAAGGCGGCGTTCCCCGCCGTCGGACGGCTGAGCCCGGACTACTACTGCATGGACGGCACGATTCCGCGGCGCGAGCTGCCGCGAGTGCTCGGCGCAATCCATGCGCTCTCCGTGCGCTTTGGGCTCGAGGTCGCGAACGTGTTTCACGCCGGCGATGGAAATCTGCACCCGCTCATTCTCTACGATGCCAACCGCCCGGGTGAGCTCGAGCGTGCCGAGGCCTTCGGCGCCGAGATCCTGAAGCTCTGCGTCGATCGCGGCGGCGTGCTCACCGGCGAGCACGGCGTTGGGCTGGAGAAGCGCGATCTCATGGGCTACCAGTTCAGCGACACAGATCTCGAGGTGCAGCGGCGCGTCAAGCACGCGTTCGATCCGCACGCACGCTTCAATCCGGGCAAGGTGTTCCCGCTTCTGCACCGCTGCGCCGAGCAGGGGCGGGTACACGTGCACGGCGGTGCGGAGCGCTTTGCCGGGCTTCCGCGCTTCTGACGCCACTCCCGCCCCCGATGCTGCAGCCTCGCGACGAAGCCGACGTGGCGGAAGCGATCGCAACCGCCCGCAATCCGCTCGAGCCGATCGGCGGGGGCTCCAAGCGCTCGATCGGCAGGCCCGTTCGCGCCGAGCCGCTCGAGCTTGCGGCACTCACCGGCATCCTCGCATACGAACCCGAGGAGCTGGTGCTCACCGCGCGCGCGGCGACGCCGCTCGCGGAGATCGTGGAGCTCTTGAGCCGGCACCGCCAGCGCTTGGCCTTCGAGCCCCCCGATTTGAGTGCGCTCACTGAAGCGCGCGCGGCACCGACGCTGGGGGGCGTGCTCGCGGCCAATCTCTCCGGCTCGCGGCGCCTGAGCGCCGGTGCCGCGCGCGATCATTTCCTCGGGCTGCGGGCGGTCTCGGGTCGCGCGGAGCGATTCCACGCGGGCGGCCGCGTCGTCAAGAACGTGACCGGCTTCGACCTGCCGAAGCTGCTCGCGGGCTCGTGGGGCACGCTCGCGGTGCTGACCGAGGTGACCGTGCGCGTGCATCCCGCGGCCGAGCACGAGCGGACGCTGGTCCTCGAGGCGGAGTCCGCCGCGACTGCGGTGCGCCTGATGAGCGAGGCGCTCGCGTGCGCGTGCGAGGTCTCCTGCGCGGCATTCGCGCCTGCGCGCGGGGTGGCGCTGCGTCTCGAGGGTTTCGCGGTTTCCGTGGCGGCCCGTGCGCGTACACTCATCGACACATTGGGCAGCGCGCGTGCACATCGTTGGGTGCTCGATCAGGACTCTCGCGGGCTCTGGGCGGAGCTCGGCGGCGCGCGAGCGCTTGGCCGGCACCCGCTCGTGTGGCGAATCTCCGTCGCGCCGAGCGATGCCCCGGCGCTCATCGAGCGGCTCGCGCCGGAAGACTATCTTCTCGACTGGGGCGGTGGCCTCCTGTGGCTCGGCGCAGCCGAGCTCGATGCGCTCCGCGTGCGCGGCGCACTCTCGAGCGGTCACGCGACACTCGTGAAAGCGCCCGCGGACGAGCGCACCGTGACGCCGGTGTTTCCGCCCTTGGCGCAGCCGCTCGCGGCGGTGACGCAATGCCTGAAGGAGGCGTTCGATCCACGCGGGCTTCTCAATCCCGGGCGCCTGAGCTGAGCATGCAGACCTGCTTCTCACCCGAGCAGCTGAAGGATCCCGAGACGGCCGCGAGCGAGCAGATCCTGCGCCGCTGCGTGCATTGCGGCTTCTGCACGGCTACCTGTCCCACCTATGTCCTCCTCGGCGACGAGCTCGACAGCCCGCGCGGCCGCATCTATCTGATCAAGGAGATGCTCGAGGGGGGGCGACCCGCCACAGCCGCTCTCGTCAAGCACGTCGATCGGTGCCTGTCGTGCCTCGCATGCATGACGACCTGTCCCTCGGGCGTCAACTATCAGCACCTCGTCGATCACGCCCGCGTGCACATCGAGCGCACTTTCCGGCGCGCCTGGCCCGAGCGGATGTTGCGGCTCGGCCTGGCACAACTGCTCCCCTATCCGCACCGGCTGCGTGTGGCGCTGGCGCTTGCACGGCTCGTCGATGCGATCGTGCGGCGCTTGCCGGAGCGTGCGCGCCGCTGGCCCGCACCGCTCAGCGCGCTCCTCGCGCTCGCGCGCGAGGCGCGGCCGGCGGAGCGAGCGCCTGCCGCGATCGCCCGCGGCGAGCGGCGCGGCCGAGTGGCGCTGCTCGCGGGCTGCGTGCAGTCGATCATGGCGCCGGCCGTGCAGTCAGCCTCGCAGCGATTGCTCCTCCGCGCCGGATTCGACGTGGTCGGGGTGGAAGGCTGCTGTGGCGCGCTGGTCCATCATCTCGGGCGCGCCGAGCAAGGCCGCGCGCTCGCGGCGCGGATCCTCGCGCGGCTCGAGGCCGAGCGACTGCGCGGGCTCGATGCGATCGTCGTGAATGCATCCGGCTGCGGGACCCATCTGAAGGACTACGGGTTCCTCTTCCGCAACGACCGCGAGCTCGCCGGGCCGGCCGCATGGGCAAGCAGCGTTGCGCGCGATATCACGGAGGTGCTTGCGGAGCCAACGCCCGGCGGTGACGGCGAGCCCGTTCTGCCGGACTCCCCGGCGCACGGCGTGCGCGTCGCGTACCACTCGGCCTGCTCGCTGCAGCATGGCCAGCGCGTCGAGCACGCCCCGCGCCGACTCCTCGAGCGCGCGGGCTTCGTGGTCGTGGAGGTCCCCGAGGGGCATCTCTGTTGCGGCTCGGCCGGGACCTACAACATCCTGCAGCCGCAGATCGCGGCGGCGCTGCGTGCGCGCAAGCTTGCCCACATCCGCCGCACCGACGCGCGTGTCGTCGCTGCGGGAAACTTGGGCTGCATCGTTCAGCTCGCAAGCGCGGAGGGTCCTGCGGTGGTGCACACGGTCGAGCTCCTCGATTGGGCCCAGGGCGGGCCCGATCCGCTCAAGCCGCGCGGACGTAACGGATGATGCCGCGCGCGTCGGTTTGCCGCTCGAGCGCCCCGCGGCGCGCGAGGTGCTCGAGGTGCGCAATCGCCTCGCCCAATGCGAGGAAGCGGTGGAAGCCGGTGAGCGTGCGACGGAACAGCACGCGCAGGCTCTCGTAGGCGGTGAGCGGCTCGCGGCACGCGGCGCGCAGCTGATCGAGATGCCTCAGATGGTGGTCGCGCAAGCTGAGGGAGCGGCTGCGGATTCCGGTGAAGGGCCGGCCGTGCGAGGGCAGCACCAGCGTCGCCGGATCGAGCGTGGCAAGTCGCTCGAGCGAGTCGAGATACGAGCCGAGCGGATCGGGATCCGGGGTCCAGCCGCTCAAGCTCACGTTGGGCGAGATCGTGGGCAGCACCTGATCCCCGCTCACGAGCACACGGGGCGCGAAGGCGTGCAGGCACAGGTGGCCGGCCGCATGGCCGCCCGTCTCGAGCCACCGCCAGGAGCGCCCGTTCCAGCTCGTCACCTCGAGGTCCTGCGGGTGGTGTGCGATCTCGGGGAGACCGCTCACGACGCGACGGTAGCGCTCCCCGCTCAAGCTCGCCTCGATGCTGTCGAGATCCTCGAGGCCGTGCGCACGAAAGAATGCTCGCCGGGACTCGAGCTCGGCCGGCGGAAGCGGCGCGAGCAAGCGGCGGATCTGCGTCTCGGTCGGAAGAGAAGTCCACACCGGCGCGCCGTGCCGCCCGTGCAGCCACGCGGCGAGGCCGGCGTGATCCGGATGCAGGTGCGTGAGCACGATGAGACGCAGCGGCCGCGCGGCGAGCACGCCGCGCTCGAGGATCTGCCATGCGGCGCGTGCGGCATCGGCCGCGAGGCCGGTGTCGATGAGAACGAAGCCATCCTCGTGCTCGATCAGCCACAGATTGATGTGGTCGAGCTCCATCGGCAGGGGCATGCGTATCCAGTGCACCCCCTCCGCCACCTGCGCGCGCGCGCCCGGCTCGGGCGGCGCCGTGCGCAGGTACTCGAGCGGCTCGGGTGCGCGTGGCGCCGTGCCGAGGACCGATGCATCGTCCATCGAGCTATTCTAATCTAGGGGCCGCGCATCGGGCCGAGCGGTCCCGGGGAGAGGAGAATGGATGTGAGCAATTCCGGCGGATCAGCCCCAGCGACAGCGCCCGCGATTCCCGCGATCCGACGCATTGCGCTCATCGGCTTCGGCGAGGCCGGCGGTATTCTCGGTGCGGAGCTCGCGCACGCCGGCCTGGAGGTGGCCGCCTACGACATCCTGCTCGATGCGGCCGCGACGCGTGAGTCGATGCTGCACCGGATGCGTGCCGCAGGCGTGCATGCCTGCGCGAGCGCGCGCGAGGCGATCGCCGGCGCCGCGCTCGTCATCTCGGCGGTCACGGCATCCGCGGCGGTCGCGGCGGCGGGCGGTGCGGCCGCGGTGCTCGAGCCGGGGCAGCTCTTTCTCGACATCAATTCGGTTTCGCCCGAGACCAAGCGGCTCTGCGCCCGCAGCGTCATCCAGGCGGGAGCCGAGTTCATCGAAGCGGCGGTCATGGCCCCGGTGCCGCCGCAGCGCCTCGCAGTACCGATGCTGTTGGGGGGCGCGCACGCGGCTGCGGCCGCCGGTGCGCTGCGGGCGCTCGGCCTCAACGCCACGGCCATCTCCGATCGGATCGGCGTCGCCTCGGCGGTGAAGATGTGCCGCAGCATCGTCATCAAGGGGCTCGAAGCCCTGACGCTCGAGAGCCTGTTTGCCGCGCGCCGGTTCGCAGCCGAGGAAGAGGTGCTCGCATCTCTCGAGCGGACGTTCCCGCAGATGGGCTGGCAGGACGCCTTGCCCGACTACCTGGTGAGCCGCATCGCCGAGCACGGCCGGCGTCGTGCCGCCGAAATGCGCGAGGTCGCCCGCACGCTCGAGCAGGTCGGGATCGATCCGGTCATGGCGCGCGCAACGGCGGTACGCGAGGACGCGCTGATCGAGGCGATGAGTGCGGGCGGGCTCACCTACGCCGGTGAGACCGAGTTCTCGTGGCGCACGCTCGCCGATGCGCTCGCGCGCCGTGCGGCCGCGACGGAAGCGGACGCGCGCGGGCGCGAGCGCGCCGCCGAGCCGGTGTGACCATGGCGGTGCTGCCCGAGCGGATGCGCGTGATCGAGGTGCGCGAGCCCGGCTCGCCCAGAGTGCTCACCCTCGCCGAGCGGCCGCTGCCGCGTCTCGCGCCCGGCGAGGTGTTGATCCGCGTGGTCGCGGCCGGTGTCAACCGTCCGGATGTGATGCAGAGGCAGGGCCAGTATCCTCCGCCCGCGGGCGTCACGGATATTCCGGGGCTCGAGGTGGCGGGCGAGATCGTCGCCGTCGCAAGCGCGAGCGGCGGTGCGCAGCACCCGCTGCAACTCGGGACTGCGGTCTGCGCGCTCCTCGCCGGAGGCGGCTACGCGCAGTACGTGGCCGCGCCTGCGGCGCAGTGCCTGCCGATTCCACGAGCGCTTTCCATGGTCGAGGCCGCGGCGCTCCCGGAGACGTTCTTCACCGTCTATCTCAACGTCTTCGAGCGCGCCGCGCTTGCGGCCGGGGAGAGCCTGCTTGTTCACGGCGGCTCGAGCGGCATCGGCACCACGGCGATCCTGCTCGCCAAGGCGCATGGCGCGCGCGTCTTCGCGACCGCCGGCACCGCGCGCAAATGCGCGGCGTGCCTCGCCCTCGGTGCGGACCGCGCGATCAACTATCGCGAGGAGGACTTCGTCGCTGCCGTCCAGGATGCCACCTACGGCAAGGGCGTCGATGTGATCCTCGACATGGTGGGAGGCGCCTACCTCGGACGCGACATCGCCGCGGCAGCGACCGAGGGACGCATTGCGCTCATTGCGCTGCTCGGCGGCGCCCGCGCCGAGCTCGATCTGCGGCCGCTCCTCGTCAAGCGCCTGAAGCTCATGGCGGCGACGCTGCGCCCGCAGTCGGTCGAATTCAAAGGTCGGCTCGCGCGTGCGCTCGAATCACGCGTGTGGCCCCAGTTCGCGACCGGCACGCTGCGCGCGCCGCCCATCCATGCGCGCTTCCCGCTCGAGGAAGCCTGGCGTGCGCACGAGCTCATGGAAAGCGGCGAGCACATTGGCAAGATCGTGCTCGAGGTTGCCCCGGCGCACCCGAGCGGCCCCGAATAAGTCGCACCGGCTCGCAGCGCAGAGGGGCTGCGATGTGAGGCGTTTGGGTCGCTCCCGGTCCCCTTTTGCCTTATCCTGCGTTGTATGAGACTCGAGATGCTCTACGGGCTCGCTCCGCTGCCTTGGTGGGGATACGCTCTCGTGAGCTTCGCGCTCATCGAGCTTCTCTTCCTCGCCATCACGCTCTTTCTGCATCGCGAGCAGTCGCACGATGCGCTCGAGCTCAATCCCGTGCTGCGCCACGCGTTCCGCTTCTGGCTGTGGTTCGGCTCGGGCACGGTCACCAAGCAGTGGGTGGCCGTGCATCGCAAGCACCACGTCTTCGCCGATCGGGAGGGCGATCCCCACAGCCCCGTGCTCTTCGGGCTCAAACGCGTGCTGCTCGAGGGCTACGAGCTCTATCGGGCCGCCTCGCGCGATGCCGTGCTGCTCGATCATTACGGGCGCGGAACGCCCGATGACTGGATCGAGCGTCACCTCTACAGCCGCTTCCCCTCCCTCGGGCTTTGGCTCTTCATCGTCACCGAGCTCACGCTCTTCGGCATCCCGGGCATCGCGATGGTCGGTGTGCAGATACTCGCGCAGCCGCTCTGCGCAGCGGGCCTCATCAACGGCGTCGGTCATGCGCTCGGATACCGCAGCTTCGAGACCGACTCGGCGGCGACCAACATCGTGCCGTGGGGTCTGCTCATCGCGGGCGAGGAGCTGCACAACAATCATCACGCCTTTCCGCGCTCCGCGCGCTTCTCGGTGCAGCGCTGGGAATTCGATCCCGGGTGGATGTTCGTGCGCCTGTTCGGGGCGCTCGGGCTCGTGCGCGTGAAGTGGGTCGCTCCGCGCCTCGAGCGAGCACCCGGGCGCCAGGCGCTCGACCGGGTGCTCGTGCAGGCGCTCTTTGCCAATCGGATGCACGTGCTGCGCGAGTACGCGCGCCGCGTGGTGCGGCCCGTCTGTCGGGAGCTCGCGCGCGGTGCGGGCGGGACCCGGGCTCCCCGGGGGCTCGCGGCGCTCCTCGTGCGCCACCCCAAGCTCTTG
The DNA here is from genome assembly GCA_035523875.1 of Steroidobacteraceae bacterium. GTDB lineage: Bacteria > Pseudomonadota > Gammaproteobacteria > Steroidobacterales > Steroidobacteraceae > JASHUC01. Next base: position 140,721 of record DATKPY010000037.1, read on the forward strand.
AGCGAGGAAGGACTGCGACGGCTCCGCCGCGCGCTCGATCAGCACGAGGCGCTGCGCGCGGTGGTGCAATTCCGCGAGCGTCTGCAGCGGTCCTGGGACGACGCGCACAGCAATCCGGTGCGCGCGGTGGCGCAGGTGCGCGAGTGGTGCACCGCGGCCGAGGCGAGCGGCATCTGCGCGCTTTCCGAGTTCCCCGAGCGGCTGCGCCGCTACCGCGCCCGCTCTGCCTGAGCGCCGCGCGCGGCCTCACGCACGCGCGATGGGCAGCCGCGTGGTGAGCTTCTTCGTCCGCAGCACGAAGCTCGTGTTGACCGAGCGCACGGCTCCGCTCTCGAGCACCTGCGTGGTGAGGAAGTGCTCGTATGCCTCGATGCTGCTCGCGACGATGCGCAGCAGATAGTCGTTCGATCCGCTCATCGAGTGACACTCGAGCACTTCCGGGCACCCGTTCACGAGCTCATCGAACTTGCGCACGCTCTCGGGCAGATGGCTCTCGAGCGACACGAGCGCGTAGGCGACGATCGGCAGGCCCACCGCCGCGCCGTCGAGGATCGTCGCGTAACGCTTGATGAATCCCTCCCGCTCGAGCCGGCGCAGGCGCCGCCAGCACGGCGCCGTGGACAGTCCCACTCGCTTGGCGAGCGCCTGGTTGGAGAGTCGAGCGTGCTCCTGAAGCTCATCGAGAATCCGCCGGTCGAGGCGGTCGAGGGGTCGCGATGCGGCCATGAGAGCTCCCGGTTGAGAAATATCCTTGCTAAGAATTGCGCAGATTGAGCAATAAGCGCAAGAATATTTGCCTCGACAGGGCATAGCATTGTTGCGCTGGGTCTTCCCCCGCGACACACGCGGAGCCTCGCATGGCAGTACCGTTCCCATCCCCTCTGCCGCCGCAGCAGAGCGGGCCGCAACGGGCGACCACGCCCGACTGGCGCCGCGTCGCGTACCTCGCGCAACTCTCTCGGGCGCTCGATGAGATCGAGGAGTCGCGCCTGGTGCCGCCGGCGCTCGCGCTCTATCAGTTCTCCGCGCGCGGCCACGAGCTCGGGCAGCTGCTTCTCGCCGAGCAGCTGAGCGGTGAGCACGACGGCATCGCGGTGTACTACCGCTCGCGACCGCTCGTGCTCGCGCTCGGGATGGACCCCGAGGAGGCAGTCGCGGCCTCCCTCGCGCGCGCGGGCTCCCCGAGCGATGGACGTGACATCGGGGTCGTTTTCAACAGGCCGGGCCGCGGGGGGCCGACCGTGCTGCCGGCATGCGGCGGTGTCGGCGCCCAGTACACGCCCGCGGCGGGCTGGGCGCAGGCGATCCGCTTTCGCGCGGGCGCGCTCGCCGATGCGCACTATGCGGGCAGCATCGCCGTGGTTCACGGCGGTGATGCCTCGGTCGCGACCAACGGCTTCTGGTCGGCTTTGACGATTGCCACGACGTTGCGATTGCCGCTCCTCATCTACATCGAGGACAACGGCTTCGGCATTTCCGTGCGCTCGGAGCTGCAGACGCCCGGCGGCAACATCGCGGCCAATCTCGCCGCCTTCGAGAATCTCACGGTGCTCGAGGGCGATGGCACCGATCCTGCGGCGGCGGCGGAGCTCACCGCGCGCGCGGTGAGCCTGACGCGCGTGGGCGCGGGGCCGGTGCTGCTGCGGCTCACGGTACCGCGGTTGTGCGGCCACTCGGCGCAGGACACGCAGGCCTACAAATCCCAGACGGTCGTCGCACTGGAGCGCCAGCGCGATCCGCTGCCGCGGCTCGAGCGCTATCTCGTCCCCGAGCGCGTGAGCGCCTCGGAGTGGACCGCGCTCGCCGCGGCCGCCCGCGCAGCCGCCGAGCGCGCGGTGGAGCGGGCGCTTGCGCGGGCCGCCCCGCGCATCGAGCACCTCACGCGCTTCGTGTTCTGCCCCACGCGCGCGGATGGGACGAGCGAGCTCCAGCAGCAGGGCGGAATGGCCCCCGAGGGGCTCGATCCGCCGGCATGCGGCCCCGTCGCGACGCCCGAGCGGACGCGCATCAACATGCTGACGGCGATCCGCCGCACCCTGGATGCCGAGCTCGCGGCGAATCCGCGTCTGGTCGTCTTCGGGGAGGACGTGGGTCTCAAAGGCGGCGTGCACGGCGCGACGCTCGGTCTTGCCGCCAAGCACGGCGCCGAGCGGGTGTTCGACACGAGCCTGTCGGAGGAGGGCATCGTCGGACGGGCGGTGGGTCTTGCGCTCGCGGGGCTCGTACCGGTCGCGGAGATCCAGTTCCGCAAGTACGCCGATCCGGCCGCCGAGCAGTTGAGCGACTGCGGAACGCTGCGCTGGCGCACCAACAACCGCTTCGCCGCGCCCGTGATCGTGCGCGTGCCGGGCGGCTTCGCGCTGCGCCGGCCGAGCGGGACGGCCGCCGGAGCCGAGCCGATCCAGTGCGGCGACCCCTGGCACAGCCAGACGAACGAGGTGGCGTGGGTCCACGGCATCGGTTGGCGGCTCGCGGTTCCCTCGAACGCCGAGGACGCCGTGGGGCTCTTGCGCAGCGCGCTACGCGGCAACGATCCGACCGTGTTCTTCGAGCATCGCGCCCTGCTCGATGCGCCCGCGGCGCGCCGGCCGTATCCGGGAGATCACTTTCTCGTCCCGTTCGGCGCGGCGCGTCGTGTGCGGATCGGCACCGAGCTCACCGTGGTCACCTGGGGCGCGATGGTCGAGCGCTGCGAGCGTGCGGCGATCACAGCGGGCGTCGCCGCTGAACTGCTCGACTTGCGGACGCTCGCACCGTGGGATCGGCAGGCCGTGCTGGGCTCGGTCGCGAAGACTCACCGCGCCCTCATCGTGCACGAAGACAATCTGACGGCGGGCTTCGGCGCCGAGATCGCCGCGGTGCTCGCGTGCGAGGCGTTCGCGGCGCTCGAGGCCCCGGTGCAGCGGCTCGCGATGCCGGACATTCCGAGCCCGCACGCTCCCGCGCTCTGCGAGGCAGCGGTGCCGAGCGTCGAGCGCATCGCCGCGGCGATGCGCGCGCTCGCGAGCTATTAGCGCCGCGGTCACTTGAGCGCGAGCACGAGCCGTACCCGGTTGTCCTGCTGGGCGGTCGGCGCCGGGGCGAGCACGAACAGCCGCCCCGGATCGATCTGACCGCCCGAGAGCAGTGCGTTCTGCACGGCAGCCGAACGGCGACGGCCGAGCGCTGCGAAATCGCTCTCGCTCACCGAGAGGTGCTGCTCGAGCGCCGCCTGCAACGCATCGATCGCCGGATCGAGCGGCGGGGGCGGGGGTCCCTTCCGGCGATGCCGCTTGCCGAGCGCCTGCGCGGCGGGCTCAGCGGGCGGGGGGAGCGCAGTGCCCGCGCCGAGCTCCGCCCGGTACTCCTCGAGGAGCAGCCGGAAATGCTCGGCCGGATCCTCGAGGAGCGCGGGATCGAGCGCACCGTGAGCCTGCTTGCCGGAGGCGAGCTCGCGCTGCGCCCGCTCGAGCAGCTTTGCGCGCACGAGCTGCGCTCGCAGCACCACGCCGTCGAGTGCCGCGGTGTAGCCGCTCGGAACGTCGAGCTTGAGACCCGGGCGCTGCGCGAGCGCCTTGCCGATCGCATCGAGCCGCTGCGTGTCGGAAGCATCGAGCCGCGCGCTGCCGGCATCGAAATCGACGTACTTGATCTGCTCGCCCCCGCCGAAGAGATTGCCGAGCAGCGCAAACGGCGCGGTGGCCGCCTTGACGACGAGATTGACGAGCACTTTCCAGATGAGTGGACCGATGCGGAATTTGGGATCGCTCAGGCTTCCGGACACCGGCAGCCCGAGGTCGATCACGCCGTGCCGATCCTTGAGCAGGGCCACCGCGAGTTTGAGCGGCAGGCTGCTCCCGCCGGGTCGCGTGACGCGCTCGCCGAGCTGCAGCTGATCGATGACGAAGTGATGGTTGGCGGCCAACTGGCCATTATCGATGTGGTAGTCGATGTCCGCGGAGACCGTGCCTTTCTCGATCTTGTAGCCGGCGAAATACGCGGAGTACGGGCTCACTGTCGTCAGTTCCACGCCGTGGAAGTTCATCTTGAGGTTCAAGTAACGGGTCGCGGCGAAGGGATCGAGCTCGCCCGTGATTTGCAGCGGCGCGTACTGATCGACCTTGCCGTCGAGCTCGACTTTCGCATGCGCGCCGGGCTTGGAGCTGAGTCCCGTGATCGCACCGCCGAGACTGCGAATGTTGAGCGTGAAGTGCGGCTCGATCCACAAGTCCGTGTACCGCGCCGAGGCATCGAGAATCTTGACCGCGCCGATGGCGACGGGAAACGGCGTCGCGGCGCTCGGCGTGGAGGCCGCGGCCGGCGCGCTCGCGGCAGGCGCAGCCGCCGCGGGCGCCGCGGTTGCACTGGCGGGGGTGGAGCCGGTGGGCGATGCGGATGACCCGCGCGGCGCGAACGCCTCGGCAAGGTTGAGCTTGCGGTCCGAGCGGATGATCACGCGCGCGTAAGGTCGATCGGCGAGGATCTGAGCGATGTGGAGCGAGGCCGGCCGCGTGCGGTAGCGGATCCCGATGAGCTTGAGCGCTCGCCACCTCACGAAGTCCTGGCGCAACGCATCATCCACCGTACGCAGCCCCGTCACGTCCACATCGGCGTCGACCGCGAGTGCGCCATCGGTGCCGCGGTCGGCGGTCACGCGCGTCCCGAGCTCTCCCGAGAGCAGCGCGAGCGCGGTGCGTTGCGCGAGGTAGGGCTGGAGCGCCGTGAGATCGATGTCAGCCGCGGTCAGCTTCGCGTGCGCAGCTCCGGATCCCAGCGCGTAGCTGGCCGTTGCCCGGATCTCGCCCGATTGCCCGACGGTGGCCTGCGCGGAGAGATCGAGCGTCGGCGCACCGGGCGTGCGAAAGCCGCGCACCGCGATGCCGAGCCGGCTCACCTCGAGCGTGGCGGCCGGGCTCAGTCGCCGATCCTCGGCGCTCACCGCGAGCCCGCTCACGGCGATGTCGGGCGCTGCGAACGACCAGGGCCTGGCGGCGGGGCCACGCGCGGGCGTGCCGCTTGAGCCGCTTGCGGGCGCAGCGCGCATCCAGTCGGCGAAGCTCGTCGAGCCGTCGGCGTTCACCCACGCGCGGATGGTGCCGCCGTCGAGGCGGATCCGATCGATCACGATGCTGCGGCGTGCCCACGCGAAATGAGTTCCCGCAACGTCGATGTGTTTCAGATCGACGGCATCGCTCGCGGCACCCGGGGACTTGAGGCCGAGGTCAGTGACGCCGAGGTCGGTGAGATCGATCGCGAGATCGGGCGCACCCGCGAGTTCGGCGAGGTGGTACTGGCCCTGGATGCCGATCACGCCCGAGGCAACCTCGACCGGGACCGCATTGCGCACCGCGCGCCAAAGCGTGCGCGCCTGCAGATTCGAGATCTCGAGATGCCCATCGAGGCCGAGCGGCTGCATCGCGAGGGCGCCGTCCGTGCGCAGCTGCTCACCGCGCGTCGTCGCGCATTGCAGGGAGAAATGTCCCGGTGCCGTTCCCACCGTCGCAAATTGGGCGAGCTCGAAGTTGATGGGTCGCAGCTCGGCGCTGAAGGCGCTCGCGGGACGGGCGTCCGCGAAGCTCGCGCGACCCTGAACGATCGCGAGCCGATCGATGAAGACCCGGGCGGGCGAGGCGCTCGCGGGGGTGGGTGCTCGAGCGGGCCGCGCGAAGGGCTTCGCGAGATCGGCGAGGTTGAGCGAGCCGTCGGGACGGATGAGCGCGCGCACAAACGGTCCCTCGAGCACAATCTCGGACAGGCTCGCCCCGCGCCGCCACAGGCTTGCGGCGCTCGCCACGATCGTGAGGCGGTCCGCGCCGAGCATCGGCAGCGAATCGGCGTCGGGGAAGGAGACTCCCGCGAGCTCGAGACGCAGCGTGAAGGGGTTGAAGTGGATCGGCCCGAGGGTGAGGGCGCGGTGGTAGCGGGTGCTCACGAAGTCGGTGAGCTCGGAGCGCAGAACGCGCGGCACGAGCACAAACCCGGCAGCGGCGTAAAGGCCGGTGAGCGCCGCGATCACGCCGCTCGCGATGAGAACTCGCCTCGTGAGGCGCGATCCAGGGAGGCGCATGGACCCATCCAGACCCCGGGACACTATGATGCATTGTAGTGGATTGGCGCCGGGGAGGAGCGATGAGCGATCCGTTCGAGCTGGAGCGATTCGTGGCCGCCCAGGATGGCGTTTACGGCGCGGTGCGGGATGAGCTCGCCGCAGGCGAGAAGGCGAGCCACTGGATGTGGTTCGTCTTCCCGCAGCTTGCCGGTCTGGGCGCGAGCCCGATGTCGCGCCGCTTTGCGCTCGCCTCGCTCGCCGAGGCACGCTCCTATCTCGCCCACGCCGTGCTCGGCGCGCGGCTGCGGGAGTGCACGCGCCTCGTCAATGCGGTCGAGCACCGTACTGCGCGGCAGATCTTCGGCTCGCCCGATGACCTCAAGTTCCGCTCGAGCATGACACTGTTCGCGCTCGCGGACCCGGCAGAGGGACTCTTTGCCGCGGCGCTGCGCAAGTACTTCGACGGCGTACCCGATGCGCGCACGCTCGCTCGACTGGACGGGACCGATCCATGAGCAGTCACCATCTCGAGTTCCTTCTCAAGCCGCGCTCGGTGGCCGTGATCGGTGCCTCCGACCGCCCGCGCAGCGTCGGTGCGAAGGTCCTCGCCAATCTCCTCGCGGGAGGATTTGCCGGGCCGGTGTGGCCCGTGAACGCACGGCATGCGAGCGTCGCTGGCCGGACGGCCTACCGAACGGTCGCCGCGCTCCCCGCCACGCCGGATCTTGCGGTCATCTGCACGCCGGCGCCGAGTGTTCCGGGGCTGATCGCGGAGCTCGGCGCGCGCGGCACGCGTGCCGCGATCGTGCTCAGCGCCGGACTCGAGCAGGTGGGCGCGGACGGCACGCCGCTCGGCGCCGCGATGCTCGCCGCCGCGCGGCCTTGCGCGTTGCGCATCCTCGGCCCGAACTGCATCGGGCTGCTCGCCCCCGGGATCGGGCTCAACGCGAGCTTCGCGCACCTCGGTGCCCGCAGCGGACCCCTTGCCTTCATCGCGCAGTCCGGCGCCCTCACCACCGCGATGCTCGACTGGGCCGACTCGGCGCAGGTCGGGTTCTCCTACTTCGTTTCGCTTGGCAACGCCGCGGACGTCGATTTCGGCGATCTCATCGACTGGCTCGGCCGGGACGCGCAAACACGCGCGATCCTCCTCTACGTCGAGGCGGTGACCGCGGCACGCAAGTTCATGTCGGCCGCGCGCGCGGCGGCGCGCAACAAGCCGGTGATCGTCGTGAAGGCCGGCCGCAGCGGCGCGGCCGCGCGCGCGGCGACCTCCCACAGCGGGGCGCTCGCCGGATCGGACGCGGTGTACGAGGCGGCATTCCGCCGTGCCGGTCTCCTGCGCGTGGGCACGACGCGCGAGCTGTTCGACGCTGCACAAATCCTCGCGCGCGTGAAATCCTACGCAGGGCCGCGGCTTGCGATCTTGAGCAACGGCGGAGGACCCGGGGTCATGGCGACCGATGCGCTCATCGGCGGCGGAGGTGAGCTCGCGCAGCTCTCCGACGCGACGCTGCGCATGCTCGATGCGCTGCTGCCGCGCGAATGGTCGCGCGGCAATCCGCTCGATATCGTGGGCGATGCACGCCCGGAGCGCTACGTGGGTGCGCTCCACGCTCTGCTCGCCGACCCGCAGGTGGACGGCGTGCTCCTCATTCACGCGCCGACCGCAATCGCCTCGGCGCCGGAGGTCGCCCAGGCCTGCGCTCCCGAGCTCGCCGCAGCGCCGCGGCCGGTCATCACGTGCTGGTTAGGAGGCGAGGGCGCGGCGCGCGCCGCAACCCGCAGTGCCGCGGCCGGTGTGCCCGCCTATTCGACGCCGGAGGAGGCGGTGAGCGCATTTCTCTATCTCGCGCGCTATCACCGCAATCAGCAGCTGCTGATGCAGACCCCGCCGTCGATCCCCGAGGAGTTCGTGCCGAACGTGGCGGCGGTGCGCGCACTGGTTGCGGGCGCACTCGAGGCCGGACGGTTGACGCTCACGGAGCCCGAGGCGAAGGCGGTGCTCGCCGCGTACGCCATACCGGTCGTCGAGACGCGCATCGCGCGCGATCTCACCGAGCTCGCCGCCACCGCTGCTGCGATCGGCTACCCGGTGGCGCTCAAGATTCTCTCCCCCGAGATCACACACAAGTCCGACGTGGGCGGCGTCGCGCTCGGCCTCGAGTCGGCGGCGGAGCTCGAGCACGCGGGGACCGCCATGCTCGCGCGCTGCCGCGAGCTCAAGCCCGCGGCGCGCATCGAGGGATTCACGGTTCAGAGGATGATCCGGCGCGGCGGGGCCTACGAGCTCATCGTCGGAATCGCGCTCGATGCGACGTTCGGGCCGATCGTGCTCTTCGGGCAGGGAGGCGTCGCCGTCGAGGTGGTTGGCGATCGCGCACTCGCCCTGCCGCCGTTGAACCGCGCGCTTGCGCGCGATGTGATCGGTCAGACCCGCGTGTATCGCCTGCTCGCGGGCTACCGCGACCGCGCTCCCGCCGATCTCGAGGCGCTCGAGCTCGTTCTCGTCAAGCTCTCGCAGCTCGCCGCCGATGTGCCGCAGATCGTCGAGCTCGACGTGAACCCGCTCCTCGCCGACGAGCACGGCGTGCTCGCGCTCGATGCGCGCATCCGGCTCGCGCCGAGCACGCTCGCGGGAACGCAGCGCTTCGCGATCCGTCCGTACCCGAAGGAGCTCGAGGAATGGGTAGAGCTCGACGGGCGGCGGGTGCTGCTGCGGCCGATCCGGCCCGAGGACCAGCCGCAGCATGTGCGCTTCCTCGCGCGCGTGAGTCCCGAGGATCTGCGCGCGCGATTCCTGTGCGCGGTGCGCGAGCTCTCCGCGGACGAGCTTGCGCACCTCACCCAGATCGATTACGAGCGCGAGATGGCCTTCCTCGCCACGGCGCGCGTTGAGAACGGGCAGGACGAGACGCTCGCCGTCGCACGCGCGTGCGCCGATGCGGACAACGAGGAGGCGGAGTTCGCGGTCCTGGTGCGCTCGGACCTCAAGGCTCGCGGACTCGGCACGCTCCTCATGCGCAAGCTGATCGACTATTGCCGCGCGCGCGGGACGCGGCGGCTCGTCGGGGAGGCTCTGAGCGACAACGCGCGCATGATCGAGCTTGCCGGCACACTCGGCTTTCGGGTCGAGTCCCCGCAGGAGGGGATCGTGCGGATGTCGCTCGAGCTCACGCCGGCTGCGAGCGCGCAGCGGTAGAGTCGCTTGCATGGGCGCACGCGCACTGCTCACCGATTTCTACCAGCTCACGATGGCGCACGCCTATTTCGAGCTCGGCATGAACGAAACGGCCGTCTTCGAGCTCTCCGTGCGCCGTCTCCCGAGCGAGCGGCGCTTTCTCATCGCGGCGGGACTCGAGCAGGCGCTCGAGCACGTGGAGAGCCTCGCGTTCGATGCCTCCGACATCGAGTATCTCGCGCGCCTCGAGACCTTCCCTGCGCGCTTTCTAGACCACCTCGCGCGGCTGCGCTTCTCCGGCAGCGTGCATGCGATGCCCGAGGGCACCGCCTTCTTCGCCGATGAGCCGATCCTGCGCGTGACGGCGCCGATCCTCGAGGCACAGCTCCTCGAAAGCCGGCTCCTCAATATCATGCATTTCCAGTCGCTCATCGCGAGCAAGGCCGCGCGCTGCGTGATCGCCGCGCGCGGCCGGCGGCTGGTGGATTTCGGCATGCGTCGCGCGCACGAAGCCGACGCGGCGCTCTTCGCCGCGCGCGCGGCCTACGTGGCCGGCTTCGATGCGACGGCGACCGTGGAGGCCGGACGGCGCTTTGGCATTCCGCTTTCGGGCACGCTCGCGCACTCGTTCATCGAGGCCCACGATCGCGAGAGCGATGCGTTCCGCCACTTCGTGGCGGTGCGGCCGGAGCCGACCGCGCTCCTCATCGACACCTATGACATCGAGCGCGCCACCGAGCGGGTGATCGCGCTCATCGCCGAGCTCAGGGAGGAGCCGCAGAGCAGCCGCCATGGCGTGCTGGCGCTGCGAATCGACAGCGGCGATCTCGGCGCGGCCGCCCGGCGGGTGCGGCAGCAGCTCGATGCGCACGGCTGCCAGGCGGTGCAGATCGTGCTGAGCGGCGGGCTCGATGAGCATCGGATCGGTGCGCTCGTCGCAAGCGGTGTGCCGGTCGATGCCTTCGGCGTCGGCACGGCCCTCGACACCTCGAGCGATGCGCCGTCACTCGACATGGCGTACAAGCTCCAGAGTTACGCCGGGACCCCGCGACGCAAGCGCTCGCCGGACAAGGCGACCTGGCCCGGCGCGAAGCAAGTCTTCCGCGAGCTGAGCCCGACGGGCCGCGCGCTGCGCGATGCGATCGTGCTCGACGGAGGCGAGCAGGCGGCGGGTGAGCCGCTGCTCCAGGAGGTGATGCGCGCGGGCCGCCGTCTCGGTCCGCCCGCGACGCTCGCAACCGCCCGCAATCAGTGCCGAGCCGCACTCGAGGAGCTACCGCTGCAGGTGCTCGCCCTCCAGGGCGGCCCGAGCGGCTACGAGGTGAGCATCTCGAGCGGAGTACGCGCACTCGCCGCGGCGGCGGATGCCGTGGCGGCCGCAGCCGAGCGCTAGTGTCTGCGCGGCTCGGCCGCGGCGGCCGGCTCGAGGTAGCGGTCGAAGCACATCGCGACCGCACGCACGAGGAGACGCCCGCGCGGGCTCACGCGGATCCGTTCGGGCGCGACCGTCACCAGCCCATCGACCACGAGCGGCTCGAGCCGGCTCAAGGACTCGGCGAAGTATTCCCTGAAGGCGATGCCGTGGCGGCGCTCGAGGCGCGCGATGTCGAACCCGCCGGTGCACATCAGATCCTGAATGATCTCGGCGCGCAGCAGATCGTCGGCATCGAGCGTGAGGCCGCGCCAGATCGGCAGCCGCCCGGCATCGAGCGCCGCGGCCCACGTGCGCAGGTCGCGGAAGTTCTGGCTGTAGCTCGCCCCCAGGTGACTGATCGCGCTCACGCCGGCGGCGATGAGCGTGCACTCGGCATGGGTGGTGTAGCCCATGAAGTTGCGATGCAGTCCACCCGTGGCTTGTGACCGAGCGAGATCGTCCTCAGGCAGCGCGAAATGGTCCATGCCGATGTAGCGGTAGCCGGCTGCGCCCAGCCGCTCGATCGCGAGGCGCAGCAGCGCGAGCTTGGTCTCGAGATCCGGCAGCGCGGCCGCCTCGATATGCTGCTGCGCCTTGAACATCCGCGGCAGATGCGCGTAGCTGTAGACGGCGAGCCGGCTCGGCCGGGCCGCGACCAGCGTCTCGAGCGTCTGCGCGAAGCCCTGCGGAGTCTGCCGCGGCAGTCCGTAGATGAGATCCACGTTCACGGAGCGGAACCCGACCGCCCGGCACGCCTCGATCGCTGCGAGCGTCTGCTCGATGCTCTGCACGCGGTTCACCGCGAGCTGCACGGCCGGATCGAAGTCCTGCACACCGAGACTCGCGCGGTTGAAGCCGAGTCCGGCAAGTGCCTCGATGTAGCCCGGCGCGAGAAAGCGAGGGTCGAGCTCGATCGAGTAGTCCCGCTCGGGCTCCGCGCTCAAGCGAAAGCGCTGCGCGAGCCCGTGCACGAGCTCCCCGAGCGCCTCCGGCGTGAGGAAATTGGGCGTACCGCCCCCCAGGTGCAGCTGAATGACGGGACGCCGCGCATCAAAGAGCGGCGCGAGCGCGGCGAGCTCGCGCCCGAGGTAGCCCGCGTACTCCACCGCGGCGGACGAGTCGCGGGTGATGATGCGGTTGCACCCGCAGTAGAAGCATGGGCTGCGGCAGAAGGGAATGTGAACATAGAGGGACAGCGGACCGCCCGTCTCGTTGCTGCGCTCGGCGTGCGCGCGGAATTGCCCTTCGCCGAAGCGGCTGCTGAACTGCGGCGCCGTGGGGTAGGAGGTGTAGCGCGGCGCGGAGGCGGGCTGGCGGCGCAGCAGCTCGGCATCGAAGGGCGGCACGGCCCCGAGATCGGAGGCGCAGGCTGACATGCCGCTAGTATCGGGCGGAACCGGCAGCCGATCTCTACGTATGTTCCGAAAAATCGGGTCGCCGGCGGACGCTCAGCTGCCCCAGTAGCGCACGCGGCCGTTGTCGAGGTGCACGAAGTCCGAGCGCGTGTACAGCCCGACACCGCCACGGCCCATGCCAAGCGCGAGCGCGTGAAGCTTGCGGGTGGAAACGCCCGTGAGGCGCACGTCGATCGCACGTCCCTGCAGGTGCAGGCTGTGCGCGGCGACCCCGCTCGTGTGGCGGCGCAGCTCCGCATTGGTCTTCGGTGAGCGGTAGCCGCTGATGACTTCGAAGGGCTCCGCGCGATCGGCGAGCCGCTGCAGATCGTAGAGGATGTCGAGCACGGTGGGATCGATGCGATGCACGTCGCCGGTACGAAAATCCCTGAGCAGATGATTCACCCGCGCGAGCTCGTCCGAACGATACGTGCCGTCGCGGTAGTAGACGGTCGAGAGCGTCTCGCCGGTGTGAGTGTGCACGAAGTCGAGCGAGCGCGAATCGGCTCCCCGCGCCCAGCTCGCGCCCACCGGCGCGAGCGCCAGGGCCGAGGCCGCGCAGCGAATGAAATGCCGGCGGTCGCAGCGCGGGCCGCCCGCGCGGTCCGAGACGTTCTGGAACAGGGCGTCCGCATTGCTCATGTTGACCGCTCGCGGCTCGGGGTTAAGTCGAACCAGGCGTGGATGCTAGCGCAGGTTGCGCCGGGCCGTCCAAGACGGCGTTCACGGGTTGCGCGCCGGCGCGCGCCGCGACTGGACGGCGCCGGTCGACGGGCGCTAAGGTCCGAGGCTCCCATGAGTGTGTCACCGGGCAGGACCCTCCCGCTTTCCGGGTCCATCGTCGCAGCGCTCGCGGCGGTCTACCTGATCTGGGGCACGACCTACTTCGCGATCAAGGTGGCGATCATCGAGCTGCCGCCGTTCGTGCTCGCCGGCACGCGCTTTCTCGCGGCGGGCTCGCTCCTCATGGGCTGGCAGCTGCTGCGCGGCCGGCCGTGGCCGAGCGCGCGCGAGTGGCGCGGCGCCGCGATCCTGGGATTCCTGCTCCTCGTCGTGGGCAACGGATCCGTCTCGGTCGCCGAGCGCTGGATCAGCTCCGGAGCGACCGTGGCGCTCGGCAGCGTCGTTCCGCTCGCGACCGCGCTCTGGGCCGGAGTCTTCGGACAGTGGCCGCGGCGGATCGAGTGGGGTGCGATCGGGCTCGGGGCCGCCGGCACCCTCGTGATGCTGCTCGGGCACGACCTCGAGGCGAGCCTCCGCGGCAGCGTCATCATTCTGATCGGTGCGACCAGCTGGTCGTTCGCGACCGTGCTGTCGCGCCGGATCGTCGTGCCGCACGGGGCGAGCGGCTTCGCCGCCGAATTGCTCACGGCGGGACTCATGGCAGTCGCGGTGAGCGTGGCGCTCGGCGAGCGCTGGTCACCGCCACACATGGGGCAGGTCTGGAGCGCCTGGGGCTACCTCGTGGTCTTCGGTTCGCTTCTGGGCTTCTCGGCGTTCCGTTTCGTCGCCGAGCGCAGCTCCCCGACGCTCGCTTCCTCCTACGCCTACGTCAACCCGCCGGTCGCCCTGATCGTCGGTGCCTGGCTCGGGCACGAGCGATTCTCGGTGAACTTGCTCGTGGGTCTCCCGACGGTGCTCGCGGCCGTGGGGCTTCTCGCGTGGGCACATCGCCAGGCGGCCGCGGCGCCCGAGGCCTCTGCCGGCCCCTACGGCCTCGCCCGGAGCGCCGAGTGATCCGCGGTCTCATCCTCGGCGCGGGCTTACTCGCCCTCGCCGCGTGCCATCGCGGCGGTCACAGCAGCGAGTACCACGCAGACTGGGTCATCCGCTCGCGCGTCGTCTTTCTGAGCGCCGATCTCGCGCACCTGCGACCCGAGCCGCCTCGCGGGAGCTTCCGGCTGTGGTTTCCCTACGTGATCGGGGATCTCTACGGAGCGCCCGGCACCGGCGATTTCGTTGCGGCGAGCGTGCATCCGGACCTCACCTTCGCGATCGATCTCAACCGCAGCCGCAGCGATCTCGAGCGCTCGCTCGAGCCGACGGCCTTCGACATGTCGTATCTGAAAATCGTGCCCGCGCAGGCGCGCATCGCGCGGCTTGCGCCGGCTGCGCTCCAGGCAAACGGCATCGATCGGATCGGCACCGCCGAGTGGGTGGATCTCGATGCGCGCGTCGAGCTGATGCTCGTCTATGCCGACCGGCCCGCATGGATCACGGGGCACACGATCGCGCGGGGAACGCCCGTGCGCTACGACGTGCGCTTTCCGGCCGCGGGCTACGTCTGGGTGCGCATCCGAAGCTCCCCGGAGGAGGGGATCTCCTATTCAACCGTGCCGCGCCCGGCGCATCTCGCGCTCGCCGTCACGGACGCCAAGTAGCGCGGTGCATTCGCGCCATCACCTGCGCGAGAAAATCCAGATGGGCCGCGGCGCTCGCGAGCCCCTTCCCCATCGTATCGACCGCCGCATGCGTGCAGCCCCACTCCCGGCACCAGGCGAGACGTGCGGCAACCTCCTCGGGCGTCTTGTCGAAGCGTCCGACGATCATCTCCCGACCGAACTCAGCCGGGTCGCGCCCGGCCGCACGCAGGTGCTGCTCGACCTGCGACCAGCCGGCAGTCGAGCGCTCCACCGGGCCGGTGAAGATGAAGCCATCGCCGATGCGTGCGGCGCGCCGGTAGGCCGGCTCCGAGAACCCCCCGAACCAGATGGGGATGCGCCGTGACGGCCGCGGATTGAGCGCGGCGCGCTCGATGCGATCGAAGCGCCCGGCGAACTCCACGAGCGGCTCGGACCAGAGCCTGCGCAAGAGCTCGATCTGCTCATCGAGCCTGCGACCGCGGGTGGTGAAGTCCTCACCGAGCGCCCGGTACTCGACGTAGTTCCAGCCGACGCCGACGCCCAAACGGAAGCGGCCTCCCGAGAGAAGGTCGAGATCGGCAACCTGCCGCGCGACGAGCGCGGTCTGCCGCTGCGGCAGTATCAGCACTCCCGTCACGAGCTCCAGGCGGCGCGTGAGTCCCGCGATGTGCGCGAACATCAGCAGCGGGTCGTGGAACGGATGCTGCTCGGTGTAAGGACCGGTGAGCTTCGGCTCGCGGCGCTCGTGGTTGGCGCCCAATACGTGATCGTAGGCCAGGAGGTAGTCGAGCCCGAGCGTCTCGACTTGCGTGCCGATGCGGCGGACCGCTTCCGGGTCCCCGCGCAGCTCGACCTGAGGGTAGACGGCGCCGATTTTCATGGTGCTCTTCGATCGCGCGGCAGCTGCGCAGTGGGGTCGCGCGAGATTACCCGTTTGAGCGGCGGCTGCTCAACCGGCAGTGGCGGCGCGCTGCGACTCATCCGGAAGCCACAGCGTGACGAGCGCGCCGCCGCCGGGACGGTTTGCGAGACTGAGCCGTCCGCCGTGAGCCTCGATGATCTCACGGCACAGCGTGAGTCCGAGTCCGGTGCCCGAAGGCTTGGTGGAGAAGAAGGGCAGGAGGGCATCCCGCAGGACCTCCTCCGTGAACCCGCCTCCGCGGTCGCTCACCTCCACGACGAAGCCGTCGGTGTGCTCGCGCACGCGCACGACGATCTCCTGCGGCGCCGATCCCGATTCCAGCGCATTCTTGAGCAGGTTGATCAGCACCTGCTCGATCTGGCTCGCATCCACGCTCGCGGCGCGCGTCGGGCTCGTCCCTTCGATGCGAAACGGCGCGGCGCCTTCGAGCCGCTCGAGGATCTGCCGCCACTCGATGCGCGCAAGACGCGGCTGCGGAAGCTTCGCGAAGCGCGCGTAGCCGTCGATGAACGAGGCGAGATGCGTCGCACGCTCGGCAATGGTCGCGAACACGCGGTGGAGCCGCATCGCATCGGGCTCATCGGCGAGCAGGTGCCCGGAATGCGCGAGCGAGGAGATCGGCGCAAGCGAGTTGTTGAGCTCGTGGGCGATGACGCGGATGACGCGCTTCCAGACCGCCACCTCCTGTGCGGCGAGCTCACGCGTCAGCTGCTTGAGCAAGACCAATCGATGCGGATGGGTGTTGAGGCGGAAGTCGCGCTGCGATGCGTGGTAGACCTGCGCCTCCCCGCCCACGTCCATCGTGAACAACGTATCGGCGCCGCTCGCGAGTGCCTCGCGCAACGGGGCCGGGGCGGCATCGAGAAGCCGCTCGAACTCGACACCCTCGAGCCTTCGGCCCTCGCGCAGCAGCTGCCGGGCGGCAAGATTGCTGTAGACGATGCGCCCGCTCACGTTCGTGAGCACCATCGCGAGCGGCGTGGTCTGGAACACCGTATCGAGGAGCAGCTCGCGCTGATAGATATCGAACCGCTCGCGCCGCAGCACACCGCCGAGCGAATTGTACGCGGCGACCAGACCCCCCAACTCATCGTCCGAGGTCCGGCTGATACTGACGCTCAGATCCCGATCGCGCAGGCTCTCGATGCCGTCGCGCACGGCTGCAAGCACCCGCGCCCACGGCCGGGTCTGCGAGCGCGCGAGCCACAGTCCGAGCGGCAAGACGACGGCCACCGCGGCGAGCGCCCCGATGAGCGCATCGTGCAGCCATACCGTCGCGAGGGATGCGATGGCGGCGGCCGCGACCGCCACCGCTCCGTGCGCGGCGGCGACGCGGCCGGCAAGCGACCAGCGAGCCATCACGCCCCGAAAGTGGACCGGTCGGTGTCCGCCTTGAGACCGAGCTTCTCCATGCGCCGATAGAGTGCCTGACGAGAGAGCCCGAGGTCACGCGCCGCGCGCGCCACCACGCCCGCCGCACGCTCGAGGGCCTGCTCGATGGCGTCGCGATCGAGCGCCGGCTCCTCGCGCGCCGATCCCTGAGGCGGCAGGTTGAGCGCGCCAATCCCGATCGAGTGCTCGGTCGCGAGCAGGCAGGCGCGCCGGATCACGTTCTGCAGCTCGCGCACGTTTCCCGGCCAGAGGTGTCTCAGCAGGGCGTGCTCCGCCTCCGCGGACAGGCTGAAGCCCGGCTCGAGCAGCTGGCGCGCGAGCGGCATGATGTCCTCCGGTCGGTCGGCGAGCGCGGGTACCTCGAGCTCGATCACGCTCAGACGGTAGAAGAGATCCTCCCGAAACCGACCTTCGCCGATCGCGCGTCTGAGCGGTGCGTTCGTGGCGGCGATCACGCGCACGCGGGTGCGACGCGTGACGTTCGAGCCCAGGCGCTCGAGCTCGCCCGTCTGCAGCACCCGCAGGAGCTTCGCCTGGCCACCGCCGGAGAGGTTGGCGAGCTCATCGAGAAAGATCGTGCCTCCGTCGGCGGCCTCGAATCGTCCGACACGCGCGCGCGCGCCGGTGAACGCGCCGGACTCGGTCCCGAA
This sequence comes from Steroidobacteraceae bacterium, assembly GCA_035523875.1. Taxonomy (GTDB): domain Bacteria; phylum Pseudomonadota; class Gammaproteobacteria; order Steroidobacterales; family Steroidobacteraceae; genus JASHUC01. Next base: position 158,065 of record DATKPY010000037.1, read on the forward strand.
CAGCTCCGCCTCGATGAGATCCTCGGGCAGCGCGCCGAGATTGACTTTCAGATACGGGCGGTCGCGCACGGCCGAATTCGCCTGCACGATGTCGGCGAGCACCTCCTTGCCGGCGCCGTTCGGCCCGGTGATGAGCACGGGCACATCGGCGTGCGCGACCTGAGTGGCCGTCGCGACGAGCGTGTGCATCGCCTCGCTCTCGTAGACGATGCCGCGCAGGTCGAAGCGCTCGGCGAGCGAGTCGCGTGCGTCGCGATGCGCCGCGCGCAGCGCACGCGCCTCCGCGCGCGCGCACCCGAGATCGAGAAGATTGCGCACCGTGGTGAGCAGGCGCGCATCGTCCCACGGCTTGGCGACGTAGTCCGCCGCGCCCGCCTTGACGAGCTGCACGGCGGTTTCGAGGTGGGTCCAGGCGGTGAGCAGCACGATCGGGATCTCGGGAAGACGCCGTCGGATCTCGTGAAAGAGCGCAACGCCTTCCTCGCCGCTCGTCGCCTCACGGCGAAAGTTCATGTCCTGAATGACGAGGTCGATGCGCTCGCGGCCGAGCGCGCCGAGACCATCCGCAGGCGTCGCCGCACCGACGACACGTGCGCCGTGAAAGGAGAGCAGCACCTCGAAGGCGGTGCGTACGGCCTCGCTGTCGTCGATCACGAGCACCGAGCAGGCTGCCAGGCTGGAGCGCACGGCTGCGGGAGCGCCGGGGGTCATGGCTCAATGGTAGCAGCGGCGATTCAGATCGTCCGGGTTGCCACCGACGGCGGCACGGCCGCGGCGCGGCGTGCCGGCTGCCATGCGGCGATCTGGCCGATAGCCCAGAGCGCGAGCACGCCACCCAGGAGGTAGTACAGATCGAGCCGCGGGAGCTGATACCGCAGCGAGAGCCAGTACCCGAGACCGAGCGCGAGGACGCAGCCCACGAGGACCCCGCTCGTGGTGATGAGCCCATTCTCGATGAGGAAGTACTGGATGATGTCGGCGCGGCGCGCCCCGACCGCCCGGCGGGTGCCGATCTGCTTGGTTCGCGCGGTCACGTTGAAGGTGGCGAGACTGAAGATCCCGAGACAGGCGACTGCGACGACGAGCACCGTGACGGTCGTGAGGAAGATCGTGAGATTCAAGTCGTCACGGCGCAGCCGCTTGGCGAAGTAGGCGAGTGATTGAACGTAGTCGATGACGCGATTGGGGTTGGAGGCGGAGAGATGCTGCTCCACGATGCGCATCAGCCGGTCGCGCTGCCCCGGCGCCGTGCGCACCAGATACCCGTTCCCGTACTGGAGGTCCGTCCGCGGCACGATCATGGCATCGTATGCCCCGTAATGGGTGCTCGCCCAGGCGGTTGCGATCACGTCGTTCATGATTCCGATGATCGTGAGCGGCATGTTCGGAAACGCGTAGACGGTGCGACCGAGCGCATCGCCGTGCGGAAAGAGCGATCGCGCAGCCGATTCGGTCACGATGATCTGCGAGAAGCTCGGGCTCTGCGGATCGAGCACTTCGTCGGGGCGGAAATTCCGCCCCGCGAGGAGGTGCGCGCCGAGCGTGTGCAGTCCGTGGTCGTCCATTCCGTAAACGGTGGCGACCGTTGCGCCGCCTCGCGCCTCGGCTGTCCTGAAGAGCGGCCAGGATTGATTTGCGCCTCCCATCGGAACCGTGAGCGCCGGAGAGGCGTCGACCACTCCAGGAAGACCCCGCAGGTAAGCGAGATCCTCGTGTAGCGCCGCGAGCGGGTTATACCGTGACGTGAAGCCCTCACCGTAAACCTGGAACAGATCCTCTACATCGATGCCCGTGGGGCGGGTCAGTCTTCCGATGCGCTGATGGGCGATGTAGGCGGCGTTCACGAGCACGGCGAGCGCGATCGCGATCTGCGCGGCGGCGAGCAGCGGGCCGGTGCGATTGCGCGTGAGAGCGAGCAGAGTCGGTCGAAGATTGGCGCTCATGAGACTGCCTCCAGGTGCTATTGACCCTTGAGATAAGTCGCGGGCGCGACCCGGCCGATGCGCCAGGCGGGATAGAGTCCCGCAGCCGCCGCGGAAACGATTGCGAGGGTGAAGGCCGCGTAGATACTCGCCAGGTCGAAGTGAGCGAGCTCCTGGTATCCACCGCGATCCGGCTCCGCGTAGAGCGCGTGGACTCCCCAGAGTCCGAACGCCGCGAGCAGTAGGCCAAGCCCCGCGCCGATCAATGCGAGCAGTGCCACCTCGGCCAGATGCTGCACCAGGATCTCGCGGCGGCTCGCGCCGAGCGCCCGGCGTATGCCGGCAAGCGCGCTTCTGCCGAGGAACTTCGCAAGGAGGAGACCCGCGGTGTTGATGAGGCACACTGCGAGGAAGGCGAAGGCGAGGGCAACGAGGATGCGATTGTCATCGGGAACCACGTCGTTTTCGGCGAGCCACCGATCGACGGGGGTCAGGCGATTGTTGCGGGCTCTGAGGAAGCGCCCCGCCCGATGCTGATCCGCCCAGTACGCATCGATGAACGACTGCATCCGCTCGCGGCTCGCGTGATCGGGCAACTCGACCCACATCTGCAGCCACAGACAATCGGAGTTGAGGAGCTCGTGGAACGAGCGGATGTTCGCGTTCCAGCACTCCTCATCCCCGCTCGGGTAGGTTGCGAGGTCCGCCGCCCACCCGAATGGGATGAACACGTCCTCCGGCTTGTTGAACGCACCCGTCGTGAGATCGTAGAACTTCGGGAGCGGCAACCAGCGGTCGAGCACGCCGATGATGCGAAACGGTCGATCGTTCCACAGGACGGTGCGCCCGACGCTGTCGGCCCCGCCGAACAGCCGGTCGTTCATCGCGCGGCTCAGGACCATGACCGGCTCCGGCCCCGCATCGGCGCTCGCGCTCCAGCCGTTGCCAAAGAGAAAGGGCACATCGAACATGGCGAAGAAATCGGCGGAGGTGACGCGCGCTTCGGCGGGTTGTGCGGTGCTTCGCAGCGTTCCGCCACTGATCACGCCCCCGAGCGTCGACATGATCGCCTTGCGCTTCGGGATCTCCGAGGCGTAGAGCGCCTGCGCATCGCGGTAGCTCAGCTGGGGCGGCGGCAATTCGGGATGGTGCGCGTTGAAGGGCTTCGCGGGGTCCCAGGAGTCCATCGTCACGGCGTAGAGCCGGTCGCTCTTCCACCAGATGGGATCGCCCGACATCGCGTGGTAGACCGTCACCGTGACCACGCACGTTGCGATACCGAGCGCAATGGCGCTCACCATGATTGCCGTGAGGCCGGGGTTGCGCTGGAAGCTCTTGAAAGCGAGCCGCAGATAGTAGCCGAGCATGCGTGCGCCCCTTCAGGCCGGTCGTGCCGCGAGCGTTTCGGCGGTTCCCGTTGCACCTGACGACGGATGCGGTGCGTAGAGCCTCAAGTCCGTCACCTGCCCATCGACGATGTGGATGTTGCGATGCGCGCGCCGGGCGAGCTCGGGATCGTGCGTGACCAGGATGATGGTCGTACCCATCTCGTTGATCTGCTCCAGCAGATCCATGACCTGGCGCGCCATCAGAGAATCGAGGTTACCGGTCGGCTCATCGGCGAGGAGGAAGGCCGGGTCGCCGGCGATCGCGCGCGCAATGGCGACGCGCTGCTGCTGGCCACCGGAGAGCTGCGAGGGCATGTGCTTCATGCGCGAGGCGAGCCCCACGAGCTCGAGCGCGCTCGTGATGCGCTCGCGGCGATCGGCCGCTTTCAGGCGCCGATAGCGCAACGGCACATCGACGTTGTCGAAGATGTCGAGGTCGGGAATCAGGTTGAAGCTCTGGAAGATGAATCCGATCTTCTCGTTGCGCAGCCGCGAGCGCTGATCGTCGTTGAGGCCGCTCACATCGTGCCCATCGAGGTGGTAGGTGCCGGCCTCGAACTCCTCGAGGAGTCCGGCGATGTTGAGAAAGGTGGTCTTGCCGGAGCCGGACGGCCCGCTCACCGCCACGAACTCCTGCGCGGCGACCTCCAGGGAGAAGTCGCGCAGCGCGTGCGTCTCGATGAGATCGGTTCGGTAGATCTTGCTGACATTGTGCATCTTGAGCATGTTCAACCCTCTGGGCGCCGGCGCTCAATGGCCGATGAGCAACGTCGGCGCGTCGTTGAAATCGCGTGTGTCGGAGATGATGACCCGGTCGCCCGCGGCGAGGCCGCGCACGACCTCGACCTCGGAGATCGAGGTGGGCCCGAGCTCGACGGGAACCCGAATCGCCCGCTCGCCTTTGACGAGGTACACGGAGCGCGTCGTCTCATCGATGAGGGGCCCACGCTCGAACTTGAGGACGTTGCGCTGGTCGTCGAGGACGATGCGCACCGAGGCACGCTCGTTCTGCCGTAACCCGGAGGGCTGCCCGGCGGCGAAGCGCACGCGCCCCACGACTTCGTTGTCGCGCACCTGCGGAGAGATTGCCGTGACGACTCCTCGATCGACCCGTCCAGCGAGGGTGATGTCGGCGCTCATGCCCGGGCGAATGTCCCCGGCATAGCTCTCCGCGACGCGAAACTCGATCTCGAGCGCCGTCAGATCGACAACGGTCAGGAGCGGCACGTTCTCCGCCACGTCCGCGCGTTCTTCCTGAGCGAGGTTCGCGACCATGCCGTTCACCGGCGAGCGGATCGTGAGCTCGCCGATGCGGCGTTTGAGGTCCTCGACGATGAGCGCCTGGCGATCGCGGTCGAGCCGGCGCGTGCGCAGATCGAGCACGACGCTGTCGCGCTCGAGGCTCGCCGTCTCGCGTGCATGCGTGTAGTTGACCTTCGCCGCCGCGAGATCATCCATGGAGCGCTGATAGTCGCGCTGGGGGATGACCCGCAGGTCCCAGGCCCATTGATTGCGCTTGTACTCGCGTTCGGCCGCGTTGATCGCAACTTGCGCCAGGTCCTGCTCCTGCTGGTTAGTGAGCAGTTGGCGGCGAATCTCGAGCTGCTCGTGTGCGAGCGCGGCATCGAGACTCTCGAGAGTCGCCTGCTCGCGCAGGTACTCGTTGCGCAGCTCCGGGCTGTCGAGGGTCGCGAGGATCTCCCCCTTCGTCACGGTATCACCGGCATGCACGAGGTAGCTCACCGTGCCGGGGGCTATCGAGAACAGCGTCGGGCTCACCGGGGCGACGACGGTTCCTTCCGCCGCCACGTCGCGCACGAAGCGGCCGCGGGATACGACGGTGATCTGCAAGCGGTCGGCGGAGACCGTGTACTTCGATTGTGACCAGGCGCTCACCGCCCAGGCGAGCACGGCAACGAGGAGTGCGCACCCGCCGAGCACGCCCACGAGCCACAGCGGCTTGCGCCACGCGGGCCGCTGGGCGGTGAGCGCCGTGTCCTGTCCCTGCGTTCCGCGCATCACGGCGGGCGTCGTCGGGCTCGCGGGGGAAGGTTTCCTCAACTGGGAGATATTCATGGTTCTCGGCCTGCTGCACCGAACGTTGCAACCGGCGTACCAACGTGCCCGCACCTCGCAAGTGCCTGAAAGATCGCGTGTATGCAGCCGAGATAGCGGCATCAGCGTGGACAGGCGAGCGTCCGCGGCCGGACGCCGGACAGCGGCGCGGACAGCGGCGCGGACAGCGGCGCGGACAGCCGATCAGCCGATCGCGATCTGAGCGTACGGTGCCGACCCGAGATCACCACCCGGGAAGATCTCGTGCGCGGCGATCCACTCGCGTGCGGCCTGGAACGCCTCCTCGGTGTAGGGCTCGAAGACGAGCCGCTCCCCGGGCCCCCAGCGGCGCGTGTCCATCATGGAGTGATAGCGCACGGGAAACTCACGCTGGTAGTAATGCGTGTAGCGCTCGGGACGCAGGTCGATGTCGCGCTGCGCGCGCCGCAGCGCGCGGAAGTACTTTTGGAGGTCGTGAGCGTCGGGATCGCCCGTGATCATCGTTGCGATCATGAACGTGGTATCGATCACCTTGCGAAAGCCGAGCTGCTCGGCGAAGTAGTAAGGGCCGCTGAAGAGCGCCGCTGCCGGAACCTTGCCCTCGAGGAGCCGCTCCATGCGCTTGAAGAGCATCCCATCGTTGAAGGAGAGCGTGATCTGCTCGCGCGGCAGGTACTGCTCCAGCGCCTGGATGCTCGAGTAGTGGCTCCCCGATTGATAGCCGACCGAGACCGGTACGCCGGCGAGCCCCTGCGGACTCCTCACCGGCGAATCGCTCGCTACGAAGATCCCTGCGGGGGCCACCGAATATGCGCCCGTGTAGAGCTTGCCATGACCGCTCGCGGCTGCGACGTTCACCGTCCAGTGACAGGCGCAGCTCACATCCGAGGCGCGCCCCTCCTCGAGGGATTGGTAGGCGCCGACCCGGGCGCCCTTGTCGTGGATCCTGCCGTCGCTCGCCTGGACCTCCTCGCGGAAGACGTAGCCCAGGCCTTCGGCGGCGAAGTAGCCCTTCTCCTCGGCCACCCACTCCTGGAGCCGGAAGTGCGGCTGGATCACGAACTCGCTCATGAGAGTCTCCGCGTCGGCCGGGGGCCGACGGGTGCGAGGGCTCGAACGAGGAGAAAGGCGCGCAGGGCAGGTGCCGGCGCTTCTCGCGCCGGCACCGGTCGGCTCAGGCCTCGCGCTTGCTCTGGTATCCGGGCGCGAACGTCGAGTACACCTTGTGCTTGGTGGTGATGAACTCGAGCAGCGCCGGCTGACCGCGCCGGGTCGCCTCGATGCCGTTCTTGAGCGCATGAATGACTTGGTCGGCCTCGGTGACTCGCTCCGAGTAGCCGCCGAGTGCGCGCGCGAAATCGGAGTAGTTGCCCGAGATGTCGGTGGAGTGATACTTCTCCGTCGACAGCTCCATCGCGTGGATCTCCATCGCCATCGCGTGGTTGTTGAACAGGATCGAGAGGATCGGAATCCGGTTGCGCGCCGCCGTCTCGAAGTCCATGCCCGTCATGCCGATCGCGGCATCGCCCCACATGTTGATGCAGAGCCGCTCCGGATGCGCGAGCTTCGCCCCCATCGCGAGCCCGAGTCCGTACCCAAGCTGCGTGGTCTTGCCCCAGCCGATGTAGCTCAATGGCGTGACCGGTGCCCAGAACGGGGCGAGCTCATCGCGCGGGCTGCCGGCATCGTGCGTGATGATCGTGTTCTTCATGTCGACGACATGCATGAGATCCCAGATCACCCGATACGGGGACAACGGCGACGCATCGCTCGTGAGGAGCGGCATCCACTCGGCGAGCCACGCGTCCTTCTGCTTCTTGATGTTCGCCGCGACCTGCGGAAGCAGGCCCCGCGGCCGGCCGCCGAGACGATCCTTGATCGCCTCGTGCAGCATCACGAGCGTGAGCTTTGCATCCCCGACGAGCGGGTGATCGGTCGGGATGTTCTTGTTGATATCGCGCGGGTCGATGGTGTTGTGGACGAACACCTTGTTCGCGGTCGGGAAATGGATCCCGAATCCCGTGGCCGTGAAGCTCGCTCCGGCGCCAAATACGACATCGGCGCTCTGCACGTGATCGAACACCGGCCGCGGCATGGAAACGCCGCCCGTGCCGAGGCACAGCGGATGGTGCTCGGGGATGCCGCTCTTGCCCTCGAGGCTCGTGCACGTGGGGGCCTCGAGCAGCTCGACCACCTGCCGCAACTCCTCCCAGGCCTGGGCGTAGTGCACGCCTTGGCCTACGTAGATGAGCGGCCGCTTGGCGTTCACGAGCACTTCGGCCGCGGCATCGATTGCCTGCGGATCGGGTGCCGAGCGCGTCCGCTTCACCGGGGTGTAGTTGATCGGGCCCGCCGGAAGCTCCTGCCGCCACATGTCGCCCGGCACCTCGAGCAGCACCGGCCCGGGGCGTCCGTTGCGCGCCTGGGTGTAGGCGCGGCGCATCGCCGGCACGATCATCTCGGGCGTCGTGATGAGCTCGGCAGCCTTGGTGACGTGCTGATAGTTGAGCGTCGCGTTGAAATTGGGACGCACCCAGCTCACATCGCGCGGGTAGCCGCCCGGCATCACGATGAGCGGCACGCCTTCGGAGAACGCCTGCGCCACCGCGCCGAAGGAGTTCTCGCATCCGGGGCCGACCTGCTGACAGAACACGCCGACCGTCTCTCCGGAGGTCTGCCGGCTGATGGCATCGGCCATGTGCAGTCCGATGCGCTCCTGGCGAACGATGATCGGGCGGATGCCGATCGCCGCGCACGATTCGGTGAGCGGATTGAGCGGATAGGCGAGGAGGTACTGGGTCCCTTCGCGCCTCATGATCTCGGCGGCAGCTTGTGCAACGTTCATCGCTCGTCTCCAGGGGGCTTAAGGCAATTTGCGGCGCTCGGTCCTGCCGCATGCGGGACAATTGAAAATTCTGGCACTTTCAGTAACTCCTGAAAGTATAAACTCCTTTCCCCCCGAGGCACGAGCCGGGCTGCAGGCCCCTGCGCCGGCGAGCGGCGCTCTTGAGCTCGACCGCGCGGCGCGAGTTTGCGGCTCATTGCCCGACGCGTCGCGCGGGCGCGGGCGCGGGCGCCGCGCGGCGCTCCTGCCGCGCGAGAATCCAGGCGCGCTCACCCACGTAGGCCCGAATCGCCTGCGCCTCGGCCGGGGTCAAGAACTGCCGCCAGCCGATCATGCCGTGGTCGGCAAGCAGACCGCCGATCACGATGTCCTGCCACGCGCCGGGACTGGTGAGCATCGGCGAGCGGCGCAGATCCGGAATGACGTTCGCGGTGACCGCCTCCACGCCGTGGCAGCGCGCGCAGTAACGGCCGAAGAGATCTTCCCCCTGCGCGAGCGTCGCGGCCGCAGCGCGCTCGCGCGGCGGATTCGCGGGTGGGGCGAGCGGCGGGTCCGCCGGGAGCGTTGCCGTGCCGTCGAGCTTGAAGGCGATGAGCTCCCCGTAGCGAGGCATGCGCGCGCGGGCGCCGAAGTCCATGAGCGAGGCGCCGGAGGTCACCGCGATGTATTGCTGGTTGTCGATGCGGTAGCTCACCGGCCCGGTGAGAATCGCATCGGGCGTTGGATAGTGCCAGAGCTCCGCGCCGTCCTCGGCGCGAAACGCCGCGAGCTCACCGAGCAGTCCGTCGCGGCTGCGGCCCTGAAAGACGAGACCGCCCGCCGTGGCGAGCACCCCGCCGCCGCGCCCGCTTGCACGCCAGGCCGCCCGGCGCGCGATCGGATCCCAGGCGAGGAGATAGGCGCGGCCGGGGACGCGCGCGCGCGCGGGCTCGGCCTGCGTGAGCGCGCCGTGCTGCGCGCCGAAGAGGTTGATGCCGAGACTCGGCAGCCCTTTGATCCAGCGGTAGCGTTTCACCGGAACATAATGCGTGCTGGTCTCGGCCGCCGGGATGTAGAGGAGTCCGGTCTGCGGGCTGAACGCGACCGGGTTCCAGTTGTGCGCGCCGCCTCCGCCCGGTCGGCCGGTCCACGGAACGTCGAAGTAGCGCGCTGCCGGCGCGATGGTCGGTCGGCCGGTGCGCGGGTCGATGCGCCTCGCCCAGTTGATATTCGGGACAAAGGGTGTTGCGGAGAGCAGCTTGCCGCTGCTGCGATCGAGGACGTACAGAAAGCCATTCTTGGGAGCGTGCAGCAGCACCTTGCGCTGCGCGCCGTTGATCGTGAGGTCGACGAGGGTGATATCGGCGACCGAGTCGAAGTCCCATGAATCCCCGGGTGTTTCCTGGTAGTGCCAGCGGTACTGCCCGGTGTCGGCATCGACGGCGACGACCGAGGCGATGAAGAGATTGTCGCCCTTGCCCGCTGAGCGGAAGCGCTGGTTCCAGGGGTAGCCGTTGCCGGTGCCGAAATAGAGCTGATTGAAGTCCGGGTCGTAGACGATCGCGTTCCAAACATGTCCGCCGCCGCCGTAGCGGTACCACGCGCCGAACCAGGTTGGGCGGGCCTTTGCGGCGAGCACGGCATCGGAGGCGGCGTGGTCGGGCGGCGCCGATGGGTCCCCGGGCACGGTGTAGAAGCGCCACACGAGCGCGCCGGTCGCGGCGTCGTATGCGCTCAGGTAGCCGCGGCCACCGAAGTCCGAGCCGGCATTGCCGATGAACACCTTGCCGCGCGCCGCGCGCGGCGCTCCGGTGATCGAGTACAGACTCGCGTGCGGCACCGTTCGCACGGACCATACAGGCTTGCCGGTGCGCGCATCGAGCGCGATCAGCCGACCATCGATCGTGCCCACGTAGACCTTGCCTTCATAGACGGCGGCGCCGCGGTTGTTCACGTCGCAGCAGGTGGGGACGCCCGCCGGCCCAGGCACTTTCGGATCGAAGAACCACAGCTGCCGACCACTGCGCGCATCGAGCGCGTACACCTTGCTCCACGCCGTCGTCACGTACATGACGCCATCGACGACGAGGGGGGTGGATTCCTGCGCGCGCGTGGTGTCGAAGTCGAAGGTCCACGCCGGGCGCAAGCGTCCGACGGTGGCGGTGTTGATCTGGCTCAGGCGCGAATAGCGCTGCTCGTACCAGCTGCCGCCGTAGGTGAGCCAGTCCTGAGGGTCCTCGGCCGCATGGAGGAGCCTGGAATCGTCGACTTCCGCGATGCCCCGCGGTGCTGGCCCGGCTACCGCGGCCGCGCCGCCCAGCACGAGCACGGCGGCCGCGGCGCGCAGCGCGGTGGATCTCACGGTGAGCCGAAGCTCGCGGAATCTCGGCACGAGGCGGGCCTCGGGGCGGGTTTGCACTCAGATTCCGCGAATCCTACCTCCTGTGACGCACGGCCGCGTCCAATTCGACGCCCGGCATCGACCCCTGGACGGGCCGCGACGGCTGTCCTCGGATCAGAGCGGCCAGGCGAGCGTCGCCATCACGCTGCGCTCCGGGATCGTCCAGTAGAGAGGGACGCCGCCCGGATACTGTGTGGTGCCCCCAGCCGTGTAGCCGGCCAGGGCATCGATGCGCGTGTTGTTGAGCAGGTTGCTGAAATCGAGCTTGATCGACGCACCGTGCAGCCAGCTCGGGCCTTGCGCGAAGGTGTAGCCGAGCGCGCCGTTGAGCACGTTGTAGGCACCGATCTCCTGCGCCTCCCCGACATCTCCATAGGTGCGCCCGACCCACTTGTCGATGAGCGAGGCGTACCAGCCCTCGGCGTTGAAGATGACGCCCGCGGCGAACGTGCCGTCCGGCGCATTCGGCACCCATAGACCGGTCGCCTTGTCCTTGGCGCTGTTCACCGAGCCGTTGGCGTAGACACTGAATCCGGAGCCGATGAAGTAAGTTCCCTCGACCTCGACGCCCTTGTACGTGGTGCCCCCCTGATTGAAGAACACCGTATTGGGTCCGATGGTCTCCGATGCGATCTCGTTCGCGAAATCGATGTAGTAGATATCCCCGGAGATCGACAGCCGGCGGGTCTGCCAGGTCGTGCCGGCCTGGTAGTTCCAGGTCTGCTGCGGGGCGAGATTCGTGGAGCCGGGCACCTGGTAGTTGAAGAAGTTCTCGTTCGGGGCGAGGAAGCCCTTGGCGACCTGCGCGTAGGCCGCCCAATGGTCGGTGATCGCGTAGTGCGCGAGGAAGGACGGCAGCGCCGAGGAGAAGTCGTTCTCGTACGACTGGGGCGCGCCGGACTTGACGTTCACGTCCGCATCGACCGCGCGCTCGAAGTGGTCGTAGCGCACGCCGGGGGAGAGGGTGAGCCCCGGCAGCGGCTTCCAGTCGACCTGCACGAACGGTTGCAGGGTCGTGAGCGTCTGATCAAGCAGCCGATTGCCGAGGAACGCATCGATCAGAGGATTGCCGATTCCACCCGGATCGAGCGCATCGCCGAGCGTCTCGTCGGTCTGGGCGAGGGCGCGGAAGTTGAGCTGACGGTCGAACCATAGGCCGGTCTGAATGTCGCCGAATCCGTAGTCGCCCTGGAACTTGAGCGTATCGCCCCACGATCGGTAATCGTTGGTGAGCAGCTGCCCGGGTACATCCGTCGCGCTGTAGCCCGTGCCGTCCGGCGTCGGACCGTTGGGGTCGAGGCCGTTGTGCCCGCGGTGCCAGTAGCCGTAGGTATAGACCTTGTTGTCGAGCGTCCAACCGCCGCCCAGGTTCGAGGCGACCCCGATGTACTCGAAGTCGGTGTGGATCTCATCAAAGTTGTACCCGTAATAGTCCTGGCTCGTCGGATCGGCCACCAGGCCGTAGGTCGGCCCGTACTGCGCGATCTGCGCCGCCGTCGCGCCCACGCCGACGAACTGGTGTAGTTGGTTGACCATCGCGACCAGCGTGATCGCCGTACTGCCCTCGATGGGAAACTCGAACTTGGTGAACAGATTCTTGCGGTCCTGCCCCATGTTGGTGAGCTCGCCGTCGCTCGAGAGGCTCTCCGCATCGATGAAGCCGGCGCCGCCGCCGAGCTTGTCCATCCGCCCGGTGTCGAACTCGCTCCCGATCACTTGGGTATTGAAGCTCCCGAAGCTCACGTAGGGCGTGATGGTGGTATCCGGAAGCGGAACCTTCGAGACGTTCGATACGGTGCCGCCGAAGGTCGCATTGCCGATCGTCGCCGCGGTGCCCGGTCCACGGTCGACCGAGACGCCGCCCAGATCGTTGTCCATGAAGTACGAGGTGGAGTGGTGCGTGAAATCGTTCGAGTCGTTCCACGGAATCCCATCGAAGGTCACGTTGTAGAACCCGTCGACGAATCCCCGGATGCTGAGGATCTGGTTCTCCATGAGTCCCGGGCCGTTCGGCGAAACGGACTGCACGCTCGGGGAGATCGCGATGATGTCCGGGTAGTTGCTCGAAAGCGGCATGTTGTTCTGGATGAAGTACTGACTGATATCCGAGGTGGGCTCGGTGGCATTGAGCGGGGTCAGTGTCGGGGCCTGGGTGGTCGCGGACTGGGTGTCGATCGTGGTCGCGGTGACGACCACGGTCTGCGGCACGGTCGGGCTGCTCGACGCCGGACTCTGCGCGTGTGCGAGCGGCGCGCAGAGCGCAGTCGAAAGCGCGGCGATCAAAAGCAGGTCGGTCGGTCGTAACGCACGGGCAGTAGCAGGCGACATGGGTCGGGACTCCCAGCTGTGGCGAATTCGCAATGGCGGACGCGCGTTCGTGAGCGCGCTTGAAAGCTCGCCACCGTACCGTCACAGGATTGCGGTTTTGTTGCGGATCACGCGCAGCGATCTGTTTGCATAGCGGATTCCGTCCCGCGGTCAACCGCTCGGTATCGCCATGTATCGCTGATACGATCGTGAAATGAGAGGCGCCAGCGCCGCCACCGTGACGCAAATGAGACAGCCGGTGAGGTTTGACGAGGAGCGAGCGATAGCGGACTCACGGCGCGTGCGTCGCACGGTTTTCGTGATCATCGCGGTCGCAAGCCTTGGACGGCTCGCGCTCGCCGCCTCGCTCGGACTCTCGACCGACGAGTCCTACACGATGGCGATCGCACGCCGGCTCGCGCTCAGCTACTTCGATCATCCGCCGCTCCATCTGTGGCTCGTCGGTGTCTGGGCGCGGCTGAGCGGGAGCGAGGCGGCAGCGGTGTTACGCCTCCCGTTCGTGCTGCTCTTTGCGGGCTCGACGTGGCTCATGTACCGGCTCACGGACGCGGCCTACGGCGCGCGTGCGGGGCTCTGGGCGGTGGCCGCCCTCAATCTCGCGCCGCTCGCGACCGTCGGCATCGCGAGCTGGATCCTCCCCGATGGGCCGATGGTCTTCTTCTCGCTGCTTGCGGTGGTGTTCGTCGCACGCGCACTCGCCGATCGGTCGGCGCAGACCTCTGCCGCGCTCGGCGCGTGGATCGCGGCGGGCGCGGCGGCCGGGCTCGCGCTGCTGTCGAAGTATTTGGCGATCTTTCCGGTCCTCGGAGTCGGGCTCTATCTGCTGACCTCGCGCGACCGGCGAGTGCTCGCCACGCCCGGACCGTGGCTCGCCGCGCTCACGGCCACGACATTCCTGACCCCGGTGCTCCTCTGGAACGCGCAGCACGCCTGGGTCTCATTCGCGTTCCAGGGTGGGCGGGCGCTTCCGGTCGGGTTTCGACCCGCCCGCGCGGCGCTCGATCTGGCAGGCGAGCTCGTCTACCTCCTTCCGTGGACCGCGCTCGCGCTCCTTTACGTCCTCGCCCGAGCTGCCCGACGTGGGCCCACCGAGCGGTGGGGATGGCTCTTCTTCTGCCTCGCCTGCGGCCCGATCATCTTCTTCGCCGCCGCGACGCTCTGGACGACCGTGCTGCCCCACTGGCCTGCGATTGGCTGGGTCTTCGGCTTCCCGCTCCTCGGTGCGTGGCTTGCGCAGATCGAGCGCACGCGCCCGCGGCTCGTGCGCGGTTGCACGATCGGCACCGCCGGCGTGCTTGCGCTCGTGATCACGGTGGCCGGGACGCAGGCTGCGACCGGCTGGCTCGATCCCCTCTATCCGCGCCTCGCCCACAACGATCCGACGGTCGATCTCGTCGACTGGCGGACGCTGCGCGCGCAGCTCGCTGCGCGAAACCTGCTCGGACCGGGAGCGCTCATCGGCGCGGTGAGCTGGATCGACGCGGGCAAGATCGACTACGCGCTCGGCGGGAGCGTGCCGGTGCTGTGCCTGTCGCAGGACCCGCGGGGCTTCGCGTATCTGCGTGACCTCGGGAAATTCGCGGGGCGGCGCGTGCTCGTCATTGCGAATGCACGCCGGGTGAATTGGCGCACGCTCGCCGCTCCGTACTTCCGGAGGATCGAGCCTGTGGGCGAGATCGAAGTGCGGCGCGGTGCGCGGCCGGTCGTGAGGCTCCAGCTCGCGCAGGGTATCGGATTGACACCCCTCGCGCGCTCGCGGGGGTCACCTCAACCGTGATGCTCGTCGGCGCACTCGGCGTGATCGACCTGGATCGTCGAGTGGCTGATCCCGAAGCGCTCCTCGAGGCGGCGGTTGATCGCCGGAACGACGCGGTCGATCTCTGCGCCCGGCGCGCAGCGCACGTGCAGCGTGATGAACTGCTCCGACTCCGTGAGCGACCACGCGTGGACGTGGTGCACGTCGCAAACGGCCGGCAGGGCCGCGAGCAGATCCTCGCGGACGGTGGTCACATCGATGCCGACGGGTGTGCCCTCGAGCAGGATGTGTCCCGAGGAGCGCACGATCTGCAGCGCGCTGCGCAGGATCAGCGCCGAGACCGCGAGCGAGAGCAGGGGATCGACGCGCGACCAGCCGGTATAGAGAATGACTGCGGCCGCAACGACGGTCATCCCGAAGCCGAGCATGTCCCCGAGCACGTGCAACCAGGCGCTGCGCACATTGAGGCTGCCGTGGCGTCCGCCGCTCAGGATGAGGAAGGCGACGGCATTGGCGAGCAGCCCGGCGAGGGCGACCGCGAGCATCGGTGCGCCGAGAACCTGCCGCGGGGCGGCGATGCGCCAGGCCGCCTCGTACGCGATCCACGCGCTCACGACGAGGAGCGCGCACCCGTTGGCGAAGGCTACCAGCACCTCGAGCCGCCGGTAGCCGTAGGAGCGCAGCGGATCGGCCGGCCGGCGCCCGATGCGCAGCGCCGCCCAGCTCATCCCGAGCGCCACGGCGTCGGAGAGCATGTGTCCTGCATCGGCGAGCAGCGCAAGAGAGTGTGAAATGACGCCGCCTGCGACCTGCAGCGCAAGAAATACCACGATGATCGAGCAGGCCCAGGCGACACGCCGCTCGTCGGCGCCCGCCGCATGGGTGTGCGCATGACCGTGCGGATGCGTGGGGTGCTCCTCGTGCGCGTCGTCATGCTGGTGCTCGTGCTCGTGCTCGTGCCCATGCCCATGCCCATGCCCGTGCTCGGGCACGGGGATGGGGTGCTGCTCGCGATCGAAGGGGCGTGACATGGTCCCCATCATACGTGCGGAATCATCCACGGCACGAGGTACTGCTGCACCAGAACCAGGAGCCCGAGGAGGACGGTGAGCACGATGCTGTGCTTGAAAGTGCGCGCGAGCACCGCGCCCTCCTGGCCGTGGAGCGACGTGACGGCGGCGCCGGTGGCGATGTTCTGCGGCGAAATCATCTTCCCCATGACTCCTCCGGAGGAGTTGGTGGCGGCGATGAGCACGGGGTTGAGGTGCAGCTGGTGGGCGGCGACAACCTGCAGATTGCCGAACAGGGCATTGCCGGAGGTATCGCTACCGGAGAGAAACACCGCCACCCAGCCGAGGAACGCGGATAGCAGCGGGAAGAGGAGTCCCGCGGAGGCGACACCGAACCCGAGCGTATAGGTGAGCCCGGAATAATTCATCAGATACGCAAGTCCCACGATGAGCCCGACGGTGAGCGTCGGCAGCAGGCTCTGTGCGGCCGTGAGCGCGATCGCGCGCCGCAGGTCCGCGCGCCGACAGCGCACGAATGCCGCGGTCGCGAGGGCCGCGAGCAAGATCGCAGTGCCCGTCGCAAGCGGCTGAAAGTCCCACACCGCGGAGTAGCGCGTGCCATACAGGGTGATGAACACGGCATCGTGCAGGTGCGGCCATGGAATTTTCCGCTCGGCGAGTCGCGGCACGTTGAGGGTGGTCCAGACAATGACGACCGCGCTCACCATGAGCCAGGGTACCCAAGCCTGCCAGCTCGAGACGGGGCGGCTCGACGGTGGCGAGCGCAAGCGGAGTGAAATCGCGAACGCCGGGTCGGGCAAAGGGCGCCAGTGGCGGAGGAACGCGAGCGTTGCGCCGAGCGCGCCCAACGAGGCGAGCACGTCCGTCAGGGCGTAGCTCACGGCGTTCGACACGACAAACTGGATGAGCGCGAAGCTGCCGCCCGCGACAGCGAGCACCGGCCAGAGTGCCGCGATCGAGCGCCGACCTGCGTACAGTCCGCTCACGTAAAAGGGCAGCAGAACCGAGATGAACGGCAGCTGCCGACCGACCATCGCGCCGAGGACCGTGTCGGGGAGGTGCGTGACCGCGCCGAGTGTGGTGATCGGGACCCCGAGTGCACCGAAGGCGACGGGCGCAGTGTTGAAGATGAGCGTGAAGGTGAGCGCATCGCGCGCCTCGAAGCCGAGCAGAATCAGCAGCGCGCTCGTGATCGCGACCGGCGTACCGAATCCCGAGATGCCCTCGAGGAGCGCGCCGAAGCAGAATCCCACCACAACGAGCACGATGCGGCTGTCGTCGGGCAGGTTGGCGAGCATCCAGTCGCGAAACGCATCGAAGCGCCCGGATACCACCGTGATGTTGTAGAGCAGCAGGGCATTGACGACGATCCACATCACCGGCCAGAGCGCAAAGACGAAGCCCGCCACGAACGCGCTCGCGGCGAGGCCCACGGGAAAGCGCCACAACACGACGGCGACGCCCAACCCGACGACCACGCCGCCGAGCGAGGCAACCCATGCCGGGCGCCGCAGCACGCCGAGCACCACGAGCACCGTCGCGATCGGGAGCGCCGCAACCACGAACGATAGCGGGAGACTGCCGGCGACCGGCGTCAGGAGTTGATGAAACACCGGCGAAGCGCTCTCATGGGCAGCCGCGGGCTCCGTGCACCCCGGGACCCGGACGTGCGTTGTAGTATGGTATTTGAGCGCACGAGGTGACCGCCATGAGACACTTGAGCTCTTCCCGCGCCGTCCTGCCGCTCGGCCTCGTACTCGCGGTGGGCGCCGGCCTCACCGCGGCTGTGCCGTCCCCGGCACTTGCAGCGAGCGATTCGGACGCGACGCAGACGGTTTCGGCGCAGTGGGTCCGGAAGAAAATATTCTTCGTGTATCAGGGATTTACAGCCCATTACTCGTGTGAAGGATTGACTTCGGACGTGCGCCACGTGCTTGCTGAGCTCGGGGCGCGGCGGAGCGATCTCAATGTGCGCGAACTGGCCTGTACGACCGCACTCGGCGTCCCGAACGCCTTTCCCGGTGTCGAGGGGACCTTCTCGGTGCTGGAGCCGCTCTCTGCCTCGGGAGCGCCCAGCTCGGGCGCAGAGCCGGTGCCCGTTTCGGCCCACTGGGTCAAAGTGCGCTTGAAGCTCGGCACCTTCCTCAACTACGGAGGCGACTGCGAGCTCATCGATCAGATCAAGCAAAAGATCATCCCGCTCGTCACGACCCGCAACGTGAGATTCAGCGAGGAGTGTTTTCCCCATCAGCTCGCGCCGCCGGGCTCGCAGCTCGAGGCCGAGGTGTTGCTACCCGTGAGCGCGGAGCCCGCGGACCGCGCCGCCCACTGACCGGGAGCTTGAGCGTACGAGGTGATCGCCATGAGAGTCTCAGGTGCTGCCTGCTCGACCGCCCCGCTCGTGCTGGTTCTCGGGGTGTGCCTCGGTATCGCCGCGGTGGGCCCGCGGCCGGCGCGCGCGGCGAGTGAGGGGAGTGAGGCGGGTGCGACGGAAGCCGTTCCGGCTCACTGGGTTCAGAAGAAGATCAACTTCGTGTATCAGGGATTCACGACCCATTATTCGTGTGAGGGGCTCGCCTCCGACGTGCGCCACGTCCTGCGCGAGCTCGGGGCGCGGGCGAGCGATTTGCGGGTCCACGAGATGGCGTGCACGTCGGGGCTCGGTGTCCCGACCCCGTTTCCGGGTGTCGTCGGTACGTTCTCGGTGCTCGTGCCCCTGTCGAGCGCGCAAGCGCCGGGCTCCGGCGCCGGACTGGCACCGGTTCCCGCCCATTGGGTCAAGGTCCACGTGCGGCTCAACAGCTCCGACGGCTACGGCGGCCAGTGCGAGCTGATCGATCAGATCAAGGAGCGGATCATTCCGCTCGTCACGTCGCGCAACGTGAAGTTCAACGAGCAATGCATCCCTCACGAGCTCGTGCCCCCGGGTTCGCAGCTCGAGGTCGAGGTGCTGGTGCCGGTAGGCGCAAAGGCCGTGGAGCGAGCCCGGAACTAGGCCGGCACGTCAGGGCGCGCCGCCGCGCGGCACGCGCACGACCACGGTGCCGGCGATCTTGTCGTGCCATGCCTGGTGCTCGGGATCGAGCGCGATCCAGACGAACCCGAGGCCGACGATCGCGAGGGAGAGGAAGCAGGCGAGCGCGCGCACCACCGCGGTTGACCAGTCGATGGGCCGACCGTCCATGCGCGCAACCTTCAGGTCACAGATGATGCCGCCGACGGTCGTGCCGCGCAGCTTCCACATCACCGCTCCGTAGGCGGCGAGGAAGATCAGCTCGGAGCGGAATTCTCCGCGCAGCAGGCTCAGAACGAAGCCCACCAGGGTCACATCGAGCACGAGCGCGCACATGCGGATCCAGAATCCGGCGCGAGGCAGCGCGGTGAGGTTGAGCGCCGCGGGGGTGCCGGCTGGCGGTCCCTGCGGCTGAGCGGCAGCCGCAGCGCCCTCGCCCGCGTTCTCGGTCGATGCGGCCCCCGCTGTGGCGGCGGCGGCAGGTCCGCTCGGCTGTCCCGACGCGGCCGCGGATGCGGCAGCCGCCGAGGCCGCCCACGGTGCACCGGCCCCGGCAGGCGCCGCGCCTGCGGGCGCGGGGTGCGCGCGCGCGGCGCGCGCGCTCAATACGAGTGTGTAGACGACCGCGCCGAAGCCGATCACGCCGATGAGTGCGTACACGAGAAATCCCAGCAATGGCACCATGTAGAGCGCGAGCACGATGAGCCCTCCGCAAAGCACGTCGGCCACGGGATGCGCCGTGAAACTCGTGCTCACCACGTTACGGCAGCGCTTGCCGATCCAGCCGAGCGCCACCACCCGTCCGAAAATTCCGAGGCACAGCAGCCCCGCCCACAGCACCGGCATGACCGCGATACCGACGACCGAGACCAGCAGCACGAGGAAGGCGAGCGGTGTCAGCATTGCGGCGATGATCGCCGCGAGAACCGATTGTCCCGTTTGTTCCTCGAGCGTGGCGACGCAGCGGCGGACGCCGTCATGGAACAGCGCCGCGAGCAGCAGATACAGCCCGAGCGTCGCGAGCGCGATGCCCCACACCCAGCCCAGGGACAAATCCGGCGCGAGCGGCCGGCCGTAGAGCAGACACTCGCGCACCCACGCATGCAACTGCGGAAGCCCACCGATGACCCCGGGGAGCAGCCGCACGGTGCCGCCGTGCAGGATCGCCGTGGGGCTGCGCGAGAGGGTGCCGAGCAGCTCGACGATCTGACCGTCGACTTGCGCCTGCGGTCCGAGGGTCACGTTGCCCCACACCGCGACCACGTTGCCGCTCACCTTGCTGTTGACGTAGACGTCCCCGAGCACCACCACGGTGTTGCCGCTCACCGAGCCCGTCACATCGGCGTCGCCCAGCACCGCCACCACCGCGTCGGACACCTCGCCCGCGACTCTTGCCGAGCCGAGGATTGCGACGACATCGTCGGCCCGCTCGTCCTGGGCGAGCACCGCGTCGTGGCCGATCGAGACGATGGTGCGCCCATCCTGGGGCCCGAAGTCCGATGAGTCCTCGGCGTGCGCGCCGTGCGTGCCCGCAGCGAGCGCGGCGAGCAGCCCCAGAGTAGCGATGAGACGGAACGATGCGCGCGCGCTCACGAGCCTCTCCGCTGCATGCGCACCGGCGTCGCGTAGAGCGCGAGGTAACCCAGCGCGAGCAGGCCGAAGAGCGCGGCGTAGAGCGCCGCTCCCGCGAGGACGCCCCCGTAGAGCCACTCGCGCGGAATCGCGGCGAGCAGGCGCACGCCGAGCTCCCCGATCGCGAGGAAAGCCTGTCCGGCGTCGCGCGGGATCGCGAGGAGCGCGTTCACGTGCGCCAGCGCCTGCCCGGGAACGCCGGCGCGCGACAGATGCGCGAGCGCCCACCAGAGCAACGCGACGCCACCCACCGCACCCGCGAGAAAGAGCGCGCGCGGGCCTGCCGGCCACGCCGCGAAGCCGCGCTGCCACCAGGGCCGCAGCGCGCGCCGCTCGAGCGCCGCGAGCAGCCGCGGCTCGAGGCTCACGGGCGCTCGCTCGAGCGGCCGCTCGCCCAGGGCGCGACCGATGAGCCGCTCGAGCTCGGCGGCGCGCGCGCTCGGCCGGCTCATCGTGTCTCTCCGGCGTCGGCGGCGGCCGATGAATCGAGACCGCGCTCGGCAAGGCGCTTCGCGAGCGCGACGCGCCCGCGCAGGATGTCGGTCTTCACCTTCGCGAGCGAGCTCTCGAGGCGCTCGGCGATCTGCTGGTAGCTCATCTCTTCGTAGTGGTAGAGCACGAGGGGGATGCGCTGGTGCGCGGGCAGCTCCGCGAGCGCCGCGCGCACGAGCGCGCCGCGCTGCTCGGCGTCGAGCTCGGCGAAGTGCGCATCGAGTGCGGCGAGCGCCGGATGGAGCTCCTCGTCGCGGGAATCCGTGCGGAGGAGCTCGGAGAACAGCCGCCAGCGCTTTCGATAGCGCTGCAGATGATTGAGCGTGAGATTCGTCGTGACGGTCTTGAGCCAGCCTCCCGCGGTCGCGCTCGTCCGCAGCATCGCGAAGCTCTCGAACGCACGCAGGAACACCTCCTGAGCGATGTCCTCGGCTTGCGCGTCGTTCGCGGTGAGCCGCGCCGCGGTCGAGTACACCATGTCCTGGTAGGCGCGCATAAACGCTGTGAATTCCTCCGAAACGATTCGTCTCGAGCTTGCCGGTCGCACGTGCGTGTCATCTTTGCAGGTAGAACACGGCACTCCGCGAAAAGTTGCAACCGCGGGGCGAGCGACGCAGCGGCCGGTCGAGTCGGTCCGGCGGGGCGAGGGGCGCGGGGCGCCGCCCCCGCGCGGCCGGTTCGCCCGATCAGGGCCCGACCGCGAGGATGATCTTGCCGCGGGTGTGGCCCGCGCGGCCGAGCGCCCAGGCGCGTGCGCCCTCACGCAGCGGAAAGATGCGCTCGATGCTCACCTGGTAGCGGCCCGCATCGATGAGGCGGGCGATCTGTTCGAGGAACGGCCCGGCCGGGCGATCCCCGCTCGATCCGGGCATGGCGCAGACAATGTGCGCGGCCGCGCAGCGCTCGGCGGGCATCGCGCCCACGATCGAGACCAGCACGCCGCCCGGCTTGAGCGTCCCCATCGCTTCGATGCCGACATCGCGGTTGGCGGTGTCGAGCACGATGTCGACGTTGGACACTTTCTGCTCGAACGGCCCGACGGTGTAATCGATCGGCTCATCGACGCCGAGTGAGCGCAGGAACGGCAGGTTCGCGGTGGAGGCGGTGGCGATCACGTAGGCGCCGCGCGCCTTGGCAATCTGCACCGCCGCCGAGCCGACTCCACCGGCGCCACCTTCGATGAGCACGCGCTGTCCGCGCCTCAGATGCGCGACAGTGACGAGCGAGCGCCACGCCGTCACCGCGGCCACCGGGATGCCGGCGGCAGCGGCGAAGCTGATCGAGCGCGGCCGGCGCACGATGTTTCCGGCCGCGGCGATCGTATAGGGGGCGTACGAGCCGTGCGGAGGGCGCACCAGCGCGATGACCGCTTCGCCGAGCTTCCAGCCGCTCACTCCCGGCCCAAGCGCATCGATGGTCCCGGCCGCATCGAGGCCGAGGATGACCGGTCCGCCGCTCGCGCCCGCGAGCCGCGCGGCGAGCTTCCAGTCGGCCGGATTGACGCCCGCGGCGCGCACGTGGATTCGCACCTCGCCCGCGCCCGGCTCCGGGATCGCAACGGGTCGCATCACGAGCGTGCCGTCGCCCGCGAGCACGAGTGCGCGCATGTTTGCGGCGCAGGCGGCGGGCGGGGCGAGGACGAGCAGAGCAAGGAGCAGGGAATGCCGCGGGGTCGCAGGGGTCATGGTGGCTCCGATTCGACTGCGCGAGCGGGCGCCGCGCTGCGCGCAAGAGTAGCGCAGAACGGGCGCCTGCCTCGACTGCGGCGGCGCGCCGGACGTTCTATCTGAGTCCGGCCATCTCGGTCGCGAACAGCAGCGCCATCGCGCCGCCGCGCGGATCCGGGCCGAGGATCGCCGCACGATGCATGTAATCCTCGAGCGTCGTTGCGCGCGCGGTCGACTCGCACACATCGATCAGCTGCCCGTCGCTCGAGGTGCGCGCGAGAATGCCCTGCCAGGCGCGCTCGACCGCCGCGGCATACGGGCGCTTGGGCAGCCACCCGCGCATCACCCCACGGCGCATCGCGAAGCCGATCATGGCCGTCGCCGAGTATTCGGGATACGCGCCGGGAACATCGATCACGTTGCGCCACATGCCATCGGGGCCCTGGTAGCGCACGAGCTTCGCCATCAGGTGCCGATACGCCGCGAGCAGCATCGGGTAGGCCGGATGGTTGCGCGGGAAGTCGCTCAACGTGAGGGCGAAACCGAGCGCCGGGAACGCGTTGCCGCGACCCCAGGCGACATCGGTGCCCGGGTGATGGCGGTACAGCCCATCGGGCCGCAGCACGAGCTTCTGCATGTAGGCGACGTGGCGCGCAGCCATGTCGAAGTAGCGACGCTCTCCGGTGAGCGCGCCGGCCTGCGCGAGGATCGCCGTGCCCATGAACAGGGCGTCGCTGAAACCGCCGTTGTACGGCATGACCTCGCGCGGCCGTCCGTCGGCATCGAAGCCGAATGCCGCCGCGGCACGCACGCGCGCGAGATAGCGCGGGTCGCCGGTGCGTCGCGCGAGCTCGCCGAAGATGAGATGCCCGGCAAAGACGAGCGAGCTCGGATGCGCGAGGCTGTCCCGGGATCCGTTCACGTACGGCTCGGCGAGCGCGCGCACCTGGGCGAGATGTCCGAGGCGCAGCTGCCCGATGAGCGCAATCGCATCGATGTAGATCGGCTGACGGAAGTCGCGCCCGTAATAGCGGGCGAGCTCCTGAGCGAGTTCGAGCGCCGCGCGCGCGCGCCGCCGATCGATCTCACGGTGGGCCGGGGAGTGAGGAATTTCCCCGGGCGTGAGGGCGCGCAGCGTCTCGAGGGAGGAGACATCGCGCGCGGGCACGGAGCCGATCTGCGCCACCGCATGGCTCGAGAGGGCGGTTGCGAGGCCCGCGGCGTCGGGTCCGATGATCAGCACCTGGTCGGGCGCCTGCACCCCGATCCAGCGCCACAGCGCGTGCGATTCCGGACGGTCGCGAAACGCAACTCCGCTCGGAGGGAACTCGAGAGCTGCGGCATCGGGGTTCGCAAGCGCAATCGCGAGCAGGCGGAATGCGCGCCGCCGGGCGGGCGTGCGCTCAACGCGGCGCACCGCGCGCTCGACCGCCGCGACGCTCGCATCGTTTCCGCCGAGGCCCCCGATGAGGAGCACGGTGGCGCTCGCTGCCGGGCCGCCGGGCACTTCCACGGCCCGGATCAGCGCTTCGCGGCCGCTCAAACCCACATCGAGCGGCTGCGCCGCAGCGAGCGGTGCGCTCACTGCGAACCCGAGCAGCAGCGAGGCTAGGGCGCCGAGGGCGCTCCCCGGAGGAACTCGCGCCGACCGTCGCGAGCGAAGTGTGGGTGGTCGGGGGGCGCGTGGTCGGCTGATCAATGCGCTTGCGGCACGTTGATGGGACCGCCGCGCCGGCGCGTGGGGTCCTGCAGCACCCGGCCGTTCGGCAGCGTCACCGACACGAACAGGCCGCCTTTCGCTCCGTCACGCAGCGGATTGATGACGACGGTGACCTTGTCGCCCGGCTGCATGATGTTCGACCTCCATCCCTGGCGCCGCAGATTGTTCGGGCTGTTGAGCTCGACTTTCCACAGCTCGGTGGTGCCCTGCGCATTCGGCACGTAGATGTCGATGAAGGCGTGCGGATTGGTCCACTGGAAATCGCGCACCGTGCCCTTGAGCGGCACCAGTCGCGTCTGATCGAACATCGCGAAGGAGTGATGGGCATTCGCAGTGAAGCCCAAGGCAAGCGCAACGGCGGCGAAACATCCCGCCCAACCCATTCTCATCGTCTCACTCCGGCTGCTCGTTCAGGCCGTGGTGTACGGGGTCCGCGATGACATGTCAAGGAGACTGCGGTCGTGCCGCCACGCTATCCGGCAAGATCTTTTCGATTCGACTTATAATCTCACGTAACTCGCTCGAGTGTACATCTCGCGGCGAGCTGCAACTCGAGGAGGATTGATGAACCGCCGCCACCTGCTATCCGCCGCATTGCTCGGCGCGCTGTGCGTTGGTGCCGCGCTCAGCGCGTCCGCCGACGATTCCTCCGATCGCGCGTACCCGGCCGCCTTCCCGAAGGGCCACTACGGGGCACTCAACGGGCTGCCCGACTGGGGTGGAGTGTGGTTCCTCAATCTGCCGGCGCAGGGCGCACGGCCGATCCGCCCGAGCCCCAAGGGCAAGTACCTGAAGGAATACCAGGCCTGGCAGCACGAGGTGCAGACCCATCACGGCGAGGTTCCGCACCACGGCTCCTACTGCACCCCTCCGGGCATGCCGGGCATCATGGGCGTCTTTCAGTATCCGATCGAGTTTCTCTTCACGCCGGGGCGCGTGACGGTCCATCACGAGGCGTGGATGCAGTGGCGCAACATCTGGACCGACGGTCGCAAGCACCCCGACGCCGAGGATCTCGACCCAACGTTCTACGGTGACTCGATCGGTCACTGGGAGGGCGGGACACTCGTCGTCGATACGATCGGCGTCAAGACGGCCACGGCGCTCAGCATGGGGATGGAGCACAGCGACAAGATGCACATCGTCGAGCGCATTCATCTCGCGCCGAACGACCCGAATACGCTGCTCGATGAGATGACGGTCGAGGATCCGATTGCGCTCGAGAAGCCGTGGCAC
This sequence comes from Steroidobacteraceae bacterium, assembly GCA_035523875.1. Taxonomy (GTDB): domain Bacteria; phylum Pseudomonadota; class Gammaproteobacteria; order Steroidobacterales; family Steroidobacteraceae; genus JASHUC01. Next base: position 183,530 of record DATKPY010000037.1, read on the forward strand.
ACCACCTACAGCTACCGTCGCTCGCGCGACATGAACCTGCTCGAGTTCATCTGCGCCGAAAACGACCGCAATCCGGTCGACGCCGCGGGTGACACCGAGTTCAAGTGAATGCGGTGGATTTGAGAGCCGGGGGGCGAATGCGTGCATTGATCTGGGTCGGTCTCGGTGCCCTCGCGGTCACCGGCGGGACGCTCGCGGCCGACCGCGATGCGGCGAGCACGGAGAGTTCTGCAGCTGCCGCGCGGCCGATCGTGAGCTCTCCGGCGTTCACATCGAGCGCGCTCATGGCCGCTCCGGCGCACGCATGGATCACCAACGGCGGTGATCTCTACAATCAGCGCTATTCGCCGCTCACGCTCCTCAACCGCGGCAACGTCGCCGGCTTGAAGGCGCTGTGGCGCACGGGGATGGGCAGCGGGGCGAGTCCCGGCAACTCCGGCCAAACCCAGATCCTCGAATACGACGGCACGATCTACGTCTCGAACGGCGCCGATGACGTGCTCGCGGTGGACGTGCTCACCGGCAGGATCCGCTGGGCGTACCGCGCGCACATCGATCCCCACGCCGGCAATCCGATCGGCCGCTCGAACCGCGGGGTCGCGATGGGCGCCGGTCGAATCTATCTCGGTCAGCTCGACGGCAGGATCGTCGCGCTCGATCAGCGCACGGGCAAGGTCCTCTGGTCGGTGCAGGGGGCGCGCTGGCAGGACGGGTTCAGCATTACCGCCGCGCCGCTCTATTACGACGGCATGGTCATCATGGGCTTCAGCGGTGGCGAGATGGGCACGCGCGGGCGCGTGCGCGCGTTCGATGCGCGCACCGGCAAGGCGCTCTGGACGTTCTACACGGTGCCGGCGCCGGGGGAGTTCGGCTCCGGCACCTGGCCTGCGGACTCCGATGCCTGGAAGCACGGCGGGGCGGCCGTCTGGCAGACCCCCGCGCTCGATCCCGAGCTCGGGCTCCTCTATTTCTCCACCGGCAACCCCGGTCCGAATCTCAACGGGAGCGTGCGTCCCGGCGACAATCTCTTCACCGTCTCGATCGTCGCGATCGATGCGAAGACCGGCAAGTACCGCTGGCACTTCCAGCAGATCCATCACGACATCTGGGACTACGATTCGCCGAATCCCGTGGTGCTGTTCGATGCGCCGATCGGCGGCCGGATGCGCAAGGGCTTGGTCGAGGTGTCGAAGACCGGCTGGGCATACATCCTCGATCGCGTGACGGGTAAGCCGCTCATCGGCATCGAGGAGCGGCCGGTGCCGCAGGAGCCGCATCAGGCGACGGCGGCCACCCAGCCCTATCCGGTGGGCGATGCCATCGTGCCGCAGCAGATCGACATCGTTCCGGAAGGCGCCCCGCTCATCCCCGGCACGGGAGAGATCCCGAACCACGGGCGCATCTTCACCCCCTTTTGGGCGCACGAGATCATGGTGAAGCCCGCGACGATGGGCGGCGCCAACTGGCCGCCGAGCTCCTACGATCCGACGACGCACTGGCTCTACGTTTGCGCCTCCGACCGGATCAGCACCTTCTCCGTGCACCTACCCCTCGAGCCGCCCGCGCCGGACAAGGTGTACATGGGCGGCAGCTTCGGGCAGGCCGAGGCGAACGACCGCGGCATTCTTGCCGCACTCGATGTGACGACCAACCGGCTCGTCTGGCGCCAGAGTTGGCGCGAGATCTGCTATAGCGGCTCGATCGTCACCGCGGGCGGGCTCCTGTTCGTCGGCCGCAGCGACGGGCGGCTCACCGCGCTCGACAGCTACACCGGTGCCAAGCTGTGGGAGTTCACCACCGATGCGGGCGTCAACACGACGGCGAGCACCTTCGAGTTCCACGGCAAGCAATACGTCGTCGTGCAAGCGGGCGGGGGCGTGTTCGCAAACGGCGCGCGCGGCGACGGCATCTGGATGTTTTCCCTCGATGGGAAGATTCCCTCGCTTACGCCCGCGACCGCGCGTGCTGGCGGGCGCATGGGCGCATTCGGGCGGCCCGGGGCGGGCCCCCCGCCGCTGCCGGCGATCACGCGGCCGGCGAACGTCGATGACGGGGCGCGGATCTATCGGGCGGCGTGCGTGCCGTGCCACGGGGAAAGCGGTCGCGGCGGTGAGGGCGGCGGTCCGAGCCTCGTGACCGGTCTCGATCGCGCGACGATCTTCGCCGTGGCGAGCACTGGGCGGCACAACATGCCGGCCTTTGCCTCCTCTTACTCCGGGGATGAGCTCAACGACGTGGCGAGCTTCGTGGCCGAAGTCCTGGCGAAGTCGTCCGCGAAGCACTGAGCGCGGCGAAGCTGCAGCGAGGAGGCTCGCCGGGATCCGCACCCGCCTCCCGGCGAGCGTCCTCGCGAGCGCTTCCGCGAACTCAGTGCTGCGCGGCGAGCTCGAGCACGTAACCCGTCACATCGTGCAGCTGCTCGGCGCTGAACGCCGATCCAAATGCGGGCATGTCGTTGCGGCCGCGCTCGAGCACATTCACGATCCCCTGGGAGGTGAGTACGTGCGTGAGCTTCGCGCCGCCGTGCGAGCCCCCCTGGCCGCTTTCGCCGTGGCAGACCACGCACGTGGTCGTGAAGATGAGCTTGCCCTGAGCGAGCTCCGCGGGCGTGAGCGGACCGGTCGGCACGAGCGCACCCGCTCCGCCCCGAGGTCCGCCCATGCGCGGACGCGGACCTGGATCGGCGGAGCCGGGCGGGAGCGAGGAGAGCGTACCGTCGAGTGAGAACAGCCACAGGCCGTCGCTGTGCTTACTGCCGGCGAGCGTCGTACCGCCGGCGAGCACCGCGACGTACTCTTTCCCATCGTGCGCGAACACGCTCGCCGGGGCGTTGACGCCGCCGTCGGTCTGGAACGACCACAGCCGCCGTCCCGTGAGCTCATCGAGCGCGGTGAATCGCCCATCGTTGCGGCCGACGAACACGAGACCCCCGGCGGTCGCGACCGAGCCGCTGTAGCAAGTGTCCACCCACTGCTGGCGCCACACGAGGCGGTTGGTCGTGACATCGAGGGCTTCGAAGATGCCGCGGCGGGGCGCCGCAAAGCGCTGCACCACGCTGCCGGAGTACAGCGCGCCGGGGACGACCGGATAATTGGGGTCACCACCGACCGCACCCCAGAGTGAGTCCTGCGCACAGATGAACATCCGGTGCAGCCGCGGATCGTAGGAGCTCGGCGGCCAGTTGACCGCTGCGAGCGGCTTCCAGACTGCGGGGTGCTTGGCGAAGGGGGTGAAGATCCGCCCGCCGTTCACCAGATCGAAGCCCTCGGGCGCGATGTCGATCGATTGCGGCACGAGCGCATCGCCCACTGGAAACGGCTGAGTGGGCGAGGTGTGCTGCTGGGCGAGCTGCATGACCGGCTTCTCGACGATGCCGATGAGCGGTTTGCCCGTCACCCGGTCGAGGATGTAAACCCAACCGGTCTTCGCGGCCTCCGCGATGCCCTTGCGCAGCTTTCCGTCGTAGATCGCATCGAACAGGATGACCGGGTTCGCTGAGTCATAGTCCCAGAGGTCGTGATGGACCTGCTGGAAGTGCCAGCGATACCTGCCGGTCTTCACATCGAGCGCGACGATCGAGACGCTGAAGAGGTTGTCACCGGCGCGCACCGCGCCATCGAGGACCGGCCCCGGATTCGCGGTCGAGAAGTAGATGAGGCCGAGCGCGGGATCGACCGCCGGAGTCTGCCAGATTGCAGCGCCGCCGTACTTCCACACCGCCGAGTTCTTGGGCCACGTGTCGTGTCCAAACTCACCGGGACCCGGCACGGTATAGAACGTCCAGCGCAGCGCGCCGGTGCTCGCATCGTAGGCCTTGATGCGGCCGCGCGTGCCCATGTCGCTTCCCGCGAAGCCCGTGATCACGAGACCGTCGTAGTAAAGCGGCGCGCTCGCGATGACGTAGCCCTTGCGGGGATCCTCCGCCTGCACCGACCAGACGATGCGCCCGCTGTGCTGATCGAGCGCAATCAGCCGTGCGTCGAGCTCGCCCACGAACACCTTGCCCGCTCCGATCGCAACACCGCGCCCCGGCCAGGCGCAGCAGGGTCGCGCCACCCGCGGATCGACGTTGGCCTTGAACTCCCAGAGCACCTTGCCGCTGGCGAGGTCGACCGCGAAGGCATCGCCGTCGCCCGTCATGAGGTAGATCGTGCCGTCGTAGACGATCGGCTGCGCCTGATTGCCGTCGCGCGGATTGAGACCCGAGCCGTTGAGGGAGGCACGCCAGACCGCCTTCAGCCCACCGACGTTCGCGCGGTTGATCAGATCGAGCGGCGAGAAGCGCTGATTGGCGAGGTTCCCGCCGTTGGTGTACCAGCCATCCCGCGGATAGGCGGCGAGCTGGGCGGCACTGAATGCGGGGATCGGTTCGGCGAGCGATTCGTCGGTGAAACCGGGTCGCGCCGCCGCGAGCGACGCGAGAAGCGCGGAAATCAGCATAAACGGACCGAGCCGCATCGTCACAGAAAGCGTTGACATGTCTTGTTCGCTCGCGCCGCACTTGGGCGGTCATGGAGTTGAGAAGTCAACCTTTTTGCGCAGCACGTCCCGATTGGCACTGCGTTGCGCAAAAACTACAGCATGCGGGCAGCTTGTCACGCGGCGGCGATCCGTGCAAACTGCAACAAAAGGACGCATTCGTATCGTTGCACGACGGACGAGCAACAGCGCGATTGTCGCGCGGTGCGGTTTCTGCTCGCGCAGCCAGGTCTCGTAGCGACAAGTGCCGGGCATCGAGCAGGGCAACCCGTGCGGTCTGCCCGATGCATCTCGAATTTGTCCGAATTCATGCGCGAAGATTAGCGAAAGGGGGAATCAATGAGCCACGCTTCGATGCGGCCGCGAGTCGCCGCTCAAACATCCGATCGTCGAATCAAGCCTGCCGCATTGCCCGCGGCACTCGCAGCCGCGGTCACGGCGAGCCTCGTGTGCGGCACCGCGCTCGCGCAGCAGTCGACGGCGCCGAGCGGGTCGAGCGCGACCACGGCCGCGAGCGCGCCGGCTCACCCGGCCGAGCCCGCGCAGAGCGGACCCGTGCATCTCGCACAGGCGCAGACGCCGAGCCAGAGCGCCGCGCAGTCGAGCAGCGCGCAGCCCGAGGAGGGACTGCAGGAGGTGGTGGTGACCGCGCGCTATCGCGCGGAGAATTTACAGTCAACGCCGCTCTCCATCACGCCGTTCACTGCCGAGGATCTGCAGCAGCAGCAGCTCTACAACGTCAACGACCTCGGCAACGAGATCCCGAATGCCTACTTCCGCGAGCCGACGAGCAACTACGGCCCGACGGAGACGATCGGCCTGCGCGGCTTTACGCAGGTCGATTTCAACTACTCGTTCCAGCCGACGGTCGGTTTCTATATCGACGACATGTACCAGGGCACCCTCACCGGCTCCTCCTTCGACCTGGCGGACATGCAGCGCATCGAGGTGCTGAACGGGCCGCAGGGCACGCTCTTCGGCATGAACTCGATCGGCGGGGCGATACGCCTGATCACCACCAAGCCGCAAGCCACCGACTCGGCGCAGCTCCAGGTGACCTACGGCCAGCATCACGAGATGGACTTCGTGGGCATCGGCAACGCGGTGCTGATCGATCAGCTGCTCTACATGCGGGTGGTCGCGGACTCGCGCACCGAGGATTCCATCGGCCACTTCCTCGACTTCACCTGCCAGATGAAAGCGATGGGGGTGTCCTCCTCGTACTACGGAACGCTTCCCGAGACGGTGAGTCCGCTGCAGAACACCGGCTGCGCACTCGGCGGGCTCGGCGGGTACGATCACAAGAACACGCGCGTCGAGCTGCGCTACCTGCCGACTTCCGCCCTCGAGGTGAACGCCAAGGCGTACTACAGCAAGCAGGCCGACGATCCGCCGTTGCAGGCGCTCCTCACCCCATACGGCGGCCCGAACGACGTGCTCAACAACTTCTACAGCAACTTCGTCGTCTTTCCGAAGTTCGGGATGAACTACGCCGGCAACTGCGGCGGGGTGTCCTGCAACCCGTACTTCGTCTCCCCGAGCCCGTGGGACAACTACGCCAATTTCGGAGACGTGATGACCGGGCAGCAGTACAACCCGATCCAGACGCTGCAGGAATGGGGGTCGGAGGCCACGGTCGATTACAAGTTCTCCGATTCGCTCGCGCTCAAGTACATCTGGTCCTACCGCACATACTCGACCGACTGGGCGAACGACAGCGACCTCACCCCGTTCGGCTTAGTGCAGTCGAATTACGATCAGGGACACCGTCAGTTCACCGACGAGCTCCGGCTCACGGGCGATCTGTTCTCGAAGAAGCTCGAGTGGACGGTCGGCGGCTTCTACTACGACGCGCGCGACTACGAGTTCAACGGCACCAACTTCGATGCCTTCGCCGCGCTCGGAATCCTGCCGAATGCGTACACGCTCGAGGGCTACACCACCAACAATCAGTCGGCGTACCTGCACCTCAATTACCAGTTCACCGATCAGTGGTCGCTCTCGGGCGGTTGGCGCTACACGGACCAGTATCTGACCAACACCTACCATCAGCTGAGCCTGGAGGACACCACTTTGCTGATCACCCCCTCGCCGGTGATCAACAAGGGCAGTCGCGGGGACTGGAGCGGCTCGATCAATTTCCAGGCGACGCCGAACGCATTCCTTTACCTGGAGGCGGCGAGCGGGTTCACGCTTCCGGGATTCAACTCGCGCGTGGAGACGATCGGCCAGCTCGAGGAGACGGTGCCGGGCCAGGAGGCCGTGAACTACGAGTTCGGCTGGAAGACCGACTGGCTCGATCATCGTCTGCGCGTGAACGGGTCGGTGTTCTACGAGGACTACAAGTCCTACCTCAACCTCGAGCTCGGAACGCAGTGCACTCCATCCAACTCCCTCAACCCGGGCACCCCCATCTTTGGTCTGCCGCCCGGGGCGCCTTGCCCTGCCGGCACGCCGCTCGCGGGGCACGTCGGCGAGAGCCCGTGGTTTTTCTACAGCGGTATTCCGGCTTACATGCCGGGCGCCGAGCTCGAGGTGCAGGCAGCGCCGATCGATCGGCTGCTCGCGAACTTCAATCTCGGCTGGATCGAGTTCCACAGCAAGATCTCCGACCCCACGAATCCTGCGTACATCAATCCGTCGGTGCGCCTGCAGCCCGAGTGGAACATGAGCTCGGGCGTCCAGTACGGCATCGCACTCCCGAACAGTGCGACGCTCACGCCGCGGCTCGACTGGCGCTACCAGGGGTACATCACCAACGGTCCGGAGGCGGATTTCCAGGCCGCGTCCTATTTCCGGGTCCCCGGCTACAGCCTCTTCAATGCGTCGCTCCTGTACGCGCCGGGCAATGGGAAGTGGACCATCGCCTTACAAGCGCAGAACATGTTCAACCACTTCTACTGGGTGCAGCTCGGCGCCCCGGTCACGCTCACCTCGGGTACGGTGCCGTCCGCGGCCAATACCTATACGACACCGGAGAATGTCGGCACGCCGGGCCTGCCTCGGCAATGGAACGTGCAGTTCACGATGAATTTCTGAGCCGACAAAGCCCGCTCGCACGCTGCGGCAACAATCGAGCGCCGCACACCGGGCGCTCACGGGCCGGCGCGAACGCCGGGGCCGCCGTTGAGTTATCATCGGCGGCCCCGGGGATGCCGCAATCGGGGCGATCCGGAAGAGAGAGGTAGCGATCATGTCATCGTCGGTCGATTTTCGCGGTCATCCGCTCTTTCCCCCGGGGTTCAACAGCCCGACCCGATTCGAGGGCGACGTCTTCGACTGCGAGGTGTGGGGGCGAATCCCCGAGGACATCGAGGGCAACTTCTATCGCATGCAGTGCGACTTCGAGTATCGCCCGCCGATGAACGAGTGGATGACCGGCTTCAACGGCGATGGGCACATCAGCCGCTTCCGCTTCAAGAACGGTCACGTCGACTACAAGGGCCGCTACGTCAAGACTGCGCGCATCATGGCGGAGCGCCACGCGCGCCGGCGCCTCTTCGGCGTCTACCGCAATCCGTTCACGGACGATCCGAGCGTGCGTCACATCAACCGCTCGGCGGCCAACACGCACATGTACTGGCACGGCGGCAAGCTCTTCACGCTGAAGGAGGACTCGCTCCCGTACATCGTCGACCCGCAGACGCTCGAGACGCTCGGGGACTGGGATTTCGACGGCAAGTGGACCTCCAAGACGATGACCGCGCACCCGAAGATCGACCCGCTTACCGGGGAGATGATTGCGTACGGCTACGAGGCGAAGGGCATCCTCACCAAGGACATCGCGGTCTACATCGTGAGCCCCGAGGGTCGCATCACGCGCCAATGGTGGCTCACCTCGCCCTACTTGGGCATCATCCACGACATCGCGATCTCGCAGAAGCACATCCTCATTCCTGTGATCGCGCGCACCACGAGTCTCGAGCGCCTGAAGAAGGGCCTGCCGATGTGGGAGTGGGACGGAAGCCTGCCCACGATGGTGGGCGTGCTGCCGCGCGACGGCGAGGCGAAGGATGTGCGCTGGTACAAGGGACCCTCGCGCAACACGCTGCACTTCCTCAACGCAACGGACCGCGGCAGCAAGGTGACGATGGAGCTGCCGACCTCGAGCGGCGAGCGCGACCCCTCGCAGATCCGGCGCTGGACGTTCGATCTCAACGGCACGCCCGATACGTTCGAGGAGGAGGTCGTCTCGACGACCTCGGGGTTCCTGCCGCGCATGGACGACAGGTTTCTCTCGCTCGATTATCGCTACGGATTCTTGAGCAGCCACGATCCGAGCGTGCAGCCGGATGTGCAGCGCGCGCCCGCGATGGCGCGCATGGGCCGCTTCGCCATGAACGTGCTGCAGCGCCTCGATGTGCGCACCGGGGAGATCAAGCAGTGCCCGGTCGAGCCCGTGCTCGGACTGCAGGAAGCGATGTTCGTGCCGCGCCGCAACGCCCAGGGCGAGGGCGACGGCTATGTGATGTGCGTGGGGAGCAACTACGAATCGACCTCCTCGGATCTGCTCATCGTCGATGCGCAGCGCATGGAGGAGGGCGTGCTCGCGACGATCAAGCTGCCCTTCCGGCTGCGCAGCGGCACCCACACCAACTGGTATCCGCAGGCCGTTCTGCCTCCGGTGCGGGATGAATTCGCATGAGCAATCGCCGCGCGTTCCTCAATGGGGCCGGCGCCGTCGGGGCGCTCGCCTTCGCAACGGCCGGCTTGCCGCGAGCGCTCGCGCGCGCCTCAGCGGATCACGACCAAGCGCGCGCGGTGCCCCGCTCGAGCCCCATGCATTCGGCTGACGCCGATCCCTGGGACGTGGACGACATCTGCGGCCCCACCCCGCGCTATGCGCTCGCGACTCCGCACGCGCCGGTGCGCACCTCACCGGTCCTGTGGGAGCACGTCGATCCGATCGATCGGATGCTCGTCATCTAATCCGCCCACGGCGCACTCAGGCGCTCATTCATCTCGGGCGAGCGAAGGGGGATTCATGCGACACAGGCTCGCGACGGCAGCGCTCATCGCGATCGTTGCGGCCGCCGGCCTGCCGAGCGCCACGCGCGCCGGTGCGGGTGGCGCGGTCGGATTGAAAACGCGGCTCGATCGGCTCGAGGCCGAGGTCACCGCGGGCGAGGACGTGCTCGCGATCGAGAAGCTGCAGCGCGCGTATGGATACTACGTCGACAAGGGCATGTGGGAGGACGTTGCCCAGCTCTTCACGCAGGATGCGGTCGCGAACTATCCGGCCGGCGTCTTCATCGGCTGGAAGAGCATCCGCGAGCATCTCTACATGAACGTCGGTGGGAAGAAGATGGGCGAGCTCGGCTTGGGCGACGGGCGGCTCTACGACCACATGAACATTCAGCCGGTCGTTCATCTCGATCCGGGTGGCAAGACAGCACGCGGGCGCTGGCGTGCGTTCGCCATGTTCGGCAACTTCGGCGGTGGTGCCGTGTGGGCGGAGGGTGTCTACGAGATCGGCTACGCGAAAGTCGACGGTGTGTGGAAGATCCGCAAGCTCGACTACTACGACGGCTTCGGCGCCCCGTATCAAACGGGCTGGGCGGCGCCGGCCGCACCGCGCGGGGTTGGCGGGCGCGGCACTGCCGGACCGGGCGGCGCACCGCTCGCAGCCGTGCGTCGCGCATTCCGCCATCTCGCGCATCCGCCCGATCGGCCGCGCGTGTCCTGCGGCGGGTTTCCGAAGGCGTGCCTCGCACCGTTCGACTACTCGAATCCGGGCACGACGGCCGCGGGGGCCGCAGTCTGGAGCGTCTCTGCTCGGGACGTGGCGGCCGTTGCCGCGCGCCACCGCGGTGATGAGAATCTTGGGCGGCGCGCCGCCCAACTCGCGCACCGGGCCGAGCTCCTGAGTGATGCGCAGCAGATCGAGAATCTGCAGCGCATCTACGGCTACTACCTCGATCGAGCGGACTGGGACCAGGTCGCCGACCTCTTTGCGGAGGACGGCACGATCGAGCTCGCGCAGCGCGGGGTCTACGTCGGCAAGGCTCGCATCCGCGAGTTTCTCGGTCTGCTCGGACACCACGGCCTCGTCTACGGCTGGCTGAACGATCACATCCAGCTGCAGCCGATCGTCGATGTGTCCGCGGACGGCCTGCATGCCCGCTCGCGCAGCCGCGAGCTCGACATGACGGGCGTGTACCAGACGTGGGGGAAGTGGAGCGAAGGGACCTACGAGAATACGTACGTGAAGCGAAACGGCGTGTGGAAGATCGCTTCGCTTCACTATTACCCGACGTTCATCACCGACTACGACAAGGGTTGGGCGAAGGATGCCGAGCCCGCACCGGCTGCGAGCGAGGCACTCCCGCCGGATCGTCCGCCGAGCGAGGTCTACCAGATCTATCCGAAGGCGTTCGTGCCGCCGTTCCATTATCGCAATCCCGCAACCGGCGAGCCGCCGCACTACCCGCCGGTCGGTGCGCCGAGCAGCGCGGCTGCTGCGGCGATGCTCGCGCCGCTCGGGCGGCCTTGGAGTGCACCGCGGGTGAGGAGCGCCGCGGCGCTCGTCGCTGCCGCCGAGCGCACCATCGAGCGCGTGAAGGACTACGACGAGATCGAGAATCTCGAGAGCGCCTACGGTTACTATCTCGATAAGGATCTGTGGAACGGCCTCGCCGATCTGTTCTCCGCGGACGGCACGATGGAGCTCGCGCAACGCGGGGTCTACGAGACCCGCGAGCACATCCGCACGTTCCTATTCAAAGTGCTCGGGCGCGGCCACGAGGGTCCCGTCGCGGGCATGCTGGGCAACCACATGCAGCTGCAGCCGGTGATCGACGTGGCCCCCGATGGCTTGAGCGCCAAGATCCGCATCCGCATGTTCCAGCAGATGGCCTTCGGCTCGCGCGCCTCGGTGGGCGCTGCGATCTACGAGAACGTCGCCATCAAACAGGACGGCATCTGGAGACTGCAGACCGACCACACCTACAACACGCTCGGGGCGAGCTACGAGGGCGGATGGGTGCGCGGTGCGCACCCGGGCGTGCCGGGCGAGAGCAAGGAGTACCCTCCCGATGCCCCGCCGACCGGCAAGGTCGCGATGTTTCCCGTCGTCTACGACATTCCCTTCCACTACGCCAATCCCGTCACGGGCCGCACGGCCGTGCCACTCATCGGAGCGAGCGGGGAGGCCCCGGTGACCGCCGCCGCGGACCCGCCGGCCTCGCAAGCCCCCGCACTCCGTGCGCCGTCCGGCATGGCGCCGAACATCGCGAGTGCGCTCAGGGAGATGGGCGCGCGCATCGACCCACGCACGGCGCAGCTCTATGCGCCGCTCTTTCCGCACGAGCCGTATCCAAACGTCGCGCTCACGCGCGATGTGCACTACGGACCGCACGAGCGCAATGTCCTCGACATCTTCACCGCGCCCGCGAAGGGCCACGCGGAGCCGGTGCTGGTGTTCATCCACGGCGGCGGCTTCAGCCGCGGCTCGAAGCACACCGCCGGCACGCCCTTCTACGACAACATCGGCCTGTGGGCGGCGGCGCACGGGCTCGTGGGCGTGACGATGAACTATCGCCTTGCCCCGCAGTTTCAGTTTCCCTCCGGCATCGAGGACGTGACGGCGGCCGTGCGCTTCCTGCACCGACACATCGCCGCCTACGGCGGCGATCCGCACGAGATCTTCCTGTGGGGGCACTCGGCCGGTGCGGCGCATGTGGCCGATTACCTCGCGCATGTCGCGACGACCGCGGCCCGGCCGGCCGTCGCGGGCGCGATCCTCACCTCGGGCTTCTACGACCTCGGCAATCAGGTCTCCATCTGGAAGGACTATTACGGCACGGACGTGTCCAAGTATCCCGAGCGCTCATCGCTCCCCGGGCTGCTCAAGACCCCGACACCGCTTCTCGTCACCGACGCCGAGCTCGATCCGCCGATGATGCGCGAGCAGACCGATGAGCTCACTGCGGCGCGCGCGAAGGAGGGGCGGCCGGTCGAGCGCGTCTTCCTGCCGAACCACTCGCACCTCTCGGAGACCTATGCGGTCGGCACGCCGGATGAGTCGCTGTCCGCTCCGGTGCTCGAGTTCATCCGTCGGGTGAGCGGCGAGCGCTAGCGGTCCCGCGCGCGCCCCGGACGCGCGGGCGCGGTGCCGCGCTCACCAGGGACCGGGATCGAGATCGATGGCATTGCCGCCGCGCTTGTAGACGACCCCGGCCTTCATCACGAAGGCGACGTGCCTCATGATGCCGATGTTCTCGAGCGGGTCGCCATCGACGGCCACCAGATCGGCGAGCTTGCCGGCCGTCACGCTTCCCAGGTCCTGGTCCCTCTTGAGGAGCTGGGCGCCGTGGATCGTCGCGGCCTCGAGCGCGAACAACGGCGGCATGCCCGCCTTCACCATGAGCTCGAGCTCGTGGGCGTTTTCCCCGTGCGGGTAGACGGCGGCGTCGGTGCCGAAGGCGATCTTCACGCCGGCGCGATACGCGCGGCCCGCGGTGGCGAGGATCTGCGAGCCGATCGTGAGCGCCTTGGCAGCCACCTGGGGCGGGTAGTAGCCCGGGACCCGCGCCTTCTCCGCGACGAACTCGCCCGCGATGATCGTCGGCACGTACCAGGTCCCGTGCTCCTTCATCAGGCGCATGTCCTCCGCGTTCATGAAGGTGCCGTGCTCGATCGAATCCACTCCGCCCAGCACCGCGCGCCGGATCGCTTCGGCGCCGTGCGCATGCGCGGCGACCGTGAACCCGTAGTCGTGCGCGGTCGCGACGACCGCCTTGATCTCCTCGAGCGTGAGCTGTGGGTTATCGCCGCTTGCGCTCTCATCGAGCACGCCTCCCGAGGGCATGATCTTGATGAGATCGTCCCCGAGCTTGTAGTGGAGCCGAACCGCCTTCGCGGCCTCCTCGGGGCTGTTGATGATGCTCTGCATGACCCCGGGGTCGCCGGCGAGATCTTGCCGGTACCCGTCCGTCGGATCGGCGTGACCGCCGGTAGAGCCGATGGGCACACCGGCGGTGAAGATACGCGGACCGACGATCACGCCCGCGTTGATCGCATTGCGCAGCGCCACCGATTCGTTCTCGTGGTCCCCGACGTTGCGAACCGTCGTGAATCCGGCGAGCAGCGTGCGCCGCGCATACACCGTCGAGCGCACGACGTAGTCGGCTAGATTCCAGCGAAACTGATCGCTGTATTGAGTGGGGCTCGTCTGATCGGTCAGATGGGTGTGACTGTCGATGAGCCCGGGCAGACACGTCGCGGTGGACAGATCGATGTCCCGCGCGCCCGCGACCGGTGCATCCCCGGGCACGACGCTCAGGATGCGTTCGCCGGCGATCAGCACCGTTGTCGCACCGAGCATCCGTCCCGCGAGCGTATCGACCAGGTGTCCGCAGTGCACCGCTACCTCGGCCTGCGCGGCCCGCTGCGCGGCGGCATCGCCCACGACGGCCCAGCAGACGACCGCAAATCCGCATCCGACGACCACGGCGAAGAAACGGCGCATGACGGCTCTCCCCCAAGAGAGTGGATCCGGGGGATCTTAGCGGAGTCGCCCGTCAGGGGGCGACGGTCTCGAGGGAGGTGGGCTGCGTCGAGTGCGTCACGCGTACCGCCAAGCGCGAGATGTAGTCGGCGAGCCCATCGAGCCCGCTCACCTCGAGCTGCGCGAGCGGCCGGGCGTGCGCGGCAGCCATGTTGGGCCTGCGCCCCTCGAGCGCGTCATGGAGCTGGCGCAGCAGGTACTGGTATTGCTGGCCCGCGACGCGCGGGATCATGCGCGCATTGCTGCCGGCGCCGCCCGGACCATGACAGCGCGCGCAGCGCGCTCCATAGAGCCGCTCGCCCAAGCGCACGAACTGCCCGTCTCCGACCGAGGTGATCGCCGGCCGGCGCATGTTCGCTACGTAAGCGGAGACATCCGCCACGTCCTGAGCGGTTGCGAGTCCGTGGCGTCCCGCGACCGCCTGCATGCGGATGTCCCAGCGCCGGTCGCTGCGGAAGTCGACGAGCTGCTTGCGGATCACGCGTACCAGTTGCCCGGCGATCGCCGGAACCGTTCCATCGACGGTGCCCACGCCCTGGCGGCCGTGGCAGTCCGCGCACACCGCATAGAGCGCGCGGCCACGCGCGGGGTTCGGCACCTTGCGCTCGATCTGACCGAGATCGAGCGGTGGAGCGGGACTCGCCGAGCTGCCGCCGGCTGCGGCGCCGGCGAGCGCGGCGGCGGCATGCCGTGCGGCGCCCGCCAGAGCGAGCACTGCGCAGAGCACGAGCTTGCCCGTCATCGCGTCCGTTCTTCTGTGAGCGTTGCGTCCTGGTCCGATCATGGAGCCCTCTCGTGCCGCCCGACCCTACCGTGCCGAGGCCCGAAGTTGCATCGGTAGTTCACGCAGCGAGCCAGTAGTACACCGGTGCCGTCACCAGGAGCCCCACGATCCAGGAGATGTCCGCATCGTGCAGGCGGTGTGCGATCAGGCCCGTGAACAGCGGCGTGGACATGAACGGGATCTGCACCAGGATGCCGAGCAGGTAGCTGCCGACGGCCGCGCGATTGACGCGGCCGTAGATGCCTCCGTCGGCCTGCAGGAACGAGTCCACGTCGTAGCGGCCGCGGCGCACCAGGTAGAAATCGACGAGATTGACCGCCGTCCACGGCACGAGCACGTAGAGCAGCAGCAGGATGAAGCTCGTGTAGTTCACGAGGAAGGAGTTGCGGCCCCACACTGCGAGCGCGACCGCGGCCGCGAGCAGCACTGTCGAGACGACCGCGCGCGCCGCCGCGCGCGGCGACCAGCGTGGCGTGAGCGTCTGGCCGAAGGTGAGCGTGGAGAGCGCGCCGCAGTAGAGATTCATCGCGTTGGTCGCGACCATGGCCACCGAGAACACCACGAGCACGACGGGTCCCAACCGGCCGCTGAGCGCGGCGAGCCCGCCGATCACATCATCGCCCTTCACGCACACCCCGACCACGGCCCCGAGCACCATCGGCAGGACCGACCCGAGCGAGCAGCCCCAGTAAGTCGCCCAGAAAGCGGGCCGAACGCCCGTCGCGGCGGGCATGTAGCGCGTGTAGTCGGAGACGTAGGGCGCATAGGCGATCTGCCAGAGCGCCCCGACCGAGGCGGTGCCGAGGAGACCCGCTGCGCTCGAGGTGCCGGTCGTCCAGAACCCCACGGGCAGTCCGTGAACGAGCGCGATCCACGCGAAGTCGAGCGCGAGCACCACACCGGACACAAAGGTCATCACGCGCGCGTAGGCGTGGATCAAGTCGTACCCGAGGATTGCCACCACGGCGCTCAAGACCGCCATGAGGACGATTCCCTCAACCGCGTCGAACCGCGGCGCGACCGTCGCGAGCGCCTCACCGCCGAGCACCAGATTCGAGGCGAAGAAGCCCACGTACATGACGATGACGAGCCCCACCACGAGGAGCGCCCCGTGGGAGCCGAATTGTCCGCGCGTTTGCACCATCTGCGGCACGCCGAGCAGCGGACCCTGCGCCGCGTGCAGTGCCATGAAGACTGCGCCCACCAGATTGCCGGCGGTGAGTGCGGCGACCGCGCCCAGGAAGGGCAGGTGGAACACCGTCACCCCGAGCGCGCCGGTGACGATCGTGAGCAGCATGATGTTGGAGCCGAACCAGACGGTGAAGAGGTCGAGGCCCCGGCCGTGACGCTCCTCGTGCGCGATCGGCTGGATCGTCTTCACCTCCAGGCGCAGGGCCGCCGCGCGCGACTTCACGTGCCGGCCCGGCGCGGCCTCTCGGGGCCGTAGACGCTCGCGAAGGCCTCGCTCGCCCGGTCGATCACCTGGGTGAAGCGCTCGCGCAGCGCCGGCGCCATTCGCAGCAGACGCGAGCGCCCGTCGGCGGGATTGTCCACTTCCTCGAGATAGCCCTCGGCGATCGCCTTGGAGACGTACTTCATCGCCGTCTGCGGTCCGACACCCTTCACGAGCGCGTAGGCGTCGGTCTTGGCGATCGGGGTGCCCTGACGCAGCCACAGCTCGGTGAACAGCCGCGAGAAGTACACATCGCCCAAGCCGGCGCCGTGAAACGCGACGACCCAGGCCTCGTCGAGCTCCCGCAGCGCGACGAGGAAGCGGATGCGCAGCTCCCGCCGCGCGCGATCGCTCACGCGCGCGGGCAAGTCGGCATCTCCGGGCTCCATCCGCCAATCATAGAAAAATACCTGTAAAAATGTACGTAAAAATATATATTGGTGGCATGGACGCCATGCCCTCGGCGCGCATCGAGCTCTTCCGCGACTCCCGTGCCGCCCTCGCCAACACGCTCGCGCTCGGCGCGGCGAGCCTGGGCTGGCTCGGCTCCTTCGCGCTCATGAGCGCGCGCTCGGTGCCGCTCGATGGGGTGGGCGTGCTCCTCTGCGCGCAGTCGATGGTGCTCGCAGCCTATCTCATCCACGAGGCAGCCCACCAGACGCTCTTCGCCACCCGAGCCGCCAACGCGTGTGCCGGGGAGGCCATGAGCTTCATCGCCGGGTCCTCCTATGCCTCGTTCGAGCGGATCCGCCACATGCACATCCGCCACCACTTGGACCGGGCGGACCTCGCCTGCTTCGACTTCAAGGCGTTGCTCGAGCGTCGCGCGCGGCTCCGCGCGCTCATCCAGGCGCTCGAGTGGGCATACCTGCCGGCGCTCGAGATCCTGATGCACCTGCAGGTAGTGTGGCGGCCGTTTCTCCTGCGGGCGCAGCGCCGCTACTTGCCGCGCGCCGCGGCGATGCTCGCCGTACGCTCGGCGTTGCTCGTGCTGCTCGGGCTGTGGTCGCTCAAGGCGCTGCTGCTCTATGCGCTCGCGGCGCTGATCGAGCTGCACGTGCTCAACTTCTTCGACGCCTTCCACCACAGCTTCGAGCAGTACTTCGTGGCACCGCAGGAGCCGGTGCCGATGGCAGGCCGCGACCGGCGCTACGAGCAGCGCCACACCTACACCAACCTCATCTCGCGGCGCCATCCGTGGCTCAACCTCCTGGTGCTCAATTTCGGCTATCACAATGCTCATCATGAGCGCCCCTCGCTTCCCTGGTTCCGCCTGCCCGCCCTGCACCGCGAGCTCTACGGGGAGTCTCACGGCGGTGTGCTCACGCTGAGCGAGCTGCTGCGCACCTGGCACCGCAATCGCGTGCGCCGCGTGTGCTCCGCGGATTACGGCATTCCGGCCGACGGGCGCGCTGCCACGCGCGCCGACGGTTTCGTGGGCGCGCACGGCGTTTCCTTCCTCACGGTCGTCTGAGGCGGCGAGCCGCACACCGATGGGAGGCATGCAGGAGGCGGTGGTCACCGGTTCCGCGGGCGGCATCGGCAGCGCCATCGTCCGCGAGCTCATCGGGCAGGGCAAGCGCGTGCACGGACTCGATCGCGACGCTGCCCGCCAAGCGCAGCTCGCCGCGGAGCTTGCGCACACAGGCAGATTCCGCCCCTACACCGTGGATCTCGCGCGCGCGAGCGAGCGCGAGCGGGTGCTCGCCGAGCTCGCGCAGCACTTGGCCGGGCGCTGCGACGCGCTCGTCAACAACGCGGGCCTGTGCCGCGTGCGCGCATTCGAGGCGAGCGACGGCGAGCTGCTCGATGAGCTGCTCGCCGTCAACGTACACGCGCCGTTTCACCTCACACGGGGGCTCTTGCCGCTCCTTCAGGCGAGCGGCGGCGCCGTGGTCATCAATATCGCCTCCGAGCTCGCACTCATCGGCCAGGCCGGCTACAGCGCCTACACGGCGACCAAGGGAGCGCTGCTTGCCTGGAGCCGCGCGCTCGCGGTCGAGCTCGCTCCGCGCGGCGTGCGCGTGAACGCGCTCTGCCCCGGTCCGATCGATACGCCGATGCTTCAGGGGGAATTCGCGACGCTCGCCGATCCGCAGGCGGCGCGCCGCCGCGAGATCGAGTCGGTGCCACTGCGGCGGCTCGGTGCACCCGCGGAGGTGGCCGCAGCCGTCGCGTTCCTCGCGAGCGACGCAGCGGCGTTCGTGAGCGGGGCGGCCTGGGTGCTCGACGGCGGCAAGACGGCCTGCTGAGATGATCGCAAACCCCGTGCCCTGGCCCGATGGCGCGCGTTGCGCCGTCTCCTTCACGCTCGACATGGATGCCGAGAGTCTCCTTCACCTCGCCCATCCAGAGCGGGCGCACGGCATGGTCTGCGCCGCCTCGATGTTGCGCTACGGTCCGGAAGTGGCCGTGCCGCGCATCCTGGAGACCTACCGGCACTACGCCATTCGCCAGACGTTCTTCATTCCCGGATGGTGTGCGGAGCGCTATCCGCGCGCCGTCGAGGCGATCGTGCGCGACGGACACGAGGTCGCCGCGCACGGCTACCTCCATGAGCATCCGAACGAGCTCTCGGACGAGGAGGAGAGGCGCTGCCTCGCTCAGAGTCTCGCCGCGATCCGCGCCGTGACCGCTGAGACCCCGGTCGGCTGGCGCGCGCCGCTCTACAACTTCTCGCATCGCTCCGCGGAGCTGCTCATCGAGTCCGGCATCGCCTACGATGCCTCGCTCATGGGAGATGATGTGCCCTACCTCATCGAGACGGCGCGCGGACCGCTGCTCGAGCTACCCTCGCACTGGGCCATGGACGACTGGCCGCCGTTCATGCACAGCGTCGAGCTCGATTTTCAGATGCCGATTCAATCCGCAGCGCGCGCCTGGGAGGTCTGGTGGGAGGAGTTCGAGGCGGCGTGGGAGTGCGGCGGACTGTGGATCCCGGTGTGGCATCCCTTTCTCTCCGGCCGGCTCGCGCGCTGGCGGCACACGCACCGGATGATCGGCCGGATGCTCGCGAAGGGCGGCGTCTGGTTCGCCCCGATGCGCGAGATCGCCACGCACGTCAAGCGCTGTCTCGCCCAGGGCACGTGGTCGGCGCGCGAGCGCCGGCCCCTCACGCGCGGCTGAGCGTTCGAGGCATCGGCAGCCCCGAGTGCCTCGGGCGCCACTCAGTCACGATCTGCTCGCTCGTCACCACGCGCCCGAGGATTCCGCCTTCACCGGCGATGCATGCCAGCATGGCGGTGTGGACTGCGGGGTCGCCGGCGGCGCAGGCGTCCGCCACGGTCACGCAGTCGAAGCCGCGGTCGATCGCCTCGCGCAGCGTCGAGTGGACGCAGATGTCGGTCGTGACGCCGGCGAGAACGAGGGAAGTGACGCCGGCGCTGCGCAGCAGGAGCTCGAGATCGGTCGCGTAGAAAGCGCCGAACCCCGGCTTGTCGATGACCGGCTCTCCCGGCAGCGGCGCGAGCTCCTCGATGATCTCGTGACCCGGCTCGCCGCGCACCAGCAGGCGTCCGAGCGGGCCCACGCTGCCGATCGGCGCGCCGGAGCGCTCGGCGCGGCGCCGCTTGAAATCCGTGAGGTCGGAGAGATCCGGGCGGTGGCCCTCGCGGGTGTGCACGATGCGCAAGCCCGTCGTGCGCGCGGCGGCGAGCAGACGCCGGACCGCAGGGATCGCCGCGCGGAGCGGTTCCACGTCGATGCCGCTGCGCGCGATGTAGCCGCGCGGATCGAGAAAGTCGCGCTGCATGTCGATCACGAGCAGCGCCGCCGCGGCGGCGATCACGGAGCGCCCCTCACACCGCGGTGAGAAACGAGACGCCGACCGCGCCGATGAAGCCGCTCGCCCGCTCGCCGCTCGCGGCGACCGCACCGTAGTCCTGGGCGAGCACGCGCGCGACGCGGTGGCGGTGGAAGCTCGCGAGCAGCTGGCGGCAGGTGATCACCTGGCGCTCGGAGGGCTGGTAGAGCGAGCCGTGCAGCGCCGGCAGGCGATACCAGGGCTCGCCGGGGCGCACGTGGTGCGCATTGTGATAGGGAAAGTTGAGCACCAGCAGGTTCAACTTGGGCCAGCGCGCCGAGACCAGATTGGAGAAGGTGTGCTCGTACTCGTAGCGCCGGTCGCGTCGCGGATCGACCGGAGCGGGTGCGAGCGAATGCGACGCGAACACCTCGTAGGTGTGCTGGAACGCATCCATGAACCGCAGCACGGTGAGGAAGAGGAGGAAGGCGAGCGCATAGAGGATGACGGCCTTCACGCTCACGAGCGCGAGCGCCGCGAGGAGCGCGATGCGCACCGCGAGCAGCGATACCACTCGGATGCGCTCGGCGCGCGTTCCGTGGCGGAACGGGGCGGCCACGATCATCACGCGCATCAGGAGCTCGACCGCCGGCACGTAGGCCCATTCGAGCGCGAGCACGGCGCCGCGCACCCAAGCAGGGGCGGCCCGCAGCGCCGCACGATAATCGAAGGTGACCACATCGAGACGATCGGCGTGGTGGCGCAGATGCTTCTTCTTCAGCCGCGCGTAGCTCGCGAGGCAGGCTCCGTTGATCCAGCTCATGAGCACGCCGAGCCGGTCGTTCGCAGCACCGGTCGCGAGTACTGCGTGATGCGCGCAGTCGTGCAGCAGATACGCCGAGCAAACGAGCGCGTGCGCCGTGATGAGCACGCCCGCCGCGTTCACGAGCCACTCGGGCCGGGTGAGCATCCACACGCCGAGCGCCCAGCCCGCAAGCGTGTAGCTCACGATGAGCAGCTGCGGCCCCACGCCATCGGCGTAGCGGAACATCCGGCTCACCGCAACTCCCCTACGCTCGCCTGCATGATCTCGTTGACGAAGTGCGCATCGAAGGTCTCATCGATCGGCGGAATACTCTCGATCTGGCCTTCCTTGATGAGGAGTGCCCCGATGATCTTCCCGCTTGCGAAGAAAGAGGGCAAGGCATCGGTGTTGCGGAAGACTTCCCCGAGCTCGGCGAGCGGCGGATTCTCGATGTTCGAGAGCTGCGCGCGAACCTCATCGGAGGATATTCCGAGCGTGCGCGCGATGATCGCGGCCGCCTGTGCGGGCTGGGCCTGCATGAAGGCAAGCCCGTCCATCGTGCCGCGGATCAGCCCGAGCACCAGCGCCGGGTCGTGCGCGATGGTGCTCGCGCGCACGACGAGCACGTCGGTGATCATGCCGCGCGCATCGCGCGAGGAGAGCAGCACGTGATAGCGCTTGCCCCCGCCCAACTTGAGGATCGTCGCCACGTTCGGCTGGTAGGTCACCCCGGCGTCCACCGCGCCGGCTGCCATGATGCCCGCCACCCCTTCGGGCGTCGCGTTCACGGCCTGGATGTCGCGCTCGGAGAGGCCCGCCTTCTGCAGGGCGTAGCCGAGCAGGAAATCCGAAGGAGAAAGCGGCTGGAAGGCGACCTTGCGGCCCTGCAGATCCTTCACCGTGTGCACCGCTGCGCTCGCGAGAATCGCATCGCCCCCCACGGAGTAGTCGACCGGCATCACCACCTTCAGGCGCCAGCCGCGCGCATCGGCGATCAGCACCTGATCGTAGGTGAGCGTCGTCGCATCGAGCTCCCCGCCCTCGAGCGCTCCGGACATGAGGGAGTTGTCGCTGAAAGTGACGAGCCGCACGTCCGGACCGTAGCGCCGGAAGTAGCCGTTCGCGGCCGCACAGTAGAGCGGCCCATACCCGATCCAGTTGACGACGCCGACGTTGACCTGCGGAGCGGCGCTCGCGAGCGCCGGAGCGGCGAGCAGCCAGAGCAGCAACGACGGACCACGCGCCATGAGTTACCCGAGTGTCGAACGGAAGTCCTTCGCGATCGACTATGCGGGGCGGCGCTCGGGCATTCAATCAGTTGCACGCACATGGTGCAGAATTCCATCAATGGGGCAGCCCGTTGCACCATGTCGGCACGCCTCAGCCGGCGTCGGTGATGCCCGCCTCCGCGAGGATGCGCTGCACGGGCGCGAGCTGCCGCTCATAGCGGCGCCACTGCTCGAGGGCGGTGCGGTAGAGCGGGCGGCGCACCTGGGCGGCGCTCGCGGTCGTGCTCGCCGCCGGGTTGCGATGGAACTCGACACAGGCATCCTCCCAGGGGAGCCCGCAGAACTGCAGCAATCTTTGCGTCTCGGTCACCTGATCGGCGACCAGCCGCTCATAGCGCACCTCGTGAATGGCGCCCGGGAAGAGGCTCGCCCAGTGCCGCATCAGCCGCTCGTAGGCGACGTAGTACCGCGCGAGCTCCGTGAGATCGTAGGAGTACGGGTAGCCGTCCTCGAACAGGCTCTTGTAGATCGCGTAGCACGCCGCCATCGGCGCTCGGCGCACGTGCACGATCCGCGCGCGCGGCAGCGCGCGCTCGATCAGTGCGCAGTAGAGATGGTTGAGGGGCATCTTGTCCGTGAAGCGCGCGCCGGTGGCGCCGGCGGCGCGTGCGCGAGCGAGGTAGTCCCGGCCGAGCGCCGCAAAATCGAGCCGTGCGGACCGCGCGATGAGCTCGCGCCGCGACCGCGGCGCCGGCCCGCCGTCGCGCCGCACGGCATCGACCACGGCGTGCGCGAAGCAGGGCAGCTCCCCTGCGGCCGTGACAGCCGAGTGGCTGTCGAGGATACGCTCGAGGAGCGTGCTGCCGCTGCGCGGAAGACCGACGATGAAGATCGGGGACTCCTCGCTCGCATCGGCAGCGGGTCCGGGTCCTGCGTCGGGGAATGCCTCGATGATCCAGTCCACCGTCGCGAGATCGCCCACCGGGTCGTAGCGCATGTGCTCGCGCCGCAGCCGCGCGCCGCGCGCCAGGTGCGCGAACGAGCGCTCGTGCTCGCCGAGATCCTCGAGCTCCTTGGCGAGCGCGTAGCGCAGCTGAACCTCACCGTGCCAGTCGGGCCGGCCGGCGGCGAGGGCGCGCTCGAGCTCGGCCACGTGATTGCGCGCCGCCGTCTGGGTACGCAGATCCGCGCGGTTGCGGTACGCCTCGTAGTCGGTGGGATTGAGCGCAAGCGCGCGATCGTAGTCGGCCTCCGCATCCTCGAGCGCGCCCAGGAAGCGCCGCACGGCGGCGCGATTGAAGAGGAACTGCGGCTCCCGCGGGGCGAGCCGCACCGCCTCGTCGTACGCCCGCAGGGCTCCTCGCTGATCGTTCGCGCGGCTGAAGAGGGTGCCGAGGGCATCCCAGAGCACCGGATCGGCCGGGGCGTGGCGCTCAACGGCTGCGGCGGCCGTACCGGCCTCGGGCAGGCGCCCCAGCACGAGCAGACACTGAGCGCGCGCGAGCAACAGCCGCGCATCCGTCGGGGCGCGGGCGAGTGCCTCCTCGGCGCGCGCCAGGGCCTCGGCAGGCGGGCGCGGAGTCTCGATCGAGTCGCTCATCAGGGCGGCTCGCCCGCTCACCCGGGGCCGCAGTCGCCCGGCACGCCGAAACGCGGTGCACTGCCTGGATCGATCGCGCGGCGCACGTAATCCTCGATCTGCGGCGCATAGCGCTCCCACAGCGCCGAGAGCTGCTGCAGTGGCGCCTCCTCGCTCCAGTCGATGCGCAGGTCGACGATCGGCCAACTGAGCTCGCGCGCGATGAGCAGACCGGCGGAGTGAACCGGACCGGCCTCGCCGCCGGCGGCGGCTCCCGCGTGCAGCGCGGCGATGAGGCGCTCGCCGAAGGCGCGGGTCTGCGACTCGCTCGCGCGCGGTGCGCCCGCACGCTCGAACGCCGCGGTCATCGCGGCGGGCACGCCGGGGTTCGCGAGCAGATTACCTGCGGCGGCCGCGTGCGACCCCAACGCGGTGGCGCGGGTTCCGGGGGCGAGCGCTCCGGTGTGCGCGGCGGGAGGGCCGTCGCGGCCGATCGCGATCAGCTGGCGATAGGCGGCGAAGGGCGTCGCCCGCAGCGCCAGATCGAGGGCGGCTCCGGCGCCCGCGCCCCGCCCGAGCGCATCGAGCATGAGCGTGCCGAGCGCGGGGTCGGTCAGGCTTTGCGTCGCGACCGCGCCGATCCCGCCGCGCGCGTGCGCGCAGCGCGCAGCGACCGCCGGTGAGGACGAGGCGAGCGCGACGCCGAACACGTGCGCGTCGCTCGAGCGGGCGACGATCGAGAACGTCATCCCCGTCAGCTCCCGGGCTCCTCGGGAATCACGGCGATCACGTCGATCTCGACCAGCCATTCCGGCCGCGCGAGCCCCGCGACGACAACTCCAGTGGAGACCGGATGCACGCCCCTCAGCCAGCGCCCGACCGTGCGGTACACCGGCTCCCGCCAGCGCGGATCGGTGAGATAAATGGTGATCTTGCAGATGTGCTCGCGCGCGGCCCCCGCCTCCGCGAGCAGCTCGACCAGATTGCGCATCGCCTGGTCGGCCTGCGCCGCCGCATCGCCCACCGCGACGCTCGCGCCGGTCGCAAGATCCTGCCCCACTTGCCCGCGCACGAAGACCATGCGCCCACGGGCGACCACGACCTGGCACAGATCGTTGTCGAGCTGCTGCTCGGGATAGGTGTCGCGGGTGTTGAAGGGGCGGATGCGCGTGTGCACGAGCGCATTCTACCGCTGCCGCGCGAACCACCTGCGCACCGCCTCATCCCCAGCGACGCGCGCGGGGCGCTCGAGCACCCGCTCGGAGAGATCCGCGGCGCGACGCACGAAGTCGAGCGGCCCATCCCAGTCGAAGCTGTGGTAGACGGCGGCGAGGTGCGCGAACGGCGGGGCCTGCGCGAACAGCTGGAAGGTGAGCCGGTGTCCGGCGTAATCGGAGTTGAGCAGGTCGCGGGCGAGGGCCAAGAGCTTGCGGCGGTCCTCGGCGACCCAGCGTTCGTTCACCGTGTAGTACTTCTCGAGCCAGCCGCGGGTGTCGGGCGAGTCGAACGACGCCTTGTCCGGTGTCACGCAGATCTGGCCGCCGCAGAGCTCGCGCGCAAGGTGCAGGAACTGGTGGAGCTGACTGCAGGCGAGCACGCGGCCCGCATAGAGCAGGGACTGGTTCGGCATCGTGAGCCCGGCGGGGCTGCGCTCGGCGAGCGTGATGGCGGCAGTGAGGTGCGCGTTGATGCCCTCGCGGTAGACGGCGAGCTGCGCGAGCTTCTCCTGCACGGCCTGCTGCTTGTCGAGACCGGTCTGGCGCACGTTGCAGAGCGCCGCCCCAATCACCATGTCGGCGAGCTTCAGGTTCCGCTGCACGAAGGCAAACGCCGAGTAGCGGTGCAACGTCGCGCGAATGAACGTGGCGGCGCGCGTGTGCCGGTAGAAGAGCACGTTCTCCCACGGCACGAGCACGTTATCGAACACGACCAGCGCATCGACCTCATCGAAGCGATTGGCGAGCGGATAGTCGGCCGCGGGAGCGCGCCCGGCGAAACCCGTGCGGCAGATGAATTTGAGATTGGGTGCGGCCAGGTCGCAGATGAAGCCCACGGCGTAGTCCGAGAGCGCCTGGTTGCCCCAGTTGGCGATGGTGGGCTTGGTGAACGCCTGGTTGGCGTACGCGGCGGCGGTCTCGTACTTTGCCCCGCGCACGATGATGCCGGCGTCGGTCTCCTTGACCACGTGCAGCAGCATGTCCGGATCCTGATCTTGCGGGAGCTTGGAGCGGTCGCCCTTGGGATCCGTGTTCGCGGAAACGTGGAACGGATCGCCGCGCTCGAGCGACTCGATGTGGCGGCGGATGTTGGCGGCGAAGCGCGGATCGGCCTCATTGAGGATGGCCTCCCCGTCGTAGAGCGACCACATCTCCCCGACCGTCTCGTCCCCGACGCGCGTCACCACACCGCCGATCGCCTCGAGAACGGTGTCGGTGGCGCGGCGCTTGTCCCACCAGTCCCGCTCGCTGCGGGGAAGCTTGTGCGCCACGGGACACCACTCGCCTTCGTGCTCGTAGGCGAGGAGCGCGCGCGTCGGTGCCTCGTGCTGCATGTCGTAGATGCGCGCGCGAACGTCGATCAGCGGCTTGAACATCGGGTGGCGCACGAGGTCGCGCACGCGCTCCCCGTTCACGTACACCTCGCGGGAGTCGCGGATCGAGTCGCGATACTGCTCCCCGGTGCGGATCACGACAGCCGCTCCAGGAGTGCATCGAGCATCGCATCGCAGCGGCGCAGCTGGTCCGCCTCGATGAACTCATCCGCCCGGTGCGCCTGATCGATCGACCCGGGACCGCACACCACGCTCGGCACGCCGACGCAGCTCGAGTACAGCCCCGCCTCGCTTCCGAACCCCACCTTGATCGGCTCGCGATGACCGGTGAGTGCCGCGACGAGCTCGACGACCGGCGCATCGTGCGGGGTCTCGAGCGCCGGGTACTCGTGGGTGATCTCGAGCGCGATGCTCGCCTCGGCGGGGCGTGCCGACGCGGCCCCCC
>DATKPY010000038.1:0-82597 GCA_035523875.1 Steroidobacteraceae bacterium
TAAAGCGCCTCTCGCCGCCGCGGCCGGCGCCCGCCTCAACGCCCTGGCCTCACATCGAGGCCTTCTTCGAGGCCGGCGAGGGGGACATCTCCATCGGTGCCATCAGCTACGCCCCCACCCTGCGACACACCGCTGTGGCGAGCGACGAGCACAACAGGCTCGTTGCTCTCGTGCGCCGTCCCGGCGAGAGCCTCCATCAGCTCCTCGACCGACTCGAACAGGCACTCGGCCCCGCCCTGGACGATCAGCTCTTCGTAGATGAAATCAACGTGCCCAGCTCACCGCCGAAGTCGACCCGTCGCTGACCTGTAATGGTCGGACGCTTACCCATTTTCAGACGGAGCAGGGAGACGACATGGGTTCGATGGTACACCTCGCGCTAGGTCCCTTCGAAGTGGATTGGGGCAAGAACAATAGCCTCCGGCTGCATGGCGAAATATTCCAATCAGGCGATGTCACGTTGGTGCCAGACGTCTATGTCGGTGAAAGCGATCAGCACATCACAGAGATGCAGCAGGGAACCTCTAAGCCATTGGAGAAGGTATTGCCTCGGTTGGAGCTTCTCGGATACACACTCGAGAGCTCGCGTGCGGAGTTCGATTCGCTCGTCAGCGCGTTCGCAGGCGGAGACCTCGTGGTTTCGTTCGACGATCTCGCCCAAGCGCTCGCCAAGATGGACATCGATTCCGCGGCGACCGACTACCATGAGGACTACAACCTGGGCAAATTCTTCGCGCGCGAGATTTTTGATCACCTCGGGTTGGAAGAGCCAGAGAACGATGAGTCGAGCGGACGCTATAGTCGCTACGAACTCGGTGAGGTTGTGGAGAACCTCCACCCGTACGTGATCTTGCGACTGCTCGCGGAGAACCCTGTCAATCTGTCTCGACCAGTCACCTGGCACTATCACGATGTCGTCGATAACGGCTGGGTACGGCCGGAAACTATTTCCGATTGCATCGGCGACGTACGCCGATTCTTGGTCGTGACCGAAGGCAGCTCAGATGCGCATATCATCCGAAAGGCGTTCGAGCTCCTGCGGCCAGAGATCGCCGACTTCTTTTCGTTCGTGGACATGCAGGAGGGCTACCCCTTCACTGGCACCGGCAATCTGCGCCGGTTCAGCCAGGGCCTGGTTGCCATCGGAATCGAGAATCGAGTGATCGTTCTGTACGACAACGACCTCGAGGGCTCGCTGCGTTTTCGCGACAGCAGTGGACTCAACTTGCCGGCGAACATGCGAGTCATACAATTGCCGTCTCTCCCGCAATTGACGCGCTTTCGGACGGTAGGTCCCAACGGAGAAAGCGCGGCCGATATCAATGGCCGCGCAGCTGCGATTGAGTGCTATCTCGATCTTGCGTTCGGCCGAAGCAGGCAGGACACGGTGCCCAGCGTTCGCTGGACCTCGTACAACGAGGGAGCCGAGGCCTACCAAGGCGTCCTTGAGTTCAAGGAGAAATACGCGAAGCGGTACTTGAACCTTCGAACGCGAGACCCCGGCTACGACTTTCAAAAGCTCGAGGCGGTACTCGAACACATTGTGGCGAGTTGCGTTTCGATGGCAACAGCGAGCAAGCTTTCGGAGAGTGGTCTCGAACTCGAGCGTCGCGTGTGAGGCCGATTTACTAACTCGCTAAGGGAAGCGTTGCACGGGCTGCAGCGACATCGAGTCGATGACCACCAGGGAACCTCGGATCCGGTGTCTATCGCTTGCTATCGCCACCAAGCAAAAATTTTTGTCGGTATCTTTGACGGTATTGTGAGAATTCTCGGTGAGAACAGACTTTAAAATCACGATGTTATTGGTCGCTGCGACGATAGAGTGGGAGTAGGGGGCAACGGACGGGCCAGATGTATATCGCTATGGTTTTTGCATTGATGCTGATCCTTCCAATCGCGTCGATCCTATTCGAACTCTCTCTCCGGCATTACGGCGTACTCAATGCCCTCCTCGTCGGTAAGTGGTTCGTGTTCTGGGCCGTCGGAGTCAGGCTACTGATGGCGGGGTTACGTCAGATTGTTCAGCCACGCTACACTGCAGAAAATATCCTCGGGTTAAAGGACCCGGACGCTACGCTTGTCGTTCGCGAGCTGGGTTTTGCCAATACGGCCATCGGCAGCGCGGGTCTCGGCAGCGTATTTTCCCCTGCGTGGATTTTGCCGTTAGCGATAATCGGAGCGATTTTCTACGGCCTTGCTGGAATAAACCACCTGGCGCACGGACGCCGAAACAGGCTTCAAAGTGTCGCGATGACCTCAGATGTGTTCGCAGCCTCGGTTTTGGTTACCATCTGTTTGGCCATCGCCCTGCGATGACGTGGCCTTGGGTGGCAGTCATCTCAGGGAAGCAGTCACATCGCTGCTCGCGCCGCCTTCGGGCCTCAAAGAGGTTTACCCTAGGTGCCGTAGTCCACTAAGCGAGTGCCAACATGGTCGAGACGCCCAAGACTCCCCAAGCTCCCGAAAAGAAGCTCTTCGAGGTCACGAGCAAGATCGTCAAGTTGCGCGATCCGGTGAAGCAGGCATCGAGCACCACGGTTGAGACAGTCTGGCAGATGCCCGATGGCGCCATCGTCAAGGGCATCTACGTCGGAGCTCCGGGCCGCTGGACACTGCAGGCGAGCGGCGCTCCGGTGAAGCCCGAGATGGGCGCGCAGCTCGATGCCATCGAAGCGCGCTCGCTCGCGGGACGCACATCCTAGCGCGGCTTCTCAAGGGCTAAGGGATTGCGGCGGCCCGTGAGTTCTTGACCTTTCCAGCGTAACGCGTGACGTTGACACGTGTTACGGTGAGGAGACGGTCATGGTAGAAGCGGCGGAGCGAATGAAGGCGATGCGCGAGAGGCGGCGTGCCCGCGGCTTGCGCGAGCTGCGCCTGGTGGTACCCGATGCGCGCTCCAAGGTCGTCAGGCGACGCCTCGCAAGGCAGGTTGCCGGTCTTGATCGAGCGCGAGAGCTCGAGGCACTTAGGTGGATTGAGGCGGTCTCGGAAATCGACGCCCCATGAGACGCGGCGATGTGGTGACGGTTGCTCTCACCGGAGACTTTGGCAAGCAGAGGCCTGCCGTCATCGTTCAGACTGATGCGCTTCCCGCCGAGCATGCCTCGGTGGTCGTGTGCCAGATCCTGGGAGGGATTCATCATCGATCAACTGGCGCAACAGTTGGGTGTGAATCCGGAAGAGACTTTTCACTGGCGAACCCATCAGGGTGCCGGACTCGATCTACTCGTCGTTCGCGGCGGGCTGAGACTCGGCTTCGAGGTGAAGCGTACGGTTGCGCCGGCGCTGACGCGCTTTATGCGTTCGGCGATGCAGGACCTGAAGCTCAAGTCGCTGACCGTCGTACATGCTGGCGACCGGACATTTCCGCTGTCACATGAGGTCAAGGCGGTCGCCTTTCGCGATGCACTGAATGTAGTCAAGCCGCTTCGCTCACGTGCCCGGATTGATGGGATCGCAACGGTACTCACCACGTCGAGCCATAGCCGGCGAGCGGATCGGACGCGGAGTCGAGTCCGCGGTTAGAACGTGGCGATGAAACCGATCGCGAAGATCGCGAAGATCGCGAGCGTCAAGTACACGGACACGTAGGCGAGTCCGGCTGCGAGAAGCAGTATCGGGGCCGCCCAGAAGGAATTGCGCCGCCGGTGTCGATACCAGATCTGGAATCCGGGGTCATGACGATGCTGGCCTACGGCGGCGATTCGCATCGCCGCGAGCCCCAGACCGGCAATGAGCACATCGACTGGCAGCAGCGCCACGTTGAAACCGTCGCGGGGATGTGCGGCGATCGCGCGCAGCAGCAGCGGTACCAGACTCACGAAGAAGACGAACACGAAGTTTCCCCACAGCATGGCACGGCTGATCTCGCGGAAGTGCGCAAAATAATCGTGGTGGATGATGATGCCCATGACAATGAGTACGAAGCCGATCACATAGAGGAGCAGAGAGGGTGCAATCTGGATCCATCCCCTCAGGCCTGCTGACAGCGGTGTGCGCAGATCGAGCACCATGATGGTCATGACGATGGCGAGGACGGCATCGGTCAACAGCTCCAACCGATGCTTCGAGAAAGAGGTCGCTTTCACAGAACCCCAGATCAGATCGGCGCGCGCTGGCTCCCGACCGTGTTCACCAGCCGTGCGCGATATCAACTGTTGAATCGCATCCTACAAAACTCCCTCGGAGGGCGCCCGGGGATCACGAGTCGGCGAACAACGGACTCGACGGGGCAGACTCGAAACGAGAGATGGGTGCGATCGATGCGCAATGAACGATCGTCGAGCCCGCGCGCGCCCTCGATCCCTTCGCGCTGCCCCCGTCGGATCTCTTTACACCCGGCTGCGACGCGTCCGCCTAACGGTTTGGAATCGGGAGACTTTCGGACTTGGCATGGAACATGCCTGGTTCCGCGCAAAGCGCGAATTCGCGCCGTGCCGCGCGGCGCGTGCTCTCCGTCGCTGCAAGTAAAACTCAACTCGAGGGGGAATGCGGTGGACTCGAAACGTGTATCGATCTCTCTGCTCATCGCGACCGCCGTTCTGGCCGCGGGTTCCGCTTGGGCCGGCACGCAGCTCGTCACCAACGGGAATTTCAGCGCCGGCAATACCGGCTTCACGACCGCGTACTCGTTGACGACGATGTCGCCTGATCTGTTTCAGGACAACGTGCACGGGATCTATGCGATCGTCGCCGCCCCGAATATCAGCTCCGTGAGCGCCTACGGCGACTGGACCAACATCAGTACCGACCCATCGGGCGGCGACGGCAACGTCTTCGTTGCGGACGGGGCGACCAACCCGAACACCACGGTCTGGTCGGATACGGTCCCCGTCACGCCCGATACCCAATACACCTTCAGTTTCTACGGCGCGGAAGTGAGCAACCCGTGCTGCAGCAACGCGTTGCTGGAGTCGGCCATCAACGGTAGCGCAGGCACCACGCTCACGGCGACCGGTTCCTGGCAAAGCGCTCTCTACCTGTGGAACTCGGGCTCGAACACGAGCGCGACGCTCACGCTGACCGATCTCGACACGAGTGGCCCGTACAACGACTTCGCGGTCGACGACATCTCGTTCTCGGCGGCATCGAGCTCGAGTGCGGGTGGTACGGGCGTTCCGGAGCCCGCGACCTGGACTTTGATGCTGCTCGGCGTGGTTGCGCTCGCAGCCACCCGCCGCTCGGTCGTGAGCGCGAAATCGAGCCCCCGAGCGCGCGTGTTCTGAGACCGGGGCAGAGCGCTTATCGAGCGCCGCTCAGCACGCGCGCGAGGGCGGAATCTTCGCGGCAGTTGCGAGTTTGGATCGCCTGCAGCATGGCCTGCATTGCCCGCTGCGCCTCGGATTGAGACGGGCGATGCGCGAGCCACGCGCCGGTCAGGTAGCGAGCCAAGCGCGTCCACTCGCGCGGCGGCTCGATGGTTTCGATCACCGGGTGGCCGTTGCCGAGCTGCACGCGCTTCCAGGGCCAGACGGCCCACCCGATGCCGTTCGCAGACATGAGCCGCACCATGCGGCCCTGCCAGTCAAGGGTTTCCTCGCCGAATTCGCCGAGCCACAACGGCCTCCCGGTGCGCGCCCGCAGCGCGAGGAAGGGCGCGAGCGCGCTCTGCCCGGGGTTGCGCCAGGCGCGGTTCAGTATCGAGTATTCGTGGAACTCGTACATCACGTTGGGGTCGCGGATCCCCTCGAGCGCGCTCAAATCATGGGCGTAGCGGTCGCCCTCGAGGATGAGCATGTGAACGCGGTCGCGAGCGCGGATCGCGGCAATGATCCGCGTATAGAGCGCGGGGAGGGTTGCGGGCGGTGAATCTCCGGGCAGGCTCGGCTCGTTGAGCAGATCGTAGCCGCCGACGGAGCCGCTCCGTGCGTAACGGGCCGCGATTGCGCCCCAGATCTCGACGGTCCTGCGCTGGTTTTCCGCGGCCGTGGGTCCTTCCCAGAGGCGTGCGACCCGATCGTTGGAGGGAACGTCCGCGGCGGTGGGCTGCGGGTTCTGGCCTCCCGGGGCATCATGCAAATCGAGAATGACGGCGATGCCGTAGGTGGCGCCCCACCTCACAGCTCTGTCGACCGGCGCGAGCGCCTGCGGATCGAGGGCGCTCGCGCGAGCGGCAGGTGCGATCAGGATGTCGCGGTAATCGAGCGGCAGGCGCACGCAGTTGAACCCGAGCTCGTGCAGATGACGGAAATCCGCGGCGACGAGGAAGTTCTCCGTCCAGTGCCGCCAGAACGACGCGGCCACCTGCGCACCGACGAGCTGCGCGAGGCGCTGCCGCGTCTCCGTGGGGGAGCTGACGAGCGCGCGCAACCCACCCGCGCCGATCAGATAGGGCTCGGGGATCAGCCACGGACTCAGGTTCACGCAGCGCAACTGCACGGGGTTTGCGGCACCATCCAGGACTTGCCCCTGCGCCGCGTGCAGCACGCCGCCAGGCTGAGCCCCCGCCTGGACCGAAGTGAAGACCCCGGCCGCCATCGAGAGCAGCATCGCGAGCGCGACAGACCCGAGGCGCGCGCTCCTGCCGGATGTGCTCGGCGCGCCGGAGTAGAATGCGCACGAGCTCGAGCAGGGGGAACTCCGATGACGCCGCCCGGGGTGAGCGATGGCGATTTCGCGCGTGCGCTCGGTGCGTTCCGGGAGGCGGTGGGCGCACAGTGGGTGTTCACCGGCGAGGACGCCGATCTCTACCGGGATGCGTACAGCCCGCTCTGGGGTGAGCCGGGAGAGAGGCGCGCCTCCGCCGCGGTGGCTCCGGACCGGGTCGAGCAGGTCCAGCAGATCGTGCGTATCGCAAGCACGTACCGAATCCCGCTCTACACGATCTCGACCGGTCGCAATCTCGCCTACGGCGGCTCGGCGCCGGTCTACTCCGGCAGCGTGGTCCTCGATCTCAAGCGGATGAACCGCATCCTCGAGGTGAGCGAGCGCAACGCTTATGCGCTCGTCGAGCCGGGCGTGAGCTACTTCGATCTTTATCGATACATCAGAGAGCGCAACCTCAAGCTCTGGATCGACACGCCCGATCCGGGCTGGGGGAGCCCCGTCGGCAACGCCCTCGATCACGGCGCCGGCTACACCCCGCTTCCGTTCCGCGATCATTTCGATGCTCACTGTGGCATGGAGGTCGTGCTCGCGAGCGGCGAGATCGTTCGCACCGGCATGGGCGCGCTACCCGGCGCGCGCACCTGGCAGCAATTCAAATACGGCATCGGCCCTTACCTCGACGGCATCTTCTCGCAGTCGAACTTCGGCGTCGTGACGAAGATGGGTTTCTGGCTGTACCCGCAGCCGGAGGCGTTCCGCGCCGGCACCGTCCGCGTGCCGCGCCACGACGATATCATCGCCCTCGTCGACATCCTCGCGAACCTCATGTACTCGGGGATCGTCAACTGTCACTTGGGCATCGCAAGCCCGATCTTCAACGGACCACCGGACGCCGAGCGCGACGCGCTCATCGCGCGGCCCGACGGCGGTGGCGCTGCGGACTGGGATCGCTACGCGGCCGCCAGGGGGCGCCATTTCTGGGAGACGGAGCTCCACTTCTACGGGCCCGCGAAGCTCCTCGATGCGCAGTGGAGCTACGTGAAGGAGCGCTTCGCCGCCATCCCCGCGGCGCGCTTCTCAGACGGGCCCTCGTACCGCTTCCCGCTGAGCGACGATGAGATCGCAAAGATCGGCGACCGGGTCTCCTTGGGCATCCCGAGCCTC
Source organism: Steroidobacteraceae bacterium (assembly GCA_035523875.1). Lineage (GTDB taxonomy): Bacteria > Pseudomonadota > Gammaproteobacteria > Steroidobacterales > Steroidobacteraceae > JASHUC01. The sequence continues at coordinate 7,714 of DATKPY010000038.1, forward strand.
GGGATCTACGCCGGGCTGCTCGCCGGGTCGGGAGAGCCGCCGACCACGGGCCACATGGACTTCTCGCCGATCTTGCCGATGTCGGGAGAGGCCATTCTCGAGGCGCACAGGGTCTTCACGCATGCCCTGCGTGCGGGCGACATCGCCCCGCAGTACGGTGTCGTCCAGTCGTTCCACTGGCGCTCGTTCATCCTTTTCTACGGATTTCCGGTGACGCACGATGCGGAGACGAACCGCAAGGTCCGGGCGACCTATGCGCGCATGATCGAGCTCGCTGCGCAGCACGGCTGGGGCGTCTATCGCACGCACGCGGCGTTCCAGGACACCGCCGTCGAGACCTATTCCTTCGACGATCATGCGCTCCATCGGCTGCACGAGACGCTGAAGGATGCGATCGACCCGATGGGCATTCTCTCCGCGGGCCGATACGGCATCTGGCCCGAGCACCTGCGGGAGAAGAAGGCATGAAAGCCGCTCTCTGCGTGGCTGCTGCCGTCGCGGTGTTGGGACCCTCGGTGCCGCTCGCGCAGCTCTCCTCGTGGACGATCTTCACGCCGCTCGCGCAGGCGTCTTTTCCCCCGCTCGTGCGGCGGGGGGAGGTCGCTTACCAGGCGCGCTGTCAGCTCTGTCACGGCCGCGAGGTCGCCCACGCGACGTTGGGGTACGGCGGCCGGATGGCAGGGACCGAGGCCTTACAGGCGAAATACCGTGGCAGCAAGCCGGCTGTGCTCGAGGATCGTACCGATCTCACCGCCGCGATGGTCAAATATTACGTGCGCCACGGCGTCGGGATCATGCCCTTCTTACGCAAAACAGAGCTAAGCGACGCTGATCTTGATGCGATCGCCGCCTATCTGTCGCGAAACCGCACGCGCGTTCATGAGCAGGAGTGACCTCGATTTCATGCGCCGCGCCGTAGAGCTGGCGCAGCGCGCGCAGGCACTCGATGAGGTGCCGGTCGGTGCAGTTCTCGTCGAGAACGAGGCGATCATCGCCCAGGGGTTCAATCGGCCGATCGCCGCGTGCGATCCCACGGCGCACGCCGAGATCGAGGCGCTGCGCGCCGGGGGTCAGGCACTCGCGACCTACCGGCTGGTGCAAACGACGCTCTACGTGACGCTCGAGCCGTGCATCATGTGCGCCGCGGCGCTCGTGCACGCGCGGGTCCGTCGCGTCGTCTTCGGAGCGTGGGACCCACGCGCCGGCGCTGCGGGAAGCATTCTCAACGTGTTCACGCTTCCCGCGCTCAACCATCGCGTGGACGTATTCGGCGGTGTCCTCAGTGAGGAATGCCGGGCGCTCCTCGATCGATTCTTCGCCGCGCGGCGCTGATCGCTAGACCCGGGGCGTGACGAGCGTCGCCTGGTCCGCGACCGCCGAAGGCGTCTGCCACTCGAGGAGCTTCAGGAACTGCTGGATGCGGTCGACGAACTGAACCGGTTCCCAGCCGCGACAGAATCCGCGCTTGGCGTGCACGTACCAGCGCGCTTCGGCGAGCAACGGCAGACGCTTGCGGACGCTCTGCCACGAGTCGGGATCATCGCCCTGCATCTGCGTGAGCACGCGCGCGTCCTCGAGGTGGCCGAAGCCGACGTTGTAGGCCGCGACTGCAAACCAGGTGCGATCGGGCTGCGGAACGCGCTCGGGGATCTTGTCGAGGACCTCGAGGAAGTACCGCCCGCCGGCGAGTATGCTTTGCCGCGCGTTCGAGCGGTCCGAGACGCCCAGCGCCCCGGCGGTGCTCGAGGTGAGCATCATCACGCCCGTAGCGCCGGCGGGTGACTGCGCGGTGGGGTCCCACTGGGATTCCTGGTAGGCGATCGCGGCGAGCAGCCGCCAATCGAGGCCGGTGGCAGCGCCCGCCTGCTCGAACCAGGCGCGATACAGCGGCAGGCGCGCCGTCACCAGCTCCTCGAACTTGCGCGACTCCTCGTACTGAAACTGCCGGGTATCGCCGGAGTTCTCCGCAAGGAGCCTCCCAAGCTCACCGGAGCGCTGCAGGTCTGCGAAGAAGTGGTTGACCTCTCGGTACAACAGCGGCGCGCCCCGGCGCACGACCCACTGCACCGGGCGCGCATCGGGCAGCGCAAAGCCAGGCTCCACGTCGGCGTAGAGGTGGTGGGAGAAGGAATACTCGCGGGCATCCACGACGGCGTACGCCGCCTCGCCATCCTCGACATCCTCCAGCGGATCCGCCGAGCGCGGTGCCGTCTCGATCCAGCGCAGATCGGGCGCGACGGTGTGCTTGAGTCGATCCAGGAGCAGCTCCTGGGGGCTGCTCGCGCGCACGGAGAGCCGTGCCGACTCGATCTGCAGGGTCTCGCGCGGGCGCACCTCGCCCCGCCGGTAGACGACTAACTGCGGAATATGTTCATAAACGTCCGCCGGCTCACCGACCAGACGCCAGGCCGCATCGGCCGTGATCTGTGCCGCAGCAATATCTGCCCGACCTGCGGCAAGCTCGGCCCGCATGGCCTCGGCGTTCGCGACCGGATACATGTAGAGCGGCACCCCAAGGTGCCGGGCGAAGGCGCTCGCCAGCTCGAACTCGAGACCCTCGGCCCGGGTAGGACCGAGGTAGTACGAGGTCGGGCTGTTGATCGTCACGACCCGCAGCTCGGCCGGCACGTGAGACTGCTCGCCGGTCGGTGGCCGTGGCGTGCAGCTGCCCACGAGCGCGAGGATCGCGATCGCGAGCGGGGGTTGCAGCAGCCCGGTCGGCCGCCCGACCCCGAACGCGTGCCTCAGTCTGCGGCGGTGCATCCGCACTTCCCAGAGGTCAGTTCCATTCGTTTAGAATAACAGCCACCGAGGCACCTCCATCCCCGCTTGCGACAGAAGGCGCCCCGGGATATGTGAATTCCACGTAAGTCTTTGTTTCTTATGGCCTGCGTTGCTCTCTTAAATTTCCGTGAGGGCCTCGTAAGGTAGCTGCGGCGCACCACAGAATGCGGCCCGGAGAGGTACCGAAGCGGTCATAACGGCGCCGATTCGAAATCGGATGGTCGGGTAAAACCGGCACGTGGGTTCGAATCCCACCCTCTCCGCCAATTCCCCTGCCGCCGGCCGCCGGCCGATGCAGCGCGGCACATCTGGAACCCCTCCGCTCGGTCCGAATCGAATCAGGGTGTGGGGACGGTGCCGTGAGCGCAGGCGCAAGCTCTGCGATCCGGCTGAAACGGGCCCCGGCGCGAGGACATTCCGGCCCTCGCAGGTTTCGCAGGCGCAAAGTCGTGGGCAACATCGTCGCTTCGCTCGCACGCGCCGCAGCAAGGCGGCCGGGCGTCGAGAGCGACTTCTCTCCTCGCAAGCTCAAGATCGCGGCGGCGATACTGATCGGTCAGACGTTCGCGACCAGCCTCCTGCCCTACGGCGCATTCAGCCTGCTCATGATTCCGCTCACGCGGGAGTTCGGCTGGACGCGCGAGCAGTTCTCCTTCGCGACCACCTTCCTCTTCATCTTCGGCGCGGCGAGCCTGTGGCCGATCGGGCGCATCGCCGATCGGATCGGCGTGCGCCCCGTCATCCTCACCGGCACCGTCATCGTAGGCGTCATCACCCTCGCGCTCGCGCTGCAGACGCGCAGCCTCGCGCAGCTCTATGTCTGCTACGCCCTCCTCGGGGTGTTCGGCTCGACCGGCGTCGCGTATCTGAAGGTCGCCGCAGCGCTCTTCACGCAGAATCGGGGGAAGGCCCTCGCGATCCTCGGGGCCGAATCCACGGTTGCCGCCGCGCTCATCCCGCTCGCGACGAATGCGCTGCTCATTCACTACGGCTGGCGCGTCATGTACCTCGCCTTCGGTGCGCTCATCCTCGCGATCGTGCCCATCCTGTACTTCACGCTCCAGGAGCCGGGTGCGAGCGCTGCGCACGCGCACACCGAGGCGCGTGGCGCGACCCCGGCGCGCGAGCCGCAAGCCGTCCGCGTGCGGCTCGAAGGGATGAGTATCCAGCAGGCGCTGCACGACCGGGTGTTCTGGCTCATCACGCTCGCTACGCTCGCCGGCATGCTGATCGCGACCGGAATGATCGCGAATATCGTCCCCGCACTCATCGGAAAGGGCTTCAGCCAGACTCGCGCCGCGGAGATGACCTCGCTCTCGATGCTCGTAGGGCTCGCCGGAACGCTCGCGGGGGGCCATCTCGCCGACCGGTACGAGAGCGCCAGGGTCGCCGTTCCGTTCAGTGTGCTCTCCGCCGTCGGGGCGCTGTTGCTGCTCTTCGTGACCGCCTCCCGGGGCGGCCTGCCGCTGCTCGTGGTCGCGATGGCACTCGGGGGATTTGCGCTCGGTGCGTACCGGCCGATGGGCACGTACTTTCAGACGCGCTACTTCGGTCTCGGATCGTTCACGGAGATCTCCTCGGCGCAGTACACGATCACCAACCCCGTGAGCGCCTTCTCCGCACCGCTCGTCGGGGCGATCTTCGACCGCACGCACTCCTACGACATCGCGTTCGTGCTGATGGTCATCGCCCCGCTGATCGCTGCGGTGATCTGGACAGTGCTGCCGCGATACCGATTCTCAGCGCACCTCGGAGAGGGCCCGCCGCCGCAGCGCTGGGCCGCGCGCCGCGCGCGAGCCACCTGATCGGGGGGCGACGGCCAGCGCCTGCGGCGCGTGCGCTCGGTAGACCGCGGCGCCGCTCACCGCTCGGGCGGGCTGGCGCCGGGCATTGCGCGGCCGAGCTGCTTGCGCCGCGCGTAATCGGGATGATCCTCGTATTGGCGCAGCGCCGCGATCACTTGGGCGTTGTATTTCTCGATGGTCGGAATGAATTCCGGATACGGCAGGATCCAGAAGTCGTTGCGCTCGACGGCCGTCCGCACGATGCGGCCGAGGTCGACCGGATCGAAGCCGCTCTCGATGACGGTCTTCAGACGTTTGAAGACCTCCGGATCGGCGCCGTAGTAGCCGGTGCGCCCGTAGCGCTCGGGGCGCGAGAGCACCGATTCGTGAATGTTCGTGTTCACCGCACCGGGGCACAGCAGCGATACGCCGATCCGGTAGTTCTCGAGCTCGACACGCAGCGACTCGGACAGCCCGCGCACGGCGTACTTGGTGGTGCAGTAGATGGCGGTCGTCGGGAGCGCGACGAAGGCCGACATCGAGGCGGTGTTGACGATGTGGCCGCCCGTGCCGCGCTCGATCATGCGCGGCATGAACGTCTGCACGCCATTCACCATCCCCTTGACGTTCACGTCGATCTGCCAGTCCCAATCGTCGAAGGTCGCCTTCTCGACCGGGCCGAACTGGCTCACTCCCGCCGTGTTGCACAGGAGCTCGACCGGCCCGAGCGCGCGCTCGGCCTCGTCCGCGGCACGCGCGTAGGCCGCGCGGTCGGTGATGTCGAGGCGGATCGCGTGCACGGTGACGGACTTGTCCGCGAAGTAGTCCATCGCGGCGCGCAGATGGTCCTCGCGAATGTCCGCGATTGCGACCTTCATGCGCGCCTCTTCGGCAAACACCTTCGCCTGGCCGAGCGCGACGCCCGAGCCGCCGCCGGTGATGAACGCAACCTTTCCCGCCAAGTCCTTCATACCTTGCCCCCGAGCGCGTGCTCTACTCGAAGAACGCCACCGTTCGAAACTCGATGCTGCAGCGTGGCCTCGCGTCCGGAAAGCTCGGATCGCGAAACGCGGTGTGCGGCGTGCGCAAGGCAACCCGCCCGTCCGAGTCGTGAAACTTGATGAGCAGCGCCTCCGCGCGCGTCATGTTCGAGAAGTACCACCAGCGATGCGCCGCACTGAAGCGAAAGATCGCGGCACCCGGCACGCTGTCCTCGTTCGGCATCGGACCGAGCATGGTGGCCTCATCGGGGAGCTTATCCACGACGAACATCGTATTGGTGACGCCCTCGTCGCGCCGGACGCTACGGGCATCGCAGACGGCGAGCGGCACGTCTTGGGGAGGCTCGGAGAAGGCGCGCCAGAAGCTCGAGAAGATGAAGCGCGAGTAACCCGCGCCGTCCGGGAAAGCGCGCGCGTAGGCCCCGCGCGCCATGCGGTCGACGCGGTCGAGAGCGGTGTCGACGTGGGCTTCGCCGGCCGGCGGCTGCACCCCGCCGCGGTGGGTGTAGCCGACCGTCTCATGCGCGAACTTCGAGACATCCCCGCTCGTGCGCACCATCCATCCAAGCGTCGCCACGCGGCTCGCTCCGGTCAAAGTGCGCACCGCCTCCGCCACCTCCGCGGGGTAGCGCGCTTCCACCGCGTCACGGTCGAAGAAGTCCGCGACGGCGCTCGCGTGATCGACCAGCGCGAAGCCGTGCTCGTGGAGACTGAAGTGAGAGGCGATGGCGCGCCCGTCGCGCACCCGCACGCGGTGCGATTCGTAGCGGCCCGTGTTGTGCTCGACACCCGGTGCGACGAAGCGCCGATTGATGAACGAGCCGGCCGCGACGTAGCAGATCTCCGCCTCGACGCTGCGGACCGATTCCTCCGGGTCGGCGAGGAGGGCGGTGCGGGTCAAGCTCGACATCGGGTACCCGGGGCTCGGGGCCGCATGCGCGCGGCACGGATGCCGATCATCGCACGATTGCGCGCGCGGTCGAGCCTTGCCCTGAGCGCCGCTTAGTCGGCGGGCGGCTGGCGTGCGGCGATGAGCGCCTGCTTGTACGCGTTCGCGAAGGCCTCGACGAAGGTATGCGGCAGGTGATCGGCAGGCATGTCGGTCAGGTTGCGGTAGAACTCGACGAACAGCGTCCAGTTGCGCCCGGCATCGCCCGAGGACTTGCCGCGGCGCTTCGCCCGCTCGAAGCGTGCCTCGAGCTCGGCCGGCTCCAGACGCCCGATGAAATCGACGAACGCCACTCGCAGCGCCTCGGTGAGCGCACGCTCGTGGACCTTGGACGCCTCGAATGCATCGCGCAGCCACTGCACGGCATCGAGCCGCCGACTCTCGTGCTGCGAGAGGATCGCGATCAGCAGCTCCTCGAGCGTCGAGCGCGTGAGCGAGGGGCGCGGGTCGTCGGGATCGACCGCGAGCTCGATGCGGAAGCGGTTGTGCAGCTCGTGGCGCGCGCGCTCGAGCTCCTTCAGGCCGACGAGCGCCTCGCGCAGCAGCTGTCCGATGAGATGCAGCAGTCGGGTCTGCGCATCGTGGGGCAGCTGCTCGGCATCGATTCCCGCTCCGCGACACAGTGCCTGCAGTCCGCTCTGCACCTCGAAGAGCATCGGGAGGCTTGCCGCGCGGGCCTCGCGCGCCTTGGCCGCCGCACGGGCGAGCCGCTCCATGCGGCGTGCGACCGCCTCCTCTTCGGCGCGTGCCACCTCGGCGGGCGAGGGAAGCGGGCGCGCGACGGCCTGCCCGTAGGCATCGACCAGCTGCGGACCGCTCACGGCGGCGTGATCGCTCGTGAGCAGCTCGTCGAGATCGAGCGGCGCGCCGAGGTCGGTCTGCGCGGCACGACTCAAGTTCTCGACCACCTGCACCTGGGTTGGCACCCCGCGCGGGTCGGGCTCGCCCTCGCCGGCCTCGATGGCCACGACGAGCTGGTACTCGCCCATCCGCAGCACATCGCCGCTGCGCAGCCGGTAAGGGCCGTTCTTGCCGAGGGGCTGCTCGTCGTCGTTCACGAACACCCCGTTGGTGCTCACGTCCTCGAGCACGAACGTGCCTTGCTGACAGTGGATCCGGGCGTGGTGTGCGGAGACGTAGCGCTGGGGGTCGGGAAGCACCCAGTCGTTGTCGGAGGAGCGTCCGATCGTGCCGCCCGGCGATCCAAAGGTCACGGTGCTGCGCTCGCCAAGCAGCCGCCGATGCTCACTGATGATCCGCAGTCGAACTGCCATGGTGCCCCGAGAGCGAAATGTCGCGCGCGAATCCTCGTTTCCCCGCTCGCTCGACATGCCGGCATGCGGTCGGGCCGGGGCGGCCGATCGCAGCGCGCTCGGCTGCGCAATCTCGCCGGTCGAGCCTCCGTGCCGGACCGTCGGCCGCTTTCGCGGCTCGCCCCCTCGCGCGCCGACATATAATCTCGTGGCAAATTAGCAACGCGCCGCAGGAAACCCATGGCAGCGAGTCACATTTTCAAGGTCCTCTTTGTGAACCAGGGCAAGGTTTACGAGGTTTACGCCCGCAAGGTGAGCCATGGGAACCTGTTCGGGTTCATCGAGGTGGAAGAGCTCGTCTTCGGGGAGCGCTCGACCGTGGTCCTCGATCCCTCCGAGGAGCGGATCAAGACGGAGTTCGCCGGTGTCAAGCGCACCTACCTCCCCCTGCACTCGGTGCTGCGCATCGACGAGGTGAGAAAGCAAGGCGTCAGCAAGATCATGGCATTCGAGGGAGCGAACGTCGCGCAGTTCCCGATGCCGCTCTACTCGACACCGCAGGGGGAGCCGCCGGGCGGAAAGAAGTAGTGTGATCCTGACGCTCGCCGGCGCTCCCGCCCTCTCCGGCTTTCGCGGCGCGAAGCTCACCGCGAAGCTCGCCGCGATCGACCCTGCGGTGAGCGCCGTGGCCGCGCACTACCTCCATTTCGCGGAGCTCGGGCGCGAGCTGACGAGCCACGAGCAAGCCATCCTTGCGAGTCTGCTCACCTACGGGCCACGTGCCGCGGCGCCGGTCGAGGCCGGCGAGGTGGGAGCGCTGATGCTCGTCGTGCCACGCGCGGGAACCGTCTCTCCGTGGTCGAGCAAGGCGACGGACATCGCTCGGGTGTGTGGGCTCGATGCCGTGCGTCGCCTGGAGCGCGGGATCGCGTACCGCATTGCCGCCGCCCGTCCGCTCGCGGCCGCGGCGCTCGAGCGGCTCGCGCCCGCGCTTTTCGATCGCATGACCGAGATGCTCCTCATGGATGCCGCCGAGGCGGCGGCGCTGTTCGAGCACGGCGCGCCGCGGCCGCTCAAGCGCATCGCGCTCTCCGGCGGGCGCGTGGCGCTCGAGGCGGCGAACGCCGAGCTCGGACTCGCCCTCTCGAGTGAGGAGATCGAATACCTGCTGGAGGGCTTCGGGCGCCTCGGTCGCGATCCGACCGACGCCGAGCTCATGATGTTCGCGCAGGCGAACTCCGAGCACTGCCGCCACAAGATCTTCAATGCGCGCTGGATCATCGACGGCGAGGCGCAGCCGCGGTCGCTTTTCGAGATGATCAAGCACACGCACGCCGCACACCCGGCCGGCGTGCTCTCCGCCTACCGTGACAACGCGGCGGTGCTGGCCGGTGCCCCCGGCACGCGGTACTTCCCCGACCCGCGAACCGGCTGCTACGGGGGTGCCGGCGAGCCCATCGACATCCTCATCAAGGTTGAAACGCACAATCACCCGACGGCGATCGCGCCGTTCCCGGGTGCGGCGACCGGCTCCGGGGGCGAGATTCGCGACGAGGGCGCGACCGGACGCGGCGGCAAGCCCAAGGCGGGCCTCACGGGGTTCACGGTCTCGCACCTGCGGATTCCGGGATTCGACCAGCCGTGGGAGGGAACGGGCGAGCGTCCCGAGCGCATCGCTTCCCCGCTCGAGATCATGCTGGAAGGTCCGATCGGCGCAGCCTCGTTCAACAACGAGTTCGGGCGGCCGGCGGTGTGCGGATACTTCCGGACGTTCGAGCACCGCTCCTCCGCCGAAGGGCCGGCGCGCGCGCGCGGCTACTTGAAGCCGATCATGATCGCGGGGGGTCTCGGGAGCGTGCGCCGCGCGCACATCGAGAAGGCCGACATTCCTGCCGGCGCCAAGCTTCTCGTGCTCGGGGGCCCCGCGATGCTGATCGGCCTGGGGGGCGGTGCCGCCTCCTCCATGGCGAGCGGCGCGAGCAGCGCCGATCTCGACTTCGCCTCGGTCCAGCGCGGCAACGCCGAGATCGAGCGGCGCGCGCAGGAAGTCATCGATGCGTGCGCGGCGCTCGGTGCGGCCAACCCGATCCTGCTGATTCACGACGTCGGGGCCGGGGGGCTGTCCAACGCGGTACCGGAGGCGGTCGCGCACAGCCGGCGCGGCGCGCGCATCGACCTGCGCGCGATTCCGAGCGCCGAGCCCGGGCTCTCGCCGCTCGAGCTGTGGTGCAACGAGGCGCAGGAGCGCTACGTGATCGTGGTGGCCGCTGCGGAGCTCGAGCGCCTCGCGGCACTCGCGGCGCGCGAGCGCTGTCCGCTCGCGGTCATCGGCACGATCGACGCGAGCGGCCGGCTCACGGTCGAGGACCCGCTCTTCAGGGAGGTTGCGGTCGATATGCCGCTCGAGATGCTCCTCGGCAAGCCCCCGCGCATGGTGCGCGACTGCGCGAGTCTTCCGGCGCGCGCCGAGCCCTTGGCCACGCACCGCATCGAGCCGCGCGAGGCGGCTTACCGCGTGCTGCAATTCCCGGCGGTCGCGGACAAGACTTTTCTCATCAGCATCGGCGATCGCACCGTGGGCGGGCTGGTGAGCCGCGACCAGATGGTGGGCCCCTGGCAGGTGCCCGTGAGCGATGTCGCTGTCACGCTCGCCGATTACCGCGGTCACGGCGGGGAGGCCATGGCGATGGGCGAGCGCTCGCCCGTCGCCGTGCTCGATGCGCCGGCCTCCGGGCGGCTCGCCGTTGCCGAGGCGCTCACCAACATGCTCGCCGCGGACATCGGCGCGCTCGCCGATGTGCGGCTGTCGGGAAACTGGATGGCGGCCTGCGGCGAGCCGGGCGAGGATGCCGCGCTCTACGCAACCGTGCGCGCCGTGGCGATGGAGCTCTGTCCCGCGCTCGGTATCGCGATTCCGGTGGGCAAGGACTCGCTTTCGATGACGACGCGCTGGCGGGACGAGGGCGGCGAGCACACCACGATCGCGCCCGTCTCGCTCATCGTCTCCGCGTTCGCGCCCGTTCGCGATGTGCGCCGCACCCTCACGCCGGTGGTGAGAACCGACGCGGGGCCCACGGCGCTCTGGCTCATCGACTTGGGCGGCGGGCGCAACCGCCTCGGGGGCTCGGCGCTCGCGCAGGTCTACGGGAAGCTCGGCGCGGAGCCGCCGGACCTCGACGACCCGCAACTGATGGTGCGGCTCGCCGGTGCGCTCGCTGAGCTCAAATCGCACGGTGCGATCCTCGCGTACCACGATCGCTCGGACGGCGGCCTGCTCGCGACGCTCGCCGAGATGGCCTTCGCGGGGCACTGTGGGGTCGCGATCGAGCTCGCGCACGCCGACCGCGAGGGCGTGCTCGCGGAGCTCTTCACGGAGGAGCTGGGCGTCGTCGTGCAGGTACGCTCGCGCGAGGAGCAGCTGCTGCAGAGCGTGCTCGCGCACCACGGTCTCGCCGCCCACGCCCGCAGGCTGGGCGAGCCGTGCGAAAGCTTGCGGCTGCGCGTGCGCGCCGCGGGCCGCACGGTGCTCGATGAGCCGTGGAGCGAGCTGCGCCGCGCATGGTCGGAGACCTCCTACCGGATGAGACGGCTGCGCGATGACCCGCAGTGCGCCGAGGAGGAGCTCGCCGCGCAGACCGCGAGCGAGGATCCGGGCTTGAGCGTCGCGCTCACCTTCGACCCGGAGGAGGACATCACCGCGCCCTACGTCGTGCGCGGCGCGCGACCGCGCGTCGCGATCCTGCGCGAGCAGGGCGTCAACAGCCAGGTGGAGACCGCGGCGATGTTCGATCACGCCGGCTTCGAGCCGGTCGATGTGCACATGACGGATCTCATCGATGCGCGCCGCTCGCTCGCGGGCTTCCAGGGCATGGTCGCCTGCGGCGGTTTCTCCTACGGGGATGTGCTCGGAGCCGGGGAGGGTTGGGCGAAGTCGATCCTCTTTCACGAGCGCACGCGCGATGAGCTCGCGGCGTTCTTCGCCCGATCGGATACCTTCTCGCTCGGTGTCTGCAACGGGTGCCAGATGTTCGCGGCCTTGAGGAGCCTGATTCCCGGCACCGAGCACTGGCCGCGCTTCGTGCGCAACCGCGTCGAGCAGTTCGAGGCGCGCTTCTCGCTGGTGGAGATCCTGCACTCCCCGTCGGTCCTGCTCGCGGGCATGGCGGGCTCGTTCCTGCCGATCGCGGTGTCCCACGGCGAGGGCCGCGCGGAATTCGCGAGCGCGGATGCGGCGGAGCGCTGCGCGCTGAGCGGACTCATCGCCTACCGCTACGTGAGCCACGACCGCAGACCGGCGGCGCACTACCCCGACAATCCCAACGGCTCGCCCTACGCGATCGCGGCGCTCGCGAACCGCGACGGACGGGTCATGATCACCATGCCGCATCCGGAGCGCTCGACGCGCTACGTGCAGAACTCCTGGCGTCCGCAGGACGTCGGGGAATGGAGTGGATGGATGCGGATCTTCCGCAATGCGCGGCGGTTCGTCGGCTGAGTGGCGCAGGCGCGCGCTGTGCGCGTCGCGGTGGGGTTCAGGCGATCAGGTCGACGAGCGCGTTGCCGCCCTTCGACCAGTCCTTCAGCATCTGCGCGAGCCGGATCAGATCGTCGCTCGGGATCTTCTGCAGCACCTGGCCCGTCGTGGTGTCGCTGATCGTCGCGATCGTGATGCCGGTCACCGGATCGACGCTCAACTGCACCTTGCGACCGGCACCGAAGAGCTGCGCGTTCAACTGATCGACCGCCTGCTGCAGGGTCGGCGGATCATTGTTGGCGGAGGCTACCGAGGCGCCAGCACGCTGGGACGCCGCGGGGGTGGGTTTGACCGCGGGGGCCGCGGCGGGCGGCACGGGCGGAGGCGCGAGCGTGCTGTCGCGGAGCAGCGTCCCGTCCGCGGCGCCCACTGCGCCGATCGATCCGAGTGAGTCGATCTCTTCGGCCATGGCGAGCCTGGCGGTGCGGCCGCGCCGCCCTAGGCGGCTGTTGCAGCCCGCTCAGCGGAGCCGCGCACTTCCGGGCCAATCGCCGCCCATGCGCCGCGAATCTCTCCCAGCAAACCCTGGACCTCCTTGAGGCAGCCGACATCGCTCTTCGCGTTGGCGAGCATCAACCGTCGGATCATGTAGCCGTACAGGTCGGAGAGGTTCTGCGCGAGCGGCCCGCCCTTCTCGAGATTCAGGCTGCCGCGGAGCTCCGCGATCATCGTGACGCAGCTGTGCAGCAGCTTGGTCTTCTGCACCGTCTCGCCGCGCTCGAGGCAGCCGCGGGCCGCCGTCATGCGCTGCACCGCCGCGTCCATCAGCATCAGCACGAGCCCGTGGGGATCGGCATTGGCCACCCCGCCGTGCGCGGAGGCGCTCTGGTAGGCGGCGAGCCTGGTGTTGCGGGCGAATGCGTTCACGGCGGGAGTCTCCGTCCGACCTGGTACACCTCTTTAGCGGCACCGGGAGCCGGAACTTGAGTTCCCGCGGATCAGGCGTTCGGTACGCCCTGCACGGTCGGCAGCGTCGCGAACGCCTGGGTTAAGTAAGCCGAGGTGGTCTGGAGCGAGGAGAGGAGCGTATTGAGCGCCGCATACTGCTGCGTGAGGCTCGCCGTGAGCGCGGTCATCTGCGTGGTGAGATCGTTGCTCTGCGTGGTGAGCGCGTTCTCTTGGTTCGTGAGGCTCTGACTCTCGTCGCTGATCGGCCCACCCGTGGCGAGCGCGGCCGTCATTTGCGTATTGAGCGTCGAGGCGATCCCGCCCGTGCCACTGAACAGCGCGCTCACCGCACCAAAATTCGTCGAAAGCGCGTTGCTGAGCGTCGAGCCGTTGACGCTCAGCGTGCCATCGCTGTTCGTCGTGATGCCGATGCTGGCGAGGGAGTTGTAGGTGGACGAGCCCGTGTCGACAATGTTGTAGAGCGCCTCGCTCACCTGGCTTTGAGTGTTCTCGAGCAGGCCGTTTCCCATCATGGGGCCCGCCGCGCCCGTCGAGGAGTCATAGCCTCCGAGCGAACTGAACGTGCCCACCAGCGTGTTGTACGCCGAAACGAACGCCTCGATGTTGCTCTCGATCGTCCCGGTGTCGCTCGCCACGGTGAGGGTGGCCGGTGAGGTGGTCGGGCTGATGAGGTTCAGCGTCACCCCGCCGAGTGCGTCGGTGACCGTATTGCTCGGGCTCGTCGCCGCGACTCCGGAGATGCTGAAGCTCGCGTCCTGCGCGGCGGACTGCTGAGTGTAGTTGGCCGTGTTGCCCGTGCCGTACGTGAGCGCGGCAAGTCCATTGCCGCCATCGGTTTCGGTGACCTGGATCGCATTGGCGGCTCCGGTGAGCGATGAGGACAGAACCAGATACGCTCCGTCCGTGCCCTGCAGCACCGATGCGTCGATGCCGGGATTTCCCGTGGCGGAGTTGATCGCGGCCGCGATGTCATCGAGAGTGTCGTTGCCGCTTCCGATCGCCACGCTGAAGCTCGCGCCCCCGAGAGACAGCGAGAGCGTGCCAGTGCCGACGGCCGTCGAGCTGCCCCCCGCAAAAGCGCTGGAGAGCAACTGCTGGGCCGTAGCGAGCTGCGAGACGGTCACCGCGTATGTACCGGCGGTCGCATCGGAGGTTGCCGTCGCCGTGAACGCATCCTGATTGCTGCTGCTCGCCGTCTGCGAATTGAAGGCCCCGGGCGTGTCGAGCGCACCGAGCGAGGATTGAAACGTTGCGAGCGCGCTCTGCAGCGTTCCGAGCGCGGAAATCTCAGTGGTCACTGCCGTGGTCTGACTGGCGATGACCGATTCTTGCGGTGCCTGAGCGGCGGCGACGAGCTCGGAGACGAGCTCGCTTACGTTGATGACGGAGCCGCCTGCGGCAGCCGAGCTGCCGTTGCCCGCGATGGAGACTATCGGGTCCGAACTCGTGGGGCTCGTGGACGAGACGCTGCTCGTGGACATCGTCGGACTCCTTAAGCTACTTGCGCCCCGCGCCACAGCGCGTGCTTGCAGAAAAGGCGCGAGGGCGGGCACCTTGCGGCGCCCGCCCTCGCCCGTCACGTTTCCTTCGCGACGTTCTCTTCATCACCCTTACGGCAGCTTCTGGAGCAGCGTCAACACGTTCTGCGGAATCATGTTGGCCTGCGCCACCATCGCCGTACCCGCCTGCTGCAGGATCTGGGCCTGCGACAGCTGGGAGGTCGCCGATGCGTAGTCCGTGTCCTGAATGTTGCTACGGGCGCTCGTGAGATTCGTGATGTCGGTCGCGAGACCCGTCGCGGCAGCCTGGAAGCGGTTCTGATAAGCGCCGAGCTGGGCGCCGAGAGTCGCAACCTCCTGCAGAGCAGCGGTGATCGTGCTGAGCGCGGTGTTGGAGTTGCTCACCGTCGAAACGTTGAGGTTCGCGACCGTCGTGCTGATCGCATCGACCGTCTCAGCCGTGAGGCCGGCGTGCGCCGGATCGGTGCCACCGATCGTGAAGGCAGACGAGCCCGACAGGTTGATGGTCCCCGTCAGGTTGCCACCAGTCGCGGTCAGTCCCGTGCCCACAACCCCCATCGCGGCCAACGTCAGAGCCGCTGTCGCGGGGGGGCCGGCGGCGGTGACGCTGGTGCTGACGAGATTTCCGATGTCGATGTTGCGTCCGTCAGTCGTCGTGAGCACGAGCTCGTTGCTCGCGTTGACCGATGCAGACACGCCGGAGGTGGCGCTCACATCGTTGATCGCGGCGGCCATGTTCGCCGCGTCGTCCGCGGCGCCGTTGCCGAGAGTCCCGGTGGAGATGCTGACCGTGGCCCCGTTGATCGTGAACGAGCCGGCCATCGTGTTGGCGTTGGCGGCCTCGCTCGGGGCAGCGTTCGCGGTGAAGGTGTTGCTGGCGGTCGCCGTGACTCCGGAGTCGGCGGAGTTGATCGCAGCCGCAACCGCGTAGGCGCTGCCTGCATCCTGGCCGCCCTGCGAGCCGGCAGTGGAGGCACCAACGCTGTAGTTCTGCGAGCCAACCGTGAACACGAGGTCGCCGGCCGAAAGCGCCGTGCCGCTCACGTTGCCCGTCGCCGTGTAGGCTCCGAGCGCGTTGGTGTGCATGTTCGCGATCTGGCTGATCCCGATGCTCTGGCCCTCGTTTGCACCGATCTGGAAGGTGGCGCCCTGGAACGAGCCGTCGAGCAGGTTCACGCCGTTGAACTGCGTGTTGGAGGCGACGCTGTCGATGTCCTGCAGCAGCTGCTGGAACTGCGTGTTGAGGTCCGACCGGTCGGTGCCGCTGTTGGTGGCGTTCAAGGACTCGACCGCGAGGCTGCGCATGCTCTGCAGGTCGTTCGTGACCTCCTGGAGCGCGCCCGAGGCGGTCTGCACGAGCGACACGCCGTCGTTGGCGTTCTGCTCGGCCTGGTTCATGCCGTTGATCTGCGAGGTCATGCCTTGCACGATCGCGTAGCCCGCCGCGTCATCGGCGGCGGTGTTGATGCGCAAACCCGTCGAGAGCTGCTCGAGCGCGGTCGAGAGCGTGCCGCTCGACGACGTGAGGGCGTTCTGCGCCATCAACGAGCTGATGTTGGTGTTAAGGACTAGTGACATTGCCTGTGACTCCTGAGGTTTCGTTCAGGCGCCGGACACCAGTCCGTCGCTCTGTTGCCCGCTTGCGGCCGAGGCCGCCAGCTGTTCAGGAGCTGTATCGGTGCGCGCCCCGGGAACTTGAGCCGCAGGGGAATCGCAAACGGGAACTGCGTCACGAATCGCATGAGTGCCAGGTCGCAATTGTCTCGGTCGGGGAACCTTCACTGGATGTAATTGAAGAGCGACAGCCGCGAGAGCGAGGCGTAGGACTCCTCCGCCGCCTGCAGCGCGATCTCCTCGGTGCTCAACTGGGTGGTGGCCGCCGCGTAATCGGTGCTCGAGAGCTGGGAGACCGAGCTCTGCATCGTCGTCTGCGAGCTCTGCTCGCTCGACTGCGCGGCGGTGATCGCATTGATGCGCGCGCCGACGGAAGCTTGAACGTTGTCCAGGTTGTTCACGGCGTTGCCGATCTGCTGCAGAGCGCCCCCGATCTGCGTGGTGAGCTGGCCGGAATTCGCGCTCCCCGAGCTCAGCGCCGTAATCAGCCCGGAGAGCGTACTGAAGACGCTCGCGTTGCCGGCGGGAGCGACCGTGAACGCATCCCCGGTTGCGGGGGTGCCGGAAATGGTCACCTGGATTCCGTCGAAAGCGATCGCGTCCCCGCTCGTGTACGTGCCGGAGCCCGCGGGGACGGGGTTGCCCTGGCTGTCCGTGACCTGGTACTGCGTTGGGCTCGTAAAGGTAATGGTGTAGGTATCGGGAACCCAGGCGCTCGGGTCGGTCACGGTGCCGGTGTCGATCGAGGCGCTGCCGGTGTTGCCCGCGGCGGCCGCCGTCGTGAAGGTGCCGTTGCCCGCCGGAACGTTCATGAAGACCGCGGCGCCCGAATCGCTTTGCGAGATGAACTGATTGGGGCCGATCTCGACCTGGTTCACCTCGTCCGAGCCGGAGTAGGTGACCGAGCTCCCCGACTGCGCAAAGGGCTGGGTGCCGCTCGCGGTGCCGGCGAAGAGGTAATTCCCGTTGGTGTCGGTGGTGTTGGCCGTGGAGATCAGTTGTCCGAGGAGTTGCTGAAGCTGGGTCGCGATGTCTTGA
Organism: Steroidobacteraceae bacterium; assembly: GCA_035523875.1. Taxonomy (GTDB): domain Bacteria; phylum Pseudomonadota; class Gammaproteobacteria; order Steroidobacterales; family Steroidobacteraceae; genus JASHUC01. The sequence continues at coordinate 25,100 of DATKPY010000038.1, forward strand.
AGCTGGGTCGCATTGAGCGAGGAATTGTTGGCCTGGACGGCGAGCGAGTTCGCGCTCTGCAGGACGTTGGTCGCACTCGTGAGCGCGTTCTCCTCGAGCTCGAGATTGGCGTTCGCGGCGCTCCCGTTGGTCGAGTACTGCTGCGAGGCCGCGATTTCCTGGTTGAGCTCGTTCACCTGCGTCATCGCGACCGGATTGGCGGCCGCGTTGGGCAGCATCGAGCCGCTCGACAGCTCGTTCTGCGTTTGCAGCAGCTGTGCGTCGAGTGTGTCGAACTGATCGAGCGCATCGTTCTGAAAGGTGACGGTGGAGATAGTCATGGTCAGCCGAAGGTGATTGCGGTCATGAGGGAGGTGAACATCTGGCTCGAGGCCTGCACCATCTGCGCGCACGCCTCGTACGACTGCTGGTACTGCACCATCAGCGCCGCCTCCTGATCGAGATTGACACCGTCGGCGTTGTTGAGCGAGTCCGTCGCCGACTGGTTCACGGCCTGCTGCGCGGAGGCGTTCGCCTGCGCCTGCTGCGTGAAGGTGCCGATATTGCTCACGAGGCCATTCGCCGCACCACTCAACGAGGTCGTGGCCCCGTTCAGCGTGTTGGCCGAGAGCGCGCTCACCATGGCGAGGAGGTTCGAGTTATCGCCGGTGTTCGACGCGCTGTTGCTCGCCACGGTGAACGTATCGCCCGTCGCCGGCGCGCCCGTGAGCGTGACCTGCGCTCCCTCGAAGGTGATCGGCGATCCGCTCGTGTACGTGCCCGAGCCCGAGGGGACGGGGTTTCCGAGGCTGTCGGTGACCTGGTACTGCGTCGGGCTCGTGAAGGTGATCGTGTAGGTGTCCGGCGCCCACGCGCTCGGATCGGTGATGCCGTAGGAGCTGATCGTGCCCGTGCCGGTGTTGCTCGCGCCGGGGCTCGCCTGGATGAGCGAGGCGGCGGCGATTTGCGCGGGATTCGTGAGCAGCATCGACAGCCCCGAGGTCGCGGTCGCCGTCGGCTGGATGAGGAAGCTATCGCCGCTCGCCGCGGTGCCGCTCACGACGATCGACAGTCCGGCGGCCTGGAAGGGACTCGCTGCCGTGCCGCTGCCGGTCATGGCGACCGGTTGGCCGGTCGTCTGATCCTCAAGCTGCCACGCACCGCCGCTGTACTTGAGCACGTAATCGTCGGTCGTGAGGTCCGCGAGGCTCGTGCGCGTGACGCTGAGGGAAGCGTTGCCCGTGTTGCTCGAGCTGCCGGCGACTCCAACACCTCCCACGGCGAACATGGCCTGTCCCGGCGCTCCGCTCGCGTCCATACCCGATTGCTGCTGCTGGTTGACGAGCGTCGCGAGCGCGACGCTGATCTGTCCCAGCGCATTCTGGGTGGGATCGAGCACCTGGGTCTGCGTCGCGAGCAGTCCCCCGAGGGTTCCGCCCGTGAGCTCGGAGGTGATATCGACCGTGGTGTTGCCGTTGGTGAGTCCGATGTCGCTCTCGGTCGCATTGTAGGCATTGGGAATCGTCGTGAGCTGCGCCGCGGTGCTGCCGGTCACGAGCGCCTGGCCGCTGCCCACGTAGACGTCGACTGCGCCGTTTCCCTCGGTGACGGTATTGACGCTCACGTACTGACTCAGCTGATTGATGAGCTGGTCACGCTGGTCCATGAGCTGATTCGGAGTCTGCCCGGACGCCGCGAGCGCATCGGAGATCTGGTTGTTGAGTGTGGCGATGCTCCCGGCGATGGAGTTGATCTGACTGACGGTCGTGCCGACCTGCGACTGAAGCTGCGAACCGGCCTCGGAGATCTGCGAGTCGTAGGAGGTGAGCTGCTGAACGAGCGCCTGCGCCTGGCTCAGCACGGCCTGCCCGGAGGCGGTCGAGGTGGGCGCGGTGGACAGGGTCTCAAGCGAGTTTACGAAGCTCTGTAGCGTCGCCGTGAGCCCGGTGCTCGAGCTGCTCAGCATGTTGTCGATCTGAGCGGCCTCGGTGCCGAGGGTGTTGAAGCTCGAGTAGCTCGCTTGCGATGAGTTCACTTGCTGCGCAAGCAACGCGTTGTACGCCCGCGTGATGCTCTGAACGTCGACGCCGCTGCCGATGTAGCCGATCGAGCTCGCTTGCCCGGGAGCTTCGGCGAAGTTGGTGGTCTCGACGGAGTAGCCGGGCGTTGCGACGTTGGCAACGTTGTTGCTCGTCACATCGAGGGCTTGCTGGAAGGCGAGCAGGCCGGAGACACTGGTCGAGAGAAGGTCGCCCATCGATCAACGCCCTCTAGAGAAGCGTGCCCGTATCGCCGGTTATCGGCGGCACGTCCGCAAACTTGAGTGGTCCGCCCGTTGAAGCGACGAGCGGCGAGCCGCCCGCGGCGTTCTGCGCCACGGTGGCCGTGACGTGGCTCGCGATGGCGCTCACCTTGTGGGCATAATCCGGATCCGTCGCGTAGCCGCCACGCTGCAGGGCCGTCGCGAACGCGCGCACGTCGCCGCCGGTGTTGAGCGCCGCGGCGTAACGCGGAGTGGTCTTGAGCAGCGCGACATAATCCTCGAAGCTCTGCGCCGAGCTCGGATAGGCGCGAAACTCACCGCTGGTGCCGGTCGCGGCGCCGTTCTCGACCTCCCACGTCGGTGCGGTGACGGCCGGGCCACTCCAGCTCGCGCCCGCCTTGACACCGAAGAGATTGTTGCTCGACTGCCCGCCCTCGGTGCGCGGGACGCTTCGGCCCCAGTCGGTCTCGAGCGCGGCCTGCGCGACGAGACCCGCCGGACTCACCCCGAGCGCCGCGCCGGCGCGCTCGGCCTGCGGCCACAGCTGCCCGATGAAGCGCTTGCGCTCGACGGCGGTCGCAGGCGCGAGCGACCGAGCGCCCGCGGGCGACGGGGCGCGCAGCGGCATCCCGGCTCCCGTCCCTGCGGGCTTGAGCGCCATTCCGGCGGCCTTCTTCGCGCCGAGCGTGCCCGATGCGCTGCCCGCTCCCGTCACTCCCAGCTTCTGCAGCTGGCGCACCAGCATATCGGCGAGCCCGAGTCCGTGACCGCGCGTGAGCTCGATCGACAGCTGGTCGTCGAACATGCTCTGGTAGGCCTCGCTCTGATCGCTGCCGAAGATCGGATCACGACCGATCGCATCACGCATGCTCTTGATCATCATGCGCGCGAACAGCGCCTCGAACTGCTTCGCCACCTCGCGCACGGCCGCCGGGTTGTGGCTGCCGGCGCTGCGACGCAAGGCGGCGAGCCCGGCGAAGTCGCCGTAAGTGCTCACATCGGGAACGGGCGCTGGCATGGGGGTTGCGGCCGCCTCAGATGACGATGAGCTGCGCGTGCAAGGCACCCGCCTGCTGCAGCGCTTCGAGGATCGCCACCAGATCGCTCGGCGCCGCGCCCACCTGGTTCACGGCGCGCACGATCGCATCGAGATTCACGCCGGCCTGAAAGACGAACATGTGGGCGTCGGCCTGCTTCACCTCGATCGTGCTGCGGGGAACGACCACGGTCTGACCCTGCGAGAGCGGGGCCGGCTGGCTCACGTCCTGCCGCTCGGTGATCGTCACGGAGAGCGAGCCGTGCGCGACGGCCGCCGCCGTCACGCGCACCTCGGAGCTGATGACCACCGTGCCGGTACGCGAGTTGATGATCACGCGCGCCGGCGCCTCGCCCGGCTCCACCTCGATCGCCTGGAGCATCGCGATGAAGGCGGTACGCTGATTGGAGTCGACCGGCGCGCGCACGCGGATGGACACGGCATCGAGCGCATCCGCCGTGCCGGCGCCGAGCTCCTTGTTGATCGCGGCAGCCACGTGCGCCGCGGTGGTGAAGTCCGGCGTATTGAGATTGAGCACGACATTCGGCTCACCGGCGAAGCGCACGGGAACCGTGCGCTCGACCGTGGCACCATTCGGAATGCGTCCTGCGCTCGGGACGTTGAGCGTCATCTTCGAGCCATCCTTGCCCATCACCCCGAATCCGCTCACGAGCACGTTGCCCTGTGCCATCGCGTAGACCTGCCCGTCCGCGCCGCGCAGCGCGGTGAGCAGCAGGTTTCCACCCCGCAGGCTCTGCGCATCGCCGATCGAGCCCACCGTCACGTCGATCGTCTGCCCGGGCTTGGAGAACGGGGGCAGCTCGGCAGTGACGGTCACGGCGGCGATGTTGTTCACCATCGGATTGGTGTTCGGCGGAATCGTGACGCCGAAGCGCAGCAGCAGGTTCTGCAAGCTCTGCATGGTGAACGGGGTCATCGTCGTCTGGTCGCCGGTGCCGTTCAATCCGACGACCAGGCCGTAGCCGATGAGCTGGTTGGTACGCACGCCGGCGATGGTCGCCATGTCCTCGATGCGCTCGGCGCGTGTCGGAGCCGCCGCCACGATGAGCGCGAGCGCTGCCAGCACGGACCCCCAAGCCCTCTGCCGGGAGCGCTCAGATCTCGCGCAGGGTGTGCGCGCGGCCATCAAAACGGTGCCCACGGTGAGTTGAAGAAGCGCGAGAGCCAGCTCTGCGCGTTGGCGTCGTTGACCGCGCCCTTGCCGCTGTAGCTGATGCGCGCGCTCGCGACGCGGTACGAGGGGATCGAGTCGTCGGATGCGAGGTCGATCGGACGGATGATCCCCGTCACACGGACGTACTCCTGCCCCTGGTTGAGGCCGATCTGCTTCTGGCCGGCAACGACCAGGTTGCCGTTCGGCAGCACTTTGATCACGGTCACGGCGAGATACCCCGTCAGGCTGTTGCTCTGCGCGCTGTCGCCGGCGCCAGTGAACTTGGTCGCATCGTTGATGTTGTTGTCGAGTAGCGGCACGCCGTGGAACGTGAGCGCTTTGCCGAGGATCGTCGAGCCGGGGAGGGTGTCGGTGGTCGCCTTGCTCGTATCCGTGGTCGCCGACTTCTGTGCCGCCGTCTGCTCCTCGAGCATGATCGTCACGATGTCACCGACGTGGCGCGCGACCGGATTCGCGGCGAGCTCCATTTCGCGGTCCGCCTGGTAGATCGCGCCGTTGGTGGGCGGGGGAACGGGCTGCTGCGCCCACGCGAGGCCATCGTCGGGATGCTCGGTGTGCGAGAGGCTGTGGCAGGCGCTCGTGGACACGACGGCGAGCGCCGCACAGGCGATGTTCTTCACTACTCCCATGTAGGCGCGCTCACATATTCTGCGTGCCGTACTGGAGCATCTGGTCGGTCGTCTCGACCGCCCGCGAGTTCATCTCGTAGGCTTCCTGGGTCTGGATCATATTGACGAGCTCCTCGACGATATCGACGTTCGAGGCTTCGACGGAGCCCTGAATGAGTGTGCCGAGGCCGCTCAAGCCCGGTGTGCCGATGGTCGGCGGGCCGCTCGAGGCGGTCTCGACCGAGAGGTTCCCGCCGATGTCCTGCAGGCCCGCGGGATTGATGAAATTGGCGAGCTGCAGCGTGCCGACGGTCGTGGGCGTGCTCTGATTGGCGAGCTGCACGCTCACCGTGCCGTCTGCGCCGATCGTGATCGACTGCGCGCCCGTTGGAACCGTGATCGCAGGTTGCACCTGGTAGCCCTCCGCGGTGACCAGCTGTCCTTGGGCATTGAGCTGGAAGCTCCCATCGCGCGTGTAGGCGAGCGTGCCGTTCGGCTGCAGCACCTGGAAGAACCCGAGGCCCTGTACCGCCACGTCGAGTGCGTTGCCGGTGTTGTCGACGCTCCCCTGGGTGTAGTTCTTCTCCGTCGAGACCACCCGCACGCCGGTGCCGATGTTCAAGCCCGATGGCGACTGCGTGGTCTGGGAGGTGTCCGCACCGACTTGCGAAAGATTCTGATAAAGCAGGTCGTCGAACACGGCGCGGCTTTTCTTGAACCCGGTCGTGTTGGCGTTCGCGAGGTTGTTCGCGGTGACGGTCATCTGCGTCTGCTGCGCGTCGAGGCCGGTCTTCGCGGCCCAAAGTGCGGGTTCCATGTGGCGTGTCCTTTTAAGTGGTGGCTGCGGCCGAGCGGCGCTCAGCTCGATTGCAACAGCTTCGAGGAGGAGGCGCTGTCATCTTCCTGGGTGTGGAGCGATTTCACCTGCAGCTCGAACTGGCGCGCGAGCTCGATCATGTTCACGAGGCACTCCGGAATATTCACGTTGCTCGCCTCGAGCACGCCCGAGGCGAGCGTGGTGTTGGCGTCGGCCTCGGCGGGCGTCCCATCGCGCGTGCGGTACAGCCCGTCCGACCCGCGCTCGACATCGGCCGTCGGCGGATTGACGAGCTTGATCCTTCCCACGCGCGCCATGCTGACCGGGGTCTGCCCCATGGGCACGACCGTGACCGAGCCGTCCGCGCCGATCGTGGTGGAAGCCGCCGGCGGCACCGTGATCGGTCCGTCGTCGCCGAGCACCTGGTAGCCCGTCGCGGTCATGAGCAGTCCGCTCGGATCGATGTGCAGGTCGCCGGCGCGGGTGTAGGCCTCGTTGCCGTTCGCATCCTGCACGGCGATGTAGCCCGAGCCCTGGACGGCCACATCGAGCGGATTGCCGGTCTCCATCTCCTGCCCGGGGGTCGAGTCGAGCCCCACGGTGCTGGTCGTTGCGTAGACACGCGATGCGTAACCGGGGCCATTCACCGCACGGCTCTGGAACGCCGAGAGATCGGCCTTGAAGCCCACGGTGCTCGCATTCGCCAGGTTGTAGTTGTTCGCCGCCTGCGCGGCGAGCGTCTCCTTCGCACCGGTCATCGCGACGTAGATCAGCTTGTCCATCGCTTACCCTCGATGACTCCCGACGGCGAGGCTCACCTGCTCCGTGCTCAGCCCTGCTGGCCGATCTGGATGATCGACTGGGTGACCTGGTCCTGCGTCTGGATCATCTGCGCGTTTGCCTGGAAGTCGCGCTCCGCGGTGATCATGTCGACGAGCGCCGAGGTGGTGTCGACGTTCGACTCCTCGAGCGACCCGGACTCGATGGTGCCGAAGCCCGAGGTTCCCGCCACGCCGTTCACGGGCGCACCGGACTCGTCGGTCGCGGACCAGGAGGCACTGCCGAGCTGCTGCAAGCCCTGCGAGTTCGCGAAGTTGGCAAGCGCGATCTGCCCGAGGTTGACCGAGTTGCCGTTCGTGTACTGCGCCTGCACCACTCCGGAGGAGCTGATGTTGATGCCGGTCAACTGGCCGGTGGTGTAGCCGTTCTGCTGCACGGCCGTCACACCGAAGGTGCCGCCGTATTGCGTCGTGCCGCTGAAATTGAACGTCATGTTCATCGCCGCCGCGCCGGTCGCGGGCGTGTACGCCGGGAAGGTGATCTGGCCGTTCGCCGGCGTGGTGAGTGCGCCGCTCGAGGAGTAATCGAGTGCCTGCGGCGTGCCCACGTCGTTCCCGTCCACGGCGAGCTGCACGGTCCAGTCGTTCGGGGTCGCGCCCGCGATGAAGTAGAGCGATGCGGTGTGTGCGGCGCCCAACGAGTCGTAGACCGTGAGGGAGGTGGTGTTCGTGTAGCTGTTCGGGTCGGTCGCGCTGAACGGCGCATCGGCGGGCGCGGCGGCACCGGCGGGCAGGTTTGCGGTGATCTGCGCGGTGGTGGTCGCTTGCGGCGCGCTTTCGCTCGTGTTGAGCGTGAGGTTCGCGAGTCCGCCCGTGTTGAAGCCGCCGTTTGCGAGCGGCGGGTATACCTGCAGGTTCTGACCGTCGGCGGTCACCACCTCATTGTCGCTGTTCAGCTGGAATTCTCCGTCGCGCGTGTAATTGAGCGCGCCGCCGTTGCTCAGGATGAAGAAACCGTTGCCGCTCACCGCAAGATCGAGGTTGTTCCCAGTCGTCTCGATGTTGCCCTGCGTGAACTGCTGCGCGACCTCGGAGACCGCGACGCCATTGCCGACGGCCGTCGCGCTCACGCCCGTCTGGGACGAGGCGAAGAGGTCGGCGAACTCGGTTCGCGATCCCTTGAAGCCGGTGGTGGCGACGTTCGCGAGATTGTTGGAGGTGACCGAGAGGTCCTCGTTGGCGGCGTTGAGGCCCGTGAGTGCGATGTTGAACGACATGAATAAACTCCCGGAGAAATGTGGTTTCGGTGGCGATGGGCTAGAGGATGCTGACGACGGAGGAGAGCGGCACCGTGCCGTTCGAGGTGTTCACGTCGAGCGCCTGGGTCGTCGGATCGATCGTGACGCTCGTGACCTGACTCTCGACGAGCGGGCTCACCGACTGGCTTGCGCCGTCGACCGTCGCCGTCACGGCGATGCCGTACTGCCCGGCCGGCGCTGCAGCCCCGGCGCTGGTCGTGCCGTTCCAGGTGAAATTCGTGAGACCCGAGGCCGAAGGGGCGACCTGGAACGAGCTCACCGCATTGCCGCTCGAGTCGGTGATCGAGACCGTGAGTGCCGTTGCGCCCGCGGGGGCCGTGACGGCGCCGCTCACCGTGCCGCCCGAAGTGAGCGTCCCGGTGGTGCTGGGGGCGAGCACAGTCTGGCCGAGAAGCGACGCGCCGCTCGTGAGCTGCGAGGACTGGAGCGCGGTCTGCATGCTCTGCATGCTCGACACTTCGCTCAAGCCCTCGATCTGCTGCAGGAAGTCCGAGGGGTCGGTCGGGTTCAACGGATCCTGATTCTGCATCTGAGTGCTGATCAGCTGCAGGAACTGCGACTCGCTGATCTGCATATTCGCCGGAACGGCGCTCTCCGCCGAGCTGGCGGAGCTCGAGGGGTTGTTGAGCGTCGCGGCCGGGCCGGTGATACCTGGGAGCGTGGTGGACATGCGGTCTCTCCGTAATGTGGGCGGGCGCTAGGCGGGCGGCAGCGTCACTGGCCGAGCTTCAGGGTGGCGAGCATCAGGTCCTTCGCCGTGTTCATCACCTCGACGTCGTCCTGGTAGGAGCGCGAGGCTGAGATCATGTCGGTCATCTCCTCGATCACGTTGACGTTTGGCGAATAGACGTTGCCGTTCGCATCGGCGAGCGGGTTGCCGGGGTCGTTGCGCACCGTCGGCGGAGCTTGGCTCTGGACGATGCCGGCCACACGTACCGCCGCATCGCTCCCAGCGCCGGTCGAGAAGGTGCCGGAGAGCCCCGAGCCAAGCGCTTGCTGCACGGCCTGGAACACCGGGTGGAGCGCCTTGTAGACGGTCGCGGGGCTGCCGCTCACGCTGTCGGCGTTCGCGAGGTTGCTCGCCACAGTGTTGAGCCGTACCGATTGCGCGGAGAGGCCCGAGCCTGCGATGTCGAAGATCTTGAACGAGGACATGCCGTACTCCGATCGGGTCCCTAGGATCCGGTAATGGCAGTCATGAGGTCCCGCAAGCGGGTAGTGAGAAACGTGAGGGTCGCCTGATAGCGCACCGTGTTGTCGGCGAAGGCCGCCTGCTCGAGCTGCGCATCGACCGTGTTGCCATCGAGCGAGGGGGCGAGCGGCACCCGATACTGCAGCGGCGGATCCGCGCCATTCTGCGGGTCGGTGCCGATGCCGCCCGCGCTCGTCGCGGCGAGGTTGAGCGATGCGCCGGGCGTGCCCGCGGCCGCGAGCGCCGCGCGGAAATCGATGTCCTTGGCCTTGTAGTTCGGCGTGTCGACGTTCGCGAGATTGTCCGCGAGCAGCTCCATGCGCCGCGACTCGAGTTTGAGCGCGGTCGCATCGAGACCGAGATAGGTATCGAGACTCAAAGCCATGGTGCGAGCCGTCAAATTTGTGACCTGCGGGAGCCACAGCAATCCGCGTGCCAGCGCTGCTCGCGGGCGTGCGCCCTTGATTTACGCGCGGCGCGCTGTGACGCGGCTCGCACCGAGCGGCAAGATCCTGCCGCTGCGGCACGCCTGGCTCGCCGCTTGCAAAGTATTGGCCCATGAAGAGAAGCACGACGGAATTCTGGCGGTGCCGGCAGCGGGCACTCGCGCTGGGTGTCCTCATCACGCTCGCGCCATGCGCGCTCGTTCAAGAGCTCGCCTGTGCGCACGACCTCGAGCCCGTCGAGAGTCTGGCGACGATCCGCGCTGCGGCGCTCGATTTCGTGCGGTCGCAGCTCGTGCGCTCCTCGGGTATCGCCTCGATCGAGATCGGCGCGCTCGATGAGCGGCTGCGCCTCGCTCGCTGCGCACGGGCGCTGCATGCGGAGCTGCCGGCCGGCATGACCATTCAGGCACGCTCCACGGTGGGCGTGAGCTGCGAGGGACCGGTGCGCTGGATGATCTATGTGCCGGTGACCGTCGAGCGGCGCGTTCAGGTGCTGGTGCTGCGACACGCCGTCGAGCGCAATGCGATGCTGACGCCGGCGGACGTGACCGTCGAGACGCGCCGCATCGCGGGCCTCGGAGCGGCATTCCTCGAGAATCCTGCCGAGCTCGACGGGCGCTCGCTGCGGCGCACGCTCGCCGCCGGCACCGTGCTCACGGTCGACATGTTCGCCCCCGATAACGTCGTGCATCGTGGCCAGGAGGTGACGCTCCTTGCCGCGGGAGCGGCGATCGAGGTGCGCGCGGAGGGTCGCGCGCTCGAGGATGCGCCGGCCGGCGGCCGGCTCAAGGTAGAGAACCTGAGTTCCCAACGGGTCGTCGAAGGCGTCGCGGACTCCTCCGGCGTCGTGCGGGTGGATCCGTGACCCGTGCCGCTCGCTCAAGTTTCGAGGTCTGCGGCCGATATCGTGTCGAATGGACGGGGGAGGACGCGGAGTGACCACGAAGGTAACCGGACCGGAGCTCGCAAGCGCCTCGATCGGCGGCGGCAATCTCCCGCCGGCTTCCCGAGGCAGCGCACCCGGGGGCTCGGGTGCGCAGAGTCCCAGCACCAGCACTTCCTCGAGCGACGTGCAGATCACCAGTGCGGCCGCGCAGCTGGCCGCACTCGAGCAGAGCTTGATGGCACAGCCGGTCGTCGATCCCGGACGCGTCGCGGCGGCATCGGATGCGATTGCGAGCGGCTCGTATGCGGTGCAGCCCGAAAAGGTCGCGCTGGGTCTCATGAAGACCGAGCAGGCGCTCGCCGGCCTCTTTGGCGCCAAGGGATGATCGATGGACGCCACCGCCTGCCGGGAACGGCTTGGAGCACTCATCGCGGATGCGACCGGTGCGCTCGATGATCTCGCCGCCTCGCTCGATCGCGAGCACGAGCTCCTCCTCGCGAACGAGGTGTCCGAGCTCGACGGGGCGATGCGCACGCGCCAGCGCACGGTCTCCCGTGTCATGCGCATCGACGAGGAGCGCCAGGCACTGTGCCGGCGAGTCGGCTATCCGACCGACCTCGTAGGACTCAAGCGGCTCTTCGAATGGTGCGATCCGCACGCGTCGCTCGCCGGTGCGTGGAAGCGCTGCGTGGCGGGCGCCGCGAAGTGCCGGGAGCTCAACGACCGCAATGGCGCCCTCGTGAGCGCACGACTGAAGCACGTCCAGGCCCGACTCGGCACGCTCATGAGCGGCCGGCGGGAGACGGTGACGTACGGTCGCCGCGGCGGCTACGCGATTGCCACCGTCGGACAGGTCGTGACCACGAAGGCCTGAGCATCGCGCAGCGAGCGGTCCGATCGCGCCGCTGCAAGGGCGATGTGATGCGCGTCTCGGCTTAAAGTTTCCTGCCGTGCGGCCGATACAATAGGTGCACGGCAGGAGATTGTGAGTTGGCCAGTAAAATCAACGGTGTAGAGGGCAACCCGCCGACGTCCGTCGCCACGGGCTCGGCTACGCGCGGCGCGCAGACGACGCCGAGTGCGGCCTCCTCGGGCGTGGCCAGCTCCGACAGCGTCCACATCACGGACACCGCGGGTCAGCTCGCGGCGCTCGAGCAGACGGTGAGCCAGATGCCCGCCATCGACGAAGCGCGGGTGGGCGCCGTGCAGAGCGCCATCGATCAGGGCCGCTACACGGTCTCCGCGGCGAACGTCGCGGATCGGCTGATGCAGTTCGAGCACTCGCTCAGCTCTCTCCAGGGCAAGAAATCACCTCGCTAGGCGCGCTCGGCGCTGCCGCGAGCGTTCAGCCCAGTGCCTCGCGCAGCGAGGCGATCTCCTGTGCCGACTCGCCGATGAGAGCCTCGCACTGTGCGCGGTTCAACTGCAGCCGCGCAATGGACCTCACGCTCTGCAGTCGCACCTCGAGCAGCTCGGGCTGGTTCTGATAGGCCGCGATCAGCGTGGCGGCGATGAGCACGTCGGTCAGGGAAGCCGCTCCGCGCGGCTCGCGGGCGAAGTCCTCGGAGTCGCGCACCGCCGCCACGATCTCCTCGGGCATCGACCAGTGCTCGAGAATCGCGCACGCGACACTCAAGTGCCAGTCGCGCTCGATCGCCTGGTAGGCCGCAGCGTCGGTGAACAGGGTGCGATGCCGGCTCGCACGGCTCAAGATGTAGAGCCGGCCCAGGCTCTGCAGCAGCCCCGCAAGGAGTGCCGTGTCCGCGCTCAGCTGAGTCCGCCGGCGGGCAATGACATAACAGAGGCTCGCGACGAGCGCGGTGCGCTCCCAGAGCGCGGCGAGCGGCCTCTCCAGCCCCTGGAGCTCGCTCGAGCTGCGCAGCTGCTGGACGGCGAAGGCGATGGAGGCGCTGCGGACCGTGTTGAATCCCACCCGCAGAATTGCCGTGCGCAGCTCCACGATCGGCTTGCCGCTCGGATTCAGGGCCGCAGAGTTCGCCATCCGCAGCAGCCTCGCGGTGACCACGGGCTCACCGCTCACCACGCGGGCCACGCGCTCGGGGGACACGCTCTCATCGGCGAGCACCAAGCGAATGCGGGCGACGATGTCCGGAAAGCCCGGTAGATCGAGCTCGCCCGCCGAGAGCTCGGCGGCGAGCGCCTGCACGAACAGGAACGCCTCCTGCGTGTCCTCGGGGCTCGAGAACGCGGGTGTCGCGGAACTCATGGCACTTTGCACTCGGTTCGAGCTCACGGCGGACGCGCTCTGCGGCCCGGTCAGCGACCGAGTGCCTGCTGCATGGCAGCCACTTCGTCGGCCGATTCGGCGATCAGCTTCTCGTAGGCCGGACGGTCGAGATGCATGCGACGGCAGGCGCCGACGCCCTGCATGTTGAGCTCGATCGTCTCCGGGTGCTCCTGGTAGGTCACGAGCAGGAAGGCGACCGTGAGCACGTCCGTCAAGTCCGGATCACCGTCGTGCTCGCGTTCGAAGTCCTCGAATTCGCTGACCGCTGCAACCACATCGTCGGCCATCTCCCAGTTCTCCAGGACCGCCTTCGCGATGCTCGAGTGCCAGTCGCGCACGATCTGGTGGTAGGCGGGCGGATCGGCAAAGAGCTCCGGGTGGGCCTTCGCTCGCGTGAGGATGTAGAGCTCGCCCACGCCCTGCAGCAGCCCGGCGAGGAGCGCCGTGTCGGGATTGACGCCGGTGAGCCGCCGGGCGACCACGTAGGACATGGCGGCGACCGTCGCGCTGCGGTGCCAGAGCTCATCGAGCGGCACTTCGAGCCCTTTGAGCGCGTCCACCTTCTTGAGCTGGGACATCGCAAAGGCGATCGCAGCGCTGCGGACCATGTTGAAACCGAGCCGCGCGACCGCGGTGCGCAGGTCGGTGACCGACTTGCCGCTGAAGTTGAAGGCGGCGGAGTTGGCCACTTGCAGCAAGCGCGCGGCGAGCGCGGGCTCGGCGCTCACGACACGCACGACCTTCTCCGGGGTGACGTTGTCGTCCGCGAGCACCTGGCGCACGCGCAGCGCGATGTCCGGAAAGCTCGGCAAGTCGATCTTGCCGCTCGAGAGCTCTGCGGCAAGCGATTGCACGAATGCGAACGCGGCGTCGGGCACGCTGATCGAAGTGGTCTCGCCGGTCGCGCGGTTGGGCGTTCCGGATTCAGTGTTGCTCATAGGTTTCCCCGGGGTCTGTGCTAGCGGTGCTCGCGCCCGGCCGATGCGGGCGCGCGATGTCCAAGGCTGAGGCGAGCGTCGCGAGCGCCGCGGCAATGTGCGGGAGCGCGAGCACGCGTTCGGCGGCGCCAATCGCGACGGCCTCTCCGGGCATGCCCCATACCACGCTCGTCGCCTCGTCCTGTGCGAGCGTGTGGCTCCCTGCCTCGCGCATTTCGAGCAGTCCGCGAGCCCCGTCTTTGCCCATGCCGGTGAGCAGGAGTCCGATTGCATTGCGGCCCGCGCACTGCGCGACCGAGCGGAACAGCACATCGACCGAGGGCTTGTGGCGGTTCACCGGTGCGCCGTCGTCGAGCTCGAGAACATAGCGAGTGCCGTCGCGCGCGATGCGCAGATGCCGGTCGCCGGGGGCGACGTAGGCATGGCCCGCGAGCACCTGCTGCCCGTGCTCGGCCTCGGTCACCCGCAGCTGGCAATACTCGTTCATGCGCCGTGCGAACGTTCCGCTGAAGGCCTTCGGGATGTGCTGCGCGACGACGACTCCCGGGATGTCGGGGGGCAGGCCCACGAGCACTTCCTTGATCGCCTCGGTGCCGCCGGTCGAGGCGCCGATCGCGATGATCCGGTCGGTCGTGCGCAGTGGCCGGGCGCTGCCGCGCGCACCGCTCAGGAGGCTCGGTGCGAGCGCACGGCTCGCGGAGGATTGCGCGCCGAGGCCATGGGCATCGAGGGCGCGCACGCTCGCTCCCGCGGCCGCCTTGACCTTCTCGATGAGCTCGTCGGCGTACTCCGGCAGGCTTGCGGCAATGTCGAGCCGCGGCTTCGCCAGGTAGTCCACCGCCCCGAGCGCGAGCGCATCGAGCGTCACGTCCGCGCCGTGCTCGGTGAGCGAGGACACCATCACGACCGGCATCGGCCGCAGCCGCATCAGATTCCTGAGGAAGGTGAGGCCGTCCATCTTCGGCATCTCGACGTCGAGGGTGAGCACGTCGGGGTTCAGCTGCTTGATCTTCTCGCGCGCCATGTGCGCATCGCCGGCGACGCCCACGACCTCGATGGAGCGGTCGCGCGCGAGCATGTCCGTGAGCAGCTGACGCACGAGCGCCGAATCGTCGACGATGAGCACGCGGATGCGGCGTCGGAACTCCGCGCTCTTGCCCGGCGGGGACATCGCCTGCTGTGACATCGTCGGATGGCTCCGTTCGCGCGCTTTGCGGCTCAGTCGAACAGCTCGACATCGCCACCATCGCCCTGCGCCCCGAGGCTTGCGAGGTAGATCCGCTCGCGATCGGCGATGCTGCGGTTCTCGATTGCCCGCAACCGCCGTACCCTGACGCGGCCCAGGGCCGGGAAATAGACGATCTTGCGCGGCTGCATCCCGCCGAGATCCTGCGCGGCGATCGTGTATCCCTCGATCCTGACGAATGACAGCACGAAGTCGATGTTGCGCGCTCCCACGTCGGTCATCGAGGTGAGGATGCGCCCACCCCCGAAGAGCTTGAGCTCGAGCCGGTCGCGAGCTGCGCCGAGCTTGAGCAGATCGTTGATCAGGCTCTCCATCGCGTAGGAACCGTAGCGCGTGGCGAGTCGCACCGCCGGATCGAGCCAGCCGTTCGGTTCCGCCGCCGAGTCATCGGGCAGCATGAAATGATTCATCCCGCCGATGCCGCGCTGCGGGTCGCGCACGCATGCCGAGATGCAGGAGCCCAGCACGGTCGTGATCGCCTCGTCGTGGCAGGTGACGTAGTACTCCCCGGCAAGAATCTTCGTCGTCCAGCGCTCCGTATCCGGCTCCCAGAAGCGCTGCAGATGCTCGAAGCCGCGCAGCATCGGCGGCTGCTCGGCCTTCGCGGCTTTTTCGAAGAGCGTGCCCATGTCAGACGCGCCGGTAAACGGTCCGGCCGATCAGCTCGTAATCGGTCGATACCTTGAACAGGCTCTCGGAGTGGCCCAGGAACAGCCAGTCGCCGCTCCGCTGCAGCGCGGCGATGCGGCTGAAGAGCTCCCGCTGAGTGGCCTTGTCGAAGTAGATCACGGTGTTGCGGCAGAAGATCACATCGAGCGGGCCCTTCATCGGCCAGTTATGCATCAAATTGAGCTGCTTGAACGTGACCAATGCCGCGACCTCCGGATTGACACGCAGAGATCTGCCCTTTTTGTTCCAGCCCTCGGTGAAGAAGTGAGTCATGTGCCGCGGCTCGAGCCCCCGCAGGCGCTCGCTCGGATACGTCCGAGCGCGCGCCCGCCCGAGCACTTCGGAGTCGAGGTCGGTCGCGAGGATGCGCACGTCCCAGCCGGCGAGCTCGGGCAGCGCCTCGAGCACCGTCATCGCGATCGAATAGGGCTCCTCGCCGGTTGAGCACCCGGCCGACCAGATGCGCACGCGGCGCACGGCGTGCGGCTCGGCGGCGCGCGCACGCAAGACCTGGTCACGCAGGAACTCGAAATGGTGCCGCTCGCGGAAGAACGCCGTCAGATTGGTCGTGATGGCGTTCGCAAGCTGCTCGAGCTCGCTCGGGTCCGCCGCCAGCCGCTCGCGGTACTGTCGAAAGCTCGTGAGATTGAGCGCCCGCAAGCGCCGCGACAGCCGGCCATAGACGAGCTCGCGCTTCTGGTCCGAGAGGTTGATTCCGGTGAGATCGCGCACGAGCTGACGGAGGGCTGCGAAGTCCTCATCGGCGAGCGCGAATTCGCGCATCCGCTGGTGGAGGCCCGTCTCGGCTTGCAGTGTGCCCGTCATGGATCACAGGGTCAGAACAGCTCGATGCTGCCGGCCGGTAAATCGAAGACTCGTCTCTCCCTGCCCGGAGCGTGGCCGTTCCCGGTCGCCTCCGCGAGACAATCGCGCACGTGCGCGAGGCGCTGCATCAGCCGGTCGTGGAACTGCAGGCTCTCGATGCACACCGCGATCTCCCGCTCGAGTGCGTCCTGGCACGCGACGAGCGCCGCCAGGCTCGAGGGCTCGAGACTTTGTCCCTGCTCGCGCGCGTGCGCGCAGCGTGCAATCGCGGAGGCCATGCGCTCGAGCGCAGTGCCGAGGCGCTCCACCGGGGCGTAGGAGTCGTGCATGGCAAGCGCGAGCAATGCGGCGACGCCGTCGAGGACGTGGGCGCTCTCATTGTCTGCTCGCGGCATGTGAAAGCGGGTGCCGTTGCACGCGCTGGCGGCCCGCGCGTGCCGCAGCACGCGGGGATCCGCTCAGCCGTGCTTCGACTTGAACACCCGCACCTGCGCGTTGAACTTGTCGGCGATCGACTGGAGCTCGGCGACGGCGGCGTTATGTTTGGTCTCGAGCGCCTCCGGCGACAGCTCATTGCGCCGTTGCTCGAAATCCAGGCACTTCAAGTAGACGTTCACGTCCCCGTCGTACTGCTTGAGCGTCTGCATCGCGATGACCATCTCCTGCTCACTCGCCGTCGTTCCGTCCGGAATCTTGCTGGGCGGCGGCGGCAGGAGGCAGTCGCCGGCGTATGCGGGCAGTGCGACCACGGCGGCCGCGAGGGCCGCGTACAGCTTCATCGATCGTGTCATCTGACTTACCTTTCATCGCGCGCCGGGGCGGACCGACGCATGCATTTGCAGCCGCCATGGCCGTTAGTTCGGCAATCGCCCACGAGTCTTGAGCCCGCGTGCAGTGGGCACCGCATCATTGTGACGGCGCTCTCACGGTGAGCGCCGCGGCTCGGCGTTAAGTCGCACGGGTGCTCAGCTCAGAACCTTGGCGACCGTCGCGAGAAGGCGTTCGGGATTGAAGGGCTTGACGAGCCAGCCGGTCGCGCCGGCCGCCTTGCCTTCGAGCTTCTTCTCCGTTGTCGCCTCGGTGGTGAGCACCAGAAGCGGCACGCCGCGGTAGCTCGGGAGGTTGCGCAGGTGCCTGACGAGAGTCAGGCCGTCCATCACCGGCATATTCACGTCGGTGATGACCAGGTCGAACTTCTGTCGCTCGGCGATCTGCAGCGCCTCGCGACCGTCAGCCGCCTGGTGCACCTCGTGGCCGGCGCCCGTGAGGGTGATGCCGACCATCTGTCGCATGGCGGCCGAATCGTCTACGGCCAGTATTCGAGCCATTGTCCTTCTCCGAATCTCAAAAGCATTTCCGGTCAGAATTCCTGCCAATCAGAATCGCCGCCCGTCGCGGCGCGCGCGCCCGCGGAGGAGGGGGGCGGGCTCTCCGCGGCGGGCGGGCGCGGGTCGCGGCCGTTCCACGGCCGTTTGACGCCGCGACGCTCGGTGCGCGTCGCGCCGCGCGCGGCCTGCGCCGCAGCCGCGCGGACGGCGGCCGCGGTAGCAGCCGGCGCCGCACCGGCGTTGCGCGTGAGTCCGGCCCCGATCAGAGCCGCCGCCAGCCGGTAGCGCCCCATCATCTCGTTGAGCTCGCGAGCCTGCTGCGCCATTGCCTGCGAGGCCGCGGTCGCCTCCTCGACGAGCGCGGCGTTCTGCTGCGTGAGCTCGTCCATCTGCATCACGGCACGGTTCACCTGCTCGATTCCCGAGGACTGCTCGCGCGAAGCGGCGGCGATCTCGGCCACGATGTCGGATACCTTCTTCACCGCCGCCACGATCTGCTCGAGGGTCTGCCCCGACTGCGTCACGAGCAGCGATCCATCCTCCACCTTCTTCACCGAGTCCTGGATGAGCTCCTTGATTTCCTTGGCGGCGGTCGCCGAGCGGCCGGCGAGGTTGCGCACCTCGCTCGCCACCACCGCAAAGCCGCGACCCTGCTCTCCGGCGCGTGCCGCCTCCACGGCGGCGTTGAGCGCGAGTAGATTCGTCTGGAAGGCGATCTCGTCGATCACGCCGATGATGTCGGCGATCTTCTTCGAGGAATCGTTGATATCCGTCATCGCGCGCACCGCCTTGGAGACGACCGCGCCGCCCTTCTCCGCCTGATCGCGCGCCGCGATGGCAAGCTGGTTCGCCTGTCCCGCATTGTCGGCGTTCTGCTTCACGGTGGAGGTCATCTCCTCCATCGAGGACGCCGTCTCCTCGAGCGAGGAGGACTGCTCCTCGGTGCGCTGGGAGAGGTTGGCATTGCCCTGGGAGATCTCCTCCGCGCCGCGATACACCTCGCTCGCGGCGTGCTTCACCCGCGCCACGATCTCGGCCATGTTGTCGGCGAGCTGATTGACAGAGCGCGCGAGTGCCTCGAAGAAGCCCGACTTGCCCTCGAGCGAGATGCGCTCCGTCAGATCGCCGCCGAGCACGGCGCTCAGCATGCCCTGCATCTGCTTCTCGACGGCCACCTCCGGCGTACGGTCGGTCCATTCCATCACCGAGCCGATGCGCTCGCCCTCGCGGCTCACCACCGGGTTGGTCACCGTGCGGAAAGTGCACCCGCCGAGCGCGCGCTCGGCCACGTCGCTTGACGAGAGCGTCTCGAGCATGCGGCGCTGTGCAACCGGATCGCTCGCGAGGAGCTCGAGCGACGCCCCGCGCAGGTGCGCCGCGTCGAACCCCGGCAGGCTCTTGCGAATCTCGGCCTGCGTACGCGCGAAGGTCGCCTCGGCGGTCTCGTTCAAGTAGATGATCCGGTGATCCGCATCCGCGAGCACGACGTTCGTCGAGACCTTATCGAGTGCCTGGCGGACCCGCGCGTTCTCCGCAGCGAGCGCGCGCTCGGCCTCGATCTGCTGGCGCAGCTTGCTCTGCATCTCATCGAGCGCACGCAGCACCTGGCTCACCTCGTCACTGCCGGCGACCTCGATCTCGTTGTCGTAGTGGCCGGCGGCGATCGCGCCGAACACGCGCACCGCTTGCACCAGGGAACCCGACAGCGCGCGGCTGATGAGCCAGCACAGGGCGAGGGACAGCGCGAGCACGGCGGCGACGATCGCGATGGTGAGCGCGCGCCGATCGGCGGCGCCCGCCGCACGCCGATCCAGGGCGCCTTTCATCGAGGCATAGCTCACGGTCGAGAGGTTCTCGAGTGCGCGCGCGGCCGGCACGGCCGCATCGAAGACTTGCGCGGCGCTCACGTCCATCTTCTGCGCGTTGACGATGCGCGAATTGATCGTATCGCTGAATGTGCTGAACTCGCGGCGGGCGCCCTCGAGCGCGGGCTCTACCGAGGCCTTCGCCTCCGGAGAGCTCCACTGGAGCTCGGCCGCGATCGCATCGAGGTTCTTCGTCACCTCGCCGGCGTAGATCTGGATGGCCATGCGGTCATCGCCGCCGAGATAGCCCTTCACGGCTGCCCCGATCGCATGCTCCTCGAGCCGGCTCATGGCGAGCAGTGCGCCGCCTACCCGCTGTGTCGCCGCATCGATGAGAACGTTCGTGATCGCATCGGGATCGAGGGTGAGCCCCGAGTTCAGGGACACCGTCGCGACGAGATTCTCGATCCGGCCGGTCAACGCATCGTGTGCGCGAATGTTGTCATCCGGGCTCGATTTGGCGAGCGCCGCCTTGAGGTCCGACCAGCCCGAGCGGATCGCCTGCCACTGCTCCCGCGAGCGGAAGCGCTCGCCAAACTGCGCGTCGATCGCATCGACGGCGGCGAGCTCCCTGTCGATATCCGCCTCGGAGGCGTAGACCGCATCCTTGCGGGTCGTATCCCCGCTCAAGAGCGCATGCGAGCGGCTGCGGTGATCCACGATCTCGGCGAGGGCCGAGCCCAAGGACTGCAGATACTGCGCACCGTCGAGCTCGCTGCGCGCGTTGCGGACGATTCCGTCGGTCTCGCTCAGATAGAAGAAGGCGAGGAGCCCGGTCGGCACCGCCATCGCGGCGATCAGCACCGCCAATTTCTGCCACAGCTTCAAGCGTTCAAGAATGCGCATCATGCTCTCCGAATGATCTCGTTCCGCATGGCGGCCGTCAGGCCGCCTCGCCGGTCGAAGCGCCAAGATTCACGAGGTCGGCTCCGATCAGCCGGTCGATGTCGAGGAGTACGAGCATCCGCTCGGCGATCGGTACCAGTCCCTTCAAATAGTCGAGCTCGACGCGCGAGCCGAGCTCAGGCGGCGGATGAACGTCGCTTTCCTTCACGTCGACCACGTCGGAGACCCCGTCCACCACCAGGCCGAAATCGCGCCGCGCAGCGCCGCACAGCACCGACAGCACGATGATCACGGTGACCGTGGTGTATTCGGCCCTCTCGAGGTTGAAGCGCATGCGCAGGTCGACGATCGGGACGATCGAGCCGCGCAGGTTGAGCACCCCGAGCACGTGCGCGGGGGCCTGCGGGATCTTGGTCACCGCCGACCAGCCGCGGATTTCCTGCACGCGCAGGATGTCGACGCCATAGGTCTCATCGCCGAGCACGAACGTCAGCACCTGGCGCGACGCCGACTCCGCCGCTGCGCCACCGGTGCCGCTCGCCGCGGGAGCGGCGCCGGGTGCGTGTGGATTCACCGTCATTTCACAACACCTCGTTTGACCGGGCGCCGGGCCGCCTCAGGCGGCCGCTTGCACCGCGCTCATCCGCATGAGGCCCGCTAGATCGAGAATGAGCGCGACCGATCCGTCACCGAGAATCGTCGCGCCGGAGACGCCCGCGACGTGGCCGTAATTGGTCTCGAGCGATTTGATGACCACCTGCTGCTGCCCGAGCAGGTCATCGACGAACAATCCCATGCGTCGACCGTCGCCCTCCACGACGACCACCAGACCTTCGTTCAACTCGCGTGCCCGCGGCTCGATTCCGAACAGCCGGTGCAGGCGGATGACGGGTAGATAGTGGCCGCGGAACGCGAACACCTCGCCGCGTCCGCTCAAGCGGCTGACACTTGCCGCCTTCAACTGCAGCGATTCGACGATGGAGGTGAGTGGGACGATGTAGGTCTCGCTGCCCACGGTCACCGACTGGCCGTCCACGATCGCGAGCGTGAGCGGCAGGGTGATCACGAAGCGCGTGCCATGTCCGCGCAGCGTGCGCACCTCGATCTTGCCGCCGAGCTCCTTGATGTTGCGCCGGACTACGTCCATGCCGACACCGCGCCCGGAGACATCGGTCGTGTGCTCGGCGGTGGAGAATCCCGGCAGAAAGATGAGCTCGCTCGCCTCCGCGTCGCCCAGGACCTCGCTCGGTCCGATGAGGCCGCGCTCGCGAGCCTTGGCGAGGATGCGGTCCTTGTCGAGACCGGCGCCATCGTCGCTCACCTCGATCGCGATGTTGCCGCCGCGGTGACAGGCATCGAGATGCACGGTGCCGGCGGCAGGCTTGCCGGCGGCGAGCCGGGCTTCCGGCTTCTCGATGCCGTGATCGATGCTGTTGCGTACCAGATGCACGAGCGGATCGCCGATCTTCTCGAGCACGGTCTTGTCGAGCTCGGTCTGCTCGCCGCTGACCTTGAGCTCGATGCGCTTGTCGAGGCGCTGGGCGAGATCGCGCACCATCCGCGGAAACCTGCTGAAGACGAAGCTGATCGGCAGCATGCGCACGCGCATCACGCTTTCCTGCAGCTCACGCACGTTGCGCTCGAGCTGCGCGAGGCCCGTGCGGAACTGCTCGGTCGCCGCGCCCTCGATGCCACGGCCGAGCTGGCTCATCATGGCCTGCGTGATCACGAGCTCACCGACCGTATTCATGAGCTCGTCAATCTTCTCGACGCTCACGCGGATCGAGCCCGACTCCCCGATGCCGCTCACGTTGTGGAGGTCGCCGCGCACCGCGGCGACGCCACCCGCCGCGGCCGGCTGATCGGCGCGCACCGGGACCTCCGGGCTCGGCGTCGCGAGTGCGGTGTCGGGTGCAGAGCCGCGGGCGAGCGCGGCGGTCGCGCACTCGATCTCGAGCTCGCACTCCCCGGTCGCCCAATCGAACACTTCCCGGATCGCCTCCTCGGTCGTCTCCGCCGTGAGCTCGAGCACCCAGCTCATGAGGCAGGCCTGCGGATCGAGCTCGGTGAGCGGTGGGAGCTCGCCTACGTCGGTCGTGACCTCCAGGCGTCCCAGGCCGGCAAGCTCGCGAAACATCCGGATGGGATCGTTTCCGCGCGCAAAGAACTGTGCGAACGGACGAAAGGCGATGCGCCAGCGCGTCTCGGCGCTCGCCGCGCTCGGTGTGGATACCGCCTCGGCGCTCGCCGCGCTCGGTGTCTGCGGAGTCCCGCGTGCGATCGCAAGCTCCAGGTCGAACTGCAGGTCGGCGACCCGCTGCGCATCGACCGGCTGCGAGGCCTGGACGCGGCGGAGCATCTCGCGCATCACATCGACCGACTTCAGCAGCAGATCCGATATCGCGACGCTCGCCGCGAGTCGATTGGCGCGCAGCTCATCGAGCAGCGTCTCGAGACTGTGCGTGAAGGAGGCAATGTCGTTGAAGCCGAATGTCGCGCTGCCGCCCTTGATCGAGTGCGCGACGCGAAAAATCGTATTGATGATCTCGGGATCCGGTGCACCCACGTCGAGCTTGAGCAGCGCCGCCTCCATCGCATCGAGCGCCTCGAAGCTCTCCTCGAAGAAGGCCTCGTGGAACTGTGCGAGGTCGAGCGCCATGGGTGCGGCCTTCAGCCCTCGCCGGACGGGAGGGGTGAGCTTGCGCCGAGCAGGGCGTCGAGACCGAGGAGCCGCGATGCCTCGGCGAACGCGCTCGACTCCCCGCCCACATGCACGGGGTGCTCGCGCGAGCGCCGGTCGCGCACGAACACGGCGATGAGCTGCATGCTCGCGCTGTCGATGCGGCGCACGCGACTCACATCGAGCGTGATCTCCTCCTCGCGATGCACGTGACCTGCGAGGTTGAGCTTCAGATCCTCTGCGCCGGCGAGCGTACATTCGAGCGGTAAAGCAAGCCGCTCGCCGGTCCGCGGGGCCGGGTCGTGAGCTCGCTCTGCGCGCACGGCGCGCGGTTTGGAAGGCCGGCGCCGGCGCGACGCGCGGTGGGGTTGCGGTCGCTTTTTCATGAAAAATACGGGTCTCGCCGCTTGTCGCGGCGCACACTTCGCTATCGGCGCGGCCGATGGCGACTTAAGCGCCCATGAGTGCAACGTGACGCGCGTCACCCTTGCCGGTGCGCGGCGCGGCCGCACCGCGACCGTGCAGGCGTGTGACGAGCTCGGCCTCCTGCCGCGCGAGCCCGCAGCTCGCGACCAGCTCATCGGCGCCCGCTCCGCCGCGGGCGAGACGGATCGCGATCCCGAACTGCCGCGGCGTATCGCCTGCGGTGGTATTGAAATGGGTCTCGAGCTGCTCCTCGAGCGCCGCGAGATGCGGCTCGCTGCGGGCGATGCGCGCCTCGAGCGCATCGACGCGCTCGAGGATCTGCGCCATCGCCTTCAAGGTGTGCTCGGTGTCACGTTCCGCCGCCCGGCGCCAGCGCGTGAAGGCGAGCGCGGCCAAGATGAACGAGAACAGCAGAAACGCCGCTCGACCGACGAGAAGCACGGTGTCGAGCGGCACCGCCTGAAGATTGGGTAACGACAGCA
Organism: Steroidobacteraceae bacterium; assembly: GCA_035523875.1. GTDB lineage: Bacteria > Pseudomonadota > Gammaproteobacteria > Steroidobacterales > Steroidobacteraceae > JASHUC01. The sequence continues at coordinate 49,173 of DATKPY010000038.1, forward strand.
TGCTGGCACTCCCGCGAGCCGCGGCATGCGCCGGAACTCCGGCGCCGGAGAATCACGGTGCAGAAAGCGTGCCAGCGCATCGCGCGGCGCTGCGCGTGCTACGGTCCTGCGGAAGCGGTCGGCAGGGAGGCTGGCGCGGGCTCTTTGGTCGCGCTCGGCGCGACGGCCGCGGCGGCCGCGGCTCCCATGTTGGCATCCGGCGTCGTCCCGTCGGTCGACATGATGACTATCACGACGCGACGGTTCGCATTGCGTCCGGCCGCGGTGGCATTCGACTGCGCCGGCTGATATTGAGCATGACCGATCACCGAGAGCCGCACGGGATCGAGGCCACGCTCGGCGAAGAGGTGCACCACGCTCGCGGCTCGCGCGGCGGAGAGCTCCCAGTTGGACGGGAAGGCGACGGTCGCGATCGGACGACTGTCCGTGTGGCCCTCGACGCGGATGGGATTGGGGAACTGCTTGAGCACCGCCGCCAGGCGATCGATGACCGGAATCGCGGTCGGCGAGAGCGTCGCGCTGCCGCTCGGGAAGAGGATGTCGGTGCGAATTTCGACCTCGATCACCGAGCTCTTGCGCCTGACGAACACGAGGTTCGCGCGCACCAGCTGATCCATGGCGCGCACGACCTCGTCGGCGACGCGCTCGAGGTCCTTTTGCGCGGCGGCCGTGCGCTGCTGCTCGACGAAGTCGCCGGCGCGCATCGGTGTTGCGACCGGGCGCGGAACGGCAACCTTGATGGGCACCGGCTCGAGCATCGAGCGCGGCTGGCCGGCCAGCATCGATTGCTGCACGATCGAGGTTTTCAGATCGGCGCCGTTGCCCACCTGCTTCTCGCCCACCTGCACCGGCTCGAGGGTGCGCGGGCTACCGCGGAACGCCGCGACCAGCGAGTCCGACAGCACCCGGTACTTGCCCTCGTTCACCGAGGAGATGGCGTACATCACCACGAAGAACGCGAGCAGCAGCGTGATCAGATCGGCGTACGGGATCGCCCACGCTTCGTGATTGGTGTGCTCCTCGTGCTTGCCCTTGCGTTTGCGCGACATCTTCGCTGCCCTCGCTTCAGTGCAGGTAGCCCTGCAGCTTCGACTCGATGGCGCGCGGGTTCTCGCCCTGAGCGATCGATATCATCCCCTCGATCACCATCTCGCGCACCTGCGTCTGCGCCGCAATCGCGACTTTGAGTTTCGCGGAGATCGGCAGGAAGAAGAGATTGGCGAGTGCCACCCCGTAGATCGTCGCGGTGAACGCGGAGGCGATGCCGGGGCCGAGCTTGGCCGGATCCGCGAGATTCTGCATCACCGAGATGAGACCGAGCACCGCGCCGATGATCCCGAGCGTCGGGGAGTAGGTGCCCATGCCCTCGAACACTTTGGCGCCGAGGGTATCGGCGTGCTCGCGCGCGCCGAGCTCGACTTCCATGATGCTGCGGATCGCATCCGGCTCACTGCCGTCCACGACGAGTTGCAGTGCCTTGCGCATGAACTCGTCGGGCTCCTGATTGAGTACCGGTTCGAGCCCGAGCAGTCCCTGCTTGCGCGCGACGTTGCTCCACTCGACCATCTTCTTGATGAGGCTCTCCGGATCGAGCGGCGGCGGTTTCATCGCCCAGATGAAGATCGACAGCGCGTGCTTCATCACCGTGAGCGGCGTCTGCACGCAGATCGCGGCGACCGTGCCGACACCCACGATGATGAAGGCCTCCACCGACACGAGCGCCATGACGCCCGCACCGCGCATGATGGCGCCGCCGACGAGCGCGAAGAACGCCAGCAACAGCCCTACGACGCTTAAGATGTCCAAAGCTCGTCCCTATTGGGCGGGTGGGCCTGCCTTACACACCGAGACCCGACAGCAGCGCATCGACGTCCTGCTGTCCCGCCGCCACTTCGCCCTGCGTCACGCCGGGGATCACCGGACCGTGCGCCTGCGCGGTGCCGCGGCTGTCGCTCGGCGGCGCGAGCGGCTCCCCTCCGGAGAGTCGCGCGAGCTCGGCGAGCGCGGATTCGAGCTCGCGCACGAGTTCAATGACGCCGCGGATGATTTGACCGGTGAGATCCTGATAGCCCTGCGTGAGCAGCACTTCCCCCAAGTTGCGCCGGATGAGCTCCCCATCGGCGTGCGCAGCCGGCAGGAACGCATCCATGCGCCGCAAGAGCTCGTGAAACTCGCGCAACTCGATCTTGCGCTCGCGGAACCGCTTCCAGGGTCCGGCGAGCGCCTCGGCCGCCTTCGCGGTGCGCTCGGCGGGGGGGCCGGAGCGCTCGACCAGATCGAGCGTGCGGTGCGCGGCCGCGGCGGTCATCTCGAGCACGTGCGCGAGGCGTGCGCGCGCATCGGGTATCTCCTTCTGGGCGAAATCCGCGAGCCGCGCATCGAGCCGAAACCGCTCGAGCGCGACCTGGAGATTGGAGGTGAGATCGCGCAGCTCGAGGATCAGGGCGGGCTTGCGCGTGTGGAGCATGTCGTCGAGCACGCTCAAGAATCGCGACTCATCGCCGCTTTCGAGCGCTTGAGCGAGCGCCTGCACGCGCGCTCCGTACTGGCTCTCGAGGGTGGAGGCTTGGGCGTTGCTCATTTCACTTCGCCGCGCCCGCGAGGATCTTGTCGAGCTTTTCCTTCAGCGTCTCGGCGGTGAAGGGCTTGATTACATAGCCGTTCACGCCGGCTTGAGCAGCCTCGATGATCTGCTCGCGCTTGGCCTCGGCCGTCAGCATCAGGACCGGAAGCTTGGCGAGCTTTGCATCCGCGCGCACCGCCTTGAGCAGCTCGAGCCCCTGCATGACCGGCATGTTCCAGTCGGTGATGAGGAAGTCGATGTCTCCGGCCTGCAGTATCGGCAATGCGGTCTTGCCGTCGTCGGCCTCGGCCACGTTCTGGTAGCCGAGGTCGTGCAGCAGGTTCTTGATGATGCGCCGCATGGTCGAGAAGTCATCGACCACCAGGAATCTGAGATCTTTGCTCATACGTGCCTCCTCCTCGTCGCGGGCCTAGCGCGCATCGCGTTGCTGCGGCTCGCCCCAGGGCGCGAGGCGTGCCTTCAAGCGCATGAGCGCCTGGCCGTGCAGCTGGCAGACGCGCGACTCGGTCACCTTCAGCACCGCGCCGATCTCCTTCAGGTTGAGCTCATCGCTGTAGTAGAGCGACATCACGAGCTTCTCCCGTTCGGGCAGCGAGTCGATCGCTTCGGCGAGCGCCGTGCGAAAGCCCTCGTCGGCAGTCTCGCGAAACGGGTCGGCGACATCCGGTGCCGCTGCCGCCGTCACGTCGTCCAGGCTCGCGAGCCGGCAGCTCGCCGCGTCCTGCACGATTGCGTAGTACTCCTCGAGCGATACGCCGAGCCGCTCGGCGATCTCACCGTCGCGCGCATCGCGCCCGCGCTCCTTCTCCAGCTCGCGAATCGCGGTCGCGACCGCGCGCGCCTTGCGGTGCACGGAGCGCGGCGCCCAGTCGAGCTTGCGCAGCGCATCGATCATCGCGCCGCGGATCCGAATCCCGGCGTAGGTCTCGAAGCTCGCGCCGCGATGCGCCGTGTAGTTCGCGGCGGCCTCGAGAAGTCCCAGCATTCCCGCCTGAATCAAATCCGCCACGTCCACCGAGGGCGGCAGACGCCCGGCAAGATGGTAGGCGATGCGCTTGACGAGCTCTGCGTGACGCGTCACGAGCGCCTCGGCCTCGCCCTCGGCGCCGTGAGCGGTGTACGCACCGAGGGCGCTCACGGCACTACCTCGAGCCGCACGGCCGGACGCTGCACGAGCCGCTCGACGAAGAACTCGAGGTTGCCGCGCGGACCTGCGGGTACCGGCCATTTATCGGCCCGATCGGCCAGTTTCTTGAATGCGCGCGCGGCGGGGCTCGAGGGGTACGCCGCCACCACCGAGCGCTGGGCCTTGATGGCGCGGCAGACCCACTCATCCTCGGGAATCTCGCCGACGAATTCGAGAACCACGTCGAGGAATCTGCCGGTCACTCGCTCCAGGCGGTGGAACAGATCCGCTCCCGCCCCGGGAGCGCGCGTCATATTGGCGAGCACGCGGAAGCGCGATACGCCGTGTTGGCGGCTCAAGACCTTCATGAGCGCGTACGCGTCGGTCAAGGAGGCGGGCTCGTCGCGCACGACCACGAGCACCTGTTGTGCGGCCTGTGAGAACTGCGTCACACCGTGGGCAATGCCCGCCGCGGTGTCGACGATCAGCACATCGAGCCGCGTTGCGAGGGAGGAGAACGCCCGCACGATCGCGAGGTGCGCGCTCGCATCGAGCGTCGCGAGCTGCGCGACGCCGGAGGAGGCGGGAACGACCTGGAAGCCCTGCGCCGCATCGACCAGGATCTCATCGAGCGTGCGCTCGCCGGCGAGCACGTGCGCGAGTGTGTAGCGTGGCGTGAGTCCCAGAAACACATCGACGTTGGCGAGCCCGAGGTCCCCGTCGAGCAGCACCACTCGCCGGCCGGACTGCGCGAGCGCCGCGGCCAGGTTGACGGCGACGTTGGTCTTGCCCACCCCGCCCTTGCCGCCGGTCACCGCAACGACCTGCACCGGCTTGCCGAGGGCGAGCAGCTTCGCGTCGTCCACGAGACCGATGTCACGCGAGGCCATGGGCGACCCCTCCGAACCGTCGTTTGAGCAGATCCTCGTCGGCGGCCGCACCGCTCTGGGCGGCGAGCTGCACCGCGCTCGAGACCAGCTCGAGCGAGCGCGCCGGCCGCAGGTCCTCCGGCACCCTCTGACCTTCGCTCACGTAGGAGAGCGGCAGGCGCGAGGCGACCAGCACCGAAAGCGTCCCGCCGAGACTTGCCGCTTCGTCGAGCTTGGTGAGCACGCAGCTCGTCGGATTCGCCGGAGCGAAGCGCGCCACGACCTCCGCCACCGCTCCCGCCTGGGTGCTGGCGGCGAGCACGAGGGCCGTTTCCAGCTCGCGGCCGGCCGAGGCGAGTGCCGCGAGCCGACCGGCGAGCTGCGCGTCGCGCTGACTGGAGCCGGGCGTGTCGATGAGCACGAAGCGAAAGCGGCTGAGGCGCGCGAGCAGACCGGGAAGCTCGGAGAACTGCTCGAGCGGATAGACCCGCGCACCGAGGAGCTGTCCGAGCGACTGCATCTGACCCTGGCTCGCGAGGCGTTGCGAGTCGGCGGCAACCAGCGCGAGGTCGCGCGCGCCGTGATGCAGCACCCAGCGCACGGCGAGCTTGGCGATCGTGGTCGATTTACCGACGCCGGTCGGACCGACGAGGGCAATGCGCCCGCCTTCCTGAAGCCAGCGGTCTCCCGTCACGAGCAGGCGCTGCGCGACGGTTGCGATGACGAGCCTGCGTGCTTGCGTGTGGTCGGCCGCAGCCGGCACGCGCGCGACCACCTCCGCGGCCAGCTCGCGCGTGATGCCGACCTCCGTGAGCTCGCGGAGCATCGCCGTATGGATCGGCGCGCGGCGCGCGAGATCGGTCCAGGCGAGCTGCTCGAGCTGGGTCTCGAGCATGCGCCGCAGCGTCTTGAGCTCGCTTTCCATCGCACTCACCGAGGGGGCGGAGAGGGCTTCGGCGGGCACTTGCGCATTTGCGAGCGGCGCCACGGCGGCGGGCGGCGGCTGCGGCGCAACGGGCGCGGTTACGGTGGTCGCGTGCGCCACATCGGCGTCGAAGTCGACCGCGGCGGTGACCTCCACGCCACTCGCGGAATGCCGCGTGGAGAGGATCACGGCGTCCGTTCCGAGCTGCTCGCGCACCATCCTGAGCGCTTGGCGCATATCGGGCGCCGCACATCGGGTGATTTTCATACTCTAGCGTCCCACCGCCGTAACCAGGCGGACTTTGCGGTTGTCGGGAATCTCGTTCCAGGCGAGTACGTGCATGCTCGGCACCGCCGCGCGCAGGAAGCGCGCGAGCGTCTGCCGCAGCGGTGGCGCGACGAGGAGCACTGCCGGCTCGCCGATGATCTCCTGGCGCTGCGCGCCCTCGGCGAGGCGCTGCTGCAGCCGCTCGGCGAGGCCGGGCTCGAGCGCCGTGGCCGTGCCGCTCTGCGCGGCGAGCGAGCTCTGCAGCAGCCGCTCGAGCTCCGGATCGAGTGTGATGACCGGCAGCTCGCTCGCGGTGCCGGTGATCTCCTGCACGATCTGGCGACCGAGCGCGATGCGCACGGCCGCAGTGAGCGCTGCCGGGTCCTGGCCGCGCGGGGCGTGCTCGGCGAGTGTCTCGATGATGGTGCGCATGTTGCGGATGGGCACCCGCTCGGCGAGCAGCGACTGCAGCACCTTCACGAGCACCGCCATCGGCAGCACGCGCGGCACGAGATCCTCCACGAGCTTCGGAGCGCTCTTGCCCAAGGTGGTGAGCAGGTGCTGGACCTCCTCGTGCCCGAGGAGCTCCTGGGCGTGCGTCTGTACGATATGGCTCAGGTGGGTCGCGACCACCGTGCTCGCATCGACCACCGTATAGCCGAGCGTCTGCGCCTGATCGCGCTCGCCCGGCTCGATCCAGACCGCCTCCATGCCGAATGCCGGGTCGCGGGTCGCAATGCCCTTGATCTGTCCGAACACGCGCCCGGGGTTGATCGCGAGCTCGCGCTCGGGGTAGACGACGCTCTCCCCGAGGGGCACGCCGCTCAAGTTGATGCGGTAGGCGTTCGGCGGCAGATCGAGATTGTCGCGGATGTGGACCGCGGGCACGAGGAAGCCGAGCTCCTGCGAGAGCTTGCGGCGCACACCGCGGATGCGCGCCGCAAGATCCGCGCTCTGTCCGCGGTTGACGAGCGGTACCAGGCGATAGCCAACCTCGAGCCCGAGCAGATCCACCGGGCGCACGTCGTCCCAGGAGAGCTCGCGGTCGGTCGGCGCGGGCGCAGCCGGCGGCGGAGCGGCCGCCTTCGCCGCCGCCGCGGCCGCGCGGCGCTGGCGGATGGCGTAGGCTCCCGCGCCGCAGAGCGTAGCGATCGTGAGAAACGCGAGATTCGGCATTCCCGGCACCACGCCCATGATCGCGAGCAGTCCCGCGGCGATACCGAGTGTGCGTGGATGACCGAAGAGCTGCCGGGTGAGCTCCCCGCCCATGTCCTGCTTGCCGGACATGCGGGTGACGATGATCGCGACCGCGGTCGAGAGCAGCAGTGCCGGAATCTGCGCGACGAGCCCATCGCCGATGGTGAGCAGGGTATAGGTGTGCAGCGCGTCCACGAACGCGAGCCCGTGGCCGACCACGCCGATCCCGAGACCGCCGATGATATTGATGAAGAGAATGAGGATTCCGGCGATCGCATCCCCACGGACGAACTTGCTCGCACCGTCCATCGAGCCGTAGAAGTCGGCCTCCGCGCGCACCTCCGCGCGGCGCAGACGCGCCTCGTCCTGGGTGATGAGACCGGAGTTGAGGTCCGCGTCGATCGCCATCTGCTTGCCGGGCATCGCATCGAGGGTGAAGCGCGCGCTCACCTCCGAGATGCGTCCCGAGCCCTTGGTGACGACCACGAAGTTGATGATGGTGAGGATCACGAAGACGACCACACCGACGGCGAAGTTGCCCCCGATCACGAATTCGCCGAAGGACTGGATGACCCTGCCGGCCGCCCCCGGACCGCTGTGTCCGTGCAGCAGCACCACGCGGGTGGAGGCAACGTTGAGCGCGAGCCGCAACAGCGTCGCGAGCAGCAGCACGGTCGGGAACACGCCGAAGTCGATCGGCCGCGCGATGTAGAACACCGAGACCACGACCATGATCGACAGCGCGATATTGAACGTGAACAGCACATCGAGGGCGAGCGGCGGCAGCGGCAGCACGATCATCGCCAGTACCCCGAGCACGCCGAGCGGCACGCCGACGCCGACGCGCAGCAGCTCGCGCATGGGAGAGAGGCTCGGATTTGCAGCTTCGGCCATCGATCAGTGCCTCTGCTCTACGTCGGGGTCGATGCGCGGCGGTACGGGCGGCGGCGCACCGGTGCGCCGCGCGATGCGCAGCTGGTACACATAGGTGAGGACCTGCGCCACTGCGACATACAGCGCCGAGGGAATCTCGGCATCGAGCGGTACCGCCCGATGCAACGCGCGGGCGAGCGGCGGGGCCTCGACGATCGGCACCTTGTGCTCGATCGCGACTTCGCGGATGCGGGCGGCGACCTCGCCCGCGCCCTTCGCGACGACGACCGGGGCGCGCATGCGTCGCTCGTCATAGCTCAGCGCCACGGCGTAGTGCGTCGGATTGACCACGACGACATCCGCCTTGGGTACCTTCTGCATCATGCGGCGCTTTGCAACCTCCTGCTGGAGCTTGCGGACCTTGCCGCGCACCTCCGGGGAGCCTTCGCTGTCCTTGAGCTCCTCGCGGATCTCCTGGCGGCTCATGCGCAGCCGGCGCGTGTGGCTCCACAGCTGCCAGGGCACGTCGATCGCGGCGATCACGGCGAGCGAGCCCGCGAGCAGCAGCAGAGCGCTTCCGCTCAAGCGTGCGGCGTGCGCGATTGCCGGACGCACCGGCTCGGTGCCGAGCGCGAGTAGCTCCGGGGAGTGCTGCCAGAGAAATGCGATTGCGGTGCCAGCGACGAAGAGGAACTTTCCGAATGTCTTGGCAAGCTCCACGAGCGCGCGGACCGAGAACACGCGCTGCACGCCGGCGAGCGGCGACAGGCGCGTGAGATCCGGCACCAGCGCCTCGAACGAGAGATTCCAGCCGCCGATCGCGAGCGGGGCGAGCAGCGCCGCGACGAGCGTGAGCGCGAGCACCGGCGCGCACGCGCGCAGCGCCTCGGCCGCGCTCGCCTCGAGGCTGCGCAGAAGCCAGGAGTCATCGAACGCCTGGGCGCGACTGATGGACAGGCTCGAGCGCATGAGATCGTAGAGGGACCCGCCGAGCCGCCCGCCGAGCAGCTCGAGTGCGGCGCCCGCGATGAGCACCACGGCGGCGGTGGTGAGCTCCGGGGAGCGCGGCACCTGACCCTTGCGGCGCGCCTCCTCGAGGCGCTTGGCGGTCGGTTGCTCGGTGCGTTCCTGGGCGGGATCGGCCATCGATCAAACTCCCCCGCCGAGCAGACGCCGGATCTCGAGGAACGCGCCACCGATCTGTCCCAGAAATGAGGTCTGCAGCATCGAGAGACTCGCAAAGACGATGCACAGCCCGAAGATGAGCGAGATCGGAAAACCGATCGCCTGGATGTTGAGCGCCGGTGCGGCGCGGCTCACTACGCCGAAGGCGAGATTCACGATGGTGATGGCGGTGACGCCGGGAAGCGCGATCGCGAGCGCGCCCGAGAAGAGCTGCGTGCCCCAGACGGCGAGCTGCCACAGACCCTCCGCTCCGAGTCCGGAGGTGCCGACCGGAATCGCGCGAAAGCTCGCCACCAGCGCCTCGACGATGCGCAGGTGCCCGTCGAGGGCGAGGAAGACGAGCAGCACCAGGATTCCGTAGAGCTGCCCGACAACGGGGGTTGCGGCGCCGTGCATCGGATCGACGTTGAAGGCGAACGACAGGCCCATGCTGTTCGCGAGCAGCTGTCCACCGAGTGTGACGGCGTCGAAGACGATCTGCAGGCAGAACCCGAGCGCGACGCCGATCACGACCTGCTGCACGGTGACGACGATGCCTTGGACGGACAGGGGCTCGATACCCGTTGGCGCCGGCAGCAGCGGCGCCACGGCGAGCGCGATCGCAGCGGCGAGCACGACGCGGATGCGCGCCGGCACGCCGATCGCGCTGAATGCAGGAGCCACCATGAGGCAGGCGCCGATGCGCACGAACGGCCAGAACAGCTCGGAGAGCCACGTCGCAAGCTCACCGGAGGTAACCGTGATCATGCTGATTGCCGGGTTGCGTTGCGCGCTTGGGGCGGCATCGAGCTAGTTGAGAAGCCCGGGAATGCTCGCGAAGAGCTCGCGGGTGTAGCCCACTATGAGCTTGAGCATCCACGGTCCGGCGATCAGCAGCGCGAGCGACAGCGCGACCAGCTTCGGAATGAACGACAGGGTCATCTCATTGATCTGCGTGGCGGCCTGGAAGGCCCCGACGATGAGGCCGGTCACGAGCGCCGTGACCAGCAGCGGCGCCGCGAGGAGCACGGTAATCTCGAGTGCGCGCTGGCCGATCGTCATCACCATGTCTGCGGTCATGTGTAGAAGCTCGCGGCAAGGGTGCCCATCACCAGCGTCCAGCCATCGACGAGCACGAACAGCATCAGCTTGAAGGGCAGGGAGATCAGCACCGGCGAGAGCATCATCATGCCCATCGACATGAGCACGCTCGCGACGACCAGATCGATGATCACGAACGGAATGAAGATCAGAAAGCCGATCATGAAGGCGGTCTTCAGCTCGCTCGTGACGAAGGCGGGAACCAGTACCGTGAGCGGCACGTCCTGCGGAGTCGCGTAACCCTTGCCGCCCGAGATGCGCACGAAGGTCGCGATGTCGCTCTCGCGCGTTTGATTGAGCATGAAGGTCTTGAGCGGCACGATGGCCTTGGCGATCGCGGCGCTCGCATCGAGCGTGCCGGCCTCGTAGGGCTTGACGGCATCGACGTTGATGCGGTCGATGACCGGCGACATCACGAACAGCGTGAGGAACAGCGCAAGCCCGATCAGCACCTGATTGGGCGGGGTCTGGCCGGCACCGAGCGCCTGGCGCAGTATCCCGAGCACGATCACGATGCGCGTGAATGCCGTCATCATGAGCAGGATGGCCGGCAGCAGCGTGATGGCGGTCATCAGCAGCAGCACTTGCAGCGTGAGCGTGTAGGTCTCGCCGCCACCGGGCGCTGCATGCACGGTGAGCGCCGTGAGGCCCGGCGCGGCAAGAAGGCTCTGGGGTGCGGCTGCGGCCGCTGCGAGGAGCAACGTCATGATTTCCCCAGACTTCGCTTGAGGAGGCTCGCGAAGGTCGGCCGCTCGGCCGCGCCCGCGCGCTCAGCTCGCGCCACCTCGATCGGCTCGGCGAGCACGTGCAGCGCGCTTACCTGCCCGGGGGCGACACCGACGAGCACCTGCTGCGTGCCGACCTTGATCAGCACGGCGCGCTCCTTGGCGCCGAGCCGCACCTCGGCGAGCACATCGAGCGTTCCGGGGCGAGCGCTCGCGCCACGGATGCGCCGCACCACCCAGGCGAGCGCGAAGATCGCGGCGAGCACCAGGGCGAGGGCGAGCGTGACCTCGCCCAGTCCGCCAAGACCGGGGCTCGGCGGTGCGGCGAGGCCGGGCGCTGCGAAAAAATGCGTGCCGCCGGCCGGAGCCGCGCCGGCGCGGTCCGCTGCGGCCGCGAGCATCGTGAGGGGCGCATGCATCATTTGAGCTTGCGGATGCGCTCCGCAGGGGAGATCACGTCAGTCAGGCGGATGCCGAACTTCTCGTTGACCACCACGACCTCCCCGTGCGCGATCAGCGTGCCGTTGACGAACACATCGAGCGGCTCGCCCGCTTCGCGGTCGAGCTCGACCACCGAGCCCTGATTGAGCTGCAGGAGATTGCGGATCGGCATGCGCGTGCGCCCCACCTCCATCGACAGAGTCACGGGCACATCGAGGATCACCTCCATGTTCACCTCGCGATTCGGATCGGGGGCGCCTTCCTCCTGGAGGTTGTCGAACTCGGCGGCGCGCGCCTCGCTGGCTTTGGCTGTCATCGCTTCGGTCCTCAGGGTTTCTTCACCGGATTGGCGTCGGCAGGGACGGGTTTGCTGCGGCGGATGCGCTCATCGATCTTCACGGCCTGCTGGCCGCGGGAGAGACCGAAGGAGCCACGGAACACCGGCACGGATTCGGCGAGTAAGGTGACCTTGCCGCTGAAATCACAGGGAATCACATCGCCGGGCTTGAGATTGAGGAGCTCGGAGAGCTTCACGGAGGTGCGGCCGAGGAGCGTGGAGAGCTCGATCTCCGCATCGGCGATCTCCTCGCGCATCGAATGCACCCAGCGCTCGTCCTGCTCGACGCGGTCGCTCTGCACTCCGGCATCGAGCACCTCGCGCAGCGGCTCGATCATCGAGTACGGCATCGTCACGTGCAGGTCCCCGCCGCCGCCGTCGAGCTCGACGTGGAAGCTCGAGACCACCACGATCTCCGAGGCGCTCACGATGTTCGCGAAGTGGGGATTGATCTCCGACTGCTGGAACTCCACCTCGATGCTCGCGATATGCGACCACGCCTCGCGCAGATCGGCGAACGCGCCGCGCAACAGCATGTGGATCACGCGCTGCTCGGTCGCGGTGAAATCGCGGCCCTCGATCTTCACCACGCGGCCCGAGCCGCCGAAGAAGTTATCGACCACCGTGAATACGAGCCGCGGGTCGAGCACGACCAGCGCCGAGCCGCGCAGCGGATTGATCCTGACGACATTGAGGCTGGTCGGCACCTGCATCGTATGCACGTACTCGGCGAACTTCTTCATCGCGACCGGGCTCACGCTGATTTCGGGGGCACGCCGCAGCAGGTTGTAAAGGCTCGTACGGAACAGACGCGCGAAGCGCTCGTTGATCATCTCGAGCGTGGGCATGCGCCCGCGCACGATGCGCATCTGCGTGCGGAAGTCGAAGCCGCGCGCCTCATCGGCCGGGGGCGGCGCCTCGGTGTTGACCGCCCCGGCGTCGATGCCGTGGATCAGCGCATCAATCTCGTCCTGGCTCAGGACCTTCTCGTTGGACACGGGTTCGCCGCCTTGCGCCTACTGCATCACGAAGCTGGTGAAATAGACGGCCTCGACGTGGTCGGCCTTGCCTCCGGCCGTGCTCACCACGCCCCGCACCGCGGTCAGTGCCTGAGCGCGCAGCCGCTCCTTGCCCTCGCGGGTCGCGATGTCGGCGTACTTCTGATTGCTGAACAGCAGCAGCAGGTTGTTACGCACCACGGGGTCGTTCGCCTTGATGAGATCCGCCGTCGCCGGATCGTGTGTGAGGACCTGCACGTTCACCTGCAGGAAGCGCACGGCCTGATCGGCCTCGAAGTTCGTGACGAACGCCGGATCGAGCGCGACATAGATGGGAGGTCCGGTAGGCGCCGCAGGCTTCGGCGCCTTGCCCTTGGCGTGCGAGCCGCCGAGGAGATACCAGGCGCCGGCCGCCGCGCCGCCGAGGACGATGAGGCTCGCGAGCGCGATGATGAGCCACGGGCGCTTGCGCGGGCCAGCCTCATCCGCGAGCGCTACATCCGTCGCGGGCTCCAGGGTCGGAATGTCGGCCATGTCTGGCGCAGCCTTGATGGTGAATGCCGCGACAGAGTCTGCAACGGCTATGCCATGAGCTCGCGGATGCGCCTAAGTGGCACAATCAGAAGGAATTTCCAGCGCATTGCGACTGTGAAGCGTGTCTCATGGCGCACGCGGCGACAAAAACTTGGCGCTCGCGGGAGCGCCGCGCGCCTCAGGCGTAAAGATCCACGAGTCCGACGGTGGCGTGCGCGGGGGCGCTCACGGCCTGCGTGCGCTCGATGCCCGCATCGGCGCTGCCGGAGGGCGCGGCGGCCGTGGCGCCGCGCTGCGGCGCCTCGCGCGGGGGCTCGCGGAATACGCCCGTATCGGCGAGCGCCATACCCTGCGCGGCAAAGAGCTCGCGCAGACGTGGCAAGGCCTGCTGAAGCGCGGCGCGGGTATCGGCTTGAGCCGCACCGAACCACACGCTCGCATCGTTCGCGTGCACCGTGATCCGCACTTCGATGGGGCCCAGGTCGGCGGGAGAGACGTGAAGCGAGGCCGAGCCGATGCCCTGGTGCGCCATCCAAGTGAGCTGTCCGCCGAGCTCATCGGCCCAGTCCGCGGTGCCGACCGCGGCGTGCAGTGTGGCCTGCACCGTCGCGCGCGCGGCCTCCGCTCCCTGGGCGGGCAATGCGACATGCGTGAGCATCGCCGCCGAGGACTGCGAAGAATTCAAGGCTCCCGAGTCCGCTGAGCTCGCATCCGTGCCGGTAGCCGTATGGCCGGTCGTGGGACTGGGGCCGCTGCTGGCGGTCGCGACGGGCGCTGGCTTTCCCGGCGATGCCGTCGGCGCCGGCGCGGGCTGTGATGGGCTCGACGGACTCGACGGACTCGACGTGCCAGACGCGCCAGACGGGCCCGAAGCGCTCGGCGCGCTCACCGCACCCGTCGCAGTCGTGGAGCTTGCGCCATCGATCGGAAGCGTTGGCAGCGCCGGGGTGGCGTGGCTTGCGGGCGGGCTCGCGCCGCCGCTCGCGGAGGCGCTCGCGGGGGCAACGCCCGCGCCGCCCGGAGTTGAGCCGGCCGCCGCGCGCGCCGATGCCGCGCCCGATCCTGAGCCTGCGGATACGGAGGGGCTCGGCGCTCGCTCAGCCCCCGTCGTGCCCGTCGTGCCCGTCGCACCCGTCGTATCCGTCGCACCCGCCCCACCGAGCACATCCGTCGCGGGCGTTGCGCTCACGCCTGCGGGGCTCGTGGCCGCCGCTGCGCTCGCGGCGGGCGCGCCCGCGTAGGGAAGCCACGGCGGTGGCAGCCACTGCGCCGGTGCATCGCTCGCGCTCTGCGGGTCCGCGGCGCGCTTGGAGCTCGCACCGGGGCTCTCGGGGCTTGCCGGTGACGCCGCTTGGCCGCCCGAGCGCGCACCGGCCGCGGCGCTGCCGCCCAGAATCTGCTGGAAATCCGACTCGGTGGCGCTCGCGGCGCCGGCGCTGGCGCCGGGCGGCGTGGGTCCGCCCGCGGAAGCGGTCGCAAAGACGCCGCTCGTGGCGGCAGATGCGGCCCCTGCACTGCCCGCGGCGGGGATTTTCGCCGCCGTTGCCGATGAGGCCCCTGCCGCCGCTGTCGCACTACTCGCCATGGTGTCCTCGCCCGCGCGCTGCGCGCTCGTCGGTGTCGCGCTGCTCTTCGCGCTCTTCCCCGCGCCGCTCCTCGTTGCGGCGTCCGATCACGACGCGGCCGACCATATCCGCACGCTGCGAGGCACGTCGCCACGCGGCGATGTGCTCGTCGCGCTCGGCGCGCGCGCGCGCGAGGATCTCGAGCTGCTGGCGCACGGCCTCGCCGAGCCGTGTGAGGAAGGTTTGAAAATCGCGCACCCGCGCGCCGCTCATCCCCCGGCCAGCGTGCCGCGTGAATTCCTGAGCGTAGGAGTGCTGATAGCCCTGAAGCTCGGCGAGCTTCACCTCGCACTCGCCCACGCGCCGCTCGCTCGCGGCCACGGTCTGCGCGCGGCGGCGCTGCTCGCCGTCCATCACCCGCTGCACGGGCTCGAGTCGTTTGCTCTGTCGCATCTGGGGTTGGAGAGCCTCTGTGCCGCCTCACATCAGGGTGGCGCGGGAGCATTCTCGGCGAGCAGCGCTCTGAGCGCCGTGAGGCTCGCCGCGAAATTGACGCGCTCACGCATGTCCTGCTGCAGATATTTGGTGAGCTGCGGCCAGGCAGCGATCGCCGCGTCGATGCGCGGGTCGCTGCCGCGCTGGTATGCGCCGATCGAGATCAAGTCGCGATTGTGCTCGTAGGTGGTGAGAAGCTGGCGAAAGCGCCGCGCGAGCTCGATGTGCTCCGCCGGGGCGATCTCGTGCATCGCTCGGCTCACCGAGGCTTCCACGTCGATGGCCGGGTACTGGCCGGCCTCGGCGATGCGGCGCGCGAGCACCACGTGTCCATCGAGGATGGCGCGCGCGGCATCGGCGATCGGATCGTTCTGATCGTCGCCCTCCACCAGCACCGTGTAGAAGGCCGTGACCGAGCCGCTGCCCTTGGGACCGTTACCGGCGCGCTCGACCAGCTGCGGCAGGCGCGCGAACACGGAGGGCGGATAGCCTTTGGTGGCGGGCGCCTCACCGATCGCGAGTCCAATCTCGCGCTGCGCCTGGGCGAAGCGCGTGAGCGAATCCATGATGAGCAGCACACTCTTGCCCTGGTCGCGAAAGTACTCAGCGACCGCGCTCGCGAGCCACGCGCCGTGCAGGCGCATGAGCGGTGGCGTATCGGCCGGTGTCGCGATGACTACCGCGCGCTTACGATCCTTCGGCCCGAGGATGCGCTCGACGAACTCCTTCACCTCGCGGCCGCGCTCACCGATGAGTCCGACCACGATGACATCGGCGCTCGTGTAGCGGGCCATCATGCCGAGCAGCACGCTCTTGCCGACACCGCTGCCGGCGAAGAGCCCGATGCGCTGTCCGCGACCGACGGTGAGCAAGCCATTGATGGCACGCACGCCCACGTCGAGCGGCTCGCTGATCGTCGTGCGGCGCAGTGGATTGATCGGCGTGCCCGTGAGGCGCACGCGCTCCTCGCAGTCGAGCGGTCCGAGACCGTCGAGCGGCTGCGCGGCCCCGTCGATGATGCGCCCCAGGAGCTGCGGCCCGACGAATACGCTCCCGGCGCGCTCGCGCGGAATCACGCGCGCACCGGGGCCGAGCCCGTGCGGATCTCCCGTCGGCATCAGGTAGAGACGGTCGCCAGAGAAGCCCACCACCTCCGCTTCCATGCGCGCGCCCTCGCTCGTGAGCACATCGCAGGTATCGCCGATCGCCGCGACGCACCCCACCGCCTCCAGGGCGAGGCCGACGATGCGCGTGAGATAACCCTCCACCGCAGCGGCGGGCAGGCGCTCGACCTGACGCACGCCGCGCGCGAGGCGTTCGCTCCACTCCCGGGCGAGCGCGGCGCGAGTCATGCCGGGGATTCGCCCGCGGGAGCGGCGCTCGCAGCGCGAGCACCGGTGCGCTCATCGCCCAAAAGCGCGCTCACGATCGCGCTCACGCGAGTCTCGAAGCGCGCGTCGACCTGGGAGGTCTCGGTGCGCACCAGGCAGCCGCCGCGCGTTTGTGTCGGGTCCTCGACGATCGACCAGGCGCGCTCGCTCGCCGTCTGCGAGAGCTCTCCGCGCACGAGCGCGGCATCCTCGGGGTGCAGATGCACGCGCACGTCGCGCGCGGTGGCCGGAAGGCTGTTCATCGACTCGCGAATGAGGCCGATGATCTCGGCCGGCTGCGCGCGCAGCTCGCGACGCGCCAGCTGCTTGCCGATCGCGAGGGTGAGCATCACGAGCTGACGCTGCACCTCCCCGTCGAGCTCGGCGAGCGGGCGTGCGAGCGCACCGAGTATCGAGTCGAGGCGCTTGATGCGCGCTCCGAGCTCGGCCTTGAGCCGCTCAATCTCCGCCCCTCCAGCCGCAAGGCCGCTCTCGTAGCCGCGTGCGCGCTCCGCCTGCGCGAGCCGCGTGCTCTCGCCCACCTCGAGCGGCGCGCCATCGCGCGTCGCGCTCACGATCGGGCCCTCGACGGCCGGGAGCGACCAGCGTTCGGCAGCGGCTGCCGCGGCGATGGTGCGCAGCCTGTGCGGGTCAGACATACGCCTCGCCCTTGCCGGCGAGCGCAATGGTGCCGGCCTCGGCGAGCTTGCGCGCGGTCGCAAGAATCTCCTTCTGCGCCGCCTCCACCTCCGACAGCCGCACCGGTCCGCGCGCCTCGAGGTCGTCCTTCAGCATCTCGGCGGCGCGCTGCGACATGTTCTTGAAGACCTTCTGCTTGAGATCCTCGTCTGCCGCCTTGAGCGCGAGCAAGAGCTTGTCGCTCGGCACCTGCCGCAGCAGCTCCTGCATGCTGCGGTCGTCGAGATCGAGCAAGTTGTCGAATACGAAGACCAAGTCCTGGATGCGCTGGCTCAAGACCTGGTCGAGCGCCGTGATCTGCTCCATGAGCTGCGATTCCTGGCTCGGGTCGAGGCGGTTGATGATGTTCGCGGCGGCCTTCGCTCCACCCAGGGAAGAGGTCTTCGCGGTCGACCTGCCGGCAAACTGCTTCTCCATCACGTCGTCGAGCTCGGAGAGCGCCGTGGGCTGCACGCCCTCGAGGGAGGCAATGCGCATCACCACGTCCGCGCGCACCCCGCCGGGCAGCTGCTGCAGCACATCCGCAGCCTGCTCGGATTCGAGGTACGCGAGCACGATCGCGATGATCTGGGGGTGCTCCTGGCGGATGAGCTCCGCGACCGCGCGCGAGTCCATCCATTTGAGCGCTTCCAGTCCCTTGTTCGAGCGCCCGATGTTGATGCGCTCGATCACGCTCGCGGCCTTGTCGTCCCCCAACGCATCGACCAGAACCTTGCGCAGGAAATCATCGACCCCGACGCCGACGGAGGTCTGGCTCTCGACGAGACCGGAGAAGTCGGTGAGGATCGTGCTCACTTCCTCCCGCGAGACGTGCTCCAGGTGCGCCATCGCGGCCCCGACGCGCTGCACCTCGCGGGCTCCCATGTGCTTGAGGATCTGGGCTGCCTCCTGCTCTCCAAGGGTGAGGAGCAGAATCGCCGCCCGCTCGGTGCCGGTCCTCTTCTCGGCGAGCTTCTGCGCCCGCTTCTCGGCGTGCTCACTCATCGGCCGCTACCCAGGTTCGTACCACTTGAGCGACGCGCTTGGCGTCCTGATTGACGAGCGTGCGGGCATGGGTCACCTGCTGATCGTACGGAACGACCTGGGCCGCGGCGGGCAGGCTCTGGGCGGCCGGCACGGCCGCGGCCCGGGCCGCCGCGACCGCCGCCGGCTCGGCGCCCGCGGCCGAGGCGGCGAGCGCTGCGCGCGCCGGGCCGAGCAGCGCGCGCACGAGCGGACGCAGCACCGAGAGCGACAGCACGAGCAGCACGATCACGCCCGCGAGGAGCTTGGCGAGCTCGCTGAACAGCGGCTGCTCCCACAGCGGCACCTGCTCGAGCGCGGTGTCGGTCGGGGCGGCATCGGTCTGGAACGAGGAGTTGAGGACGTTGACGCTGTCCCCGCGGGAGGCGTCGAATCCGACGGTGTCCTTCACGAGCTGGGTGATGTGCGCGAGCTCCTGGGCGCTCAGCGGCCGCTCCTTGGTCTTGCCGTCCTTGTCCTGGTAGCGCAAGTCATCGAGCAGCACTGCGACGGTGAGGCGCCGCAAGCGGCCGGCGGGCTGGCGCGAGTAGTCGAGCGTGCGGTCGATCTCGTAGTTGCGCGTGGTTTCCTTGGAGACGTCCTCGGGGGCTGCGGCCGCTGCCGCGGCCGGCGCCGCCGTGCTCGGCCGGGCGGAGCTCGAGCTGGCGCTGCTCGATGCCGCCGTCGGCGCCGCCGCCGCGCTCGGCGGGGGCTGCGCGACGCCGGCCGGAGGCGGCTGGTTGCTGAGTGCGCCCGGTACGCCCCCGGCACTCGTGCCGTCGTGGGTGGTCTGCTCGCTATCCTGCTCGCTGCGCACGATCTGGCTGCCCGGCTTGTACTGCTCGCGCGCCTCCTCGGTCACTGCGGTATCGATCTCGGCCATCACCTGCGCGCGCACCCGACCGGGTCCGACGAGCGGTGTGAGCAGCGCCTCGATGCGCTGCGCGTAATCGTCCTCCAGGCGATGCACCATCTGGTAATGCGCGTCGCGGAGCGAGAAATCATCGCTTCCCTGCGGCGAGGAGAGCAGCCGCCCCTGCTGATCAACCACGGTGACCTGGTTTGCCTCGAGGTTGGGGACGCTCGATGCGATCAGATTGACGATCGCCTGCACCTGCTCCTGGGAGAGGTTGCGTCCGGCCTTGAGCTGCACGAACACCGAAGCGCTCGCCGGCCGGCGGTCGCGCACGAACGGAGAGTCGTCCGATTCGGCGATTTGCACGCGCGCGGCCTCGACCGGGCGCAGGCTCGCAATCGTGCGGGCGAGCTCCACCTCGAGCGCGTGCTGATAGCGGGCGTTCTCGACGAACTGGCTCACGCCGAGCCCGGGATCCTTCGTCATCAGCGCGAATCCGCCATCGCCCTCGGGCAGCCCCTGCCCGGCGAGCTTCAATCGCGCATCACTCAAGCGCTCGCTCGGCACCTCGATCCCGTTCGAGCTCGGGGTGAGGCGGTACGGAATCCCGGCGGCATCGAGCGCCTGGGTGACCTGGGCCTGGTCGTCGCCGGCCAAGTTCGCATAGAGGAGACTGAAGCTCGGCCCGCGCGACCACAGCACCACGCTCACGCCCGCGGCGACCGCCGCGGCGATGCCGACGAGCAGCAGCAGGGGTCTCAATCCCGCGGCCCAGCGCGGATACACCTGTCCCGCAGCGGTGCTCATGAATCGCTCTCCGTCATCTCGCGCTCAGCTCACATCTGCATGTTCATGATGTCCTGGTACGCGCTCACCAGGCGATTGCGCACCTCGGTGAGCGCGCGAAACGAGACGCTTGCCTTCTGCATCTCGACCATCACCTGCGGGAGATCGACGCCAGGCGTGCCGCGCTCGAATTGATCGGCGAGAGTGCTCGCCTTCTGCTCGGTCTTGTTCACATCGTCGATGCCGCTCTTCAGGAGCGCCGCGAACTCCGAGACCCCGCCTGGGGCGGAGGCGCTCGGCGCGCTCGCCTGCGGCGCGGTCTGCGCCGAGAGCGCGCGGATCTGCGCGAGCACCTGGTCGATCTGCATCTGGCTCATGGTCCGCCCTCGCTTCCCACGTCAAAACCGGCCGCACGCAGCCGTGCGAGCTTGTAGCGCAGCGTGCGTGCGCTGATGCCGAGCCGCTCGGCGGCCTGCCGCCGGCTGCCGCCGCCGCTGCGCAGCGCATCGAGGATGAGATCGCGCTCGACGTTGCCCAAGGAGTCGGCGAGCGAGCTCGGCGTGCGCGCCTCGGCGCGGATTGCGCTCTGGCCGGCCGCATCTCCGGGCAGCTCGAACTGGATGTGCTCGGGTCCAATGACCGGACCGCTCACGAGAATGAGCGCCCGCTGCAGCAGGTTGTCGAGCTCGCGGACGTTTCCGGGCCAGGAATAGGTGAGCAGCAGGTGCGCCGCATCGGCGGACAGCGCCGGTATGGGCGCCCCAGGGCGGCAGCGCCGTGCGAGCAGCTGCATGGCGATCGGCAGAATGTCGTCGCGCCGGGCGCGGAGCGGTGCGATTCCGAGAGGAAAAACGTTGAGGCGGTAGTAGAGATCCTCGCGGAAGCGTCCTTCGCCCACTTCCTCGCGCAGCCGCCGATTGGTCGTGGCGAGCACGCGCACATCGAGCGCGAGCGTGCCGCGGCCGCCGAGCCGCTCGACTTCGCGCTCCTGGAGCACTCGCAAGAGCTTCGCCTGCAGTGCGAGCGGCATCTCGCTCACCTCATCGAGCAGCACCGTCCCGCCCTGCGCCTGCTCGAACTTACCTGGGTGCGCGCTCACGGCGCCGGTGAAGGCGCCGCGCTCGTAGCCGAACAGCACCGCCTCGAGCATGTTCTCGGGGATCGCAGCGCAGTTCACCGCGACGAACGACGCGCGCGCGCGGGGCGATTGGCGATGCAGGAAGCGCGCCAGGATCTCCTTGCCGGTGCCCGACTCGCCGACGATGAGCACCGTGCAATCCGTCGCCGCGACGCGCCGCGCAAGCTCGAGCAGCCTGAGCGAGCTCACCGCGCACGCCACCGGGTCCGCCTCGGCGCGGCCGGCGCGCGCGGGCCGCTCGCTCGATGCGAGCTCGCTCTCGGCGAGACCAGTGGATTCCACTTCGGCGCTCATTCATTACCCCGTCGGGACCGTCGATCGCTCAAACGGGGTGCAAGAGCTGTGCCGAGCCCGAAACGGGGGGGAAAGCGTGACGCGGCTCACAGCGGCGGCAAGGCGCCGCCGCCCGGCCGTCAAACTTCCGTCGTGATCTCCGCGCTCGTCATGCCGAGCTTGCGCATCTTCTCGACGAGTGTCGTGCGCCGCAGGCGCAGCAGCCGCGCCGCGCGCGCGACGGTGCCGCCCGCGCGCTCGAGCGCCTGCTCGATGAGCCGCCGCTCGATCTCGGTCAGGTGCGCGCGCAGGTCGATGCCTTCCTCCGGAAGCAGCGCCGCCACTTCCCCGGGGCTCTCACGCGCAAGCTCCTCATGGACGGTAGCGTGCTCGAGCTCACCCAGAGCGAGGGCACCGCGCAGCGCTTCGGGTTCGCGCTGCGCGGGCTCGCACGCCGGCTCGGCCGGCTCCGGCTCGAGCGCCGGCGTCCAGTCCGTTGGTCGGTATTTCGGCGGCAGGTCCGCGATTGCGGCGATCCGTCCGCCGCACACGATGGACAGCCGCTCGATCAGGTTTGCGAGCTCGCGCACGTTGCCCGACCAGCGATTCAAGGTGAGCGCGGCGAGAGCGCGCGGAGAAAGCTGCACGTGGCCGCGGCCTTCGGCGATGTTGTGTGCGATGAAGTCCCGCACCAGGAGGGGTAAGTCCTCGAGGCGCTCGCGCAGCGGGGGCGTCTCGATCGGAAAGACATTGATACGGTGGAACAGATCCTCGCGGAACGTGCCGCGCTCGATCGCGTCCTCGAGATTGCGATGCGTCGCGGCGATGATGCGCACGTTGCAGCGCATGGGCAGGTGATTGCCGACGCGCTCGAAGACGCGCTCCTGCAGCACGCGCAGGAGCTTCACCTGCATCGAGGGGCTCATGTCGCCGATCTCATCGAGAAACAGCGTGCCGCCCTCGGCGATCTCGAAGCGGCCCTTGCGCGCGGCGACGGCGCCGGTGAACGCGCCCTTCTCGTGGCCGAAGAGCTCGGACTCGAGCAGCTCCGCCGGGATCGCACCGCAGTTGACGGCGACGAAGGGTCGCTGCCGCCGCGGGCCGAGGTCGTGAACGGCGCGCGCGACGACTTCCTTGCCGGTGCCGGACTCCCCGAGAATGAGGACGGTCGATTCGTGCTCGGCCACCTGGCGGATGAGCGCGATCACATCGCGGATGGCGGCCGATGTTCCGGTGGGCAGGCGCACGCGCGCCCGCTCATCGAGTCTGACCGGGATGAGCCGCTCGCTCCGCGCCAAATTCTCTTCTGCGCCCGGAACGACGGCCGTTTCAGTTGCCGACATCACCTCTCCGCGTGCCCGAGCCGCAGCCGAGCACAGTGGCGCATATTGTTGACTCAAACGCGCGGGGAATATTGTGAAGCGCCTCCTAACTCGGGCGGCGCTTACCGAGCGGCACGCGTGAACCGAATCACAAAGCCCACGGAGCGGGCTGCGGGGCCGCTACGCTCGGCGCGGCTGGCGGCTGCCGGCGATCTGGCGCCGGTGGCGCCGGAAGGTGAGCTTTTCGATGAGGTCGGCGATCGTCTCGCCGGTGGGATTGAAGCGCGCCTTGATCTGACCGTCAGGCGTCACGTTGGTGATGCGCCCGATGAGCCTCAGGGGCTCGGCCAGGAAGTCGCGCAGGTAGATCTCCGCGACGCCCTGTGCGCCGGCCTCCGGAAGCGGCGGCGCCCCGCGCCAGATCGCCCCGAGCGCATTGAAGCGGATCGGCACCGCGGCGGGACGCGGACGGTTTGAGACCAGCAGCTGGCCGACCAGATCGAGCAGCAAATTGACCTTGAAATCGAGCCGCTGCAGCTCCGGGGAGATCTCGTCCTGTTCCGGGCCGACGGCATGATCCTCGATGGCCGCGCACGCCTGCAGCACGCGCAAGTTGCGGTCGGTGAAGCTCGCTGCGACCGCCTGATCGACGGTACCGGGCATCGCGCGCCACAGGACCGGAAGCACATCCTGGTAGGCGAGCTCCTCGTAGAGCACCACTGTATCCGAGCCATCAAACATACGGGCCTCCCCGTGGACGGCCTTCAGACCGGCCGCCGCAGGGCTCCATAGACTAACCTCCCTGCGGTTAACGGCCGCGCCGGCCGTAACTTAAGTCGGCGCTTGCGCGGCACGACGCCCGTCGTCCGGTCGCGGTGCGGCGCCCGGCGCCGGCGGTCACGGCGAGGAGGCCGTGTCGCTTTCGGCAGCCTGCTTCAATGCCGCGGGGGATGCAAGGACCGAGGCGATGTTATCGGCAGTCTCTTCGGCGAAGTACCGGCGCACCGTGAGCGCCTGCTGCAGACGGCCCTTGCGTACGTAGGCCTCGTAGAGCAGGTCCTTCATCACCTCGAGAACGACGGCGGCGCTCATGGCATCGAGGAACGGGGGGTCTGCCCGCTGATCGCTCTGCGTGCCGAAGATCACGTTCTTGATCGTGATGAAGGTCCGCCCGTCGAGGTCCGCCATGTCGCGCACCGCGTTGAGCTCATCGAACAGTCGCAACTTTCCGGACTCGCCGAGATCGGTGAAGGCGGCTTGTGCGGTGCGGCGACACATCGATGAGAAGGCGTTGTAAGCGCCGTTCGAGAAGCACGCGAGCGCCTCGCGGAACAGCTGCTCGACCTCCTCGGGGAGGTGGGTGAAGCTGAACTTCTCGCGCGGCCGCTCGACCTCGGTGAACTGCGGGGCGAGCTCGATGCGGTCCGGGCGGTAGCTGCGCACCGCGTAGCGCAGGAAGACCGGCGAGTTGCAGGCATCGCAGCGATAGACGACGCCCACGAACGCCGGCTTGTATTCCTGCAGGTCCTCGAACCGCGGCACCGCGCTCACCGTGATGTGCGAAGTGGTCTCGCAGTGCGGGCAGCTCAGCACGAGGTTGCGCGCCTGTTCGTTGACCAGATTTCCCGCGAGATCGATATAGACGGACATGCCTCGAGCGCCTTGTTGCTCTTGATCGTGCAGCGCGCGTCGCGTTGATTCTAGCGCGCCTGCGCGGGCGGGAGCGAGCGGGATCCCGGGTGCGTTATGTCACGAGCTCGGGGGCGCGACCCACAATGAGCTTCGAGACATCCACCAGAATCTGCGGGAGGGCCACATCGCCCGGGGCAACCAAGTAGCGCGGCTCCCAGTGCGGCTGAAACTTCGCCATGAAGCGCCGCAGGCTCTCGAAGTTCGCGAAGTGCTCGCCGTGGCGGAAGATCGAGCAGCCGATCCGCTGCCAAGCCGGCGCGAGCGGGTGTTGCTCGAGGTGCGCAAGCGGTGCGACACCCAAGCTGAAGCTCGCAAACCCCTGGGCGCGCGCCCACAGCATGAGCTCGAGCAGAAGGTAGTCCATCGCGCCCGGCGGTGAGTCGGGCCCGAAGCGCATGAAGTCCACCGCGAGCTCCGCGCGCCGTGCGGCCCAGAGGTTGGCGAATGCGACCGGCGCGCCGTCGCGGCGCAGGAGCGCGATGGAAAACCTCCGCAGGTACTGTGGCATGAACGCGCCGACGGAGAAGTGCTTCTCCGTCGCGGCCTTCTCCTCGAGCCAGGCATCGGAGATGCCGCGGAGTTCGGGCAGCAGCGCGGGCACCCGCGCCTTGTCGACCACCTCGAAGCTCGTGCGGTCGCGGCTCGCGCGCAGTTGCGCCGTGCGCAGCTCCGCGTGCTCCTCCGCCTCGAGTGAGAATGCGCCGAGCGGGAGCCGCGCCTCCTCGCCGATCGTCATGGCCGCGAGCCCCAGATCGAGGTACTGCGGGAGGCAGGCGGCGCTCGTCTGGTAGAAGACCGGACGTGCGCCTTGCGCGTCTGCGAGCTCGCAGAAGCGCCAGATGAGCTCCTCGGCATCCGCGCGCGGACCGATCGGATCGCCGAGGGCGACGTGGCTGCGTCCCTCGGGGCGATACATGACGAAGGCGTTCCCCGAGTCGCTCGCGATGAGCAACTTGTCGCCGATCAATGCCGCATTGGCGAGCGCGGAGGAGGACTGCTCCACCAGCCGCGCGGTGCGCTCGGTCTCGACCGAGCCCGCGCGCGCCGGCGTGCGCGAGGGGGCGCGCAACAGATCGTAGATGAGGTAGCCCGCGGTGAGCACGGAGACGATGAGCGCGGAGCGCACCAGGCGCGGCGTTTCGGCATAGAGGCCAAGCGTCCCCATGAGCTCGCTCGAGGACTCGGCGTGCCGGGAAGTGAGAAATCCGATCCAGATGCTCGCAACGACGACGCCCACGATGCCGACCGCCCACGCCGGTGTGAAGCGCTCCGCGCGGATCGAGGTTGCGCGATGGAATGCGCCGCGGCCGAGTGTGAGCACGGCGAGCACCATCGCGAGCACGAGCGCCGCGTCGTAAGCGAAGCCGTCGAGGAGGGCGAGCACCGCCCCGGCGAGAAGCAGTCCGGAGGCGATCCGGTAGGCCGTGCGGATGCGGTGGAAGAGCGCGCGCGAGAGCACGAGCAGCGCGAGTCCGAGAACGCCGAGCAGCGCGTGGGCGAGCTCGAGCGCCGCGAGGGGCAGCAGCCGCACGGAGGGCTCGGTCTCGAGGAACGGCGTGACACCCGCGAGGATCAGCACGGCCCCGGCGATGAAGGTGAGTGCGCCGCACACGGAGGGGACCACCGGTGCGATGAGGGTGGCGGCGCGCTGGCGTGCCTCGGCGAGCCGCATCCACTGGGCGCCAAATTCCTCGGCGCCGAACAGGAGCGTCGCGAGGAGGAGCGGACTCAAGTAATAGACGCAGCGGTACGCGAGGAGCGATCCCAGCAGGGTATCGGCCGGCGCACCGGGCAGGGCGTACAGCATGATCGCCTCGAGCACGCCGATTCCCCCGGGCGCGTGCGCTACGAATCCGGCACCGGCCGCCACCGCGAAGATGCCGATGAAACTCGCATAGCCGATGTGCACCGAGTCGGGCAGCAACATCCACAGCACCGCTCCGGTCAATCCGACGTCGACGGTGCCCAAGGCGATCTGCGCCGCGGCGAGCCGCGCGCCGGGCGGGCGCAGCAGCCAGCCGCGAATCTCGAGCCGCATGCGTCGCGAGCACGCCCAGAGGAAATAGCTTCCGACCATGAGGAGGAGCGCGCTGCCGATCGCAACGCTCCACGGCGCCGTCACGTGCAGCGCATGCGGCGCGCGGTCCGGGGCGAGGAGGAAGGAGAGGCCGGCCATGCTCGCGAGGCCGAGCGTCGTCGTGACGCTCGTGTAGCCCGACATCGTCGCGACATCGGTCGCCGTGAGGCGGGCACCGGAGTACAAGCGCAGCCGAAAGGCGGCCCCCGTGAAAGCGGCGAAGCCCACATTGTTTCCGAATGCGTTGGCGATGAAGCTCGCGGAGAGCACGCGCAGGAAATGGAGCCGCTTGCCGAGGTAGGCGAAGCCGAGCACATCGTAGAACGCGAGCGCGACGTAGCTCACCGCCGTGAACGCGAACCCCGCGCACAGCGCGCGCGCCGGAATTGCGTGCAGCTGCGCGATGATGTGCCGCGCGTTGAAGTGCGCGAGCTCGCGGTGCAGCAGATAGACGACGAACGAGATGACGAGCAGTGCCGCGAGCGGGCCCGCCCAGCGAGGATGCCCGGCCCGCGATGCGCCGCCCACGATCAGCGAGTGAGGGGCTTGTAGCGGATGCGGTGGGGCTGGGCCGCATCCTCGCCGCGCCGGCGCTTGAAGTCCTCGACGTACTCCTGGTAGTTGCCCTCGAACCAGATCACCTCGGAGTTGCCCTCGAATGCGAGGATGTGAGTGGCGATGCGGTCGAGGAACCAGCGATCGTGAGAGATCACGACCGCGCAGCCCGGGTAGGTGAGCAGCGCCTCTTCGAGTGCGCGCAGCGTCTCCACGTCGAGGTCGTTCGTCGGCTCATCGAGGAGCAGCACATTGCCCCCCGATTTGAGCACCTTCGCGAGGTGCACGCGATTGCGCTCGCCGCCGGAGAGCGCGCCGATCGGCTGCTGCTGCTGCGCGCCCTTGAAATTGAAGCGGCCGACGTAGCTGCGCGATGGGGTCTCGTAGCTGCCGACCTTGATGATATCGAGCCCCGCCGAGATCTCCTCCCACACGGTCTTCTTGTCGTTGAGCGACTGGCGCGACTGATCGACGTAGGCCAACTGCACCGTGGGACCGATGCGGATCGTGCCGGAGTCGGGCTGCTCGGCTCCGATCAGCATCCGAAACAGCGTCGTCTTGCCGGCGCCGTTCGGGCCGATGATGCCGACGATTCCGCCGCGCGGCAGGCGAAAGCTCAGGCCCTCGATGAGAAGCCGCTCGCCGTAACCCTTGCGCAGCCGCTCGACCTCGATCACGGTGTCGCCGAGCCGCTCTCCGGGAGGGATGTAGATCTCGTTGGTCTCATTGCGCTCCTGGAACTCGCGCGAGGCGAGCTCCTCGTAGCGGCCGAGGCGCGCCTTGCTCTTCGCCTGGCGCGCCTTGGGATTCTGCCGCACCCATTCGAGCTCGTGCTGCAGAGTCTTGCGCAGCGCCTCGCGCTCGCGCTCCTCCACCTGCAGGCGCTGCTCCTTCTGCTCGAGCCAGGAGGAGTAGTTGCCGTGCCAGGGAATGCCGTGTCCGCGATCGAGCTCCAGGATCCATTCGGCGACGTTGTCGAGAAAGTAGCGATCGTGGGTCACCGCGATCACGGTGCTCGGATACTCCTCGAGGTAGCGCTCGAGCCAGGTGATCGACTCCGCGTCGAGATGATTGGTGGGCTCATCGAGCAGCAGCATGTCCGGGGCGGACAGCAGCAGACGGCAGAGCGCCACGCGGCGCCGCTCGCCGCCCGAGAGCGAGGCGATCGGCGCCTCCCACGGCGGCAGGCGCAGCGCATCGGCCGCGATGTCGAGTTTTCGCTCGAGCTCCCACCCTCCCGCCGCATCGATGGCATCCTGCAGCTTCGCCTGCTCCTCGAGCAGCGCGTTCATCTCATCCTCCGCAAGGGGCTCGGCGAACCGCTCGCTCACGCGATTGAAGCGCTCGACGAGCTCGAGAGTCCCGCCGACGCCCTCCACCACGATGCCGCGCACGTCCTTCGTGGCATCGAGCTCAGGCTCCTGCGGCAAGTAGCCCACGCGAATGCCGGCTTGCGGGCGTGCCTCCCCGTCAACCTCGTGGTCGATGCCGGCCATGATCTTCAGGAGCGTCGACTTGCCCGAGCCGTTGAGCCCGAGAACGCCGATCTTCGCTCCAGGGAAGAAAGAGAGGCTGATGTCTCGCAGAATGACGCGTTTGGGGGGTACCACCTTGGATACCCGGTTCATCGTGAAGATGTACTGAGCCATACGTTGCGGTCTGCTGTGCTAGGCTTCCGGCGGGCGGTACGGGCGAGCGCCGAGCGAGTGTACAGGTGGCATGGGCACTGAGGTAGCGGTCGTGACCGGCGAGCGCCTCGCGCGCTACGGCTTCCCGGACGGCCATCCCTTCGGACCGGACCGACACGCCGCCTTCATGCGCGAGTTCGACGCGCGCAATCTCGCCCTGCGTGTCCAGTCGCTCGAGCCGCGCGAAGCCTCATACGAGGAGCTGCTCGCGTTCCACGCTCCAGCGTACGTGGATTTCGTGCGCGAGCGCTCGCAGAGCGGTCAGGGCTTTCTCGACGGCGGCGATACGCCGGCCTACCGCGGTGTCTACGAGGCGGCCGCCACGGTCGTCGGTGCGACACTGCGCGCGGCCGAGGCGATCGCGAGCGGCAGCGCGCGCCGCGCATTCGTGCCGATCGCGGGCCTGCATCATGCCGCGCGCGATCATGCGGCCGGTTTCTGCGTCTTTAACGATTGCGGCGTGGCGATCGAGCTCTTGCGCAAGCGCCATGGAATGGAGCGCATCGGCTACGTGGACATCGATGCCCATCACGGCGACGGGGTGTACTACGCGTTCGAAGAGGATCCGCAGGTGATCTTCGCCGATATCCACGAGGACGGACGCTCGCTCTATCCGGGCACGGGTGCGGCGAGCGAGCAGGGACGCGGCGCCGCCCACGGCACCAAGCTCAACCTGCCGCTCGCTGCGGGCGCCGACGACACGGCCTTCGCGCGCGTCTGGCCCGCGGTGCTCGCGCACCTGCGCCGGTTCGAGCCCGAGCTGATCCTGCTCCAGTGCGGCGCCGACAGCGTCGAGGGCGATCCGATCACGCACATGCGCTTTTCCCCGCGCGTGCACGGGCAGGCGGCGCGCGATTTGAGCGAGCTCGCCGCGGACTTCGGCCACGGTCGCGTGCTCGCGCTCGGCGGCGGGGGCTACAACCGCGCAAACATCGCCCACGCCTGGTGCGCGGTGGTGGAAGGCCTCATCGGCTGATACGGGGGCTGATACGGGCCGCCGTGGGAGGCCGCGACCCTCTCCGGCGCAGGCGCAGCGCCACGGTCGGTTACAATAGCCGCTCGATCGCGCTAGACAAGTACACAGCATGTTCCCGAGGGACCTGAAGATCGAGGGCTTCGACCCGCAGCTCGCCGCCGCCTTGAGCGGTGAGCGCCTCCGCCAGGAGGAGCACATCGAGCTCATCGCATCCGAGAACTACACGAGCCCACGGGTGCTCGAGGCCCAGGGCTCGGTGCTCACCAACAAGTACGCCGAGGGGTATCCCGGCCGGCGTTACTACGGCGGCTGCGAATACGTCGACATCGCCGAGCAGCTCGCGATCGACCGTGCGAAGCGGCTCTTCGGGGCCGCCTACGCCAACGTGCAGCCGCATTCCGGCTCGCAGGCGAACGCCGCCGTGTACTTCGCGCTCATTGAGCCGGGCGATACGCTCCTCGGGATGAGTCTCGATCACGGCGGACACCTGACGCACGGGGCACGCGTGAACTTCTCCGGCAAGCTCTTCCGCGCGGTCCAGTACGGAGTGCGCACCGACACCGGGCGGATCGATTACGAGGAGGTGCAGCGGCTCGCCGAGCGCGAGCGCCCGAAGCTCATCGTGGCGGGCTTTTCCGCCTATTCGCGCGCGATCGACTGGGCGCGCTTCGCGGCGATCGCGCGCAGCGTCGGCGCCTACCTCGTGGTCGACATGGCGCACGTGGCGGGACTCGTCGCGATGGGGCTGTATCCCGATCCCATTCCGCACGCCGATGTGGTCACGACCACCACTCACAAGACACTGCGCGGTCCGCGCGGCGGGCTGATCCTCGCGCGCGAGAACGAGGAGCTCGCGCGCAAGCTCAACTCCATGGTGTTTCCCGGCACTCAGGGCGGCCCCCTCATGCATGTGATCGCGGCGAAAGCGGTTGCGCTGCTCGAGGCGCTGCAGCCCGAGTTCAGAGCCTATCAGGAGCAGGTACTGAAGAATTCGCGCGCGATGTGCGCGCGGCTCGCCGCGCGCGGAATCGATATCGTCTCGGGCGGCACCGACAATCACCTCTTCCTCGTCGATCTGAAGCGCCTCAGCATCACCGGCAAGGAGGCCGACGCGGCGCTCGGAAGCGCCAACATCACGGTCAACAAGAACGCCGTGCCGAACGACCCGCGCCCGCCCTCGATCGCGAGCGGCCTGCGCATCGGCACGCCCGCCGTGACCACGCGCGGATTCAGGGAGCGCGAGGTCGAGCTCGTCGCGGATCTGATCGCGGAGGTGCTCGAGGCAGGCGGCGCGGAGGCTGCGGTCGCGCGCGCGCGCGCGCGCGCGCTCGATCTGTGCCGCGAGTACCCGGTGTACGCCCCGTGAATCGCGGCTGCTGCGGCTGACCGTTCCGACGGAGACGCCGCATGTATTGCCCTTTCTGCGGCCACATCGAGACGAAAGTGATCGACTCGCGCCTCGCGGGCGAGGGCCGTCAGATCCGCAGGCGCCGCGAGTGCCTCTCGTGCGGGGAGCGCTTCACGACGTTCGAGACCGCGGAGCTCCTCATGCCGCTCGTCGTGAAGAGCGACGGCAGCCGCGAAGCCTTCGACGAGAAGAAGCTGCGAGCGGGGATGGACCGGGCGCTCGAGAAGCGTCCCGTCGAGCGCGAGGCGATCGAGGCGGCCGTGAGCCGTCTGTGCCACGCGCTGCGCAGTCTCGGGGAGCGCGAGGTTGCCTCGCGCACCATCGGCGAGATGGTCATGAGCGAGCTGCGCCACCTCGATGAGGTTGCCTACGTGCGCTTCGCCTCCGTCTACCGCAGCTTTCAGGACCTCGACGCCTTTCGCGACGAGATCGAACGGCTGCGCCATCCGGCGCGGCGGCGCGAGGTGAACCGCGATCAGCTGCCGCTGCTTTCCGGGGACGCGCCATCGAGCGGGGCTCGCGGAGCGCCGGAACAACCCGCGGAGCGCAAGAAATGACCCGCTTCGATGAGCGCGCCCAGCAGGCGATGCGCCGCGCGCTCGAGCTCGCCGCCCGCGGTCTCGAGACGACCCATCCCAACCCGCGCGTCGGCTGTGTGATCGTGCGCGATGGGACGGTGGTCGGGGAGGGCTGGCACCAGCGGCCCGGCGAGCCGCATGCCGAGGTTCTCGCGCTGCGTGCCGCAGGCGCAGGCGCGCTCGGAGCAACGGCCTACGTGACACTCGAGCCCTGCAGCCATCACGGCCGCACGCCCCCGTGCGTCGATGCGCTCATTGCGGCGCGCGTGGGGCGCGTCGTGTACGCGGCTCGGGACCCCAACCCGCGCGTCGACGGCCGCGGTGCCGAGCGGCTGCGCGCCGCAGGCATCGAGGTGGACTCGGGGCTGATGGAGCACGAGGCGCTCGAGCTCAACGCAGGCTTCGCCAAACGCATGCTGAGCGGATTGCCGTGGGTGCGCCTGAAGCTCGCCATGAGCCTCGATGGGCACACGGCGCTCGCAAGCGGCGCGAGCCAGTGGTTGACCGGCGAGCGCGCACGCGAGGACGTGCAGCGCTGGCGGGCGCAAAGCTCCATGATCCTGACGGGCATCGGCACGGTGCTCGCGGACGATCCGCGGCTCGATGTGCGCGTGGCGACGGCGCGCGCGCAACCACCGACGAAGGTCGTGCTCGACACGACGCTGCGCACGCCGCCCACGGCGCGGCTGCTCGCGAGTGCCGGAGAGGTCCTGATTCTGACCGCCGCAGCCGACGGCGCGCGGCGGGCGGCGCTCGAGTCGCGGGGAGTACGTGTGGAGTGCGTGCCGACAGAGCCGGTGGCGGCCGACGGCGCGCCCGAGTCTGCGGGGGGGCGGCTCGATCTGCGTGCCGCGCTCATCCGCCTCGGCGCGGCCGAGGCGAACGAGGTGCTGGTGGAGTGCGGCGCCACGCTCGCCGGCGAGCTCATCCGTTTGAGTCTCGTCGATGAGCTTCTCCTCTACGTGGCACCGCTCCTGCTCGGTCCGCAGGCGCGGCCTCTCGCCCAACTTCCGCCCCTCGCGGACATCGCGGCCGCGCGGCGCTTTCGCCTGCTGGACGCGTTGATGCTCGGGGGGGACGTGCGATTGAGGCTGCGCCCACCGCTCGCGCCGGAAGCATGAGAGGTCAGCCGCCGATGTTCACGGGTATCGTGCAGGATGTCGGGTCGGTCGTGGCGCTCGAGCCGCAAGGCGAGGACCGGCGCGTCGTGATCGCCGTCGAGCGGCTCGATCTCGGCCGGGTCGCGGTCGGCGACAGCATCAGCGTGCAGGGCTGCTGCGTGACCGCAGTGGCCCTCGAGGGTCAGCGCTTCAGCGCGGATCTATCGCGCGAGACGCTCGCGGTCACGACGCTCGGGCAGCTCCAGCCGGGCGCGCGGGTGAATCTCGAGCCGGCGCTGCGCGCCGGGGACGCCTTGGGAGGCCATCTGGTGAGCGGCCACGTGGACGGGGTCGCCCGCGTCCTCGCGCGCGCGAGCGATGCGCGGTCGCTGCGGCTCACGATCGAGGCACCCGCCGAGCTCGCGCGCTACCTCGCGCGCAAGGGATCGGTCGCAATCGATGGAGTGAGCCTCACGGTGAACGAGATCGAGGGTGCACGATTCGGGGTCAACCTCATCCCGCACACCCAGGCCGCGACCACCCTCGGTGCGCTCGCGGCAGGCGCGACGGTCAATCTCGAGGTGGACCCGATCGCGCGGTACCTGGAGCGGCTCCTGCTCGATTCGGGACAGCTGCGCTGAGTCACGCGCAAACCCGCGGTCCTACTGATCGATGACGAGATCATCGAGCGCGATCGGTCGGGC